>CAZZCR010000131.1:0-1013 GCA_964652995.1 uncultured Flavipsychrobacter sp. | reverse complement strand
TTCTTTATGATGCCACGGCTTGTCCTCAAGAAATAGCCTATCCCACGGATTTGAATCTATTGAATGATTGTCGTCAGAAAAGCGAGTTGATGATAGACATTTTGTATAAAAAAAGTGACTTAAAGGTTAAGCCCAGAACATATAGACAAGAGGCACGAAAAGACTATCTAAAAACAGCCCAAAAGAAAAGCAAAAACAAAAATGAAATCCATGTAGCAGTTGGGAAGCAGTTGCGATATTTAAAAAGAAACTTTGGGACAATTACAAAATTGCTTGACCTTCTGGGCAAAGAAATTCCATTAGATGCACGAATGCTCAAATATTACTGGGTGATTCAATGCTGTTATGAACAACAATTGAAAATGTACGAAACCAAAACCCATACCATAGCAGACCGAATAGTGAGTATTCATCAACCACATGTAAGACCAATAGTGAGAGGTAAAGCAAACGCCAAAGTGGAGTTTGGGAGTAAAATAAACCTATCTATGGTGGATGGCATAAGCTATATAGATGAACTCTCTTGGGATGCCTTTAATGAAGGAACGCACCTAATGGATTACATAGAACAGTATAAAAAAAGGCACGGGTTTTATCCAAAAGAGGTCTTAGCCGACAAAATATATTGCACCAGAGAAAATAGAAAGAAGTTAAAGGATTTGTCAATAATACTAATAGCCAAACCCTTAGGAAGACCAAAGGCGGTGCCTGAGCAGCACGTAAGTCCAGGCGAACGCAATCCGATAGAAAGCAAGTTTGGCCAAGGCAAAAGAGGATATGGAATGGATAAAATCAGAGCCAAACTAAAATCAACTAGTGAAGCATGGGTTGCGATGATCGTCTTGGTACTAAACCTGGTCAAAATGGCTGGGCGGGTACCGCTCGCCCTAGTTTTTCAGTATAGGCTTTGGATAAAAAAAATTAGCCAGCAAATGACTTCGCTGGCTAATTTTAACAATATTTGTACTTCTCCAAGATTCATCAGTTAAACTTGAGTTTTTCAGCAGACCCTA
>CAZZCR010000130.1:0-1032 GCA_964652995.1 uncultured Flavipsychrobacter sp. | reverse complement strand
CAGGCACAACGGCAAGCAATACCTTTAATAGTACTGTGGCAGGAACTTATACAGTCAGTTTAACGCAGACTATATCAGGATGTACCTCAGCACCTGCCACAACTACGATTACGGTAAATGCCACGCCAAGTACTGTTGTACCCACGGCAACAAGCAAGAGCAATGTATGTCCAGCCACTACGGTTGATTTAACAAGCTTACAACCGGCAGCGGTTTCGGGCGTAACGTACGAATGGCATACCGTAGCAAGCAACCCAACGTCAGGAACCTTGGTTGCAACACCAGCGGCAGCCGCTTCAGGAACGTATTATTTATACGGTAAATCAGCAAGTGGCTGTTACAGTGCGGCCTCAAGTGCAGTAACGGCAACGGTCAACGCATGTATTCCATGTACCCCTGTTGATCCTGGTGTGGTATCAGGCTCAGCCGCATCTATCAAAACGGGTAATACGGCAAGCTTTACCCTTACAGGAGCAACGGCTGGAACCACCACCACTTGGGCGATTTTCCCAAGCAATGGTGTATCTCCAAATACCGGAACAGGCACAAGTACGGGCTTAGTAACCTTTAATATTGCAGGAGAGTATCAAGTATTGTTTAGTACTAAGAATTCAAATACGCCTGTGGGTTGTAGTGAGCCAAGTTTTGCGACAGCAACGGGTCAATTCACAGTAGAAGCACCTTTAAGTCCTTGTGCAAAACCAAGTGCAAGTAGTGTAGCTGTTAGTCCTGCCTCGGCAGCTATCAGCGAAGGAGCAACCGCCTCATTCACCATGAGTGGAGGTACGCCAAACAGTTCTGTTCAGTGGGTAATCATTCCTTCAACAGGGGTTTCTCCAAGTTCAGGTACAGGTACAAGCACAGGTAGTGTAACCTTTGCAACCAAAGGACTATATACAGCCGTGTTTAGTATTGTGAATTTAGGAGATGGCTCATGTGCCCCGGTACAACAGTCAAGTTCGGCACCGATAGCGGTTGGCTTGAGTCCTTGTTCGCCACCAACATCGATATTGGTTAACTCATCAACAGCTA
>CAZZCR010000129.1:0-1052 GCA_964652995.1 uncultured Flavipsychrobacter sp. | reverse complement strand
TGGAATACTGGGACTTGCTTGCCAATCGTGGCTGGTTCTGATCATCACGTCAATTGTGTTGATCGGTTCCAGCCTGGCTTGCGGTGACATCCGGCCGAATCGGCAACGGACCGGCAGGGCCACGGCCCACCCGCCAAAATTCACGCAGTCAACATTACCAGCGCCGGCCGCCATTTCGTCGGCGTTAGGCCCATCGCCCCTCTTCGAACCGCGGGATGCAATGTCTGCGTCACTCGGTTCAGTCATTTCATCAGGAGTTTTTCAGAATGCGCATTTTGTACATTAATAACGACGGCGCCGGTTTCGCAGACCACATCGAAATCGAAGAAGGCATCACTGTTGCTCAATTGTTTGCTCAACGAGTTCCAGAGGGGAGTCCGATCGATTACCTCATCCGCGTCAATCGGCAGCCCGCTGCGGCTGATCAAATTGTTCAGGACGGCGATCGAGTGAGCTTTACACCCACCAAGATCGAGGGGGCCTGTCAGGCTTGATCAAAGGTTGACGCAAATTTCCGGGATTCCAGTTCGCCCCTGGCGGTCATTTTTTGACGGCCAGGGGCCTTTTCAGTTTGGAGAAAGGTCACCATGGCCACTTTCAATCGACTTCTCTGGCGTGCCGCCGGACGCCTGCAACGCGCGTTAGAACCGCCCGCCGCCGACTTCCAGCTGCCGCATTTGAACTATCGTCTCCGCACGACGCTGCCCCAGTTGACACAGTCTCTCTCCACCGCACTCCGGAAGGGCTGGAACGTCTCAGCCGATTACGCCCGCCAGCAAGTCCTGTCTGAATTGGGGTGTCTCCAGTCACAGATCCAGTTGGCGCTACACGCCCTCGAGAGTGCGTCAAACCAGATCTCCCTGACTGCTCAACGCGACCTGTACGACGAATTCGTGGCCCTCGACTCCGAGTTCGAGCTGTGCAGCGTGAATCTGAGGGAACAGACGGTCTCGGTCGAGACAGAACCCATCGTCCTGGACGACATTGAATTGGGACGATTCCGTATCCAACTGGATTGGAGACAAATCCGGAATGTCAATTCGCACCCTTAT
>CAZZCR010000128.1:0-1082 GCA_964652995.1 uncultured Flavipsychrobacter sp. | reverse complement strand
CGAACGATGATTTCTTACCTGGAGCAGGTACCTCGTTGACTGTCATTTCAGGTGGAACTGCGACAGGAACAGCGACTTTTGATCCATTGACTGGCATCTTGTCTTACGTTCCTGCACCGGGAGAAACTGGTCTAGTTACCTTGAGATACAGGGTTTGTAACACCGTTCCTAATCCTGATGTATGTGCAGAAGCTACCGTTTCAATCACGATATCGGCAACCAATGCAAAATTGAACCTAAAAGTATTGCTTCAAGGAGCCTTACTTCCTACTTCATCGAGTGGTGGCCCGATCATGACAGGTATCATGAGAGACGATTTGAGGACGGCATCGCCAAGTCAAATACCAAACCTTGAGCCTTACACGGGATTAGCCAACAGCAGATTTACACATGTAGGCGGTGGCGGCGAAACGATGGGTGCTGGAGTATTGTCGGCTGCTGGCAATGATGCCATAGTTGACTGGGTTTTTGTAGAGTTAAGAGACAAAAACAATCCGGCTACGATATTGAAGACAAGGTCGGCCTTGGTTCAAAGAGATGGTGACGTGGTAGAATCTACAGATGGTATTTCGCCATTGACCTTTACGGGAGCAGTAGGCGAGAGCTATTATGTAAGTGTGAAACATAGAAACCACCTAGGAGCTATGACAGCAGGAGCAATAGCCATGACAGCCACAGGAACATTGGTTGATTTTACAACGATGACTGCAGCTCAGACCTATCATTTGCCAGGCTACGATGGTTTTGAGCAGGTGGATGTGAATGGTAAAATGGCACTGTGGGCGGGCAATACAAATGCTGACAAGAAGGTTAAATATGTTGGCGTTGGTAATGATCAAATACCAGTATTTGGTCAGGCAGTAAATTATGTTACCAACACAACACAGCAGTACAACTTTGATTTTGCAACACCGGTGTATTTGTCTGGTGACATAAACATGGATGCCAAAGTGAAATACAGAGGACCAAACAACGATACATCGTTTATCTTCTTTAATGTGATAACAAAATATGCATTGCTGAATACAGGAGCTTTGTATAACTATGATTTATTTATTGAACAACTTCCTTAATTAGTCAGG
>CAZZCR010000127.1:0-1090 GCA_964652995.1 uncultured Flavipsychrobacter sp. | reverse complement strand
ACCCTTATGTTTCATAGATGTCCTGATCCATCTAATTCCATCTTCTTTTGTAAGTATTGGATGAGAATTGAATCATTAAAGTAACTAAACTTTGATCTTAAGATAACATTGATTGAACATGTAAAAATGACATTAATTGTCAATTTTAAAAGATTAAATGCTCTGCTATGAAAAATATTGAAAGACAGGTGACAAATCCCATAATACGTATTGTCACAAAACATATATACTATGTTTTCAAACAGATAAATCTAAGCTTAAGACACACCATCTAGGTCGCCCTCCAGGATTAGTTCTCAAACATATCTCAAATATCTATATTATAACACTGGTGACATTGCAAGTATTTCTAATAGAATGTCACTCTTATTTCAGTTTACATGCAAATAGACAACTTTCTTCAATAAGATCTCATCTAAATTGATATGTTTCTGAAGACAATCTAATCAAATGAAGATGTATATACACTAATTCATGTACATCAATCTTTCATTTTATTGGACATGATCACAAATATATTAATATATTAGTAATTAGAAATGGTTTAATTCATCTATGAATGAATCTTGTGAATCAGTAGATGTCTACAAAAGTAGCTTAAAGATGAGTGGATTAGATATGGCTATGAAAGTTGCTTTAAATGAAATATGCTATCACAAATGATAAAAATCATCAAATAATACAGAAACATTATGTTCATTTGATAATGACACTTCGATAACTCTTGAAGAAAATCAAAGGTATAAGCACAACATTTAAGAAGGAAAGAGACAATCTTAATAGATAATGCAAAGATACAATAAAGTAAAGTATTTAGAGTACAGTTTTTGCATGATTGTATTTTGATTTACCTTTTGAATTACTAAATGACTCATCTTCATAACTTTATACATTGTCATCATCAGATTCAACTTTGTCAGGTTCTTTAGAAACTCTCTAATTTTTCAAAAGATTCTTTGGAAGTGAATTATCACTCTGTTTAGAGGGTGTTTTAACATATGACATTAAACTTAATGAGTATTTAAAGTCTTGTGATTGTAAATTAATGTTCTTATTAATTAAGAATTTTGACATTAATTAGAAATTTTAA
>CAZZCR010000126.1:0-1097 GCA_964652995.1 uncultured Flavipsychrobacter sp. | reverse complement strand
GATAGCCAGGTGAAAAAGCTATCAGGAGAACTGATGTTTAAACTGATATTGTTTTCAATGCTCCGCAGTAACAAGCTTAGTTTGCGGGTAATGGAGACCTATTTACAATCGGCCAATTTCAAATCGTTTACTGGTTATGACGTACTTGACGGGAAATACAATTCTTTAAGAGACCGCATTTGCACTATCAATTGTGATTATTTTGAACAGTTATTCAACACCATTTTCGGTATTTACAATAAATGTCTCAAAGAAGAAAAGGCGCTGTCGAAAGCAGATAGCACCTATGTAGCATTAGCAAGTAAGCTATTTTCTATTGGCATGGAAAACGGAACAAGTGACAAAAAGTTTGTGAAATATAGTGTGAACATCAAAGGTTCTTTGCCTTCTAAAGTAAAAGTCCATACGGCACAATCACACGTAAGTGAAGATTTGGCACTAAGGGAACTAATAGATGAAGATGACCAGCATAAAGAAAATATTGTTGTTTTCGATAGAGGTCTGCAATCCCGTCATTACTTTGAAAAGTTTACCGTCGAGAAGAAGCTTTTTGTAGGCCGTACCAAACCTAATGTACGATGTAGAGAAAAGAGCAATAACATTTTGCCACCAAAGCCCAATAATAGTACAGTTACACTGACAAGCGATACAACGGGCAACTTAATCAATCAAGATGAAAAGCCGACACAAGAACAGTACAGAGTGATCAAAGGCACTATAGATTCAAATGGCGATGCTATTTGCTTTATTACAAATATCCTGGATGAAGACCCTTATCAGATTGCTGCATGGTATAAACAAAGGTGGGAAATTGAAGTCTTTTTCAAGTTTATCAAGCAACACTTAAATGCCAAGCATCTAGTATCTCGCAGTCCGAATGGAATAAAAGTCATGCTCTACATGACCATGATTTTAGCAACACTCATTATAGTCTACAAAAAGCTAAATAAAATAGGAAGCTACAAGATAGCGAGACTGAAGTTCGAACTAGAACTGGACAATGACGCTATAAGGAATATTGTGATGATGTGTGGAGGTGACCCCGACAAGGCACCTCACCTCTTCAATTCCACCTGATTAGGTTTCGAACACTAGTG
>CAZZCR010000125.1:0-1109 GCA_964652995.1 uncultured Flavipsychrobacter sp. | reverse complement strand
AACATCCCATTCATAATATTTTTTCCCGCGCCGGTATTTTTCTGTCAAGTTTCTAACATGCCCGCGCCATCCACAAAAAACATCTAAAATATTAAAAAAATCCCATTTCCCAAAAACCCAGTCCTCCCCAAGCCATCTCAAAATTTTTTTTCTTTATAAAAAAAATTTCTCGAGCTAAATTTCCAAATCAGTCCCAAAGCAAAATAAAAAAAAATTAAATAATTCCCGGCGCAGGTATCTTTCTGTTTAGTCAAACGGCTTTCTTTTGCAGAGCCTAAGACGAGGCCGCGCGTTTGTATAGACGCGTGCGCGTGTCATTCTGCCTAGCCCAATGGCGGCCTCAATGCCCGCACATATGGCCTCATACATATATAAGAACTTCAGCCGCAGGGTCGCCCCGCTTTTATCATTCTGCCTAGCCTAAAGCGGCCTCAATGCCCGCATGGTAGCCTAGCGCATATATAAGAACTTCAGCCGCAGGGTCGCCCCGCTTTTATCATTCTGCCTAGCCTAAAGCGGCCTCAATGCCCGCATGGTAGCCTAGCGCATATATAAGAACTTCAGCCGCAGGGTCGCCCCGCTTTTATCATTCTGCCTATTCCCTGGAGTATTTTTGCACTTCCTGCGTGATATCTATTTGTATAGCATCATAATACATCACTACCATATTCTCGTAGCATTCTCGTAGCATTCTCGTAGCATTCGTACTTTCTGTATAAGTTTATAACCCAAAAGCGACACGACAGAGTCCTGCCGCGGAAATTTTTTGGGGGTGCCAAAAATTGACTAAAATGCGGCGGGATGTTTATTTATGATGGTTATTGCTTTTGGGCGGCTCAGTGGTGGCCCCTATCGCGCGCGGCTTTCTTTTGCGGGGGCGTCTTGCGCTTATGGCGTATTATTCGTGTGTGTAAGTCCACAAATAAGCGTGCGACCAACATGCGGCCGATTTTTTGTTATACGTGGGTTAATTTGCTGGGTTCTTGCGCGGGAAATTGCAAATTTATGTGCGGCCGATTGCGCGGGGAGTTTTGCGTTAATTTGCGAGTCTGCGTGCGCGGGAAATTGCAAATTTATGTGCGGCCGATTGCGCGGGGAGTTTTGCGTTA
>CAZZCR010000124.1:0-1115 GCA_964652995.1 uncultured Flavipsychrobacter sp. | reverse complement strand
GGGTGGCCCAGGTTCTCGAACGGCCAAAATAGCCGCTTTGTAACCTATTCGATTGATGGACGTTATGGCGAACAGTTTTTGAATCGCACGAAATTGTGCCAATTACTGTGCCAAAAATCTGTCATTCGATCGTTTTTGTGCTTCTCTGACGGTGTGATAGCTGTTCGATCAGTCAACAATTCAGGTCCACGTTTGCCTGCGACGGCGACCCCCAATCAAAAAACATGAGCAATCCGTTATTGCTCACGAACCTTCAAAAATTGAACCGTGTTCATCTGCCGCTGCGCCTCGTTATCGTGCAGATGATAATAATGCTTCACCATTGCTGAATCTTTGTGGCCCAGCCAACGCATCAACGCGTTTTCAGGCACGCCTGCGTTCGCGCAACTGGAACAAAAATAGTGACGAAACGAATGCAATTGGCCGTTCGCGAAGCCGACTTCACCTTCGATTGTCGGAAAGCGTTCCTTGAGCGGCGCGATGACGAAATTGGCTATGTTGTTACGAACATAATGGTACTCCAGGGGGTTACCATTCGGTGATAGAAAGACCAAATCGCGGCTGGTCCGGACGAGGCCTTGCAGCATTGTCCGGATATCAGGGTGAATGGGAAAAGTTCGGCTACTGTGATTCTTGATCGTCCGCCGTTTTCGACCAGTCGACTTGTGAGCACGTTCATCAGTCAAGCAAATCATGCCTTTGTCGAGTTTGATATCCGACCATCTCAATTCCAGCAGTTCCGTGATACGCAAGCCGGTACAAGCGAGGCCGATAATAATCGCCTTCAGCCAGAGGAGTTGAGGGTGTTTTTCGCAGTGGTCGATCATAGCCGCGACTTCCTCCTCACGCCAACAATAGCGGGTGGTTTCCTTCGGTTTTACGACGCGAATCTTCAGTCGCGACTTGGGCGGTAGCTTCTCGTTTTCGACGAGGTATTTGAACGTCTGTTTGACTGTGGTCAATTCTAATGCGATCGTCGCTGCCGCCCGGCCCAGACGACCCAGCTCCGCGGCATAATCCAGACCGACTTGCGTTGTGACTTCGTTCCACGTAGACACGTTCTTCTTGATCAGGAAATCTTTGAAGTTCTTTAAGATGCGCGTGTAGCGTTTGAT
>CAZZCR010000123.1:0-1117 GCA_964652995.1 uncultured Flavipsychrobacter sp. | reverse complement strand
ACTTTGGTGCGGGATTGTTCACTACTACAACGGTTATAGCAGGCAACTCGCCTAACCCGATCTTTGGCCCGTCTACAACATGTATGGGTTCTAACACAGGTCTGTACATGACACCATACGGCAGCGCGGGTGCATGGACGAGCAGCACGACATCGGTAGCAACTATCGGTACCGGTTCAGGTATCTGCAGCGCGGTATCACTGGGTACCACTACTATTACATGGACAGTACCATCAGGCTGCTACGTAACCCGTACGCAGACAGTGGTTGCATCCCCTGCAGCTATCACAGGACCATCATTCCTCTGCTCGGGCGATACGGCTACATATATGAACGACACATTGGGCGGTACATGGAGCAGCACGAACAGCGGCGTTGTATCAGTGAACGCATCTACGGGTCTGGCAACAGGCGCGGCAGCGGGTACGGCTACACTGAGCTACACAATAGCATACGGCTGTGCATCTACAAAACTGGTGAACGGCGGAGCACTACCTGCGACTATCACAGGCGGCCTGTTATTATGTCCGGGCGGCACAAGCGCACTGAGCTGCACCACCCCGGGCGGCAGTTGGACAACGAGCGACGGCACTGTAGCTACAGTGAGCGGCGGCACAGTAACAGCAGTTGGCACAGGTACAGCAAATATTACTTACACGATACCATCAGGCTGCCGCAGGGTAGCTACGGTAACAGTTAACGCGGCACCGGGTGCGAACACAGGTACAGCAGAGCTATGCGTAGGCGGTTCTACGACACTTAGCAACGCCACAACAGGCGGTACGTGGAGCAGCGGCAGCACATCTGTTGCTACGGTAGGCTCTTCTACCGGTGTAGTAAGCGGTATTGCAACAGGCAATGCGAACATCACCTACACAGTAGCGGGCGCAGGCTGCTACAGCGCAACAACTGTAACAGTTAACGGAGCTACAGGTGCTATTACCGGCACGCTGAACGCATGCGTAGGCGACACATCGGTACTGAGCCACGCGACGACAAGCGGCACGTGGAGCAGCAGCAACACAGGCATAGCTACCGTAGACGCGTCAAGCGGCGCAGTAGTAGGTGTATCAGCAGGTACAGTAACTATTACGTACTTCATAACATCATCATGCTA
>CAZZCR010000122.1:0-1122 GCA_964652995.1 uncultured Flavipsychrobacter sp. | reverse complement strand
TATACCCGAAGCGTTTAAGATTTAGGGGTAATCTATTGATACAGAATTGTTTTTTCAATAAAATTCATGCCTATGAAAGACTTTTGGTTAACCAGCGAAGAATTAAAAGAGTTACGAACGGCGCACAGGGCCGAGCGTAACCGTAATGCTGCCTATAAAATTAATGCGGTCATTCTGCTCGGAACGGGCTGGAAGCTGACGCAAGTCAAGGATGCCTTGCTAATTGACGACGAAACTTTACGTTCGTATGTGGAGAAATACAAATCGGGTGGCATCAGGAAGCTGGTTGAAACTAATTACCAAGGCCGTAACTCTCACCTGACCGATTCGCAGATGGATCAGTTAAGGGCCGAACTGGAAAGCAAGATTTATCTTACAACAAGCGCGGTGATTGAATTTGTAAAACATGCGCTTGAGATTGAATATACGCCCAGTGGAATGAGAGATCTGCTTCATCGGCTTGGTTATGAATTCAAGAAGCCGAAACTTGTTCCTGGCAAGCCTGATTGTGACGCACAGGAAGAGTTTGCACAGTATTACGAAGGGTTTATGGAATCTAAACCTGCGGATATTGAAGTGCTTTTCATTGATGCGGTTCACCCTGAACACAATACGATGGCAGCCTATGGCTGGATCAGAAAAGGTCAGAAGCGTCGCTTGCAAACGAATAGCGGACGCGAACGGCTGAACCTTCATGGCGCGATTAACATTGAAACCATGGAGATGACAGTCATCGAGTCTGACTCAATCAATAGAGATTCAACTGTACAGTTGCTTTCAATGTTGGACAAAAAATACGACAACGCTAAGCAAATTATAGTTATTCTCGATAACGCCCGCTATCACTACTCCAAAGAAGTAAAAGAGCTAGCAGAAAACAGCCCAAGACTCAAGCTGGTTTATTTGCCAGCCTACTCACCTGAATTAAATTTAATTGAACGGGTTTGGAAATACTTTAAGAAGCAAGTGCTTTACAATAAGTACTATGCGAGCGTCAGCGAATTTAGAAAGGCGACGATTGATTTCTTCAGAAATATCGATAGCCATGCGTCTGCTTTACGGTCGCTGCTTGACGGTGGCTTCGAAAATATATACACCTAAATTTCAATCGCTACGGGTATA
>CAZZCR010000121.1:0-1144 GCA_964652995.1 uncultured Flavipsychrobacter sp. | reverse complement strand
AATTTGAGAAAGCAACTGGATCAGCTCGGAATCGACGATCCGTATCAACCGCTAATCGAACCGCCCGAGGACTATTCCAAACTGCGGCGGCATGGCCACAAACGCTTTAATTCGGGAACGGATCAATCCGACTTCGCCGCGTGACACCAGCGTTTTGTAACATCATTGAAACTCGACCCACGCCGGAGACTCCGTCGTGGGTTTTTCTTTTGCCAGGAGCAACCATGTCCCATTCAGGAAGCGTTGAACCGCAGGTGCGCAGTACCGAAGAAAACTCACCGCAACTCTGCCCCGAAGCCATACAGCTCGTCAAGATTCTTGCGACGGAGATCGTCCGCCACTGGAAATTGGAGCAAGCGAACGATGTGAACGGATCAGTGAATGAATCAAACCCCACACAAAAGCCCACGCGCTAAAAGGTCACATTGTGACCGAAGCCCGGCACTTCCTTCCCATGCGTTCAACTCGCCATACAACTGGAAGCCATCGATAATCTCAGGCATTGTCGCCAGCCCCACACAGGTCCGAGATCCCGCTGCGGGGGCCAATTCCGGTCAGAGCTGGCAACTTCTGAAACACGTCTAAGATCCCCAACTCGCGAAGCACAATCGCTCGCTATCCAGATTCCGTGGGGAGCGGCGAAGTGTTCGTACGAGCCCTGAACCAGGATGTCTTCACTCCTCCGACCGCGATATTTCGAATCGGCCGTGGCACGAGCGGCTGGTGACTTTCTTCAGCCTATTCAGCTTCGTGGCTTTAGTCTTGTGCGTCTGAACGGGGACGAAGCTGCGGACCGGCGTGGGAATCGCTCGTCAGGACGTGCCACCCAACAAGGTAATTGAAACCGCCTGAAAAGCGACGATCTCGGCCCCGACGCTGAGTTCGCACTCCACAGACCGCATTGACTTATCCTCATTTCAGAAAGACATCACGTGCCACTTCGCCAACGAACTTGTGCTTCCCGCTGTCTGATCATGCTGGCTCCTCGTCCTCCACCAATGAAGACCGTTCCTCATTTCAGGAGGACCAGCACGTGAGTGTTCGACAGAAGTTGAATTCCTTTGCCATCCAAGGTTGTCTGATCGTGGGTGGAATACTGGGACTTGCTTGCCAATCGTGGCTGGTTCTGATCATCACGTCAATT
>CAZZCR010000120.1:0-1182 GCA_964652995.1 uncultured Flavipsychrobacter sp. | reverse complement strand
AAAATTAAGTTTAAAAGTTTTAATTTGTGTCAATTATGGGAAATCATCGAAGGAACTGGTCAAGTGAAGAAAAAGTAGCTGCAGTTCAAACCTTAAAATCAAAAGGAGTATCAGTAAGTAGTCGGGAATATTCTATTTCCAGTACCACTCTATACAAGTGGGAACGTCAGTATGACCAACATGGCATTGAAGGTCTTAAATCGGCAAATAAGCAAAAAGGTGACTTGAAAGCCAGTCACTTAGAAAAAGAGAACCGAGAGCTAAAGTTAATGATTGCTGAAAAGGAGCTAGAGTTACGAATCACAAAAGCTTTATTAAAAAAAAATCATTAACTAGGGATTATAGGATGATGGTAGCACAGGAGTTTATTGATGAAGGTAACCCTATAAGGTCAGTACTGAAATATTGTAAAGTACCAATCAGTACTTATTATTACAAACCCAATGGTAGAAAGCAGGGGCGAAAACCCTATGCGTTTTACTTAGACTCTCAGGGTAAACCACTTGAAAAGCAAGATATTGTAGATGCAATCAAAAAGCTATTTGAAAACCCTTTTGTAGATTACGGCTATTTGAAAACGTGGATATATTTGAAAGACGAGTTGGGTTATAAAATCAGTCGTGATTTTACTTATCAAATAATGAAAGAGTATAATTTGCTTAATATGAGCAAGAAAGACAAGAATAAGAAAGGAATACGCAATAGAGCTGAAGCTATGGTACCCGAGCCAGTAAGCGAATTTAGTTATTGGGAATTTGACATTAAGTATGTGTGGATACACGGCAAAAGAAGAAATGCTCAAGTGCTGACTATTTTAGATGTTTTCAGTAGATGGAATATGGGTCAATATATAAGTTTTGATATTAAACAACAACATGTAATCAAGCTCTTTAAAGAAGTAGTGGAAAGTTTTAAGTTACCTGCCAAGTTTATAGTCAGGAATGACAATGGCAGTCAATTTGTCGCAAAATCAGTACAAGAATATCTTCTTACCATTGGTGCAACACAAGAATTTACTAAACCAGCCACTCCACAGATGAATGCCCATATTGAATCCTATCATTCAATTATGGAAAACGCTGTTTGTCAACGTTTTGAGTTTAATGACATGAAAAATTTCAAAGAAACAATGCAGGAGTTTCAAAAATTTTATAATTTCGAAAGAATTCATAGTGGAGTTGG
>CAZZCR010000119.1:0-1220 GCA_964652995.1 uncultured Flavipsychrobacter sp. | reverse complement strand
CGCAACCACCAACGACACCAGAGGCCAGCGCCTGATGGCCGATTAAAGAATCAATGGCTTAGCCGAAGTTGAACAGGCTTGCACCGGCATGGCTTGGCATCAGCACAATATTTTTCGCATCAAAGAACTGCCACCCATGCACACAACTGGTCGTGAAACAGCAGAAAGCAAAAACCAAGTTCGAAGAAATGCAGTAACAAATGAGCGGCTTGTAACGTGGAGCGCATGGGCGCCGCGTAGCGGCGTCCCAGTAGCCGAAGGCTACGAATGGCGCGACTTGTTAGGCATTTACTTTTTCAGAAGCCAATTTTGAGAGCATCTTAATGCCTTGATCTGTAATTTTTTGAAGTTCAGCAGCTGCGATTACCGCAGCCCCAGTATGATCGCCTTTTTTATTTTTCGATTGCTCTTTATCAAGAATGAACTCAGTAACCGCGCGCCCAATAATACTGTGCTTAACATCCATTTCATCTACGATATCGCAGAGCTCTGGAGCGTAGAAACTTACATTCATTTTAAGATTGCTTGACGCGTAATCTTTCGAAATCTGCTTACCGTCAAATTTTCCGCTATACCCAGCTTCAGACAGCATTTGTAATGATATTTCGTTAGCCAAGCTTTGATATGACAATAAGCCAGAATAGATCAATTCGTATTTCTCCAAAAGAAGGCGACGCTTCTCCTTTTCTTCTTCATGCTGATGATTTTGTCGATTAGACCACAACAAAAAAAGCCCAGTAATCAAAGATCCAACAACTACGCCTGCTAGCCCTATCAATGCTTCCATTATCGTTTCCTTTGCCTAACGTTGAGCGCACGGGCGCCGCGTAGCGGCGTCCCAGCACCATTTATGGTGCGAGTGGCGCGATTTGTTACGCGCTGCACTGAAGCTCGGTTGAGCCAAGAACCCATACCAAAGAGCCAAGGCCCAAAGAACCGGGCAACAAAGAACGCCCAACCCAAATGACATGCGGGTAAGGTATTACAATCGGAGATATACAAACAACCGAATACAACACAATACCCCTACAACTGAAGGCCATTTAAGAATACAACCTTGCAATAGAGCATAAACCAAAAAATACGAACACGCTCTTGGTTGAAACCCCGATAGGCCGACGCATGTTGGCCGGCTGCCCCGAGAGGGGAGCACCACCAGCGAAGATTGAGGCCAGCGGCCGACGCCAGAAATCAAGACTCAAAACATGGTAGAACAAGCT
>CAZZCR010000118.1:0-1234 GCA_964652995.1 uncultured Flavipsychrobacter sp. | reverse complement strand
GACCGGCTGTATCGAAACCTTAAAGACTACGTGACCTTGGACGAGTTACGAGTCGACATCCACTTCGTGAAAGAGAACGTCGTCCTTTCACCCGACTCGCACTCGTCTGAGCGGTTCATGCACGGCATCAAGGTGCTGATGGCGCGCCAGTACGTCGACAACCTCAGTGAGGAAGTCAAAAAAGGGATGTTGGAAAAGGCCGAACAGGGCATTTGGCCAAGCCGTGCCCCGATCGGTTACATCAACGTGGAACGAGCCGACGGCAAGAAGGTGATTGTCCCCGATCCTGAGTGTGCGGAGATCATCACCCGGATGTTCGAGAACTACGCCAAGGGGACGCTCTCGCTCGAAGAGGTCGGGGAACTGGCAATGGCGGAAGGTTTGCCCTTGAAGCGGGAGGGGAATTTCCGGGCAGTCGTCCAGTACGTGCTCAGAAATCCGATTTACACGGGCGACTTTCAATTCAAGGGCAAGATTTACCGTGGAATCCACCAGCCACTCGTCTCGCGGGAGTGCTGGAAGAAGGTCCAGGAGAAAATGGCGGAGCGACGCCAGCGGAATACGCGAAAGCCCAAGAACCGCGAATCGTTTGCTTTTGCTCGATTGATCGCGTGCGGCCATTGCGGCTGTTCGCTGGTCGGTGAGCGGAAGAAGGGGAAGTACGTGTACTACCACTGCACGTACTATCGCGGACGATGCGAAGAACCCTACGTGCGGGAGGAGGTCTTGGAGGAGAAGTTCTCCGAACTCCTGCGGGGCCTCCGTTTCGACGGCGAGGTGCTCGACTGGATGCGGCGAGCCCTACGGGAGAGCCAAGCCGACGAACAGCGATACCGGGAAGAGGCGGTTCAGCGGCTCCAGGCTGATTACAACCGGCTCCAGCGTCGCATCGACGTCATGTACGTCGACAAGCTCGACGGACGTATCGACGCCCGTTTCTTCGACCAGAAACAGGCAGAGTGGCGCGAGGAGCAGGAACGGCTGCGTGACACGATTGCCGATCACGAGCGGGCCAATGAAAGCTACATCTCAGAGGGCGTCATGCTCTTGGAACTGGCGAACCGGGCCAGCGAGTTGTTTGACCGCCAGCCAGCGAGTGAGAAACGCCGCTTGCTGGATTTTGTCCTCTCGAACTGCACTTGGAAGGACGGCGAACTGACCCCGGTTTTTCGCCAACCCTTTGACATGATTGCGGATATGGCAACCGCGTGCGCAACAAAAAAGGTCGCCGGAG
>CAZZCR010000117.1:0-1247 GCA_964652995.1 uncultured Flavipsychrobacter sp. | reverse complement strand
AATCAACTTACAGCAATGTTCAAGATACATTAAAATCGAACTTAAATATAGTTATCAGATGTCATTTTGATTTCATGTTCATCGATTGCGAGGGATTTGGAAGAAATGAATAGAATCCCTGTATAGACAAATTTATGGCTTTCCAGATGGAAACTATGGATTATATCATAATGCTGACGCACGGCAGAGTATTTGACCGATAGAACGTTCAGCTGTTCGCTAATTTAGCCTAAGTTTATTCTGAGATGAATTAATGTGAAATAATTTCTCAATTTTTTTTTGCTTGTGCGCATGAATATTGATGAAGATGATTAAGAAGAGAAGTAGCTGGAAAACAAAGATGTTTTTCTTTAAAATCTTTTGGAAGAAGAGAAGGATGAAAAGGTTAAAAGCAATATTACTTAGTTGTTCAAAAATATAGATATTAAACTCATTTTTATTGGTGAAGCTTTATAGGCAAGCGATGCTATCACAATAAAATAAAAAGGATTGTCCAGAAAGCAAGTATTTGATTCAATTTATGGGAAAACCTTATTAAATTTAGTTTAAATCAACGAAACTAATAGTTAATGTTCGTATCGAGAATACTATAAAATGTATGGTAGTTGCCAAGCATTTTGGGAGCTCAATAGGAAATAATGAAAAACAAATTATATTACAAATTAGATCGAATTAAAAAAGACTACTAGGGGAATTGGAGTATTCTTCCAAAGAACTTAAATATTTACCTGCAGAATGTTGAGAAATTGAAAAATGAGTTTCACACCGACGCAAAAATATTCTACAATCTCATATAGTAGGATCTCCAAGAATTGGAATCAAGGTACAAATACATCGGAGAAAAAGATAGGGAACTTGTCTAGAAACTGTTTAACTTTTGGTTAACAAATATAATCCAATTCCAAAAATCTTTGATAGATGATTTAATTAATGGTTACGTATCCTATTTGGTAGAACCTTACGTTAAAGAAATAAAAATTTTAGAGGAAGTGAACCTAAAATTAAAACTATAGTTAGAAGACATTCAAAACGACCCAGATAAACAGAAGTACATAGAGAATTTTGAGGAAACTAAAAAAAAACAAAATTGCTTGCAATATAGGTAGCATACTATTGGGAGGAGCTTCCGTATTTGCTACAGGTGGGCTTTCCTTATTTCTAATTGCAGGAGGCTTAGCAACTCAAATCACGTAATCAACTTACAGCAATGTTCAAGATACATTAAAATCGAACTTAAATATAGTTAT
>CAZZCR010000116.1:0-1259 GCA_964652995.1 uncultured Flavipsychrobacter sp. | reverse complement strand
TTAATTTCCCCAAATGAGACTTGGGTTGCGGGCAAAGCCCGCGCTGGGTTTCAAAAAAATTGATTCACTTCAATGCGATCGATACGCCCCCTTGCAGGGGATTCAATCACCGATTCATTTCTGGATGGGTTCTGAGCTGGCATCAAAGCGGGATCGAAACTTGGATTGAGATTGAACACGTCAGCCAGTGTCTGAATTGGTGTCGGGCGTTCCAACGCCCGACACCCTCCCGTCAGTCACTCGCGCGTGGTGAAAACTTCGTGGTGAAAACTCTCGTCTCTAAACCTGATGAGCCTGATGGCAACTCTGCCAGTGCCGCTGTTCGTTTCGCTGTCCGGCAAAGTACTGGCAGGGTCGGTGGCACCACAAGTTTTGCGTTTGAAGCGGCACTAGGCTTTATGTGCCTGATGGCACATGCGGCAATTGGCGGCTTTTTTCAGACGGTCGCTCGCACCGGCCTCCCCCTTGGCCGCAGCTTGTGCGGCTTCTACCAATTCCCGGGTTTTCTCCTCCCAGCTCCTCGCATCGCCGTGCGGCGGCTTGATGTGATGCAGTTCCTCGAACAGCTTTACCAGTTTCTCGGCTTCAGCCGGTGAGGCTTCTCCGTTGGCCAGCTTTTTCCACTGCCCCTTCTTCATCGTGGCATTCATGATGTCGACCACCGAAGACTGCGAATCGGTTTGATCCTCCGCGTGCGACAACCCCCATGGTAAGGCCACAACCCCCACACCCAACAGAACTGTAATCTTCCAAGCTTTGAACGGCATGCTAGAAATTCCCTTCTTTTACAATGCACACGTCGCCGGCACTGGATAAAAATTGGCCGCGACGCAGGTCGGTTCCCATTGCGAACACAGGCTTCAGAAGAGCCGTCTGGCACCAGCTTCACCCGCAGTTCGTTAGTTGCAGCCCGCTGGGACCAGGTCGTTGGCCCCACACCTCCACCCGGGATGCATTACGCGTGCCAGTTCGTCGGGGCGTCGTCAGAGTCGAGACCTCAAGTTCCCGGAACGCGCAACTTGCAGACAATTGGCTGTTCAATGGCGCGGCTCGCGTCGCGGTCCGTTGTCCATTTCCGACGCGGCAAGCTTGTAAATCTGTCAAAAACTGTCTCAGCTAGATCAAACTGAGGACAACATTTTCCGTTCTTACATTTCCAAATTCACTCCGCAAACGACACGGCCGCGAACCTGTCACTCCCTGCCGATCGTGCGGTTTATGCAAAGGCTAAGCCCCCCATGCCGATTTTTGCGAGGCCT
>CAZZCR010000115.1:0-1265 GCA_964652995.1 uncultured Flavipsychrobacter sp. | reverse complement strand
TCACTCGTGGTCAGCGACCGAAGCCGGCCCCACCACAGAGCTCACGTCGCTGCCGCTCCCCGCACCATGCGCCTCCGCCGCCGCCAGCAGCTCGGCACGCGCCTTGGCACTCGCACGACGCCACTGGTTGGCGAAGGCACCGACGAAGAGCGCCAGACCGCGGATGTGCGCGATGGCGACGCGCTCACGAAACAGTCGAAGGATCAACGACCGCGGCAAAGTATTGCCGGGCCGCTCCGCACGCGCCGTTGCCAGCTTGCGGATCAGGTTGTGCGCACCGACGCCACAGCTGCCGTCCTGCTGAATCCCGATACCAGCAACCGCAGAGGAAGGAACGTCGTACCTAGAAACATAGTGGTCGACCTTTGCCTCCTCCCGCTTGCTGGCGACGGTCCCAGCGGCCGGCGCATCGGCGACAGTCGCATTGGGCGGCAGCACCGTGCACGCGTCCGCCTTGACGAAATCGAGCACGAGCACCTCTGCCGGCACGACACCATCTGGCACACGCTGTCGCAGCGCCGCGTCGGGCCGGTGCTCGGTGCCGTCGTGACCGCTGCGCGGCCGAAACAGCGCCCCCATCCGCGGCTCCATCGACACCGAGTACCCGGCCTCACGCGCAATGCCTGCAAACGTCTCGCCCATGAACGTGTGCGCGACAGTGGCCAGGCCACGCGAGGCTGTGCACCCGAACATGTGGTGCCCATACACGTCGAGACACCGGTCCTTGCCGCAGCTCGGGCACCGTGGCGAGTCATCGCCAGGCGCCACCGCCCCGCGCGTGTCCTCGTCGAGCACAATCGGCACCCCCGTGCGCCACCACGTGCCCGCCAGCCACTCGTCGTCCCGCAGCCGCGTGCCACGCAGGCGCAGGTGCGGGCTCACCCACGCACCCGCGACCTTGTCGAACAGCTGCCCGTTGAACCGGACGGCGAGCTTGGCGTCGTCCAACCGCTCACGACGCCGGTTGACGACTGCGGTGGCACGCGCGGCCGCCAGCTTGTGTGACACGCCGTAGTTCTCCTGCAGGTGCGCCCGTGCCAGGTCCACCTTGTGCAACGCGCTGCCGACACCGCCGTGACGCGATGTCAGCGCCGCCACGTTGGCCTGCGCTGCGGCGACGTACACGGCACGGATGCGAGTCGGCGGCGGCGCCGGCGGCGGCGCGGGTGGCCCCACAGCCGCGTTGCCGTCTGCTCCACCGCCCGCACCCGCACCCGCACCCGCGCCGCCAGCAGGCGGTGCGTCGGGGTCCGGCTCGAGGTAGT
>CAZZCR010000114.1:0-1269 GCA_964652995.1 uncultured Flavipsychrobacter sp. | reverse complement strand
GTCTGGACAAG
The DNA here is from genome assembly GCA_964652995.1 of uncultured Flavipsychrobacter sp. Lineage (GTDB taxonomy): Bacteria > Bacteroidota > Bacteroidia > Chitinophagales > Chitinophagaceae > Nemorincola. The sequence goes on along the minus strand of CAZZCR010000114.1, from coordinate 1,258 downwards.
CCCGTGACCTTCCAGGGTGATCAGCAGTTCTTCGACTGTTCTAGGCGGATTGCGAAGGCTTTCCCGTTGTCGCTTTAGGACGGTACAAATCAAGCCGGGGGCCGCGTCAAGCAGGCCAACCAGAAAATCATCGGGGTGTATCGCCTGGATATCGTATTGCGACAGTTTCTCTGCAGGGAAGTCCTTTAGATTACTTGTCACGATCACCTCCGCGCCAGCGCGAATCGCGGCAGCGAGAACATGGCGGTCATCGGGATCGGGCAATACCAGAGAATCGATTAAGTCCTCGTAGCCAGTCACAAGACAGTCGCGGATCGCCTCGTTCATCAAGCTTCGGGTTCGAGTCAGGCGCTCAGGAGAAAGCTGCGGATTGTCTTTGATGACGTTGCGAATCCATTCGTCGTGGATCGTCTCGGTCCACTTAGCTCGCACCAATCCGCTCTGAGCAAGTCGGACAAACAGGTCTCGTAGCGGCGCCGGATAGAGAATGTTTGCGTCGTAGACTGCAATCACGGGGTGCTCCATCAGTAACCCATCCCGAGTTCCTGGGCTTCCGCCGTAAGCTGGTCGAGAATCGCGGACCTGGCCTCATCATCTTTACGCTTGTACGCCATCAGATCGTCAAAGCGGACGCGGCGGTATTTGCCGACGGTTCGAAACGGAAGCTTTCGCTCTTCCAGCAATTTGACCATGTACGGACGCGAGACGTTAAGCAGATCGGCCGCTTGCTGAGTGGTCAGTTCAGCGTGGGTTGGAATGAGGGTGACCGCATTGCCTTGGGCCATCTCAGTGAGCAGATGCAGAAACAAACGCAAAGCGGATGCCGGCACGGCGACCGTTTCAGCCTCCTGGCCGTCAAGTAGCTGAATATTTATGCTCGTCCGACGACCAAGCTTATGAGTTGCCAGACGGCGACTCGATTCGCGCGCCAGCAGAGCGTCTGACTCGCTGGGCGCGACTGTCTCAAAGTTCTCGTGCATCAGTGATGTCATTCAATTGGACTCCTGCCTTTTAAGATCTCTTAAGATTATGTCAGCAACTCGAATCAGACGCAATAGTCGAAACGGTCGAAACCACCTGTCGGGCGGGCAATTGCCTCCTGTATCCCAGGTGGCACGCAATCCGGGCCACCCCACGGTCCACATGATCTTCCGTTGTGAGGCAGCCGTGGGCCCCATTGGCTGGCCCCAAGTCACGAGCCCGTTTGTCAGCGGGATCAGGCGGCAGCTGCGCGACGGCGATGTCCAGGAACCTGGGC
>CAZZCR010000113.1:0-1275 GCA_964652995.1 uncultured Flavipsychrobacter sp. | reverse complement strand
CTATAGATTTCTTTCGAATGATAGCGTCAGTGAAAAAGAGATTTTAGATGGGCATTTCAAGGCTACAAAAGAGCGCATAACTACACTCGATAAAGGTATGATACTTGTCCTGCAAGATACGACTGAATTTTCATATACTAGTGCGAATCCAGATAAAATAGGCAGGACTACAAATCTTCAAATTGGTAGAGATATGATGGGCAAGCCTATTCTACATAAAAAATGCGGGATTCTGATGCATTCAAGTTTAGCTATCACTGATAGTGGGCTTCCTTTAGGTCTTTGTGCTATTAAGTTTTGGACAAGGAAACAATTCAAGAGCGTTAATGAACTAAAGAGGCACATCAACCCAACGAGAGTTTCTATTGAAGAAAAAGAAAGTTATCGTTGGCTTGAGAACCTCAAGCAGTCAACTGAGCTAATACAACAACCGTCAAGATGCGTTCATATTGGCGATAGGGAAAGCGACATTTATGAGTTATTTGCACTTGCAAAAGAATGTGATACACACTTTCTTGTAAGAATCTGTCAGGACAGGTTAATTGATGACGGCTCTTCTACAATTGCTGATGCAATGAATCTCGTTACAATAAAGGGAGTACATAACATTGCAATAAAGGGCGCAGACGGTAATATGATAGAAGTAGAGCTAGAAATTAAATATCATAACATCAAAATACTTCCCCCTGTTGGCATTAAACGTAAGAAATATCCAGCTTTAATGCTAACAGTTATACACGCCATAGAAAAAGAAATACCAACAGACAGAGAGAGGATAATATGGAAGCTTGTTACAGATCTAGCGATCACAAATACAGAAGAAGCTATAGAAAAGCTGTATTGGTATTCGCTCAGGTGGAAAATAGAAACTTTTCATAAAATACTCAAATCAGGTTGCAGAGCAGAATCGTTAAAGCTTCGAACAGCAGAGCGCCTTAGTAATCTTATTGCTATCTTTTGCATTGTGAGCTGGAGAATTTTCTGGATGACCATGATTGCCAGGCTAGCACCTCACGCACAGCCAGAACTTGCTCTTACAAAAGAAGAACTTGAGGTACTTGATGCATTGCCCAATAATAAACCAAATAACAATATACAAAATAAAACCTTATCTTATTATCTGAATAAAATAGCTAGGCTCGGTGGATACATGAGTAGAACACTAGACCCACCTCCTGGCAATATAGTAATGTGGAGAGGGCTCTCTAAGCTAGCTGACCTTAGGCTTGGATTTAATATAGCTATGAAAATAACTTGTGGGTAATTGAAAGACGG
>CAZZCR010000112.1:0-1284 GCA_964652995.1 uncultured Flavipsychrobacter sp. | reverse complement strand
TTACTTCTGCTGAAGGAAGAGGAGACGAGCATGGACGCTCAGCGGCAGACCCGGCGTTTGAATCGTGACAAATTGGATCGCGGCGAGCAAGTGCCGCACGGGGGGAAGCAGATTGTGATTCCCTTATCGCGTGAACATTATCAGGAGTTCTGGGATTCCCCAGATCGAGTGCGGCAACACATTGATGAGTGGTTTCAAGTCGCTCCAGAACTGTTTCCACCAGGTTTTGAGCAAGGTTATGCCTTGCATGGCAAGGGACGCGAGTCCCGTAAAATGCCGGGCATCCGGCTGCGAAAGATCGTCTTGGCGAATGGCTCTCAATTCTGGCTGCGACCGAGTTTCGTAATGAGCTACATGATGGGCGACGTCGATGAGTTGTCATATCCCTTGCTCCTGGCGGCGCATGGTGTTCCCGCCTGGCTGCTGGTGCTGGGCTTTGGACGTAGTGAAATGTCTTGGCAACGGCTGCTGGAGCGATTGGGACGCAGCAGTCTGGTTGGTACGACGGTGCGTGACGCGGCCCGCCTGCCCGAACACCTGGCGGCAGACGAACATCATGCGGATTGGAATGGTCAAGAAGCCTACCTGGCGATGACCGCTGCCGAAGGTTGTATCCTGGGCCTGTCGCTGACCGCCGCGGCGGATGACAAACATCTCGCGCGAACCTATGGGGACTTTGCCACAGAGGCTCGCGAACTGCATCCGGAATATGCCCCGAAAACGGTGAATACGGATGGTTGGAAACCGACTCAGAACGCTTTCCAGACGCTGTTTCCCGGAATCGCGATCATCCTGTGCTTTCTGCATGGGTTCCTGAAAATCCGCGACCGTTGCCGCCAGAATCACGATCTGCACCGGCGCGTGTGGGACATCTTCCGAGCTCCGACAGCCGCTGAATTTCGCACGCGAATGAGCACCTTTCAGAGTTGGTTTGAACTGCAAAGCTTCCCGCAGTCGGTGTGTGATATGGTGGTCAAACTGAAGAACAAAACCGAAGAGTACGTGGTGGCCTACAATCACCCCGGCTGTCGCCGGACGAGCAACGCTGTGGACCGACCGATGAATCGCCTGTACCGCTGGTTGTATGCGGGACGCGGGCTGCACGGCCATCAAGCCAGTTCGGAACGCCGCCTGAGGGGACTGGCCCTGCTGCATAACTTCCGAAACTTTGCGCCGCGCAGCAATCAACAACGGAAACACTTCTGCCCGGCCCATCGACTCAGCGGAAAGCACTATCATGACCACTGGCTTCATAATCTCATGACTGCAACATCCCTGCTGGGA
>CAZZCR010000111.1:0-1338 GCA_964652995.1 uncultured Flavipsychrobacter sp. | reverse complement strand
GGTAGTTATGCAAACACCTTGTAACCTCTAAGATCAAGGAACAATCTTTGAAAAAATGATCCAGGTTTTGACAAGCCGTAACATCTCCTTTTTAGAACTTTAATTTTGTTATTTAAGCCTTCGACAAAACCACTGTTTCTTCTACTTTTAAGATAATTAAGAATATTTACTTTGTATTTCTCTAGTGTTTTTATAAATCCGTCAAAGCAAGTCAAGTTGCCATTTTGGGCACTATTGATCCATCGGTTTATCTCCGTCAAGGCCATTTTACGATTATGGGGTGCATTAAAAATGTGGGTTAATTTAATAGCCGTCTTGTGAGCTTCTTTAAGCAAAGGGGAGTGCTTGTACATAAACTCCAGTATTGCTTGGTCTTGACCTGAAAGGCATTCATGGTTTTTTCTAAGGATCCACATCATACCCTCTAGTTTAGCGTACTCTTCTTGTGGTAATGTAGATTTCAAACGCTTCATTTCTTCAATACGAATTCGATCAAGCGGCTCTCTATAAAGCTTTGATACATGATATCTATCGATAACGACAAGTCGTTTTCCGAACACCTCTTCTGCAGATTTTACAAATTCGTCATACATGTCAGTACAAACGGATTTTACCGTCTTCTTTAAATGACTCGGTATTGACTCTAAAAACGTTCTTACGGTTTCTTTTAGCCTATCAGGCAAAACGGCAATCACCGATAACTCACCTGATTTGTCTTTAACGCTCACGATTGTTAAATAATCATTATGGCCTTTTTTTACGGCAATTTCATCAATCCCTATCGTCTCTAAATTAGTATACATCGCCCAATCCACGACCATATTAACACCCCTGTTAAGAGCAGACTCTACGATTTCAGAGCTGATCTGTTCTTTTTTACCGACATCCTCAATAGTACTGTGAATTAGTTGACGATTTATATATTTATCAAGACCTTTGGTTGTTTTAGATTTTCTTTCACACCAGTCATACTGTTCCGATGTGGTTGGACGGTCATCGCAATGTTGGCATTCATAACGGACAACGCGTATACGCAAATACACCGGTGTGTCTAAAATAGGTAAGTGACGTACTGTAATTGTTTCACCAAAACCATACCGTTTATTTGTTAATTGTCCGCACTTATGACAGGCCGTTTCTGTCTTTGTGCTTTCTACATCAAAGATGATATTCCCTTGTGTGTCAATGGTTTGGGCTGTTATTTTTAAAGAGTCTATGTCTAGAGAAAGGGTAAAATTGGACATTTATATGAATATTATTGAGGATTATAGGTTTTACCTATACCACTATAACCCATATTTACCTTGATTTCTATACCCCAGCAATTACGGAAGAGCC
>CAZZCR010000110.1:0-1367 GCA_964652995.1 uncultured Flavipsychrobacter sp. | reverse complement strand
GACTCTTCATTCTCACAAACATTCTCAACTTTAGTAATAAACTTTTCAGCAGCACTAAAACCCATTAAATGGTAAATATCAGAATAAGAGAAATAGATGAATCTACACTTTTTTCTGTCTAAATAATACTTAACATAGCCTTCACAATTATTGATTGTGGATTCTCTTCTAAAACCATAAACATTAGTCAAATCTTTCATGTTATTATGATAAACATAATTGGAAACAGTGGCATTGCTCAGATAATCATCAACAAGATTTACCTTAATACTTGAACCATTAATGACATTAATTCTTCTTTCAATGTCAGCTAATTCAGAATCATAATGTTTCCTAAAAAGATTTTCAGCAACACCTTGTAATAAAGCTAGTTCGTGCTTAATTGCATATTGATACATGTTGAATATTAGTTGTGGATGAAGCATTTCAATAGTTTGACCTTCAATTGTGCTCCTCATGGGTTTTGGAATATCACATTTGGCAAAGAATTTTTTGAAATCTACTTCAATTTTGTAACCATCAGCATGATAATCGATTTTTTTGATAAAGTCATATGTCTTTACCATCCATTTATAATTCTCATCTTCAGTTTTTTTCACAAAATCATCGAAGATTTTCTTAAACTTTTTGTTCAAACTATTCAATTCAAATTTTTCATCATCATTCAGAATCTTTCCCATAGGTTTTGGTTCCCACAACTCCTTTAAATCAGTACCATCTTCTGAAGGTTTCAAACTTTTCACCGGAGGATTTAATGATTCCCACTTTTCCAAAAGTTTAGCCTTATCAACTTTAGACATTCTGAATGTACTTGTATACTTAAGCAGCATATCAGTAAAGTTTGGTAACTTAACTTTAGTCATGTTTACAGTTCTATATTTGCCATTTTCATCATAGTACTCAATAATAACAGTGCTATTTAAGATCTTGTGACCTGCAATTTCAAGCTTGGGATTATCAATTGGATCAGAGACCAGATTAATATTGGGGACTTCATCCTGTTTCTTCTCATCTAGTTCTAGGTCAACATGCTTGACAAGTTCTTTTTCAGGATTGGATTTTGATTTGGCTTTAGATTTGCCATTAAAGTCTTCTTCAATATCTAATTCCTCATCATCATCAGATTCAACTTTGTCAGCTTCTTTAGAAACTCTTTTCTTCTTCAACAGATTCTTCGGAAGTGGGTTATCACTTTGTTTAGACGGTGTTTTTTCTTTTGGCATTGAACTTAATGAATATTTAAAACCTTGTGCTTATAAATCAATGTTCTTAATAATTAAGAATTTTGACATTTATTGGAAATTTTAAGACTTTCTAGTGAAATATTAAATATAAAAATATAAAGGATGAAACTCAGGAACAACAGA
>CAZZCR010000109.1:0-1368 GCA_964652995.1 uncultured Flavipsychrobacter sp. | reverse complement strand
CGAGGCATCCAGCGTCAACATCAAAACCCGCAAGCAACTTGTGCTCCCGCACAGCTAAGAAGTGGGGTGCCATTGGCTCGGCCAGTGCTTTCCGCGAGTCGATATAGCCCCGGCACTGGCAGAGCCAGTGGCACACAATCCCAAAGTCAAACGCTCCTCAAGCACTGGCAGAACCGCGGATCCGCAATTACGGAGAGGCGTACCGCGAGAGAGTCGTTGATCGCGCGGCAGAAACCACTTTGACAACGGGACCTCGTGGATCAAGTCGCCAGCCTCGGACGCCTGATTGCCCTCGGTTCCGTGCCAACTCTGCCTCCCAGTTCGGGGCGCTCTATCACACTGCGGATTGCGACAAAATGCCGGCACAGGCATCAGTTGCGTACGCCACCCACGCTTTCGGGCCGTCCCCCAACGTGGAAATTCATCGCGTTCTGCAATTCACGTGTTCGCCGTGCCTCTGGCAGAATGCGAGGGATTTGTCCTGGGCTACGTGACCTTCGTCGGCCAGTGGCGAAGACAGCGAACAGCGAAAAGGGAGCAAAGAGGACAAAGAATTAAAGGGCACGCGCCCCGCTCAAGCCCAAGAGAGCACCAGACAGCGTGCGGGTGATTTCGCCTACCCGGCCCCATCAAATTGACATAACTCATGACTCCACAGCCTGTTATACACAGCACCAATTCCAATGGCCGGTTGCAGTGTCCGATAAGGGGATAAAGAGTGCAAAGAAACGCGATATTTTCACCGCTGGTTGAGCCCGCGGAGTAGAGGGAGCGAGTAAAGGGAGCGAAGCGTGCAAAGACGCCGCATGTCCGTAGGATGGTCGCCCTCGGCCGTCGTCCTGAAACTTGACGTATCTCTCAAGGCAAACATGAAACCGACGTCTGGTCGCGAGAAGCAGGGTGTACCGTTCCGCTCAGCGGCGAGCATACGGATGGCCGAGGGCGACCATATTACAGGAGTGCAAGGGAGCAAAGAGAGCGAAGGGAGCAAAGCAGGCGCATCGCCCCCTTCACCTTCGACCTAGAGCGTAACACCTCCGCGCAAAGGAAATCTCAATCAGATGGCATGTTGTGCAGAGCAGGGTAAAACATTGCGCACAGACGAAAGAATACGGACGGCCGAGGGCGGCCATCCTACAGGAGTGTCAGGGGCAAAGAGAACAAAGAACGCAAAGGGAGCGCGAAATTTTGGCGGGCAGAATGGCCGGTGGAAGTGCGCCCATTCCACAGTACGCCGCCGAAGCCCACTTGTTTCACTGACAGGAAACCCGATACACTAGATTGGTTTCCACAGGAGATGTCCCGAATTTCCCCATGCCACTTAACCCCGCGAGTCTCGATGCCCCGGCAATCGATCCCGTCCGGCTA
>CAZZCR010000108.1:0-1377 GCA_964652995.1 uncultured Flavipsychrobacter sp. | reverse complement strand
GCATTTCATCATACTGGGCCGCAAACCCACAATCAATCGCTTGTCAAAGATCGTTCTGGGCACAAAACCCACAAACCTGTCAGCAGACTACCGCAGCCGATTGCAGAAATCAAACCAGTTCTGGCGGTTTTGGTGAGTTTTCTCAGATTGACGATTGAGGATATTTCTAACTGTCACCCGACGCCCGAATCAGGACCAGAGTAAGTCGATACGGTAATGGGGGCCGGGCGCTCCAATTTCAAAATTGGAACGCCCTTTCGCCATTCAAACGCTGGTTGACGCACGGCCAATTTTGAAATTGGAAGGCCCGCCCTCAGTTCACTCACCTCCCCTCGCGCCCCACAATCCAAACATGGACCAGGCACCGCCGAACCGAAGCAACACAGCCTTCATCGCCCGATAATGCCCAAACGCCAGGAAAATATGAAGAAGGGATCTTGCTGCGTTCCCATCGGACTCAGACAATAACAAACACAACCTTCCATCAGATCTTGTAACAGTCAGCTCAGTGGAGTGGCCTTGATGTCTCAATTGCTTGATGCAGCCGTAGCCGAAGCGCGCAAGCTCTCGGATCTTGAGCAAGATGCGATCGCGGCACTCATTCTGGCCGAGATCGATGACGACCGCCGATGGGAACAGTCGTTTGCTCGCTCGCCGGGCAAGTTAGCAGCGCTCGTTTCGCGAGCTGCAGAGCAGGTCCGGTCGAGCCAATGTCGAACAGCCGGATTCGATGACCTGTGAACTCCATCGTAACTGCCGATTTCATGGACTGCTTTTCGCGACTGCCCAAGGAGGTTCAAGAGCAAGCACGCCGTGCATATTCAGTCTGGCGCACAACTCCTTCGCATCCTGGACTGCGCTTCAAGCCGATTCAAGGACACACAGGACTGTACCTCGGTACGAGTGGGCTTGGGATGGCGCGCATTGGGGCGACTGGAAGGCAATTCTATGACATGGTTCTGGATTGGCTCACATGCCGATTATGACGCACTGACCGGTTGAGCTGGAGAACTGCTACAAGCAAGAATTGCCCTCCCGCCATTCGACAACCCTGCAAAAACTCTTCGACTTCTTTGATCCCTTCGACTTCTTTCACTCTTCACCCTTCACAATTCACACTTCCGCCGCAGGCGCTCCAGATCCAGCGTCCCTTGGGGACCGGTTCCTTATAACACCGAATCCCCAGCGCCTGTTTTGCACGCTTCAACTGCGACACCGACAAACCGGCCGCCGCGGCCGACTTGAGGACCTGCCGAGCCGGGCGCGATCCGCTCGCCAGATACTGCCGCAGCCACCCGGCATGTTCCTGGAGCTGCACGCAACGTTCCTGCTTCGCACTCGCGCCGCGCCCCTGCTCGGCCGTTGGTCCCTGCGACC
>CAZZCR010000107.1:0-1397 GCA_964652995.1 uncultured Flavipsychrobacter sp. | reverse complement strand
TGATAGTGCCTAAATAAAGTTGTCACATTTTGTTGGGGATCGTAAATCCAAACAAAATGAAAAACACCTATCAAATTAAGCAACAGCGTCTGTTCAGTGAAGAGCTACGCAGACAGATTGTAGGACAAATCGAACGAAAGGAATTCACTGTTGCACAGACGATGCGGGAGTATCAACTTTCAAAACAGGCGATTTATAATTGGCTTTACCGATATTCGGGTAACTTGAAGAAAGGAATTCGAATCGTTATGGAAAAAGACAGTCAAGAAAAGACAAACCAAGAGCTCAAAAACCGGATTAAAGAGCTTGAAGCGGCATTAGGTCGAAAATCGCTGGAAGCTGATCTTTTTCGAGTTATCGTAGATCTTGCCTCTAAAGAATATGACACCGATTTAAAAAAAACTTTTGGCGATCAAGTGTCCAAATCACAGGCGAAATGAGGCATTCCTACTCATTTACAGTGAGAGCTGCTTGTGAGATTCTTGAAGTTACCCGTCAGGCATACTACAAAAAGCCCGCATTTAAAGAAGCACTCGATGATCAAGTAATTCAATTGGTCAGTGATGAGTTGATTAAAGCGCGTAAACGCTGCCCAACACGAGGGTGCCGGAGTATGTATGGTGATTTTGGTGATCGACTCCCTATTGGGCGGGATAAAAGTATTGCGGTTTTCATGGATCTAGGATTCCGAGTAAGGTATCCTAAGCGGTACGGTAAAGCCACTCAGTCAGGTACCAGAATGTTTCCAAACCTATTAGATCAGAAGGATATCAATGGTATAAATCAGGTCTGGCAAGCTGATATGGCTCACTATCTCTACGGGGAAACCAAGCTTTACACCATCTATATTACCGATGTATACAGTCAGGAAATTGTTGGTTATGGAGCCTATGATTCCAATGTAGCCGAGAATTATGTACAGGTACTTGAGCAAGCCATTTACAAGGCCAAGCAGTCTAAAAGCTTAAAGGGACTGATCCATCATAGTGATGGGGGAAGACAGTATGAAAGTGATAGTTACAAGGCGGTTTGTCGAAGACACAAAATCAGCCAAAGCATGTGTATGTACTCCTACGAAAACCCGTACGCAGAAAAGACAAATGACCTGATAAATAATGGCTATTTGAATTCCTGGAAGCCTAAATCGCTCAAGGAATTGAAGGAGTACCAAGACAAAGCAGTGCATGATCACAATACACGAAGAAGAAAACAGGCACTGGGGAATATCTCACCAGTACGGTTCAGAAACCTTCTAAAAAAAGATAGAAGTACGGTGGAATACACGCTCAAATTAAAACCAAGAATACCTGAGCAACCAAGGGAAAGAATTACAAACAAAATACTAATTTTAACTTGACCCTTGACAAATTAGTGACAACCAATTCCAGGCAAGGTCA
>CAZZCR010000106.1:0-1440 GCA_964652995.1 uncultured Flavipsychrobacter sp. | reverse complement strand
AAAGTAAGGAAAAGATATCGCACATCATTGTTTATAGTGTCGATAGGTTTAGTCGCTCTGGTGCTAATGCTATTTACATAGCCGAAAAGCTAAAGAGGGAAGGGGTCAGTGTATTCTCAATAACTCAGCCATCCGATTCGACAACTGCCAGCGGTAGCTTACAGCAGAACATACAATTCATTTTTAGTGAGTATGACAACCAGCAGCGCAGGGAAAAATGTATGGCAGGAGTTAGGGAGAAAATACATCAGGGCATTTGGTGTACTGCTCCACCTATGGGTTATGACATTATTTGGGAAAAAGGAGTAAAGTCCTTCAAGGTTAACAGTGTCGGTAAACTATTAAGAAAGGGATTCTTCTGGAAGGCGGAAGGCTTAACCAATGAAGAAGTGAGAAGTAAACTTGCTGAGCATGGCTTAAAATTGAGCAATCAAAGGGTCTCTGATTTTCTCAGAAATCCATTTTATTGTGGCTTGCTTGTACATAGTGCTTTAGAAGGACGGGTGATTGACGGCATTCAGGAGAAAGTAATTTCTAAGGAGATATTTTTAGAAGTAAATGGTCTGTTAGCTAAGAATCATCAGGGCTACAGGGTTAAGGATGATAATGAAAATATCCCTTTAAAACGCTTCCTGAAATGTGATGAATGCAGTAGTTATTTGAGAGGTTACAAAGCTTTTAAAAATCAGAAATACTATTACAAATGCAATACTCCTGGCTGTAAGAATAATAAAAGGTCTGATTCGTTGCACGAAGCAATAAAGGCTATAATGGAGAGATTTACGTTTGATATTAACGATGATTACCGTAAGCTCATCAAAGCGCAAATTACTGCTACTTACAATCAACTAAACAAAGACAAGGACGAATTAAAGATTAGTCTTGAGAAGCAAACAGCAGAAGTTGAAAAGAAGATAGAACGGTTGGAGGAACGCTACATTCTTGAGGAAATAGATAAGGCAATGTTCGATAAATTCAAAGGCAAGTTTATTGCGGAGAGGTCAGAAATTTACAAAAGTCTCGCTAAGAACGTGAAAAAGGTGTCGAACCTAGAATTGCTGATTGACAACGCAATAACAATGGCCTCTAAACTCGCTTCCCTGTGGGATTCCAGCGATTATGGAGACAAACAAAATCTTCAAAATTTAGTATTTCCAGACGGAATGTCCTATTGCAGGAAAACTAACGAGTGTCGAACCCCAAGAATAAATTCAGTGTTCCACTACATTGCAGATTTGACGGGCATTTCAGAGAAAAATAAAAGCGGGAACATTACTCTTTCGAGTAATGTTCCCGCTGTGGTGGAGAATACCGGAGTCGAACCGGTGACCTCTTGCATGCCATGCAAGCGCTCTAGCCAGCTGAGCTAATTCCCCATTTTCTTAAGAACTTTCAATGGACCCGGTGACCTCTTTCCCGAAAGCATTCGGGACAGCAAGC
>CAZZCR010000105.1:0-1451 GCA_964652995.1 uncultured Flavipsychrobacter sp. | reverse complement strand
TTACTGGCGTCCGAGCCTATTTCAAAATTACATAAAATAGTGTCTTGTAGGTTGATTTGAGCGTTTTTTTGCGATTTGCTAAAAATCACCCCCCTCTCGTGTTTTCGAAGATTGATAATTGTATTATTCCAATATTTTCTCTTGTGGCTTTTCTGACAATTTTTGGATTCTTAATAAATGCTATAAGGTTTACATAACTGTAAAGGTTTTTTGCTGCCAATTTTACCATGGTGCTGAAATCCTCACCTTCCTTTATCATTTTATGAATTACAGTGAATAGTAAATTTAATATCATCGCAATCCAAAGTTGTGTTTTTATTCCTTCTTGGCTATCAGCTAAAAAATAGGTCAACTCAAAGTTTTGCTTTATTTGCTTAAATAATGGCTCTATCACCCATCTATTTTTATACAAAAGGCTTATTGTTAATGATTTAACTTCAAGCAGGTTCGTGACGAATACTAATTCTTTTTTGCTTGAGGGGTCTATATATGCAACCATTCGGCATTCTACTTCTATGTTTTTCTTTTGTTCTGGACAGTAATAACTTAACGCAATTATATTATCGCGAATAACGCCATCTTCTGAAATATCCTCTAGTTCTAAGTTTTTAAGGATTTTAAACTTGCAATTTGCATTTAATCGAGTTACGTAATATATGCCCGCGGCAGTCCATTGGGCATATTGACTGAATTTTTGAAATCCCTTGTCGAAAACAGCAATTGTTCCTGGACTAAGATCTAATGCCTTTAAAAATAGCTTTTCATTGGTTGTAGCCGCCTTTAGACAGATAAAATTAGGTACTCTTTCCCCCAAAATGATTTTTGTAAAAGCCTTAATTCCACCTTTCATCTTGCCATTTAATGGCGTTCGACCCGTATTTTTAAAAATATCTTTAAAAAGGCTAACGGTTGTTGAATCAAAAATATGTACATCTGAAGGCTTGATTTCGCCATTGATTAGCCCATTTAAAAAGCTGTCCGACAAAAAGGACTTAAAATAAATATAAAGCTGGATATATAACTGCCCAAAAACATTAGAATCTCGATCTCTATTGGCATCGGATATGCTACTTCGGGCAGGAATTTTGGCTAAACCAAGATGTGTAATTTTATCACCCATCATTTCGAAATTTCTGTAAATCTCCCGTAATGTGCTACTTCCAGTCAAGATACCGTAACTCATAAAAACAAAATGAGACCATGTTGAAACCGTTCTATGAGCGGAGTCTGAGTTGCAGTCGGCCACACATTTATCAAATATATTCTTAGGGAAAAGTGTTAAAAGCTGTCCGAGAATTGGAAGTTTCAAATAAGGAGAATTATCTTTGTTCATTAGATGCTAGTTTTTTTGTCGAAACAAAGCTATCTAATTAGCAGGAGCCTTAAAACTCCTGCTTGTATTTTTTCAAGAAAAAAATTTAAAATAATTTCTGTCTCTCGGACGCTAGTAA
>CAZZCR010000104.1:0-1457 GCA_964652995.1 uncultured Flavipsychrobacter sp. | reverse complement strand
CCGGTGGGCAGGCAGCTCCATAAATGCATTTGCTTGCAGCAAATTAGAAAAATCCCCCGAACCATTACCGGGACGCGGCTGTGCCACAAGCTGTCCCTTCTCGTTTTGACCGACAAGTACCTGCAGAAAATACTGCAATGGCGGCGCAAAGGAGACATCATCACCCAGCACCGCAAAATGTGCCTGCTGCCTCAAACCCACACAAGCATGCAACCATGGCAAAAAATACCTGTGCAAACACAAAAATGCCGAAACGGGATTCCCGGGAAAAGCAAACACCGTAGTTCCCGTTTTGCCTGTACCAAACCAGAACGGCTTCCCCGGCCGCTGCTGCACCTTATGAAACACTTCGGTCACTCCCATTCGTTGCAGCGTTGCAGGCAAATGATCATACTTACCCATAGATACACCACCGCTCAGTATGAGTACATCGTATTCAGCAAGCGCCCTATCCAGGAGGCTTTCTATTGCAGATTCATCATCTCTCACATGCATTAGTTCCACCTCAATTCCGTGTCGTCTCAATACCGATGAGATCGTATAACTATTTGACCGTCTTATTTGAAATGGTGCGGGCTGATCAGTCACATCCACCAGCTCATCGCCGGTAGATACCACCAGAACCTTCGGCAGCTTGCGCACATTCAATACGGCCGCACCAACTGATGCAGCCATACTCACCACCGCATCATCAACAATAGTTCCTGAGTTCACCACCACCTCACCCGCTTGTTTATCTGAAGCCTTGCGGTGCAAATTGGCACCCTGCTTTATGTGATCTATATTGATCGATGCAAAACCTTCTCCTACAGTCACATCTTCATACCGGACTATGGTATCGGCCCCGACAGGCAATACACAGCCAGTCATTATCTCCACACACACATCACCGCCGTCCAGAGACACCGGTTCATCTCCTGCCGCCATAGTTGCAACAACTCGGAATCTTCGAGCGCCCCGATGAAATGAAGCAAATGAAATTGCGATTCCATCCATTGTAACGCGGTCATATGGGGGTATCGACCGGTCGGCACATATATCTTGTGCCAGCACCCTGCCTTGCGAAGAAAGGAATGGTACCTCTTCGATACCAAAAGAGGTAATATTCGATGAAATCAGCGCATCTGCTTCCGCGACAGTGATCATTGCCATTGCAACACCAAATCTACACCATTTACAGCAAGCGGTCCCTATTAGCGTTCCACAACAAAACGGAACATCTTCTTGTTTTCTCCACTGCTCATTGTCAGTATATAGACACCATTGGCCACCCCATCAGACAGATCGATGTGATGCTGGAGCTCGCCTCTTGATCCGGTTTGCATCGATCCGGCATATACCTCCTGACCCAATAGATTGGTAATGCTGAAGGACACATGCTCACCTGCCTGATCACCGATAGTTCCTTTGATATTGAATCCACCTTTGTTCGGGTTAGGGAAAAGATGAAGATTAGT
>CAZZCR010000103.1:0-1463 GCA_964652995.1 uncultured Flavipsychrobacter sp. | reverse complement strand
GGTGTTTTCACCATAGCCGTCAGGCTAAGGGAAAAAGGTCATACCTTTGTTGGATGCAAAAGATTGATTTTCAAGACCTCGACCTATCCTCGTCGTGTTTTTCAGACTTGTCCTCTTTTTTTGAGGCATCCTCTTTAGAGCAACTGGGAAGAGAAGTTAAATTCATTGAGCGCAGCAGCTCACGTTTGAGTGCATGGATGTTCTTACAGTTAAATACCTGTATGATACATAGCGGTAAAGAGACGAGTTTAACTGACTTATCAAATGACCTTTCAGACAGGTTTGGCATTAAACTCAGTAAGCAATCCTTAGCCGAACGCTTTAACTGTTACGGGGTAAAATTAATGAGAAATTGCTTTGAAGCTGTATTTGAGAAGGTGTTAGGGGCATCAACATCCGAGCAAAAATCGGACTGTGTTTTTGGGCGGGTGATTTTACGAGACGCCACAAGTTTTCAGTTACCGACCTACTTATCAAGCTTTTATCAGGGTAATTCCGGAGACAGCACAGGAAGTGTGCTCAAGATTCAAACCGAATATGACTTACTTTCAGGTAAGATTATACGTTTAGATTTGCGTAACGGCAAAGAAAATGATAGTGAGTGGCTCAATCAAAAGGGGTTAGAATGCGTAGAGAATGATTTACATTTGATGGATTTAGGCTATTATAAGCATGGGCATTTATCCGGGATTGCTCGGCAGAAAGCTTACTTTATCAGTCGTTATAAAGTAGGCACAAGCCTATTCACTAAAGATGCTGTCGGCAAGTATCAGGCATTGGATTGGGAGCAGGTTTTTGTAGAAGTTAACGCAGATGATTTTGAGAAAGATGTTTGGATAGGAGAAGGTAAGGAAAAGCTATTTGTCAGACTGCACCTTCAAAAGATGCCGGAGGAAATCTTAGCAAAGCGATTAAAAAAATATCGGTTAAAAGACAGTAATCAACCAAAGTCCAGAAAGCCCTATCAGACTTCTGAGTTTAAGAAAAAGTTGGCAGCGTATAACATTTTTATCACTAATACAAGCAAAGAACAGCTTAAAACCCAACAAATCTATGCTTTTTATAAACTTCGTTGGCAGATAGAACTTCTCTTCAAGATTTGGAAAAGTCTTTTTGAGATAGACGAAATAGGCAAAATGAGTATTGGTCGTTTTGAGTGTTATATCTATGGGAAATTTATAGCAATACTCATTGGAGGGCATATTCAAACCCTTTTTAATACTTTTATGGAAGACAAAGCAGACTTTGAACTTAGCGAGTGGAAGGCTTATAAAGTGCTAAAAAAAAGTTAAGCGCCTTTTGGGTATGTATTAGAAATGGTCTGGTAGGATTAAAGCAGTGGATGGCTAATTTGTTTGAAACCCTCTTTCTTACAGCGAAAAAAGACAAGAGAAGGGTTGATAAAAATACTATTAGAGCGTCGCCCAAAGATATTTTAAAGTCTTAGCCTGACGGCTATGGTG
>CAZZCR010000102.1:0-1487 GCA_964652995.1 uncultured Flavipsychrobacter sp. | reverse complement strand
TCACACTTCCCGCCCGAGACACGCTTTATGGTGTCAGCGCAAGATCGGGGAAAATGTTCGTTCCAGCTTTGACTGTAATGGTGATGTCAGACGTGGACGGACTGCTATACTTGGGCGGAACGGCTCCCGGCTTATTCTTGGGCGGTTGAATTGTTACCACATAATCTCCCACGGGAGCGCCGGCGAGCTTCCCGGTGCCATTGATCGTGGTCAAGGTGTAAAAATTCTCGCCATCGTCGTATTGTCCGACGATCTGCTGGCCGGCCACTGCCCCTGATTTGGGATGGTAAGCGATGATGGATCCGTTCGGAATTTCTTTTCCGTTCACGCTAATGATGCTGCCCCGCACTGGATTCAACGTATCAGGATCTTCATTGACCCCGCCGCCGGAACCCCCGCAGCCAAAGCACCCTGCCGCCGCCAAGCTCAAACATACCCAACGAGTAAATCGACCGTTCATTGATTCGCAAAGTCCTGTTTCAAGATCTGTGATTGCCAGCAGTCCCTCTGCACGGCGACAGTTGCAGTTGTTTTGCAACATCGCACTTATACCACATCACTGTTTGGAATTGATGAAGATTCTGTGAATCCACAGCAGCTGAGCTCACGCTGCCTTGATTGTGGAAATTGTCCCGACGCACAATTGAGTTCACGGAGCGAAATTCCAATGGAATGGCGGTCCTGGCGGCTGCTGAGAAGTTCGGTAAAGCCGTTTGGACAATGACCGCGACTGTAGATCTAACTCATCCGCGTGGAATCTGTGGCACTCGCAATTGTTAAGATTTTGATCAATTCTTTATCTGGCCTTCACTCAATCTTCACATTCACTGCCCACAATTCACTCACTTCACACGTGAAGTAAACGATATCTTCACATTGAAGCTCGGCGCAACGCCAGTCATCAGTAGTTCGAATTGCTGGTGTGGCGTGTTGACGCTGATGGGGCAGGTCTCAGGGGCTCGCGTCAGTCGGACTGGGTGAGTCATTTTTTCGTCGTTCTGGTGTGCCCCCAGACGAGATACGAAATTCTCAAGAAGGATGTTGGAAACTGATGAGTTCAAAGTGCGCAATCAAACGTCAACGAGGTTTTACTCTGATCGAATTGCTGGTGGTCATTGCGATCATCGCCGTTTTGATCGCCCTGTTGCTGCCCGCGGTGCAGCAGGCCCGTGAGGCCGCACGCCGCACGCAATGCAAGAACAATATGAAGCAGTTGGGACTTGGTGTTCACAACTACGAATCGACATTCAGCCGATTTGCTTCGTCGGGAGAATTCACGAACCGCTCCGGCACGTATGTACGTGCTTTTACCACGACCTCAACCTTCACGCAGATCCTGCCCTATATCGACCAGGCTCCGCTGTACAACCTGATCAACATGAACTCGCACTACTCGGCTGGATATGCTGTACCTGCGACAGGTAACGCCTTCGCTTCGCAGACGAAGATCGCTTCGTTCCTCTGCCCCAGCAATGCGATCACTCAGA
>CAZZCR010000101.1:0-1491 GCA_964652995.1 uncultured Flavipsychrobacter sp. | reverse complement strand
AGTAACTAAAATTAAATAAGGTAAACGTATTGTATTTTATAACTTTGCCACATGGCAAAATTTTATAACACAGAGACCGAACACTTAATGCGAGTGCATTACAGTCATTTATCGGAAAAAGACCAACGTCATTATGCGGCCATAGAGGCTCAGAAGTTGGGACATGGGGGCAAACGCTATGTAGCAAGACTTTTAGGTCTGTCCACCCGAACGTTATATAAAGGTATTTTAGAGTTAGTCGATGAAAAAAGATATGCTGAAATTCCTGTCGGCAAGCAACGCAGATTAGGTGGTGGACGCAAAAAAAATTTACCGAACTCCTGATTTTCGAGCGTCTTTAATAGGTTTAATAGAGCGTTTTAAGGCAGGAAGTCCAACCGATTCGACTAATTTTTGGGTCAGTAAGAAACCCAAAGAGATAGCACAGATATTCAATGATGAGTACCAAGCAAATATCAGCAACGGTGCTGTAAAACGATTACTCAAAGAATTAGGCTATGGCTATCGTAAACAAAGTAAGCAATTAGCCACAGGTACTTATGAGCAACGTAATGAGCAATTTGAAATTATTACTCAATTAGTACTGATTATGAGCATAAAAAGCCCTTTGATTAGCATTGACTGCAAGAAAAAGGAGCGATTGGGTAATTTTTACCGAGATGGTAAATGTTATAGTCAACGCCTTATAAAAGTCTATGACCATGATTACGAGCATCTTTCGGAAGGTAAAGTTATTCCTCATGGTATCTATGATATGCAAGCCAATAAGGGCTACATCACTATTGGCAATAGTGCCGAAACTGCGGATTTCATCATTGACAACCTACGTTGGTGGTGGACAGAACATGGTATTTATCTATATCCTGATGCTACCAATATCCTGCTCTTGTGTGATGCCGGAGGAGCCAATTCTTATCGACATCACATTTTCAAAGATAGGTTAATCAAACTTGCAACTGAGCTGTGTAGGTCTTTCATTGTTTGCCATTATCCACCCTACGCTTCCAAGTGGAACCCTATCGAACACCGACTTTTTTGTCATGTGCATCATGCCATGAGTGGCGTGGTTTTTTCCGATTATCAGACTGTCAAAGAACGTATTGAGACTACTTCAACTAAAGCAGGTTTAACTGTTATGGTTAGACTTAATCTCCAAAAATATGAAAAAGGTATCAAAGTTGATAAGCGAATTAAAGACGATGAACGTATCAACTATCACCCTAAAATACCAGATTTGAACTATCGAATTATACCATGAAAACGCTTACTTTATTTTAAAACTGTTCCTAAGCGAAAATGAGTTCATATTTATTAAACAAAATCTCCACCTAAATCCGTTTTATGAAATTGAGCCAAAGA
This sequence comes from uncultured Flavipsychrobacter sp., assembly GCA_964652995.1. Classification (GTDB taxonomy): domain Bacteria; phylum Bacteroidota; class Bacteroidia; order Chitinophagales; family Chitinophagaceae; genus Nemorincola. The sequence goes on along the minus strand of CAZZCR010000101.1, from coordinate 132 downwards.
ATGAAAGTGTGATTGAAAAGTTTGGGTTAAAACTATTATTTGCGGCAGGGGCAGTATTATTGGGTTTTACTCTTGGTTCAAGCGGTTCTGATGTTGGGGCTGTTATTGGTATACTTTTAATAGCACCAGGAG
>CAZZCR010000100.1:0-1492 GCA_964652995.1 uncultured Flavipsychrobacter sp. | reverse complement strand
GTATCTCCTTCTATTACTACAACTTACCTGGTTACATGTAAGACATCTACAAATGATGGATGTATAGCAACCGACGAAATAACAGTTAAGGTTAATCCTAATCCAACTGTAGTTCTTTCAAAAGTAGATGCCTTATGTAAGGATGCTAACAATGGAACGATAACCGCAACTGGATCAAATGGAACTCCTCTTTATACTTTTAGTATAAATGGGGGTGCATTTACCTCAACTCCTGCAACAAGCAATACCTTCAATAACCTTAGCCCTAACAATTATTCTGTCACAGTTAAAGACTCCAAAGGGTGTACTGCTACTTCATCTGTGGCAATAACTCAACCAGATGCCTTGGTGCTTACCAAAACAGTAGTCGATCCAAATTGTGAAAAAACCAACGGGTCAATTGATCTTTCTGTGTCTGGTGGAACAAGTCCATACACCTATTTGTGGTCGAATGGAGCTACTTCTCAGGATTTGTCGAATCTTGGCGAAGGCACCTTTTCAGTTACGGTAAAAGATAAGAACAATTGTACAAGTACTTTGTCAGTTGTTTTGGCTTCGAAAGACTGTAAGTTTGATTTGGCCCTAATTAAGCAACAAAAAACTCCTGGCACCATTTATAAGCCTGGTGATAATGTAACCTTCGTAATAACTGTAAGTAACCAAGGTACTGTTACAGCAAAGAATGTCCAGGTTTCTGATTACATTCCAACAGGACTTACCTTAAATGATGCTCAATGGTCAGCTCCGGTTGGAAATATTACTACTCTGAATTCGGTTATACCTACTCTTAATCCTGGACAGAGCATTACAAAAGAAATTACTTTCAAAATAAATACGAATGCTCAAGGACAAAATTTAATAAACAGAGCAGAAATAAGTGGTGCTTCAAATGATAGAAGCTTATTAGACATAGATAGCACACCAGATCAGACGGTAGGCAACGACGCAGGTGGCGTACCAGGAAGCCCAACCGATGACAAATTGGATGGCAATGGCACGGACGATGAAGACGATGCTGACCCAGCCCAGATTACGGTACAGAAATACGATTTGGCCTTGGTTAAGAAATTAACAACGCCAACACAAGTGATCAAAGAAGGGGACAATGTAAGCTTCACGATTACAGTAGTCAACCAAGGAACAATTCCAGCGACAGGCATCCAGGTTACAGATTACATACCGGCTGGTATGAGTTTGAACGATGCAAGCTGGACAGCAGTCGGCACAGACAAAGCGACTAAGACGATAGCAGGACCAATAGTAGCTGGAGGAAGTTCAGACCTAACAATAGTATTGAAAGTAGGAGCTTCACAACAAGGTAATAACTTGGTAAACAGAGCAGAGATCAGTGGCACAGCAGACAAAGACAACAGTGGCGTAGCCTTGGTAGATATAGACAGCAAGCCAGATCAGACGGTAGGCAACGACGCAGGTGGAGTACCAGGAAGCCCAACCGATGACAAATTGGATGGCAATGGCACAGACGATGAAG
>CAZZCR010000099.1:0-1531 GCA_964652995.1 uncultured Flavipsychrobacter sp. | reverse complement strand
CAACGTCGATGACGGATGCTCTGTCACGCGGCACCGATGTATTGTATCAGCAAGGCTTTTTGGTCTTCTCGCATCGTGAGGAACTTCGGTGGCGCGGGAGCTTTGTGAGGCTTTCGGCGCGGCCATTCGCGGCTCGCTTTCGGGCTCGTCTGTTGACGCGTCGGGGCTCGGCACGTGTTCAACCGCCGGGCGTACGTTGGAATCCGGCGGTGACGGGCGCTGTCGCGGTGGATCTCGTGGCGGATCTGAATCAAGACCTTTCGCGGACTGATGGCGATCGTCCCCGACGCGTCTTGTGCCCGAAGAGCCAGGTCGGCGTGGGCCAGCAGGATCTGCAGGGCCAACAGCGATCCTTCCAGCTCACGGTGAATGAGCTTCACCGAACGACTGGCAAGTTTGAATTTGTTGAGCGTCCGCTTGTAGGTTCTGAACAGACCTTCGTTTCTCCACCTCCAGCGGTAGAACTTGGCCGCCGTCTTCGCCGAGAGTTTTTGGGATTCGAGAATGTTTGTCAGCAGCCACACGTCGTGTTTCGTCTGCCCCTTGGCCGGGATGCGGATGAGCCGGCACAACAGTGGAGGCTGCCCGTCTTGCTGCGACGTTTCCGGCCAGTAATAGACCTGTCCGTCCTGCCAGGCTTCGAACGGGGTGTCGTCGACCGCGTACAGCCGATTCTTCGACGACAATCGCAGCAGATACGACCGATTGTGGTCGAGAATAGCACGGGCCAATTCATAGCCAAGGTAGGCGGCATCTGCCACGACCAGTGCCTGGGGCGGCAGCAGCGACAACATCTGCCGCAAATGCAGCCGTTCGTCGGCGGTTCCTTTGCCGATGCGCCACGACCACAACAGCCCCAGTCCCAGATGCACAAACGCTGTCACCCAGGCCGTCGGAGCAGATGACTCTTTGCTCCCCTTCCCGAGACGGGCTTCCAGCGGTACAGCACGCGGACATTCGACGCGCGAGCCATCGCATCCAAACGGCAGATGGCCGTCGATCATCAGACGCTCGGAGTAGCGTTTCAGGATCTGGTCGCGAACGCCCTGGGCCAAGACCCAAAGCTGCCGCACTGGGATGCGCGACAGCGCTTTCTGAAAGCCCTCGAGGGTCTTGCCGGGACGTTTCCGGCTCTCATAGGCCATCACGTAGAACCCGCGTGCCGCCTCGAATCGTTCCTGCTCGGAATCCCCCGCCGCCCAGGTCATTGCCAGCAGCACGAGGACCAGAGGCTGCAGATCCCACCGCGGCTGTCGCCGCCTCGGAGACACGGCTTGTCGGGCTTGCTTCCAAATCTGCGGGGTGAGAAACTGCCGCACGAAATCCATCAGAGACCGGGGTTGCTGCAATCGTCGCAGCTTCCTTGCTGCTTTCATCGCCGTTCTTCCATGACGGGGCTGGGTGGTACCAACCCATCATCGTGAAGAACGGCGATTTCTGCATGGCCAACCTGACCCGTTGATGAATCGCAAACCTGCTACCAATCGGGAATTACTACCGACAGTAGCGACATTGCGTCATCGACGTTGGG
>CAZZCR010000098.1:0-1546 GCA_964652995.1 uncultured Flavipsychrobacter sp. | reverse complement strand
AGCGAGAGCATTACTCTGATGGTGGTTCGCCCGACCACCACGGTTTGAGTCTTAGCTCGACTTTGGCCGTCCAATATACGTTGAATCATGCAAACTGCTAAAGCACAAAGAGCCGCCTTGCTGGTAGATTCCGGGTGCATACAAACCTTGAATCCCACCGAGCAAGGAGGCTCAGTTGACCAAGATACCACAGGGAGTTCATTCTGTCCTGCAGAAGTGGTCTGGCGAATTTTCGGAGACTGTCTGGCCGCGCTTTCAACTGTTGATGTTCGCGGCGATCGCCTGCGTCGGGCGGCGCACGATCTGTCGTCTGCTGCGAATTGCTGGTACGTTGGCCGAGGGGCACTGGTGCAGCTATCACCGGGTGCTTTCGAAACGACGCTGGTCGAGTTGGAACTTGGCTCGGATTCTGGCTCAACATGTGGTCGACCGTTTTTTGCCGGACGGCACCATTCCCATCTGTGGCGACGACACGGTCACGCAGCATCCGGGGAAGAAAGTCTATGGCAAAGGACGGCATCGCGATGCCGTACGATCGACGCATTCTTACACGGCGTGGCGCTGGGGGCACAAATGGGTCGTGCTGGCAATCCTGGTACAGTTGCCGGGGCTGAGCCGACCGTGGGCCTTGCCAGTCTTGGTGGCACTCTATCGTTCCCCCGAAGAGGACAAGAAACTGGGACGTCGTCACAAGACACCCTGCGACCTGATGCGACAACTCTGTTGTGTGCTGCTGCGGTGGTTTCCTCAGCGGAAATTCCTCTTTTCCGGCGATGGCGGTTTCGGCACTCATCCCCTCGCAAGGTTCGCCGCGCGCCAGTCTCGACTGGCGCTGGTCAGCAAGTTTTACAGGGATGCCAACCTCTACAACCCACCGCCCAAGCGAAAACCTGGTACGAATGGAAGACCCCGCGTCAAAGGGCGCAAACAACGTTCGCCAGAGGCAGTCGTCGAGAAGGCACGCCGTCAGCACCTGCAGGTCTCGTGGTATGGCGGTGGTCACCGACAAGTCGCCGTCGTGACAGGCACGTCGCACTGGTACAAGTCGGGCGAGGGATTGGTTCCTGTCCGCTGGGTGTTCGTGGAAGACCTGACGGGCACTCATCGCGACGAGTACTTCTTTACGACAGATATCAGTCTGACGCCGAAGCAGATCATCGAGACCTACACCGGTCGCTGGGCAATCGAAGTCATGTTCGAGGAGACACGCGAGCATGTCGGACTGGAATCGACGCGCGGACGGTGCGCGAAAACAATCCTGCGCGCCGAGCCATGTCTGTTCGGTCTGTACACATTGATTGCGTTGTGGTTCTCGGAGTTGCCGGATCACGAACGCCGCGAGCCGATCGTGGGCTGGACGGGAAGCGTCAAAACGACGCTGACGTTTTCCGACGCCATCACATTGGTGCGTCGGCACATCTGGCGATACTGGGTTTTGGAAGCCCCCCGCCATTCAACTGCCTTTCAAAAACTGACGCCCAAGGAAAAACGCCTGATGCTTGGTCTGCTCACACAGGCCATGTGATGGCCAAAGTCGAGCTTAGAG
>CAZZCR010000097.1:0-1555 GCA_964652995.1 uncultured Flavipsychrobacter sp. | reverse complement strand
TTGGTAAGCTCCGTGAGCGCCTCTTCGTGCAGTGTGGCGCCCAACGAGAGTCGGCCTAAGTTAGGAATGTTTGATCGGCCATCGGCCCAATAAACTCCGCTCCGCAAATACAGCTTCCACCGATAGTGAGGGCAGCGAATCGTCTCACGCTTGAACGGCTTTTTGAGTGACATTTTAGGTTCCTTTGTTCTGGCATGAGTGAAAATTAAGATAGAGCTTTTTTCCACGAGGGTTGTCGTCCTCGCCGTGTTTGTGGTAGCCTGACTTCGTTTGGATTTGCTGAGCCTGCGGTTTCGGAGACGGTCGCTTCCGCACCCGGAGAAAGATTTCTAAGGGCGTCCGCCGGAATTAATCTTTTCTTCTTGCGCCCGCCGGGTTGATGGCTGGAAATGGAGCCATCCCGCAATCGGCGCCGAATGGTGGCAACGGAAAGGCCCGAAAACTCCGAGAACTGTTTGATCGAGAGATAGGCTGGTTGGGGCTCGCTCATGATGCTCCTTCACTGGCGTGCCGGCCCAGGAAGCAACAATCAACGTTGCGAAAATTCTGGGTGCCAACACATCCTTCATTTCCTCCCTGTTATAAAATTGCGCATACGTTAATTTCGGGATGAACTCGCAGACATTCTGTCGTCATAACTTATTTGCAGACAATCGTTTGTGAGATGAGGGCTCCAGAAAGCAGCTTGGTTCGAGCTGAGAAATCAACCAGAAATAATCGGGTTGTGGCCAGCTTCTGGCGGCGGAAAGAGCGTCCGCATGAGAATGGAAATCACGCCTAAAGGTCTTAGAAACCCGGCGTAGGTTCGTTGACGCGGCGCATGGCCGCCGGAATCAACAGAGAATTTCCGCGTGAGCTATCGGTGCGCCGCGGCGATATGCAAACCTGACTTGTTGCGCTACATGCGCGAATACGGGTCTGCGGAGCGGACTGTAATTCATAGCAGGTTCTGCAACCGGTCGGTCTTGACCGTTCGCGGTACCAGTCGCAGTCGATACGCGGCGACAGTTTAATGGCGCTCAGTTTGGAAAACTGGCTGCTCTGCGATCCAGTCTAAAATCGAATTGTTGAATGGGAATTCGACATCTGAATTTCACTCCGCAACGAAGTCAACGGAAGTGCTACTGACCCCACGCTCGCGTAGGTATCGAACAAGATCCAGTGCATCTCTGCGGGCCAAGTTAATTGTCGCCGCAATATCCTCGTCGCTGACACCCGCTTGGATTTGGTCGGCGATATCCAGAAACAAATCCTTGACTTCCAGATCGGTACTCAGGGTGCCGACTCCGTGTAGCAGCCTGGATGCGTCGTTGTCAGCAGTGACTGTTGATTCGGGGACAGGTCTTCGTGTTCTTTCCGTCAGAGGATGACGGCTCCGGCATTCCGCTGAAGCGCTAACAAGGTCCGACAGTTTCAAAGGTGCGAATAGTTGCCACCAAATGTACGGAGAAAACTTGTGTCCCGTGAGCAATTGAAAGGCGGAATAGTACTGCTTGGAAATCGTGTCCACGGACTTCTTGAGACGTTGGCCAATTTCTTTGAAACTGAGTTCTTG
>CAZZCR010000096.1:0-1592 GCA_964652995.1 uncultured Flavipsychrobacter sp. | reverse complement strand
GGCTACGCCGTGAAGGATTTTAAGCTGATGAAAAACAGGGGTTTGTAGAAATGTGAGATCAGAATAAAAGCCAGATTCCCCCGAAAACCAATTGAAAACGATTCAATCGGAAAGGAATCTGGCTATGAGTCGCGCAAGGAATGCGAAGCGAAGCGGTTCGACCAAGACCCATCCTGCTGGGCCTAAAACACTCAGTGACAAGAAGTACTTTCAGGTCGCGATCCAGTGGCTCCTGAAGAAGAGCAGTTTCCGAAATTGTCGGTTTCATGGCAATACGAAATGGCTTCCGATTCAGTTGTGTGTACAGGCCTTGTTGTGGGTGTGGTCATCAAACAAGTGTGTGACGAAGGCATTTACAGAAAGTACGGGGCAAGCTCAGACGTTGGTGGGACAAGCGGCCTTGTCGACCTTTAACGGGTTCATGAAGGCGCTGGTGAGATGGACGCCGAGCTTTATGGATGAGATGCAACTGAGGCTCCATGAACTGATTACCGAAGTGAGCGGACTGCGTTATCAAACAGGACGCTGGGTGCCAATTGCTGCAGATGGAAGCCGGGGTAGTACTCCTCGCACAAAGTCGAATGAGGCCGCATTCTGTGCCCAGAACTATGGGAAAGGTAAAACAGCCAAGTATCGCAAGAAGAAAACTAAGGGCTTACGTCGGCGAAAAAATCAGCAACAGAAAGCTCAGCCGCAGGCACCGCAAATCTGGATCACATTGATGTGGCACATGGGGTTGGGAGTTCCCTGGTGCTGGAAGCTGGGACCGTCGAATTCGAGTGAACGGCATCATGTGATGGAACTGTTAGAGTCGGCTCATTTCCTGAAAAACACGCTATTTGTGGCTGATGCAGGCTTTGTGGGCTACGATCTGTGGAGTGCCATTCTCGGCAAAGGACATCACTTTCTGGTACGTGTAGGAGGCAATGTTCGCCTGCTGAAAAACCTGGGCTATGAGGTTGAGAAGAAGGGGGACTACGTGTATTGCTGGCCGAAGAAAGTGATGGAGAAGAAGTTACCACCTTTGAAGCTGCGTCTGTTGAAATGTGTGGTTGGCAAAAAGAAGATGAGCCTCCTCACCAGCGTGTTAGACAAGGAGCAATTGACCGATCAAGAGGTTGCCCAACTGTATCAGGATAGGTGGGGTGTAGAACTCGAATTCCGCTGCTTGAAACAAACGTTCGAGCGTCGCAAGCTGCGCAGCCGCAATTGTGATCGCGCGCTTGTGGAAATGGACTGGTCCATCTTCGGGATGGCAGTCCTGGAGCTGTTCGCATTGAAAGAACAACTTCAACAAGTTGACGCGGATCCGATGAAGCTGAGCTTTGCCCAAGTCCTGGATGCGGTCCGAACCTCGTTACAACACCTGGGGCGCCGTCGTGCCAATGCCCCTGATATCGTGACGGCCCTGCGCGCTGCGTTAGTTGATAGTTATGAACGCAAAGCCGCCAAGGACGCGCGCTACAAATCAACCAAGAAAACCAAACCGTCCTGTGGACATCCAATAATTCTAGCGGCCAACGCAAAACAACGTAAGATCTTCAAGAATATAGAGATGTCGTGTGCTACTTAAAATCCTTCACGGCGTAGCC
>CAZZCR010000095.1:0-1598 GCA_964652995.1 uncultured Flavipsychrobacter sp. | reverse complement strand
TCGTGTCCACGGACTTCTTGAGACGTTGGCCAATTTCTTTGAAACTGAGTTCTTGCTCTCGGTCATAGGCTCCATTGGTCCAGCCTTCTCTGAGATCCCAAACTTGTAAATACTCGGAGAGTTTCTCGTGCCGACGCCGACTTTCCGGGATATTCAGACGTTGCTTTACCTCTGTCAGATAGCGTTGTAGGTCCTCGATAATCGCTCGGTTCGACGCATTCAGCCGTATTGAAACTCCGCCGGGGTTTGTCAACCGATCGAATTCTGCACATTCTCCACCGCCGATTTCCCGTAGCACGGTAAATCGGACTTCTTCGTCATCTTTTGTCTCTGCAAGTTGTGCCAGTAGAAATGCCGCTTTCATCAAGCTGTCCGATGACAATCCTTTCGCCAGCGTAACCAGGCAATTTCGAAAAGTGATGGGGGCGACAGATCCTCCCTCAAATGCCTTGGCGGTCGGGACTTCATCGAGTTCAGAATACGCCAGCCCCGGATTAGGAGGCTCAGCAACGATATTAACCGCTATCAAAACTAACCGCGCGCATTCGCGTTGCTCGGGCGTGATCTCTCCGTGCTGGTGGCCAGAATCATTCCGCGCCAGGGCCCAAAACCGAAGGTAATAGGGATGACGACGGGTGAACTCCCAACGATATTCCAGGGGTAATTCGTGTAAATCTTCAGGCTGTCGAAGGAACAGGCGAATTTTTCCCGCCGTGCCGATGCCAGCGGACTCCACCGAAGTTGAATTCTGATCGCCGGTTGAATCATTTTCTCGCATGTCTGCACCCTTGGTATTTGGTGGACGCAATACGGCCGCGACACAGGCCGGCGCCGCTGGCAGGTTCGCGCGGGCTATCTGAGTGGTTGAAGCCACCCAAGGTAGGCGCAGCAAACCTCGAAGGAATCAATTCACTTAACTCCTCCTTAGCTGGCAGGAAATCTTATTCCGTTCAACCAAAATCTGCGATGACAAACCGACACGTTTGTGGTGCGAGCGGTCTAAAGCTCTGTTGATCTCACTCCGAATTGTGCAGGTCTGGAGTACTGCTTCGGATTTTACAAACAGCGGCGGGGGTTGATCTACCGCCGCAAGGTGGCCCCTAATGTCGAGAAAGAGATCGGCTTTGACATGAGAGAGACTGGCCACTGCCAGTATCTCACCGCTAGGAGAGGGGCCGGCGACGCAGTCGAACATTTACGAGACGGAACGAACTGCCCCGCCCGCGAACGCCGTCTCGCGGATCCCCAGGGGATCGAATCCAACGGTGTCATTCCAAGCCGTAGCGACGTCTTCGATCTCGCGGCACGGCGGCAGGACTGATTCATTTTCTCACATGACGGGAATGCCTCCCGGCGAGTTACCGGCTATTTGGACTAGCGCAACCCGCGTCCGCCTTGTCGCGGACGACGGGTGGACGGGCATCAGCCACAATTTCATGTGTTTTAAAGCAAATTGAACTCGCCTAAACAGCGAAAAATCGGTGCTATTTCGAGTGATATGACTTACGAAGTCGAGTACAAAGCCGCTTAATCTCGATGACGTTCAAGGGCTCGATGCCGGCCATCCTGACCGACTTCAGATAGTGACGTGCCGTGTC
>CAZZCR010000094.1:0-1602 GCA_964652995.1 uncultured Flavipsychrobacter sp. | reverse complement strand
GCCCTCTTTGTACCCCACAATTCTTTTCACTCAGTAGTCGATAGCTGGCAAGATGTTACGAATCATCTCGGCATGCGAGGGCAATTGCGTTATGAATGATAAGAGCGTGAAGGGGGCGAATTGATTTTGGTCATCAGGGAGGATGGCTTGTATGGTTGCGGCTTGGGTGTCCACGGAATTAGAACAGTTGTCGTTGGGAGATGCACGACGGCATAAACGTGCGGAGCGAATTGTGGATGATCTTGCTCAGATGTCCCAGTCACAACCCGAAGCCGCGAAAAGTACAGCGGCGTTGAAGGCGCAGTATCGCTTCATCGCCAACCCCCAAGTCTCTCAGGAAGCCATTTTGGACGCGCACAATCAAGCGGCCATCCAACGCACGACGGAGTATCCTTGTGTCATTCTGGTACAAGATACGACCACCGTTGATGTGACTCGCCCCACCATTCAAGTGGAAGATGCCGGTCCTCTGGATAGTGATGATAAGCGAGGCTTTTTTCTGCATCCCTTGTACGCGTTGAGCGAGGATGGGATCCCATTAGGCATCGTTGATCAGGTCAATTGGACTCGGGAATCGATCCATACGAATTTGACAAAAGCACAGAAAGAACGTGCTCGTAAGCAGGAGGCCTTCGAGGAGAAAGAGAGCCACCGTTGGCTCGCGATGTTCCAGAGTGGTGAGCAGATCGCGCGCGCCCATCCACAGACGGAATATATCGTGGTGGGAGATAGTGAATCGGATATCTGCGAACTGTTCGCAGAGGTCGGAGAGTTACCTGACAACTGCCATTTCGTGGTTCGTGGATGTCAAAATCGTGCCGTTAAAGATGGTAAAACTGTCACTCACCTGGACGCCGTGCTGGCTGCCGCGAAAGTCCAGTTCATCGACGAAGTGGAGATCAGCGAACGTGTCTCCAAGATCGCCGGAGAGACACGTCCGCGTCGCAAATCTCGCGAACCGCGAATCGCGCGAATCAGTGTCCGTGTCGCGACCGTCACGCTGCGCGGCCCTGCGCGACCGGGCGGCAAGTTACCCGATGTGACGTTGAATGTGGTAGAAGCCGTCGAACTCGATCCACCGACGGGAGAAGACCCTATTCGCTGGGTCTTGTTGACCACCCTCAGCATCAATTCGATCTCTGAAATTCGCCGTGTCCTGACGACCTATACCAAGCGTTGGCCGATCGAATTGTATTTTAAAACCCTGAAGAGCGGCCTGCGTATCGAGGATTTGAGATACGAGACCCTCGACCGTTACATGACAGCCGTCTCACTGTTGTCGATTGTGGCTTGGCGCGTGGAGTATCTCAAAGCGGTCGCACGTCAGGACAGCGAGGCCAGCTGCGAAAAGTATTTTCCACCTGAGGAATGGCAACCCGCCTATCTCGTCTACAAAGGTGATGGCAAGCTCCCCGCAGAGCCGCCGAGTACCAATGAGTTCCTGCTCATCATTGCGGAACTGGGAGGTTGGCAACGCAAGAAGCACCGTGGCCCTCCAGGATCGATGACTCTGTGGCGAGGAATTCGGCGAATGGAAGCCTATGCAGAGGCCTTTCAAGCTTTTCAAAAGTTATCAAAATAATTGTGGGGTACAAAGAGGGC
>CAZZCR010000093.1:0-1603 GCA_964652995.1 uncultured Flavipsychrobacter sp. | reverse complement strand
TGTGTGTGATACTGAAATAACTATACAGTTTTTGGTGAGAAAATTTGATTTTACTGTAATAGCTATACTGGCAATTTTTACAATATTATGAATTTTACTGGTTTACTATACACCTTTTTTGATGCTATTTTATTTTACTGACTTTGCTATACACCAGTTTTTTACTGGCGGGTCATTTTACTGGCGGGTGTCTTATGAAAACCATATGAGTTCTTTTCTTTTGTCATAAATATTTCCCTGAAACAAACCTCCCTTACCCCTCGGGGGGAGGTTTGTTTCAGGGAAATTGTTCTTGTGTTTTTCTCGCGCTCTTCCATCTTTTCTTCAATACTCCTTGCTGCTCGTGTGCCTGTATCGGTGTTAGGTAATCGCAGCTTGCATGAGGGCGTTTACTGTTGTATTTGTCAATTGACAGGGATACAATTCTTGTAGCATGGCGATGATCTCGGAAAGTTCTATCTAATCCGAACTCACTTTTAAGTATGCCGTTAACTCTTTCTGCAACTGCATTTTCATATGGGTCTCCATCTTGTGTCATACTAACAGCAATACCGGCATTTGTCAGTTTAGTAACATATGGATCTGAGCGATACTGGCTACCTCTGTCCGAATGGTGAATGCAGGCAATTAGCTTTGTTCGGGTAGACAGTGCCATATCCAGCGCCTCCATACACCCGATAGCACTCAGGCATTTACTCAGGCAATAACCAACAATCCGTTTGGAATAAGCATCAGTGATAAGGGACAGGTAATTGAAATCCCTGCCTACTCTAACATAGGTTATATCGCTTACCCACGCCTGCTCCGATTCAGTAATGACAAGGTTTTCAAGCAGGTTGGGGTATTTCCATACCCAAAATCTGGAATCAGTTGTTTTGACATATTTCTTGTGCTTTTTAAGCACAAGTCCCTGTTCTTGCAGCAGCTTATGCAGTTTATCCCGGCCCATCTTTATGCCGTGAGATACTAACGGTTCCTGTAATAGGTAATAAAGTTTATGAGTGCCTAATCTTGGCATTTCTCTGCGCAATGCTGCTACGAGCTCCAGTACTATCAGGCACTCGTTTACAAATGGCTCCCAATGCCATTTCTTATCATAAAAAGCATGTCGTGTCTTACCAAACAGCTCACAAAGCCGACCGACACCAGCATTCGTGAGGTTACCTTCTTGGATTACTTTGACCGTTTGGTACCAGGTTTTTTTCTGATTGAAATATTGAAGTGGTTTTCGGCAATATCAATCATTGTATTGAGAGCCAGTATTTTTAATTCAGCTTCTTCCAAAGCCTTTTCCAACTCATTGGTACGCAGCTTTACTTCTTTCATGCTGTTTTTCTGTTCGTCCGATAAAGCTGGTAATTTAACCTGTCCCATTTTGATTTTGCGCTGGTAAATACGAACCCAGGCAATAAGTTGCCATATAGACGGTGCCCGGTATTCTACTTGCACCTCTTGGTAAGTTTTTCCGGCTACTAATATCTCAAAAACTATCTTCTTTTTGAAATCCTCGTTGATTTGCGCTTTAAAAGCGAGTTCTTCTTCCTTGCTTACTTTCATACTATACACGGTTTTTAAAACTGTATAGCTATTTCAGTACAAGACA
>CAZZCR010000092.1:0-1629 GCA_964652995.1 uncultured Flavipsychrobacter sp. | reverse complement strand
TAGATAGTGTACGTTGGTATTTTGGTGACGGAGGAACAAGCACGTTATTGAATCCGATACACACCTATGCAACGGCAGATACGTTCACCGCCTGTGTGCGGGTTTACACTGCCTGTGGCAGCGATCTTTACTGCAAGGAAGTGCGGATACCGTGCATCACTTCGCCCGTTCCGTCTTTCGGCATGTCCGGCACGGGGCTGACGCGAACTTTCACCTATACAGGCACTACAACCGGCGTAACTGCTGTATCGTGGAGTTTCAGTGATGGAGGTTCTGGTTCCGGCACCAGTACCGCCCATACCTTCAGTGCGGCCGGAACCTATACTGTGTGCGCGTCAGCCACGAATCCATGCGGCACTACCACCACCTGCAACCCTGTAACAATAACCTGTATAACCAGTCCTGTATCTTCGTTCACTGTGAGTGCCGGTGCCGGGCTTTCAAAGACATTTACCTATACGGGAACAACAACAGGCATGGACAGCGTTACCTGGACGTTTGGCGACGGAGGAACAGCAACAGGATCAAGTCCATCACACACTTATGCCGCTGCCGGTACCTATACAGTATGCGCAACAGTCTATACCAATTGCGGTGTGAACACGTACTGTAACCCGGTGACAGTGACATGTATCACTGGTCCAACAGCATCGTATTCATATACCGGCACCGATCTTTCCCGTTCTTTTACTTATACCGGCACATCCGCAGGTATGGATAGTGTGCGGTGGAATTTTGGTGATGGTATCACTACATCAGTGGTGTCGCCCAGTCACACCTTTTCGGCGGCAGGAACCTATACTGTCTGTGTAACGGTGTATACCAACTGTGGCAGTCATACGTATTGTTCGCCGGTTACAGTCACGTGCATCATACCACCTATATCTTCATTTACCATATCGGGGTCGGGTGCTTCGCGCACATTTACCTATACAGGAACAATTGCCGGCATGGATAGTGTTCGTTGGAATTTTGGTGATGGAGGCACATCCAGCTTACTCAACCCCAGTCATGTTTATACAACCGAAGATACCTTCCATGTATGTGTAACGGTGTATACCAATTGTGGCAGTCATACTTCATGCCAGAATATAATGGTCACCTGCTTTTTGCCGATCACATCGGCATTTACAGACACAGGCATGCTTGTACACGGGTTTGCTTACACCGGCACGATGATCTGGTATGATAGTGTGCAGTGGAATTTCGGAGATGGCAATACAGACACAGGTTTAAACGTCATACACACCTATGCAGTTGCCGACACTTACCATGTTTGTGCAAAAGTATTTACAGATTGCGGTACACACACAAGTTGCAGATCTATAATAATACCCGGAAGTAGTGGGTTGAGAACACTGAACTCTCACGATATAAAAGTGTATCCAAATCCTGCAACGAATGAGTTGTTTATTACCGGCCTTACTGAACGAATGGAATACCGCGTGATGAATGTGGTGGGTATGACTGTGATGAGTGGTATGATAGACGGGGTTTGGAGTAGGGTTGATGTTGGAGAATTGAGTGCAGGTGTGTATGTGTTGCAGCTTGCCGATGTCTATGGCCGGCGCGTGGTGATGCGGGTTGTGAAGGAGTAGATTGCTGGTGCTTCTGAAAAGTACGGGATTT
>CAZZCR010000091.1:0-1643 GCA_964652995.1 uncultured Flavipsychrobacter sp. | reverse complement strand
GCCCATGCAGGATGTGGATACGGCGATTAAAGAATTGGAGCTATGTTTGACAGAGTTGAATATGCCGGGTCTGGAAATAGGTTCGAACATTAATAATAAGTATTTAAGTGATCGATCGTTCGATCCGTTCTGGGAGGCTGCTGAACAATTGGGGTGCAGCATATTTGTTCATCCCTGGGAGATGATGGGTGAGAATGATATGACGAAGTATTGGTTGCCATGGCTGGTGGGTATGCCGGCTGAGACCAGCAGGGCGATATGCTCGATGATATTTGGTGGTGTTTTTGAGAAGTATCCTAAGTTGAAAGTGGCATTTGCACATGGCGGCGGCAGTTTCCCGCTGACGATAGGCCGGATAGAACATGGGTATAATGTTCGTCCTGACCTGTGTGCGATAGACAATGCGGTGAATCCGAGAGACTACATTGGTAAGTTCTGGATAGATGCATTGGTGCACGATGCAAAGGCGCTTGCCTTTATCGTAGATGTGATGGGAGGCGATAAAATATGCATGGGTAGTGACTATCCTTTCCCGTTGGGTGAACATCATCCGGGCCAATTGATCGAATCGACAAACTACAGCAATGAACTGAAGGAGCAGTTGCTTTATAAGAACGCGATGGAGTGGCTGCGATAACCTGCTGTAGCGAGTAATATTAATCGGTAGGTATAAACAATGGGGGATGCGATCGCATCCCCCATTGTTCTATTATGCCTTGCAGGAAGAGGTTACCATGGAACTTCGAAAGAAGCTTTTGTAAACTCTTTGTTGTGTTGTTTGAACGCAGTCGTTCCCGGGTCTTTAAGCATAAGCGGGTCTTTGGAGCTGAAGATTCGGGCGAGGAGAGCAATTGGGAAAAGGAAAGCATAAAACACAATTGCCAGCAAAATGTTTGGTACAATTTTACTGAGAACAGAGGCCAGCAACATCCATATCCATTCGATCTTTGCAGCTAAGTAATTGGAAAGGACGCCGGCAAGGCCAACGACAATTGCGGTGGTGAGGGCCCATTTTATTTGAGTAGCGGCATAAACAATGAGAAAGCCCACCGAGATAGTAAGTACTGTTTTTGCCGGATCTGATCTCATTTTATTGGGTGTCATGAACTAGAATAATGTATAAATGAAAGGAGCAATGGCACTAGAGCCACCGAATATAATGAGAATACCTAATAGCAGCAGGACAGCGATAACAGGTGCGAGCCAGTATTTTTTACGGTTAATGATGAATAGCCAGATGTCTTTGATTGAATCCATAATTAGCCAGCGTTTTTTCTCTTTAAAATTAATCTTTTGATGAGGTTAATCGATTGTGAATTCTCTTTTCCACTTGTCAATATTCTGCCAATCTGGTTGTTCTGTCTTTAGGTACACATAGTCTCCGATGACGAGTATATCCATGTCGGTACTCATAAAGCATGTATATGCGTCTAACGGAGTGCATACGATGGGTTCACCACGAACGTTGAAACTTGTATTTATAAGAAGGCTGTATCCGGTCTGTTGTTTGAACGCATTTATCAGATCCCAGTAGCGGCTATTGGTTTCTTTGTGCTCGGTCTGGATGCGGGCAGAGAAATCGAGATGTGGGACCGAAGGAATGTCGCTGCGTGTAAATTATAGTCTGTCCGCATATTTAAGTT
>CAZZCR010000090.1:0-1653 GCA_964652995.1 uncultured Flavipsychrobacter sp. | reverse complement strand
GAGCTGACTTCTTGGCACAAGATTTGTGGTGGAGTGGGAACATCCGGGGATTGGAGTTCACGGATAACTACGATAATTGATTGCAGTTGCATCGAATTCAGATCTCTCAGACCTCAAGATGGGTCGTGTCTCAACAGGGGGGCCTTCCAGCGGCAAGCTGTGGCTGGGGTCTTTCGAGTGATGGAGCGAACTGTCATGGCGGAGCCAGTATTGAGCTTTGGAGAACGGAATTTTGCAGGTGCGGAGCTCGGAGACCAGCGGCGGTCTGATCGATTGCCGCAGTTGGTGGATGAGATGCAACGCCATCCGGGTGGCTCACTCCCGGAGAAGCTGCCGCGGCAGGCGGACCTGGATGCCTTTTATCGATTGTGTGATGCGGAAGACGTCACCCATGCCGCGGTCATGGAACCACATCGACAACGATCGTTGCAATATTTGCAAACCTGTGACCATTTCGTGTTATCGATTTCCGATGCCTCGGAACTGGATTACACCACGCGTACCACCGTCGCCGCAGAACTCGGACAGATTGGTAAGGGGACTCGGCGTGGATTCATTGCTCAGAACACGCTGGTCGTCGATCCCAGCTTGGGAATTGTGGTGGGATTGGCCAATCAGGTCTTACACATCCGTCCCAAAGTCTCGAAGTCAGAGAAGGCGGCCGAGAGTCGGCAGCGTGAGTCGCGTGAAAGCCGGTTGTGGATCCGCGGGACGGCAGACTTGCCCGCCCGCCGCGAGGTCGTCGGCGTATACGACCGGGGTGCCGACACGTTCGAGTTTCTGGAGCATGAAGTGAACAGCGGTCGCACGTTCGTCTTGCGTTCGGCATATGACCGTTGTGTACAGGTTGGACACACGAGTCCGACTTTGCCCACGCAACACCTGCAATCGTACGTCCGGAGTCTCGTGCCTCAAGGAGAGTGCGAACTCGCAATCGAGCAGAAACTGAAGTCGACGCAGGTCAAGCGGAAGGGGAAGCGTCGACAGTGGGTGCGTACCAGACGCATCGCCCGGCTCAAAGTGGCTTGGGCGGCCATTCAGATTCTGGCGCCGCACGAGAAGAAGGGTGACCATGGCAATGCACCAGTACCGGTCTGGATCGTCCGGATCTGGGAGCCTGCGACACCTGCAAATGAAGAACCTGTGGAATGGATCCTGATCACGAATCATCCCGTCGAGACGGTCCAGACGGCGTTGCTGATCAAGTCCTGGTACGAATGGCGTTGGACGATTGAAGAACTGCACAAAGCCATGAAGACCGGATGTGCGATTGAAGATCTCCAATTCCGGGACGTGGATCGCTTGGAACCGGCGATTGGCATTCTCAGCATCCTGGCTCTGTCGCTGCTGATGCTACGCGACGCAGGACGCAACCCCGAGGCCAAAACACGTCCTGCCAGCGACCAGTATGCCGAGGACTATGTCCGGGTGCTGTCACTGTGGCGACACCGTCATAGCCGACTCAACTGGAGTCTGTACGATTTCTCCATGGCTCTGGCTCGACTGGGTGGCCACCAGGGGAATCCCAGCCGAAAACCACCCGGCTGGATCGTTCTTTGGCGTGGCTGGGAAAAGCTGCAACTCATGGTGGCTGGAGCCACCATCGACAGATACGCTCTCAATTGAGGTCTAGATGCGCCCAGAAGTCAGCTC
>CAZZCR010000089.1:0-1672 GCA_964652995.1 uncultured Flavipsychrobacter sp. | reverse complement strand
TTCAACTTCTCGATGATCACGATCATCTTTAATGATGACATCGACTTCTATTTCGCGCGGCAGCGAGTGACTGAAAAATTAGGGCAGTCGGGCTCGTTTCTGCCGGCCGGTGTCGCCCCGTACCTGGCTCCCGATGCCACGGCACTCGGCCAGATTTTCTGGTACACCGTGGAACCAAGTCCGGAGAATCCGATCGATTCCGGCAAGCTGTGGGCGTTGAATAAGTTCTACATTGCACCCCAGTTAAATGCGGCGGCCGGAGTGGCGGATGTCGCCGTCGTGGGGGGAACGCCACTGGAATACCAGATCGATGTCTTTCCTGACGCGTTGCGGGCCTACGGCATCACGCTGGGAGAATTGTATGGCGCGGTCGCCCGCAGCAACCAACCGGCGGGCGGGGGAGTCATCCAGAAGAACAACGCCGAGTACATCGTCCGTGGCGTCGGCTGGATCCGAGACAAACAAGACATCGAACAGACGGTCATCAAGGAAGTCAACGGGACCCCGGTGTCGGTCAATAACGTGGCCAGCGTGCAACTCGGGACGCAGTTTCGGCGCAGTGTGTATGAAAAGGACGGCAACGAGGTCACCGGCGGAGCCGTGCTGATGCGGCATGGACTAAACCCCCTGACCGTCACCGGCCGGGTCAAGGAAAAGATCCAGGAACTGCAGCCGGGTTTGCCGGAGGGCGTGCATATTGTACCGGCCTATGATCGCACCCGATTGATTCATGGGGCCATTCACACGCTGACGGAAGTCATGTGGCACGAGATGGTAATCGCTTCCATCGCGATCCTGTTGATCCTGTCCCACGTGCGGAGCGTGTTCATCATTTGCGTGACCCTGCCGTTGGCCGTGCTGTCTTCGTTTCTGATGATGTGGCTGCTCCGGCGATTCGGGATCATCGACATTCAAGCCAATATCATGTCGCTGGCGGGGATCACGATTTCCATTGGCATCCTGGTCGATCAGGCGATTGTGATGGTGGAAAATGCCACGCATGTCCTGAAGGAACACTTTGGTGGCAAGCCGGTGACTGGTGATATTCGCGAGATCGTCATTCCCGCCTGCCGTACGGTGGGACGGCCGATCTTCTTTTCCGTGATTATCATGCTGCTCAGCTTCATCCCCGTGTTCATGCTGAGCGGTCGCGAGGGCAAGTTGTTCCATCCGCTGGCGTTCACGAAGAGTTTTGCCCTGCTGGGAGTTGCCCTGATTTCGGTGACGGTCGTCCCGGCCCTCATTCCTTCGTTCCTGCGGGGGAAACTGAAACGAGAAGAAGATAATCCCATTGTCCGCAGCTTCATCAATATCTACAAGCCGCTACTGACTTGGGCGTTGCCGCGACGCAATCTGGTCATGTGGGCGTTCTCCGTATTACTGGTCCTGGCGGCCGGGATGTTCCCCCTCCAGGCGATCATCGGCATGGGGGCTTCGGAAAATGCCTGGAAAGTCTCTTTTCTCTCGACGTTTGGTCTCGTGACGTGCTTAACGGTCCTCTCCACGCGGGGCTTTCATTGGCAAACTCTGTCATTCGTGACGCTACTCCTGATTGGCTTGTGGTCGTACCACTTCCCGAAGATCGGCGTCGCCTTCATGCCGGCTCTGGATGAAGGCACGACGCTGGACATGCCGGTCACCGTACCACGCGCCAGCGTCACGCAAGCCGCCG
>CAZZCR010000088.1:0-1762 GCA_964652995.1 uncultured Flavipsychrobacter sp. | reverse complement strand
GTGATGCGGGTTGTGAAGGAGTAGATTGCTGGTGCTTCTGAAAAGTACGGGATTTTGTTGCCGGTCGGATACCGGGTGGCGAACCTGCCGTAGGTGCAACCGACGGCAAACGAAGGCAATACGGCATCTTTTTTGATACAAATAGTCACCTGAATAAATAAATTTCTTTAATTTTATGTGTACCTGAAACCATGAAGCACATCACAAGATTTCTCATTTTGCTCTTTCTGAGCAGTATCGCCGGTATTTGTTCCTCGCATGCACAGTCATTCAATTGGGTAAAAGGCGGAGGATCAACGCATTTGCTTACAACAGGCTATACACGAGAATCAACACAATCAATTTGTGCAGATAACAATGGTAATATTTATACGTTAAGCGTTGTTGGCAATTCGGGTCCAATTGTGGCGGATACCTTTGTTAGAGCCGGCGCATATGGCAGTCCACAAAATTTGCTTTTTGCAAGCTACACATGTGGCGGCACTATGCGGTTTGCCAAGCTAATATCTGGCAGTCAAACAACTCACTGTAATGTTGTTAGTGACAATTTGGGGCATGTTTATGTTGCATTTCATGCATATCATGGCACCTCCAGTTCTACATTGTTACGAATTGGATATGACACAACAATAACCGGGGTACTGAACAACACTCAGGCACTCGTGCAATATGACACCTCTGGCGACTTGAAATGGGTTAGATTTGTTGGAGAAAACGTAGTTGCGACAGCGGCAGGTACTGGCCCATTTGGAACATTTGCGTTGATAGACGGAGATAATAATGTTCACTACATTAATAGTGTGAAATATGGAGTTCCTTTCACCCCAACTTACATCAGTCACTATGGAAACTACGACTTAAAGTATGACATTACTGGTAACTTATTGTCAATAAAAAGATTACAATTTGACTCAAGTTTACTAATGCTAGGTAGTGGTATAGTCGACAAAACAACTGGTTACCTATACGTCTATGGATCGCGCGAGTATTATATGTTCCCTGACAGCTCACGACACCCATACGTAGCCGCCTTTGATACAGACAGGAACTTAGTGTGGATGGATACTCTGGCCGACAATACAAATCTCGCAGTATTCAGTGGTATAACATGCGATCATCAAAATTACGTTTACCTAACAGGTGGCACTATTGACTGGGTCAGTTTCCGTGGCGATACTATAACTCAGGAACTGCCAGGAGATGTCTCATTTGTCTTAAAAATTGACATTGCCGGTAGTCCAAAATGGCTAAAGGGATTTAGCGGAGCAAATAGCGTAAATAACCTCCTGAATCCAAGTTTGACAAGCAATGGAAATGTCGTTGCCGGTGGCGCGTTTTCCACAAAGGTCGTGAGCGGCGCGGACACTATGATTGCTTTTGCGGGTGAATCTCAGAACGCGCACTTTGTAGTGCTTGACACAGCGGGTTACATTGAAAGGCACCATCAGTTGCACGGTTTCGGCTCGCTTGATGGTATTATGTGCTCGGCATCTGATTCGAAAGGGAACATCTACGTGGCCGGCGAAGTATCCAATAACATTTGGGCTGGCTCACTGTCTCCTTATACGAGTATAGGAGGTAACAGTGACTTTTTTGTGATGAAATATGGAGTGGACTGCAATTGCATATCGGCACCTGTCGCTCATTTCACAGATACCGGCTATCTGGTGCGTGGATTCAGCTATACAGGCAGCACTACCCCTGTTCTAGATAGTGTACGTTGGTATTTTGGTGACGGAGGAACAAGCACGTTATTGAATCC
>CAZZCR010000087.1:0-1765 GCA_964652995.1 uncultured Flavipsychrobacter sp. | reverse complement strand
GGGTGCATTCCCCGGATTGTTGTTCAGACGGCGGCGGTCCGGTAGGAGTTCGATCCCGTTTGGCCCCCCCTCCAGGACTTCCAGAAGTCGACGAGGGGTTTCGAATCGCTCAGTGAGTCTGCTCGAAGTTGCAGCAGGCTTTCTCCATGGTCTTGGCGCCAGAACTTCTCCGTCCCTTTGACGCGTGCGCTGATGAGTTTGATGGTCGATTCAATGTGACTGCTCGTCAGGGGCAGTCCTTGCTGGCGATAGCTGGGATAGTCCATCAGGTGCTGGTGGTTCGCATAATAGGTCACGGCACGAGCGATGTGCGCTCGGGGATCGCTCGTTTTCGTTCCTGCATCGGGAAGTCCCAGCCGTTGTTGATGCTGCCTGAGTTCGGCAATCACACAAGCCACCTGACCTTGCCAGATCCAGGTGGCATAACGACGATAGGCCGCGGGATCCTCCACCGCGGCGCCCGCCTGCCAGGCGTAACTCAAAGCGTGCATCAGATCCAGAATGCCGGTCATTTGACTGAAATGGCAACGGTGAATGGTCCAGTTCACCGCCTGGCCATCGGCGACGAACGCTTGCCGCGCCGCCGCAGGGACTCCTTTGGTCCAGGCCTTCCACTCCAAGTGCCAGCCAAACGATTCGGCCTCGGCGCTGCTGGCAATCACTTCACGCGACACCAGTTCCGGTGCGACGTCGGGCCACTCACGCGCTGGCTCGCCGGGTGGCGCCGCATCCGCTTCGGAAGTGGTCGGGTCCGTCGTGCAGACCTCCCGCGCAGCCCACTGCGCCAGTTCGCTTACCACCCGTGCCTCGGCCAGCCACCCTGGAAATTCCGGGGTCGGATCGTGATCGTGGACCTCACTGGTCATCGACAGTACGATTCCGACTTTGTCTTCCCGCCAATGAGTCTTGGCGGTCTCGATCCCGGCAGTCGCGGCCGGTTTGACGTTGCCTGAGGGCAGGGAAGTTTCGGCTTCCGAGGGACTCGTATTTTGACGGGGGCGAAAGTGATCGCGCCTCTGAAAACGCCCACCGTCCATCATGACAACACCCAAGTCGGGTGGTGTGACCCCGGGCGGTGCAGCGAGACGTTGCATCAACGGCTGACTTTGATGTTCAGTCACTTGAGCCTGTCGCTGACGAACGTCATCGGAACCGATCTGGCTGCTGATTCGCTGGACCTGCTTGACCGTCAGCTGGACTCCGGCCAGCTCCTGCAGGGCATGGGAAGCGTGCTGATAACTTCCCAGATTGGCCCCCGACCAGACAATCTTTTCCAAGAGTAACGGCGTCACGTTCTCACGGGGAGGGCGTTGCAGTTTTGCCGCTACCGGGAAAAAAAGCCCGGCGACAATGCGGGCAATAGCAGCGTGGCTCCTGATATTCCAGATCCCCTCGAATTCCTTGCAGGATTAGAGGCTCTGGATCCCGGTCAACGGGACATTCCCGTCGACAGTCCGGACAACGATGGACGCCTTTCGCGGTAAACTCTTCACTGCGACGGGACAACTCCCGATTGGCCAATTGTTGGGCGACCAGATCTCCGATCTCAGCGGTCAACAACTCCAGATCGACCAATGTTCCGGCAGCCTCAAGTCGGCTTTTTTCTTCTGCCGCCAACCGTTCTGTGAACTCCAAAATCCTTTGACGCATGCGGTCTTCCATGACCTAGCCTCCACACATTACCCCAGTTCCGTGAATAATGACCATTTCCCCGTGAACCAAACAATACACTTTTTATGCCAATTACAATATGGGGAACGCACCC
>CAZZCR010000086.1:0-1823 GCA_964652995.1 uncultured Flavipsychrobacter sp. | reverse complement strand
AACCGGGCCGCTGGCGGTGACTCGATCGCAACGAACGCAGGCAGAAGGCTTTCAAAGAGTCCAGGCCGCCGAGTTCCGAGAACGCATCCAAGCCGAGATGCAATGACAGCAGGCCACTCTTCATGAGTGACTGCGTCTTGAGTTCCCATAGCGTGCTGGGTTCTAACCGCCCGTGTCGGACGAGGCTGAGTGAAAACGCCCCTTCCGCCTCATAACGGGTCAGACCGGCCGCCGCATCCAGGACTTGATCCAGCGCCGGTCCACTGGGCAGTTCTTCCGCTTCCATCGCGATCGATGTCGCAATGGCGAGCAGTTGACTGCGGTCCGGCAGCTCGTGCGGCAGCACCACAAAGAGACGTTCCAGTTCCACCGGCAGTTGCACCACGGGCGCCAGGATGACCACAAACGTGCGGTGCATCTTGCCGTGAGCGAGTTGGTGTTCCAGGGCCTGAATGACTTCCGCACTGCCGAGGAAGCGATGGAAGTTTCGCAACACCAGCAGTGAAGCTCCCTCGGACATCGCCAATCCGGGCAGCGTCCGAATTGCGGCCAAAGGATCAGTGGACAGGGGCGTGGCCACGCTCGAACTCTCCGCCGCCACGCCGAATGACAGGCCGCGGTCCAGGTCCCAGACAGACAATCGCCAAGCCCGTTCGCGGCACAATTCGCCGACTTCACGGAGGGCTTCATCGGGCTCGCAGGTGTGGATATAGATGCCACTGAAGGCGGCGCAGATGTATTCGGACAGGGTTGTCGAAAGTGTGTTCATAGAGACGTTCCTGACTTAATCGAGGTCAAAGAATGCAAAAACCACTCACCGGGAGTGGTTCCAAAGCTCGTTGCATGGATTGTCGTACCGCAAACGGCACGATCGCTCGTCACGTTTGGCTGTGCTGACCGAGGCTCAAATTCGGAATCTCAGATCTGAACCGCGGAAAGCGCTGATCGCAGTGGATCAGAGCCTTTCGGCTTCCCTCGTGTCAGTCGAGATTTGGGGCTGGTAAAACTCGGGCGTGAGCTGCTCGTGGGTCGTTTGTCCCAACGCGCGTTCGAGGAATTGACTGCCAGCGCGGCAGTTCGCTCCGGCGAATCCCTGGGTTTGGACTTGGGACTGTCCCGTGGGACTGACAATGATTTCGATGGAGGGCATGATTAGGCTCCGACGTGAACGGTGACTTTGATGGAGCCATCGGCGAGCGATTGCTCGATGGCGGAATAACCTTGCTTGCGGGCTTCCAATTTCGCTCTTTCGACGGCGTAAGCTTGCAAGAATTGATCGAGGTACTGCTGCTCGCCCCAACGACCGCCGTAGTTGTCGTAATTGAGCTGCCCCTGCTCGACGTCGCACACGACCGGATACGTCCATGCGGGCAGCTGGATCGCCCAGCCGGTGGCGGTGGTCGTAAACAACGTGACGGTTGCGAACTCAGGCGCTGGCAGATGTAATCGCTGGCAAGCGTGTGAAATCGCTTCCGGATCTCGGACTTGGGTTTGAATCGTGACAATGTGTGACATCAACAGCTCTCCTGACAAAAATGAAGTGGTGAGGTTTTGCGATTCGTGCATCGCGGAAATCAAATGGAGAGGCCGCGAGTGAGCTCGCAGCAATCGATCTCGTGTGCATTGTCTTGGGACTGAGCACGAGCGAGGACTTATTCGTTCCGGCAGCGGAGTTTGCGATCCGCCGGGCATCGGTCGATCACAGGAATCGTTGGCTTTCGCCCACTTCGGCCCTCGACTGTCGGTCGCGCAATGCTAATCCCACGGCATACAAGTAATGGACTAAACCGCTTCGCGGTGGGGCTTGTGGCGTCAGGGGTGTA
>CAZZCR010000085.1:0-1868 GCA_964652995.1 uncultured Flavipsychrobacter sp. | reverse complement strand
ATCTCCACAGGTATTCCAGCCCAAGCTATGGAGATAATCTATCCCAGCGGTGTTCGGCTTAAACTTTACCCCGGTATTGCAATTAAAGACTTAAAGGCCCTTTTAAATGTTTAGCTTAGGAAGCCAGCATCAGTATTATTTATATAAAGGAAGCTGCGACATGCGTAAGGGTTTCGACGGACTGAGTGGCTTGGTGACCAATGAGCTGGGACGTAGTCCAATGGAAGGCAGCGTTTTTGTATTTATCAATAAGCAACGCAATCAGATGAAGCTGCTCCATTGGGAGCGAGGCGGTCTGGTGCTATTTCAAAAACGCCTAGAGGCAGGGCGATTTAGTTTGCCCGAAAAAACGAACACGGATTGCAATTTAAGCTGGCCGGAGCTGGTGTTAATAGTGGAAGGAATCAGCTATGTAGGTCTTAAAAAAAGGAGAAGATATGAGTAAAGAAATTACGAAAAAATTTGTATTTTTTGTTTGAAAGTATGCTTACTTTTCGTATTTTTATATCAACAAAAAACGACCTCAAATTGCTATCTGAAAGAGAAATAGCCTCTATTTTGGAGGAGAATATGCGACTCAAAAATCTTGTACAAAAGCAAGAAAGTACTCTTTCGGAGCGTGCTGTCACGCTTTCAAAAAAGGACGCTGAGATTCTGCAAAAAGACTCAGAGATTGCTTGGCTGAAGCGAATGATATTCGGCCAAAAGAGAGAGCGTTTTACTGCTACACCCGAGGGTCAGCTTAGTCTCCCTTTCGAGGTAGACCAAAAAGAAGTAGAGCAAGCTGTACAAACCACTCAGCTTGAAAAAGAGGCGAAAACTAAGAAGGAAAAGGCGAAACATCCAGGTCGCGGGACTCTGCCTACGCATTTAGAAGTAAGAGAGACCATCATTGAGCCAAGTGGCGATTTGACAGACATGGTGCATGTGGCTGATGAAATCACAGAAGAACTCGAAATGGAGCCTGCCAAATATTATATCCATCGCATCGTTCGTCGTAAATACGCTCCCAAGTCTGGCGAAGGGTCTTTCATGATAGCACCCATGCCCGACAGAGTTTTGGACAAGGCTATTGCTGGGGCAGGTGTCATTACTCAGGCCATTATCGACAAATACGTAGACCATCTCCCACTTTATAGACAGCTGCAACGCTTCGCCCGAGAGGGTATCCACATCAAAGAACCCACGATTCACCACTGGGTACATCGGGCTATCGAAAAACTAGAAATACTCTACGAGTACCTCTGGCAGCAGCAAGTCCGATGTGGTTACTTGCAAGTCGACGAAACGACTATTAAAGTACTAGAGTCAGAAAAGAAAAACGCAGCACATTTGGGTTACTACTGGGTTTATAATGACCCCGTGGGCAACATTCCTATGTTTAAATATGAAAAAGGCCGAGCGGGAGCATTCCCTGCTCAGCAACTCAAAGACTTCAAAGGCTTCCTTCAGACTGATGGCTATGCCGGATACAATCAACTCGCAGAAAGACAAAGTATCACACAACTTTGCTGCTGGGCACACGCTCGAAGAGAGTTTGAAAAAGCATTGCCAAACGATAAAGCTCGAGCTGAAATGGCTCTGATGTGGATTCAGCAATTGTATAAAATAGAAAGGGATAGTCAGAACCTGGATTCAGCACAAAGAAAAGAGCTAAGGCTAGAAAAAGCCTTACCCATACTCAATGCCTTCTTTAAGTGGGCAGCTCAACAAAAAGCTAAGGTTCTGCCCAAAAGCCAAATCGGGAAGGCGATAAACTATAGCATTGAACGCTATGATGCTCTGATGGTCTATCTTAACAACGGAAATCTACATATAGACAACAATGCCGTCGAAAACAGCATAAGGCCAATAGCGATAGGTAGAAA
>CAZZCR010000084.1:0-1924 GCA_964652995.1 uncultured Flavipsychrobacter sp. | reverse complement strand
TCAGCTCGTGCCGTGAGGTGTTGGGTTAAGTCCCGCAACGAGCGCAACCCCTATTTTCAGTTGCCAGCACATAATGGTGGGAACTCTGAAAAAACTGCCGCCGTAAGGCGTGAGGAAGGAGGGGATGATGTCAAGTCATCATGGCCTTTATGCCCAGGGCTACACACGTGCTACAATGGGGAGGACAAAGGGCTGCTACCTGGTGACAGGATGCAAATCTCAAAAACCTTCTCTCAGTTCAGATTGTAGTCTGCAACTCGACTACATGAAGCTGGAATCGCTAGTAATCGCGCATCAGCAATGGCGCGGTGAATACGTTCCCGGACCTTGTACACACCGCCCGTCAAGCCATGGAAGCTGGGTGTACCTAAAGTCGGTAACCGCAAGGAGCCGCCTAGGGTAAAACTAGTAACTGGGGCTAAGTCGTAACAAGGTAGCCGTACCGGAAGGTGCGGCTGGAATATCTCCTTTTTAGAGCTGGATACCTGGCTGTTCTTTATTTCCTGATCTTTCAAGATATTTTGTTTTGAAGTTCTTTGTATAGCTCTTAAGAGCATGATTCTATGAGATGGTTAGTGAGTCCATGTGTAGGTGCGGTGATCTGCACAGCATCACATTATCTCATTATACATTGTAAATAGTCTCGTAGCTCAGTTGGTTAGAGCGCTACACTGATAATGTAGAGGTCCCCAGTTCAAATCTGGGCGGGACTACTTTTTAGATCTTTGAATAAACGCTGTTAAAACGGATGGGGGGTTAGCTCAGCTGGCTAGAGCACCTGCCTTGCACGCAGGGGGTCATCGGTTCGACTCCGATATCCTCCACTTTTTTTAGATTGGAAATGTGAGTGGATAGACAAACGTAGTAACAGTAGTAAAATGATGTAGCTGACAGGCAGCACACGGTGGTTCAAGTCCACGGACATTAACAACAGTAGAGTAGCACAGGCTACGAAGCTAAAGTTCTTTGACATATTGGGAAAGCAATTTTGGGTATTCACCCCCGGTGAATATCCAAGTAGGCAAGCAATTTATTGTTTGCTGATTAGTAGTAAGGATAAACAATAGTCGGATTAAAACGACTTTAAACTTTTTTAAAGCAAATAAGGGCGCATGGCGGATGCCTTGGCACTAGTAGGCGATGAAGGACGTGGTAAGCTGCGATAAGCTTCGGGTAGTTGCATACAAACATTAATCCGAAGATTTCCGAATGGGACAACCTAATACACTGAAGGTGTATTACTCGAAAGAGAGCCAACCCGGAGAACTGAAACATCTAAGTAACCGGAGGAAAAGAAAATAAATTAATGATTCCCCAAGTAGTGGCGAGCGAAAAGGGAAGAGCCCAAACCTAAGGGGCGTGCTCTTTAGGGGTTGTAGGACTGCATTTAGAAGTCACACTCAAATCGAATTACCTGGAATGGTAAGCCAAAGAAGGTGAAAGCCCTGTAAATAGCAATGTGTGAGGACGAGCAGTATCCTGAGTAGCGCGGGACCGGAGAAATCCTGCGTGAATCTGCCAGCACCATCTGGTAAGGCTAAATACTAACTAGTGACCGATAGTGAACCAGTACCGTAAGGGAAAGGTGAAAAGTACTGCGAATAGCAGAGTGAAATAGTACCTGAAACCGTGCGCCTACAAGCGGTCGGAGCCTGAAAGGGTGACGGCGTGCCTTTTGCATAATGATCCTACGAGTTGCTACTTACTGGCGAGGTTAAGTTCATAATTAACGGAGCCGCAGCGAAAGCGAGTCCAAACAGGGCGCTTAGTCAGTAGGTGCAGACGCGAAACTTTGTGATCTATCCATGGGCAGGATGAAGTTGTGGTAACACACAATGGAGGTCCGAACTCATTAGCGTTGAAAAGCTATGGGATGACCTGTGGATAGGGGTGAAAGGCCAATCAAACTGAGAGATAGCTCGTT
>CAZZCR010000083.1:0-2044 GCA_964652995.1 uncultured Flavipsychrobacter sp. | reverse complement strand
CACTCACCCAAACCCCCTAATTTGCACTCAATCCCCCACACCGTCTCACAAAATGCCCTACACTCACCCCTCAGCACTCCCTCAACCCCCACTCCCAAACTCATTTTTTACACCCCCCCACTCCCTCAAACACCCACCCCGCAAACACCCACACCCTCCCAAATCCCCTTCAGCACCCCTCCAAACACCCTTCCATACCCAAAACACCCCTTACAAACACCCTCCCATACCCAAAACACCCCTTACAAACGCACTCTGAACCCCTTCCCGCACTCCACCCGACCAACTCACCAAAATCCCACCGCACTCACCAATCTCCCAACCCGCACCCCTACTTTCTAAAACTTTTTTATACAAAATTTGGTCTACCCCTAGAAAGATTTTATATACAAAAAGTTTCCAAACTCACCCCTCTATACCCCACCCTAAAAACGTCCGAAAACCCCGCCGCATCCCAAACTCAAACATAACCTCAAACACACCCTTCAGCACCCTATACACCACCCCGCAAACGCCCTCGGGCACCATAAAACACGACCCGAAAGCACTCCGGACACAACAAAACACAACAAATTAGGCCCCAAATTACGCCGATCCGGCCGGAGGATAGCACAAAATATCAACGAAATCCACGCGACATTCTGTAGGCTCCTGGGCAGGGAAACACTCTCAGACACTCTGTAGACTCTTGGGCAAGGATATAACAACATTCTGTAAACACATGGTATCACTGGCGTATCATCGGCGTGTCACTGACGTATCATTCCCTCCCGCGTTGGGTATTCACTCCTTTTTGTACACATTTCTGCATTCTATCCACATTCCGATCTACACATAACATGCATCTCGCCTGTTTTAGCACTCTGTCATGCACTTTGTTATACACTTTCTGTCAGACACTTTGGCAAACGCTCTGGAATACGCCCGGCGGGCATTCCGCGGCCGGCGGGGGTTTGCGCTGCGCGGGACCCCTTAATATCCACTAGTTATACGCTGGTTATCCACTGGATTTGCACTCCGGTTGACATTCCCGGCCGGCCCCTCTACCCCACATTCTGCATGCACCCAATTTGATTTAAGCCCTCTCGTCATGCACTCTGTAGGCTCTTGGACGCTAACGTTATGTGGCAAACGCTCCGGTATAAGCCCGGTATACGCCCCGCGGCGGGCGGTGAATTTACACTAAAATGCGCCCTAAAACGCAACAAAACAGCCAAAATGACCACAAAACAGCGACGCCGGGACTATTTTACAACAACACACTGTATACTGCCCGGGCGCGGCGACTCAGTTTGTGAAAACGCTCTGAAAACGCCCCGAAAAGTCCGAAAATCACTGAAAAACGCCAGAAAACGCGTCGCGGACAGGGTAAAACGTGTGTTGTAACGTGTTTTTCGGGCATTATGCAAAGTCAAGTAATGAACCGTCTGTAAATGCCAAAACAGACGGTTTTCTTGTACTTTGAGTCCGAAATGTAACGACAAACACACACTCTGAAGCGTATCTGCAGGCGGGTCGATCGCACTAGGGTACCTACACCGGGCAATCACCCGCGGGCGTCGGGCGGGCACTTCGCGGGCGTGTTTTTGTG
Source organism: uncultured Flavipsychrobacter sp. (assembly GCA_964652995.1). Lineage (GTDB taxonomy): Bacteria > Bacteroidota > Bacteroidia > Chitinophagales > Chitinophagaceae > Nemorincola. Next base: position 453 of record CAZZCR010000083.1, on the reverse strand, counting down.
TGTCTGAGGGGTATAAATGGGTGTTCAACAGTGCGCTGAGGTCAAAATGTAGTGGTAAAAACGTCAAAATTAGGGCGCGTGTAAAGGTCGCGGACCACACGGGCAAACTCGCGGGCCGGGGTGTGAGTTGGGGTTAAAACACGATACACCGGGGTGAACGGGGTGCAAATAGGGGATTGGACGCGGGATGTGCTCGGCCGGGGGAGTAAATTGGGGGTCGAAAAAGGTGTAGATTGAGACGGATGCATCGGGCAGGACGGAAAATGGGCGAGAATGATGACGCGGCCGGGGCCATACAAAAAGTTTGGGGGTGAGAAGAGAGGCCTCGTGGATGGGAAGGTGAACACGAGTGTGTCGGCGAATGATGGATGCGGCGCGGCCGGCTGTGTGCGGCGGCATTGGGCGCGGAATTATTTATTTATGTTTAAAAAACTCTCACATCATAGTATTAAA
>CAZZCR010000082.1:0-2071 GCA_964652995.1 uncultured Flavipsychrobacter sp. | reverse complement strand
CCTCTGCATCCGCACCGGTGGTAAAGCTCAGGAAAAAATGACTCTTGTCGATCGTGACGTTGCCGCTGTCCGTGGCGATGGCACCGCCCTTGGAGCGGGCGCCGAATGTAAAATTGTTGTCGGTGCTACTACCGGTGATGGTGACGGAGCCCGACTTGGTATAGACCACGCCGCCGTTGGAGTCGTTGCCATAGGTCCCATTGTTATTCAATACGCTGTCGGTGATGGTCACGGCTCCATTCAGCGAGAAGAGCGCGCCCCCCGGCGAATTGCTTCCGTCGGTGTAGTTGGCGTCCATCTTCGAGCCATTCGTCAGGCTGACGGGCGCATGTTTCGAGTAGATACCACCCCCGCCTGAATTGGATCCCAGCGTGTAGTTGTCTTTCACGTAGCTATAGTCCAGCGACACCGATCCCGCGAACCAATACAGACCGCCACCTTTGGCATCCTGCCCCTGCGTCGAGTTGCCCGTGATCACGCTGTTGGTGATAGTCAGAGCGCCCCCGTTGAAACCGTAGATGCCGCCACCAGACGACTGATCTCCTTCGGTGTGATTGCCTGTGATATCAGATTGCGTGATTTCCACGACGTTCTGGTTCAGCGTGAAGATGCCGCCGCCTTTCGAGCCCGTTCCCAGCGTCTCGCTGTCCTTGACAATGCTGTTGACAATCGTCAGTTTTCCAAACGATTCAAATTTGATTCCCGCGCCGTGTTCGCCTGGTCCGGAAGTCGAACCGTTTCTAATGGTCAAGCTCTCAAACGTGACATTGCCCCCCGTCCCGGTGACATTGAACACGCGGTGGTTCAGCTGTCCGTCGATGATCGTGCTCGATGCCCCGTTCCCGCGAATGATGACGGGATCGGAAATCACCAGTTCTGAACTGGTCAGGATGGCGGTATTCACGGCAGGCGAAAACTCGATCGTGTCCCCGCCCGAATTCGCATTAGCAGCGATCAACGCTTCACGCAGACTTGTGACGCCGTCGCCAGGATTCACGGCATCGCTCGCAGTCGTGACCGTGAACGTCGTCAGCATCTGCCGCGATTCCAGAGCCTCTACGACATCAATCCGGCTCCGCTTGCGCGAGGTTCTTCGTAACCCACGGACGTTTTTCCAAGTGTTGGTCAGACGTTGCGCGAGGGTCGAGAGATTGAATGTCAGTAGCATGAACAAGACCTTAAATTGTGATTCGTCGCTGATACCGAAGATGTCGGTATCGGTGTCCGTGAAATGCAAATGACCTTGCATTTCATCAGAGACTGCTGTGCCGCCGGCGCATCAATCTCGGACGGCAGCTAATTCTGTAGAATCCAGTACGCGATTCACCCAAGCCCAGTTGGGCCAGACGAAACACGCGATGTGTTCAAAAAGGGAACTGTCGAATCCAGTCTATGTCGACGTCTGAATGCTTGACTCGGTAGTTCCCTGGTCGCTTGAACCATCACTCGTTGCGGAGATTGAGCCCCAGACCTGTGAACCCAATACTTGTCATTGCCAACAGCTCTTGATCTGTCTTCACAAAATACCAGACCCACAATGGCGCCTCGATGCGCGAGTTACAAGTGCAGTCCGCCCACAAACTCAGAGTAACGGAGAACAAGACATGCTCTCTTTAAATTGCTGCTACGACGGGATCCGCGTTGACCTCCTAGATCACTCACGTGATATCCTGAAAAACACTAAAAATGGTTGTTTATGAGTTCAAAGCCGGAACTTTCACTCAAGTTGTCCCGGTTATTCGAATTGGCACCCATTTTGCATCCTTCGGCAATTGCCGAGTTCGGCTCTGCCCGTCAGGATCTCGTCGTTGACGCAACGGGGATTCTCGGCAATGGGAATCCCGCTGAAGACGGCTGATTCCCGGACTTGGGACAGGCCAATGAAGGCGAGCGGACCGAAGAAATCGAGTCCCCGCGTGAAGCCTGGCAATTCGGTCACCGGTTCATAGACGCCCGTTTGCGAATTGATAAATCCGAAGCCGCCGGTGCCCGGTCGGAACGGGGGCGGAAAAGGTGGGGGGCGGAAAAGGTGCCTGGAGTCGAATGTCCTATTCGGTTCCCGACACCTTTG
>CAZZCR010000081.1:0-2143 GCA_964652995.1 uncultured Flavipsychrobacter sp. | reverse complement strand
CTTCAATTCCACCTGATTAGGTTTCGAACACTAGTGGCGAGACGCTTCGACCAGAGAGAAAGAACCGGAACAGCGGGAACAGCGGGTAATCGGGACTGGTAAGACGCAGACCAGAGATGGTTGACGGGCGTTACAAACGCCACACCGCAGGATCCTCGTTACAAACGAGGACCAGAGTGGGTGACGCTTCGACCAGAGAGAGGACGAGAGTGGGTTCTCACACTATTTTTGATAAGAGATCTTTCGTACGGCATTATTTCCATAGTCGGCCAAAAACAGGTCTCCTGACTTATTCATTGCTATACCTCCTGGATTGGATATTCTTGCCTTTAGCGCCTGACCGCCATCGCCTGTGTAACCTTTTTTACCGGGAATGCCTACAAGCGTTGTTACTGTACCTTCTTTGTCTATTTTACGTAGGAGCGCATTTTCATTGTCGGTATAATAAACGTTGTCTTTACTGTCGATAAAGATGCCGTAGGGATAGTACATCCTACACGCACGCGCCTTGGTGCCATCGTCGCTGTAGCCGGCAAATCCTGTACCTGCGAAAGTTGTTATTTTCCCTTTCGGGTCAATTCTGCGGATGCGATGGTTCGCATTATCGGCAATGTAAACATTGTTTTTTGAGTCCACGGCTATGTCAGTCGGGTCATTGATCTGCGCAATTGAGGCGGGTCCGCCGTCGCCCGAGAAACCCGGTGCACCGGTGCCTGCCAATGTTGTAATAACGCCCGCTGCAGTGATCTTTCGTACACGATTGCCGGACCGTTCCACAACAAGGAGATTGCCTGAGAGGTCGAAGCTCAATGCGATAGGAAATTCGAAAGTAGCCTTTGTTGCAGGTCCGCCGTCGCCCAAAGGCCCCTTTTTGCCTGTACCTGCAATGGTGGATATAATACCCATTTGGTTGACCTTGCGAATACAATTGTTGCCCCCGTCGGCAATGAACATGTTCCCAAATTTATCAAATGCGACATCAGTAGGGTTATAAAATCTGGCTTTCACCGCCATACCTCCATCGCCTGAATAGCCACTTTGATAACTTCCGGCAACCAATGAAAAAATGCCGTTCTTATCTATCCTCGTCACAACGTGATTGCCGGACTCGGCAATGTAAATATTATCAAGCCTGTCTGTTGTAATCTGATTCGGTTGCGATAAAGTATGTGATGACTGATTGTCGTTACTGTTGACATATTTACCCTTACTACCACCGGCAATTGTAGATATAGTGCCCTTTGAAATGAAGATAACCAACAAAAAGAACAGTCCGGAAATTTTCATGGATCTTTTGATTTTAGATGGTCGCGATATAAATAAAAATTCGCTGCATATAGCACCGGGAATTCTGCCTGTGGGTTAATACTCTTTCCAAATTTAAGCAAACTATCTTCAAGCGCAGGTAAATGTCTCGTTCGGCGGGGCACAAAAAAAGCTGCAATTTTCGTTGCAGCTTTTGGGGGTAAATGGATCGTATTTATTTTACTTGAGGGTAAGATGCGCAAAGGTGGCAGCCTGTTCGCTCTGCCTGATAGAATTGTAGGTAGGGATGATGTAGCGTGCGCTGTAATCGTTGTCTGAGATGAATTTCAGTACATATTCTACCGCGAAGGCAGGATCATTCTTTTTACCTACTATCAGGTATTCGAGATAGAAGAGACAGATACCTGAATCGAATGATCCGCCATTGTCTTTACCTATCCATTTCTCGGCAAACGCCACGATGTCTTCTTTGTTGTCGGTGATCTTTTCGGTAAGCTGCTTCAGGGTGAAAACCTTGAGGAAGCGCAGACGGTCCACATCGCCTTCGATGTCTATTTCGTCGTTGATCTTGGCACCCGCGCGCTCAGCGATCATAGCATCCACCTCCTTCACCAGCGGACTTGTACGCACGAATTCCTTCAGCGATGCTTCGGTCATCTGGGCGTTCTCGTCCATGTTCAGTGCCGCTTCAGCTTTTTCAGGCTTTGCAGCTGGTGTGGCAGGCACTACCGGCGCTTCAACAGCACGGTCCATAAGGCCGTTCACATTCATGTTGAATGTCTCGATGTTGTCGATATTCAGCGCCACTGCCTCGGGAGCGGCTACTTCAGGTTTTGCCGCAGGTACTTCGGCTGCCGGCGTTTCCACCTCAGGAGAG
>CAZZCR010000080.1:0-2197 GCA_964652995.1 uncultured Flavipsychrobacter sp. | reverse complement strand
CTTTACATGTCGCCCCGTCTTAAACGAAGCACATACTATGGAGAGTACAAGGAGTTGATATTAATTCAAATAGATAATATATAAGAGTATTATCAGTTATTTGAATAAGAGGTGGTCGGTGCTTCGAAACCAGGATTTGAATCTCTTGCCCATATTTGATGCATTGATGCAGGAGCAGCAGCTTTCCAGGGCGGCGGAACGGTTGTGTATGAGCCAGCCTGCAGTTAGTAATGCATTGAAACGTCTCCGAATCAGCTTCAGGGATGATCTATTTGTCAGGACAAGACGGGGGCTGAAGCCAACCCAGCGCGCAGTGGAGCTGCATGAGGCTATAGCACCTGTTCTGGAGTCACTCAGCCATACGTTCGACGATCAAACCTTTAGTCCAGAAGTATCAGATAGGACGTTGGATATCTCCATGGATATTGCAGCGGAGTATGTTTTCGCTCCTGATGTGCTAGGGATACTGCTTCCGGTGGCTCCAAACCTTAGGATTCGGTTCCATCCTGACCATATTCCGGACATTGCTGGGCGTTTGAAGGATGGGCGTTTGAACTATGCATTGGAGTATGGGCCAGTCTTATCCGATGAGTTTGATTCGGCTCATTTTGCGGACGAAACCCTGTCAGTTATTTGTGCCAAGAGTCACCCGAGCATCAAGGGAAGTCTCTCCCTGGAGCAATACACGTCGCTTCCGCATGTGTCGCTGGTCCCACGCCCCAGCTTTTCTGCTGGTCAAACAGCTGGAGAAGTAACTCCCGTTGAGTACATCGTCGGAGGTGACTTGCCTACAAGGAATATTGGTCTCAGGGTGGCCAGTTCGCTCGCTATTCCTGAGATCGTCGCGACAACAGACCTTATTGCCACGCTGTCTACCCGACTAGTTTTACCGCTTGTTGAATCGGGGGAACTGCAGCGTTTCGATCCGCCTTTCAACAATATAGGGTTTGAGTTTCGTCTGTACTGGCATAAGAGTCGGTCTAAAGATCCATTTCATCAATGGTTTATCAACGAGCTTGCTGAACACCAAAATAGTATTCGAGGTCAGAGGAACTAAGATTACACTGAATCTGCAAGCTATTGTTTTTCCCTTATTAGTTCCCACTTTCCAGCGCGCTCCAGCCGTTGATTTTCCATTTCAATGGCTTGCAGGCTCTTTCGAATTTCCTGAATGTGGAGAACTGCTGCGGCACGTGCTTCATCTGGCTTCTGGTCCATAATGGCCACAAAGATAGAGTGATGTTGTGCACTCAACATCATTCGCTGTTCTGGCCGATGATAGAGATTATTTACTGATGTGATAACAGAATCTAATAGCAGTTGGGACAAACTACGCAACGTGTATGCCAGGAAGGGATTGTGGGTTGCTTCTGATATCGCTTGATGAAAGTTGTGATCCAGCTTTGCTTCGATGTTCACGTCAATCTCACCCGAGGTCGAATGGTCCATTGCTTCATAGGCCTTGGAAATACGATAGCGATCAGCCGGCGTCAGGCGTAAAGCAGCGTAGAAGGCGGATTGTCCCTCCAGTAACTCTCGGACCTCAAGGAGATCGTATACGGCCCTTGAGTGGTCTCGAAATAGGTGCCGAAGCGGCGACTGATCGGACGCTGCCGGTAACATTTCTGATACAAAGGATCCCCGGCCACGTTGAGTCTCGATAATTCCCCTGCCTCTTAACTCCTTCAGCGCTTCACGCACTACCGGCCGCGATACAGAGAGTCTTTGGGCCAACTGGCGCTCGGAAGGGATTTTGCTCCCCGGGAGCAATGTTCTGTCTAGAATCAAGGCTTCCAACTGCCTGGCCACATCCTGATAGAACGGGTCGTTAGCGCTAATCATCTGGTATTACCAGTTTTTACATAATGAGAAACTATAGACGTATTCATTCAAATAGAGCTCTAAAGAAAATAAATGGAAACACAAACTGGTATTACCACAGGAATTAAGGGTTGTCTATCGCCAGCTAACGTCTAGGCCGTGTTGACAAAAGACTTCAGCCATAGGCGCGTGGCGGCAAGGTTGAGGAAGCTCTCGAACGAGAGAAGTGTCTTGTCGTATCGGGTGGCGATCCGTCGTTGCTGTTTGAGCTTGCCGAACATTCGCTCGACGCGGTTGCGGTCCCGGTAGCGTCGATAGTCGGGATGCTCTGGCACCTTGCGGTTCGAGCGGGGTGGGATGATCGGCAGGATGCCCC
>CAZZCR010000079.1:0-2232 GCA_964652995.1 uncultured Flavipsychrobacter sp. | reverse complement strand
GTAAAGTCATCAGCAATACCGCTTCAGTTCAAATAGTCGCTCAGCCTACTGTCTCCACTCAGCCAGTAAATAGCATCGTTTGCTTAGGTGGCACCACTCCAGCGCTAACTGTTGCCTATTCCGGTGGTACAGGTACCCCAACCTATCAGTGGTTCAGCAATACCACCAACTCCAACACCGGAGGCACGGCTATAACCGGCATTAATACAGTAAATTTAGCCCCTCCAATAAATTTTCCAGGAGTTATAAATAATGGAGGCCCTGCTTTATCTGGCGCTACTTCTGCTACTTTTACTCCACCTACAAATACTGTGGGTATCATTTACTACTACGTTGAACTAACTTTCTCTTCTGGTGGATGTACGCTCGTTAAATCCAACCCAGCTAAAATCGAGGTAGTCCCTCAACCTACTGTCTCAACTCAGCCTGAAGCACTTCGAAGTATCTGTGTGGGTGGAAGTGTCTCCGCTTACACGGTAGCACACACCGGGGGTACAGGTAATGCCACTTACCAGTGGTACAGCAATACCACCAACTCCAACACCGGTGGAACAGCTATCACTACCAATGGCACCTCCGCTTCCTACACTCCTCCTGCTTCAGATTTTATTGCTGTAGGAGATTATTACTACTATGCCGTCATCACACTCAGCAGCTCAGGATGCAATACCATTACCAGTGAGGTAGCTCGTGTACAAGTAGTTGCTGATCCTGTCATTGGTAACCAGCCGCTCGCCAGTCAAATTCAGTGTCTAAACGCTAGCCCTACAAACCTATCCGTTACCCTTTCAGGTGGGCTAGGTAACGCTTCCTATCAGTGGTACAGCAATACTGCGAACTCCAATACCGGAGGAACAGCTATCGCTACCAATGGTACCGCTGCTTCCTACACCCCGCCAACTACTGCTATTGGAACCACTTACTACTATGTGGAAGTAATACAAGACATATCCGGTTGTAAAGTCATCAGCAATACCGCTTCAGTTCAAATAGTCGCTCAGCCTACTGTCTCCACTCAGCCAGTAAATAGCATCGTTTGCTTAGGTGGCACCACTCCAGCGCTAACTGTTGCCTATTCCGGTGGTACCGGTACCCCAACCTATCAGTGGTTCAGCAATACCACCAACTCCAACACCGGAGGAACAGCAATCACTACCAATGGTACGGCTGCTACTTTTACTCCACCTACAAACTCTTTGGGCATTGTATACTACTACGCTGAACTTACTTTCTCTTCTGGTGGATGTACGCTCGTTAAATCCAACCCTGCTAAAATCGAGGTAGTCCCTCAACCTACTGTCTCAACTCAGCCTGAAGCACTTCGAAGTATCTGCGTGGGTGGTAGCGTCTCCGCTTATTCGGTAGCATACACTGGCGGTACAGGTAATGCCACTTACCAGTGGTACAGCAATACCACCAACTCCAACACCGGTGGAACAGCTATCACTACCAATGGCACCTCCGCTTCCTACACTCCTCCTGCTTCAGATTTTATTGCTGTAGGAGATTATTACTACTATGCCGTCATCACACTCAGCAGCTCAGGATGCAATACCATTACCAGTGAGGTAGCTCGTGTACAAGTAGTTGCTGATCCTGTCATTGGTAACCAGCCGCTCGCCAGTCAAATTCAGTGTCTAAACGCTAGCCCTACAAACCTATCCGTTACCCTTTCAGGTGGGCTAGGTAACGCTTCCTATCAGTGGTACAGCAATACTGCGAACTCCAATACCGGAGGAACAGCTATCGCTACCAATGGTACCGCTGCTTCCTACACCCCGCCAACTACTGCTATTGGAACCACTTACTACTATGTGGAAGTAATACAAGACATATCCGGTTGTAAAGTCATCAGCAATACCGCTTCAGTTCAAATAGTCGCTCAGCCTACTGTCTCCACTCAGCCAGTAAATAGCATCGTTTGCTTAGGTGGCACCACTCCAGCGCTAACTGTTGCCTATTCCGGTGGTACCGGTACCCCAACCTATCAGTGGTACAGTAATGCTACTAACTCCAATACGGGAGGTACAACAATTACTACAAATGGTACGGCTGCTTCCTACACTCCTCCTACAAACGCTGTAGGCATTGTATATTACTACGTTGAACTTACTTTCTCTTCCGGTGGATGTACACTCGTTAAATCCAACCCTGCTAAAATCGAGGTAGTCCCTCAACCTACTGTCTCCACTCAGCCTGAAGCACTTCGAAGTATCTGTGTGGGTGGAAGTG
>CAZZCR010000078.1:0-2241 GCA_964652995.1 uncultured Flavipsychrobacter sp. | reverse complement strand
TTGGAAGACCCGGTATTGCCGGCTGAGGAGTGAATGATGCAATAGTGTTGGTAGGTACCGGATTAACTGTGACAGTTATTGTTCCAGAAGTGCTGCAACTACCATTCACGCCCGTAACAGTATATGTTGTGGTTGTAGTGGGAGACGCGACAACGCTTGCTCCGGTTGTGGCAGACAATCCGGTTGATGGGGACCATGAATAGGAAGTGCCACCGGTAGCTGTAAGAGTTGTAGGTGCGCCCGGACAAATAGATGCCGCACTGGCAGTTGCCTGAATCATATTGTAATAGCTCATCTGGCCACACTCCATAGCGGTACGGTCGGTTGAGCCGATAACAGTAGGGAAAAGGATAACTTCCCAGATATTCAAATCGGCAGCCCCTATTATTGAGTTATAGTGCCTTCCTATCCTCATGATGTCCATGGTACTAGGCAGGGCAAGACTACCGGAATAATCGGCAACGCCTTTCGTGTAAGAATTAATATTATTGGACGTATTCCAGCTAAACGTGGTTGTGGTTTGGAAAGGGAGACTCCGGGATGCGCCACCTGAAACAAGTGTACCGGCATCATTTCTCACCTGTACCATGTTATCGCCCATAATACCATACACCGGATTACCCGGTGTATTCCTGTCGATGACATTCCACATGGTACCACTTTTGTGCTCATACACAGCACTCATTGTGCGCTGGCCGGTAATACCGTAGGAGGAGGTTCCTCCATCTATAAAGGTATACCCATCAAACGCAACCGCAGGACGCGAATTTGACATCACTACAGTTCCTGCGTTAACGATCTTTGGCTGACTACCCGTTGTGGCCTGAACCGCATTGTTGCCATTGCCGCTCTGATCGTACCATATAGAAATGTATCCATTGCCGGAACCTACGAATGACGTTAAAGCCGATACGTTCAAATTGCCGCTGCCATCATAGCCAATATCGGACGTTGCATTATCAGAACTCCTCCTTACCTGTATAAGGTTGCCCGTGTAAGCAGAACTGAGCCTCCTCAAAGAATAGGCCACCTTTGCAGGAGCGCTTGATGAAAGCCCGGCCAGGTCGAGCGTGTTGGCTGAAGATAATGGTGTAACAATCACATAACCATTACCCGAATTATAGCCTTGTGTATGGGTAACACCCGTGGCAAGAGTAGCATGCGTGTAAGAACTACCGCCCGAACCGCCACTATAACTACTATTTGCCCCACCACCATAATAGCCGCCGCCACCGCCACCGCAATACCCATCTAAATTCGTAACACTTGCCCCTGTACCTAATGACCCAGAATAAGCACCACCGCCGCCGCCAAAAGACTGCGACCCACCTGTACAGCAATTAGAGGCTCCGCCGGTTAATCCGCCGCCGCCACCACCGTTTCCGGCAGAACCACCGCCACCCCAGCCGGCACCACCGCCGCCGCCTGCTACGACAACACGATCCGCAAGTGCAGTACCACCAATACGGATATCTGTGGCGCCGCCGCCACCTCCACCCACATAACAACATGAACCCGACCAGCCACTTCCGTTTCCACCACCATTGAAACCACCAGTGGTAAATGAAACTTGGCTGACAGCTGTCTCGCCTACGCCCCCAACATATATATTCAAAACCTGACCTGATGTCACAGCCAATGTACAAACTACGCGCCCACCATTTCCATACGTGCCGCCCACCGACAAAAACCCACCGCCTCGCGCACCAGCCATATCTAAAAGAAGTGTACCTGTGCTGGTTGCCGTGTAGGTCTGTGAAGAGCCGGTGTAGTTGAAGGTAGTGGACTGCGCCTCTGCTACAGTATTCACTGCCAGTGCTGCACACAGAAGTGTAGCCGCTTTTCGAAGCAGGCTGCCCGATGGCGAAGCTGCAAACAACCGCCCGATGGCATTTCTGCCCATCTGCATTAGTGTAGTGTTTGAAATCATATACGAGGTGTTTTTTTATCCTTTGAGGTGGGAAATGCTCACGGGCCCTACCGCACACACTTTTCCTACTAAGTTTTAAAACTAGTTGTTAATTTTTTTAAATGTGGCAAAAATGTTCTGAATGGTACGTATTCTGTTCTGAATGGCAGAAATTCTGTTGTGAACGATAGAAATTCTGTATCTGGAGAGATTAAACACCATTCAGCTGGCCGGTCGCAGCGTATTATATTTTGTCAGCTACCTGCATTGTCCAAATAAAAAACAATGGGCGTAGTGTTAACACTACGCCCATTGACATTATCATTTCCTCA
>CAZZCR010000077.1:0-2278 GCA_964652995.1 uncultured Flavipsychrobacter sp. | reverse complement strand
TCGATTTAGTGATGGCGAAGAATGTGCCGAATGGGAAAGTCGAATACCTAATTATTCAGTATTTCGAATCCCTCAATTTTTACCATTTTTCTCCAATGACTTTTAGGAATATTTTTGATAGTAATTTCCCTTCTAAACTCGCTTGACATAATTTCCATGCTATAGAAAGCTCTCCAAAAGGCACTACTGTCGTTTACAATGTTTCTGGAATTTTTTAAGTATAGTAGCCTATCTTCCTTGATTAGGTATACGAAATAATAGTCAACAAGTGCGTTGTTACGCATTGTGTCAAAAAAAGCAGAGTTTTTGGGCAACAATTTTTCGATGATATTATTTTCAGTCGAATCCGTTATATGATATTTTAGAGCGATTGTATCTTTAAGCATTTTAATTGCCATTACATCATCCAGAACTATATATTTCCTGTGCTCTTCTTCTGTGAGTCCTTCATAAAATAAGTACTCTTCTAGTACTATTCGAGGTCTAATTTTAATTTTAATAAAACAAATGTTGTCGAACCCGCTGTGTTTTAGGAATTCATAAGATGTTACTCTTAGATTTTGGTGAAACCCTGTAACATTAGGTACAATTCTATAATTTGAAAATGCTGCCAATTTCGCAGTATATACAACAGAAGCCGTATCAAAAGTCTGAGCGTTCATCGTTAATGAAAGAAATAACATCGAAAGAAATGTTTCTGCAGTCCACTTCATGAATTATTATTTTATATATTTTTGACTCTGTACATCACGCCAAGTTGCACCTTTCTTGTTTAGTCCGTCTTCGAACATACGCGCATTTTTTTCTCCTGGCGAATTGAAAGTCGGAGACTCATATGGCAGATGCTTCATGCGCAACCACAAATGACCAGTAGCATGAATTATGTCAGAAGATTTGGCTTTGTATATTTTACTCCAATCGTTAGCACTTCTCTTTCTTTCTGTTGATATTTTAATATTTGTACTCGCAAAATACACACCATTTTTAAGTCCAGTTACAACATTTTCTTTTACATCAACCCCTTCATTGTCGACAATACTATACGCTGCCCTAACAGTAATATCGACGTCATGCATTAAGTGATCGTCCCCCTCACTTTGTTTCTTCTCCCAATAGTCATAAAAATCAGGATTCGATTCCTTTAATGCAGCTAAACTACTTTCAACAATATCATAACTTGAATTTTGCCTCGTCGTAGCGTTGATTGGCATTATTTAGGTACTTTTTAGATGCGTTTAGTTCCTGTAGCGCCGATTCAATAGCCGTTTTATCAGCATTTAGTTTTAATAAGTCGTCATATTTCTTTTGCGCTTCTGCCTGTCTTTGAGCCGCATCATTTTTATCCTTTTCTGCATTATCCTTATTTTCTTGTTCTCCATTTTTAAATTTGTCGCCAAGAATGTCGCTATACCAGATTGGATTATTATTGAAAAGAGAATACTCGCTTAAGCCAAACATAGGCTTGGGATCTAAGTTCCACCTCCTTCCTACTCTCGGATCCATCTCCCAATACTGAGCGGTATAATGATTGCCTATTCCCGCGATTTCATTTACTTTCATTTGCCCATTGTGACCATATCCATACCCATCAGATCCACTTACACCGGCAACGATGTTGTGCAACTGGACAATAGTGTCATAATCCACAACGATACTGTCAATCGTTATTGAATAGTCATATGGAGGATGCGGAGTTGTTGTGTCTGCCATCCTCTTCCATCCTAGTGAAAAAATTACAGCTGTGTCTATCGCCGTTAGTGATGTTGGCTGCACTGTTGCTGTAATTATAGCCGGTGCACCATACACTACCCCTATTGGTAACGAGTACAAATGCGTTGAATAGTCAGTGTGATACAAATCGAGCCAAAAATGTGATGCGGTCGGCTGTGTGAGTCCGTTTATGTACATCCGTATCCTGTTTTTTCGCCAAGGGTGCATGCCACCTACCCGATAGCGAATGTTCCAATTCCCATACAACAGATCGTCCGGAATAGGTGCCGAGCTGGTTGATACCCGATAGGTGTCAATCACCGTCACTCCCGTTGTTGCAAACGACAATCTTGTTGTACCCATCGTGTCGATTGCACATGGTGCACAACCTGATCCAAACACCTTGGTGCTTATCGGATACCATCTGTGTACCGGAAAATGGTCAAGTGTAATTGGTCCACTTCTGTAGAGCGTTGTAGTATCTATCATATGCCGTTCCGGCATCATCATGCCAAATGGATAGTAATCAAACGAGGCAAATCGTTAGGGTTTGTAACAGGAAACCTCT
>CAZZCR010000076.1:0-2534 GCA_964652995.1 uncultured Flavipsychrobacter sp. | reverse complement strand
AACGCCCGGCGGCGCATCGTCATCCGCTGCAACACCCAGGATCGCGATCTAGCGAGTGCCGTGGCGGAAATCCAGCAGCGGGTATCGAGCCAGGTCACGCTCCCCGAAGGCTACTTCATCGAATACGGGGGCCAGTTCGAAAGCCAACAACGGGCGACGACGCTCATCGTCGTACTGGCGGCAATTTCGGTGGTCGGCATGTTTGTCGTCCTGATGATCTTATACCCCTCGGTCCGGATCGTCTTACAGATTCTGAATGCCCTGCCGACCGCGTTTATTGGCGGAGTGCTCGCGCTGGTCATCACACGACAGTCACTGACTGTCGCCAGCCTGGTCGGCTTCATCTCCTTGGGAGGGATCGCCGTCCGCAACGGCATTCTCCTGGTAACCCATTACTTTCACTTGATGAAAGAAGAAGGCGAAGACTTCACCCCTGAAATGGTGGTACGCGGGAGTCTGGAACGGCTGGCCCCGGTCCTGATGACTGCCCTCACTGCCGGAATTGGGCTCGTGCCGCTCGTGTGGGGTGGGCAAGAGCCAGGACGAGAGATCCTGTACCCGGTGGCCACCGTCATCCTGGGGGGACTGGTGACCTCAACATTCTGTGAGTTCCTGATCCATCCAGGGTTGTTCTGGAAGTTCAGTGGCCAGGACGCGCTGCGGCTGGCTCGGCTCGATGAGTCGGATGAGAACTCGGAACACTTTTTGAAATAAGTATGAGTTTGGCAAATCGCGGAAGACTCGACTCGTCGTCGGGGCACCGCAAAATAAAGTTCGTTCCCAATGGACCGGACAGACATCAGTTTTTGGAAGGACATGGTATGAAGAAGAGCATCGTTACCGCAGCCTCGCTGGCTACGCTCGCAGCATTGACGTTCGTCTCGGGCTGCAGCAATCCAGCGCCCCCAGCAACCACTCCCACGGTGACTCTGCAATCTGCTGAGAAAAAGGATGAACACAAACATGCCGCACATGGAGCCGGACCGCACGAGGGTGCGGTAGCTGATTGGGGGGGAGGCAAGTACCACGTTGAATTCACCGTCGACCACGACAATCAAGTGGCTACTGTTTACGTCCTGGGCAGCGATGAGAAAACGGCCGCGCCCGTCAAGGCTGGCAAACTGCTGTTGAGCATCAGCGACCCGAAGTTCCAGGTCGATCTCGTCGCGTCGCCGCTGGAAGGTGAAAAGGACGGCCTGGCGTCACGCTTCGTCGGCAAGCACGAAAGTCTCGGGAAGGTGCAAGAGTTCGCAGGCACGATCAGCGGTGAAGCGGACGGCACGCCGTACGCCGGAGACTTCAAGGAAGAGCCGCACGCCTCAGAGCACAAGTAGAGCTTAAAGATATTCGCGAGTGATCAATTTCCCTTCGCTCCACAAAATGGATCGGTGGGGCGAAGGGATAATTGACGCAGTCCCCCAGAGCTTTTACTGGGTGACAATCTCCCGAACCGAGGACATCTCATGATTTCGTTGCTGTTGAGGGTAGTCGTACCCGTATTGATCATCCTGGCCGTTTCGGAAGTCTCGCGACGATCACCCCGGCTCGGAGCATTACTATTGTCGCTGCCCTTGGCCAGCATCTTGGCATTCGGAGCTGCGTGGCTCCGTGATCACGACTTGAAAAGCCTTTCGCAGATGGCCAGGGAGACCTTAATCCTTGTACCGCTCGGGCTGCCGTTCTTTGTGCCGCTGGCCTTTGCTGAAAGGATTGGTCTCTCGTTCTGGACCGCGATGTTTGCGGGGCTGCTCCTTGCCACCATTGCCGTCGGGCTGTGGCTGAGGTTCAGTTCGTCGGCGATCTGATGTCACGAAAAACGACAGTTAAGGGGTTACGGTCCGACGACGCTTTGCTCTCAGGTCAGTGAGACCTAGAACTGTAGGCTAATTGGATTTCTTCTCATTGCGCGGGTCGTCCGCCGGGTTCACATACTCGATTGACCAAGGTCCCATTCCGTGGAACTGGACCACGGTTTCGCCTTTGATCCAGACGAAGCGTTTCATTCCGGTTTCCCAGTACCCATAGGTTCCGGCGGGCATCGGCTTCGTCTTCTTCTCGTCGAATTTATCTCCCATTCCGATGTTGAATGTCCCCGAGATGACAGTGACTCGTTCTGTTTTGGGATGGGTGTGGGCGGGAATGCGATAACCATCGGGAACTTTGACCCGAAAGACGAACGGCCCTTCCTTCGTCGGGTCACCTTCCAGGACCGCAATCTGTGCCCCTTTGGGTAGGGATGCAGGACCAGCATTCCACTTGATTTCGGTGACGGGAAAGACCTCAAACGCTCCTTCATGCTCATCGGCGACCGATATCGCGAGCGGAATGGAAAGTAACAGGATACACAATGTTAATCGCATCGGAATTTCTCACTAAAGTTGAAAACTAGTCTCAAGTGGGCGACGTATTGAACCAAGCCCTTGGCATTCATCATTCTATCGAACGCAAATTCTACGAACACTGTGAAAACAGGTCTGGGCCACGGTCGGATGCGGGACCCGGTGCGAACTCGGAGAAAGGCCGGAGCTTGTACA
>CAZZCR010000075.1:0-2597 GCA_964652995.1 uncultured Flavipsychrobacter sp. | reverse complement strand
ATCTTCAACACCGTTCTTGTTTTCAATATTATTAACGTCCATGGCCAGGGCATTGAAGCTATCAACGCTCATGTCCATAGAGGTAAGGTTATTTTTTCCGGGCTCTGCAGGTGCAGGAACCGCCTCGATAACCGGAGCCTGAGCTACGGGTTCGGGTTGTGGTGCCGGCTGAGGAGCAGGTGGGGTGTAAGGCTGCGCAGGCGCGGTGTGCATGTCGCGCGCTACGGTAGGTATTGGCGGCACTACGGCAGGCTGCTGCGGCACTGTATTGGCAGCGTTATCACGGATCTTGATGAACTCGATATCGGCCATTTCGAGGAATGCACCTACACGGTAGAAATCGCGACGAACGTTTTCGGGAAGCGTGGGGTTACCATTGCTCAGGCCCTTTTGCATAGCGGTGTACACATCCTGAAGGATAGATGATACGCGGATCTCGAATTTATGGGGATTGAGTATCTTATATTCGGGAAGATCGAGCCTGTTGGGCTTCAGACCTGCCTGGAAAGTTTGACCGGCAGAAGTAAAAGAATCGGGTGTACGCTCGTCCTGAATAACACGAAGATCGAATTCGTTGTTGAGGAGTTGCGTTACTTTACCTATAGTATCTTCAAAAAAGCCAACAACCCTCACTACGGGGATATTCACTTTTTCTCCGTAGGCATTCAGCTGGGTCTCTAACTTGGAGTCAATGAGGTAGCATGGTACACTGTGGTATGAAACCAACTGTTTTACCAACTCCTCCATTTTCCCCAAAAAAGCAGTGTTCCTAGTCATAGTAATTTAGTTTTTTAGCGTAGGGAGTCATTGCATAAGTGCAACAACTATGCCACAATATTACACACAATCGCAGGTCCGGAACATATAGTAAAAGGGGTTTAACTTTGGTTTAGGTGATGGTTAACAAACAGATAACAGGTCATTTGCTAACGGTTAAGGGCGCAAACACTAAACTCAAACACATGAGCATCCAGCTAACATAAAAGGTGTTAATTATCAGCCTTTTATGCCGTTCGGATACCAAATATCCTTCCATTGCTGGGGGGTAAGGGCGGCTTCGGCAGTGAAGTTGCCTATTTTGGTGCGACGCAGTGCTGATAGGTACCCTCCGCACCCTAATGCGGCACCAAAATCGTTGGCGAGCGAGCGTATATAGGTGCCTGTACTGCACATAACGCGGAAATGAACTTCCGGATTTCGGAATTCTGTGATCTCGAACTCCCCGATGGTGACCGGACGGGCCTCTAAAACCACTTCTTTACCCGCACGGGCAAGGTCGTAAGAACGCTTGCCATCCTTCTTTATGGCCGAGTGTATAGGCGGCACCTGCATGATGTCGCCGGTGAATTGTTTTGCAGTTTCCAGCAGTTGCTCCATAGTAACGTGGTCGCACGGCTTGTGGCTATGCGGCTGGCTCTCGAGGTCGTAAGTATCGGTAACGGCACCGAGGTGTATGATGCCGGTATATTCTTTGGGTAGCTGCTGGTAGCCGGAGATAGAGGTGGTCATTTCGCCGGTGCAGCAAATGAGCAGGCCTGTGGCCAGGGGATCGAGGGTGCCACAGTGACCTATCTTGGCCTTTGTGGCTACCTTAATGGCATTTACTGCATCAAAAGAGGTCCATTTGTAGGGCTTATCTATGAGTATGACGCCACCTTTTCTAAGCTCGGCTATTGTAGGTCTGTTCTGCATTGCGGCGCAAAGGTAGGAAATTGAGAGCGAGTGCGGGGAGCCGAGAGCGAGGGAAAAAGAGACGGCAGGGGCAGATGGCAGAGCGAGTGTGAGTGTGAGTGTGCCCGCCTTCGCTGAAAAAGCTTCGGCGGGTAAAAGTGAGAGTGCGAGAGTGAGTGTGGGGGACTCTGAGACCTTCTACTTTTCGTAGCAGACCTGAGAATGAGCAACACGGCCGGATAAGGGAGGGGTGAGCTTGCGCACTGCTACGCGCACGGTGACGGCTATGGGAAACTGCTGCTTAATGCGGCTGTGTATGTCGAATACAACGGTCTCCAACAGTTCGTGGGGGCCGGCAAATACGTCGGAAACAATGGTGTGCACCTCGGCATAGTCGACAAAAGGCCAGGGCTGCTCATCGGGCAGGGAGATGTCCACATCAGTCTCGAATGTGTTGCCGGTGATCTTCTCCTCGGGATACAGCCCGATGGGTGCTTTGATGACAATGCCGTGAAGCGATACTGATAACATAGATTGAATTTACCCTTACAAACAAACAGACCTATACGCGAGGAACTATTACCGTGCACGCCACGTGAACAGCCCCCTCTCGGTGAACTGATAAGGACTGATGCTGCCGCCAAAAGTCTGCAGTGTCTTGCGCACCTGGTAGCGGGTATTGCCGGGGCAATAGAACATCATAAAACCGCCGCCACCCGCGCCCGATATTTTGCCACCGGTGGCACCGGCCTGCAGGGCTGCTTCGTAAATAGCATCCATGGCGTCGTTAGATATACCCTTGGCCATCTGTTTCTTGTAGCGGAAACCATAGTCGAGAATATGGCCTATGTCGTGGATGTTGCCCTTCAACATAGCATCCTTCATCATTAGCGCCGGCTCTTTCAGCAGGTGCAAGTCATCTATAG
>CAZZCR010000074.1:1514-2671 GCA_964652995.1 uncultured Flavipsychrobacter sp. | reverse complement strand
AACCACCTGTTAATAAAGATTTACCATAACAGATAGAACTGCTATCTATCATTTTTTCTTAACTTTTTATATTATTTATTATCATTGCAATATTTTATAGTATTTTCAGTAGTTATAAGTTTTATTAATAACATAAAAATCTCCAAATCTGATTTTTAAATTTATAACTGATTAAATATATTAGAACATTATATAATGAAAAATTTTCAAAACACAAGAATGACTTTTTTAAAACTTTTTATCATAATATTAGTAGTTAAATTAACATTTCAAGGAGAAGTTACAAAAGAAATAACTCCTTATCATACCTTAACAGTCAAATTTATCGAAAATGATAAGTTGCATTTTTCTCTCATTAATAAAACATCTCAGAACGGTTACGTTTCAATTGGGATAGGTGCAGAAACAATGGAGAATCAAGATTATCATACTTTCGTTTGGTTAGGAGGAGAATTTTCTGCAAGTGATCAATGGAGTTCTGAGTATGAGACTCCTCGTTCAGATTCCAGTCAAGACATTATGAATATAATTCATGAGTCATATCCCAATGGAGGAAGAATCGTTACATATGAGAGATTATTGGATACTAAAGATCCATTGGATAATGTTTATAAAGATGGTCATAATTATATTGCTATTGCGTGGCTTGAAGATAACGCATTAACATCACACGGAAGTCAAATAATTATGGGTTCACTAAATTTAAATTTTAGTGCAAAGGAAGTTACTTTGAAATTAAAAAGATATGTACCATATGAAGTACATGGGCTTGTATTACTCTTTGGATGGACAATATTAAACACAACAGGATATGTCTTTGGTAGATTATTCAGACATCTTACTATTTTTAAATGGGTACATATATTTACTTCTGGATTTAACGCATTTTTAACAATTATATTTTTTATAGTAGGAATAGTTAAAAAAGTAGAATTTGAAGAAGGAAATGCTAAATCAATTTCAACATTGCATCTTGTATATGGTATAATAGTTACTGCATTAACATCACTTCTTATAATTAATGGAAATTTTATAGCTTGGTTTATTTATGGAGGAAAAACTAATACTCAATCGAATTTATTTCCAAAGCTTTTGCATAAAATATTAGGAATATTTGTATCATGGACTGTACCCATCTCTATAATTTCTGGAGGATT
>CAZZCR010000074.1:0-1414 GCA_964652995.1 uncultured Flavipsychrobacter sp. | reverse complement strand
AAGCGAAAAAGAATTTACAAAAAATGACCACAGAAGAAGTTAGAGTATTAATTAAAGAATCAAAATCTCATCATGAAGGTAAAAAATTTGTTTTTGTTGATAATTTAATTTGTGATGTTACTGAATACATAGAAACCCATCCAGGAGGAACAAATTTGATATATGATAATTTATACAATGATGTTGCAAAATTTTTAAACGGAAGCATTCCATATAATTCGTCAGTAAAAGCTCATGAACATAACTTTTTAACCTGCTCTCATATAATAAATAATCTTTCATTCGCTGAACTTAATGAAAATCATAATTTAGTAATTACACAAGATGGATCTTCAATCTATGTGAATGAAAAAATGAAAATTGCAAACACAAGAATCATAGGCTCAAATTATAAAGAATTTTGTTTTGAATCAATCCATTCTGATAAGCTTAAGAATATGAAATTTTCAAGATATTTAAAAGGAGTTGATTGGATGGGAAAACACTATTCATTTACATCAGATGAAATAAACAAAAATAGACTTTATTCAATATGCTTAGCCTTAGATGAAATTATTACAAAACATCATGAAAGAATTATTAGCAATGTTTCAAAACTAGAAAATAAAGAAGCAATTAATAGTAATATGTTGACGAATGAAGAAAAGTTTTCAAACGAATTAAAAGTCTATGTAAAAGACTATCAAATGACTAATACATTTTCAAATCAGTTACATTCAGGTAAAATAAAGGAGTTAAATGTTTCAGGTCCAGTAGGTTTAGGTCTAAATATTCCGAATATTGATCAAAACAATAAATCCGATAGTAATGTCTTTTTATTCTTTTCTGCAGGAACAGGTATATTTTTCTTCTTAGATTTTATTGCTTTAGTAATAAGAAAAATTTGTTTTGAAGCAAGTCTAATAATGAATTGCAATAATAATTTAATTCTAGAAGAAGATTCTGAAAATTTAAAATCAGATGTAAAATTGATATTATTCTGCTCATTTAATAACGAAGAAAATGCAATATGGCATAATTTAATTTTAAAAGCTCAAGAAATCAATGATAAATACAATTTAGGCATATTAAGATATACCTATAGAATAAGTTCTCAATCTTCAAAAAGGTTATCAAAAGAAGATTATGTAAAAGTTTTAGATAAATTTGATAAAGTTACAAAATGCTATATATGCGGACCATCAACTTATATGGATGACATGAAAAGTAATATTAAAGATGTTGTAGATCAAGAAAAAATAATTTTACTTTGAAAATGAGTAGTTAATTAATATTTTATGTTGAACAACTTGATTGTTTTTCTTTTTAGAATTAATTTTATAAGGTAATATAATATACTATTTAAAAATTAAATGAAAAGAATAATGAATAACTTTAAATAATTACCGTATTTACTAATGGGGATTGGGGATTG
>CAZZCR010000073.1:0-2769 GCA_964652995.1 uncultured Flavipsychrobacter sp. | reverse complement strand
TCAGGAAATACGGAAGAGCCAAATTAGTTGGTGATTGCTGCTGGTTTTGTCCTTGCTGATTATTAAGGTTTTGTTGTCCTTGTTGTTGTAGATGTTGCTGAAATTGATTGTAAGGATAAGGATTTTGTAGTTGCTGCTGTTGTTGATTTAACGAATATCCCTGTTGAATTTGTTGTGGTTGATATCCCTGTTGTTGCTGACTAAAAAAATTAGGAAAAAAATGATCTTGTTGTTGTTGTTGTTGTGAGTAATATGAAGGTTGTTGATATTGGACACTGTTATCTCTATTAGATTGCTGTGATTGCTCTTCCTCTTCCATATGAGTAGATTGATAACGTGGATGCACCATTCTTTGTAGTAAAGAATTATTAGTGGTTTGATTAAATTGTTGTTGTTGGGGTACTAGTAAAGATTTATAAGGATTATTATAAAAATCTAGTTGTTGATTTGGGTCGTATTCACTCGTAGGCTGATACTGATATGACTGTTGTTGCATTATTGAACTAGGATTAGTTGCAAAAGTTCTTGCATTCTCATTGTATAACTGTCCTAAAATATTAGATTGACTGTTACATATATTATATATGGGTTCTATTGATTGTGATTGTTTAAGTTCATCATATATTTGTTGACGTTGCACGGGAGATATATCTTTATCTTGCTGCTTGACAGAAAAATAATCAAAAAGTGTACCGTGTGGTCTTGGGTTATCTTTAAATGCCTGATTAAAGTCATGCAAACTCTTCTTAAGATTAGCATCACTTCCCTCAGTAAGATGCAATGGTTGTTGATTTACAGCAGGTATATTATTTGGCATTACATAATCAACGGATCTTAAGAATCCTGTAAGTGCTTTTAGTTGATCATTAGCCGCGCTACTAGCTTTTTCTCTTATTGCTTTTCTAGCCTCTTCTTCTTGTTTGTTTTTTAAAAAGCTTATACGTTCTCTATTTTGCATTAAATAGTCTTGGTTGTTCTGCCTTAATATGTTTATTGCTTGATCTTTAACAGAGACTGTATTATCTTCATTATCAGCAATATATCCGTAAATACTATTTTTGGGTAAAGCTGACTCTAACCATTTACTACAGGATATTCCATTGTTTTCTGTATTACAAGGTGCTCGTTGAGATAATATTTTTACAAGTGGTTTTCCAGAGATTTGATTTCCCTGATTTTCATAACTTAAACGTGGAAAAGCTTCCTCTACAAAATCCTTGTACTGTTTAACTATTTCTGAGTTGGAGAATTTTAGTAAAGCTTCATCTTGTTTGTTTGCTAATTCGTTTGGCGGTAAATATATTGATTTAAGATCTTTGTTGTTTGCAATTACATGATTATATATATCATACATATTAAAGCGCTCTGAATGTCCAGCCAGTGTTTTTTTTTTGTCTTGATTTTGTATTGAACGTGATTCAGCAGTAAATGGATAAGTAATAGGAAAAGATCCATCATTATTATTTATAAAAAACTGTCCTGTACTTATATTAGGGCTAAAACGGTTAAAATCATACACCTTATTATTATCTTTACTCATTACTCCAGTATGACTATTGTGGTGATAGTCATAAAAATTTTTTAATAAAGGTAAAGAATCTGGTGTATTAAATAATACTAAGCTATCAGGGTTGCTGCTTGATATTTTCACTGTTTTATATTTAGACATCTAACGTAACCTTAAGTGATGTATTTTAGAAATATTAAGAACATTATACAGAGATTATAATAATGAAAAAAGAAAAATTTGAACAATTGATTAAAATAATTGCTAATAAAAGCTATGAATTTGAAGATCTTAAAATAGGAGTAAATGAGTTTGATGAAGAAAGTATAGGAGAAGAATTAGATAATGTACAAGTTGCAATGTTAGTAGACGTATTAAAACAAAATCCCAAAATAAAAAAATTAGATTTAAGTTATAATCATATAGGAGATGAGGGAGCTATAGCTCTATCAACGCTTGGTTCTATAGAAGATTTAAACTTAAGTTATAACAATATTACTCCCATAGGTTTTAAAGCTTTAGCTGATGGAAAATTTAAGTGCCTAGATCTAACACAATATATTTACACAGGAGAACTTGTTGTGGATGAAATGGAGTACAAAATACTAAAAGATATGATTGATAGTTTTATACAAAATAAAACAATTACCCATCTTACCATAGGTAACTGGAAAGTTTCTTCAAATATTATTGCTCAGTTAATCAAAAATAATACTTGTATTGAAACCCTTATAATGTCTCGTTATACAACTGATGAGGTCTTTGAATTTATTGAAGAAAATAAGTTTTTAAAAACACTAAATATTATGTCAGCATTAGTAACGGATAAAGGAATTGAATATATTGTAAAAAATATGAGTTTGGACAACTTATATTTAAACGGATGTAATATTACAAACATAGGGGCGCAATTACTAAGTACCAATCATACTTTAAAAAAATTATATATTTATGATAGTGATATAACTTTAAAAGGCACTGAATGTTTTTTAAATAGTGATCTAGAAAAATTTAATATAAGTACGAATTTAAAACAGTATATAATTTCAAAAGGAGAATGTGATAATTTTAATCATATGTTTGAGGAAGCAAGGAAATTAAAACATGTTACTTTACACCAGGTTAGTAATACACAAAATTTTAACCATGAAACTCTTAACGATAATAATCATATAGATTTGAATGGCAAGAGTGATGCTCATCAGGATGAGTGATCTTGTAGTAATTTTTCTGATAAATTATGGCTCTTCCGTATTTCCTGG
>CAZZCR010000072.1:0-2776 GCA_964652995.1 uncultured Flavipsychrobacter sp. | reverse complement strand
TAGGTGTATCAGCAGGTACAGTAACTATTACGTACTTCATAACATCATCATGCTACGTAACAACATCATTCACAGTTAAGGCACTGCCAACAGCTATCAGCGGCACCCAGTCAGTATGCGTTGGATCAACAACAGCATTGTCAAGCGGCCCTACAGGCGGCACCTGGACAAGCTCATCAACAACTACAGCGGGCGTGAACGCTACTACAGGCTTGGTAAATGGCTATGCATCGGGCATGGCCACGATCAGCTACAGCATATCTAACGGCTGCCGCCGCACAGCGGTAGTTACAGTTAACCCGACACCTGCAGCGATCAGCGGCGCATCGGGCGTATGCGTAGGCGGCACAACGACGCTGACAGATACAACTGCGGGCGGCACATGGAGCAGCAGCAACACTACAGTAGCGACGATAGACGGCACTACAGGAGTAGTGAGCGGCTTGGTTACAGGTACCACAAGGATCACATACACCCTGAGTACAGGATGCATCGCTACGCGTGTAACATCGGTAGTGGCAGCCCCTGCGTCTATCACTGGTACATCAACCTTGTGTGCGGGATCAGCGACAACACTGAGCAGCACGACGACAGGCGGTACCTGGAGCAGCAGCGACATCACAGTAGCAACCACAGGTACAGCTACGGGCACAAGCACCGTAGTAAGCGGCGTGAGCACAGGTAATGCGACGATCAGCTACACAGTAGGGGGTTGTTCAACGACAAGAGAAGTAACAGTGAACGCGTCACCGGGCACGATCAGCGGTCTGAACCCGATGTGTATCGGCAACAGCGGCACGTTCAGCATCGGCTCAACAGGCGGTAGCTGGGTGAGCAGCACATCTCGGGTAACGATCGGCAGCGCCACAGGTCTGGCGACAGCGGTTACGGCAGGCACTACCACGATCAGCTACCGTATGAGCGCTACATGTTACAGCACATTGCCTGTAACGGTTACAGCAACGCCGGCGGCTATCACAGGCACAGCAAGAGTATGTATCGGTTACACGACAGTACTGGGTCACCCTGTGAGCGGAGGCAGCTGGAGCGGCGGTTCATCAGCGGTATCAGTGAGCGACAGCGCAGGCTTCGGTGTAGTATCGGGCAGCGCGTCAGGAACAGGAACAATTACCTATACGTTGCCATCGGGCTGCTACCGTACAGTAGTAGTTACGGTGAACAGCAATCCGGCGACGCCATCAGGCGGCACCTCACCGATCTGTGTAGGAACGACGACGAACCTGACAGCAACCCCTGCAGGCGGTACATGGCTGAGCAGTACTACAGCAGTAGGCACAGTAGGTAACACTACAGGCGTTGTAATGGGCGTATCATCGGGTACTACGACGATCAGCTACCGTATGACAGCTACCGGCTGCTTCAGCACGAAGGAGGTGACAGTTAACCCGCTTCCGGGCACGATCACAGGCGGCACAACAGTGTGTGTGGGAGCAACAGCGACCCTTTCAGACACGAGCGCAGGCGGAATGTGGACAATGACACCATCTACGGTTGGGACGATAGGATCAACGGGTACGGTTACGGGCGTTGCAGCGGGCGCTGCGACCGTTACGTATACATTGCCGACCGGCTGTCGTCGTACACGATCAATGACAGTACTGGCATCACCGGCACCGATCACGGGTAATCTTACATTGTGTGTTGGTAACACGACAACGCTGGGTTCAAGCCCTGCGGGCCTTACGTGGAGCAGCAGCGATGCGAGCATAGCCCCTGTGAGCACAGGCGGCGTAGTAAGCGGATATGCATCGGGCAATGCGACAATATCATACACGAACGCATCGGGCTGTTCAAGGACAGCTGTTGTTACGGTTAACGCGGCATTGCCTGCGAACACGAGCAGCACAGGTTCAATGAGTGTATGTGTTGGTACAACGATAACGCTGAGCAATACAGTGAGTGGTGGTACATGGAGCAGCGCGAGCAGCGCGATAGCGTCAGTAGGCAGCACGACAGGAGTAGTTGCGGGCTCATCAGTAGGGTCAACGACCATTACGTATTCGATAGGTACAGGATGTCGGAGCATCAGCACGGTAGCTGTAAACGCGGCGGCGCCTGCTATTACAGGTCCGACGAGTGTATGTGAGGGATCGACAGTAACGTTTACGGCGACGGGTTCGGGTTCATGGAGCAGCTCAGACGAAGGAAGCGCAACTGTTTCCGGTGGTATTGTTACCGGTGTTGACGACGGTGTCTCAACGATCACGTACACAATGCCGAGCGGCTGCTTCAGTACGAAGTCGATATTGGTGAAAGTTACACCGGTTATCGGAGCACCATCGATCATGACAGTAGGCGACACGCTTACAGCGTCAAGCACAGTGAGCGGCGGTACATGGAGCAGCAGTGCAGCGGGCGTTGCGGGCGTAACAGCAACAACAGGCTTGATCACTGCGGTGAGTGCGGGATCGGTAACGATCAACTTCACGGCATCGTCAACAGGTTGTATAGGTTCATGGGGCATCTACGTGATGAACGCGAGCGAGAGCAAGCCGGGCATGACAAATGCTACAGCTACAGCGTTCAGTCTGTATCCAAACCCTACGGTGGGATCACTGACGATCAACACATCAGTTGCCGGTCGTATGACAGTGATGACGATCGATGGACGTACAGCAGGCAGCTACGAGCTGACAGCAGGCACCAACGCGGTACAGTTGTCATCAGACATAGCAGCGGGCGTGTACATGTGCCAGTTCACCGGCACCGATGGCAGCACGCAGCAGGTACGCATGATACTGCAACGATAATAGTT
>CAZZCR010000071.1:0-2814 GCA_964652995.1 uncultured Flavipsychrobacter sp. | reverse complement strand
GTTTCTGTAATTGTAAAAGATACACCATACTTTTCATTGAATGGTTTTAAACCTTCTAAAATATCTTCAGCACTTCTAAAGTTGTATTTACCAAAGCTATTAAATCTTGATTTATTTGCTTTAAATTCTATTTGTATTCTACTTAACTTTTGGTTTAATGAAAATTCATTAAATGCAATAATTGTGTTTCCCATCTTAATTTGTTTTTAGTTCGTAAATGTTTTGTTTGATTAATGTTTTGTATTCTTCTGTTATTCCATCTTCTAATGCTTCGAAGCAATAAGTAGATAGTAAATTGTTTTCTTGTTTTAGTTTGCAAATTTCAGCTTGTAATGCTTCTATTTGAAATCTGTTAAAGTCGATTAAATCTTTCATTATGCGTTTAATAAAATGTTAGTTACTAAAAAATAAGATACTACAATCATTCCGATTAGAATGCAAAAGTTAATTGTGTCTGTTTTAAATTGGTCTTTCATAATTTCTATTTATTTGTTATTGTTTGATGAGGCAAATATATAACGTGTTTTTAAATAAACAACTATAATTTTCAATTTTAACATTTTTTTAGGAAAATTTTAACATATTGAAAAAAAAAGGACTACCGTTTAAAGTAGTCCAATTTAACATTAACCAAATTATAAAAGAGAAATCAGAAAAGACTATTTAGTTGTGTGTAGTGTTCAATCATATCTTGTAACTCTACGTCTGTAAATTTACAAATTTGTTTTGATTTGATGTGTAATTGTTCTGATAAGTTATTACCAAGATATTGACTAAATATGTATTGTTCACCGTATCGAAATACATTACATCCAGCGCATTGAACTTGACAATTGTTTTCATCCCAACGTGTAGACAAATGTTTACGTGACATAAAGTGACCACATTGTAAGCTTTTCCAATGGTCTTCTTTACCGCACGTTACACATTTAGATATATCATTTACTGAATACCTACGTCTAATGTAAATACTGAAAACTGTATCAAGTTTTTTTATTAAAGATGTTCTTGTGATTTTCTTTGCCATATACAAATGTAATTAATACATATTAACATTTTGTAAATAAGTTTATTTTGTTTGATATTTACTTTGTCAAAAAAAAAAAGTAAATTTGCCTTGTTTTCAAAACTTAAACAATTATTATTTTAAAAAAAAATAAATAAACAAAAACAAAATAAGATTTTAAAAACACAAAAAACAAAACAAAATTTTATTCGAAAGGCGAAATATTTTTTAAACTTACCTACCTTGTCCTTTGTATTTTTTTTGATAATTTTTAGAACTTTTCAATGAAGATGTTTTACATTTTGAATGAACATTAGGTCTTGAAATTTTAACGTCTAATTTTGCACTCGTTTCAGTTTGTTTTTTAGCCATTACAAAAATAATTTAATTTTAATTTGTCTGTAGATATACATTCCAATTGGAATAAGTAATAACCATAGATAAATAAAATAATTTGTTTTTTTATCTACAATTTTATTTTTTATACTTTTATTTTCTTGTTTAGATTTAGAAATCGTTTTAAACACGTTTTTACGCACGTTTTTAATTGATGTATCTACTAATGTCTTATTATGTTTTTTGTATTTTAAAACAACGTTAAAATAACTTGTACCATCTATTACAATAGGTAAGCTATCATTCAAAGGTTTTATTTCTAATTCTGATATGTTTTCTGAAAAATAAACATTTTTGTTTATAATTGAAGTACTATCTATTTTTGTGATAGCTACTGAATCTGTTTTTGTTTTAGTTTCTTCTTTTACAATAGCAACTTTTCTTGAAGCACAACTAAATAAAAGTGCACCACATATGATATATACTATTACTCTCATTTTGTAAAGTATAAAGCTGATTCAGCAATACGTCTGTTTGTTAAACCTTTTAGTTCTTTTCCTGCTGCTTTGTTCCATTTTAAAAACTCTTTAGCAATGTTACCATCGTTTGGGTTTATGTTAACCAATTTCAACAAAGTAGATTTTTGAAAGTTACCCATACCTACATTATAAGCAAATGCAGTTAAAGCGTTTAATTGATTAACGCTTATTTTAGATTTAACAAGTTTTAATACATCAGCAGCAAATTCATCAGCAGTGTGTGCTAATATTTCATTAGCGTATTCTCTTGTAATTTGTTTGTCTGTAATTTTAACTTTAGTTCCGTTTGGGTAATAAGTGTTACCATATCCAATAGTAGAAATACCTGCAGGACATTTATAAGGTCTATCAGAATAGCCTTCAAACTTTTTAATTAAATCGTAACCTTTATCGCTTAATTTCATTTATATCAGCTTTAATTTCTTTTGCTCTATTAAATGCGTCTTTCAATAATTTCCAAATGTCAACTTTAAATGTTTCTTCAATGTTTTCTTTAATAGATACTAATTCAACAAAAATTAATAGTATTGCACATATTTTAGTAAACATAAAATCAAAACCAAAAGCTGATTTGATAAATTCATTTAAAACAAAGTTGTCTATTAAAAAAAGAAATATAATACATATTTCGTATAATGCCATTTTAGAAATAACATTGGATAGTTTTCTGCTTCTTATACTTGACCAACCGTTTAACTTAATGCTTTTAAATATACCAGTAAAAGTATCTAATATTATCGCACTACCTACGGCTATTAATAAGCCATAGATAGGTACGAATAATAAAATTAAAGAAGCAAAGATGTAATTAAGATACTTCACTAATTTCTTCCTCTTTAGGAGTTAATAATTCAATTGCTTTTGCTACTACAACTGCATCTGCTAATTGTAATAATCCACCTTTTTGAGCCAAGTGTGCTACTTGTACTAAAA
>CAZZCR010000070.1:0-2862 GCA_964652995.1 uncultured Flavipsychrobacter sp. | reverse complement strand
TGGATGAAAGACTTTTATAACAGTTACAAGTATGACCAGGATGGAAACATTTTGGAACTGGTACGATACAACACGCGTGCCATAGGGCCGCCTGTGATGGATAGTCTTATATATAAATACTCAGCCGGGACTTCGGTGAATGATCTGCTTGATGATGTGTACGACTGTAATGATGACGCGTACGACAGAGATATACATGCACATTGTCCCGGTTCATCGCCATCACGATATACCTATGACCCTGTGGGTAATGTGACCTCTGACATGGTGAATGCACAGGACAATATCGAATGGAATATATATAACAAAGTAACCAAAACAGAGAATACGACCGACACCAACAAGATGTTCTTCCAGTACAATGGAATGGGAAACAGAGTATCGAAGACATTTGTCGGAAACATTCCGAATGGCAGCAGGAAAACCACAGATTATTACTATCATGATGGTCAAGGAAATATTTTGGCTACTTATAAAGGACTTATTGAGTCTGATACTGCCGGAACGGTTCATAAGGTAGGTTTTAGCCTTGCATCTCATGATGTGTACGGAAGCGCTAGGCTTGGCACGAAAGAATATGGATTGAAGACAATCGGCATGGAGGTGACGATCGGTTTGGAGCCAACAGACTCGTTGGTAGATACTATGCGGTTGGCAAAGCACGTGCCGTGGTACAGCCTGGAATATCAGGATGATATACACCCTGATAGTCTTGTTCCCTATGATAACCACTGGAAAGATTCATCCTATGCGTGGCATAGGATGGGTGAAAAGCACTACGAGTTGTCTGATCACCTGGGTAACGTGAATGTGGTGATAAGTGATGCAAGAAGGGTGAGGACTTTCGACACTATTCCGGGTTATCCGCCCTATGCTGGTAATTATCCAATCGAGGTAACCAGTTACAAACCTGAACGAGTCGCCTCGTATGATTACTATCCATTTGGCATGATGATGCCGGAGCGGCATATGATAGATACGACAACGCTTTACCGTAGCGGGCCTATCACGCTTGATCATTTTCCGGTTCATAGGTGGTATCCGATAAGCACAAGTGTTTTCGGTTCAGGTTGTGCACCATGTGCAATCGATACGATGGGGACAACAAGACTGTCGTTTGCAACAACGGGAGTGACGGTGATTGACACTTATCGGGTATCAACCAGCTCGGCACCTATTCCCGATGATTTGTTATATGGGAATTGGAATATTCGCTACCGGGTAGGTGGTATGCATCCTTGGCGAAAGAATAGGATAAGGATATACATAAACGGGCTCACACAGCCTACCGCATCTCATTTTTGGTTAGATCTCTACCATACTGACTATTCTACTCATTTATACTCGTTGCCAATAGGGGTTGTGTATGGTGCACCGGCTGTAATTACAGCCACAGTGCAGCCAACATCATTTACGGCAATAGACACTGCTGTAATTTTCTCGCTGGGATGGAAGAGAATGTCAGACACTACCTCGCCACATCCTCCGTACGACTACTCTATAACGATTGACAGCATTGTTGTTGATTATGACACAGTTGTTCAGTTGCATAACATTGTCGCGAGTGTAAGTGGGTCAGATGGGTACGGGTATGGATATAATGGTAAAACAAAAGACAATGAATGGGCAGGAGTTGGTAACAACTACGATTATGGGGCGAGAAATTACGATCCAAGAATCGCAAGGTGGACAGCTATTGATGAGTTGTTTAAAAAGTACCCCAATATTTCTCCTTACACGTTTTGTCTTAATAATCCAAATGTATACGCAGACAAAGATGGACGAGATGCGATTTTAGTTGTCTATCCAGACTATAAAGTAGCCACTGGTATTGGAAAGATTGAGCTAGGGCATGCGGGTGTACTTTTGATTGACAATCAAACCGGAAGAACAAAGTATTACGAATATGGGCGGTATGATGTAGAGAAAAAGGGGCAAGTACGAACTGTTGCTATACCAGACGTAAAAATAGGAAAAGATGGTAGGCCTACTGCGGAAAGCTTAAACAGAGTACTCGGCGATCTTTCTAAAAAGGCCGGGCATGGTGGCCGCATAGACGGTGCATATATTGTAAGCGACCAGTTTAATGCAATGAATGATTATGCGAAGAAAAGGCTTGATCAAAATGATGATCCTAACCGGACACCGTATAGCTTATATTTTGGAGCGCATAATTGCGGGACATTTGCAGCGGATGTGGTTAATCAGGATCCTACGATTGATCAACCATCAATATGGAGTGGGACACCACGTAATATTGTCAGTGAATATCAAGAAGAAGGAAATTCGAAAGTAACGTATGATCCCATTAAGAATATCACGACTATTCAAGCTGGTAATGAAAGTGATGCAAAAAAAACTGAGTCAAATAAATCTGCAAATACTCCAACAAAAGATCCTAACGCTGCAAATACTCAATCTAATGGAACTGCGAATTCAAACAATAACAATACAAAGAAGTGATTTTGCAAGGATATTTTCGTATTTCCTTTTGACGATATTATTTAGTTGTGTATCTCCGCAGCAACCGCAAAGGATTTATTCAATTCCCAAAACCGCATTTTGGATTGGTGGTCCAGATGGTGGGGTTTGGTTTGACGTGGGAACTAAGAATGACTTTTCGTGGCCAATAAGGATATATAACGATTACACTGGCCAACTCATTGATAGCGGAATATTTGTTGTTTGTCATAACTGTAAAAATGTGACCTTTGCCGATATTGTAAGTCAAATAGATTTTTATGACGGTGAGAGAATTCGATTGAAACAAAAGGTAAGCGGCCGGAACTGTTACTTAATTAAGGTGGATAATTAGGTATTCGACTTTCCCATTCGGCACATTCTTCGCCATCACTAAATCGA
>CAZZCR010000069.1:0-2905 GCA_964652995.1 uncultured Flavipsychrobacter sp. | reverse complement strand
ATATGCGCGAAGTTAGTTTTGTGTACGTACCGCCAATGATCAGAAAATGAGTTCGAGAGCTGCTCCGCTTCTGAACACGTTTGAAATCGACATCGTTGATATAAAATGCAGCTTTACGAGCGCCTTGGCATAGAACATAAGGACGGCAATTTCTATATTGGCGGCGAATGTGTAGGGAGCGATTGTCTTGATAATAACGAGCATGTGACCAGGTGGTTGCTACAGAACGCCGAATTCAAAAAATTAACGGCGCGGTATATTGCTGAATTGGCCGATATCGGTTTTATGACATTCAATATGGTGATATGCTACGCTGATACAATCGAACTGATATACGATTCACCCTATACCGATTATTATGTTGGCGCTGTTGTTGTATCTGATCAATCCGCGGCGGCGAAAATTTATATCAATGGTAATGATTGGGAGCTGGCTGAATTTGAGAAGCATTATCCCAGATATATGGACGTCCTTGCGCATATGAAAAAATACCGCGCGGGGGTGATTCAAAATATCATGGCGCTTCTGCCGCAGCCAATCGCGGAGGAAATCGCGGCGGAATTTATTATGGGATAGCTTTTTTGTGCCGTTTGAAACCGCCGCGCGGTTAAAAATGGTACACATGGCGAGCTTGCAAGCAGGATTAAGAACGATAGATCTCGCCGCCGTCTATATGCAGGCCGGCCTTGAACGGTATGAAGATACAATGTGGTCATGGAAAGGCGATCCCGTTGTGTTCTGGGAGGGCGATAAATTTCCGCGCGAAGTGCAGGACAGGATAATCAGTTCAAGCATTTTAACCGAGGCAATATCAGAGGATATTGAAAAATTAGCCGCGCTTGGCTTTATGGAATATCTTCGCGTGGACTATGGCGACGACCATATACATGTACAATTTAAATCATGTGCGGCGAGGAATGCGAAGGCTCATTTATGGATAGCCGACAATATTCATTGGTATATCACAATAAACGGCGGCGCTTCCAGATGGGGGCCAGATGCCTTCTCAAGAAATCATCCAGAATATATGCGTTGGTTAACGGCGGCCAAAAAAATGCGTGCGGAACGCGTCGCACAAATATTTGCGCTGTTGCCGCAGCCAATAGCAGAGGAAATATCTGACTGGCTCCCGCTATAAGTTGGAAGTCTGCGCTTTTCAACAAAAAATCATCGCGCGCGAAAAGCCCCGGCAATTTCTTCAAATATAGGCTGCGGCAAACCATCGCGCAGCGCCCCCATAATATTTTGCGGCCGCAGTATTTTTTCCATTTCTTCTTCGGTATATCCG
The DNA here is from genome assembly GCA_964652995.1 of uncultured Flavipsychrobacter sp. GTDB lineage: Bacteria > Bacteroidota > Bacteroidia > Chitinophagales > Chitinophagaceae > Nemorincola. Next base: position 1,617 of record CAZZCR010000069.1, on the reverse strand, counting down.
CGGCCATGATTATACCAAATTTCGCTAGTTATTATACCGTTCGTATCTAATCGATAAAACGCCGGGCCGTCGTCTCTATGATATTTGTCTTCGATAAACCATGCTTCTGTTGAATATGTAGGGAATATCCATTTGTCTGCATATCCTCCCTCTCTATGCAAATTTCCTTTTATATACCATGCTTCGTGGTATATATCACGAGCGTGAGTTGTAATCGCAGGTCCTCCGATTCTGTGAGCTAGGCCATGCTGATACCAATATTCAGAAGTCTGCGCTCCTGTATCATCCCAACATTGAACTGCGGGGCCGTTGTCTCTATGGTCCTCGTCATTTTGACACCATGCCTCCATAATCAGCACTCCGTTATCATTCCACCTTCTGAATGCCGGCCCATCGACTCTGTGATTTTCATTATTTTGAACCCACGTCTCCCAAATCAAAACTCTAGCGTTGTTCCATTTCAAAAATGCGGGACCATCATCCCTACCACAAATACCATTTCTGGTCCATGATTCTTCAACCAACACACCATCGGCATTCCATTTTTGATACGCAGGACCATCATCTCTGTGGCGCTTCCCGTCGGCCTTATATTTTATTGATTCAATAGAGCCATTCGGATGACGTGTAATGATTGGCGCGGCCATATTTTTTATTTGAGGGGCGCATTTTCAAATAGTTCGGCGCTGCGCGCCCTATTATGTTAATACTGTGTCAATTTTATGGGGCGCGCGGAGGCCTTTTGTGTAGTGTAGCGGAAGGAGCGTAGCTCCTGAAGCGAAACGGAACAAAAGCCGAGCACGACCGTGAGGCGCGCAGCGCCGAACTATTTGAAAATTACCCCGCACTTAAAAACACTCATGCCCTTTACAAAAGAAATTCTCGCCGAGCTATTCGAGGGCCTGGACCAAGAATGGACCAATCTGCTTAAGATTACCTTACGGGGTGAAATGTCGGCGGCACTGACAAAACTCTATGAAAAAGACCCGGCGACGCTTTGTCCGAAGCCGCGCAATGTATTTGCGTTCGCGCGCGAGTGCCCGCTGGGACGTGCTCGCGTTGTTATTTGTGCGCAGGATCCATATCCTAAGCGCGCGCATGCGACCGGCCTGGCATTTAGCGTGCCGCCGGGCGAGCAAATTCCCGGGTCTTTGCGCAATATTGCCGCGTGTGTTGGCGTAACGCCAACACATGGCGACTTAACGGCATGGGCGCGTCAAGGTGTGATTTTGCTTAATTCGTCCCTTACAACAGATCATGGCGTATCTCGCGCGCATGCGGGAATATGGGAGGCACTAACCGCGGGAATAATCAAAAAGTTAGCGTCCCTTGGCTGTATATTTATCGCGCTAGGAAATGACGCGCGGGATTTATATGCGGCCGCTGGCGTAGTCGATATGTTATTCTGGGGCCATCCTTCACCTATAAGCGCCGCGAACAAAACAGATAATCCTAAAAACTTTGTTTACTGCGACTGCTTTGCGCACGCGAATGAAATAATCAGCGCGAAAGGCGCTGAGCCAATCGATTGGAATTGGACCGGCCGACATGCGCAGATTCCTGCGGGCGTTTGGATATTTACTGATGGGGGCGCATCAAAAAACGGCCGCAAGGATT
>CAZZCR010000068.1:0-3546 GCA_964652995.1 uncultured Flavipsychrobacter sp. | reverse complement strand
TCAACCGCTACTGTGCGAATGCTGTAGGAAACACCACTTCCTTCAAGTTTAGCCGACTTCAGCAATCCTTCAACCCTTATACCTTTTTTCTTCTTGTCGACGCTCACAAATAGACCACCCAATATTCCCGGCTTGTAACCACTGTTGAACGAAGGCGCGATAATATTATCCGTAATGGTCATTTGCTGAAGGTTCAAACCAACCTTTGCACCTATGGTAACAGTCGGAACCACCTTTTTTGCAATACCCAATTGTGCATTCGCGTTCGCAGATGCGACAAGAGCTATAGCACAGACTGCAAGCATTTTCATACGTTTCATGTGTTGTGTATTTTTTTGGTTGTTACAAATATATGCCACATTTACATCAAGCTATCAAATAATTAGAATATTTTATAAGAAGCTGAAACCTGAATTCCAGTTGTCGTCCAGCTCTTGGGCTTCAAATAGTACTTACTACCATTTACGTCATTAATTCCCTTCAGGATACGCGCACCAACATGAAACTTCTTCGACAGTTTATGCTCCACACCTGCAACGATCCCAAAATCGCTTGCTTTCAGGAAATCTGTATTACCATAAACGCTCGTATAAGCCCCGTTCGCATCACTTACATTTATATTATATCCAAACTGGGCTCCGGCAACTATATCTAGCCGCTCTCTTAACTGGTACTCCACCAGCAAAGGCACACTCACAGCTATCACATTAAATTTTCCCTTGTTCAGCGTATCCATGCCGGGCGCGTACAACGAGTAAAAAGATGCCGGATTCTTAGTAGTAAACGTTGAATAGGTGCCAAGCAACTCTGCTCTTACACCTACCCTGCCAATTTTCTTTTGCACATAAATTCCTCCCAGTGCCACAGGAGCAGCCTTCACCGGTCCACCCGATAATGTTTGAAAACCTCCTCCCAGTTTCACACCCATATTCAAAAAAGGTGTGAAGGTCCCCATCACCTGGGCCTTTACAGGTTGCACTATAGACAAAATCAATAAAGTTCCACCACAAATAAATCGTCTTATATACATAGCAGTTTAGGTCTTTTTAACGTTAGCAAAGGTAGTTTTTACATTTCACTATCCCTAAAACAGGTAGTAAACTTGTAGTTACTATTTTGATTTATACCCACAAAAACAAATTTTCTAACCACCTTTTGAAAAACAGCCACCATGTTCAAAAATTACTTTTCAGGTATTACCTGTTGTATCGCTATTCTTATTATTGTCAGCTCCTGCCCCTCATTTGCCTCCCACATTCTTGGTGGCGGGTTCACCTACAAATTCCTCGGTGACACCTCTATTTCAGGCACGCCACATAAAATTTATCAGGTCACGCTTCAGCAATTTAGAGATTGCAACGCCCTCGAAGGCGCCCTGAAAGAAGACTATCATGTTGCCATCACTATATTCAAAGGAGCCGGCCCCGATACAATCTCCACAAAGACTATAACGTTTGATAATCTTGAGACTTACTCAAAATCCCTGCACATAATTTCGGACTGCGGCTGGACGCCTTCACCAACGGCGTCGGCTACATGTCTTTCAACATTGACCTTCTCTCGCATCTACTACCTGCCGGTTTCCCCCGACGGATACACCATCGTCAATCAACGTTGTTGCCGCAACAACGGCATCTCAAACATTATTAAATCCGGCGTTCGCGGCATTACATTCTCCTGCTTCATTCCCTGCGATACAAATTCAGCAAACAATAGTGCAGTGTTCCCGCAATATATACCGCAAGCATTTTGCGTAAATAAAGCCGTTTCCTTCTCCTACGCTGCCTCAGACCCCGATGGCGACTCGCTGACCTATGAACTGACACCTCTGTTAACATACGAAGCCGAGGAAAATAACATAAGCCCTCGAGTAGCATTCCCACCTCCTTTCCCAACTGTACCTTTTGCACCCGGATACGGCTCCACAGCCCCCATGGGCAACTCATCCACATTTTCCATCAACCCAACAAACGGTCAGGCAACCATCACACCCCTAACCCAAGGCAATTATGCGGTAGGAATTGTATGCAAAGAATGGCGAAACGGAATGCTGATCAATGAAACCCGCCGCGAACTTGAGTGGGCTGTATTTAGTTGCCCTAACGAGCCGACCGATTACAAACCATTTGCCGGCAAAGACATCAGGACTGTAAAAGGCACTTCCATACAGCTGGTGGCAAGTGGAGCCAAAACGTATTCCTGGTCACCCACAACCCACCTCGACTACCCCGACAGTTGCTGTCCAACCGCAAAATTGTCCAACGAAGGAACCTTCACCTATATCCTTCACGGCATCAGCGACTCAGGCTGTTCCGGCTATGACACGTTAAATATCGAAGTCCTCAACAACTCAGAGTTAGCCATTCCTAATGCCTTTACTCCCAACAACGATGGGGTAAACGATTATTTCCTACCTAAAGCATTAGGAAATGCCTATGTCACCAATTTCAGGGTATTCAACAAATGGGGAAATCTCCTGTATGATGTGCACCCCGCAAATGGCAGGGCAAGCTGGGATGGCAAATGGAATGAAGAGCTGCAACCACCGGGTGTTTACGTCTACTTGATAGAGTACACAGACAACATTGGAGTAATGCATAAGGTCACCGGCACCATTACGTTGTTGAAATAACCTGAGAAACCCCAGATACACGACAAATATCACTTTTGCATCTGAAAATTATGGCGTATTTTGCGCCCCGTTCGTGCACTAGGCACAACACTCATATTATGAACTTTCAACTTACAGAAGAGCAGATTGCCGTTCAGATGGCAGCACGTGATTTCGCAAGAACAGAATTGTTGCCCGGCGTTATTGAGCGCGACGAAAAACAGAAATTCCCTGCCGAGCAGATCCAGAAACTGGGCGAACTCGGTTTCATGGGTATGATGGTCGACCCTAAGTACGGAGGTTCCGGCATGGACACCGTGTCTTATGTCCTTGCAATGGAAGAGATCTCAAAAGTAGATGCTTCCGCTTCAGTTTGTATGAGCGTGAATAACTCTCTCGTATGCTGGGGCCTCGAGAAGTATGGCAACGAAGACCAGAAAATGAAATACCTCACCGAGCTCGCAACCGGTCGCAAAATAGGTGCATTCCTCATCAGCGAACCCGAAGCCGGTTCTGACGCTACATCTCAGCGCACTACCGCTGAAGACATGGGCGACTACTACTTACTTAATGGTACAAAGAACTGGATCACCAACGGTAATTCAGCATCTTATTACCTCGTTATCGCACAGACCTACCCCGAAAAAGGCCACAAAGGCATCAACGCACTTATCGTTGAAAAAGACACTCCGGGCGTTACCGTAGGTGCAAAAGAAAACAAACTTGGTATCCGTGGTAGCGATACACACAGCATCATGTTCCAGGATGTGAAAGTTCCTAAAGCAAACCGTATCGGTGACGATGGATTCGGTTTCACATTCGCTATGAAGGTGCTCGCAGGCGGCCGCATCGGTATCGCTGCACAGGCACTCGGTATCGCCAGCGGTGCTTACGAACTGGCACTCAAATACTCTAAAGAAAGTAAAGCATTCGGT
>CAZZCR010000067.1:0-3560 GCA_964652995.1 uncultured Flavipsychrobacter sp. | reverse complement strand
ATCTGTTCAAGCCACATCTGCGCGGTCAGGCAGTACTGAAGTATTTCAGGATATTCGACCGCTGGGGTGTGATGGTGTATGAGTCGACACAGATGGGCAGCGCAGGTTGGGATGGCACGTACAAGGGCGTTCCGCAGCCGGTGGGTGTGTATGTGTATGAGGTGAGTGCGGTGACCGGCACTGGTAAGCAGGTTGGCAAAACAGGGAATGTGACACTTCTGAGGTAGTTGCTCAGAAAAATGAATAATCGACCGGTGCATCAGCCGGTATAAAGAGCTCCCGAATAAGGGGGCTCTTTTGTTTCGAGCGGCGGATGTGGGCGGGAGTTTTTCATTATTTCCGTCGAATATTTATAAAAATATGTGTTTTGAAATTGTAACCTGAAATTAATAAGATGGGGTGATCCTTTTAAAACGTGGGGAATGGGATTATTTATTAACAATAAAATACCTATCTTTAAACCGTTTGTACCTGTCTATAGTTTTGCGTAAAGCTATAGCGTTGAATTAATTGTTGTAAAACAGATCAGTCTGATATGAAAATACGTAGACTCTTGACGGCATTGTGTGCCGTAGTGTTGATGAGTGGAAGTGCAGAAGCCCAGTTGGTAAGTGATCAGATATTTCTGCAGGGCCGGTGGCTGGAAGTTGGTGTTGCTCCTAACGGTTCGTGGGGTAATGCTGTGACGGTACCGGTAGGTTACCATTCGCATACCGGGGCATTTCCGAGTTATGCATCGCCGGTGACAGGTACGACACCAACGGGCAACGGTTTAGACTTTTCTTACGATCCCGGGCATGACGGATGGACCGTGGGAACGCCGGCAAGTGCTACCAACTGCTGTTTTTACGGAGCCTACTTTTTACCAGGAACCCCTTTTGACGGATGGGCTATCCAGATGAATGGCATTCGCAGTGACGCCTACTATACTACTGCCGGTTTCGCGCTTGGTGCAGGTGCAACTACCTTTACGGGAACCAACGTGGGTTATGCTTATAACCCGGGAACTGCTATTGGCCCATATCTGCAGAGTAATGCGATAGGAACATGGTCGGGAACGTATGCTGCGGCAGGAGGTACATTGGCTATACGAACCACGAACAGGGTGGATACCAACGCATCATGGGATCTTGTGAATGTGACATTCAGGAATACAGGAGCAACACCTATCACAGGGTTGTATTATCTGGTTACAGCAGACCCTGATAATGACGTTACTATTCCCGGTTCTTTTCCAACTGACAACCATATAGTGTATCAGGGCGATGCGCAACATCGTGTTGCTGTTCAGGCAGTACCACCTTCAGGCGTGCATCCGGACGCGGTTTCGGGTATTGCTACGAAAGACTGCCGTGCGAAGGCGATCATCTATCAGAGCTGGCCATCGGCTATAACAGTTCAGTTGAGTGACATGTGGGCAGGTACGACTCCTGCTACTGCCGGATGGTATACATCTACGCCTGATACGACAACCATCAGTCAGGACATTGCATATGGTATTGTGTATAATTTGGGTAACATTGCGCCCGGCGATAGTACTACGATCGCCTTTGCCTGGTATTTCAATGATTCAACGGCTATTGACAGTGCGTTTCAGGCGCCACGTCTTGACGTAAATGGCTCTGTGGCAGGTGGTCCGAATGACACATTCAGCAGGTGTGGTTTTGCAAGTCCGACAATTCCTGTTACGATCGTGAACGGAGAATGGGGTGTGACCAACTGGAAATGGTCTCCTGCAACCGGGCTGTCTGCTACGACAGGTACATCTGTTACATTGAATTTGTCAGCAATTGCGTCGGAGATCACTTATACTATAACCGGTACTGATACCGCCAGCTGTAATAATTTTGAGCTGCATTTGTACATACCGCCGTGTCATAGCGCGACCAGCAATTCGCCGGATTCGGCTGCGATATGTGAGGGCGATACGTTGCATCTGTATTGTCAGGGAGATTCCCTTGGCGCAACTTATGAGTGGTATGGCCCTGGCCTTATCGGAGCGACGATAGGCGCAACTCAGAACACCTTCAAGCATCCGTCAACGATGGCAGATACAGGTTGGTACTATGTCATAAAAACTATTGGTACAGTTTCAGATACTGCGAGCACGCATGTAATGATCAAGAAACGTCCTTATGTGACGGCGACCTACAATCCGCCGGTATGTTCGGGAAATCCGCTGCTATTGTATTCGAACCCGGATTATGTTGGAGAGACGTGGAGTTGGACGGGGCCTTTGGGGTATACGTCTACGGCATCGGATCCAACGATACCTGGAGCGATCACTGGCATGAGCGGTGACTACAAGGTGATAACGAATCTGAACGGCTGTATAGATAGTGCGACAGTGCCGGTGGCGGTAGATACCACGCCGGCAGTGCCGATGGTAAGTAGTAACTCGCCGGTATGTGCGGATTCGACGTTGTTCCTGACGAGCTCTACAGCTACGCCGGGTGTAACCTACAGCTGGTCCGGTCCATCAGGCTTTACTTCTACAATGCAGAATCCAAGTATTCCGAGTGTTACGGCTACTACGGCGGGTACATACTCAGTGACTGTGAGGATAGGAACATGTACGAGCACTGCCTCAACGATAGTATCTATCAATGTCACTCCGACGCCGATATTGGGTAGTAACTCGCCGGTATGTTCGGGTGGGTCGTTGAATCTTACGGCAACCGGCTTACCGGGATCGACATTCGCATGGTCGGGGCCGCTTGGCTTTACATCAACGTTGCAATATCCATCTATCAGTCCGGCGATAACCGCAAACAGCGGAACATATTCTGTAGTGGTTACACTTGCAGGGTGTCCGTCACAGATAGTTACAATAAGCACAGTGGTTGATAGTACTCCTGAGGTGCCTGTAGTATCTACTAACAGCCCTGGTCCTCCGGGTGCGACGATCTGTCAGGAAGATACATTGTTGCTGTTTGCCAACTCGGCTACTGCGGGAGTGTCTTATTCATGGACAGGACCTAACTCATTCACATCGTTTGCTCAGAATCCGATAATATACGGAGCCACTCCTTTGGCATCGGGTGTGTACACGGTGGTAGTGGGTCTTGGATCGTGTACGGTGCAGGCTACTGTCTCGGCTACGGTGACGCCGACACCACCGATAACGTTATCGAGCAACTCGCCGATCTGTTCGGGCGATGCTGATTCGGTGAAGTTGTTTGCGACGAGCAACCCCGGAGCTACGTTCACGTGGACGGGCCCATATACGTTCTTCTCGAGCGCGCAGAACCCCGTGCGTACGCCGGTGAGCACAGAGCATGGTGGTACGTACATTGCTACGGTATTGTGGGAGGGATGTACCAACCAGACATCGATTAAGATAGTGGTGAACCAAACGCCTACTCCGCCATGGGTAAAGTGGCTGACCTATTGTCAATATTATGACGCACCATATTTGCAGGCCGTGGGTAGTAATCTGCTATGGTACACATCGGCAGCAGGCGGTGCCGGAAGTGCAGCGCCACCGAAACCGGCAACAGATGTGGTGGGTATCAGGTTCTACTGGGTGAATCAGACCGTGTCTAACTGTCCGAGTGCAC
>CAZZCR010000066.1:0-4976 GCA_964652995.1 uncultured Flavipsychrobacter sp. | reverse complement strand
TAAAAAAAGAAGGGGATTTTCAACAATTTGCTGAAAACCCCCTTTCTGTAGCGAGATCGGGAGTTGAACCCGAGACCTCAGGGTTATGAATCCTGAAAAATATGGTACAATATGAATTGATATGGGCTGAAAGTATTGATTTTACTGCATTGTGAAAAAATAAAGACACACAAAAACACAGGAAAAACCGCAAAATGTTGTAGTATTGTTGTAGTAAAAATCACTACAACGCTATGGCAAATGTAAAAATCGTCCTTCGCTCGGAAACCAAGCTGGACGGCACTTCCCCGCTTGCAATACGTATCACGAAGGATCGGAAATCTTCCTACGTGTACCTCGAATATAGCATCAAAAAAACAGATTGGGATAAGACTAACCAGCGTGTCAAAAAATCGCACCCAAATTCGGGTAGGCTTAATAACTACCTTATTACCAAAATGGCGGAGGTGGTAAGCCACTCCCTCGAAATGGAAACCGAGAAAAAAGAAGTGTCATCCCGCGCCGTCCGGCAGAAGGTTAAATCAAAAAACGGGGTAACATTCTTTGTCCAGGCAGCGACACATATAGCCAATCTTCGTGCCGGTGGGAAATATAACCAGGTGGTATCGGACGAACCTCGCATCAATAAATTCAAGGAATTTCTTGGCGGCTCTGACATCCCGTTTCACGAAATCACAGTACCGTTGCTAAACAGGTTTAAGGCATACCTGAAAGGTGAGCGAAACGTTAGCGAACGAACCGTTATGAACTATTTTATCCTTATTCGGACGGTCTTTAATCAGGCAATTAAAGGAAAGCTGGTTGATCCCAAATACTACCCTTTTGGCCGTAATGGTATCGTAATTAAATTCCCGGATTCTATTAAAATCGGTTTGACACCCGCCGAAGTGAAGAAAATAGAAGAACTGGAATTGCCGCAGGGTTCCGCTGAGAATCATGCACGTAACGTCTGGCTGTTTTCTTATTACTTCGCAGGTATGCGGGTATCGGACGTATTACGGTTAAAGCGTTCTGATTTTCAGAATGAGCGGCTTTTTTATGCGATGGGCAAAAATGCCAAGGCCGGTTCCCTGAAAGTGCCGGATAAGGCGTTGCGGATTATATCGCAATATGAGCCAAACGACCAGGATTTGCTGTTTCCTGATTTGCTCGTGGTTGAAGATTTGGAAAATGCGTATGAGGTGCAACGTAAAATATCGTATGCTGTCAAACAGATAAATACTTACTTGGTTGATGTCGCAAAGGCAGCAACCATCAGCAAACCATTGACGATGCACATTGCCCGCCATACGTTTGGCAATATCTCCGGCGACAAGATACCTGTGCAAATGTTACAAAAGCTCTATCGTCATTCCTCAATCACCACGACTATCGGGTATCAGGCGAATTTCATCCATAAAGATGCTGACGATGCTTTAGCGGCAGTGATAGGCATTTAGTACGGTAGATAACGGTCGTATTTGCATAAAAAATGCTCTGCCCTTACCTTAGATAAATAATAATCACTACCTTGCCTGCATGTAAAATTTGCAAATATGGGTAAGGGGCTGATGCTCTTCCTGCTTTTATTGTGTGCCTGGCCTGTCATTAGTCAAATAAACCGGCCACAGACACCGCTATTTCCAGATTTTCAGCCCATTGCTCCGATACAGGCCATTCCGGCACCATCCTCGAATTATGCTTTTCCTACAAATGGGCAGGTGCGCATGGGTGCAAATGCTGATGATATTTATCGGCAAGTAAATCGTAATAACATGGGATATGGCACCAACGCTGCCCAGAATCAACGCATGAATACGGCAAGGATAATGGCGGAAATGCAAAATGATCCGGCATTTAATCCACGCCTGAGAAATGGCGTAAGCAATACATATCCACTCAATAAACAGGAGGAACTTCTGAAATTTTTACATACCGAGGCCGCAGCCGAAAACCCTGCAATATTTGCAAAGCGGACAGCATCAAAATATTACGACAAGGTAGATTTTGCCAAGCAAACAAAATCATACGATCAAGCACTGCAACACATAAAGGATATGCTGAACGGCAGAAAAAAACCGTCATTAGCGGAAGCTTATTATCTGGTCGAAAATGCCTTCGGCGCAAGTTATCTGACACGTAAGGAGTATTACAGCGTTATTGAGAAATCTGCCCGTTTTATCAAAGCATGGATGCAGCAGAACGGGCTTAGCCTACAGGACAATGAAGCAATACACCTCGCAATACAGAAATTCATGGGGGAGGTCGTTACTCTCGCAACAAACGACAAAACAGATGTAAAAGCTGCAATTAAGACATCAACGCATCTTCCTTTCTTCTATGACTTTGAGGATTACGGCGGCGAAAAAGATTTTCGGAATTTCTTTCTTACCAAATGTCTGGCAACAGGCAGCGGACAATGTAGCAGTCTGCCTGCTCTCTATCTCGTGCTTGCTGAAGCAGTGGGCGGCAAGGCGTATCTAACAACCGCGCCGCAGCACAGTTTCATAAAATATCCTGATAACCGGGGAACTATCCAAAATTATGAGCCTACGTCACATTGGAAGATCTCAAACAAATGGTATTTAGACAATCTGGGTATTACGCCAACGGCGTTGCGCAACCGGCTTTACCTGGACACTTTGAACACGAAGCAGGTGATAGCCGACCAGTTATTTTCTCTCGCGTTCGGGTACATGAAGAAATTTGGCGCGGCGGATGGCAAATTCATTTCTGACTGTATCGCTACCGGACAACAACAATTTCCCTATCCCAACATTCAGGCTCGCTTCATTGAAAGCTCGATGCTGGCGCGAATGTTAAATGCCGCAATGGTTCATGCGGGTATCAACCGCTACGAGGACATAAATAAATCAGAGGAAGCTACACGGCTGTACCGGGCCTTAGAAAACAACGAAACAGCTATTGCGCGCATGGGTTACAAGCCTATGCCACCGGGACAGTACGATAATCTAATAAAAGAACAGGAATTTAAAGGAAAGGTGCAGGACAGCTTGCAACTGTCAGGCAAGAAAAAACGCAGTTTGTTTATTGAATAAATCATTTCTTATGAAGAGAATTATTATTGCCGTATGTGCATTGTTGTTCGGCATACCATCATCAAGAGGAAATAGCGACAGCGCGACACGCCAGAAAGAAGCGTTTATCGCAGCAAGGGCAGGTATCAACGACATGCTGAGCGGCAAGGATTCGCTATGTTTTGAAAAGGCTATTTTTCTGATAGAAAGTGCCTATCAAGGAAACGTGCTGGACTATAAAGATTTTCAGGCGGTCATAGGCTTTCATGCCGCAAATATTGGATACTTGATTGATAAAACAAGTTATCACGGCGCTGCCTATGCGCCTACTGTGTTAGAGCAGGCGCAACAAGGATATGAGGAGAGAGAAAAAACAACACGGTGCCTAATCGCTAATCAGGCGATATATACTTATATGACTAGTCCAATTATTCAAATGCTGACTGATAGCAATCACAACTACGTCTTATATCGGGCACCGTATGAGTATTCATTCAATGATCCCTTCGGCACAAAAGACTGGTCGAATACACAGGTGTCACACCTTTTGCAGCAAGGGAGAGGCAATTGCTTTGCTTTGGCGGCACTTTTCAAAATTTTGGCTGAAAGGTTAAAAACGGATGCGTCACTTTGTGTTGCTCCGGGTCATATTTACATTACCCATACAAATGAAAAAGGGACACCCTTCAATATCGAAATATCCAATGGTCGATTTCCTGGCAATGGGACTATCGGCGCATTGACCTATACAACCGACGAAGCAATCAGAAATGATATAGCTTTACGGAGCTTGGACTTGAAACAGTCCGTTGCGTTGTGCCTTGTCTATCTCGCCAAAGCCTATGAATGGAAATTTGGCACGAAGGTGGAAGACTTCATGCTGGTCTGCGCAAACGATGCTTTAAATGCCGATAACCACAGCCTTAATGCATTATTATTGAAAGCCGAGATCCTAGAAGAGAGGTTATTAAGAACAAACCAGACAAAAAAACAACGAGTGCAGAGCAAGGCATTTGTGGAATATGAGGCATTGATTAAGAATATATACAAACTCGGTTATCGGGAAATGCCTATCGAAATGAAAAATATTTTGGTCAAGAGTTGGATGAAAGACAGTGCGGCATCTCATCCTACGGCGAAACAGCCTTTGGCATATCAAACTTACATGGGCATTCCCGTGACAAGAAATGCTAGCCTATCTTGGGGACTTTTTGAAGAAGACATCCAAACCAAACCTATTGAACGTTTTGGGAAGACGCTCTTTAACACCAAAACGCAAAAAATCGCTGGCTTTGATTCTGGACAAAAAACTTATAACGGTTACGACTTTGATCCAGTTGTTTTCGCATTGAATGTCGATCCGCTCGCTCATAAATTTCCATCCGAAAGTCCGTACATCGCGTTTGGCGACAATCCGCTTTATTTTAAAGATCAAGGGGGAGCGTATAAATACCCAGCGAAAAGCGATCAGGGAAAAACCTACCCTGTTTTGACAAAATATTTAGCTGAAAACGTTCAGAACGACATTATGAAGAGTACTAATATTATGGCCGGATTTAAACAATACAGCGGCGGCAATCTGACCCCTGCTGAAGTGCAAAAGGCGACAACTTGGGGAGCTGGGCCTACCGTTAAAATTGTCGACAATCCAGGATCAAGCAGTGGTCAATGGATGTTCTCACAAGGTGCAAATGGTTTTTACGATTACGACAACAATACAATTGAGCTTTCAACGAAAATGGCGAACCAATTGGAACAAGCGAGTCCAGGGGATAGACAGACTGCCTTATACAGTATTTTTGTCACCTTGACACATGAAACCACCCATTTTGGTGATTATTTAGATGGGCAGCGAACTCCTGGAGAAGTCGGAGTTGATTTCATGAATGATGTTTTTTATTCCAAAACCGTTGATGCAGATGGTCAAAAAATAAAAGTTTTTGATCCAGTTCTTGACCA
>CAZZCR010000065.1:0-5244 GCA_964652995.1 uncultured Flavipsychrobacter sp. | reverse complement strand
TACTTTCATACTATACACGGTTTTTAAAACTGTATAGCTATTTCAGTACAAGACACTGGTTTTAGTTGACACATTTTGAAGATAATCCGGCTATTGGTTGACACCCAATTTTCTTAGTCCAGCAAATGGTTGACACAATGCCTTGAAATTGTGTAGCAAATTGACCCTGTATCTAATGGATAGCACCCTATCAAGATTATAGATCTTTCCTTTCCCCATCTTGTTGAACTATATCCATTTTGGAAATAGATGGCTACGCAATTAAATCGCCTTCTTTTATTATGGTTATTTATAGCGGGCACTTTTGTTCCTAATACGGAAGCAATCAGTTTTTGGGCTAACCACATGTGTCTCACTAATGTTTTAATTATCTTTCACAATGGTTAATTGAAACATAATTCGATCACAATTAACTCGTAAATAGCTATAATTAAGTTGAGTAAAAACAATTTTATGAAAAAGAAAAAAAACGAAGAAGAAAAGATAATTAGAGAAAACTCAATCCCATCTACAGAAGACTTAGATAGACGGCCAACTTGCAATGACGAAGAGTTATTTGCCGACACAGAAGAAAAATATTCTTCTGAGGAGCTAATAGAGATGGGCGAGACTGCATTATTATTTGCAGAAATAATATACGATAATTACTGTCGGAATAATCAGCAGCATTAGCTATTAGTTGATAACCTTAACGTAGGTTCTATATACACTTAGCGATGCAGCGTATTCCATAATAAATGGGCAAATTTTACTGCATTTCTAATGGCGGCGATGGCATCCAGAAATAGTTCTTTGTTTCTATGCAGATTCATAACTATTGAATATTCCAGTTTTCAATTGTTGACAATTGTTGTGAAGTAATTTCACACTTACAAATTGTCAAAGGGTTGATGCTTTTCTTTAATTCTTGCAAGAGATCGGCAGGGTTTAGCTGGCTAAACAAAGCTCCGGCCAAAGCTCTTACTCTAGGTGGATATTTAAGGGCTATCCTGATTATCTTTTCCTTTTCTTTTACCGTAAGCCCAGCAAGTTTACTCAATAGGAAACGAATTGTTTGAGTTTTGTCTGCATCTGGGATAATCTTAAAGTCTTTAATAACATCTAACAACTCCAATAGGTAGTAATTTTCATTAGTTACCTCTACATAGCTTTTCACCGACTTTACTTCAACGCTACCTATTTTTGTAACGATGCGTTTATCCCTACTTGCTAATCTTATATTTTTGGGTACTTGAGTAGTTATGCCCATTCTATTGTACAGGGCAATGCCAGTGATATAGGCAGTTCGTTGACCACCATCAAAAAGGTATGGCTTTAATAGTTCTTCCTCCCTAGGCTTAATACTGCCAAACGCAGTTTGTTTCGGTATATAAAATAATCCTGTAGATGCCCGCTTAATTATGTTCCTCTTTATTAGACGTTCAATCGCCTTGGTTGCTGCGCAGTACTCATCCTGGGCAATTCCTAATTCCTGATATTTGAAAGTATTGCCCGGAATCATTTTTAGTATCGTTTTTTCTATTTTTTCAGCCACTCTCATAATGCAAAGATAGTTGATTATATAAAATGTCAAGTATTTTGCACGGTTTACTTGACAGAATACATAGCTAGTACATCCTGAGTGGTTATGCTTTGCCCCATTCGAAAATGAGGCAAAGCATAAGAATCATGCAACATCTATCCAATAGGGAAAATCTAGCTTTTCAATAATCATGGTAACCTGACGGACGGTATAATATCTGCCATTTCGCTTGCCGATGTCATCTATAAATGGGTTGATCCATTTTTCGAATGTCTTGCTAGACACACCATATATTTCCGCCATTTCACGTTTCGAATATGGTTTTACCTTAAAAAGTGTTCGCTTATTGTAATATTCGATTGTAGCGGGATGCATGATAATCGTTGCATTTAATTGTACTTCTTTCATTGTTCTGCGATTATTTGGTGAATGGATAATTTATCTGGAAAGAGCTTGAAACTCCATTTTGTGTCGATTTTTACCCATGTTTTCAATTGTTTTTGATTATTTTCAAATAGAATTCAAACATTTTCAAACATTTTCAAATGGAATTCAACTCGAAATCAAATCGGCTTCAAATCAGAATCATACGTAACTAATCCCAAATTCAGTTTACCCTTTTGTAGCTGGCAGCACTCATTGTTAGGAAATTCAATTCTAGCCCTTAACTGAAGGCTAGAATTGAAAGTGCCGTTAAGCAACTTCGTTATAATGTGGGAAATCTAATTTTTCAAAAATTACACCCACTTGGCGAACAGTATAAAATTCTCCATGTTTCTTGCCGATTTCCCTCTTCAATGGTTTTATCCATTTTTTCAGGGTGTTTTTATCTACCCCATAGAGTTCAGCTAATTCCGTGCTGGTATAGGGCTTTAATTTCCCTTGACTCGCCACTTTGTTACGATAGTTAATCGTTGCCGGATGCTCAATGATTTTTGTTGGTTGCTTTGCTGCAACGACATTTGACTTGTGCATTTTGGCAAACGCGGCTAATGCTGGGAGGGCCATTGAAGGATCACGCCACAGAATTTCTTTCAAATAGTTCATAAAATTTATTTTTTTTGGTTCACTACAATATAACAATCATATAAATAAGTTCCTTCCAAATGGGTATGTTCAGGGGGGATTCTAGTCATTCAAGCGTTAAATAATTTGGATGATACGACATTAAATAATAATTTTGACTCAACTTCAAATAATTCAATACGCACGTCAGCTAGTAATAGAATTGATCTGGCGCTAACTAATAGAATTCAAAAATCAAAGTATGGCTACACCTTCGGAAAAATTAGCTGATTCCCTTAAGGAATTGCATAGCATACAGGAAAAGAATGTTATTGCTATCAAATCTGATATGCTAAGTCGTACGCATAGGGAACGACTTATGAACAATGGCTTCATCGAAGAGGTATTGCGCGGCTGGTATATTGCAACGGCACCACAAGCTGCAAAAGGAGATAGTACGGCTTGGTACAGTAACTATTGGGGATTTTGTGTACAATATCTTGAAGATCGCTTTGGCGATGCATGGTGCTTGTCACCAGAACAATCTCTAATGATACATGCAGGCAATACCAAGGTGCCTGGTCAACTATTAGTACGTGCGCCAGGTGCGAACAATTTGCCTGTGGAGCTCCCAATAGGAACATCCCTGTTTCCTTTGAAAGCGGAAATTCCACCTGCCGAAGAGCGAACCATGCAAGATGGTAAACGATTATATACACTTCCTGCCGCACTAGTACGCTGTTCTACAAATACGTTTACTCAGGATGCGCTGGAAGTGCGTACTGGAATTTCAATGATCAGTAATGCAGCCGATATATTGCGTATACTTTTGGATGGTGGTCACAGCGTAGTTGCTGGCCGGATTGCCGGTGCATTCCGAAATGCAGGAAAAGAAAGGATTGCAGATACGATAGTTAGTACCATGAAAGGTGCCGGTTATGATGTACGTGAAAACGACCCTTTCGATGGACAACTAAATATAGTACTGCCACAAAGGGCACGTTCTCCCTATGAAGCCCGAATACGGCTAATGTGGGCTCAAATGCGCGAGCAGGTTATGGCAAATTTCCCCGTGGCACCGGGGTTGTCTGATAACATAGATGCTTACATGAATACTGTAGACAAAATTTTTGTTACCGATGCTTACCACTCTTTATCAATTGAACAATATAAAGTTACCCCTGAACTGATTGAGCGAGTAAGGGCAGGTTCCTGGAATCTTGCAGATAACGAGGAAGACAGAAAGCAACGAGATGCCATGGCGGCAAAGGGTTATTTAGATGCCTTTAAAGGCGTAGAAAATAGTCTTAGGCGAATTCTTGCCGGAGAAAATGCCGGGACAGTTGTCGATCAGGATCACGGGGATTGGTATCTAAAACTATTTGGGCCGAGCGTGACTTCCGGCATACTAAATGCAGCAGATCTTGCGGGCTACCGAAATCATCAAGTTTATATTGGCAATTCCATGCACACGCCCCTAAATCGGGATGCCGTGCGGGATGCAATGCCAGTGCTATTTGAACTTCTGGAAGCAGAACAGGAAGCAGCGGTGAGAGCTGTACTTGGGCATTTTGTATTTGTATTTATCCACCCATATATGGACGGTAATGGACGCATGGGAAGGTTTTTGATGAATGCCATGTTGGCTTCCGGAGGTTATCCTTGGACCGTCATTCCCGTAGAACAACGGGAACGGTATATGCAGGCATTAGAGGATGCAAGCGTCCGTCAAAACATTATTCCATTTGCAACATTCCTTGGATACCTCGTTGACCAGAGTATTAAAGGCAGACCGGTTGCAACTATCTAGTGAGCAGAGTAATAATTCAAGTGTCTAGTCCTGCCGTGGCAGATATTTTTACAAGTTGGCAGGACGTTTTGACAATAGAGAAAACAATATTTGATGGCACTATTTGCCGATGTTTGAAAATATTTGAAGTCGGTTTAGAATCCATTTAGATTAAGAAAAATGATCAAAAAGCTGGTTTTTCTGGTGTGCCATTTGTAGTACTAATGGTATGGGAACATACAGAAATTTTAGTTTGTCAGTTAGTGTCGTAAAAAATTGTCAGTCGTCAACATTCTTTAGTTCAGGATAAAACAATAGTAATAGAAGCAAGAATGACAGGACGATTTGTTAATTGTGAAAAATCAAACATTAATTATGACAAAGAAGCTTAAATTAGAATCACCGGACAGGGAAGAGGATATTACGGTTGAGGATGTAAGGAGTCTTGAAACCTTTAAAGAATGGGATGAGGAGCGGATTTTGGAACTAATCAAAACAATAAAAACCTTTACAACAGTAGTGTATAACAGCTGGTCAAAAGGGAAGAAGTCAGGCAAGGAAATTGCTATTAGTATTAGTAATCAAACAGAAATTAAAATTGCAGCATGAGTAAACACGGACTTGAGTTATTCCAAACATTTGGAAAAGGAAAGAACAAACAAACCGCCGCTACACGCAATTGCGTAATTTATACAAGGGTTTCAACGAAGGAGCAGGCGGACAATAACATGAGCCTGGAAACGCAAAAGAAAGCCTGTGAGCAATACGCTTTGAAAAGTGGCTACCAGATCATGGGGTGCTTTGGGGGCACATACGAAAGTGCGAAGACCGATGAGCGTAAACACTTTAATTCAATGCTGGCGTTTGTGAAGAAAAGTAAGGAAAAGATATCGCACATCATTGTTTATAGTGTCGATAGGTTTAGTCG
>CAZZCR010000064.1:0-5586 GCA_964652995.1 uncultured Flavipsychrobacter sp. | reverse complement strand
GAAACGGAACAAAAGCCGAGCACGCCAGCGAGGAAGGCGAAGCCTTCCGAACAAAAAATGGCGCGGCATCATTCAACCCAGTAAACCTCCGTCCTCGTTCCGAGGCCGGACACATAATACTTGCCGTTTTTCAGTATATCAAGCGCGAGATCGGCATGCTCCTTGTAATTTCCATACGTTCCGGCCTTATATTGATCGCAGATGGCTTGAACGTACTGCAGCGCAGTCGTATGGTCGACCCCACGCAAATATACGCAGCGCCTTTTGCTCCAATCCAGGAAGATATACCACGCCTCGCCCAAGCCAACACATAGCCGGCTGCAGGCGCTAAAGGAATGATACCTGATAGCCTTGCCGTGGACGTAAGCGGTCTGGTAGGACATGTTTTTAATTAGCCGGGTTCGTTTCAAATGACAAAAAGTCAAACCGCGAGGCGCGCCGAAGTTATATCGCGTTATATAACTTCGTTATATTAAGCGAAATACAGCCGCGATTTCTTCAAAGATAGGCTGCGGGAGACTTTCGCGCAACGCCGCCATAATATTTTCCAGCCGCAGTATTTTCTCAATTTCCTGTGTAGTCAATTTGCGGTCATTTTGATACCATGATTCCACAATTAATACCCCAGCGCCATTCCACTGTTGCCATGCCGGCCCATTATCTCTATGCCAGAGGCCGTTTTGCAACCATATTTCCTCAATTAATTCCCCGGCGTCATTCCATCGTTTACATGCCGGCCCATTATCTCTATGTGAGCGAGCATTTTGATACCATGATTCCCAAATTAATACACCGGCGTCATTCCACCGTTGAATTGCTGGACCATTATCTCTATGCAAGGGGCCATTTGCCCAATATGTGATCGATTTAACTCTGCCGTTAGGATGCAACTCAGTCTCCATTTTTAATATACGCACGGTCGTTTCAATCGGCAAAAAATCTAAACAGCGCGAAATACACTCTCGATTTCCTCGAATATCGGCTGCGGTAGGCCTTTGCGCAGCGCACGCATAAACTCGGCCGGTTGTAATATTTTTTCAATTTCCTGCGCAGTTAATTTGTGGTTATTTTGGCACCATACTTCCTCAATTAATCCCCCGGCGTCATTCCATCGTTTATATGCCGGCCCATTATCTCTATGCCGGTAGCCATTTTGCCACCATTCTTCCACAATTAATTCCCCGGCGTTATTCCACTTTTGATATGCCGGACCGTTATCTCTATGCCAGCGACCGTTTTGCCACCATGATTCATAAATTAATTCATCTGCGTCGTTCAATTCTTGATGTGCCGGACCGTTATCTCTATGCCAGAGGCCATTTTGACACCACGATTCCTTAATTAATACACCGGCGTCATTCCACTCTTGATATGCCGGCCCATTATCTCTATGTACGCGGCCATTTACCGTATATAGGATCGATTTAACTCTGCCATTAGGATGCAACGCGGTCTCCATTTTTAATATACGCACGGTCGTTTCAATCGGCAAAAAATCTAAACAGCGCGAAATACACTCTCGATTTCCTCGAATATCGGCTGCGGTAGACCTGCGCGCAGTGCATGCATAATTTCAGCCGGTCGTAGTATTTTTTCAATTTCCCTCGCGGTCAATTCGCGGTCATTTTGATACCATTCTTCCACAATTAATTCCCCGGCGCCATTCCACTTTTGATATGCCGGACCGTTATCTCTATGCCAGCGGCCGTTTTGGTGCCATTCTTCTACAATTAATTCCCCGGCGTTATTCCACCGTTGATGTGCCGGACCGTTATCTCTATGCCAGAGGCCATTTTGACACCATGTTTCATAAATTAATATCCCGGCATCATTCCATCGTCGATACGCTGGCCCGTCATCTCTATGCCAGAGGCAATTTACCCTATATATGATCAATTTAACTCTGCCGTTAGGATGTAGTGCAGTCTCCATTTTTAATATACGCGCGGTGGTTTCAATCGGCAAAAAATCTAAACCGCGCGAAATACGCCCTTGATTTCCTCAAAGATAGGCTGCGGTAGGCCTTCGCGCAACACCGCCATAAACTCGGCCGGTTGTAATATTTTTTCAATTTCCTGCGGCGTCATTTTGCAATCATTTTGATACCATATCTCCCAAATTAATTCACCGGCGTCATTCCATTGTTGAATTGCTGGGCCGTTAGTTCCATGCCAGCGGCCATTTTGATACCATCCTTCCTTAATTAATTCCCCGGCGTCATTCCATTCTTGGGAAGCAGGACCATTATCTCTATGCCAGAGGCCACTTTGACACCATCTTTCCTTAATTAATACCCCGGCGTCATTCCATCGTTGATATGTTGGGCCGTTATCTCTATGCCAGTGGCCGTTTTGGCACCATTCTTCCTCAATTAATATCCCGGCGTCATTCCACTCCTGATATACCGGACCGTTATCTCTATGCCACCGACCATTTGTCCTGTATGTAATCGATTTAACTCTGCCGTTAGGATGCAACACAGCCTCCATTTTAATATACGCGCGGTCGATTCAAACGGCAAAAAAGTCAAAGTCACACGGTTTGGTAAGCGCTCCCGATCTCCTCAAAAATTCGCTGGGGTAATCCTTCGCGCAGCGAGACCACAATATCAGACGGCCTCAATAATTCTTCGATTTCTGTCGGGGTTAATTCGCGGCCATCCTGCCACCATGATTCGTAAATTAATCCCCCGGCGTTATCCCATCGTCGGATTGCCGGCCCGTCATCTCTGTGTCTGCGTTCATTTTGGAACCAAGCTTCTTCGATTAATACCCCGGCGTCATTACACCGCACACACACCAGAGCGTTTTGCTCTGCGAAACGATTAGGGTCGTTATTTCTATGCGATATGCCATTTACCGTATACTTTCTTGATTTAACAACACCGTTGGCGTGATATTCGGTCTCCATTTTAATATATTCGCATCCGTTTCAAACGGCAAAAAATGGTGACAGCGCTATAATGAAGTTGCGCCATGGGATAAAACGAAGTTATACCGCGCGAAATACACTCTCGATTTCCTCAAAGATAGGCTGCGGTAGGCCTGCGCGCAGTGTATGCATAAACTCGGCCGGCCGCAGTATTTTTTCGACCTCCTGCAGAGTTAATTCTCGGTTATTTTGGCACCATTTTTCCCTAATTAATTCGCCGGCGGCATTCCATTGTTGATACGCTGGGCCATTGTCTCTATGCATGCGGTCATTTTGATACCATATTTCCAAAGTTAATTCCCCGGCGGGATTCCATTGTTGAACTGCTGGGCCGTTATCTCTATACCAGCAATCATTTTGACACCATTCTTCATAAACTAATACCCCGACATCATTCCAATGTTGATACGCCGGCCCATCATCTCTATGCAAGAGGTCATTTACCGTATATGTGATCGATTTAACTTTGCCGTTAGGATGTAGCGCAGTCTCCATTTTTAATATACGCGCGGTGGTTTCAAACGGCAAAAAATCTAAACAGCGCGAAATACGGCCGCGATTTCCTCGTAAATAGGCTGCGGCAGCATGCGCAAGACAGCCATGTACGCTTCCGGCCGCAGAAAATTTTTTATTTCTTCGTCAGTCCATCGCCCGGTCTCGTGCCACCACTCTTCTGTTAACACTCCGTTTTTCCAGGTCTGTCTTGCTGGGCCATCCTCTCTGTGAATATAGCCGTATCTGCACCAGCTTTCATATATTTTTTCGCCGTCATCATTCCACTTGGTAACCGCCGGACCGTCGATTCTATGGCACTGCGCCTCATTAATTATCCATAATTCCCCCGTCAAACTTCCCGCGGCATTCCATTTGAGGCCAGCCGGGCCATCTTCCTTGTGGATACGTCCACTGTTGTGCCACCATTCTTGAATACGATTTCCAAATTCATCAAAAACTATTCTTGCGGGGCCGTCTTCCCTATGGAGAAGTCCATGTGTGTACCACCATTCTTCAATACGATTTCCAAATTCATCAAATTCTATGTATGCGGGTCCATCCTCACGATGACGTCGACGAACACCCTCGTCTTCCCAATATGAGATTGTCCTAATAGCACCGTTGGCGTAACGCTCTTCGGCGATCATGTCGGTTCTTTTTTATTGAGGTTATTTTTTCAAATTGTTCGCGAGCTACGCTCGCCCACCTGCGTACTCGGCTTTTGTTCCGTTTCGCTCCAGGGACTTCGTCCCCTCCGCTTTACGTTTCGCGTTACGTTTCGCTGCGCGAAACGTCGAGCGAAAACGTCACACACTACACAAAAGGCCTCCGTGCGCCAGTGAGGCGCTACGCGCCGAACAAATTTGAAATGTGCCCGGTTAATATTAAAAAACCACATGGACGCCTTCTGCCAGTCTATCGACCCTAAGTTCACTATCGAAAATAATGTCGCCACGCTGACCCTGACTAGCTCTAAGGTTACGATCACCCAACAACGTAATAACCACTACACGATCACGGTACAACTAATGCGCCCGCGTGAATTTTACAGGGTAGACTCGCGCGATTTCTATTCGGATCAATGGGTAATCGCCCGCGCGTGGCTTGACGGCATCCTTGTTGGATTTCACGAACTTTACTATCGCGCATTTGGCGTCTCTAACTTGCGTAAGGCTATGGCGCCGCCAGAATTGACCGCGCTTGCGGCGCAGTTAGCCGCAATTGGCTTTGCGCCGACCGAACAAATCTCGCGCGAGTTTTGGTACGAAAACGGCACGGCTAGTCTAAGCATCTACACTAATGTCCCCGAGCGCAAATTTTACGCAGATATGTTTCTTGGTGAAATTCCCATCATCGGCGAATTCGACTTTGACTTTGATAAACCGGAAATTCTCATCAAGGAAATAGTCCAGCTTCTTCCTTGGGTTGCAGCCGCGGCCGAATTGAAGGCTCTCCGCGCGTCACTTCGCGCGGCCATTATTTCGCCGGCGCAGTGAAAAAACTTGTGCTCGATGTTTTGCATTGCAAAACATAAACGGTAAATTTTTTGCCGCGCGATTAATTTTGCAGCGCGCGCTCCGAGTGTATTTTGCTTAATGAAATTTCTGGAGTAATTTCCTCGGCAATTGGTTGCGGAAGCAGCGCCGCAACAACTTTTTTCAGCCCATCGCAATAACTTTTTGCCGCCGCAAGCTGCTCAAGATAATCCGTTTCATGAAACACGAAATGCTCGAACGTGTCATGACATTCATTATTAGACCATACATACATGCGTATTAGATTAGTGAACACATATATTCTTGCGTAGTAGTTCTCTGATATAGCTGAATTAAATCGCACACAAATCCAGCACATATTGCCGCCAACTAGAGGTATTCGTTCAAAACCCAGATCGTTCAATTGCGCGGTTTCCTGTCCGATTATATTCGAAATGTTCGTTGCGATGCTTGTGTCAGATAAATCTATGAAATTGTTCAGCGAATCATGAGCAGGTATGATTATTGCGCCGTCCTTACCCCAGCCGCCTTCTTCAAGGTGAAAGCCGGCCTGGGTATAGATTGTCGTGAGATGGTCAGCCATTTTTGAAACGGCTTCGCCGTTTCAAATGGACATGCTCGGCCTTTGTTCCGTTACGCTTCGACGGGCGCTACGCGCCCATCT
>CAZZCR010000063.1:0-6313 GCA_964652995.1 uncultured Flavipsychrobacter sp. | reverse complement strand
AGGTATTGGCAGATCCCATACAGATGTGCGGGTTGCCCGTGATGGTAGGAGGTGTAACGTTAACCGTTACCTGTACCCTTGTCAGACAGCCTGTAGCCCCGAGTATGTAGCTGATGTTGGTATGACCCGCAGCGATACCTGTAACCACGCCAGACAGATAACCAACTGTAGCTGCTGCCGTGGTGTCGCTTACCCAGATACCACCCGGAGTTGGTGTACTTGCCAATGTGATGGTCGATCCTTCACACACCTGTAGTGGTCCTGTTATCGGTGTAGGCAGTGCATTCACCGTGATGGTGCGTACATTGAAGCAACCGGTGCTCACCGAGTAGGTGATCACTGCTGTTCCTGCCGATATACCGTGTATCATGCCTGTCAGCGGGTCTACTGTAGCGCGGGCAGTGTTGCTGCTGCTCCATGTCCCACCTGCTGTAGGATGGGTCATTACTATTGAGTCGTTCACACATACCTGTGATGGTCCGCCCACAACTGCAGGCAGCGTGATCACTGTTACTTCGTTCACCGCGCGGCAACCGCTGCCCAGTGTGTAGGTAACAGGTATGATACCTGCTGTGATACCGCTTACAACCCCTGTAAGTGTATGGATAGTGCCATACACCATTGATGTAGGGTTCTGGCTCCAGGTGCCACCTGCAGGGCTGCTTATGAGGTTGGTAGCGAAGCCCGCGCATACGCTCAGAGAACCTGAGATAGGTGCAGGGTTGTCATGTACTGTGATTGCTTTTGTAGCGATACAGCCTGTAGGCAATACGTAAGAGATGATAACCGTTCCGGCAGAGATACCGCCGAATACCCCAGTCACACCGTCTATAGTGCCCCGTGCAGGGTTGCTGCTCACCCAGCCGCCGCCCGGTGTAGCGCATGTGTATAATGCCACATCACCCACACATACATCCGAGTTACCCACGATGATGTTCGGAAGCGGATTAACGGTTACTTCATGTGTGCGGAAGCAGCCTGTTGGCAGTGTATACGTGATGAGCGTCACGCCCATTCCCATTACTCCCGGTGTCATTGCCGACATACCGGTGATAACGCCCGTGAGCGCACCTGCATCAGCTACACCAGGATCTGCTGATGACCACAGACCTGTTGTTGATGTTGTCGTCAGCGCGATCGTAGATCCTTCACATACCTGGTTAGGTCCGCTGATCGTTCCCGGCAAGCCGTTGACCGTAACGGTGAACATCGCGTTACAACCCGAACCTAATGTATAGGTAACTGTAACAACTCCACCCGATATGGCTGTCAGCAGACCGCTGGTTGTGTTAATAGTAGCTATCGTTGTGTCGCTGCTGCTCCAGGTTCCACCCGGTGTTGCGTTGCTGTATATCGCTGTATTGCCTTCACATATCTGGATAGGGCCTGTGGTACCAACAGGTATCGGATTTACTGTTACCGGATGTGTCGAAGCACAGCCCGTTGACAGCGTGTACGTAATTGTTGCAGGACCCATTGCCATACCTGTAACAGCTCCCGTTACCGCATCAACGGATGCAACTCCGGGGATACTGCTGCTCCATACGCCTCCGCTGATAGCGTTTGACAGCATCCTAGTCTGACCCAGACACATGTCATTAGGGCCTGTGATCGGATATGGTGCAAGGATCAGGAATACGTCCTTCGTTGTCTTACAACCAGTAGGCAATGTGTAGGTGATCGTTGCTGTATCTACGCTCACACCGGTAGCCATACCTGTTGTCGGGTCTATCGTCAATATTGTTGTATCACTGCTCGTCCATGTACCGCCGCCGGGGCTGCTCAGGTACATCGTTGAACTCAGGTTACAGAAACCTGCACTACCCGTGATAGTTGATGGCAGTGGCTGCACTGTCGCAACTACTGACCTTGAACATCCTGTAACAGGAAGTGTGTAAGATATGTTTGCTGTACCAAGGCTAAGGCCTGATACTGTGCCCGAAGCGTCCACCGGTGCTACCGCTGTGTTGCTGCTGCTCCATGTACCGCCTGTGCTCGCTGTTGCCAGTGCCTGTGTCAGTCCGATACATACGTTCAGGTTGCCCGTGATCGTTGCCGGCTGAGGCTGCACTGTTACCGTTGTGGTGCGTACACAGCCGATACCGAACATATAGCTGATAGTAGCTGTACCTGCGCTCACACCTGTAACGGCGCCCGTTGCAGGGTTCACTGTCACCTCTGCGTTCGCGCTGCTCCATACACCGCCCGCCGGGCTGCTGCTCAATGTCACTGTGCCGTTCTCACACACCCACATTGGTGCAGGGCCTGTGATGTTCGCAGGAAGTGCGTGTACTGTCACTATCGCTGTGTTGCGGCAGCCTGTGCTCAGCGTGTAGCTGATCGTGCTTGTGCCCGCTACTATACCCGTCACTATACCTGTAGATGCGCCTACCGTAGCTGTGCCCGGTGTGCTGCTACTCCATGTTCCTGATGGTGTACTATTACTTAATGTTGTTGTCTGACCTTCACACACCTGAAGTATGCCGCCTATCGCAGCAGGGATCGGATTAACCGTCGCTACCGCCGTTACCTGACAGCCTGTACCCAGTGTGTAGGTGATATTTGTTGTACCTGCATTGTTACCTGTGATTGCTCCTGTTGTTGCGTCAACTGTGGCAACTACGGGATTCGATGATGCCCATGTACCGCCCGGGGTTGTCGTCGTCAGCGTGCCTGTTGCCGCCTCACATACCTGGAGCGAACCTCCGATAGCTGATGGCAGCGCGTATACAGTAACTACCTGTGTCGTACGGCACGTAGTTGGCAATGTATACGTAACCGTTGCTGTGGCAGAACCTGCGCCGCCACTTACTCCTGTCACCACGCCTGTGCCTGAACCTATCGTCGCTGTCGCCAGCGGACTGATGCTCCATGTACCGCCCGTTGACAGGGTGCTCAGCGTTGTTGTCTGACCCGCACATGTAGTAGCCGTACCCGTGATCGGGTCCGGTACAGGGTTCACTGTGATGGTACGTATGCTGAAGCAGCCCGCTCCTGCTGTGTACGTAACTTCTGTTGTACCTGCGCTTGTGCCGGTAACGACACCCGTTGTCACGCCTATCGTGGCTATAGAACCTGAGATCGTCCAGGTGCCGCCCGCAGGCGTACAGTTCATTGTTGTGGTGCTGCCCGCACATACGTTGGCTGCTCCGGTGATCAGGCCCGGCAATGCGTTCACTGTCACTACTATCGTTCTACGGCAACCTGTAGGCAGTGTATAGGTAACATTCACTGTACCGGCTGTACCGCCTGTCACTACACCTGTAGTGCTGCCGATCGTTGCTGTGCCTGTGCCTGATGACAGTGACCATGTGCCTGTCGCAGGTGTGCTGTTCAGCGTCGTTGTCTGGCCCACACATACTGATGCCACACCGCCTATCGTTGCAGGCAATGCGTTCACTGTGATCGGTGATGATACCAGTGAGCAACCTGTAGATAATGTATAAGTTACGGTACATGTACCCGCGCTGATACCGGTGTACGTTCCTGAACCGGTTGCTATTGAGCCGATACCCGCGCATGATGAACTCCACGTACCACCCGATGGTGCGCCGGTCATGCTGATCGTGCTGCCTTCACATACCTGTGCGCCTGCCGGCGTAATGCTTGTAGGCAAGCCGTTCACCAATACTACTGTCGTGCGTGAACAGCCCGATACCGCGTACGTGATCGTGGTAGTGCCTGCTGTTATGCCGGTAACAACACCGCCTGTGGAGATGGTTCCTACAGCAGGGTTACTGCTGCTCCATGTACCTCCCGTAGTGGCACTGCTCAGTGTCGTTGTCTGACCCGCGCAGATGCTGGTCGTACCCGTGATAACCGATGGAAGCGGCGTAACTGTCAATACTGTCGTATTGCGGCAACCGCTTGATAATGTATAAGTGATCGTTGTGGTACCGCCCGGCGCAACGCCTGTTGCAAGACCTGTACCCACTCCTATTGTCGCTACGGTAGTGGTACCGCTGATCCACGTACCACCGGTTGGTGAGCCGGTGAATGTGGTGGTAGTGCCCGCGCAGATGTTGGTGATGCCGCCCGTGATCGCTGGCGTAGCATTCACCGTAGCGATCGCCGTTACTGTACAGCCCGTACCTAATGAATATGTTATTGTCGTTGTGCCTGCTGCTACGCCGCCGAACACGCCCGTGGTAGCATCTATCGTTCCTACCAGTGGTATCGCGCTCGACCAGCTGCCGCCGGCGCTGGAGTTCGTTAGTGTGCTTGTCTGGCCCGCGCACACGTTCAGTGTACCGCCTATGGCGCCGGGCAATGTATTTACCGTAACTACTACTGTAGACGCACAACCTGTGGCACCTATCGTGTAGCTGATCGTTGCTGTGCCTACTGACACACCGCCTATAAGGCCGGGGCTCAGGATAGAGGCTACCGTAGGGGATGCGCTCGTCCAGATACCGCCCGGTGTGGTGCACGACAGGAAGGTAGACGCACCTACACAGATGCCCAGTGGGGTACCCGTGATCGGGTTAGGGCCGGCGTTAACGGTAACTGTTGTCGTTACAAAACAGCCTGATGCCAGCGCATAGGTAATGTCTGTTGTACCGGCAGTGATACCTGTTACATCGCCTGTACCGGATACTGTGCCTACCGCAGGGGTAGAACTGCTCCATGCGCCCATTGGGGTGGTACTGCTCAGCGTTGTTGTCTGACCCACACACACTGAAGCTGTGCCCGTGATGGCAGATGGTATACCGTTCACCGTTACAACGGCCGTAGTGATACAGCCCGCTGCAGATGTATAGGTTATTGTTGATGTGCCTGTGCCGATCGCGGTCCACAGACCCGTAGCAGCATCTATCGTAGCCACTGACGTGGTGCCGCTCGACCATGTACCACCAACTGTGGAACTGCTCAGCGTTGCTGTCTGTGACTGGCACAATGCCAATGTACCCGTGATCGCTCCCGGAGTAGGCAGTACCGTAAATGTCATGGTCGTGAAACAGCCCGATGGCAATGTATATGTTATTGTTGCTGTGCCCGGTGCCGGCGTAGCAGATACACCTGTTACTATGCCTGTACCGATACCGATACTTGCTATCGTAGGGTCGCTGCTCGTCCATGTACCGCCCGCTGTCGGGTGCGTAAGCGTCGTCGTCAGACCTTCGCAGACTGACGTAGCGCCGACGATAGGCGCAGGTGCAGGTGTTACAGTAGCCACTACTGTACTCGTACAACCCGCACTCAATGCGTAGGTAATTGTCGTAGTACCAGGAGACATACCGTACAAACAACCTGTCGTAGAACCAATGGTACCCACTGTAGGGTTACTGCTGCTCCACGTACCTCCGGTTGCAGTTGTCGTGAAACAGCCGACACTACCCACACATACCGGAGGACCGAATGGTGGGGTCGATGTGGCAACAACGGTCACGATCTTTGTGACCGCACAACCCGCTACCTGGTACCTAATTGTAGCTGTACCGAGTGCAATACCATTAACGATACCAGTAGTGGCGCCAACAGTAGCTGCGCCCGCAGGTGTTGCCGTTGCTGTCCATATGCCACCGCCCGGTGAACTCGTCATCGGCGTACTCGCACCAAGGCAAACACTACCTGCACCTGTTATTGCACCGGGGTATGGATTAACACTTACAGTTCTGGTCACGAAACATCCGCTACCCAGATCGTAAGTAATAGTACATGTACCTAATGATATTCCTCCTACTACACCGGTGGACGCATTGACCGTACCGACGGCAGGATTACTACTGCTCCACGTGCCGCCGGCAGGTGTGGTAGACAACGTTGTGGTTGCCAAAAGACAAGCAATGTTTACACCTGTAATTGCTGCAGGAGTTGGTGTTACTGTAACCACCGCAACAGAACTACAGCCAGCCACAGTATAAATGATCGTTGACGTACCCGGAGATCCTCCCGTCACAATTCCTGACGAAGAGCCAACTGTGGCTATACCGGTAGACGTACTGCTCCAGGTACCACCGGCAGAAGTGCTGGACAATGTGGTGCTATAACCCGCGCAGACCGAAAGTGTACCCGTTATGGCTGCTGTTGCCGGATTGATAGTGACCGTCGCAACAGAACTACTCGTACATCCGAACCCGTTTGTAACGGTTGCTGTGTATGTGCGCACAGTCACAGCGGTAACAGTAGTTGGGTGCACATAAACAGTAGATGCAACACCACCGGTGTAAGGCGTAGTATACGCAGCATCCGTATAAAGATCGGTTGTAGGCGACCACACTGCAGCGGCAGAAGATGTGAGCGACTGAACAGCGCCGTTACACATGGTTGTCACCGATGGAGTAAGGGTTGGTGCAGGAGGTACGGGGTTAAC
>CAZZCR010000062.1:0-6471 GCA_964652995.1 uncultured Flavipsychrobacter sp. | reverse complement strand
TTTGGGAATAGGGTGTCGAACCTTGATTTATACATAGACACAGCCTTTAGAACATCCTCGAAACTCGCTCCAGAATGGGCTTCCGCTGATTACAACGACAGACAAGAACTTCAGTATATGGTCTTTCCTGAAGGAATATACTACAATCGAAAAAAAGACGAGTGTCGAACCCCAAAAGTAAATGAGGCATTCCGCTACATTGCAGGCGTGGCAAGGGTTTTAGGGCAAAAAGAAAAGAGGGAACTGCAATTTAAATTGCATGTTCCCTCTTCTGTAGCACGTACGGGAATCGAACCCGTCATTCCTCCGTGAAAGGGAGGCGTCTTAGCCGATTGACCAACGCGCCATCCGTGGAATTGGAGTGCAAATATACGGTAGGATTTTTTTTCACCAAAAAAATCTACCAATATTTTTAATTAGCAGATATTGCTGCAACTATGGCAAGAAACTCATCTGCTTTCAAGGCCGCTCCACCAATAAGGCCACCGTCAACATCAGGGCATGCGAACAGCTCTGCCGCGTTTGATGGTTTACAACTACCTCCGTAAAGAATAGAAATAGATGCAGCCACCTCTGCTCCATATTGTGCGCTGATCACACTTCTGATGTGTGCATGCATATCCTGAGCCTGAGAAGATGAAGCCGTACGACCTGTGCCAATAGCCCAAATTGGCTCATATGCAATCACGACATTTGCAAGATGTTCAGCATTTAAGTGAAACAACCCATCTTCAATTTGATGTCCTACGTAACTGTTTTCGGTTCCCGCATCACGGATTTCCAATGGCTCACCGCAGCAGAATATCACTTTCATTCCGTTAGCAAGTACCTGGTTCACCTTCTTCGCGAGCATTGTTCCGTCTTCTGAAAAATACTGCCGTCTTTCAGAATGTCCGAGAATGACGTATTCAACCTCTGCACTCTTCAGCATTGACGCTGAAACCTCTCCTGTATATGCGCCTGCAGCTTCGTGGTGACAGTTCTGTGCACCAAGATGCACATGGTCCATATTGGCCAGTTGACTGGCAGCCTGTGTAAGATGAATGAAGGGCGGAGCAATAACAATCTCCTTATTTTTACCCAACGCCGGGGCTCCATTATAGATCTCATTGATCAGTTCCAGTCCATCCGGCAAATTCAGATTCATTTTCCAATTGCCTGCTACTATTTTTTTACGCATTTATCTCTAGTATTTACTTTTTAAACATAAAATAAGCCGTCCCGATGTCAAGGGACGGCACAAAGGTAATATTTGGTGACTTTCTTTTCCCTATGATAAAAGTCACAACACCCTGTCTCGGTTTAAGACAATTTGCGCCGGCGTTACTTATTGCATACCTTTTTATACTCAGCTTCGATCAGACTTCCTTTCGGCAACGGGGACCATGCGCGGTCGTCTTCGTCATACTCGGCCTTTTCAATCACCTTACCATTTAGTTCATAGTAAGTGATTTCCATTATCCTGTATTTTTTTGCCTGACAACTGTACTGGACCTTCCTCCTGTAGTAACCAAGCTTTTCGAATTCTTCTGTTGCGATTCCTTTATCTGCAGTCTTTTTCGCATTGTGTCGGAATTCCTGAAGTTTCCCGTCGGCCGGTTTCAGGCGATCGAAAACGACAAGTGAATTGGTGCTTCTGTTGGACGTAACTGACATTATGTACAACTCTTCAACGCCATCGACAGAGGTAGCGAGAAAATAGTTCTGGCCGAAAGACACATTTACACAGACAATAGCCATCAAAATAAATAAAATATTTTTCATATAGATTGGTTTGAACACAAACATACAAAAAATGACTTTTTTCATCCTAACAACTCCCAACCAAAATAGTAAATCAATAACAAAAACAATATTGACTCTCCCGATAATGATGCATAGGTTTGACTTAGAAATAAACATCTAAAGAACATACGTATGTCAGTTGTGCTAACAGAATTTGAAAGAGCGTTGTTGAACAGAGTTATACCAACCTACACACTAAATGACTCAAAAGGTGTGCAAATAGCTCTCAGAAACTTCATTGGAGACGAGCGGGAACAAATAATGGCAGAACAAGGTATCGATGAACGCGCATTCAGAGCCCTGCAAAGCCAAACCGTTAAAAACATCATCGACTACCTGAAAGCAAACGACTACATTGCCGAGAGAGAGGGAGGTGTTACCTTTTTGACAGAAAAAGGGAAGATACTACGGAGACAGGGATCGTTAGAAAAGTATGATGAGTGGCAAAAGGAAACACGGGCGAAAAATAAAGTAATAATCCGGACAATAGAGACCCGCGGATACCTGGATCAGGACGAAATTATCCGTAACAAGCGATCATTAATGTATAAGCGCATCAGGAATTTTGTTGTACTTCCGATGTTGGGAATTATCTTGTTGCTTTTGATTTTAATGGTGCTTCACAAAAACGGAGCTGATAAGAATATCCCCATTATGAGAGATCTCTTCCCAAAAGAAGCAACTCAAGTGGACAAAACTGACGAAAAAACTAATGGCGATGGCCATGGAGAGAAAAAGAAAAGCAAAAAACACAAGTAAGCTATCATGTACGTTAACAGTGCATACGTGGCATTGAAACGCGGATATTTTGCGTGGCAATAACAACAAGGGCTTTTTTTTTGTATGTTTACAGCGGATTTTACCCGTTGATCACAACTTCACAGCTATGAATACAAAGCGGACTTTTCTGGTTTTACTGGCCATTACAGTGGTTACAATTGTTATTTTCAGTTGTGCCCCGCGACGCAGGTGGTATTCAACCTATGTTGATAAAAATGGCGACACACAAACCGAACATTACAACCAATATCACCGCAGGTGGTACAGGCGTAATTTCAACAACCGCAATATCTGGAAGTGATTTTCTCCAAAACAACGGTACTATATCTCGCCTTACTGGGTAGCGTTGTCGTTGCACAGCCGGTGTTCGGTATAAACGACCCGAAACTAAGAGCAAACAGCAGCAATTTGAATGAAGCCGGAGGGATTAATGAGGTAAGCGATACCATTTTCTCTGATTGGCAAAACCTATCGAGGCCTTCAATTAAGAATCATTTCTGTTCCTTTTACAGGTTTGGGTTTTCGGGTGGTCAATACTTCCTTGATCTAAAAGTCTCGGTGGGAGGCGTTAAGTTCATCGTAGCAAGAAACGCTATGCTGGAAATAGAAATGGAATGTGGCGACACGGTAAAGCTATTCAATACTAAATATGAAAAAAGCTGCAGGGGTTGCGGTGCAGTATGGAAGGAATCGGATGTACATGGCGTGACGCTGCGATTCCCAATGACTGTCGACGACCTTCATACCCTGGCTCACGATTATCCAGGGCATATCAGATTACATCTGCCAGAAAATGTAGTTGGAAGCTATTTTACAGTACGCCGAACTGAACTATTCAGGGGTGAGGTTGATAGGTTCATGGCGCAGGTTGGTTCGCGTTGATCTCGAGTGAATCCCTGACGATACGGAATACAGTTATGCCGCTTTCGGCATCCTCTAAAACGACCGGCAGATTGATAACACCTGTGCTATCCCTCAAATTCTCGTAAAACAGGTCGTAAAATCCAGGGTTCATCAATTTCCCGCTCGTTTTCTCGGCGTGTAGGTAATACCCTACCCTGTAGCGCACCAATTCCTTCTCAAGAACGTCTGTATTTTCCACTTTCATTTTGGACAGATCAACCACTCCTGTATCTACCTTTTGTTTATTGATCACATAAAAACTATTGTGCGAAAAGAATGCGATCTTGGACAATAACCTTGGATGTAAATTACTTATAAAGCCAACTTCTGTAAGCCCCGCCGAAATTAGCTTCTGCGCAAATCGGTACTCTTTCTCTCCCTCTTTGTACAATTTCTTCAAATTCAGCAAGGGGAAAACAACAAAACTCAGCGCCCACAGCATTACGAAAAACCTGACTCTGCGCTCATTGCCTGAATACCTTCTCTCGATCAAATTTACACCAGCGATCATCCCTATCGGAACCATATACCATAAATACCTCGACTCCAGATGCACCATTATGTATCCAACCGGCAAAAGAAGGAATGTGAGGTAGATGATCTTCTCACCCTGCATCAGGCGACCATACTTCCTTTGCAGTAATAAACGCACCAAAACATAACCCCACACCACAGGAAAAAATACCGACAACTCCAACAGACAAACAACGAATGAAAGCACATTGTACCCAACTCTAAGCACAAGGCGAAAAGCGAGATACCATGAATCCCAGAAATGAGAGAGATGCCCGTTAACAACAAAAGGGTCCTCCCAGTAATAGGTACTGTTCGGATACACAGGTGGCAAAAGAATATCAATGCTATCTTTCCATTCAGGGTGACCTACAAGGTACCATGACATATTCAATCCGCCTGCTGTAGATGTGGTCCAGATACCGTACTTTGAATACAATGCTGCCATCCACGGGAACGAACAAAGTAACATGACACCACCTGAAACAACCATGACCTTAAAAGTCTGTTTCAAATGGCCTTTTGTCAGCACATAGACGCAGGCAGTGGTGCTGAGCGCAAAAAACGGGATAGAATAAGCCTTGGCAAAATATGAAAACGCCCCTACTGACCCAGCCAACACCCATAAACGCGGTTTGACGGTAAAATCCGTTATGAGCAGTATACGCAATACTGCAGTCAGGAAGAAACACTGCCAAAGATCATCGAACGTTTGCCAGAAAGTAGCAAACACTATAAACGTGGCGAAAACGGCATTCAGTAGCCACTGTGTCCGCCGATCTATATGAAACCGCAGAAACAAAGAGTGTGAAACAAAATGGAATCCGGCGCCCCCTAAAGCATTCACAAAAATGGCAGCAGGAATTGCGGCAAGCCCACCTTTTATCAAAATAGCAGTGAGCCAACAAGCCCACGGCCCCCACAGCCCATTCACTGCTCGGCTGATGTCACCAACAGCATAACGCGCTGAAATGGTTAGATATGCGGTAGCATCAGGGTCAACGTAAAATTTATAATATGGAAATATCAACACCAGTACTGCCCACATACAGGCAGATGTAACTATAAAAGGCAGATATTTCCGTGTTTGCTCTTTCATTTATCGCAGCAGTCCTAAAAGTACTAATTACCTGCAACGAAGAGCATTCTATCGTTACCAAACATGTCCCTTCGCAATTCCACGGTCTTAAAACCATGATCCATAAAAAGATCTCTTGTCTCAATAGCATGCCCGTTGTCGATCTCAAAGAACATAACACCACCTTTTTTTAAATGCGTCTTTGCAAATGAGGCTGTTGCATCATAAAAAACCAATGCATCGTCATGCGGTACAAAAAGAGCAGTAGCCGGCTCATATTCGCGCACATTTATATGCAACCGTTCCCGCTCACTGACAGGTATATAAGGCGGATTTGAAACAATGATATCATAATTCGCAAGGTCGTTCCAGGTTGTTTTATTCAAAAAATCCAATTGAACAAAGTCGACATCAACGCCAATTGATTCGGCATTTTTCCGCGCAACCTGCAACGCCGCAGCACTTACATCGCAAGAGATAA
Source organism: uncultured Flavipsychrobacter sp. (assembly GCA_964652995.1). Lineage (GTDB taxonomy): Bacteria > Bacteroidota > Bacteroidia > Chitinophagales > Chitinophagaceae > Nemorincola. The sequence continues at coordinate 931 of CAZZCR010000062.1, read as the reverse complement.
CCGAGGCTGCCGGTAGTTTTTCTTTTAGAGAGATGGGGATACAACCCGAACCGGTACCGATCTCAAGAACTTTTAAACTTTCGCCTTTCTCGCGGGTGCGTAATGCGTACTCGACCACCCATAGTACAAGTTCCTCGGTCTCGGGTCGAGGGATAAGAACAGCAGGGTCGACATAATACTTGTTCCCGAGAAACCAGGCTGAGTTTGTGACATACTGCAACGGCTTTCCGGATACCAACGCTTCTGAAGCACTATTGAAATCATGCTCCTCATGCTCAGATAATGGCAGATCTTTTCTAACCAATCGGTCGGTTCTGTTCAGCCCGGTGATGTGCTCCAGCACCTCATGAGCAATAGCTGCAGCTTCTCTCTCGTCATACAATACGATCAACTTCGCCTTTAGCTGATAAAATGCCTCACCTATATTTAGCATATTGTAAAGATACCGGCATTATGATATCCACAGATGCATTTATGGTTAGTTTCCACGGGTTATGTATGTTTGCATAGTTCATTACAAAACAAATCTGCACGAATGGCATGGCTAACTAATCCTGAAATATGGATTTCCTTGATCACACTTACTGTCCTTGAAATAGTACTCGGCATAGACAATATTGTCTTTATCTCAATACTTACGGGAAAACTACCGCATCACCAGCAGGAAAAGGCCCGTAAGGTAGGTATGGGATTGGCCATGTTCACCCGCATTTTGCTGCTTTTGTCCATCAACTGGGTAATGCGCCTGAAAGGCTCTTTATTCAATATTGGCGCAATGGTGGGCGTTGAAAGTGAGAAGATGCTTGATACACTCGATATTTCCGGCAGAGACCTCTTATTGATTATCGGCGGCCTGTTCCTGATCTATAAAAGCACTTCCGAGATCCACGAAAACCTGGACGGAGACGAACATCATGACACAAAAGCCAAA
>CAZZCR010000061.1:0-6788 GCA_964652995.1 uncultured Flavipsychrobacter sp. | reverse complement strand
CAAATAATAAATATTTACCCTTCGCATACTACAATGGAAAATAGTACGATGATTAGTAGATGGTGACACATACACTAGATACATACACAGGATACATACAACATACACATACATAGAATAGCATATTAGCATACTATGTGGGTTACCAATGTAGGATACAGTACCATGAATGCACGGCGACGTATCCTACATACCTATATTAATTATCTGTCTTACATTTGTATCCTACATATATACCCTACGTACCTATCTCACGTAGGTGTCCCACGTAGGTGTCTGACATACGTAACCTACAGCCACGTACGCGTACGTAAGCGTACACGCTGAAACGAGAGCACACTCGTGACACAAACGCACACTCAGGTACAAGCACGCATACGCGACGCAAACGTACACGCAAAACACACGCGACGTAAGCGCACACGCAACGCAAGCACGCACACGCAAACACGTACGTACACATGGAACGCCCGCAGACACGAGCGGCCGCACAGGAGCAACGGCGCAAAGCACTCGCAGCGCGCATCCATGAATGTCGGGGTTTAGGCATGTCGGTCGCACTCACCTGTGAGAAATTGGAGATCAATGAACGAATGTACTACAAATGCTTCCATGAATCGGGTGGTACCCCTAATGAAACAAATAAACCCCTAAGGTGTGTGGCCAGGGAGATGCGGAGTGCTTATGAGGGGGGATCGGAGAAAATGCCCTCCGTTGCGCAAATTATCATGGGCAAAAAGCAAATTAATAGGGTAGACAGAGGAAAGGGGGGTAAGTTCACCAAAAAGGGGGCCGGAACTCCTACTGATACACAAACACAAAATAATCCCCCTAATGCTCGTCTTATGACTTTGCAAGAGCTCAAAGATGCTGCTTCCGGGCATATGGCCCAAAGGTTGTCAAATATGCTCCCTGACGAACCTAGTGACTTTGAGGAAATTAAACAGGGACTCACAGTACAAGCTGCAGCAGATGCTTCGTTAGTTGCCCAGGACACATATAATCAACGTCGCAATTCGACTAAATAACCCTTATCCCTTTTTTACATACTAGTATACGCCATCATGTCGAAAACCACTACAACCACTAACGTGTCGTACGAGGACGCCCTCAAGTTTGCTGAGGATGAGCAGCTCAAAACTGTGCGAAAATGCACAACCGTGATTAGTAAATATCAACAAGCTCTCGGCAAATCACGTAATCAAACTAAGATGGTTGCTACCGAATTGATTCGTGAAAAGAACGCACACAACGAAACGAGGATTCAGTTGGAACGCGCCACAACCAGGACTGGAGGCGCGATCCTCAAACCCAGTTCGGAGGATTTTGACGCACGGGCTGATAGTATGCTAGCAAGTACCGTCGCCGCTCTCGGATTTGAAGATGACCCAGAAATTAATGAGATGCTATCCAAATTGCTGCCGAAGTAGTTTTCCTACATATATATTCACTGTCCAATGGAGGATAATAAGTGGGAAGTACGGCTAGCGTTAGTTAACCGGCTGGAGAAGCTCCACGCCGCCGCTGGTGGCGGTGGCCGGCCAACAACAGGCGGTGTTAGCATCAATATCAATACCGGTGGCGGCAACACCTGGCTTTATGTAATCATCGGCATCATCGTTGTTTATTGGTGGTATACTGGTGGATTCGCGCGCGAAGGCTTTCAGATTCCGTGCAGAAACTCCATGTATCAGCCCATGCAGGCCTATCCGTATGCGGTCCCAAGCTATTACAACAACCCACAGTTAATGCCATTTGCCTATCCAACGTTACCGTACAAGCACCAATACACAGATAACCTTGCACGTGAGTATTTGACAGAACGCATGGGTATGATCCAGCAACGATATTAAATATCCACTGGAGAGTTATCATCTACAGTTTGTATGCCTACTAGGCATACACAAAAAATTATTAATGTTCTTCAGTCTTTTTTGCCTAATCTCGACTATATTATCTCGATATAGCACTTGTCCGCTGATGCAACGCGTGTCAGCGCTACATACAGCAGTCTAGTCGCGTCAGCACTCCTTAAGTGCTCACGTCTGATGTAAATGTTAATGCTATCCAGTGTTTGGCCCTGGATTTTGTGAATAGTAATAGCAAACGCAAGCTTAATATGCGTATAGCCTTTCACTGCGAGGTCATCCATAACCACCTTGCCATCACGTTTGCGTGCAATCTGCAGCCGCAGTGTGCCATCAACGTAGCTGACAAACCGACCAGTGTTGCCGTTATAAACACCCTCGCGAATAGAACCGCCTTTGCCTGTGCCGTTACGTGTAAGCATAACTGGGCATCCCTGCTTAAACACGCCATCACCAACTGCGACTGGATGTCCTGGCATACGGCGCAACATCTCTGAATTACGACCATCTACGTCGCGATTCGCATAGTAAACTGATGTTGAGTTAGCAAATGCGGTCTTTGCACACATTGTCTGTGCATCCTTGATAATACGCTTTAACTCCATTGGTTTGCGATCAGTACGCAGTGAATTGCAGAAATGACGCCAATTTGGAGTCAACCTGCAACTGCCATCTTCTACGTATTCGATCTCCTCGCGCTCGATCTTTAGGCGCTTATACCATTCACTGTTCATAAATGGCTCGCTAACTGACGGCAATTGTCGATCATCACCAACGAGAATCAATATCTTGCCTCCAAAGTCGCGATAGTCAGACATCACGATCTTACAAATCTCGTTAACTTTGACCATCGTATCGAGATCAACCATGTAACACTCGTCAATCACAAGGTACTTTGCAGTTGCGATACGTGTACGCGCCTTTTCACGCAACTGGATGATACTATCAGCAACGGACATTGTACCATCATGACCAAGGCCAAATACACCGTAGATTGTACGTCCAGCAATGCTTGCTGCTGACATACCAGTGGGACCCATGATAAGGTAATCGTTACTGCGATACTTTGTTGCAATGAATCGCGACTTGCCTACACCGGCTTCACCAATCCACAAGAAGTGTGTCTGTTCCTCGCGAATTGTGTCATCAACGGGTTTGACAACATCCTTGCCACGCTTTTCTGGAGTACGGGTAAACAACTCCTGCAAAAGCTTAGCACTTTGCATCTCGCGCGCATATCCGCGAATACGGAGCACATCCGAGCGCTGATCATCAGTGTACAGTGTATATTGGCCCGGTCCGACTGCAGTAATGCGTGTGCCTTCGCGTACAGTCCATTGGCCAAGATCCTTACCAATGTCGATTCCAACGCTGGCAAAGTCAACTGGAGTCGGCGACATAAAGATCAGGCTGTCGGTCATTGTGCCAATAATGGTCGCTCCATACTGTGCCTTGAGTTTGTCTGACGCCTGTCGGATACGCAGGCTACAACGCGCGATAATCTGCGCTGAAATGTAGGCAAGGTTTGAGACCACACCATTTTCGCTGTAGTTGTAACGTACAAGCTTGTCACCATTGGGCATATCGGTGATTGAGTGGATAATATGACCAGGATTCATAAGGAATCGGTCAGTGTCACCATCCGACTTAAGCACCATTGTGATCGGACGTTCGGCAATGCATGGGTTAAAGCTACCGACGAGTGCGTTAAACAGGATCTTTTGGTCTGCTGGAGCGATATCCTTTACAGCAAGTCCGTCATCAACGATTGCTTTGCCATAGTCTGACATGATATCGGACAATTCGTTAAAGACTATGGCAAGAGTAGGGTGAATCTCCTCGCCTATGCTGCGCAAGTAGAAGATCTCGTCATGAAACAGCCACTTATCACCACAGTAGTAGATACCACACCACTGAATGTCATCTTCTGGCTGCATCTTGGTTACTGTGGGATACTCGGTAAAGAGGCCAATCTGACTGCTACAGCTACGATAGGCCTTCACCATGTCAATAATGTAACAATGGCCAGTTACGTCGCACTTCTCAACGTCAACCATAGGCTTGCAACGTGACTTAAAGATGCGCGTAATGACTGTATCGCCTATCATCAGCATCGGTTGCTTGATAAACGTGCGGAACAGGTACATACTGATCGAGTTAAGCGTGTAATTGTAGCGACTGGGCGTAAACATAAGGTACTGATGGCGTGTCTTCTGTGAACGGAGGCTGATATTGCGTTTTTGTACGGACTTATCAGGGAGTGTATCAGTAATCTCAAAGTTAAGCGCATGGATTTTGTTTCGGTTAGCAACAATACCAGGAATGACGCCATTACAGATAAGCAATGACAGGATCTCCTCGCCAATGTTGTCGTTCCAGAAGTAAACACCCGACGGCACATCCGCAATAGTGCGGCTACGAGGGTGAATATTCGTTCCACGCTCGCAATCCGCGCAAAAGCACTCGTCAAAGAGTAGGTGCGCATGGGGTTCCATGCATAGACGGAACGTACCATAATGGGTATCCTCGTCAACATGGGAAATCGGGGTAAGATGCGTCTTTCCGCGCAGTGATTTGTTCTTGAAATCGCCAAGGCTGTCACGGTATTCGCGCTTGATGCAGTAGGCATGATTGTTGCGTACTGCGATAACGCATCGATTGGTATGTGTACGACGCTTATTGCCAGAGTAGTCAATGTCACACCACTTACTAAGCTCAAGATCGTAGATAACGATATGCAATTCGCATGCACGCGCGATATTCTCAATGTTATCTATCGTGACATCCATGTCATTGAATCGCTCAAGAATACGCCCACGTGCAAGTCCAAGATATTTGCGACACTGCTCGAAAATGCATGTAATAACGCAGGTAGCAGGCTTACCCAGAGTGGGCAACATCGCGGGAGGTGGGTCATAAGTAGCGTTATCTATGATATGCGTACCGAAATCAGTCAGTCGGCCACGGATAACGTATGAAAGGCGCAGTTGGTCATCAGTGGTAATGTAATACTTCTGCGTGATGTCAACCTGCTTCAACATAGTCTTATAACGGGCAATTTCAGCACGATCAGCCGGTGTGCCAGTGCCATTGATGTCAAACCAACAGATCTTCAGGGCTTCGATAACGGCATCATTCATACGCGAGATATAGTGGCTAAGCTCTTGCTGTGTATTGACGATGGTGTTAACAACATGCAACTCAGAAAGGTGCATCATAATATCGGAACCTGCTGACCAATCACGCTTATCTGAACCATCCTGGAGGACAAGACCGCCTGATCTGGAACTTGGTGGCAGGATAATGTTAAGGATATCACCATACTTATAATCCGCATCAGCCGGATAAGTGCCATTACGTGTGTCAAATCGCGGATAGTAGATGTTTTCGCCCGCATATTGCATATTATAAGGCGGCAGGGGTTGTACTGGCGGCTGAAGTGGCTCATAATCGCCGATATTCACAACATCTGTGTCGTTTGTAGGCTGAGCATCGATGGGTGGTCCTGGATCCTCATACTCAGTGCCAACAAACGCCCACTGTTGGTTTACGATTTGCTGCTTGCGAACAAGCTTATCCTTTTCAGCCTGTTTCTTTAGCGCACGATATTCCTTAAGCTTCTTGGCGATGCCGTTTTTGCTTGGATCTTCGTAATAAAGGGGTGAATCCGAGTAAACGGCCTCGTATTTGGTTTCGCGCATAACATAACGGTCTCCGGCAGTTTCGTGTGTCAGGATACGGCCGGTGCTTATGTCAATAAGGTCCTCGACATACTCGGTATACTTGCCAAACCTACCACCATTGTCTGTGACGATCTTAACAAGCTTATCCTGGAGCTCATCCACTGTCAGCATGCCGTTACGGACATAGTCAGCGATGGTTTTGGAGATTTGGTCAAAGTATTTGGTCACAAAGTCAACATCAAGGCCAGAATAGATGCACCAAATGAGCGCAGTGATCGCTTCGATGCGGATTTGGACATAACAAGGGCGAAACGCAGCATTGGCGTTCACAGCCTTGTCAAGATCACGTTCGACTGTCTCGGGATTGCGACGCATCTGAAAGAGCATCTCGTTCGTTAGCAGTCGCTTGTTTGCAGCTTGTTCGATAGCATCATTGCGCTGGGCGATGAATGCACGAATTGCTTGCTCTACAGCAGCTTTGGTCATTACAGGGTAATTAGGTATTTCTCGCTTGATTACATCAATCATGTCAATGAGGCGGGCATAACCCAGCTTTTTGGCATCAGCCAGAGTGAAATCTCGAAGACGCATAGCGTATGAACTGGAGAATGAATAATAGAGGGTCGAATCTTTTTCAATTATAATTAAATAATAGATGGTTGCAAAAAAGAGATAGTAGAATGCAGCAGAATGTAGCGACATGTGCCTAAAAGCGACGGTTAGCAGCGGGTTTCTTCGCAGCTGGTGCGTTTGCGGGTGCAGCTGCATCTGCGGCACGCGGTGCACGTGGTTTGTAGATGTCCGGCTGCGGCGTCGGAATGTCAACAGTCTTCCAATGGTCTTCAATGTTGACTTCGCTGATCTGCTTGCGCTCAGATTTGCCAAAACGGGCAACAAACTTGTCACCATGTGCCTGCTTAATCTCGTCCCACTCGGTTTTCGAAATGTGATACTTGCGGCGAATGCCGGTGTCTGCCATTCCGTTGTGATAGTAATCACGAAGCGCATCCGTGATGAGTTCAACGGTGATCTTGGCGTGCTGTTTGGGGGCAGGAGGCGAAACGTACCCAAGAGCAGAGTGATCCATTGGTTTGTGTTGTGCAAAACGATACTGTTAACCAAAATGTTCAAAATGTTCAAATAATTCAAAATGTTCAAACTGTCCAAAATGTTTGCATCGTATCGTACCTACCTGCATACACTACCTATATATCATTGCCACTTATACCCCAAAATC
>CAZZCR010000060.1:0-8100 GCA_964652995.1 uncultured Flavipsychrobacter sp. | reverse complement strand
AATGCTTCTAATCGTAAAGTAATCAACTCGTGTTGTTCTGTTCCTTTAGTGTCTATTAAAAGGTTTTCTAATAATTCAGTTATTCTATGTTCGTATCTTGGTCGATTACGTTCTTGTTCTAAACTGTTTTCTAAATCAAATATTCTTTTCTTTAAATCTATTGTTTGTATCTTCGTCAAATCGATTGGTTCTTCTGATTCACCTATTAAATGTAATATATTGTTTTTCACATCTTGCAATTTTGGATTGTACTTTTCATAATACGGATAGTTTTTTAATGAATGAATTACTGTAGCGTGATTCTTATTTAATGGACTTGCTATGCGTTGCAATGACATTTTAGGAAATGATTTCTTTACTATATAAAAATACAATGCACGTGCTTCTATTATTTCTCGTTTCCTGCATTCTTGAGTTATATCTATTCCTAATTCTTGTTTGATTATTTCTATTATTTTTTCTTCCATTTTATTTATAATTTACAACTAATAATTCTTTTCTTGGATAAATACCAACGTATCTATTTCCTGATAACCATTGATTCAACTGATTTTCTTTTTTAACATATAACATTTTTGCTTTTTTTAAATCTAAAAAATCAATTGCTATTTTTTCTTGTCCTGTTATTTTTTTAAACGGAACTATTATAATGTATGGTTCATTGGTATATTTGTGATATTCAAATAAATAATTCTTTTTAATTCTTTTCAAATCATCTAATATATCTACATCACAAGAATATTCTCGTGCTTGATTGAATGATAATTTTTTACCAGTAAATTTATTATCATTTGAAATTGTTTTTATTTCTGCGGTTATGTTTACAAATTCATCAGCAAATTTAAAATCTATATCACCAAGATATAAATCCATTTTACCATTGAAATATTCACTTACAGAGTTGTCAAAAAATAAATTTGTTTGTGTTTTCATAATTTCTAATTTAATCCTAATATTAATATGTGTTTTAAATCGTAAATAGATACATCATTTATGTAGATAATTGTTTTTACAATCACTTCATTAGTTTTTAAATTAACTAACGTTAAATCGTCACCTATTGAATAGTTTCTATTGTTACGTCTTATCTCAAATTTCTTCAATCCTGATTTTATATCTTGAAAATATTTGTCTTGTATGTCTAAAATGTGATTCATTAAAACATTGATATTTGATTTTGTGCTACATCTTTCCAAGCATCAGCGTTGAATGTAATTAAATCTGTATTTATATCATTTTCGTTTCCTACAAATTTATACGATTTAGATATTCTTGTAGATGTGTTGTAATCACCTTGTGTTTTTTGTTTTTTTGATTGCATCATTTCAGCTTTTTCTTCTCCTTTTGTTTCACCACAAAATAACCAATCGTTTGAATTATTGAAAACAGACCACAAAGCTGGATTAGATGTTTTTATGTACATTGTTTTGTTGTCATTTTTATATACTTGACCGAACCAATTACAAAATTTAAAACCTATTCCTAATCCTTGAAAATCAGGTAGTACAACAACTCTTGATATTCTATAACCATTTTGAATAACACCGCTTGGAAATGGTAATATTGCCATAAAAGCTATTGGTTTATCATTAAACAAAGCTACAAAACATTTTGCTGCTTTATTCAAATCTTCTGTTAAATAATGATTGTGCTTGAATAATTTCCAAGTTTCATATCTACATCGAAATACCTGAAGTTCAATTTGTGGTTGCCGAAGTGATGGCGCTATTTCAAGACGCCCTTTTGATGGTGAATAAATCCAATCAGGTTGCAACCAATCCATTATGTCGAAATGACAAGACGCAAGTACTATTTTTTTGTTTGTTCGTCTAATGTATTTTTGTAATGCGTTTGACATTGCTTTTGCTACATCACGGTCTACTACTGAAGTATATTCATCAATTAATATTACTTCGTTTTCTTTTGCGCTTCCTACAATGTAAGCAAGATTGGCACGATATTGTTCACCATTTGATAATGTATTGAATGGACGTAACCAAGTTGGAACAGAACTCAAACCCATTGCTGATAATAAAAACGTAGCGTCTTTTGGTTCTAACCAATCAAAATTAGATATTAAAGATTTAGAATTATCAAAATGTGATTCATCCATTTCTTTTTTAAAGTAATTTTTCAATATAGTAGTTTTACCTGTACCACTACCACCATATACAACACCAATGTTCCATTTACCAGGCAAATGTTCTAAATTAGCTTCTACAATTACATTTGATTCGTCTTTGTTTTGAATGTCAAATGCTTCATAAATATATTCTGTATATTTATCATTGTTTATTTTATGTGTTAAATTTATTTTCATAATTTCTCTTTATAATATTCCACGTAATACATATTGATTCAAATCTATTTCATCTTGACCAAAAAAGTATTTGTAATTAGCAATTCCTTGTTCAAGTTTGTCTTTACCTCTTTGGTAAAATTCATCACTGCATTCAAATATTCCAATGTCTAAACTACCTTTGTCAATACATACAAAAACAAATTCATCTACTCCAAACATTTCTTTATACAAATATGCTTGTAAATCATAACTGTATTTGTCTGCTGAATATCTAAATTCGTTTAATCCTGTAGTAGTTTTTAAATCTATTATTTGATTGCCTCTTAAAATATCTGCTTTAGCTCTAAATGGTATTCCATCTATCATTGCTATTTCAGGTATTTCAAATTGTGCTCCCATAAAATATCCAGTTGCTTCATTGTTTTTTAATATTGCATCTGCTAAACGTTCAGCATCTCTTAATTCGTTTGTAGTGTAAACGTTTTGTTTTTCTTCTACTGCTAATTTATATTCTTTTGCTGCTTTAGTTTTGCAATCTACAAATGTAAAATCATCTATTTTATTAGGTTCTAATATCAATGTATGAAACAATTTACCATCACGTAATGGTTGAGTTTCTGCTTGACCGTATTTAGTAACGTATTTATATGTTTTAGGTGATTTTAATACCATTTTAAGTGATGAAGATGATAATGCTTGTTTACCTAAATAACCATAGTAAAAATCATCATCGTACATATTATCTAATAATTCTTGTTTGTCCCAAATCTTGTTGTCTAATGTTTTAATTTTTTCTTGCATCTTGTATAATTAAATTATAAATGTATAAATAGACTTCCATTTCTTTATCTGCTGAATTTATCATTGAAGCAAATTGGTCGTCGTTCACTTGTTCGTTAAAGTATTCTTGATAAATCCATTGTATATCTCTTTCAACTGATTGTATCTTACTAAATATTTTTATTGTTGCATCCTCATTCATATATTGTTATGTCGTTTAAATTATTCATTGTTTGTTCATAATTCAAAATAGTATCTATTTCGTTTGTAAAATAAGCTGATTCATTCCAATCGTGTTCTAAAGCTGATAATACTGCTTTCAATTTTAATGCTGCATAATCGTTTTCTAATGTTTCAAGAACATAGATTACATTTTCTAATTCTGTTTTGATTTCTTGCTTTGTCATAATGTTTGGTTTTAAATGTTAGACAAATATAAACAAGTTATTTACATAAAAAAATAAAAAAGCAAATTTTAACATTTGTTTAATAAAAAAAGGATAGCTTTTAAACTATCCTTGATTTTAATATATTTCTATAAACTTTATTTACGTTTTCTCTATTTTGTCCTCGTAAATAATAAAATTTCATTATCCTATTTATTCTTTGTAATGGTGATTGCTTCATAATCTTTTAAGTTTTTCTAAATACAAAATTAAATCCATTGCTTCCTCTTGTGCGTGGTTAATCCATTCTTTATCAGTTAAATCTTCACGGTCTAATGTAGTATTGTATTTTTTTATTCCTACTTCACTACGTTGTTTAAATTTATTAATTACTGATTGCACCACACTATCTTTTACTTGTGCTTCAATCCATTCTGACATTGTATCTTTTACTTTCATATTTTATAATAATTTGCTTTGGTTAATATATAATTCCATTATTTTTTTTGTTGCTTCGTATTCATTAAAATCTAATTTATTGTTATTTTCTTTCAAATATATTACATTTTTATAATTTGTTGGAATATATTTAACGATGTAAAATCTTTTATCATTTGTAGCTTCTAAAGAATATGCTACGTTTTTTTTAACACAATAAACCATTGCATTGACTTCAATGTATGTAGGTGAATATCTTTCAATTTGTTTTTTAGCCATCTATTCTTAAAAATTCAGCATTACCATATTGTGTAAACCATTCTTTATTTTCGTGATATTTTTCAATGATTGCATTTATTATTACAAGTTCATCTAAATCTGATGTAGTTAATTTTGTAATTAAATCTTCAATGCTTCTTAAAATGTTTGTAGTCATTTCTGCATCTGTATTATAAATCTTTCTGTATTCATCATAAACAGTTGTTTCCAAATGACTATTTACTTTGTTAAGTAAATGCTTTAATGCGCCATTGTATTGTTTTGTGAATCTTAGGTTTTCATTACATTCAAGTAACAATTGCGATAATAATACGCTTTTTAAAAATTCTAATTGGATTGGATTGTCTTTCATAATTTTAATGCTTGATTAATTTCTAAATATGTAACTTCTTTTTCTATTCTTTGTGTGTTGTAAAATTGCGTAGTAGCTGGGTTTTTTTTATTTATTTCAAACGTTGGATATATATTATGCAAATTGAAACTAAATATTCCTTCAGGTGTTGAATTAATATAAATTGGTATATCTAAATGCTTTTCACATTCTTCAATCATTGCATCATATTTTTTCTTTTCCAATAATAGTGTTGGATAATGTCGTTTCCTACATTTTAATTCAATTCGATGTCCTGAAGTGGGACTATAACAATCCCACCTTGACATCTGATTTTTTGACTTAACTAAATCAGGATAAACATTTGAACGTAAAAATTCAAATAAATCAGCCTCGTTCCAATTAATCATTCACTTTGTATTCGTTATAAACTTTTCTTAAATCAGAAAGTGTATCTCTCCAACAAGAACTACAACTTGAATGTTCTAATTTAACTTCAAACACTCTTTCGTAAATAGCAGATATTGTCCATTGTTCGTTTGGTGTCAAACTGCCTTTTGTCGGTTTAAGAAATTCAGTAAGCATATTGTAGTCTGCTTCATTTAAACAATTAACTTTTCTTCTGTACGGAATCAAATTATTTAATTTAGCTTTACGTTCTTCACATCCGCAATCTAATCCAGTTGCTTTTGCGAATACTTCAACTGCTTTTTTAATTCCAGTTGCTTCTGTAATCTTTTCAATAGTGTCACCTAATCCTTTTGATGGTGCTTTTGTTCTTGCTTTTGCCATAGTTAGTAAATTGAATTATAATCGTTAGTAATATAGTCTTTATAGTTGTCTTGAAATTTTTTTTTCAAAATTGCTTTGTGATTTTTTAAAGAATGAAATATTGAAATTAAACTAATACCAGTTTCTTTTGAAATATCTCTCATTGATAAATCAGTATCACGATATAATTTAAATAACTTTCTATCGTACCAATTCCAATCTTTAATTTCTTCATCAATTAATAAACAAATTTCATTATATGCGTTGTGTTCTTCTATATTTGAATCGTCAAATAATTCCCAACAACCATCCACATCTACTTTGTTTACTTTTTTCTTTTTGTTATAGTATTGGTAAAATAAAGAACGCAATGTGAAATACATATATCCTTTTCTTACTTCACCATTAACGTCTAAAAGTTTTTCAGCATCAGCATATTTCCATAAAGCTATATAACTTTCTTGAACGATATCTTCAGAATAATCAAATTCACCAAATGATTGAACAACTTTAACCCATTCGTTATGATGTTCGGCTACTTTAGCAAGCCATTGGTTATTCATAAGTATTCCAAATAATTGTGAAAGATACAATACCTAAAACAATTTGAATAGTATGTTCTGTTTCTTTTTCAAAATGTTCTGGATTATATAACCATCCAACCATAAAACCAATAACTGGACTAATAATCAATTCACCACCATACCTTTGTATAGTCATTAAAATAATCCATATCGCTGCTGCAATAGTAATTAAAATTGTAATCATAAATAAAGTTTTGCGTTAATAATACATTCTTTCTTTTCTGATTGTATCGGTCTAACTTGAAACTTAAAATTTATATGTGTTAATTCTGTATCTGTTTGATAAAATTCTTTTATTGTATTTGCAACTTCAGTCAAATGCAATTCGTTTTCTAATTCTAATAATTGTTCAATTTGTTCTAATTTTAATAATAAATCTTTAAAATATGAAAACATTACTTTATTATCAGAATATATCAATCCTGTTCTTGATGCTGTATTTTGTAATTCTTTAATGTGATTTAAAATTGTTGTTTTCATTTTGTAAATATATTTAAAAGTTATTAACAATTTAGAACACACCTTTTAATGGGTCGTACATTGCTCCTTCAACTTGTGGTAATCCAAAATTGTTTACTTTAAAACTAAATGTTTCAAACGATGCGTTTCTACTTCTTTTACAACTTACAGTGACAAGTTCTTTGTTTACGGTATTTAATTCTAGTTGAATTTGTGTTTCTGTTTTCTTTTCTAAAAATGAACCTAAATGTCCGGTTGGTTTGTCTGAACCAAAATTACTATGAATTACCGTAATAATATGACAATTTAATTCCTTTGTCCATTTCATTAATTTTTGTACAACTGCATTTGATTCTTCAATGTTATTTACATCAGAACATAAATCAGCAACACCATCAATAATTACAAGTCCAATATTTTTACCTTCTAATTTGTCATATAAATACCATTCTATGAATTGAATACGTTCTTTAAAATCTAATTGACGCAATGCGAATGTGTGATATTTATTTGAATCAATATTAGACATATCTAATGGTCGTCTAAATACCATTTGTGCGTGGAAATTACCTTGTTCGGTATCAAAATGAATTAAATGTTTTCCGTTACTATAACCACGTAAATCACCACCAAATGTATCTATTTGACCTTTCATATAAACTGCTGAAAGTAATGATATAAAAAACGTTTTTTTAGATTTAGGCGGAGCTTGTACAAAACTAAAATTTCCATAAGTTCCTAATGGTAACGGAAATTCTTTTAATCCATCTTTTGTTTCGTATGTTTTAATTCCTAAAGATAAAGCAGGTTCTGGGTGTTCAATTTTTTGTGTTGGGTCAATTCTTAATTCATCTTCGTACATTTCCATTAAGAGTTGTACTGCGTCTTTATCTAATTCTTTCATTTTGTTTTCTTTTATAATTTAAAAAAGGGGGCAGGTATATCCCTTAACTACCCCCAATTTTTCTAGAAAGGTAAATCTGATGAAGCAGTTTCAGCAACTTCTACATTTGCTTTTTTAACTGCAACAATGTTACCATCAGTCCAAACTACATTTCCATTTCCAATGTAATTTTTTGCTTTTTTAGCTTCACGTTCTTCTTTAGTTTGTGAATCTGTTAAAGAAACATTTTGTCCCCATTGATTAGCTTCATCATTTACTCCAATTGTAAAATTGTAATAAACTGCTCCATCTTTACCTGCAACAAATTTTTCTTTTGGTAATTTGTCTACTCTTAAACTTACATTAATTAATGCACCCATAATATTTATTTTTTGATTGTTTACTTTGCTTACTCTATTCAGTTTTCAGCTTCCCTGTTTATTTTACTTTTAATAATTCGTCTTTAACTGTTTTTGCTAATTTATATTTTTTTTCAATAGCTTCTATGCTTCCACCACTTTTTAAATATTCAATTGATTTAGTGTATTCCGGTGTGTTTTTGTTTAACCATTTTTTGTCATCTTCTACAACTGATTTTGATGTGTTGTCGTGTTTATTAGCAGCATCAGCGTCTTGTGTGTCGTCAATTAATAACAGGTTACCCAATGCGTACTTTTTAGCGTATGAACTTGCTGAACCAAATTGTTGTGGAACTTGCATTCCTTTTTGGTTTAAGTCTACACCTACAATTGCAGTAGCTTCTAATTCTAAACCATTATTATCTATAATTTTAGCAACTGATAATAATATTGGTGGATTATTAGAAATTAAAGTTTCTGTAATTGTAAAAGATACACCATACTTTTCATTGAATGGTTTTAAACCTT
>CAZZCR010000059.1:0-9470 GCA_964652995.1 uncultured Flavipsychrobacter sp. | reverse complement strand
CCGGCACCGATGGCAGCACGCAGCAGGTACGCATGATACTGCAACGATAATAGTTAATGGTAACATTCAATAAAAGAGATAGCCCCGGTTTGTCGGGGCTATCTCTTTTACATCAAAAATTTTAGCGTAGAACTATATTTTGTTCTATCATGTTTACATTTACAATGGTATGCGACAACTGCTCATTCTATTGCTCCTTACTTCTACTCATCTGGCATGGGCTCAACGCTATGTAGTGTCTGTAGATCATTGGGGCGTTGAAGATGGTTTGAGCCATCGGTTTACTACCCGGATTTTACCTGATTCCCGTGGATTCATCTGGGTAGGTACATTTAGTGGGCTGAACCGATTTGACGGGTATAATTTCAGATGGTTCACTCGGGAAAAGGATAGCCTTGCCTTCAACGATATAGGCGACATGATCGAAGATACCTTGGGCAATATATGGGTCAAAGCGCGCACAACATCTTATCTCGCCAAGATCAACAAAACAACAAATAAGATCCAGGTTTATTCCGAGGCCTCATTTTCGGCCTCGGTGAAAAATGGAACACTTCCCGACAGCAGCTTTGTGATGGGGTATTGGCGGAATATGTTCTACACCATCAGGGGAAAGGAGTATGCTTTGAACCCGATCGTTACGCTTCCAACTGATGAGTTGTTTCTCAATATCACAGAGAGAAACACAGTGTGGTCTATGAAGAATAACACAGAGATCATAGAGCGTGATTTCACCGGAAAGAAACTCAGGAATGCTATCTTACCTGAGACACTACATGAACGCATGGTGTATGGATACAAGCCGGGTTGGGGTAATTACTTCGGCGATTCATCTAAGGCGTCTATATACTATGTTGATACTTTTCTCAATATCCACGACATTACAAAACAACTACCGCCACGGGTACCGGGCATCTTCGACGTCTTCTTCTATACCGGTATCGATGATGTTGTATGGCGTCAGGGTAAGATATGGAGCCTGACGAGCGGATTGATTCGTGATCTGAGGAGGGAAGGTGTGGAGAATCATAGGCCTCCGCCCGGCATAGTGTATGCAAAAGACGGAAACGTCTGGTATACAGCAAGTTTCGGATTCTACCACGTTAATATCACCCCAAACAAGTTCAGGCACTACTTTGATAAGAGTTATGATTCAAACAGGAAGTATGCTTTCAGGGGGTTGAGAGTTATTGGGGACACATTATACACTTCAGTTGAGGACTCAGGTATCTATGCATGTAAGGTCCTGGGTCGCCCTCGTGATGTAAGGCGTTTATACAGGTATAAGTACTTCGATGCATACACTGACCTCATAAAACTAAACAGCGGCAATCTCCTTTGCGGAAGGCGTAGTTCTATTTATGAAACTAACCCGGTAACTGGCGAGACGAAAGTCCACGAGATACCAATAGGAAAGCACACCAATTGCTGGGCCTTGCACGAAGTAGAAAGCGGCAAGGTATTGATAGGCCTGGAAGAAGGCCTTATGTGGTTGGATATACCTGCGAGTCGGGTGACACCATTCACTGAATACGCAAAGTTTCCTGATCTCGCAAAGGCTTACGTACTGGAGATTGTACCGGATGGAAACGACGAATTGTTGTTATGTACCAATAAAGGCCTGTATAGGTACAGTAAACGATCGGGTATTATTGCGAGATACTCGCCTGACGATACCGGTCGGAATCATTTACCCGCAACCGAGATCCAGCATGTACATCACGATAAACAGAGAATTTATTGGGTCGGCACTACTTCCGGATTGGTAAAGTGGGACTATAACAACGGAACAACCAGGCTTTATACCCGGTCAGATGGATTAAGCAACAACAATATTTACGCCGTTTATGAGGATGCACGCGACCGACTTTGGTTGAGTAGCGACTACGGTATTATGCAGTTCAAAAAAAGCAACGGTAGTGTTTTGTCCTTCCTGACAGATGATGGAATTACAGACAATGAATTCAATCGTATTTCTCACACGCGCGATTCTGCCGGCAATATTTATTTTGGTTCTCTGGCAGGTGTCACCGCGTTCAATCCCGATGATTTTCCGGTAACTATTGATAATAGTAAAGAGAGCTATCCACTTGCCATCACATCTTTTATGCAGTTTGATGGCGAACAGAACACACTTATTGATAAAACCGCAGATCTTCTGGTCAGCAATAGTATTCTTCTTCGTCCCCAGGATAGATTCTTCACACTCGAGTTTGCGTTACTGAACTTTCACCAGAAGGGAACGCTGTACTACTGGAAAATTGATGAGGCCGATACAGGGTGGAACGTACAGCTCGATAGGACCATACGTCTGAGCCGGCTACCTTATGGAAAGAGCACGTTGCATATCAAGGCTCAGGAGGCCAATGGCAACTGGAGCCGAAACGAGCTGAGCATAAACATTCTTGTTGCCAAACCCGTATATCTGCAACCATGGTTTGGTGTGTTAATGACACTATTGGTCATCTCGATAATTGTTGTTATTTATCGCTGGCGCGTAGATCAGCTTGCCAAAGAGAACACCAGGCTTGATAAGGTGGTGAAGGAAAAAACAGATGATCTGCAGCGTTCGCTAAATCAAAAGGACCTTTTGCTAAAAGAGATACATCATCGGGTGAAGAATAATTTGCAGGTTATCAGCAGCTTGCTTCGGTTGCAGGCGCGCTCGGTCGACGACCGGGGAGCACGCGATGCGCTGATCGAAGGGCAGAACCGTGTAGCCAGTATTGCCCTTATACACCAGAAACTCTATCAGAACGAAGACCTCGATAAGGTGGAATTCTCGAAATTTGTTGATGATCTTTATCATCACCTCGAGGGCGTTTTTAATAGCAGCGAGCCTCATGTAGCACTTGTAAACAAGATACCTATTTGCTTTTTTGATATTGACCGTGCGGTTCCGATGGCTTTGATACTCAACGAACTATTTACCAATTCATACAAGTATGCAGTAGTCGGAAATCCGGATCCGCAGATATCACTTTCTATTACTGAATCTGACGGACAAACGATACTGGAATATGCCGACAATGGGCCTGGGTTGCCCGATGCACTGTTAACCGGGACGCCGGTTACTCTCGGGCTCAAGCTCATTTCCCGACTTTGTACGCAGATAAATGCGCGCGTTTCCTATCGCAACAACAATGGTCTGGTGTGCGTCATTGAGTTTATAAACGGATAAACGACCGTTCATATTATGTCGCTTTATATGGATTTCTATTGATTAATAAAATTTCTCAGGCTATTGCATTTCTAATGCCAATTTAAGACATTTACAGTACCCTTTGTAGGACGAATGCATGATAAAGATCGGTATTGTAGAGGATGAGGCGATAATTGCAGACGATTTGGCTGCTCTGTTGGAGGAAATGGGCTATCTATGCCCCGAGCCTGCAGCCAATTATGAAACTGCTGTAGCCATGTTGCACAGTTTTGACCCGGATATGGTCCTGGTGGATATTAACCTCTCTGGCCGCCCGGATGGATTGAGGGTTGCGAAATATATAACCGAAAAGCTGAACAAACCCTTTATTTTTCTCACCGCCAACAGTGATCCGGAGACGGTAGCCTCTGCGCGCGAATTTCGTCCTTCTGCCTACCTGGTCAAACCGTTTCAGAAAGCCGATATATACACAGCAATAGAGATCGCACTCTACAATTTCCATAACGAACATAAACTTGAAAGAGAGATCCCATCTTCTAAACTGGTGACAGATGCCCTGTTTGTACGCGATGGCGAATATTTCAATAAGGTTCGGTTTGATGACATTGTGTACCTCAGCAGCGAACACGTATACGTTACAATACATACGCAGCAGAAGAAGTATCTGGTGCGCAGTGCCATGCAGGAATATCTGGACAACTTCGATCCTGCTCTGTTCATGAAGGTGCATCGAAGTTATGTGGTCAATCTGAAATGGATAGAGCGCATCAATACACAGACTATCACTGCAGGTGGTATCGAAATACCGGTGTCCCGCCCCTTGCGCGATGAGTTGTTGCGCCGTTTGCGCATCGGATAGCGAAACCTTTTGTTTCGTATCGCCGTTTGCGATTATGCCCCTTTTGCTGGAAGATACTTCAGCTACGCGCTTTTTGTAGCTTGTCAATACTGGTAGTCTGGTAATTGTGGTATTGAAACGTAATTAATAAACAATCGGAATACCCTTCACCTTATGGTATTGAATTATTGGGGCGAATGGGCCGTACTTATGCTGTGATGAACTAAAGGTGTCTTCAAATGGCGGAATGTCGTAGTCAATAGGCTTCACTCGTGATATAGGATAATCACCCACCGTTGTAGCTTTTTTTGAAGGCCTCGGATGTATCTCGTCGTCATTTATGAAAGCTGATACATCAATCGCTTCCTCATCTGTCAGTATTGGAGCGTTCCACTTCGCCTGATTATGTGGCATATTCGCTTTGATGAATCGCGCAGCTTTAAGCACGCGATGCATGCTGCTCCCCAGTTGATAGGACTGCATGCCCCATAATGGGGGGTAAATGTAGCTAGTAGAGTCAGCACTCAAAACACCTGAGCCGGTTGCGCCGTGGCAAGACTTGCATTTAGATTCATAAATTTTCAAGCCTTTCAACGGATCAGCGGCATGTAACGGCAATGTTAGCTCCGGAGAATTGCTAGCTGTTAATGCAGTGTCGTCAGTAACAATGCTTCCTATCCATTTTATGTACGCTACAATGGATAGTATCTCTCTAGAATCGACCGGCATGGCCGTTCCATTATGGGGTCGCTCAATGCAATTGTTTATGCGGTCTGCAAGCGAAAGTACAGCGTTCTCCCTACCTCTGTACTGAGGATAACTCTTGAATGTCTTAAAAAAGTTCAATGCAAATGGGCGGCTACCAGCATCCAGGTGGCAGTTGGTGCAGTTCATTTTGTTGCCAAGGTGTTTTGAAACCGAACCTTCAGGACCAATGTATTTCGCTGTGTTTAAAAGTAGTTCTCGGCCGTAGCGCACAGAGTCTCCAAATGAATTGTGAGGAATCAATGATGAGTCAAAAATTGATAGGGGCAGATCTGCCCTTTGTGTATTATTCGTGTTTTGTTTTGGCTCAGGCGTTGTGCAAGACAGTACCGTAAACGTTAGATTTAGTGCAAATAAAAGTGCCAAAACCAGCGCGCGTTTGAGTCTTAGTGTGGGTCTGAGATCCGTCATATTAGTGTATGTTACTAATGCAGGCGAGCGTATCAAAATTGGTTACACTTGCTTGCAAAATTGTTTTGATTAGTTTTGAGTGCTAATATTTTTTCTGATGCGGCTCTTTTTCTTTACTGTAATATTCATATGCTCTTCTTCTGTCTTGTTCTCTCAGCGTTTGCCTAAAGAGGGAAGTCATTTGAATTATCGTTTGATCGGTTTTTCGTTTCCTGAAGAAAAAAAAGGCAACGGCTACGTTTTGCAAATATCGAAAGGCAACCACAAAACAAGTGAAAGTTTTTCTAAAAACATATTCTGCTCTGTTTTTGTGAACATAACTACCCGGTTTGAAGAGGTCCCTCTTTTTGGGGAGGAGTATACGTGGAGAGTTCTTTATTCCGGAACACGAAAGAATGATAGTACACTCCATCATTTCTCCACAATGTCAGATGCGCGCGTAGACACAAGTAAACTGAGGTTGCGGGTAATACATAAAAATGAGAGATATAGAGATCTGTATGTTTCTGTTGATGCAGGAGCCGTTTTTTATGATACCAAAGGACTGCCTGTAGCTTTTCTCCCCGAAAGAAATGGGAGAGCCGACGAAATGCGTGATCTGAGTTTTACGAAGGATGGTACGATAACATTCAATCATAAGCAGTCAGCATATGAGGTCAATTTGAATGGTGATATTTTGTGGCGTGCTCCCGATTACAATTCAGTAAATGAGGACACTGCACGCGATGCCTATCACCACGAGATCAAAAAATTGGCAAACGGGCATTATATGGTGATGGGAATGGAATTTATTATGACCAAGCCGGTTATTACGGCAGATACTGCATATTCTCTATTTTTACCCGCAGGGACAATCCCTCAAGGAATGTCTCCTTTTGCGCCACCTTTTGTACAAGTGAAAACCGCGGAAGGATATAGAATTGGGCGCTATGGCACTTTAGTTGAGTTTGATAAGAAAGGAAATGTCGTTTGGTCATGGCGCGACTCGAAGAGATTAGTTGGTACAGATTTCGAATATTTCTCTCCGAAATTCGATTCCAATTCCCGGTTCGATCCTCACAGTAATTCCTTCTATTTTGACGAGCAGAGGAAAGTGATATATGTAAGTTACCGGAACATTAACAGAGTCTCAAAGATCGAATACCCTAGCGGAAAAGTACTGAATATATACGGTGAGAACTTTAAACCGGGGTCGATCTCGTATGGTTATGATCTTTTCTGCAACCCGCACGCTATTAAGCGTTTAGCGGATGGTAATTTGTGCTTCTTTAATAATAACGCATGTCGGAATTGTGATTCATTGCCTACCGTTGTTATTTTTAAGGAACCTGCTAAATATGGCGATAGCCCAACTAAAGTGTGGGAATACACCTGCACAGTTGAGGGTAACTACCCGCTGAGATTCGCCTCTGGAGGCAATGCAAATGAGATGCGGGATGGATCCTTGTTTGTATGTATGGGGAGCATGTACAGCAAAATTTTTATTGTTGACAGAGACAAGACGATATCATGGAGTGCGGTGCCCGAAAGACATTTAGAAACGGAAAATATATGGTCGGCGAGCCCCCAGTATAGGGCAAATTTTATTGAGCGTAGTAAACTGGAGCAGCTTATCTGGGTTGCCGAGAACGCCGCAAATGTCGAATAGATAATGTAAATTATATTTATTTCATATTTTCAAGCGTCTGCTACCTATAGGGCCCCTCGAACACAAGGCAAGGTGTCTTTAGTTTTCACGGCTGTTGTTCCAACATTTTTGCTGCTCCTCTTTGAGGTCGTGATTTAACTCAGTGCCGGGTAGCTTGATATGTGATGTATGTAAAAAGACGCAATTCCAATACCGTTCACAACAGAATTCCTACCGTTCACAACATAAATCCTACCATTCAGCACATTTTTTATTGTTTTTGTGTTCCGCCTACTACTTTTAGTGGTTAGTGGTCGAGTTATATCCCAAGCGATTTGGAAAAGGTCTCAATCTGCTAAACAAAAAAGCTAACACAAAATCCCCTTATATGATCTCAAAAACTACACTACTTCACATGGGCAGAAATGCCATCGGGCGGTTGTTATCCGCTCCGCCATCTGGTAGCCTGCTCAGGAAAGCAGCTACACTACTGTGTGCAGCGCTGGCAGTGACCACTGCAGCAGAGGCACAGTCCACTACCTTCAACTACACAGGTGCGGTTCAGACCTACACCGCAACCGGCACAGGAACCATTGCTGTAGATATGGCGGGTGCAAGTGGAGGCGGTAACTATCCAGGCTATTATAGTGCAGTTTCTGGTGGTTACGGCGGCCGCGTGGTATGTACACTCGCTGTAACAGCTGGTCAGGTGCTGAACATTTACGTTGGCGGCGGGGGCGCTACTCCGGCATCTCCTATGGCAACTGTTCCGGGCGGCTTTAATGGCGGCGGAAACGGAACAAATTATACTTATTATCCTTCTTCTTATTATAGCAGCGGAGGTGGTGGTGGTGCGTCAGATATTCGCATCGGTGGTACCTCTTTAACGGACCGTGTGGTGGTTGCCGGCGGCGGCGGCGGCGCAGATTATGGTAATGCCGGTTATGCTGGCGGCGGACTCACAGGTGGCGGCGCTGGCGGCGCTGGCGGCACTCAGTCGTCTGGCGGTAGCGGGGCAAATCCGGGTAGTTTGGGTACAGGGGGCTCTTCCACTACCGGTTATCTTGGCGGTGGCGGCGGTGGCGGTTACTATGGCGGCGGCGCAAGTGACTACTCCCCAGGCGGTGGTGGTAGTTCATTTACCCATGCTTCTTTAGTAACAGGGGTCACTCATACACAAGGTTATCGAAATGGTAATGGTATTGTTGTTTTAACGCCACTGTGCATGGGTACGCCACCGGCTGCTATTGGCGGCCCGTCGTCTGTTTGTCCGGGCAACACAATAACCCTTACAAATGACACCACTGGCGGCACATGGACCAGTACAGCTCCTTCAATTGCTTCAATTGGTAGCAGCACAGGTATTGTTACAGGTAATTCCGGAGGAACTGCAACTATTTTGTATTCAAAAATGGGATGTTCTGTAAGTAAGGTTGTTTCTGTAAATGCGGTTTCAATTGCAATTGCATCTGTTAGCCCCGGCACATCAGGGGCGGGAACACCTCTGAACTTTACAGTTTCAAATACGTCTTTGTCTTCTTATTCATGGAGTTTTGGTGATGGTTCTACATCTTCTGTTATGAATCCTACCAAAACATATACAGCCATGGGCACCTATATTCCCACACTTACGGCAACGAACAGTTTTGGTTGTTCCGCGTCTGATACCGCTGTAGTTACCGTATTGTCACCGGGATCAGCAAACTTCAGTTACACAGGTTCCGTACAAACATACACCGCAACTGCAACAGGTAGTATCCTGGTTGATATGGTAGGGGCCCGTGGAGGCAGCGCATTTGGATACACTTCAGCCATTGGTGGTTACGGTGGGCGCGTAGTATGCACACTCGCGGTTACAGCAGGGCAGGTGCTGAACATTTATGTAGGCGGGGAAGGTCAGACTGCGACTTATGACATGTCGTCTGTTCCGGGCGGCTTTAATGGCGGCGGAACCGGATCAAATTATTGGTATGGTTGTTGTTATGTTGGCGGCGGTGGCGGTGGTGCATCAGATATTCGCATCGGCGGTACATCGCTATCGGATCGTGTCATTGTTGCCGGCGGCGGCGGCGGTGCTGCTTATTCTACAGTTGGTTATCCTGGTGGTGGCCTCACCGGCGGTTTATATGGATATGGTGGAACCCAGTCTTCTGGCGGTAGCGGAACATGGCCGGGTAGTTTGGGAACAGGAGGGTCAAACGGAGGCACAGGATCATATGCCGGCGGTGGCGGCGGTGGTTATTATGGCGGCGGTTGTTATGGTAGTGGTTATCCCGGTGGCGGCGGTAGCTCATTCACCCATGCCACTTTGGCTACCGGCGTCACGCACACACAAGGCTATTGGGCTGGTAATGGTTATGTCATGATTTCACCGCTCACTCCGGCTTGCAGCACCCCTGCAGCAATTGGAGGCCCTTCATCAGTATGTGTGGGTAGTACCATCACACTTACAAATGATTCTACAGGTGGTACCTGGAGCAGCGCAAGCACTTCTATCGCATCAGTTGGTACATCAGGCGTAGTTACCGGCAATGCTGCTGGTTCAACAACTATCAGTTATTCAACCGGCACAGGTTGTACAGTTACTAAGGCAATAACAGTAAATGCACTTCCTACCAACACTATTGCATCATTCACTCCTCAGCCGGCAATACCGGGTCTTCCAA
>CAZZCR010000058.1:0-9837 GCA_964652995.1 uncultured Flavipsychrobacter sp. | reverse complement strand
AGGCGCTGCAGCTCCGGGTCGGCCTCCTCGACCAGCCCCGTCGCCAGCTCGCGCAGGAGGTCGTTGCGGGTCTTGTAGGGCGACACGCCCATCATGGCGGGGGCGTCGCTGGCATTCAGCACCGTTCGACGATGGGCCAGCCACTCCGGGCTTCCTTGAAGAACATTCAGCGTTTGCATTGAATAACTCCCTTTGAAAGTAGAGCCTCACCAGATATGCCGCGCTGCATTCGCCTCAGAATCACAGTCCTGTGGACGCCGGCTTCGCGCGACCACTGCGTCAAGTTCTGAGTTCTTCCGCCGATCTCGATGCGCGTGTTGTTGCTGCGGTTGTTTGCTTGCTCAATGCGCGTGGCCCAGCAGCAGTTGTCTGGCGCGTAGTTCTTGTCACGGTCCAGCCGCTCAATGCTGTGCTGAGGACTTGGCTGCGGCCCCATGTCCTTCAGAAAGAACGCGAACGACTGCAACCAGGCCTCGCAGACGCGAATGCCACGGCCGCCGTAGCGTGGGTAACGTTTGTCTTTCTCGTAGTAGCAGCGCTGCAGCATTGCGCGGTAAGCGCCGTACTCGCGAGAGCCGACGCCCCCGTGCTTGGTGGCTGCCGCAACCATCGATTTCTTTGCGCATGCGGGGCAGCCTCGCACTTGGCCAGAGCGAAGGCGGGTGCCAACCGACTGAAACGTCTCGCCACATGGGCACGCACACGTCCACGACGCCTTTCCTTTGCTGCAGCCACTCTTGGCAATCACCATGACGCCGTTGATGGTCAACCCGGTCATGTCGATCAGCGCGACCATCTCATTCCCCACGGATGCGCGCCTTCTGCTCGTCCGTCAGCGTGTTGCGGGTTTCGAGGGTGCGGATCAAGTCGTCGGCGGTTTTCTTGCCGTCCTGGATCGCAGCGAGCCAGCCAGGGAGGCTGCTGGCGAAGGCCTCCGCGCCGTAGGGCGGCTTGGTCGTCTCGCGGCCGACCGTCGCGCCGGCGGTACCGCTGTCGGGCGCGAAGGCCTGTTCTGGCGTGGTGTCTCCGTCCTTCAGGGCGGTTAGCAGTCCGCGCAGCACCAGCAGGCCCTCGAGCGTCACGTCCTCGATGCCGGCGACGCCGAGCTTGGCGAACACCTGCTCGGCGGTGACGCCGAAGCCCTGGAACGCCTTGAGCGCCTCGGCGCGGCGGTTCGCCAGCGTCTTGAAGTCGCCCATCGCGCACTGGCGCGCGGCGTTGTACAGATCGGCCCAGAACGCCTTCGGGATGCCCTTGAGGATCGCGTTGCGCAGCGCGATCGAGCTGGCCGCGTTGCCGGTGACGCCGATCATGTCGGCGCTGTAGCGGCGGCCGTTCTTTCCGGTGATGCGCCGCTGCACCTCGTAGGTGATGGCGACGTTGCGCTCGAGGTCGTGGAACACGCCCTGGGCAGTCACGAAATCGCCCTGGTCGCTGACCACGCGAGCGCCGGCGCGGCAGTTGCCCCAGGCTGACGCGGCGATCTCGCCGAACCGAGCGCTCGGGCCTTCGACCACCTTGCCGTCGCGCGGCAGGCTGTAGATGCACTCGGCGGCGATCTGGTCGTTGAGCGTGACCATCTGCAGCGCCTCGTCGCGGAATCGCTTGATCGAGCGGGGCCACTTCTTGGCCGTGCTGATCTGCATGTCGATCTCGCTGCGATTGAGCAGTGCCACGGTGCCGGCGTCGGCCGACATGATTTCGCGGCCCTCGTCGGGGATGTCGTTCAGGTTCATCGTTCGTCCTTCAGGGTGACGGTGTTTGTGGCGGCAGGGCCGCGTCAGCCGCTCTGCGAGGCGGCCAGGTCGCAGCGAAGCTCCTGCGCCGCGTAGCGGTAGGCAACCAACTGGCGCTGGTCGCGCTCGATCTGCTCGGCCATGTGCAGCGCGTCGCGCTCGGCCTGCTCGATGCGCCAGCGCAGGTAGGCGCAGCGCAAGGCCCGGCGCAGCGTGGCGATCACGCTGACGCGCGGCCGCGCACACAGGCGCGCGGCGGCCCGCGCCAGGCCGGCGGCGACGCTGGGGCGCAGGGGAATGCGGGCGGCGCTCACTTGAGCCACCCCGCGAACCACACGCCCGGGAAGTAGGCCGACGCGACCACGGCGACCGCCACGACGACGAGCGCCAGCAGGCTGTCGACGCGGGTCCAGCGCATCAGCTCCTCGTGCTCGATCTCGTGGGCGCGGGCTTCATCGCTGCGCCACTGGTGCGCGTCGTCGTGCAGCGGCGGCTGGTGGATCGGCGCGGCGCGGTGCAGGCGCGTGTCGATCACGTCGCCACCGTCGCGCTGCTCGAAGGTGGGGGCGCTCATGGCTTCACCAGCAGCAGGACGGCCACGATGACCACGCCGACAGCAGCATTGACCAGGCTCTGCGTCGCAGCAGCCATGGCGAAGTTGCCAAAGGCGCCGAGGGCGGCGAGTTGATAGGCGCTCACTGCAGCACCTCCCCGAACAGCGCCAGAGCCGCGGCCTGCTGCGTCGTGAACTTCGGCCGGGGCATGCTGTCCGGGCCGTAGTAGTCCCGGTCGGCCAGGCGCATCGCGTAGGCCCGCCGCACGTTCAGCACGATCCGGCCAATGGCCGCCGCGTCGCCCTTGCCGATCACGGCCTGCAGCTCACCCTCGACGTCGGTCAACTCGTCGAGCACATCGGTGACATCGACCTTCTGCAACCAGTCGGCGACCTTCGCCTGGTACTCGGTAGCCGCCAGCGTCTCGGCGTCGAACTCTCGGAGGACTGCGCTCACCTTGCTTCTCCCGCTGCGCCGGGGTGGCGCGATGGGATGACTGTAGCAACGGCTACCTTCTTGCGCAATAGCAAACGCTACAGTGTTTGTCGGGATTAACCCTGCGCTTGATCCAGACGTGAAAAAGCCCGCGTCAGCGGGCCGTTGATGGCGTTGCCTTGAGGTCTCAGTTCGACGAGAACGAGTGTGTCTTCCGCACCATCACCCTATTCCTGTCGAACAGGATCGCGACGTGGCCTGCGGCCGCATTGGCCAGCCCGGAATTGACCTTGATCCACTGGAGCAGCTCGCCGCCAGCGGCAGCAGAAGTGCTATTTGGCGGCCCCAGGAGACTGACCGCCTCGGCCTTGGTCGAGACGCCCGGCCGCAGCAGATCAGACTTCGCGACGAAATCGGGGGTTTGAGCACAGCCGGCGAGAACGGCTGCGATCGCGAGCGCCCTCCACATGGCTGGTTACCTGAGCGCGCGGCAGTTGCCCATGTCGCAGCGGATCATCAGCATGTCGCCATTGGTGCAGGGCACGGTGTAAGCCTCATAGCCCGGCCCTTTCCCGGTCATCGTCGCCTTCGGGTCGGCGGCACAACCTTGAGCTACCGCAAGCCTGTTCACCGAGAACAAGTCCTGCCCCGTCTCGGGCTTAGGCGGCGCTTTCGCAACGGTGGTTTCAGGTGTCGAGGCCGGGGCCGGAGCGACAACCACCGCACCGTCTTCCCGCTCGAGCAGGATGGAGCTGTTGGACGGGTACTTCCACATGGCCCCGGTCACCATGTCGGTGATGCCGAAGTCGAGCAGAAAGAAGCTCACCATACCGGCGCCCTGGGTAGAGCTGACGAGCCGCGCCACCTTGGTCTTGTAGCCCGGCGCCTTGCACGTGATGACGATGTCCTTGGCGCCCTTGCTGACGGTCAGGGTGGAGTCTCGCGCGGTGAATTGCGACAGCTCGACACCGTTGCGGCTGGCCGCGCACGTCGACTCTCGAGGCTCGACGTTGAACACGATAGTCTGCTCGGTGCCGTCGGTGATCGATGCGCAGCCGCCGATCAGGGCGGCGATGGGTAGCAGCTTCTTCACTCTCTCTCCCTTCGTGGCGTCTACGGCCGTGGTTTGGCCTGCACCTGTTGTCTCGCAATCTGTTCGGCCAGGGCCTTGATGCTCTTGTAGCGGCCTGTGATCGCGGCGCGCTCTTCCTCGGTCGCGGCAATCTTGAAAGCTTGGAGAAGCTCCCAATCGGCGTGGTCGACAGTCCGGTTATCTTCGAATGATGCGGGCGGCGCGGGCGGTTCGCTGATGTTCGGCGATGGGGCGGCCGAGAACCACCCCGCGAATCCGCGTTTGTCCTCCAGCTTGCGGACCGTGTCCTCCTTGATGGGGCGGTCCCCGCGGAGCATCTGACCGATGTACGCGCCGTCCTTGTAGCCGAGCAGTCGACCAAGCGCCGCCTTGCCGCCGGCCTTGTCGGCCGCGGCGGCCAGTCGGGCTTTCCGGTATTCCTGCGTTTGGTCGTTGGGCACAAAGCCAGAGTAGCGCGCGCTCCTATAGCTCGGGCTACTTGATATTCGGTAGCGCGTGCTACAGAATGCGGCCTCATGAAGCTGCACGACTACCTCAATTCGCCCGGCGCCATGCCGGTATCACGGCTGCGCGAGCTCATCGGCATCAAGAGTGACATGCAGATCAGGCAGTGGCGCCACGGGTACGCCGCGCGCCAGCCGAGCCCGGAGTACGCGGTAGCGATCGAGGTGGCGACCGCCGGCGCCGTTCGCAGGTGGGATCTTCGGCCAGACGACTGGCACCGAATCTGGCCCGAGCTGATCGGCACCGAAGGTGCCCCCGATGCCCCGGCGCCCAAGGCCGCCTGATGCTCTACGCCTGCACGTCGATCTGCGGCCAGCGCGTCACCTGGATGGGCCGCACTGTGTGGCTCCGGAGCGCGCTGCCATCGCGCGGCGCGCCGGCAGCGAACGCCGCTGCCTTCCGCAGCGGCCCGGAGGCTGCCTGAGATGACCGCCGCTGTTGTGGGGGCGCCGCGCCCGTGGGCTACTGAATCGGCCCGTTCGGTTGTGTGGGAGTGGGCTGCCCAAGTAAGTGCGCAATCTTGGCGCTCAGCCCCTCTGCAAGCAGAGCCGCTGCTGACAGCTCCATCCATACCGGTGGTAGTTCGTGAGGCTGAGTCAGGCCTGAGCCGTCCTGATCCATCACAACGAGGTGCAGCTTGAGCATCGGCAACGTGCCGCGCTGCACTTCGGCGACGGTGCCGGTGCTGGTGTCTGCTCTGACGAGCAGGCGGATTGTTCCCATGGGCGCCCCTTTCGTGGCTGGTGAGGTCAGAGCCGCCAGCGTAGCGCGATCGGGGCGCCCGCCCTTGATGGCTCAGCACAGCGGCCTCCCTGCGCGCAACTGCGCCTTCAACCGCTTGAGCAGCCGGCGCACCGCGATGCGCGCCCATGCCAGATCGTTGTTCGTCGCTTCCATGCCGAGCAGTCTCTTTTTTTGCCCGGAGCGAGTCATTGCGAACCGTTCCGAAGATCGTTTTTTCTTTCGGAGCGCCTCGTAATGAGTCTGGTGGAGTCGTTCAACGACGCGCTCATCGAGAGCGTCAAAGCCTGCGGCGGGAGTTCGCAAGTCGGCCGGAAGCTCTGGCCCGAGAAGACGCCCGAGGCCGCGCAGCGGCAGCTGCTGGACTGCCTGAATGAAGACCGGCCGGCGCGCCTGTCGCCCGAGCAGGTGCTGCTTGTTCTGTACCTGGCGCGCGCCAAAGGCTGCCACGTCGGCATGAAGTTCCTCGCTGACCGTCTGAGCTACGCCGAGCCGGTGCCGATCGAGCCGAAGGACGAGGCCGACGAGCTGCGCCGGCAGGTGCTGGAGATGGGCCGCCAGTTGCAGACCGCGCTGACGCGCATCGAGCAGCTCGACAAGGTGCCCTTGAGGGCCGCCGCTTGACCCCGCAGGCCCACCCCATGCAGCGCACCAGCCGCCTCTGGCACGGCGACGACCTGTTTCGCCTGGTCGAGCGCGTGCCGGAGTGGTCGAGGCCGGAACCCATTCCCGTCGGCGAAGCGCGAGAGCTGCTGCCGCCGACCCTCGCTGACGAACTGGAGGCCGCAGATGCAGCAGCTTGACCTGTGCGACCCGGACCCGCGCGTGCTGGCCCGTCGGAGCGACCCCGCGACCAGCCACGACGCGGCCGCTCGCGTGCGTGAGTTCGGGCCGGCGCAGATGCAGCAAGTGCTATCCGCCCTGCGCCGCTTCGGCAAGGCCGGTGCCGAGCAGATCGCGGCGGCGACCAAGATGGACGCGTACTCCGTGCGCAAGCGGCTCAGCGACCTCGAGCACGCAGGTCTGGCACAGCCCACCGAAACCCTGCGCACCACCGCCAGCGGTCGCAAGGAGCGGGTGTGGGAGGTGGTGGCTTGACATGGGTCTTCATTCCATCAGCTTGTTCTCGGGCGTCGGCATGTTGGACGAAGGACTGCGAGCCGGGCTCGCCTACCTGGGTATCTCGCATCGCACCGTCTGCCACGTTGAGCGGGAAGCATACGGAGCCGCGGTCCTGGCTGCGCGCATGGAAGACGGCTCGCTGGATGCGGCACCTGTCTGGTCCGACGTTTGCACCTTCGACGCTCGAGCGTGGCGTGGCCGCGTGGATTGCATCGTTGCCGGATTCCCCTGTCAGGACCTCAGCGTCGCCGGCCGGCGCGCCGGGCTTGACGGCGCGCGCTCCGGGCTCTTCTTCGAAGTCCTACGCATCGCCGACGATAGCGATGCGTGGTGCCTCTTTCTGGAGAACGTCGCAGGCATCGCTACTGCCACCGCCACCGTTGTGGACACGGAAGAAGGCGAGCTCGATGAGCGCGCCGTCGCCCGCGTCGTGGGAGAACTGGCCGACCGCGGGTGGGATGCGGAGTGGCTCACTCTTTCAGCGGCCGACGTGGGTGCCAGCCACGGACGGGAACGCTGGTTCTGCTTCGCTTGGCGGCGGGACATGGCACACGCCGGACACCATGCCCGAGGCACCGAACGGGAACAGCAACACCAAGAGCAAGCCGGCCGGTGTCGGCAATCAGGCTCGAGCGTGGATGACGCCCAGCGTGTCGAACTCGCAGGGCAACGCCTACACCAGGGACCGGGGAGCGCCTGTAGCGGAGCGCCCGACGCTCACGGGCCAAGCGCAGCAGCACTGGCCGACACCGACCGCCGCCCTGACGAACGACGGCGAGGATCCGGCGCAGTGGCAGGCCCGAGCAGATCGCCTCAAGGAGAAGGGATCGAACGGGAATGGCGCGGGGATGCCCCTTACGGTGGCGAGCGCTGCGTGGCCGACTCCTCGTGCAGGCGACGGCCAGAAGGGCGGTCCGAACCAGGTCGGGAGCAAGGGCGACCTGATGCTCACGAGCGCGGCGGCGCACTGGCCGACGCCGGCCAGCCGGGACTACCGCAGCCCGAACGCGGAGAGCTACGAGGAGCGGGGTGGTGGCTCGAAGGGCGAGCAGCTCAACAACTTCGTGGCGCACCACTTCTCTTTGCACCCGGACCAGCCGACCCCCGCTGGCCCGCCATCCTCGCCGACTACCCCGAACTCGCTCCGGCGCTTGAACCCGATTTTCGGAGCCTGGTTGATGGGGTGGCCTTCGACATGGGTGATAGCCGAGCCCCACGCCTCAAGTGCGTCGGCAACGGCGTTGTGGCGCTCTGCGCTGCAGCAGCGTTTGTCGAGCTTGCGAGGAGAGCCGGCATGTTGAGCGAGCGCCGTGCGCCGATGCGGGAGGCAGCTTGAACGTCACTCGCGTCATCGACGGCCGCGTCACCCAGCCCGGCGCGCCTACGCGGAGCCTGGGCGAGGAGGCCGCGAGCGAGCTGCTGGAGTGGGTGGGGGTGGCGTCTTGAGCCGCATCGTCTGTCAATTCAGCTGCGGGGCTGCGTCGGCTGTTGCGACGAAGCTCGCGCTTGCGCAGTACGGTGCGACGCACGACGTGCAGATCGTCAACGCCTTCCTTATGGAGGAGCACGCCGACAACCGCCGATTCTCCGCCGACTGCGAGCATTGGTTCGGCCGCGGGATCACCACGCTGCGCGACGAGCGCTATGGCGCCAGCGTCGTCAATGTCTTCAAGCGCGAGCAGTACATGAAGGGACCGCGCGGCGCTCCGTGTTCTCGGGCACTGAAGCGCGAGCTGCTCGACAGGTGGAAGCAGCCCGGCGACATCATGGTGTTCGGCTACACCGCCGAGGAGGCCGACCGGCTCGAAGACTTCCGCGAGCGCAACCCCGATCGCCCGGTGGTGGCGCCGCTGATCGACGCCGGTCTCACCAAGTCCGATTGCAAGGCAATGGTGGAGCGCGCCGGCCTCGTGCTTCCGCTGATGTACCGCCTGGGGTACGAAAACGCCAACTGCATCGGCTGCGTGAAGGGCGGCGAGGGCTACTGGCGCGCGATCCGAGAGGACTTTCCTGACCACTTCGAGGCGATCTGCCTGCTGCAGGACGAGATCGGCGATGGCTCGTGGTTCCTGCGGTACCGCAGCGGCCCACGCAAGGATGAGCGCTTCCCGCTTCGCGACCTGCCGCCGGGTGAGCCCAAGCGCAACGAGGCGCTGCCGTCGTGCTCGTTCTTCTGCGAGATCGCCGAGCAGGAGTACGCGGCTTGAAGTTCTACAAGCGCTTCCCCGGCGACATCACGGTCAAGACCGGCCACCTGACCCTGGCCGAGTTCGGCGCCTACGACCGCCTGCTCGATCACTACTACGCGACCGAGCAGCCGATCCCGGCGAACCGGGCCTACGGAATCTGCCGCGCGCAGAGCCGCGATGACCGCGCAGCTGTCGATGGTGTCCTCACTGAATTCTTCGAGCTCACCGAAGCTGGCTGGGTTCAGGGTCGCGCGGAGGAGGTGATCGCCGAGGCGCTTCCGCGCATCGAGGCGGCCCGCGAGAACGGCAAGAAGGGCGGGCGCCCGAGGAAGCCAGTGGCAACCGAACAGAAACCCGCTGGGTTTTCTGAAGAAACCCAGGCAGCAACCAAAGACGCAGATTCTGAGAAAGCTAGCCAGAGCCAGAGCAAGAAAGAGATATCGAACCCTTCGGGTTCTCACCCCGCCGAAGGCGGTGGGGATCGCTTCGATGCCTTCTGGCTGGCCTACCCGAGGAAGGTCGGGAAGGACGCGGCCCGAAAGGCCTTCGCCAAGCGCAAGCCTTCGGCTCAGCTGCTGCAGGCCATGATCGCCGCACTCGAGCGGCAGCGTGCGACGGAGCAGTGGCAGCGTGACGGTGGGCAGTTCATCCCGCACCCGTCGACCTGGCTGAACGAGGGTCGGTGGCAGGACGAGGTGCCGGTGCCAGGGCAGGGCGCCGGCGAGGCATGGCACGAGTCCCGCGCCGGTATTGAGGCGAAGGGTGAAGCGCTCGGTGTCGGTCGTTGGGACCAAGACGCCTTCGAGCACAGCCGCGGGCCGAGTTGGCCGACCTACAAGGCCCAGGTCCTGCGCGCCGCCGGTCTGACGCTGGAGGCAGCATGAACCTGCACGCCATCCTCGTCCGTGCCCCGGTCAACCGACTGGCCGCGAGTGTCGTGTCGCAGCGCCGCACTGCGGCCGAAGACGAGCCCATGTCGCGCGACGAGCTGTGCTACCTGCTCGACCGTTTGCAGCGCAAGCAGCGGCTGCTCAAGCGCGTGCTCGGCATTGCCAACGCGACGCAGCACCGCAACGTCATGTACCGGGCGAGCCGTGGCTTCCGGCAGTTCCGCTTCGAGAAGGAACCTCGTGCCTTCACCGAGTACCGGCTGCTGGGCCAGCAGATGCAGGGCCTGATCCGCGGGCTGGCCGAGCTCAAGCAGCAGCGCCGCGAAGCCTGGGCGGCTGAACACGGTGCAGACGCATGAGCGAAGCCTTCACCCGCATCGTCCGCACCCGCGAGCAGGCCCACGAGGCCGCGCGGGTGGCCTACGCCATCGCGCAGGACCTGATCGCGGGCGACAAGCCGGTGCGGATCACCTGCGGCGAGCAGGAGGACGACATCACGATCCGGCAGCGCGCCTTCCTGCACAAGGCCGTGTTCCCGCAGATCGAGGAGCAGTACCGCCACCCCGACGGCAC
>CAZZCR010000057.1:0-10566 GCA_964652995.1 uncultured Flavipsychrobacter sp. | reverse complement strand
CTAGTGCTGATGGCTGTGTGATCGTTACAGTCTTAACAACCGTACAGCCGTTTGCATCTGTTACAGTCACTGTATAAGTACCCGGAAGCAGACCGGTAACGCTTGCTGTAGTAGCGCCGTTGCTCCATAGGTAAGTGTATGCTGTAGTTCCACCCGAAGCCGTTACGCTCGCAGTGCCGTTTGCACAACCATAACACAATGCGTTGGTCGATGATGTAGTAGCTGTAAGCGTTGTCGGCTGTGTAACAGTTTTTGTTGCGGTTGCAGTACATCCGTTTGCGTCGGTTACAGTTACACTGTATGTGCCAGCACTCAGACCTGTAAGATCCTGAGTAGTAGCACCGTTGCTCCATGAGTAGCTGTACGCAGTTGTACCGCCTGTTACTGTAAGGTCAATAGTTCCGTTCGCACCACCGTTACAGTTTACATTAGTTGATGTTGCTGCTGCAACCAATGTTGCAGGCTGGGTTACTGTTACCGACTGTGTAGTAGTATATCCGTTCGCATCCGTTGCAACTACGCTGTACGTTCCTGCCGCAAGGCCGGTTACATCTTGTGTAGTTGCTCCGTTGCTCCAAAGGTAAGTGTATGGTGTTGTACCACCGCTCACCGTCAGATCAGCTGTACCGTTTGTGCCACCGTTACAGTTCACATTTGTGTTCGTAATTGATGATACTAGTGCTGATGGCTGTGTGATCGTTACAGTCTTAACAACCGTACAGCCGTTTGCGTCTGTCACAGTCACTGTATATGTTCCTGCTACAAGACCCGTTACGCTTGCAGTAGTAGCTCCGTTGCTCCACAGGTACGTGTATGCCGTTGTTCCACCAGCTGCTGTCACGCTTGCAGTACCATTAGCACAACCATAACACAGTGCGTTGGTTGATGATGTTGTAGCTGTAAGTGTTGTTGGTTGAGTAATAGTTTTTGTCGCTGTTGCTGTACATCCGTTTGCGTCTGTTACTGTTACACTGTGTGTACCTGCAGACAGACCGCTCAGGTCCTGAGTAGTTGCACCGTTGCTCCATGAGTAGCTGTACGCAGTTGTACCGCCCGTTACTGAAAGATCGATAGTGCCATTTGCACCACCGTTACAGTTTACATTAGTTGAGGTTGCTGCTGCAACCAATGTTGCAGGTTGTGTAACTGTTACCGACTGTGTAGTAGTATATCCGTTCGCATCCGTTGCAACTACGCTGTACGTTCCTGCCGCAAGGCCGGTTACATCTTGTGTAGTAGCACCGTTGCTCCACAGGTAAGTATATGGAGTTGTTCCGCCGCTCACTGTCAGATCAGCTGTACCGTTTGTACCAACGTTACAGTTCACATTTGTGCTCGTAATTGATGATACAAGTGCAGATGGCTCAGTAATAGTCACAGTCTTAACAACCGTACAGCCGTTTGCGTCTGTTACTGTTACTGTATAAGTACCTGCAACCAGACCCGTTACGCTCGCTGTAGTTGCTCCGTTGCTCCACAGGTATGTGTATGCAGTAGTTCCTCCAGCCGCAGTTACGCTCGCAGTACCGTTTGCACAACCATAACACAGTGCATTAGTTGATGAGGTAGTAGCTGTAAGCGTGGCTGGCTGTGTAATAGTTTTTGTTGCGGTTGCAGTACATCCGTTTGCGTCGGTTACAGTTACACTGTATGTGCCAGCACTCAGACCTGTAAGATCCTGAGTAGTAGCACCATTGCTCCAGTTATATGTATATGCTGTTGTACCACCCGTTACTGTCAGATCGATAGTGACGTTTGCACCACCGTTACAATTTATATTAGTTGATGTTGCCGCTGCAACCAATGTTGCAGGCTGCGTAACTGTTACTGATTGTGTAGTAGTATATCCGTTCGCATCCGTTGCAACTACGCTGTACGTTCCTGCCGCAAGGCCGGTTACATCTTGTGTAGTAGCACCGTTGCTCCACAGGTAAGTGTATGGTGTTGTTCCGCCGCTCACTGTCAGATCAGCTGTACCGTTTGTACCACCGTTGCAGTTCACATTTGTGCTCGTAATTGATGATACTAGTGCTGATGGCTGTGTGATCGTTACTGTCTTAACAACTGTACAGCCATTTGCGTCAGTTACAGTCACTGTGTAAGTACCTGCTATCAGACCCGTTACGCTCGCTGTAGTAGCTCCGTTGCTCCAAAGGTACGTGTATGCCGTTGTTCCACCAGCTGCTGTTACACTCGCAGTTCCGTTAGCACAACCATAACACAGTGCATTAGTTGACGATGTTGTAGCAGTAAGTGTAGATGGCTGTGTAATAGTTCTTGTTACTGTAGCTGTACATCCGTTTGCGTCGGTTACTGTGACGCTGTATGTACCCGCGCTGAGGCCTGTAAGGTCCTGCGTGGTAGCTCCATTGCTCCAGCTATAAGTATAAGCTGTAGTTCCGCCTGTTACTGTCAGATCGATAGTACCGTTTGCACCGCCGTTACAATTTACATTAGTTGAGGTTGCTGCTGCAACCAATGTTGCAGGTTGGGTTACTGTTACCGACTGTGTAGTAGTATATCCGTTCGCATCCGTTGCAACTACGCTGTACGTTCCTGCCGCAAGGCCGGTTACATCTTGTGTAGTTGCACCGTTGCTCCAAAGGTAAGTATATGGAGTTGTTCCGCCGCTCACTGTCAGATCAGCTGTACCGTTTGTACCACCGTTACAGTTCACATTTGTGCTCGTAATTGATGATACAAGTGCAGAAGGCTGAGTGATGGTCACTGTCTTAACAACCGTACAGCCGTTTGCATCTGTTACAGTCACTGTATAAGTACCTGCAACCAGGCCGGTTACGCTCGCAGCTGTGGCGCCATTGCTCCACAGGTACGTGTAAGCTGTAGTTCCACCCGCTGCCGTTACGCTCGCAGCTCCGTTCGCACAACCATAACACAATGCGTTGGTTGATGATGTTGTTGCTGTAAGTGTTGTTGGTTGAGTAATAGTTTTTGTCGCTGTTGCTGTACATCCGTTTGCGTCTGTTACTGTTACGCTGTATGTTCCTACAGACAGGCCTGTAAGGTCCTGCGTGGTAGCTCCATTGCTCCAGCTATAAGTATAAGCCGTAGTTCCGCCTGTTACTGTCAGATCGATAGTACCGTTTGCACCGCCGTTACAATTTACATTCGTAGATGTCACACTCGCTGCAAGTACTGCAGGCTGTGTGATCGTTACTGATGCAGTTGTAGTATAGCCGTTTGCATCTGTAACTGTTACGCTGTACGTACCCGCTGCCAGACCCGTGCGGTCCTGTGTAGTTGCACCGCCGTTCCACACATACGTATATGGTGATGTACCACCTGTTACTGTCAGGTCAATAGTACCGTTAGTGCCGCCATTGCAGCTTACATTAGTTGACGTAGTGGTTGCCACCAGCGCGTTAGGCTGAGTAATTGTTACTGTTTTAACAACAGTACAGCCGTTTGCGTCGGTTACTGTTACTGTATATGTTCCTGCTACCAGACCCGTTACGCTAGCTGTAGTAGCGCCGTTGCTCCACAAGTATGTGTATACCGTTGTTCCACCCGCAGCGGATACACTCGCAGTACCATTAGCACAACCATTGCACAATGCATTGGTTGATGATGTAGTTGCTGTAAGCGTTGTCGGCTGTGTAATAGTTTTTGTCGCTGTAGCTGTACAACCCTGGGCATCTGTTACAGTTACACTGTATGTACCTGCGCTCAGACCGCTCAGATCCTGAGTAGTTGCACCATTGCTCCATGAGTAAGTGTACGCAGTTGTACCACCGGTTACTGTCAGATCGATAGTACCGTTAGCACCACCGTTACAGTTTACGTTTGTTGACGTTGCGCTCGCAACCAATGTTGCAGGCTGGGTGATCGTCCTGCTAACTGTTGCTGTACATCCGTTCGCGTCCGTTACAGTTACACTGTAGGTGCCTGCTGTCAGACCCGTGCGATCCTGTGTAGTAGCTCCGCCATTCCACAAGTAAGTATATGGTGTTGTACCACCTGCTACCGTCACATCTATTGATCCGTTCGTTCCGCCGTTACAGCTTACGTTTACCGATGTAGCTGATGCCGTCAGTGTTGTCGGCTGTGTTATTGTTTTGCTCGCAGTTACTGTACAGCCCTTTGCGTCAGTTACAGTCACGCTGTATGTGCCTGCGCTCAGACCACTCAGATCCTGAGTAGTTGCACCATTGCTCCATGAGTAGCTGTACGCAGTAGTACCGCCCGTTACTGTCAGGTCGATAGTACCGTTCGCACCGCCGTTACAGTTTACGTTTGTTGATGTTGCACTCGCTGCAAGTACTGCAGGCTGCGTGATCGTCACTGAGGCTGTTGTAGTATAGCCGTTAGCATCTGTCACTGTTACGCTGTAGTTGCCCGCACTCAGCCCCGTGCGGTCCTGTGTAGTGGCTCCGCCGTTCCACACATACGTATATGGTGATGTGCCTCCTGTTACTGTCAGGTCAATAGTTCCGTTCGTTCCGCCGTTACAACTTACGTTAGTTGACGTAGTTGTTGCTACCAGCGCGTTCGGCTGGGTAATTGTCACTGTCTTCACAACAGTACAGCCGTTTGCGTCTGTTACAGTCACTGTGTATGCACCTGCTACCAGACCCGTTACGCTAGCAGTAGTAGCGCCGTTACTCCACAGATAGGTGTAAGCCGTTGTTCCACCTGCTGCTGTTACACTCGCAGTTCCGTTTGCACAACCATAGCACAGTGCGTTGGTCGATGATGTGGTAGCTGTAAGTGTTGTTGGCTGTGTGATAGTCCTACTCGCAGTTGCTGTACAGCCCTGCGCGTCTGTTACTGTTACGCTGTATGTACCTGCGCTCAGACCTGTAAGGTCCTGAGTGGTTGCACCATTGCTCCAGTTATATGTATAACCTGTAGTTCCACCTGTTACTGTGAGGTCGATAGTACCATTAGCACCACCGTTACAGTTTACGTTTGTTGAGGTTGCGCTCGCTACCAATGTTGCAGGCTGTGTGATCGTCTTACTAACTGTTGCAGTACATCCGTTCGCATCCGTTACAGTCACGCTGTACGTGCCCGCGCTCAGACCCGTTCGATCCTGTGTAGTCGCTCCGCCGTTCCACAGGTATGTATATGGTGTTGTACCTCCTGCTACCGTCACATCTATTGATCCGTTCGCTCCGCCGTTACAGCTTACGTTTACCGATGTAGCTGATGCTGTAAGCGTTGTCGGCTGTGTGATCGTTTTGCTGGCAGTTGCAGCACAACCGTTTGCGTCCGTTACAGTTACACTGTATGTACCTGCGCTCAAACCTGTAAGATCCTGAGTAGTTGCTCCATTGCTCCATGAGTAGCTGTAAGCAGTTATACCGCCCGTTACTG
Source organism: uncultured Flavipsychrobacter sp. (assembly GCA_964652995.1). GTDB lineage: Bacteria > Bacteroidota > Bacteroidia > Chitinophagales > Chitinophagaceae > Nemorincola. Next base: position 5,229 of record CAZZCR010000057.1, on the reverse strand, counting down.
TCAGATCGATAGTGCCGTTTGCAGCACCGTTACAATTTACGTTAGTTGACGTTGCTGCTGCAACCAATGTTGCAGGCTGTGTGATCGTTACTGAGGCTGTTATTGTATAGCCGTTCGCATCCGTCACTGTTACGCTATAGTTGCCCGCGCTCAGACCAGTACGGTCCTGTGTAGTTGCTCCGCCGTTCCACACATATGTATATGGTGATGTACCACCTGTTACTGTCAGGTCGATAGTACCGTTCGTTCCGCCATTGCAGCTTACGGTTGTCGACGTAGTTGTTGCCACCAGCACATTCGGCTGGGTAATTGTTAGTGTTTTAACAACAGTACAGCCATTTGCGTCAGTTACAGTCACTGAATAAATACCCGCTACCAGACCGGTAACGCTAGCTGTAGTTGCGCCGTTGCTCCACAAGTAAGTGTAAGCCGTAGTTCCACCTGCTGCTGTTACACTCGCGGTGCCGTTTGCACAACCATAACACAGTGCATTAGTTGATGACGTTGTAGCTGTAAGTGTAGTTGGTTGAGTAATAGTTTTTGTAGTGGTAGCTGTACATCCGTTTGCATCGGTTACAGTTACACTGTAAGTGCCAGCACTCAGACTGCTCAAGTCCTGAGTAGTTGCACCGTTGCTCCATGAGTAGCTATACGCTGTTGTACCGCCTGTCACTGTCAGATCGATAGTTCCATTAGCACCTCCGTTACAGTTTACATTAGTTGACGTTGCTGCCGCAACCAGCGTTGCAGGTTGTGTGATCGTCTTACTAACTGTTGCAGTACATCCGTTCGCATCAGTTACGGTCACGCTGTAGGTGCCCACTGTCAGACCCGTGCGATCCTGTGTAGTAGCTCCGCCGTTCCACAGGTATATATATGGTGTTGTACCACCCGCAACAGTCACATCTATTGATCCGTTCGTTCCGCCATTACAGCTTACGTTCACTGATGTAGCTGATGCCGTAAGTGTCGTTGGTTGGGTGATCGTCCTGCTCAATGTTGCCGTACATCCACGCACGTCAGTCACGGTGACACTATAGGTACCCGCCGCCAGACCGCTCAGATCCTGAGACGTAGCTCCGTTACTCCACGTATATATATATGGTGTTGTACCTCCGGTTGGAGTAAGATCTATTGATCCGTTATTTCCTCCGGCACAGTTTACGTTCGTTGATGTTGCACTCGCTGCAAGTACTGCAGGCTGTGTTACTGTACGCGAAAGAGACGCAATACATCCGGTAGCGTCCGTAACCGTTACGCTGTAAGTACCCGCAACAACGCCGGAGATGTCCTGTGTAGTAGCAGAATTAGACCAGTTGTAAGTGAATGGAGCAGTCCCTCCTGTAACCGTCAGATCTATCGAACCATTGGTGCCACCGAAACAGCTTACATTCGTTGACGAAGATGAAAGTGAGATCGCTGGGTTAACGGTCACAACTCTGGTTGTGAAACAACCCGATGGAAGGATGTATGAAACAGTAGAGGTACCCGCAGTTATCGCAGAAACTACGCCAGATGCAGAGCCAACAGTTGCGACACTACTATTACTGCTTGTCCATGAACCACCCGGAGTTGTACAACTAAGTGCAGACGTAAGTCCTATACAAAGAGATGCAGATCCAGTTATAGATGCCGCCATTGGATTAACAGAAACTGTCACAACAGCGTTGTTACTGCATCCTGAAGAAGCCGTACCGACAACAGTATAGGTTGTTGTAATTGTTGGGCTAGCCGTCACGTTTGCACAGGTACTGCAGGATAGTCCGGTTGATGGTGTCCACACATAAGTTGAAGCACCCAAAGCGGTAAGCGCCGCTCCTGCCCCCTGACAAATAGTCGTGTTAGGTGAAACGGAAACTGTCGGAACCGTTTTAAGCGTCACAGCAACTGTCGATGTCTGCACACAGCCGTTTGAACCGGTACCCGTTACAGTATATGTTGTATTGACTGTAGGCGTAGCTACAACACTTGCACATGTGACGCAAGAAAGGCTTGAAGAAGGAGACCATGAATAGGTTGTACATCCGAAAGCTGATAATGCGGCTGTAGTACCCGGACATATACTTGTTCCACCGGAAACAACAAGTGAAGGAAGTGCATTAATAGTGATTATAGAAACTGTTCTGCAGCCTGAAGGCATTAAATACGTTATACGCGACGTACCGGCTGCAACGGCTGACAACAAACCTGTTGTTGATCCGATAGTCGCCACACTTGTCGCACTACTGCTCCAGGTTCCTCCGGCAGGACTACTGCTCAATGAGCTGGTACTACCCGCGCATACAGTTGTCGATCCCGCAATTGAAGTTGGCGTCGGGTTAACAGTTATTGTGACCGTCGCACTGTTTGTACATCCGTTCGAACCAGTGCCAACCACGGTGTATGTTGTAGTAGTTGTAGGTGACGCTGAAGGTGAAGCGCAGGTTGTGCATGACAATCCGGCGGAAGGAGACCATGAATAAGTTGAGGCACCCGTAGCTGTCAATGAAGTCGAAGATCCTGAACAAATTGCAGAAGCACCGCTTGCCGTAACCGTTGGCAACGTCTTTACTGTGACCGTCACAGACGCTGTCGCCGCACAACTGAACGAGTTGTAACCTGTCACAACATATGTAGTCGTCGCTGTCGGAGTCGCGGTCGGAGACGCGCAAGTACTACAAGACAACCCTGCCGTTGGAGACCACGAATAAGTAGTAGCTCCTGTGGCAGAAAGCGGAACAGCCGCACCCTGACATATAGAACTTGAAGTAGGCGTAACATTTACGGTAGGTACCGGATTAACGGACACAGTAATTGTTCCCGTGTTCACACAGCCCCACACATCTGTACCGGTTATCGTGTATGTTCTGGTTACCGTCGGACTCGCCACTGGCGAAACGCAATTCGTGCACGAAAGCCCCGTTGAAGGAGACCAAACATAGGTTGATGCGCCGGTTGCCGTCAATAAGGCTGATGAACCGAGGCAAATTGTACGGTTCGCTCCTGCCGATACAGTTGGCAATACGGATACCGGAATAGTTCCGTACGCAGTATTCGATAGAAGTCCAAAATTATTGACCGCCAGATACTGGAACACTGCATCTCCGTCAAAACCGTCAACAGGATCGAATTTCAAAGTTGTCGCCTGCGAAGTGGTCAAAACAAGACCGGCTGTTGCGGCTACATAGGTCGTTCCGTTATGGTAGTACAATACTCCGGAAGTGGGTGCCGGAATTGTCAGAATCTTGTAACTGGCTATGTATCCTCCAACATTCAGGTCACTTGCACTCAAAGCAGGCACCGAAGACATACCGGTGCCATTCGGATTACATAAAGTCGCCCTCGTCACGTCGTTCGCCAAAGGCGCCAGTGCATTCGACAACTGGAATATCCCGGAAACGGCAAGCATGTCAAGACCACCATTCCCAGGCTCTGTTGTGGTAGGGAAATAAGTTGAATTAGTGTAGTCAACTACCCTTGAGCCGCTCGCACCTTCAGGAAAATCTCCTCCCATTATCGAATATCCATAAATTACCGTGCCATTACTTAACCCGAGATCTGAATACCGTATAAAAACTCCACCTACACCCTGTGACACATCCGTGTATGCCGATACCTCAAGCCTTGAATCAGATGGGTCTTTTCTCATTACGCATGATGACATTACCGGAATTGGATTCGATGAGCCATAGTGTGAAGAGTTTATTTTCAATACACTTGTATAAGCAGATGGATTCTGTGAACCGTCAAGATTTGTGATCACCGCAACAGTAAATGGATCGTGCGCACCTACTACACCACGGTCCATTACTATAAAACCTTCCTGCGAGTTAGCCATTATGGTGTAGCCACCAGGAATGATGTAGTCAAATCGCTCAATGTTATTGTTATTCCCGTTTCCGTCGGCCGAGTTGTTGAAAATATTGTCCGTACCCGCGTTCAATCCCCTCGCACCGTTAAACATGATCTCCATGTCCTCCTGATATGACTGACGAAGATTTAACGGGTTAGTGATAGCATCCGCGGTCCCTTGATACCACAACAATTGTCGCACTACCGACACATGGCTATTGTTCTTCCTCCTGATCTTCACAAACGCATCTGGTATATTGCGGTATGCATACGTGTTCGAACCAACTCCGAAAGAACTGAAGTTCAGAAAGTTGTTGGAAGTACCGCTTGACGTACCAAATCGATACGTGTATTCATTATCCTCCAACGGACTACCCTGCGCACCATTTGCATTGTAAGTCTTACCGTTACTTGCAGTCGTGTAAGACGAATTGATTGTTTGTATTGCAACCTGCGCAAACCCGGTCGAAGCAAGTAATACACCGGCCAATGAAAGGAACAGTGATTTAACCTTCGAGGATTTTTTCGCAAATTCAGTAGAGGTAAACGTTTTCAACATATCAGCTAGTTTTCAGCGTATTACAAAGGGTATTATTAAACTTATTTACATTCGTATTTTGAGCCCACTATAATCAGTAGGAACACAAATGTACCTTGCATTTCAAACAAATATTAAAAAGGATAATTAATGAGTTGTTAATGACCATCGTTTAACAATCCCGAAAGTCAATACTGACAGCCATTTTAAATTTACTTTACTTGCGTTTTTATTTGTATTTTAAATGGCTGACGCGTAAATTTCACAATGATAATATTCGTAAATAGCACAAAGTATCCAAAGAGTGTTAATAAGTTAAAAATATCGGAATACTGTATTTCAATTACTTACAAATAACATCAAATACTCATTGTTAACGAATTGCAACCAACGCATCTAAATATCAAAAACAACTTAAAACACATTACACATAATCAATATCCTTCATTCTCACACGTGGTCCACTCCTCCGAAATCTGCTGTAAAAAATGAATTGTTAACAGAACAATGGCGCCACTTTCGAAAACGGGAATATTTGTCCCTTCAGCCAATTCGTCAACCATTCAGCCCCTCACATTCCTTACTTTTGCCACCGGTTAATGAACAGGCCATATACTATAGCACTCGTAGGAAATCCCAATAGCGGCAAGAGCTCCCTCTTCAATGCGCTCACGGGGCTCAACCAAAAGGTGGGCAATTTCGCCGGGGTAACGGTAGATAAGAAAACCGGCACCTCCCGTATTTCCGACTCGCTTACCGCCAACATCATTGACCTGCCGGGCACCTATAGTCTTTACCCCAAAAGCGCCGACGAACAGGTAAGCAATTTTCTGGTTGGCGTCCGGGTCGTTGAGGAATTT
>CAZZCR010000056.1:0-11738 GCA_964652995.1 uncultured Flavipsychrobacter sp. | reverse complement strand
TTTGATTTGATGTTCAGTCCATTGAAACATCTTGGTTATTAGGCGGTGGTTGTGAATCTTTCAGACCTGTATGCAATGATGGCTACACCTACACAAATAACGGTAAGCATTGCCATTTCCAATAAAATATCAGTAGAAGCATTGGAGGAATTTTATGAAGGTATCTATGCTGCGTGTGAAAAGTACAACGTAGACCTTATAGGTGGGGATACAACCAGTTCCAAATCGGGATTTGTTATCAGTATCACCGCTATCGGGGAAGTAGCTCCTGACAAGTATGTTAAAAGGTCGGGTGCACAGAAGGGTGATCTGATTTGTGTGACCGGTGATCTTGGTGCAGCATACCTTGGCTTGCAGCTACTTGAACGAGAGAAGAAAATTTTTCTGGAGAATCCCGGCGTTCAACCGGACCTCCAGCAGCAGACCTACCTCATTGGCAGGATACTGAAGCCAGAACCTCATGCTGAAGTCGTAGAATGGCTGAATGAAAAGGGAATAATGCATACGTCAATGATCGATGTGAGCGACGGTTTAAGCTCGGAACTATTGCATATATGTAAAACCAGTGAGGTAGGTTGTGTGATCTATGAAGATAAGATCCCCGTTCATGATGATGCCCGCAACATTGCCATGCAATTTGGTGTTTCTGTCACTACCTGCGCCTTGAGTGGTGGCGAAGATTATGAGCTTCTCTTTACCGTAAGGCAGGAAGATTATGAAACAATATCACGCAATGTAAACATTAGCGTAATAGGGTATGTGACCGAAAAGTAATAAGGAGCAAGTCTTATCACGAAAAGCGGTAACAAGCATCAGATCACCGCGCAAGGCTGGAACGCATTTGCATAACTATGCCTTGGTTTTTGGTGCAACTATATTTTTTTGTATCTTGGTCTCAAATATTTTCTCATGAAGTTTGGTAAACAAATTTTGTTGACGGTAACCCTGTTTGCGGTTGTAATAGGTGGCAGTTCTGTTTTTACATCGTGTGAAAAAAATGCATGTGATGGTATAACATGTTATAATGGTGGTTCTTGTGGCCATGGAAAGTGTACTTGTCCTGCCGGGTATGAAGATGCCCAATGCGGAACTAAATCAATCACCCGTTATTTAGGTACCTATGCGGGATTTACAACCTGCAATAGCGGAGCAGCTACAATTGACACTGTTATTGTGACTCCTTCACACCGTGGTATTCTTTCTTTGGATGTTTACTTCAAGAGCATTTACCCCAAAGTACTTGAGGGGTATGTGCGTAGTAATGAGAGCACTTATTCAATTATCATCACCAACAACTACAGTTCAAAAGCAGGTTCTATCGATTACCTGCGTGTATTTGATATCACGCTTCAGTCTGACAAAAGTCTGAAATTGCACCAATACGAACGCGACTATACATTAGCGGTTGATACGGTTCAGAACAGCTGCCAGTTCGTTGGCACCAAGGTTGTTAAGAAGTAATTCACTGATAATATTTCCTGCAGGTACAATTTGGTTGCACGCCGGTTGTATCTGCATTTGTTTATCCGCTAACTTCGTCTCTTCTATTTAAGTCATGTCGATACAAGTTTCAGGTCTAACCAAATTATATGACACACAGAAAGCTGTGGACGGCATATCATTTGAAGTGAAAAAGGGGGAGATCGCAGGTTTTTTGGGCCCTAACGGTGCCGGGAAATCTACGACCATGAAAATGATAACCGGATACCTGCCACCAACTTCCGGTACTGCCACGGTATGTGGGTTTGATGTTGTTGAGAAACCAATGGAGGTTCGCAAAAGGGTAGGGTACCTGCCTGAGGCAAATCCTTTGTATTTTGAAATGTATGTTCGGGAGTATCTCGAGTTTAGCGCCGGGATACACAGGCTTGGAGCGGACAAGGGCAAGCGAATTGAGGAAATGATAGAAATGACCGGTCTTTTGAAGGAGGCTCATAAAAAGATAGGCGCGCTTTCTAAAGGGTACAAGCAGCGTGTGGGGCTGGCTCAGGCCATGTTGCATGATCCCGAGGTGCTTATTCTTGACGAACCTACGTCTGGCCTCGACCCTAACCAGATCGTTGAGATAAGGGATCTGATAAAGAGGATAGGTGCTGATAAGACTGTGTTGCTCTCCACACACATCATGCAGGAGGTTCAGGCAATGTGTAGCCGTGTCATTATCATTAACAATGGGAAAATAGTTGCGGATGACTCGATAGGTCACCTGCAGACTGTAAATACCCGCCAGGATGTTCTAATCATTTCTACGGAAAATGTTGTTGCTGCAGCTGTGATAAACAAACTGAAAATGGCGAAGAAGACCGAGGAGCTTGGAGATAACAAGTGGAAACTGGTAACCGACGATCCTGAAGGAATGCGCAGAGAAGTGATGCAGTGGGCGTTGGATAATAATATCAATATAAGTGCTATGCAGGCGCAAACTGAAACACTTGAAGATGTGTTCAGAACCTTGACAAAAAAGTGATCCTGAAACAGAATAGCCTTGTCGGACTTTGACCGGCGCAATAGCGAAAACAGAACGAAAATTAACCGCGATGATGTCTCCCGAACAGTTCTTTGAACTGATGATGAAAGAACTGGAAATTCATACCGAGATGCAACCCTATTACAAGTTTCTGGGTGACGCTTCATCGTGGCATTTTCGAAGGAATTACTTCCTTGAGCGCTTGCGATACATAGAAAAACACGTTGTTAAAGGTCATTCTGGCGGAAGCACACCTGCGATATGGGATTGTGGATGTGGTTACGGTACTACGTGCCTGTTTCTGGCAATGAACGGGATAGCTACACATGGCACCACGCTGGAGTTTTACTATGATACGGTTGTGAAAAGGAAAGAATACTGGAGCCGGTATGGTGACACGTCCCTCTTTACCTGTACCTATGAGAATCTATTTGATAACAAACCACAGCCGGCAACTTACGACTGGATAATTGTGCAGGACACGCTGCATCATCTGGAGCCAATAAATGACGCATTAACCATCTTCAACGAAAGCCTTAAACCCGGTGGTAGGGTTTTGTCGGTAGAAGAAAACGGAAATAACATTATCCAGCGCATCAAGCTCTACAAGTACCGCGGCAACAAGCGTATTATCACCATTTGGGACGAAAAATTGCAGAAGGATATCCTCATCGGTAACGAGAATATCCGCAGTCTGGCCGGATGGCGGTCTTTGTTTGAAGGAAATAACTTTAACATAGAAGACGACAGCGTTCAATATGTTCGCTATTTTCTGCCTATGCAATACAAAAATGCGCATCCTGAGAAGCTTTTACAGAAGGAGCGTGACATTCAATCTAAGCCCGGCTTCAGACGAGAATATCTGTTTTTCGGACTCAACTTTATTGCCCGGAAAAAGTAGGTTGCAGGCTAAACTTTTACAACGAGATCAGTGAACCTGAACGTACTCCCATCAAACAAACCTTTGTCGCTAAGCTTCAACGATGGGATCACCAATAGTGCCATGAATGACAGTGTCATGAACGGTGCTTTAAGTGGAGTGCCCAGTTCTTTTGCCTTTCTATCTATTTCTGTGTAGTCTTTTGCGGTTTGCCAGCCATCTTTGTCCGACATTAGTCCCCCAACGGGTAAGGGCATACAGGAAATGTTATCTTCATCCTCAACCACCGATATACCTCCCTTCACCGCTATCAACGCATTCACGGCATCACAGATTGACTTGTCATCTACACCAACGGCAATTATGTTATGGCAGTCGTGGCCTACGGTCGATGCCATTGCTCCTTTCTTTATCCCTATGTTCTTTATAAATCCGACAGACACAGGCAAATAGGGTTGGTACCTGTTCACCACCACAATTTTCAGTATGTCTCGGGTGGTGTCGCTCACTACCTCGCAGTCAACAACCTTCGCCGGCAATTCTATGCAGTTTGTGATCAACTGACCTTCAATTGCCTCTATTACACGGATCAGGCAGTCATTTTTGTCGGTTTTCACTACAAAGTCAGAAGGTGTCCGTGTATTGGTGTTGAAGTTGTTGATGACATGCACCGGCATTTCGCCGAACTGCGCTACACCATTTATTGCTGCCGCTTTGCCGTTGATCCATGTCTCAAGGATCTTCAATCCCGAGAGGTTTTCAACGACAATGAAATCTGCAGAGTCACCTGTGCGTAATAAGCCAACCGGCAACTTATAATGTAGAACAGGATTGACACAAGCAGCTTTCAAAACATCATACAGATCGTATCCCTTGGCCAATGACCTTGACACAAGGCTGTTGATATGGTTCACAACCAGTTCGTCGGGATGTTTGTCGTCGCTGCAGAACATTACACGTTCGGGATGTAGCCGAAGTAGCTCGCAAAGTGCTTCATAGTTTTTTGCTGCACTTCCTTCGCGAATGAGTATATGCATCCCCAGCGCAATCTTTTCCAATGCTTCTTCTAATGAGAAACATTCGTGGTCGGTAGATATCCCTGCACTTGCATATGCTGCTGCAGTGTCGCCCCGCAGTCCGGGTGCGTGACCATCCACGGGTTTGCCTAGTTTTTGCGCAGCGTTAATCTTGGCCATTACTTCCGGGTCGTTATGCAGAACGCCGGGATAGTTCATCATTTCCGATAGATACCATATATCCTTATCAGCCAGAAGTTCGGCAACGGCATCTGCATTCAGCGATGCGCCAGCGGTTTCAAATCCGGTTGCCGGTACGCATGATGGTGCACCGAAGAAGAATTTGAATGGAGTCGTTTTACTGTTCTCTATCATGTACCTGACACCAGCTACGCCGCAAACGTTTGCGATCTCGTGCGGGTCTGAAACGGTAGCAACCGTTCCGTGAAGTACTGCCAGCCGCGCAAATGCCGACGGGGCCAGCATAGAGCTTTCAATATGAATGTGTGCGTCCACGAAACCGGGCATAATATACCTGTCGGGTGCCGTGGCTACCTCTTTAATTGAAGAGATCGTTCCGTTTTCAATCTGAATATCAGCGGGGTAAATTCGTCGGTTGAAAATATCTACAAATTGTCCAGATACGAGCATAATGATCAGTTTAAGGTGTTTAATCCGCTTCTGCTCATCTGGATCTTCATGTTTATCATGTTGGCCATAAGCATCGCCTTGTTTTTTGCAATATCTGCATATTCTCCGGCATACAAGCTATCTACTGTTTCTGTCCAAAGCTGCAGCCAACGATCAAAGTGAGGTTGGTCTAAATGTATCCTTTTATCGACATCAATATGACTGCGAACCGGTTGTCCACTGTAACCCGGTGCAGCAAAAATGACCATGTTCCAGAAGTCATACATTACAGGAAGGTGATGGTCCCAATTACTCCCGATGACCTCGTTAAACACCGGGCCAAGTAGGTCATCTTTCCTTGCACGGTCGTAAAACGTATCAACGAGTATCTGTATTTCCGTTCTGCCTTTCAGGTCGTCCATGTCGCGTCGTATTGCACTGCAAAATTAAACAGTAAATACACAGCATGAACTGATATTGATGTGAATCAGCTAGATTTGACATGAATATGTGGGATGCGTACATAAAGGGATTCAAGTCATATCTGCAACTCGAAAGGTCGATGTCCGACAATACCGTCGATGCCTACCTGCACGACATAGCGATGCTGCGCGATCATATAGCGACTGAATTTCCAGGCTTGGGAGTAGAGAGGGTAGAGATGCATCATTTACATTCCCTACTGAAGTGGATCACAGAGATGGAGTTATCGGTAGCAACACAAGCAAGGGTGTTGAGTGGTATCAAATCTTTTTTTGGATATCTGGTGCTGGAGGATGTATTAAGGAAAGATCCGACAGAGCTGCTCGAAGCACCAAAGCTGAAACGAACATTACCCAGTGTGTTGTCGGTGAACGAAATGGGAAGATTATTTGCCGCTATCGACCACAGTACGCCGGAAGGTCAGCGAAACAGGGCTATGCTGGAGGTGATGTATAGTTGTGGTCTTCGGGTGAGTGAATTGATAACGCTGAAACTTTCAGGTCTTTTTCTGGATGTTGGTTTTGTGAAGGTAATTGGGAAGGGTAATAAGGAGCGACTCGTGCCGATTGGTGATGAAGCATCGAAACAAGTTTCCCTATACAAGCAACATGTCAGGGTTCATGTGCCGGTAAAGCAGGGGCAGGAGGATTTTGTGTTTCTAAACAGACGCGGTTCATCTTTATCGCGGGTGATGGTATTCCTGTTTCTGAAAGATCTGGCAAAAAAAGCCGGGATCACTACCAATATCCATCCTCATACGCTGCGTCACTCATTCGCCACCCACCTGGTGGAGGGAGGGGCGGACCTCCGTGCCGTACAGGAGATGATGGGACACCGAAGTATCACTACAACAGAGATCTACACCCATTTGGATAGAGCGTATCTTCGTTCCACACTGGAAAAATACCATCCGCGGTATCGTTGAATCAAAGGTCTTTCAACATCCACAGGTCACAACCGAAATGCCCTGAATTACCCAATGGGTTGTCAAGGTATCTGAAGCCGCAATTTTCGTAAAGCCCCACTGCCATCTTTAGTTCGGGTAATGTTTCCAGATACACCTGTTTGTAGCCCAGCTGCCCGGCAATTTGGAAACAGTTCTCAATTAGTGCTCTGCCGAGGCCCCGTCCGCGTACATGCGGCAAAATATATAGTTTCACGATCTCTGTACAGCCATCGGGTAGGCCAACAGTGGGATAGATGCCGGCACCACCGCATATTTCCCCGTCAACTTCCAAAATGAAGTAGGCAGCGTCTTTGGCTTTGAATAAAGAAAAAAGGTCGTCAGTGGTAGGGTCGTAATAGACGGTGCCAGGTTTGTTTGCGCCAAACTCTGTCAGTACAGACCGAATGATTGCGGCGATAGTCTCATTATCGGTCTCACGAATAGGACGGATCAATACTTCACTCATAGCTCCTTTGGTTTCACTCTGTCTGCCTCTTTAATGTTGTAAACGCTATTCACCTGAGTAAGGCACGTTACAGTAAGATCGTTGATGCAGACGTGTGGCGGAAGGGTAGCGCAATACCACGCGATATCAGCAATGTCGTCAGCTTGCAGGGCATTTACACCTGCATACATATTTTTCGCGCGTTCTTCATCTCCTTTAAAACGCACGAGCGAGAATTCTGTCTCAGCCATGCCGGGATTGATAGCGGTCACTTTGATACCATAGGGAAGCATATCTATCCTGATAGCCTGACTCAGAGCGTCAACTGCATATTTGGTGGCGCAATAAACGTTGCCATTTTTATATACACCCTTCCCTGCAGTAGAACCAATATTGATGACGTGTCCGCTTGCTTGTTTGCGCATCATAGGCAGCACCTGCCGGGTCATGTAGAGCAAGCCTTTCACATTGGTGTCTATCATTGTTTCCCAGTCGTCCAAACTGCCTTCATCTATAGTTGATAGTCCCGCAGCAAGGCCTGCATTATTGACAAGGATATCTATTCTATTAACGTGTTTTTTCAATTCGTTCATAGCTGCTTCAACCTGCGCGTTGTCTCTAACGTCAAAACATGCGGTGAAAACAGTGGATCCGTATCTTGTTTCAAGTTCATTTTTGACAGCAGCAAGCCTGTCGGCGCGACGGCCGGTGATACAAACTGTGTACCCGCCTTGCGCGAACTTTTCCGCTATCGCTTTTCCAAAACCGGATGTTGCACCTGTGATAAGTATTGTTCTGCTCATTACTTTGTTATTTCTGCTGTAAAGATAGTCTGTTCAGATTTCCGTTGATAGTATCTTTGTCAAGCGGCATATTTTCGTATTGCCTGCATATCGGTTTGCGCTTGTTTCATTTGCACTGTTACATTCACAAACTGTTGTTCCAGCAGTTCGGCCCGTGTGCGGATGTTAGCTTTAAGGAAATTCAGATGTTGGTATTCTCGTCTGATCGCGGATTCGAGTTTAAGGCGTAGTTGTGCCATTTCTTCATTTACCTTTTGCATGCCGGCGTTTAGGCTCAATTGATCGGGAATGTATACAAAATCGGCTGACATCTGCCGACGCCAGGACATCAGTATCTGTTCCATAGCAGGCCCTATTCCCGGAACTTTGGTTGCAGGTAGGTTTGCGATGTGGGCCGCATGACGAATGCCGGCATTATACAGGGCCCTTTTTTTGGCGGGTCCGATAGATGGGATCTGATGATCTTCTATGTCGAACCTGCGCAGGTAATCGTTAAGTTGTTCATTGTATAATGCTTCTTCCATCGCCTTGCGTTTTCTGTCTAATTCCTCGGGTAAGCGGCGAAACTGAAAGGTCAATTTATTCAGCGATTCAAGCCCGTGCTGATAAGCAACCATATCGGCAGGAGCATTGTATTCCCTCAGCACCTGCTGCAGTTTTTTTTGAAGGGACAGAAATCGTTCGTTTCTGGATACGACTTCGGCTTTTATTCTGTTTGCCCATACTGACCAGCGCAATACGTAAACAACAAGAAATCCTGCTAACAGAATGGAATATGGTGAAACGGTAAGTAGCGCTATGCCTGCTATACCCAAACAGATACTCAGATATGCTCTGATCTTGGCAGCCTTTACTACGCGTACCGGGATGGGAGTGGGCGGCAAGTGAGCGGGTACACTTTCGGGCGTAAGCTGTTTTAAAGTTATCGGCTCGGGCCTGAACCCGTTCACAAATTGTTCAATGTCGCCAAGCACCATGTTGGCCTGCAGGTAGCTGTCGTCCAGAAAATACATGATGCCGCGATGTTTTCTGAACCAACACCAGGGGCACTCTGCCATTTGTGCCGGGAAGGTGTGTAATGCCGAAACCGTACATGTCTGCATAGACTTTAGTAATGTATCGAGCGCAGGAATCCACTCAACAGCATTGGGACGCGTATCTGTTTCAAAGGCCTGGTGAAACAACTTAACAACATCTTCAGGGAGATCAGAAATACTGATAGTGTCGGGTGGCGGGGTAAGTTTCTTTTTGGAGTTGGTGAGCGAATAGGCAAATTGACGTTGCCTGATGGCGGTTTCCTCGTCTATATCCGCATTGCCTTTATGTCTCCCTGCGAATGGGTGGCGCCCTAAAAAAAGCAATTGGAAAAGCAGGACCGCCAGAGAGAAATTGTCTGTATTCGCAGTTCTTATAACATTCTCAAAAGTGGCACGTTTCAGTAACTCGGGTGGGGTATAGCGGGGAACGCCAACTTCACAAAAGAAGTATCGCCCGTCGGCATGTACCTGAAAAGAATCGCAGTCAATAAAGGCAATCATACCCGCTTTATTCATCAGTATGTTCCCCTCGTTCACATCCCCCACTACTAGTCCGGCGTCATGGAGTTTATGAAACGCGGTAGCAACATTTCGTGCCACATGAACCAGAAAATTATAGCCTCTGTCCTGAAACATTTTCTTGCGGTCCATGGGGCTAAAAACATGGTGAAGGGGCAGGTAACCCTGCAGTTTCCGCATCACGAATCCAACTATAGTTCCCCCGGCATCTTTTACAAGATTTACAGGCCAGGCAGCGTATGTTTCGATCTCTTTCGAGCGCATGTCCACCATGTGCTGTAACTTCTGTTGCCTGTTATCAGAAGGCGGCTCATTATATACTTTCAGCACCAAGTCTCCGTGAGACGCTAACTCAAATACACACCCTTCCCCTCCGCGGCCGACCTCCCGTGACGTGATGTATTGCTCATTATGTTTTCCGTAGTAGGTCATTGGGAGCAAAAGGTGGCAAGAAATAAGGTCTTATCGTCGTCGGTACGATCATTTATTATTTCTGACTGAAGATATTCAGCCAGTTTCTGGTTCAGGATTGCTTCTTTTTCAGCTGTATCTGCTGCCAAAACGGATGGAAATAAGCCCGCAAAGAATGGGGTGTGGCCTGTTCTTAGTTCGTTATTGAGTGCCAGCATCTGTAAACCATCCGTAAAGATTGCGATCTGAGTTTGCCCGGTTTCTGCGACTGCTATTTTCAGGTTCGAAAGTTCTGGGTCATCTATCAGGAAGTTGGTTGTGTTGAGGTATTCGCCGTTGTCCGGCCACCATACCGGCACATAGCTCCCGTCGGCATCGTGCCGTACAATGGCACCATCTCCGATCTGAAAGAAAGCTGTAAAGTCAGGCAGCAATACAGCACCCAAAAGTGTGCAGGCATATTCAGTGATGTCCGTTTCACTTTCGTTCGCCATAGTTGCTAGTTCATTGCGAACTGCAACAGCTGTGGAATGTATAAGGCCTTCTGTTACTGGAATGCCTCCGGTGATATGCTCTGAAAGTAGCGCTACCATGCGGTTAGCAACGGTTTCTGCAGCCACTGCACCATATTCCGCGCTTCCCGCACCGTCACACACGCATACCATCAATGTGTCGTTTGGTTGTATTGTATCGATGATCTTATAGTGTAAGGCGTCGTCACAGTCACGCCCGGACGATAAATGCGAAGTTCCAGCGACGCTACGGCCAATACAATTCCATCTCATAATTCAGACCAGCCGCTGGGCGGAAGCAGATTTATTGTAGCCCCGGGTGTTTTTGCTGATACCATTTTCATTGATGCTGACAGCCAGATGAAGAATTCGCGGAACATAAGTCCTTTTAGCTTTAAAGGTGACCTTACAGAGATCTGCTTAAGTATTTCCATATTTGCTCCTTCCACACCAATAGCGAAAAAGGCAAATGATTTTGCCGCTTCACCGGCATGAACCGCCTCGGCAGCACGGCTCCATTCATCAGTAGGTGCGCCATCAGTTATGAGTATTATCCATGGTTTATAGTAAGCGATGCCATTTTCTTTGTATTCTTTTTTTCGGCGAGTAACCATATCTATGCCAGTGCGAATAGCATCACCCATTGGCGTATCGCCGGTTGGCTCCAGTTCGCGGGGGAAGAAATTAGGGACAGTATGAAATTCAGATTCAACAGTTACCGGGCCAAATGTGACAACAGCAACTTCCACCCGTTTTCTCGCAAGCGGATCGCTTAATAGTTCATCTTTAAACGTTCTTACACCTTCATTCAATTGCATGAGTGGCATTCCACTCATTGAGCCCGATGTGTCGAGCAACAACACACACGGACAGCGTGGTTCGGGGTTATCGGCAAAATTGTCGCTGCCGAATGGAATCTGCTCAAATGAAATGTATTCGTCCATACCCAAAGTTAATTTTTTCTAAGGATGCGCACAAAAAGTGGCACCCAGATCGACCACATATTTGCGCTGTCAAACATTTCTGCGTAACGTCCATCACACGCCTTGTTATTCTGTACCTTTGTAGTCTGTTAATGCTGTGTCAATCATTAGCAATGTCATCAGCTGTTTGGTGTAAACTTTTGCTCCTGAGCCGATTCTGATAATGTAATGGTTAACCAGATGTGGTATAATTTTTTCAACATTCAAAGCTTATTTTATGTCAAAACTATCATTTGCAGGAATCCTGCTCACAGTGCTTTTTTCTTCATGCGGGGATGCGGCGAACACCGCCTCAACTGAGTTGCCGGGTGCGCCAATGGCTCCGACCGAGGCTCCGAAGTACACAAAGGGCGCTAAAATGGATCCTATCTGCGAAATGGAGTGGGATAATGCCTGGGTAGAATTTACTGTTTATCAGGGTGACACGATACGTTTCTGCAGTGAGAACTGCAAAACAGCTTTCCTTGCGCGCCCTGAGAAATACGTGAAATAGATTCACTAATCGGCATGCCCGCTCAGGCATGCCGATTAGTCTTTTTGGCTTTTTTTTCATGCACGGAGGTTAAGCATCTCCACAAGAACGGAAAATGCCATTGCAAAGTAAAT
>CAZZCR010000055.1:0-13446 GCA_964652995.1 uncultured Flavipsychrobacter sp. | reverse complement strand
AACGAGTTAGTAGTTACCCATGTTTGTGAATAGGAGCATAACGTAGTGTTGTCAAATGGAAACGCATATGCCTTTACTTTGCCGGGATGTGACAAATTAATTCTGTTGGCCATAGTTTGTATTTTTTGCGCAGGAGGTGGGCAACTACCGCAGCTAGGCATATAATAGAACAATATCACCGCCTTACCTGCATCGAGATCCGAGTACAGGTTAACTGGATTACCAGCACAATCGGTTGTGTTAAAATTCACTGCTGTTTGTGCATTGGAAATAGCCGCAGCTAACGTCAATGCAAGAGATGTAATTACTTTTTTCATTTTTCGTTTTTTTTATGGTTTATTCAATAATTAATTTTTGTATTTCTGTATTTAGGCCATCTATTATCCTGACAGTATAAATACCCTTGGCAAAACCTGAAACATTTAATGGGAATGCATTTTCTCCTATAGTTGCTTTAGGTGATAACGTGACTATACTTCTACCACTCATATCGTTAACGAGTATCTTAATATTATTTTCCGACACTGTATTATATGAAATGGTAGTAGTGCCAGTCGCCGGATTAGGATACAATAAAGTAAAGGATGAATGATTAGTAACATTTGCAACACTTGTAGTAGGTACACTGCCCGTAAAGGCAAGATTATCAACATACAGGTAGCTATTATTAGCAGGGGTTGTGCCACTTGCGGCCAATACTATAATTGCGCTGTCGGGAGTCAAAGATGACGACATGTAAGTGAGCGGTATAGTAAAGGTGCCCCAGGACATAACCATTCCCGCTAACGCATAATTTGTAAAAGATACTGTATCCCTCTTACTTAACGAGGCATTCCATTTGGACAAGAGTATGGCAATATGCCCTACATCACCGCTAAATCCCATATACTGCCATGAGCCGGTAAAGTTGGCGGGCCTTGATGTATAAGTAAAGCCGGATTTTGGCATATAAGTAGCGGTGTCCAATATGCCGCTTACTGCAATTCCGGGAGCTACACTTGTTCCCATAGTTTTGGAAGTAAGCTTCAGATAACTGCTGCCTGGGTTGCCCGGTGTTCCCTTTTCACATGTGTAGACCGACATTGAATTGGTTTTTGCATTTATGTTGTCCCACCCTGTTGGCAGGCTATATGCGCCCACTGTGGTCCACGTTTCAAATCCCGCATTGGGCAGTTGTGCAAACAGAGAATTGCCAATAATAATTATAGAAAAAAAAGTAAATAACTTTTTCATTTTAGTTAGTTTTTTGCATTAAGAAGAGTAATAGCAAAGCAATAAAGGCATAGAATTAGCCTTCATTAAACAGAAAACTGACTAAAATCAAATTTTCAATACACGAATCAATAAATAGAGGGGAACTTTGGATATTATTAAGGGAGGGGGGAGGTCTTTAGCAATATAAGTTGTAAAATTCTCTCCCCTGACTTTTGCTGCTTTAAATGCAAAACTTGGAAGCGCAATGAAATCCAAAAAAAATACTTTAGAAATTAGCGCCTTGGCAGAAGGTGCATGGTTATCCTTATGTTTGGCTGAAACAACTTTGTCCTCACAACAGCCTCCGGCTTTCTCTTTTGTACCACAGCAATTTTTTTCGGTGTCAGAGGTAAAGCATATTTCTTTGAACTTGCCGCCGCAGTAGTGATATGAAAAGGTAAACCCAACGGCACAAGCCATATAAGTTACCATCAATACCAATGCGACTAGCTTTTTCATGCCTATTTGTAAAATTAAGGCATATTCCGGTATAAATAATGATTTTTGTCAGGTAAGGGCATTTTGTAGTATTTTTACAAAAACCAATGTTTATGAAACGTTTTTATATTTCTGTATTACTCGTTGTAATGACCCTTCAGAGCTTTGCTCAAGTTACTTGGTCGACACCGGTTACCGTTTCAAGCGGCTCAACAGGTAATTTACATCCGAGGGTAACCCTCAACAGAAGTGGTAATCCATTGGTACTTTGGGGTAAGACAGATACAAAAGCGTATTTTTCTCGCTGGAATGGGACAGCTTTTACCGCACCTGTGGTAGTGGGCAATGCAGGGATAAACGTCTTTGCCCAATCCTGGGCAGGACCGGATATCGCTTCTTATGGCGATACGGTGTATGTGACCATGAAGCGCACCCCGGAAACGATGAGCATGAACCATATGTACATGGCTCATTCCTACAATGGTGGCGTGACCTTTTCCGATACAGTAAGGATAGACAACATCGACACCAGCATGTCCCGTTTCCCCGTTGTTACTACTACTTACACTGGCAATCCACTTGTTACGTTCATGAAATTTAACGCCACATTTGGCGATGCCAAGTATGTTGTTTCAAGATCAACAGATTTTGGCATGACATTTACCCCCGATGTACTGGCAAGCGGCACGGCTGGCGATGTGTGTGACTGTTGCCCCTCGTCTATAATTGCATCGGGTAGTAAGGTTGCAATGCTCTTTCGCAATAATGTAAGCATGATACGGGACACCTGGGCTGGCATTTCAACCGATGGTGGCATGACTTTCCCAAGCACTATCGCAGTTGATACTACCAACTGGATGCTGATGTCATGTCCTTCAAGCGGCCCTGATGGCTTTATCATTGGAGACAGCCTCTATACAGTCTTTATGAGTACCGCTTCCGGAACCGCATTCGTGTATCTCAGTCGTGCTTCACTCAGCGGCACAACGACCAAACACAGCCGTATTACTGGCATGTTCACCGGCCTTTCTTCTCAAAATTATCCCAGGATTGCTAATGCAGGAAATGCCGCAGCAGTTGTATGGAAGCAAAATGCCACCTCGGGTAACTCTATTGTGTATTCATTCACGAACGATATCTCATCCGGCTTTCCGACCTATACGGTGGTACCTACAGCAACCGGTAGCGGCATGATGAACGCAGACGTGACAATGACACCGGGCGCAATCCATATTGTATGGGAAGATGACAATACCGGGTCAGTAATGTATGCTAAAGGTACTTATACTGTGCCGTCTACATCCATTGAGCCGTTGGCAAAGAAAGAACTAATCGAGGTTTATCCAAACCCGGCAAACGAAAGTTTTACTGTGGCCCTTAATAACATTATCAGTATTAATTCGTGCTTCTTGACAGATAATGTAGGTAGAAACATAGAATTGAACCCTATTATTAAAAACGGCAAAGCTACCTTCTCATTGAGCGGTATTGCAAAGGGTGGGTACTATTTTGTAATGACCGATGAAGTAGGAAAAACATTTTATAGTAAGCTAATAGTGCAATAAGGGTGTGGTGGTGGAAGCATGAAATACTATTTTATGAAGAGAATATTCTTATTAGTTATTGCATTTGTTTTTAACGCAAACTTATTGTTAGCGCAGATACCAGATGGCTCTACTGCCCCTGACTTCACATTTACAGACCTTAGCGGCAATATACAGAACCTATACACTTATCTGAATGCCGGTAAATATGTAGCCATTGATGTATCTGCTACATGGTGCAACCCATGCTGGAACTACCATACTTCGGGCACAATGGATAGCCTGTACAATCTGCATGATATACCAGGAGATCAGACGTGGAAAGTGTTCTTCATTGAAGGTGATGGAGCTACGACTGTAGACCAGTTAAATGGCATCGGTACTACACAGGGCGATTGGGTAACGGGATCGCTATTTCCTATAATGAATCCTACTGGTATTCCATTGAACGATTTCAGAACAAGCTATGATGTGAATTCTTTTCCTACCTTATTTCTGATATGCCCGAATAAGAAAATATACCATGACTTTATTAACGCATCTCCACGGGGCACAGTCAGTAAATGGAACTACGTTGCCAGCACTTGCGGCCCTACAGGATTTGATAATATCGAAGATGCCAACCCGCTAACTATATACCCCAATCCTGCAACTGATCACACTGTACTATATTTTTCTTTGAATAGTTCAACGGAATTAAAGCTGATAGTTACCAATATAGTTGGACAAATATTGGAAACTAAAAACTATGGTGTTTTACAACCAGGTGATCACTCGCTAAGATATGACGTAAGCAACCTTATTGCAGGTATATACTTCTTTACTGTTTCCGATGGTAATAATCGCTTTGTAAGAAAAAAAATTGTCGTGCAATAATTGACTATTGGAAAGGCTCTCTAACTTAGAACATAATTTCAGTGGTTTCAAGAAGTAGGAACATACAGATTGATAGAATAAGTACAATAGGTCTATTTATTACGGCTTTTGCATCGCCTTGTTGTTTTCCTTTATTTGGCGTTGTACTTTCAGCACTCGGTTTTGGAAGTTTTGAGTTGTTTGGAGGGTGGACGATGTGGATATTTCAAGGTCTGGTAGTTTTATCATTGATTGGAACATTTTTGTCTTATAGAAAGCACAAATGTACGTACCCACTATTAGTTGCTATCCCAAGTGTTGTATTGATATTTTACAGCTATTATTTTGTGGATGGAGACTACTGGACCTGGCTTTTATATACTGGAATGTTTGGGCTTTTAGTTTCAGCGGCTATTAACTATTACAGAAACAAACTACATAATCGTATGAAAATTGAATTGCTCTCCACTATTACTTGCCCGTCGTGTGGTCATAAAAAAACAGAGGAAATGCCAACAAATGCGTGCCTATTTTTTTATGAATGCGAACACTGCAAAACAAGGTTAAAGCCAAAACCGGGTGACTGTTGTGTTTTTTGTAGCTATGGAACCGTAAAATGCCCCCCAATTCAACAGGGAACTAATTGTTGCAATTAATAAAGCTTTTTCCCTCACCAATACATATTCGTAATCTACCGTTATACCTATACTGCTCAGTTTTCAAATGTTTTTGATTGTATTCAAATGGAATACAAATATTTTCAATCATTTTCAAATGGTTCTCAAATCATCCGCAAAAGGTTTTTGAATGATTTTGTTTTTTATGATAATTTAACGACCATTAGTATTAAATTTGCGCCGTGAAATTGTTGTCATTCATATTAGCAATCATCGTTTTGGTATTAAGCTGCGTTCCATGCAGTGATGCCGAAGGCTTTGCTACTACACAAGGGCAAGCTTCAATCAACACTTCCGGCGTACCTGTATCAGAACCCTCCGGTACATCCAACCAGGAACATAATGACCTTTGTTCGCCATTTTGTCAGTGTTCCTGTTGTGCGGTTGCCTGTACTATCCCTTCACCTCAAGGCATAGATATTTTGCTAAAACCGACCTTTTCAGGCCGAGTATTTGCTGCGTATATACAGCAGCAGCCCACAGGCATTTCACTTCCCATCTGGCAGCCTCCACAGTTAGTATAATCATTTTTTGTGCGTATATCCCTTCGCTTTAGCTTATGGCTAACGCAATGTGGCATTTTCAACATTTAATCATGATTATATTATGTTCGATAAAATGATTCGGTTTTCCATCCGGAACAAACTGATTATTGGCTCGTTTACCATTTTTCTCATTTTCTGGGGTGTTTACTCGCTCACCCGTTTGCCCATAGATGCCGTACCTGATATTACTAATAACCAAGTGCAGGTCATCACATCGGCCCCATCGCAATCTGCCACAGACATTGAGCGGTTTGTTACATTCCCTATTGAACAGGCAGTAGCTACAATTCCAGGCATTACCGAAGTCCGCTCTTTTTCAAGGTTCGGGCTTAGTGTGATAACTATTGTTTTTAAAGATGAAATTGACGTGTACCATGCACGGCAACAAGTAACAGAGCGGCTTACTGAAGCCAAAACACAAATTCCCGAAGGTATAGGTGTGCCCACTCTGGCACCTGTTACTACAGGGCTAGGAGAAATATACCAGTATGTAGTACATACCCAAAAAGGGTACGAAAAGAAATACACACCCATGGAATTGCGTACCATCCAGGATTGGGTTGTGCGCCGTCAATTGCTAGGCGTAGAAGGAGTAGCGGATGTGAGCAGCTTTGGCGGGTATCTGAAACAATATGAGATTGCCATTAATACAGACCGGTTGCGCAGCATGAATGTCAGTATCAATGATATTTTCACTGCACTGAAAAAGAACAACCAAAATACCGGTGGCTCCTACATAGACAGTAGGCCTAATTCCTACTTCATAAGAAGCGAAGGCCTGATAAACAGTATGGGCGATATTGAGAATATTGTTGTTAAAAACGGCGATGACGGTATGCCAGTGCTCATTCGTAATATAGGCACAGTACAATACGGTCATGCAGTAAGGTATGGCGCAATGACCCGCAATAACGATGGCGAGGTAGTAGGTGCTATTGTCATGATGCTGAAAGGCGCTAATTCTTCGCAGGTTATTCAAAATGTTAAACAGCGAATTGCACAGATTGAAAAGACATTACCGGAAGGCATTGTCATAGAGCCCTTTCTTGACCGTACCAAACTGGTAAATAACGCTATTTCAACTGTTTCCAAAAATCTAATAGAGGGGGCGTTGATTGTCATCTTTGTGCTGGTACTGCTATTGGGAAACTTCCGAGCAGGGTTGATAGTGGCATCGGTTATTCCTTTAGCCATGCTATTTGCTTTGGGCCTTATGAATGTATTTGGCGTATCGGGCAACCTTATGAGCCTCGGTGCAATTGATTTCGGGCTGATTGTGGATGGCGCGGTGATTATTGTGGAGGCTACCATGCACCACCTTGCCAATATTAAGGATAAAGCAAGGCTTACTAAGGAAGAAATGGACGAAGAAGTGTTTCAATCTGCCTCTAAAATCAGGACAGCCGCTGCCTTTGGCGAAATCATTATCCTTATTGTGTATTTACCCATACTGGCATTGGCAGGTGTGGAAGGAAAAATGTTTAAGCCTATGGCGCAAACAGTATCGTTTGCCATCCTGGGCGCATTTATTTTGTCGCTCACTTATGTGCCGATGATCAGCGCATTGTTCCTCAGCCGCAAGACGGTTCATAAACGTAATATTTCAGACAAAATCATGGATGCATTGAGCCGCATGTATGACCCCATGCTCAAAACAGCACTGCGCTGGAAGAAAACTGTTGTCAGTGTTGCTGTTATCGTATTCGTGTTGTCCATTGCTTCGTTTAATCAGCTCGGTGCAGAGTTTTTGCCGTCTCTTGACGAAGGTGATTTTGCAGTAGAAACCCGTGTTTTAGTAGGTAGCAGCCTGACAGAAACGATAGATGCCGCTCAAAAAGCCTCGGCCATTCTTCTCGAAAAATTTCCCAATGAAATAAAAGAAGTGGTTGGCAAAATAGGTTCAAGCGAAATACCTACCGACCCCATGCCTGTAGAAGCTTGCGACCTGATGGTTATTCTGAAAGACAAGGACGACTGGAAAGTTGCTAATGACAAGGATGAACTTGCGGAGAAAATGGGGAAGGCTTTAGAAGAGATACCTGGGGTAACATTTGGCTTTCAACAACCTATCCAGATGCGGTTTAATGAACTGATGACCGGCGCACGGCAAGATGTGGTAATCAAAGTATATGGCGAAGACCTCGACCTGCTTTCTGATTATGCCGGTGATGTAGCAACGATTGCATCGGGAATTGAAGGTGCAAAAGATATGTATGTAGAGAAAGCCACTGGCCTTACACAAATTGTAGTCAAATATCACAGGGATCAAATTGCAAAATACGGTATGAATATCGAAGATGTAAATACTGCCATAAACACAGCATTTGCAGGGCAAGTTGCGGGGCAGGTGTACGAAGGTGAAAAAAGGTTTGACCTTACAGTTCGGCTGGAACAAGGTGAGCGCACGGGCATTGATGACGTAAGAAGCCTGAATGTTTCTTCTGAAAAAGGCCAGCAGGTACCATTATCACAATTGGCTGACATATCCTTTGTCGTAGGCCCAAATCAGATACAGCGCGATGACACCAAGCGAAGGATTATTATTGGCTTCAATGTGCGGGGGCGTGATGTAGAATCGATTGTTGAGGAACTTCAACGCAAAGTAAACGCGAAAATAAAACTGGCTCCGGGCTATTCTATGACTTACGGTGGCACGTTTGAGAACCTGCAACAGGCAAGGGCAAGGTTGAGTATCGCTGTTCCCATAGCGTTATTGCTCATCTTCCTCCTGCTCTATTTCACCTTTGGTTCAGTAAGGCAAGGTATCCTTATTTATACGGCTATTCCCCTTTCTGCTATTGGCGGGATATTCGCCTTATGGCTTCGTGGAATGCCGTTCAGCATATCGGCAGGTATCGGGTTTATCGCACTTTTTGGCGTGGCGGTATTGAATGGTATCGTAATGATTTCGGAATTTAACCGTAGAAAGAAAAACGGAGAAACAGACCTGATGCAGATTATCCTACAAGGCACTAAGGACAGGTTACGTCCCGTTGTGATGACTGCTACTGTGGCATCCCTTGGCTTTTTACCAATGGCATTGTCTGGTGGCAGTGGTGCAGAGGTTCAAAAACCACTGGCTACTGTAGTAATAGGGGGGCTTATTACAGCCACACTACTGACTCTTTTTGTATTGCCTTGCTTGTACCTTCTTTCAGAGAAGTGGAGTAGAAAGAAAAACATACTTGCCCCTACTGCCATTGGTGTTATGTTGCTATTTCTGTTCTTCCCCGGCATATCGTCGGCACAACAACAAATTTCCCTTGATAGTGCTTTAAGTATGGCTGTTAATAACAACAAAGGCTTGCAGGCAACAGGCGCAGAGATAGATTACTACAGACAGTTGAAGAAAACGGCAGGTGCATTACCCAATACAAACATCACCATGATGTACGGACAATATAACAGCTATGCCCGAAACGATAACAATATATCTATCAGCCAGACGATTCCATTCCCTACAGTATTCGGGGCAAAGGCTGCGTTAGGAGATGCACAGGTGAAAGGGGCTATTCTGAAAACCACGGTAACCAAAAACGAATTACTGCTACAGGTAAAGCAAACCTATTTCAGGTTATTGTACTTGCAATCGTACAAATTGCTTTTATTACAACAGGACAGCCTTTATACAGATTTTGTACGCGTTGCGGATATTAAACTCAAAACCGGGGAATCTACGTTTCTTGAAAAGTCAAATGCGGCAACCCGCCTGGCAGCATCGAAATATGAACTGCGGCAAAATGATGCGGATATAAAAAGCACAGAGCAGTTGTTGCAATCGTTACTATTTGTAGACTATCCGGTAACAGCTACTGCCCAGGCATTCCCCCAACTATCAATAAAGCCGGTAGCTGAATCGGTAAAAGAAAGTAACCCCCAGATTGGTTATCTAAAACAACAGGTGGTAATCGCAGAAAAGAATACCAGTCTTGCCCGGCAGGATAACCTTCCCAATATTACGTTTGGCTATTTTAACCAAACGCTTATTGGCACGCCCATGAATGAAACAGGCAAACCCTTGGCTGTTTCATCCAACAGGTTTCAGGGTGTACAGGTTGGGGTTGGCATCCCGCTTATTGCGCAGCGTGCAAAGGTAAAAGCAGAACAGGCGAAACAGGAAGTAGCGTCACTTACGTATCAGGCAAATGTCACTGCACTTCAGAGCTTGTACCAGCAACGGTATCAACAAGCGTTAGCACAACAAAATAACCTTGAATACCTGCGCATAACAGGGTTGGTAAATGCGGAACTGCTGGCAAATCAATCAAAGAAATCTTATAAAGCAGGTGAAATCGGCTATGCTGAATTTCTGCTTAACCAGCAACAAGCGTATACCATCAGGCAGCAATACCTGAAAGCTTTACTTGACTATAATATAGCTGTACTGGAATTGGAATCGTTATCAGGAAGCAATCAATAACTACTAAAAAACATTAATAATGTCTATCAATATAAAATCAATCTTAGCAATATTGGCAACGAGCCTACTACTATTTAGTTGTGGCAATAAGAAAAATACCGAAGAGAAATTGCCGGAAGCCGCTAAGCCATTAGCTGATGAAGTGTCTTTAAGCAAAGCGCAGTACCAGAATGCCGGTATCCAATCAGGGTTAGTTCAATCGAGGCAAATCAGTAAAACGATTAAAGTAAATGGCGTCCTTGATGTACCTCCGCAACAATTGGTAAGCATTTCTGCGCCAATGGGTGGTTTTGTCAAACAAACAGATTTGCTGCAAGGAAGCGCGGTAACAAAGGGGCAGGTCATAGCTGTACTACAAAACCAGGAGTATATTCAGCTACAACAGGAATACCTCGAAACAAAAAGCCAGTATGAATACTCGCTGACTGAATACGAGAGGCAGCAGGCTTTAGCTAAAGAAAATATCAATGCAGGTAAGACGTTGCAAATGGCAAAAGCCAATTATAACGCACTACTGGCTAAACAAAGCGGGATCGCAGAGCGGCTTAAGCTTATCAATATTAGCCCCTCTGCCCTTAATAGTAGCAACATAAGGAGTACCATAAATATCTATGCGCCTATCAGCGGGTATGTAATGGATGTCAACATAAATTTGGGGCAAATGGTAGGCCCTACCGATGTTATGTTTAAAATTGTGGATCCGAAACATCTTCATGCGGAGCTTACTGTTTTTGAAAAAGATGTACTCAGCATAAGGATAGGGCAGAAAGTACGGTTTACACTTGCCAATGAAGTCAGGGAGCGTACAGCAACCGTATATCTTATAGGCAGGGATATAGACCAAAACCGTACCGTACATGTGCATTGCCATCTTGATGAGGAAGATAAACAACTGTTGCCGGGCATGTATTTGAAAGCCATTGTGGAAACTAACGGTACAGACGTTCAGGCATTGCCCGATGAAGCAATAGTAAGTTTTGAAGGCAGAAAATACATATTCCAAGAAATGGCTGCACAGTATAAAGAGGAGGTACATTTCAAAATGGTAGAGATTGCTACCGGGGAATCGGATGAAGGATATACAGAAATATTATTGCCGAAAAATTTCGACAGCAAATTACCCCTTGTTATAAAAGGAGCCTACAGCCTGTTATCTAAAATGAAAAATAGTGAGGAAGAGGAATAAACCTATTTTGGAATAGAATTCATTAACCATGTATAGCATTATCATTGGAAGCATCCTGTTGAGCGTTCTGCACGCAGCCATACCGAATCATTGGTTGCCAATAATTGCTATTGGAAAAAGAGAGCAGTGGACTACGGCTGAAGTTATCAATGTAACCATTGTAGCAGCCCTGGCCCATGCATGTAGCACGATTGTTATTGGTGTGCTATTGGGATTGCTCGGGAAGGAAATAGCAAACCGTATAAGCACCTTTACTCATTTCATTGCCCCGGTGATATTTATTATGCTTGGCTTGCTGTTCATTTACAAACACCATACCCATGACCACCTTCATTTGCAAGATGCAGTTAAAAAACGGTCTAAAAAACGCATTGTCATTGCCTTGGTTATAGCCATGTTTTTTTCGCCGTGTATGGAAATAGAAGCATACTTTTTATTAGCGGGAACTCAATCTGTATGGCTGGTAGCTTTCATAGCTTTATCATATTTAGTCATTACTACCATAGGAATGGCTGGTGTAGCATGGTTTGCATACACAGGCCTACTAAAAATGAACCAGCATATTATGGAACGTTATGCGGGCATAATTACCGGGGCTACATTAATCATTACAGGAATACTATCATTTTTCATTTTCTAAATTGTTCATTGTGTCTAAGGAATGTTGTAGTACAGACGATAAGAATACACCCCTGAAAACAGCGGATAAACAAGCAAATACTGAAATAAGTGCTGCGGCAGACAACAGCCATACCGGAGAAGAGAACTCAGGTTGGAAAAGCCATTGGAATTTGTTGCTTGCTTTAGGGACACTCATTACACTTATTGTCTTGGAGTATGCATTTGCAATTACATTGAACCCAATCGCAGCTTTAGTAATCAATCTTGCTGCCTATCTACTGGCAGGGCATAGCGTACTATGGTTGGCGTTCAAAAAATCTGTACGTGGTGATGTGTTCAATGAATTTGTCCTTATGTCAGTGGCTACCATTGGGGCTTTTCTTATTGGCGAATACGAGGAAGGGGTGGCAGTAATGGTGTTTTATTGTATTGGAGAATGGTTTCAGGATGCAGCGGTAGCTAATGCCAAAAGGAACATAAAGGCCCTGCTGGATGTTCGCCCAGACAAAGTATCAGTAATACGGAATGGCAATGTCATAGAAACAGAACCTTCCGGTGTACAGTTGGGCGAAACCATACAAGTAAAACCGGGTGAAAAAGTAGCGTTGGACGGCACCCTTATCTCTGAAAATGCTTCTTTTAACACAGCCGCCCTCACAGGTGAAAGCAAGCCTGATACCAAGTATAAGGGGGAGGTTGTACTTGCAGGCATGATAAACCTCAACACCGTGGCAGAAGTAAATGTGACCGCTTTGTTCAAAGACAGTAAGCTTAGCCGGATACTGGAAATGGTGCAGGATGCCACCTCCCGCAAATCACAGACACAACTCTTTATATCCCGGTTTGCCAAAATATATACACCCATTGTTTTCTTTCTCGCACTTGCTGTTTGCTTAGTTCCATTCCTGATAGTAGATGACTATGTTTTTCAGACATGGTTCTATAGATCATTAGTGTTTCTTGTTATAAGCTGCCCTTGCGCCTTGGTTATATCCATCCCGTTGGGATACTTTGGGGGTATCGGATTGGCATCACGTCACGGGATACTCTTTAAAGGAGGTAATTTCTTGGATGTAATGACAACGATAGATACAGTGGTAATGGACAAAACGGGTACACTTACTAAGGGCGTTTTCAAAGTACAGAAAGTTGTTACCGAAAACTTTGATGAGAAGGAACTTTTAAGGTTTGCGGCTGCTATAGAAGCAAATTCAACACATCCTATTGCAAAAGCAGTAACTGCCTATGCCCAAGACAAAACAGGTAACGTAAAGGCAACTGCCGTTGAAGAAATAGCCGGACATGGTTTAAAAGCTACTATAGGCGGCAAAGAGGTATTAGCAGGCAATTTAAAGCTAATGAAGCTCCATAATGTGGCATATCCTGCTGACGTAGATAAAGTAGTAGATACAATAGTAGCCATTGCTGTTAATAATAAGTTTGCAGGCTACATAACTATAGCGGATGAAATAAAAGAAGATGCGGCTGAAGTCATTAAGCAGATGCACAGTCTAAATATTAAAACCGTTATGCTCTCAGGTGATAAGCAAACTGTGGTAGACGACATAGCCAGGCGAATTGGAATTGATGAGGCATATGGCGATCTGTTGCCGGAAGGGAAAGTGGAAAAGGTACAGAAGCTAAAAGATGCGGGTAAAAAAATTGCTTTTGCCGGGGATGGGGTAAATGATGCACCGGTTATTGCCCTTGCTGATGCGGGTATCGCCATGGGTGGCCTCGGTAGTGACGCTACAATAGAGACAGCCGACATCGTTATACAGAACGACCAACCATCACGCATCGTCACAGCCATTAGGATAGGTAAGATCACCCGCAACATTGTATGGCAGAATATTGGGTTGGCTATGACAATAAAGGTTATTGTACTTGTATTAGGTGCCGGAGG
>CAZZCR010000054.1:0-15154 GCA_964652995.1 uncultured Flavipsychrobacter sp. | reverse complement strand
TCAGTGGGGAATACACTAAAGCTCATCGAGGAATTCGTTCAAGGTTTGCTTCTTGGTTTTACCTGTCCGCAATTCCTTCACCTGTTCCAATGCTTCGGTCAGATCAGATTTCAACTGCAATGCCTGTTCATACTTCCTGAGTTTGGAAAGGATCTTTTCCCAATCCGCCACCGGCAGCTGCACGGCCTGTGTGTGACCGCTTACATCATTCACATACTGTAGCGAAATTTTCATTTACCAAATTTATGAAGTTTTTCCATTGTATTACCTTTCTATGTAGTTTCGTTTGGAAACTGATGCTCGTTCCTCCGCTCTCATTTTTGTCGGGACGACCGGACAACTTTCAAACTATCACTTATGGAATAAGTAGGATTTTGCGTTTATTTACGTATCCATGAGAGGAAAAAGAAAAATCATTCTCGTCATTTTTATATCACTAATAATATTTCTGGCTAGGACGCCAGCAATCGTTTATCATATTCCGATAGGAAAGCCTCGAATTTTTAAAGCTGAGATAAAATACCAAATGATTGATTTTGGTTTTGACAATGCTGTAAGGAATTATCTCGAATACAGAACTGGGGATGTGCGTATTTTTTTAAATAGTAATGCAATTAAAAGTCTTTATGTCGATACAAACGATCGTAAAAAACTGTGGCCGGAATCACCTTTTGCAATGAAAGAAAAAAACTATACTATCGTCGCTACGTTCAAAGTATCAAAGGCCCTATTAGGCGGCTATACATTGGCAAGAGTAATTGACACAGTTCACTTAACCGGTACTCCTGCTATTCACAAATGATTTGCTGAACAATATTGGATTCGAACCTTTTAAGGATGATCGGGGAAGTATGAGTAACAACTGGGAAGAACTGGCAAATATTTGTTGGTGGTCGGCTGGACAACTTTCGAACTTTAATGGAAAGAATTGAAAAAATTGATAATTTGCAGTGTGAGCGTTTCGTACCGAACTTTAAATGTTGGTTAAAGACTATGGATGGGAACTGGAAGTTTTTAAGTGTTGTATACTGTGGACAACAACATGAGATTGATGGACTTGATTTGTGGGAGTGTCTGGAAAAAAACGGTATTGGGCAAAGAGTTTCTGTCATAGACCCATCATACGGTCAAAGTCACAATTTTGACGTCTATGAGATAAAAAATGCATCAGGTGTACATAGATATGCCATCGGTGAATTTTCTAATTGCGCGTGGGGAATTTACAAAGAGTACTAATAGCGATTGTTCGGGCGTCCGTGTGAATTTTGCTTGGCTTTTTTCAAAATTGGAGAGCGAAGCAACTTGGCTCTCGCTGTGTTTTTCCGCTCTCTTATTAACTGGGACGGTTGGATAATTTTCGACAGACACAATATTTGATTCGAACCGAAAAACAGAATCCTCGTGGAGAAACAAGCAAAAACGGGAACAAACCACCATATTCAGAGCGAGTGTGAGAGCGGGAGCGGAGGGAAAATAAAAATACGAAGGCGGAAGAGCCTTCGTATTTTTATTTTGTCGGGACGACAAGATTCGAACCTGCGACCACATGACCCCCAGCCATGTAGTATAAAATCCCTTAAAAGTCGCTACAGTATTGCATTCTATCATAGAATAAAGTTAAGCATTTAAACGAAAGTTTGAAAATTTATTTCTTGGATACCTGTGTGGATACTTTTTAGCGGGTCGTGTGCCAAAAATGGCAGAAAGAAAGATTGCAACAAAGAAAGATGGATTATCTTTTCGGAAAGAACGGAAAGATTATTTATATTATTTTATAAATAAATTTGCCTTTTTTATTTCCAATTATTTGGTCAAAATTGCCTTCCAAAGTTTCCGTGCTTAGAAATCATCATCATCAGCTATCCTTGCTGATTGCTTACTGCTTTTGTTATTGCTTGTGTCTATCTTGACCAATTGATACGGTTTAGAATTGCCTGTTGATATTTTTTGAAATTTGTGCTTTTGCAATGCACCTCCCAATCTTCTTATTGAAGATAAATCACCAATCTTGATTTTTGTCTTGTCCTGCAATAAGCTAACAATGTCAGTGGGTGTTAATTTAAGGATAGCATTATCCTTGTCACCTATCATCGGTATCCTGAAATGTTTTAACAGCAGTTCTTCTTCAATACTTTGCCTTACATACTTGTTGTTGTTTTCATCTATTCTGTCAATCTCATCCCTTTTAAACTCAAATTCATACCTGCTTTTATATAGTGCGAATGCCTGACTGTAAACATTGTCAATTGAAATCTTATGCTTGTAGTCAATTTGCATCGCTTCAACTACCAGATACCTTCTGTTACCTGTTGTATCCGTCAAAAATTCCGTTTCATTAACAGAGCCTACGAAAGATGCCCTTCTTACATAGTTTTCGTTATAAATGCCGTAAGCCCTTCTCAAACGTATTGCAGACTGTGTTATCAATGACTTCAAACTTCCCAATTCAGATTTATTGAGGTTTTCCAGTTCATCAAGGTTTATTATCAGGTTTTCAGACAGGTTAACCAAAGTATCCTTGTTCGATGGGTTGACTATACCGCTATACAAATAACCTTCCAATTTTGCAGGTAGTAAATTATTCAGCCAAGTCGTTTTACCGATTCCTTGATTACCTACAAATACAAGCACCTGCTGATTAATACCGCTTTTTACTTTGGCTTTCTTTCCTGTTTCAGTATTTTCTAAAGCACATGCTACAAGATTTACCAACCACTTTTTAAAAGCCCATTTCCAGAAAATATCATTTTCGGCTACTATTGTTTTTGATAGCTGCTCTATATAATCAGGGTCGCCATTTTTCCATTTCGGCAACATGGTAAAATATTCTTCAAAGGGGTTTTGCTCTTGGATAAAATCAGAATTCAGCAAACTACGAAGGGTGGAAATCGTACACTTAATACAGCTAATATTCAAATCTCTGAATAAAGAGTTTACATCACGCTCTGATAGCAGTACAAAAATGCCGTTCTTTTTGCTCCGTAGCCTGAATTCAGTTCTTTCAAGAATAGGGTTATGCCTGAATTGATATTTGCTTAAAAGATAGTTTTCAATATCAGAAATATTCGAAGTTTTTTCGGCATTATTTTTCGGTGCTTTTGCCATAGAGGTTTTTTTATCTTGACTAAAGTAATGATAATACTGTTTATAGCACTATGATATTAGACATCCATACTGAAAGAGAATGCAATGGCTTGGCTATGTGTTACCTCTGCCCTGCTATACTGTTTCAATATGGATGCGCCAAAATTAGGTGTAGGTGAAAAGCATTACTGATGTTCCCGTTTGCGGCAGGTTGTTACCCTGCCCTGCTTTCCTTACCATTGCCACGTTATAATATCCTATCATGTACTCAAAAAAGTCTCCCATCGACCACTCGCAGACTTCTTTGCATCTTTCAAGGCGTTTTTCTCTTATTGCTGCTTCTTCATCCGTGTACCTGCGGAAATAGCTATCAGGGTACACATAATTGGTAAATTCTTTGAGTGGGCAAAAGTCGTTTATCTCATTTGCTATCTGCTCTATAAATGTCTTTACATCATTAAGGTTGTTAATCTCGTGTAGCATAACTATAGATTTAGATGGTTAATTAATTGCTCTCTTTTGTTTGTATGAGGTGACTGTTTCGCTGCCATATTTTGCCCTGATTTCATCAAGGCTTTTCTTGCTGCCTGTGGTTTTAAATTCCTCGGCTCTGTAATACCATGCAACCTTTTTTGAGGCAAAGAATAACCCTGCTTCTTTTAGTTGCTGCTTTACTGGTTTAGTATTGCCAGTAACCCATATCCAGTTACCTACTACTTCTATCAGAATGCCTGTTAAGGGCATTAGCTGCTCGATTACGGCTCGATATTCTTCGGATAACCTTATTCCCTCATTGGTGTCTTCTTGCGATAGATTTTCACCTTTCAGGATTTTTGCGCAAGCAAAAGCATATTCCGAGTTGATTGCCTGCATAGTTTCTGTATCACCACCGCAATCAGGGTGATATTGTTTAGCCAATTGCTTGTACATGGCTTTGACCTCGTCGAGTGTTCGACAATCTTTAAAGTACGTCATGAGTATAATTGATTTGAGATTAACGGGTGTCTAACCGATTGCCGATAGGCAAAACCGCCCCTTGTGCCGTTGGCGATAAACTATTCCATTGGTGGCAGGGCTGGCAAGGGGCAAGGGTTGTGATTGAACTTCATTTTTCACTTGTAGCCCTGTGCATAGCTGTGAAAGAATTAAGTGAAAGAACATCTCTTGCCGTGCGGGTGCGTGGTGATTGCTGCCGTGTGGTAGCCTTTTGCATGGCGCAGCTATCAACCTGCACAGCCGATAATAAGCCCTATAGTTTTGTGCGTAGCCCGCCATAACGTAACGAATAGCAGGACGAAAGCAGTCAGATAATAGAGTTGTCGCCAACAGATAGAACCCCTGTACAATCGCCTACAAATGCCCATTACTGCCCTGCGAAGTACTGCGATATGAGTGTAGTAGCGATGGGGGCGGACGTAAGATAAAACGAGATGGCGTTTGTATGGCTGCGGGTTGGCATGTTTACATGAGCGTGGCTAAAAGACATAGAAACAGTTGCCATCGGAAGTAGTGCGTATGCAGCCGACAAATATGGCAGTTTCAATGCTGCAAAGACACACTCCTTTGAACCTGCTAGTTGAGGGTTTGTACTGTTGTTCAATAGAATTCCTGAAGCTGGCTTTTGATTGTGTCTTGATGCAGTACAGAAAGTACAACCAAAGTAAAATCAAGGTACTGACGCTGACTGCTACCTATTAAATTGCACCTGCCCAAAAGTAATAGGGGTCTGCGCTGTCATCGCCCTGAAAGGGCAGGGACCAGCACATGATGTGGGCGGGTGTGTCTCACACAAATCAGATGGGGGATAAGTAAAATTGCACCTTGCAATTGAAAAATTTTAGTTGTAAAATTTATTTTACGCAGTTATGCATTTGGTATAGCAATGCTGATTTGCTTTTATCAGGATAATAAACAAGCATATCTAAACCAATACTGCTGCTCTCATTGCTCTCTAAACTTTCAATCCAATTCATGTATTTGTAGTATCTCATTTGCACTCCTACCTGTTTACCATTGCCATCAATGCCAATAATTCCATGTGTGAATTTCCCTTTGTTACTAGTCAATGTCCTATTGTAGTCTGTAAGAAGAATGTGTATAGGCGGCTCTGAATAGATGTCTATTTTATCTTCGCCAAAATTTAGATAAGCAAACGTTTTAACGGGGTTCTTATTTGTGCTTATTATGCTGTCTCCTGAATAGGTGGAAATTTCTGTGGCTATATATTTATGTGCCTGTGAAAATGAAAAATTGCTAGTGGATGTAAGTATGGCAATAAGTAAAACAAGCTTTCTCATAATTCAGCGTTTAATTTTTATCGTTAACTATTTTTCATGCGTTTTTTATGCAGTTAATGCCATGTATTATATAGTAGCTGCTTTATAATTTTCAAAATGAGATTTAAAGAAAAAGGCAGGTTTTGATGCTCGGCTGGTTATACACGTACAAAGTAAAAGCGCTGCTTGTAACTATTTGTTTGTCTCTTATAGTTGCTATTTGCGCTAATTAAAGTATATCGAACCCGCATTGCTGGAGTTTATTATTGCTATCTTGGAAATCACCACCTTTCCTCTCTTTTTCTTTTGTAAATTCACATTCATACGAGAAGTGCCATACTGATTGCTGCAGGTTAACTTAATGAAATCAGTACCATCTGTGTAATTTGAAAATTCAGCACTTTGAATGTTGTGAACATACTTGTCTCCATATTCATTATCTAAAAAAATGAATTTACCGCTTCCATTTGAATGTATATCCACAATAAAGGAAGTCTGCTTACTAATCCTTGCTCCTGTTGGTCTGTTGAAATCAAAATCATAATTGCAACAATATTTAAAAGAAGCTTCACCTCTCCAGTTCGAGATTTGAGCAAACGTGGTTATTGACATAGATATAAGAAATGCAATACTCTGTAATGTTTTCATGATAATGGTCGCTTTTAAATTTTCAGTCTTTATTTTGATACTTTCTAATATCCTTCAAACTATATCCAACAATAGTACCCAACAACGTACCAACGGTACAGCCATCTATGATTTTGCTGAATGCTAGAACTAATATAGTTACCAATATGAGTAGTGTAGTGCCTAATTCAATTAAATATTTTTTGAACAATAACAACCGCATATTTGCATTATCTAATCTTTTCGTGTCGCTCATTTTATTCGATGAAGAAGAGTTTTTATTTTCTTCAACTTTTTTATCCGTTTCGTTCATAAGGCAAATAGTTAATTGTATACTTTTTTGAGCCTTGCAAAACCATCGTCTACACTTATGGAATACTTGACACCATCTTTGCTAAATACATATAGTTGTTTACCGCTCGGCAATGTTTTACCTGTATAATAAGGAGATATTTCATCTTTAAAAGCATCCATGCTATTATTTGAATCCCAAATGAATGTCACTTCTCCTTCTTCTTTACTTACAGCATTAGCATTCATTTGCGCATCAAAATATAGATGTAATGAAGGGTCAGTTGAATGTGTATATCCTAAATTTTTCAATATCTGTGAAAATTCGGAATGACTTGTATTTAGTATTGTCAGCATGTTTTCTAAGTCAAACTTAATAATTTCAGCAGTTTTCGACCAAGGATTTGGAGCGTTTGGTTGTGAAATTGTGACGGTACGAATTTGACTTGTAGCCGATAACGATGATTTTAAGTACATTGCACAATCGTCTGACCCATCAAGTGCAAAGTAAACTGCGGATACAACAAAGTCACCTACAGATGTTTGTATGTATTTTATACCAGCATGTATTTTCTCGCCATCTGAATTTATACATTCAATCATAGAGCCGCTCTCATATCCATTAAACTTAAAATCTATCACCCTGAATGTACGTTCCTGTCCATTACAAAAAATCCTAAATACACCATCATTATGGTCATCAACATGAAAAAGTATGCTGGATTTGATTTGCTTTATATCTCTACGTACCTTCTGATTTAGATCAATTAGTGTATAGGCTTTAAAATCCTCTTCAATATGCCGAGGACTAGTTGTTTGTGCATGAGTAGCAATTGAATATAGCAATAGCACTATTAGGATGTACTTCTTCATGTTATTTTTGTTGCTGTATTAGTAGTGAATAATTTATTTTACTGTTGTTTCCGCTTCTTACAATTGCAGAGCGGTTTCTATGTTGTTTGCTGTAATCAATTGTATGTAATGGAGCTTCACCATTTACTATTTTATTTGAGGTACGGAAATAAAAAACCCGAGACATTGACATTCACCTGTCCCTGTGGGAGTCGAAGCCCATGTAACGAAGTGAAGCAACGCTCAGGCTTTTGACCTGAGCATTTTGCTAAACCTCCTCGTTACAATTACTTTTTCGACTTTTCAGAGACAAGGAAAGGTCTGCTAAATGCAAACTCTATATGTAAATGCTTTTTATTGTCTTATACGCTTTGTTTTTTTGTTACGGTATCAAAAGTAGATAAAAAATTATAGGTGCCTGTAAAAGTTTAATCTGAAAAATTATAAAACACACCCCTTACATGAAAATAAAATGTCATTTAAATGTCAATTATTAAACAATATTTTCAATTTGTATAAATAAATTTGGAAATATCAATTATTTTACATAAATTTGCACATGTGGAGAAAATATAGTTACAATAGTCGTAACTAATTGATTATTAACTGTTATTAAATTTAATGAAAATTTACAATAAGAACAATAGAAAGAAACAACCATTAGGTAATGATGCTGGGAAAGTTACAAAAATATTCAATATATCAGCCAAATTAGGACTACGAAATTCCTATATAGCCTATGTAAATGATGCCAAAGTATGCCGAACCCTTAAAGAATGGATAGATACTGACCCATGCTTAATATGGGAAAAACTATATACAACTGGCGAAATAGCACTTTGTAGAGATGCTCATTCACTACTAACCGAAGTGATAAAAAGAGATTTTCCTGAAAAATACTCTGCTTTGGTAAAAAAGAAGCTGCAACGAAAGGCTTTAAATAAGTACCGAGAAATTCAAAACGCATCATAACTGGCAATTCATCCTATTCAAAGGCTCGGAATAGGTTTTTTTCTTACTGCCTGCTATTCTAAGCCATCCAAAGCAGATATAGATATTTTCCTCCTTTGAATAGGTAGAAATACTATGCGCTATTTTCAAAAAAGTCAATACTAACTAAATAAAAAAACCGAAGAATTATGAACTGGAGACCAATTAAAGGATACGAAGGACTGTATGAAGTATCTGACAGCGGACTTATTCAAAGCCTGGACAGATATGTTAACCTGCCGAAAGGCAATAGAAGATTTGCAAAGGGAAGAATTTTAAAGCTGAACGTTACTAACAGGGGATATCTGGACGTGAGACTAAATAAGGATGGTAAGGCTAAAAGCTTTCTTGTCCATCGCCTCGTGTTAGAGGCTTTTGTACCAAATCCTGAAAATTACCCGATTGCCAACCATCTTTCAGGTGATAAAATGGAAAATACTGTTGAAAACCTAAAATGGACAAATCACAGCGGCAACGCCCTTCATGCTTACCAAACAGGTCTCAATAGTAATTGTGGTTGCACACATTCATTGGCTGTACCTGTTATTGATACCAAAACTGGGGAGATATACTGCACTGTAAAAGCTTTTTGTGCCTATTTCGGTATCAATTACAATTCAGCGAGGAATGCTCTTAATGGCTATCAACCTTTCCCGAAAAATGTTGACTTATCAGGGCATAATTTTGAAAAATACACCTGCTAATAGGTTGAAAATAAAACAGGGAGCATTGCCGAAATTACTCCCTGTTTATACTGTTACTGCAATGGTATGATTTGCACATTCTCTTTGTCATTGAGCCGTACACTTAACTGCTTCATATCCTCGTCAATAGTCTTTTCCAGCACCTTTGCATAAATCTGTGTCGTACTTAATTTTGTGTGTCCGAGCATTTTGCTTACGGTCGAGATTGGCACACCATTATTCAGCGTTATGGTCGAGGCAAATGAATGCCTAGCGAGGTGTGAAGTCAGGTTCTTGGATATACCTGCAAGCTCCTGCAATAGCTTTAAATTCTCGTTCATCTTCTGATTTGATATAACTGGCAGCAGTGGGATATTTGGCTCTGCATTTGGCAGGTATTTATTCAATAGCTGTAAAGCAGGTTGCAGAATTGGCACAGCAAAAGCAATATTTGTCTTTTCACGCTGCATCCTTATCCACATAGTATTATCTGCACCTGCTGTTATATGGTTGCTGCACAATCTCTTTATGTCGCCATAACAAAGACCTGTGTAGCATTGCACCATAAATACATCTCTGACGTTCTGTAGTACCTCTCTATGTAGCTTCAAATCCCAAAGCTTCTTTATTTCCTCCATCGTCAGTGCTACTTTGTGTACTGGCTCAAATTCCAAAGTGAATGAAGCCATTGGATTGCTCTGTATATACCCAAGCCTGATTGCATAATTAATTATCTTTTTCACACGCTGTATTTGCTTGTTTGCTCCGTTTACATGGCAATCCTTTTCAGTAGTGAGATAGGTATAATATGCTTCGCAAAATTTATAGTTTACTGCTTTCAGAGGCATGTCTTTCTTTCCACAATACAGAGGCACAAAGTCAATCAGGTACTTTAATGTGGTTTTGTAGTTCTTATAACTACCCTGACTATATTTTTTGCCTATCTGCTTCTGAAAATTATCGTTGTGCTCCTGTGCTACCTGTATAAACATTCGTGTTTCTTCTATAGCTTCTCCTTTCAGCAATTGGCGTATATTATCCATTGTTACCTCCGTCTTACTTATATATAGCTGCGATATGGTTTGGTTAATTTCAGCCTTGGCAGCATCGAGCATACTATTTATAGTACCTGCATCTTTTGCTTTTACTGCTTTCTGCTTCTTATCATCCCAATGCTCTAACTGGACATTCTGACCTGATGGAAATTGCAGCCTTTCATTTTGTAACGTGATACGGATATACACAGGATATTTATCTTCTTTGTTTGGTCTTGATTTTCTCAAGTACATATATATACTATAGTTCGGACTATTCATTTGGCAGGAAATTGAAGTTAAAAATGAGGTTGGAAAACTGGATACTTCTTGGATACCTTTTGGATACCAGCATGGATACCAGATAAGGTAAAAACAACCCCTTTTTAAGGTGGTATAGATGTGCAGTAAAATTGAAGTGATAAACGTCTACAACCCTTACTGGATAAGGGATTAGGTACAATAAAAAAGCACCTTACAACTAAATGTAAGATGCTTCTCTGTCGGGACGACAGGATTCGAACTTGCGACCCCTAGCACCCCATACTAGTACCCCGCCGAAGAGGCGGGGCCACTTCCCGATCCGACCAGCTTCTTGAATGCTTCCCCACCTTTATAACTCTTTATCTGCTTTTCCCGCACCAAACCCTGTTGCTTTGTTTCACATGTTTCAACGTGCACCAATTCGAAGGGAATTCTATTTTTCGTAGATCGCTGGAGGCCGGCATTATGAAACCTAACACGGGCTTCTACATCGGTTGTACTGCCAATGTAATACTTTCCGTCTTTCAGGCTCCTCAGGATATAAACAAAATACTGTTCCATAAAATCAAAAAGCGGAGAAACCGCTCTCCGCTCTGTTTCTCCGCTCTCATTTTTGTCGGGACGACAAGATTCGAACTTGCGACCCCTAGCACCCCATACTAGTACGCTACCGGACTGCGCCACGTCCCGAACAATCTAGCCCAAACTGTATCCCGCAATAGGCGGGACTATGTCCTGAACCGATTCCCCTTTTCAGGGGGTGCAAATATAGGCCGAATATTCTTTTATGACAAATCCGCCGAGATCAGTTTCAGGAACTCCGAACGGGTCTCATTCTTCATGAACTGACCGCTGAATGCCGATGTAGTAGTGACACTGTTCTGCTTCTGCACACCGCGCATCATCATGCACAGGTGCTGCGCCTCTATCACCACGCCCACGCCTATCGGGTTCAGTGTTTCCTGTATCACATCCAGTATCTGGTGTGTCAGGCGCTCCTGCACCTGCAGGCGGCGGCTGTAGCACTCCACCACATGTGCCAGCTTGCTGAGGCCGGTAATGACCCCATTGGGTATATAGGCTATATGCGCCTTGCCGAAGAATGGCAGCAGGTGGTGTTCGCACAGCGAATAGAGCTCTATGTTCTTCACGATCACCATTTCGCTGTAGTCTTCATGAAACTTGGCTGAATTGATGATGTCGGCAGCGTTCATATTATACCCCTGCGTAATGAATTGCATCGCCTTGGCCATGCGTTCGGGTGTCTTCAGCAGCCCTTCGCGCGCCGGGTCCTCGCCCACGGCCGATATGATGGAAGAATAGGCTGCCTTCAGCGATTCGGTGGTCGCCGGGTCGTATGATTCTGTTTTATTGTAAGCCAAAGCAGAAAGTTTGTGTGTGAGTGATAACTGTGTCAAATGTAGCCAACAGCCCCTTTTGACGTTGAATAGTGGTATTGAAATAGTTTATCCGAAGTACTCTACAAATATGCTGCGTGTCTCCACCAGCTTCACGCAATGCAACTGCACACCGTCCTTTTCTATGTGCGGCTTCAGTTCATTCCAGATACCAATTGCGAAGTTCTCGGCACTGGTGAATTTACCCTCCATAAAGTCAACGTCAAGGTTCAGGTTACGGTGGTCTACCCGCTCCACGATCACGTCTTTTATGAGGTCGCCCAGCGTTTTGGCATTGTACACAAAGCCCGTTTGCGGATGAGGCGCCCCCTTTATTGTTACATGCAGCTCATAGTTATGCCCGTGCCAGTTCTCGTTGGCGCACTTGCCGAAGACCGATCTATTCTCGGCATCGCTCCAGGCCGGGTTGTGCAGCCTGTGGGCGGCATTAAAATGCTCTACACGTGTCAGATATACCATAGAATACAAAATTAGGGAATTGAGCATTAGGGTAGCCGGAATTCGGTCAACTCCGCCCTCGACCGGGATTTTTCCGCTTTGCCCGCTCATACTGCACCGGCCACGGCAACGTATCATCACCAAGATCGGCAGCGGCATGCAGCGGGAAGTAAGGATCACGCAAAAACTCACGCGCCATAAATATCATATCGGCCGCTCCGGCCGCAAGTATGTCCTCGGCCTGCTGCGCCTTCACAATAATGCCCACGGCACCCGTGGGTATACCGGCAGCACGCACCGCAGCCGAAAAAGGCACCTGATAGCCGGGGGCTGCAGGTATCTTCACATCAGCCACATTGCCGCCCGACGAGCAATCTATCAGGTCCACTCCCAGATCTTTTACAATGGGCACCAGTCGCACCGAGTCCTCTACTGTCCAGCCTTTAGGGTGCCAGTCGGAGACCGATATACGCAGAAACAACGGGTAGTCTGTTGGCCACGCCTTGCGTACCTCCTGTATCACCTCTACCAGAAACCGGATACGGTTCTCAAAAGACCCGCCATACTCATCGGTGCGGGTATTACTGAGGGGAGATAAAAATTCATTGATGAGGTACCCATGCGCTCCGTGTAGCTCCAGCACCTTAAAACCTGCCTGCAGTGCCCGCCGTGCAGCGGCACCAAAGGCCCTCACAAGATCATGTATCTCCTGCACGGTCAGCGCGCGAGGAGTAGCTCTGTCAGCCGCATAGGCTATTGCGGATGGGGCTACCGTTGTCCACCCGCCCTGCTGTGTGGGCAGTTGTGTATCGCCATTCCACGGTTCTGTGAGGCTGGCCTTGCGACCCGCATGTGCCAACTGAATACCGGGCACCGAACCCTGCGCCTCTATGAAGGAGGTTATTCGCTGCAAAGGCCCGATCTGTTCATCATTCCAAAGACCCAGATCGCCGGCTGATATACGCCCTTCCGGCGTCACCGCTGTGGCTTCCGCCACTACCAGGCCCGCACCTCCCACGGCCCTGCTGCCCAGGTGCACCAGGTGCCGGTCGTTCGCCATGCCATCGGTAGCCGAATACTGGCACATGGGCGACACAGCAATGCGGTTGCGAAACTCAACAGAACGGATACGGAGCGGTGAAAAAAGCAGCGACATAACAAAGCGGTTTGAGCCCATGAAATTAGCCAAAAATGACCGCACACCATAGCTACATATCAGCCACCGCATGGTATATTTACATACCCGCTACAATGCAGGGACGCTAAATCAATGGTGAATAAGCTTACAGAAGGCAGGAATTGCGGTTATGATTGGATCGACATCACCGATCCGCAGGCCAATGAACTGTGGCAGGTAGCCCGCCAGTACGGCCTGCACGAAGAGTCGGTGCTGGACTGTATGCAGCCCGGTCACCTGCCCAAGTACGAACAGCTGAAGAACTACACCTTCACCATTCTGCGCGTGTATTATGCCACCGACAAAGATGCCGATACAGTACAGGAACTCACCAACAAGATCGCCATCTTCACCTCAGAAAAGTTCATTATCACAA
Organism: uncultured Flavipsychrobacter sp.; assembly: GCA_964652995.1. Taxonomy (GTDB): domain Bacteria; phylum Bacteroidota; class Bacteroidia; order Chitinophagales; family Chitinophagaceae; genus Nemorincola. The sequence continues at coordinate 1,644 of CAZZCR010000054.1, read as the reverse complement.
TTCACCGCAACCCCATAGGTGCACTCACTCAGAAAGCCGAGGTATTACTTTCCGATACCGACTGCCGCACCACACAACAGGTGCTGGTGGAGATCGTGAAGACCGGTTTGCACACCTACGACGAACCGGGCAAACAACTCACCGACCTCATTGAGTACTACGAAACGCAGGTATTCCTTACTACCAGAAAAGTGTCGCTGCTGAAGGGGCTATACCTCATCAAGCGCAAAACAGACGTGATACGCCGCCTGTTGCTGCTCACCCACGATATTGTTGATAAAATAGATCCGCCGGCAAGCAGCAATGCCTATACCCGCGACGTGCGCGACCTCTACGTGAAACAAAAGAGCCTTCACGACTCTATGTCTGAGAATGCCAACCACCTGCTCAACATCTACTTCAACATATCCTCCCAACGCACCAACGAGACTATGCGGGTACTCACCATCTTCTCGGTGTTCTTTATGCCCCTCACCTTTATTGTGGGCATCTATGGTATGAATTTCCATAACATGCCCGAACTGGGCTGGAAATGGGGCTATCCGCTCACACTCGCTTCAATGGCCATCGTCACCATCATCATCTACCTGTGGTTCAGGCGCAAGAAATGGCTGTAGTGCATTTTCACCCGAATTGCTCGGTTGGGGCAATATTGGTAATTTGCACCGCGAAATACAAGATTTAATAGATAGCAATGGCAAAGATCACTCCTTTCAAGGGCCTGAGGCCTACACAAGAACTGGCTGCACAGGTGGCCACGCTTCCTTATGACGTAGTAAATGTGGCTGAGGCACGCGAATTCAGGAAAAACCCATACAACTTCTACCACGTGACCCGTGCAGAGATCGACCTGCCGGAAAATATCGATGTGCATGGTCAGGAGGTATATGACAAAGCCAAGGAAAATCTGGATCAGATGATCCAGAACGGTATCCTGAGCCAGGACACGGAACCTTGCTACTACATATACGAACTGATAATGGACGGCAGGTCACAGACAGGCCTTGTGTGCGGCTCTTCAATCGATGACTACAACAACGGTATCATAAAGAAACACGAGTTCACCCGCCCCGAGAAAGAAAAAGACCGCATAGACCACATTACCGCTACAGGTGCGCAAACAGGTATTGTTTTCATTGTCTACAAAGAATGCGAAAGTGTGGATAGCATAATAGAAGAGTGGAATAAAGAACATGCCCCTCAGTACGACTTTGTTGCTGAAGACGGCATACGCCACATATTCTGGGTGATGGACGAATATGCCAAGGTGGCCGCCATCACTCACAACTTTGGCAACGATGTGCCTTGCACCTACATTGCCGATGGTCACAACCGCGCAGCATCAGCCGCAAAGGTTTGCAAAGAAATGCAAGACAATGGCTACTCTGTTGACGGTGACGAATCGTTCAACTACTTTGTCACTTGCATCTTCCCTGCCAGCCAGTGCAAGATACTCGACTACAACAGGGTGGTAAAAGACCTGAACGGACTGACACCGGAACAACTTATAGAAAGTCTCCAGGCCGACTTCGAAGTATCAGTGCATGGTAAAGATCCTTTCAAACCTGCACAACCACGCGATTTTGGTAAGTACCTGCGTGGCACCTGGTACAAACTCACTTCAAAACCCGGCCCCTACACTAC
>CAZZCR010000053.1:0-17196 GCA_964652995.1 uncultured Flavipsychrobacter sp. | reverse complement strand
GCGCTTTCTTTTGGTTCTTTTCTTTTCGCTGTAGAAAAGAAAAGAACAAGAGCGGCTGGGAAAGAAGCGTACAAAGTCCAGTTCTAACTGCTCCTTTTTGTTACTTGCACGCTTCTTTGTACTTTGGCACAATATAAAATTTTCATACTGTGTCATCTAAGAAAAGGCAGCAAGTCCCCAAGGCTCCGGCCCCAATGCACGAAGAGGTCGCTACACCCGCCCCGTCTACCCCCGATATCTTTGATAAGCTGGGAAACAAAGCGGTCTATCTGGCGCTGGGTCTGCTGGTACTCATGGCATTCTTTGTATATAAAGACTACCTGCTGTTCCATAACGCCTACTATTTCAAAGACATAGGCAGCGACTCTTACAACTACTCCTATGCCGTTACACATGGCGTGGCAGACTATATGGCAAAACACGGCTGGCCGTCGTGGTCGTGGAGCATGGGTATGGGGCAAAGCATATTCCCCTTCTTCCTCCGCGATCCCTTCGATCTGCTGATGTTCCTTTCCGGCTCCGACAGCATCATCTTCGGCACCGCCTGGAAGGAGTTCTCAAAGATCATCCTCAGCGGAGTGGTGTTCTTTTACTACCTCAGGTATGTTGGTCTCACGGCCTACACCAGTGTCATCGGTAGTTTGTTCTTTTCGTTCTGCGCCTTTATGGTGCTGGGCGGCGGCTGGTTCCTCTTCTCTTTCGAGACGTTCAACCTCGCCGTTTTGTTGCTCGGTTTCGAGATGTTGTTTTCCCGGGGCAAGTGGCTGGTGTTCACCTTTGGCATCTTCCTCATCTTCCTCTCGCAGCCGTTCAATATGTATGTGTACGGACTTTTCCTGGCCGGCTACGCGGTATTACGCATGGTTCAGGTGGGTGGTTATGATATGAAGAGCGGCGCGCTGCTGTTTGCCAAGATGGCCGGTGCCGGTGTGTTGGGTATCCTCATTAGTGGCCCCTTCATGCTGGAGAACGTGGTGCAGCTGCTGGAGAGTCCCCGTGGTAGCGGCAATACGTCATACGCTAGCATACTCAAGGCGGCGCCTATGTTCGGCACCGTCGATCAGTTTCAACTGGGTACTGCCGTTATGCGCTTCTTCTCCAGCGATCTGTTGGGAGCCGGCAGCAACTTCAAGGGCTGGCAGAATACACTGGAGGCACCGTTGTTTTACTGCGGTATTCCCTGCCTGTTGCTGATGCCGCAGGTGTTCCCCTTCCTGCAAACGAAGGTGCGCATCTTCTTCATCGCGTTCCTGGCGTTCTGGCTCATGCCTATCGTGTTCCCGTATTTCAGGTATGCGTTCTGGCTGTTCACCGGCGACTACTACCGGGCATATTCAATAGTGGTGGCCATGTTCCTCATGTACTATGCGCTCATGGCCCTCGACCTCATCATCAGGCACCGCAAGGTGAACCTCGTGGTGCTGATAGTGACAGTGGTGGTCTTGTTCCTCCTGCTCAACTATCCTTTCTTCCCCGATAGGGACGTCATCAACTCACCGGTGTTCACATTCGTGTGTTTCTTCATATTGGTGTACGGTGGCTTACTGTTCATGCTGGGCAAGAAGGACGGACCGGCCTATATGAAGTACATCTTCCTAGGTGTTGTGGCATTCGAGCTGATCTACATGTCAGGCATCACCGTCAACGACCGCGACCCCATCACCGCCGAGGAGCTGACCGAGAAGAAGGGCTATAATGACTATACCGTCGATGCGCTGAAGTTCATACAGGGTTCCGACAAGTCGTTCTACAGGGTAGACAAGAGCTATGCCTCATCGCCGGCCATCCACTACTCACTGAACGATGCACAGGCGCAGGGCTATTATGGTACCTGCGGCTACAACCCGTTCAATCAGCTCTACTACATTCGCTACCTGCAGCTGGTAGGCGTGTCAGACCGGAAGAGCGAGCTCGATTCGCGCTGGGCACGTGGCCTCATGGGGCGCCCCATGCTCGAGTCGGCCAACCGCGTTAAGTACATGCTGGACAAGAACAACGCGGTACCTCTGTGGCGCCTCATAGGCGATTCCATTGCACAGTTCGGCGATGTGAAGGTGTTCCGCAACAAGCTGCTGCTGCCGTTTGGTTTTACCTACAAGCAGTACATCAAGGAGAGCGTTTACGATGCGTTGAATAACACCCAGAAGGACTTTGTATCGCTAAGTGCCTGTGTGGTGCCTGATGAAGATGTGAGCAAGATAAAGGGCATGACCGAATACCGTCTGCAGGATACCACCGCCCCATCCATGTTCACAATGGACCTGTATGCGCAGCGCATCGCAGACCTCGGCCGCGACAGTATGACCGGCGCTACCGTCACCGATACCAGGATCACCGGCAACGTGAACCTGCCTGAGGATAAGATGCTCTACCTATCCGTTCCCTACGACGGTGGCTGGACGCTGAAGGTAGATGGCAAGGAGCAACCCAAGCAGATCGTTTTCGCCGGTATGACCGGTGTGATGCTCTCACGCGGGCAGCACAGTATCGAGATGGTATATGGCCTGCGCTACTTTAACAAAGGGTTATTAATGTCGGTGCTGGGCATAGTATTGTGTGCCGTTCTTTGGTTCCTGACCCGCAAAAAAGGGGAAGAGGTGTCCCAGACTGCCGCCGAATAGGCCTGAAGTCCGTACTTTTGCGCCCATGAGATTTTTGACGTTATTGCTGGCGTGTGTTCTGTGTTCGTTCGCAGGGTATAGTCAGTTGGAAAAGCCGGCCGTGCCCACAGCCAAAGAGTTGGCTGCTACCAAGGCTGCAGCCGCCAAGGGTAATGCGGATGCCTTGTTTCAGATGGGGCAGTATTATTACTTTGGCACGGGGGTAGCAAAGAACTATGCCACCGCGCAGAAATGGCTTACCAAGAGCGCCGCCAAAAAGAACCCTTCTGCCATGCTTTTGCTGGGCGAAATGTATAAGGAAGGGCTGGGCGTCAAGAAAGACTTCAAGCAGTCGCTGGAATGGATGAAGAAGGCCGCTAACGCGGGCAGCTCCGATGCCGCCTATGAATTGGGCGAGATGTATGAGGATGGCAAGGGCGTGCCCGTGAATATGGCAGAGGCCGTTAAATGGTATTCCGTGGCTGCCGATAAAGGAGATGTGGACGCGATGATTGCCCTCGGTTTCTGTTACATGGAGGGGCAGGGAATGACCGCAGAACCCAAGCGTGGATCTGACTGGTTTTTGAAGGCGGCCGACAAGGGTGAACCCGAGGCCATGCGCTACCTGGGCGACTACTACGCGCAGAGCGATCTCGGTAACGACTGTCTTAAGGCCATTGAATGGTACATGAAGGCGGCAGATGCCGGTGATAGTATCTCAGTGAAACCGGTGGGTGTGTTAGTCATGAAGGACGAATGTCCTGGTGTAAATAAGGAAGATGTAGCCGCATGGATGAAGCGTCATGCAGGTTACAACAATCCGGATGCTTGTTTCTACATGGGTGGCTTTTATGTGATGGGCATCGGAGTGAAACGCAATCCGGGCAAGGGTATGGAGATGCTGATAAAGGACCGGGAGCTTACCAATTACACCGGAGCGCAACGGAACTTCTCTACCAATAATCTCTTCACACTTTACAATTCCGGTGAGTTGAAAGACGAGCAGAAGCAGCGTCTGCTCGAATGGTTTGAGACCACCGCAAAGCGTACCAACGACGATGAGATGATGGCCGTAGTGGCCAACATTTATACGAACAAAGAGCGTGCTACAAGCAACGACTATCGCAAGGGTTTGGACTGGGCCATGAAGTCGGCTGAGTTGGGTAATCCCGGTGGTTGTTTTTGGGTGGGTTTCATTTATTACAAGGGTCTCGGCGATATTCGTCAGAATGATACTAAGGCCTTTATGTGGATGCTGAAGGCAGCGCAAAAAGGCGATAAAGACGCAATGGCCTTGTTGAGTGAATTCTACGAATACGGAACAGGCACCGAGCGCAACAAAGACAAGGCTGCAGAGTGGAAGAAGAAGGCAGCAAAAGAAGACTAGTACTGATTTTACTAAATATCCAATAGCATGAAAAAGCACATTTCCCTATCAGCACTCACGCTTTTGTGTGTGCTCTCCCTCAACGCCACTGTTCGCCGGGTGTACTTCATTGGTAACAGCTATACCTACACCAACAGCATGCCTACCATGCTGCGCGACCTTGCTGCGGCCAATGGTGATACACTGATATTTGATATGTCGGCGCCGGGTGGTTACACCTTCCAGCAACATACTACCAATGCCACTACCATAGCGGGTATCTTCGCTCAGCCGTGGGATGTGGTTGTGCTGCAGGAACAAAGTCAGAAGCCATCGTTCTCGCCAACGCAGGTTGCTGCCGAAGTGTACCCATATGCCACCCGTCTGGACAGTTTTATAAACGCCAATGATACCTGCACAGAGACCATGTTCATGATGACATGGGGCCGCAAGAACGGTGACGCCGCCAACTGTGCGTCTTACCCGCCCGTGTGCACCTACGCAGGCATGCAAGGCAGGCTACGTGAGAGCTACATGCAGATGGCACAGGATAATGACGCGTCTGTAGCTCCTGTTGGCGCTGCATGGAAGATGGTGGTAGACAGTTTTCCGACCATTGACCTGTATGTATCAGACGAGTCGCACCCGTCATTGTCGGGCGGGTACGTGCAGGCATGTGTGTTTTATGCTTCCATCTTCAATAAGCGAAGTATGGGCAGTACCTACACCGGCGGTTTGCCTGCTACCACAGTGAGCACCCTTCAGCGCATTGCTGACAAGGTGGTTTTCGACAGCATCACTCAGTGGCAGCAATACGGTCGTTATCCGCATGCGTCATTTACAAAGGCGCACACCGGTGCGTCGGGTGTCACATTTACCAACAAGTCGCAGCGTGCCGGTAGTTATTTATGGTCTTTCGGCGATGCCACTACAGACACTGCAGCTAATCCGTCTCATACCTATACTGCCGCCGGCACCTATACGGTATCGCTTACTGTTACCAATGCATGCTTCAGCATCACCATCAAGGACACAGTGCGCATAGGTACTACCACTGACGTTATGCCGGTTTCTGCATCCGCTCCGTCTATCATTGTTTCCGGTGGTCAGTCAGGTCAGGTGACACTTACTTCAGATGCAGGTGCCTATTACAGGGTAGAACTGTATGATCTAGTTGGCAGGGCTGTTACAGTATTGGACCTTACTGCCGGTAAAGCCACTGCCGAGTTGGTGCCCGGTATATACTTCTACAGGGCCTACCGGACCGGTGATGCAAACTGGGCTATCGGTCGCTTTTCTACTTTCTGATAGCGTGTCGGTTATTGGTTTATAGACAATAGGTAAGGCTGCGTGTATGTGCCTAATAGCGGCTGTCTGTACCTTTACCGCATGGCCAATAGATTGATCAACGAACAGAGTCCTTATCTTCTTCAGCATGCGCATAACCCGGTAGACTGGTACCCGTGGTGCGATGAGGCATTCGAAATAGCAAAGCGAGAACACAAACCCGTGTTGGTGAGCATTGGATATGCAGCTTGCCACTGGTGTCATGTTATGGAGCGCGAGAGTTTTGAGGATCCGGCAATTGCGGCCTATATGAACGAGCACTTCATCTGCATCAAGGTAGATAGGGAAGAGCATCCTGATGTGGACCATATGTACATGGATGCCGTGCAGGCTATCAGTGGTAGTGGCGGCTGGCCTTTGAACGTATTCGTTACGCCCGACAGGGCCCCGTTTTACGGCGGAACATACTTTCCTCCCCGTCAGGCATATAATCGTCCCTCGTGGGGGCAACTGCTGCAGCGTATGGATCAGATATGGAACGAGCAGCAGGAAGAGGTAGCCAATCAGGCGGGGCAACTCTTGCAGCATCTGCGGCAGGCATCCATGCGGGTCACACCGGCACAGACACCGCTTACCAAAGAACTGTGCACACAGGTGGCCGACAACCTTTTGGGCATGGCCGACAAAGAGAAGGGCGGCTTCGGCGCAGCCCCGAAGTTCCCGGGAACAATGGCCATTTGTTATCTGCTTGAACATTACCGGTACACAGGCAATCAGCCTTCGCTCGATCAGGCATTGCTCAGTCTGGATAAAATGATAGAAGGGGGTATTTACGATCAGTTGGGCGGTGGCTTTGCGCGCTACTCAACCGATGCCGATTGGCTGGCGCCGCATTTTGAGAAGATGCTTTATGATAATGCCTTGCTAATCATGTCGTTGTGCGATGCTTATTCTGTTACCGGCAATGCGCGGTATAAGGAAGTTATCGAAGAGACCATAGCTTTTGCGGAGCGTGAATTGGCGGACGGGACGGGTGGATTCTACAGCGCATTGGATGCAGATAGTGAAGGTGTAGAGGGTAAGTTTTACACATGGATATGGGAAGACTGGATAGCTCATTCCGCTGATGAAAAGGGAATGGCTGCCATGTACTTCGGTGTGGCTATGGAGGGCAACTGGGAGGAAACAAATATCCTGCACGTTGCTACTAAGCTAAGCAGTGTAGCAGAGGCGTTCCAAACTACAAAGGAGGAAGTATTGCGAACGGTGAACGAAGTGAAAAACCGACTGCTGAAGGCGCGTGCCAACAGGGTGCGTCCACTAACGGATGATAAGAGTCTGCTGGCGTGGAATGCACTGATGAACATCGCGCTGAGTAAGGCTTCGGTGGCATTGAGCAACGATGCGTATAAAGCCCGTGCGGTGGAACATGCAGCGTGGATGCTGGATAAATTCGGGTTATCTGACGGCCGCATGCTGCATACGTGGAAGCAGGGTGTAGCGAAGATCACAGCCAAGCTGGATGACTATGCTTACCTGATACAGGCATTGATGCAGTTGCTATCGCTAACCGGAGATGAGCGATATGGACTGAGAGCAGGCGAAATCATGAAATGGGTTATCGCCGAATTCGGACGCGAGGACGGATTTTTCTATTACTCTCCTGCCTCTCAAACGGACATCCCCGTGAGAAAAGTAGACCTTTATGACGGTGCGATGCCGTCGGCAAATGCAGTGATGGCGCACAACCTGTGGCTGTGTGGCATGTGCCTCGAAAACAGTGAGTGGGTAGAGCGAAGCGAGGTGATGGTGAGGGCGATGGCTGCAACCGCAAGCCGGTATGCCTATTCGTTTAGTTACTGGGCAATGCTGGTGCAGCGTAGTGTTGCGGGAATGAAGACCCTTGTGTGCGCGGGGGCGGAGCGACGGGAGGCTATTGAAACCCTGAAGCGCAAAGGCTTACCGCATGTATTTGCTGTTACTTGTGAAAAAGAAATATGCGAATTGCCAATTCTGCAAAAAAAATATTTTGGCGGTAATTTGTCTATATTTGTTTGTTCAGACCAGGCATGCCTGGCACCTGTTGACAGTGTTAATGGGGCTTTGAGCCTTGTTTCTCTGTAGAAATAAATGTTAAAAAATTGAAGAATTTCAAATTTTCAGTGAGTTTGAATGGGTAACATTTTTTCGCTGACGCTTGTATTTTTCAAAAAAACTTTGAATATTGTGCATCGGTTTTGTGCTGTAGGTGACAATTGAAGTAATTTATTAGTTGCAAAAATTGCAAAAACAATAGACAGTAGTATGAAAAAAACTTCCCTGAAGGTCTCGGCTTTGGCATTGTTAGCGCTAGCTGCAAGCTGCGGAAATCCGAGCTCCAACGGCCAACTTGTAGGTGATCAAACGAGGATGAGTTATAAGGCACCTTTGCCTATCGGTATGATGTACGTCCCTTCAGGTTCCTTCAAAATGGGAGCCAGTGATGAGGACATACGCGGCAGAAATGACGCGACGGTGCATACTGTGCAGATGGTTGGCTTTTACATGGATGCAACTGAGATATCGAATCAGGAGTACCGCCAGTTCACCAACTGGGTACGCGACTCGATAGCAAATACTATTCTGGGTAATTTTAAAGATAATCCCGATGGTACGCAGCGTGTAGACTACAAGCGTATCAACTGGAAAGATCCTGAGTTGCAGGATCAGCTTGCTTCTCTCTTTGTTCCAGCCGAGCAATCTGGTTGGGGGCGTAAGGAGATGGACGCTACAAAACTGGTGTACACGTACCGTACATTCGACTACGCGGGATCTATCCAGCATCCTACCGAGTCTCGCAGCAAATACATCGTTCAGCACGATGTGCCTGCATATCCTGATACGACAGTATGGATGCGTCAGTTCAACTACGCATTCAATGAGCCTATAGCTATGCAGTATTTTTGGTTCCCCGGTTTCAACAGGTACCCTGTTGTAGGTGTTAACCACAAGCAGGCGAGTGCGTTCTGTGTATGGAGGACAAACATTTGGGTGGCAGAGCGTGACAAAGCGCACATGTACACTGAACATCGTTTCCGTCTTCCTACAGAGCAAGAGTGGGAGTGGGCAGCACGTGGCGGACGTAACCAGTCTCCTTATCCATGGGGTGGTCCATACATCATCAACAAAAAAGGATGTTACCTGGCGAACTTCAAACCAATGCGTGGCAACTACGCTGCAGACGGTGGACTTTACACGGTTCCGGTTGATAAGTATAATGCCAACGATTATGGTCTTAAGAATATGGCCGGTAACGTATCAGAGTGGACTAGCTCAGCTTACTTCGGAAGTTCTTACAATCATATGTCTGATATGAACCCGAATGTGGTTTACAACGCGAAAGACAACGATCCGTTGTACATGAAGCGTAAAGTGGTTCGCGGAGGTAGCTGGCGCGATGTTTCTTACTACCTGCAGGTTAGTACCCGCGATTACGAATTCGAAGATACTTCGAAGGCATACATTGGTTTCCGTTGCGTATATACAGAGGTTAACCCGGCATTGAGCAACAGGCGCCCGATGAGGTAACAGAACCACAGACAAAACACACCTAAACAAGAAAATAAATATTAACAGTAAAAGAAAAACGGATAAAAAATGAATTCGATCGTAATATTCTTTGAAACGGACAAGGGTAAATACTTTAAGAACCTTGTGATCGGCCTTGGTGCATCGGTGGTTCTGTTGGGAGCGCTGTTCAAAATTCAGCACTGGCCCGGTGGTAGCATCATGCTTACTCTGGGTATGTCTGTAGAGGTGTTCCTTTTCGCCTTGTTGGGTCTCCTCCCTCCTCACGCTGATTATTATTGGGAGCGTTTCTATCCGGATATCACTAAGAATCCACACGTTGAAGCTGTTGAAAAATACGGTAAAGACGCCCACAAGAAAGAAGGTTCTGCAGTTAAGTCACTTGACAAGATGTTGGACGAGTCTTCTATCAATCCACAGGTGATCAAGCGTCTCGGCGAAAACTTCCAGAAGTTCGGTCAGACAGTTGATCAGATAAAAGACATTTCTGAAGTTACAGCCGCTACTGGTGCATATTCTGCCAGCGCTCGTGATGCTGCAAAAGCACTCGGAGAAATGAAAGAAACGTTCTCCGGCGCAACCAAAACTATGGGTGCATTCAATACTGCCGCTGATGATACAATGAAGTTCCACGAGCAGGTTAAGGTTCTTTCTAAGAATCTGGGTACACTGAATCAGATCTACGAAGTGGAACTGACAGATGCCAACAACCACCTGAAGGCAATGAACAAGTTCTACAGCAATCTTGTAAACGCTTCTGAATCAATGGCTAACAGCGCTAAAGACGCTGCGAATACCAAGGAGCAGATCGCGCTTCTGGCTAAGAACCTTACAGTTCTTAACCAAATATATGGCAACATGCTTTCTGCTATGCAGGGTCGTTAATTGCCGGTATTGAGAACAAGAAATGTAACTATATTACTAACGAATAGTAAAAGATAAAGAATGTCTATACCTAAAGAGCCGCGGCAGCTCATGATCAACCTGATGTATCTGGTGTTGACAGCCCTGCTGGCCCTAAACGTATCAAACGAGATCCTGAACGCCTTCAAGACGTTGAGTATGAGTATCGACAAGTCGAATCAGTCGATAGAGCAGAAAACGTCAGAAGTGTATGCAGCGATCAAGGAGAACGAAAAGCAGCCGGGGCAGGCTGAGAAAGTGCGTCCATACCGAGAAAAGGCCGACGAGGTTGTGAAACGCTCTGATGAGTTTGTTAAATACCTGAACGACTGGAAAAGGAGGATCGTGCTAGAAGGCGGAGGTTACTCAGAAACTGACAGCACTTTGCCGGACAAGATGGATAACATTGATGCGACTACCCTATTGCTCGTTGAGAAGCGTGGTGCAGATACCCTTCGTGAGAAGATATCGGCTATGCGTCAGTTCCTGTTAGAGCAGGTGAAACCATCTGATTCTGCCGCTATGGCAAGGACTATGCCACTACAGGTTGTTCCGGCTACGAAGAACGAACACAACCCGACAGGTGATTGGGCGATCGAGAACTTTGAGCACATGCCTGTAATGGCGGCACTCGCACTTTTCGCCAAGTTCCAGAATGACGTTCGTGCAAGTCAGGCAGCTGTTATCAATAAGTTGTTTGAAGAGGCGCACTTAAAAGATATCAAGTTCGATACGATTGCTGCGGTTGCAGTTCCAAAAACAAGTTACGCACTTGAAGGTGACAAGATCGAGGCATCGATCCTACTTGCTGCCTTTAACAAAAGCAATAAGCCTGAAGTGAAGGGCATGAGCGGTGGCGGTTCAACAAAACCTGCTGTAAATGGTGTTGTTCCATGGGAAACTGTTGCTAAAGGAACCGGACTTCAGACAATTAAAGGTAAGATCGAGCTTCAGACTGAGCAAGGTGTTATCTCGAGGGATTGGAAATTTGAGTACATGGTGGGTACCACAGGTGCTTCTATGCAGCTCGATAAGATGAACGTGTTCTATATTGGTGTACCTAACCCCGTTACTGTAGCGGCCGCAGGATACTCGGTTGAGGACGTGTCACTTAACATTCCGGGTGCAACGGTACGCGACTCATCGCTGAAAGGTCACTACAACATCATTGTAGATAAGATCGGTAAGGTTACTGTTGGAATCAATGCAAAAACTAAAGATGGACCTGTAAAGCAAGTTGGAAGTATGGAAGTGCGTGTTAAGCGTATTCCGGATCCGATCGTGAAAGTTGGTGGTACTCCGGGTGGAGGCATGCCTGCATCATTGTTCCGTATCCAGATCGCACCTGCGGCAATTCTTGAAAACTTTGACTTCGATGCGAAATTCAAGATCACGCAGTTTGAATTTAGTGTGTTGCCTAAGGGTAGGGAAGTTGTAGGTCCATTTAAGACAACGAGCCAGACAGGTTGCCGCTTTGGGGATAAGTCTGAGATCAAGAAAGCAATGGATATGTTGCGTCCTGGTGACAAAGTGTTTATCGAAGGTATCAAAGCAGTTGGTCCGGACGGCAAAGTCAGGGATCTTGCTTCTCTGGTGTTCTCGTTGAACTAAAATTTTTGAGAAAAGTAGTTAAGAAGAATATTAACACAGTAAAAAATTACAGAAGGATATGACCGTTCTGAAATCATACAAGCTTACAGTTGCAGCAATGCTGATGATGTGTGGCAGTTCAGTTTTCGCACAGTCGGGTTCTACCGATCCAATGGTGTCGGGATCTAACTCAGGTGTAAACAAAGATTGGTTGCCATCACGCACACCAGATGGTGCTTACGATCGCATTCCGATGAAGGACCGCATGAGGCAGCCCATTCCATGGCAGAATATCAGGGAATCCGACATCCTTTGGAAGAAGAGAGTTTGGCGCGAGATCGATACCCGCGAAAAACAGAACGTCGCTTTCAGGTATGCCGGCGATGAGCACACCGGAGGTGGTATGTTCATTGAGATCCTGATCGATGCCATCAAGAAAGGAAAGATCGTTGCATACGGTACTTTCGATGATCGTTTTACCACTGTTCTCACAAAAGAGCAGATCATGGAAAAAGTTGCAGGTAAGAGGGATACTGTTGTTCTGGAAGATCCTACCACCGGCGAAGAGATCCGTCAGGTGCGTATCTCTGACTTCAGGCCTGAGACAATTACTCGTTATAAAGTTAAAGAAGACTGGATATTTGACCGCAATCAAGGTCAGATGGTAGTGCGTATAATCGGCATCGCTCCTGTTCAGGATCTTTATGGTGACGATGGAGTTTATCGTGGTCCTCAGTCTATGTTCTGGTTGTATTATCCGGATATCCGTGGGCTTCTCGCTAATTACGAAGTGTTCAATCCTCATAACGATATGTTCCGCGCTACTTGGGACGAGTTCTTTGAATCACGGATGTTCTCTAGCCGCATCACGAAGGTGAGCAATCCGTTCGGTTCTATCGGAGGGGGCTATGGCGAAAGTTTCCAGGATCATCTGAATCCAATGGAGTCTCTTTATGAAGGCAAAAAGGTTGCCGAAGAGATATTTAATAAGGAACACGATATGTGGGTATACTAATATCCTCATCAGATTCAGCTAATTTTGCAGAAAATACAAAAGCCTCCGTTCATCGGAGGCTTTTTGATACCAACCCAAATCGAAAATTGGAAGTAAATGAGTGTAGAAAAACCAACCCTTGAGGTATGCCTGTCTCCGGCTTTGTTGCATTTGTACAATACGAAGGGCGCTGTTGTTGTGATCATTGATATATTCAGGGCGACATCAACTATTACCGCCGCGCTTCATAATGGTGCGAAGAGCGTTGTGCCGGTAGCGTCAGTAAAGGAATGCATTGATTTGGGGCAACAGATACCTGATAGTCTTACTGCGGGTGAGCGCGACGGAAAAGTGGCAGAGGGGCTACAGTATGGTAATTCTCCGCTTGAATATCCGACTTCGTTTATACAGGACAAAGTGCTGGTGCTAACGACTACAAACGGAACAAGGCTGTTGCACATGGTGCAGGATGCTGCCGAAATAGTTATCGGATCGTTCCTGAATCTGACGGTTCTGTGCGACTATCTTCTGGCTCAGAATAAGAACGTGCTCCTCGGTTGCGCCTCGTGGAAGGATAAATTTAACCTGGAAGACACACTTTTTGCCGGTGCCGTTATAGACCGCATCGGAGATTCATTTGATATTAACTGCGATGCTGCAAGGGGTGCCCGTCATTTGCACCGCGCCACGGGAGGAGGCAATTATATTGAATTTCTAAAAGATAGTTCTCACTACAAAAGGTTGTCGGCATATGGCTTGCAGCACGACATGGAATATTGCTCTACGCCTGATCTTCATCCTGTAGTGCCGAGGTTGGATGGCAATGAGATAATCGTTGTGAATTGAGCACTGAGACCGCTTCTTGCGGAATAAGGACCTCATATCTACGTATATTTGCTAAAGTAACTGTAATAGTGGCCGTAGATCCCGTTGTTGGCTAACAAACGGTTGCATTAATGCGCCTTATACATTTGCTGAAGAATAAACAAAACTTATGAAATTGACCATATCATTACTTTCACGGGCTGCCCTGAAAATGCTGCAGGTTGTCGTGTTGCTCCTATTGTCGGTTGTTGCCAACGCTGCGTTGCCGCCTATCACCGGAACTTCGAGTGTATGTGAGGGTAGTACAACAACACTGAGCAACAGTACTCCCGGTGGAACCTGGATAAGTGGTGCGCCTGCGGTTGCTACAATTTCGGCTGCCGGCGTGGTGAGCGGTGTCGCGGCCGGAACTTCAAATATTACCTACACTGATGGAGTCAGTTCAGTATATGCAGTGGTCACTGTGAATGCAGTGCCGGCACCGATTGTGGGTACATCGGTGATATGTGTAGGCAGTACGGGGACATTGACAAATGCAACACCGGGTGGGTTGTGGACAAGCAGCAATCCCGCTGTAGCATCAGTGAGTTTCAGTACCGGAGTTGTAACAGGTACTTCAGTAGGTACAACGTTGATATCTTACGTTATTCCATCGGGTTGTGCGGCTGTAAAGGTGCTGACTGTAAACCCGATACCTGTGACAACGGTAGGTAGTTCTGTAGTTTGTGTAGGAACCAGCACTTCGTTTACTGCAAGCCCAATTGGTGGCGTGTGGACGATGAGTCCGTTAGGAGTTGTTTCTATTGGCACTCCCGGTATTACAGGTCTTTCGGCCGGCGTTGCTAACATTACCTACATTGCCGGGGGGTGTTCATCATCAAGGACCGTTACTGTTAACGCAGCAATTTCGCCAATAACAGGCGTGTTGAGTGTATGTGTGGGTTCTGCAACGACGCTCAGTAATGCAACAGCAGGTGGGACCTGGTCTTCAAGCAATGTGGGTGTAGCAGTAGTGAGCAGCACGACCGGGATAGTAACGGGCAATAGTTTGGGCACGGCAACAATATCTTACACTGTGGGAGGATGTGTGACCACGGCCGTAGTATCAGTAAGTACTACCCCGAGTGGTATTACAGGGCCGGCCAGCGTGTGCGTGGGATCTACAATTAGTTTGACCGGGTATGGAGGCGTAAGCGCAACATGGTCTTCAGGAGCCACATCGGTGGCAACTGTGGGTACCGGTGGCATTGTGGCAGGTGTGGCAATGGGTACTGCGAATATTACGTACAATTCGGGATGTGGTGTGGTGTCGCGTGTTGTTACCGTGAATTCTTCTTGTGCGGGTACTCCGGTTCCTGGGGGCGTGAGTGCAAGTACTTCGATCGTGTGCAGCGGAACCTCATTGACATTAAACCTGCCCACCTACACGCCTGTGTGCGGGCATGCGATACAATGGCAGTATTCGGCAGACGGATTGTCTTGGACAACGCTGCCCGGAGCAACGACCGTTCCTTATACATTCGCGCCGACTGCAGCGTATTATTATCGTTGCGGGATCACATGTGTATCAGGCGGTACATCTGCATTCTCGGGTCCGGTATTTGTGGGAGTAGACTTTTCTATAGGAAGTCACTCAGTGATCTCGTCGCCTGACACGGCGTGCAATGCAACACACTTCTACATTGCTGCTTGTGGTGTGTCGCCAATGTTCAGTGTGCGCACCTATTTTGGGGATGGTGACACGCTCACTACCGCGCTGAGCACTACTACTTTGAGCGACGCTCATATTTATCACAACTATTCATTGCCTGGGACTTACACAGTTAAGCATATACTATTTAACGGTACAACCCCCGAGGATACGGTTGCGTTCAACTATACCTATAACTTTTGTCGCACGTTACCAATAAGGTTCTATTACGATGCCAACCTCAACTGTGCATTTGATGCGGGTGATTCTTATAATGCTGCGCAGGTTTCCGTGCGTATAGATTCGGCAGGTGTGCCGGTTGATACGATTACGGCAACAGGTGGATTTTATTACAAGGCTTATGGGGCGCCCGGTACAGTGTATGCATTCCGTCCGTATGCGGTGGAAGGAGGTTTGGTGGTAGCATGCCCCGGCTCTACCGTAATTTACGATACGATCGTGTCTTTTGTGAATACGTATGTTCCGAAATATTTTGGGATCAGGTGCGGATCTGCAGGCAGTGGGTTTGATCTGAAGGTGATGTCAACGACAGCATCAGGCATCCACACACAGCGCTTCAACATTCTGGTGACCAATCGCTATTGTACAGCGGCGTCGCCTACAGTTACGGTGAAGCACAGTACGAAGTATGGGTATTTTTCCGGCATGTACCCTTGCTATATGACAAGTCCTACACCGACCGCAGTTGCGGGAAACGTGGTTACATGGAATTTGCCATCGATGGCTGCAAACAGTACCACTATGGTGACGTTATGGCTGGAAAGGACACCTGCAATAGGCCCGTACCTGACACCGGGTGACACCGCTTACAGCGAAATATCTGTGTCGCCTACGACCGGGGATTTTGATCTCTCAAATAATGTGATCAATAAGGTAGATACAGTACGTTCGTCATTCGACCCGAACGAAATTGCTGTATCGCCTGAGGGATATATTCTGCCATGTACTCAACTGCAGTATAAAGTGCGTTTCCAGAATACCGGAAATGATACTGCCCGTAACATCTATGTGTTGGATACGCTTTCATCAGACCTCGATCCTTCCAGTTTGCAGGCTGTGATATCTTCTCACCCGATGTTTGTGAGTGTGATAAATGACGGTGTGCGCAACATTGCGAAGTTTGAGTTTACAGGGATCAATCTGCCGGATTCGTCGCACCACGGGTTGAGTGAAGGACTGTTCCTATTCAACATCAAGGCTAAGAGCACATTGGCAGATGGAAATGAGATCAGGAACAGGGTAGGTATCTACTTCGATGAAAATCCGGTAGTGATGACCAATGAAGTGGTGAACACCGGTGGCATCGCTCCTATCACCGGACCTTCAGATGTTTGTATAGGGTATCCGGCGCAGTTCCGTGATGTTACCGCTGGTGGCTATTGGGCAAGCAGTATTGCGGCTGTAGGGACGATAGGGACAGCGGGTGTCATGAGCGGTCTTACTGCCGGAACTACAGTAGTAAGTTATACTGTAACCAATGCCTGTACGTCGCGCACAGCAACGAAGCTGGTTACCGTGAATCCGGTAGTGTCACCGACAATCTCAATTTCAAGTGCGCCGGGAGATACGGTGTGTGCGGGTACGAGTGTTGCATATACGGCAGCATTCACCTACCCGGGATCGTCACCGGTATACACTTGGAGGGTGAATGGTGTGAGTGTTGGCAGTGGTCCGACATATAGTTACATTCCTGCTGTAGGTGATACTGTGAGCGTTACGCTTGCAAGCAGTCAGGCATGTGCTATGCCTTCGATAGTTGCAGATACGTTGCCTATGACTGTGATACCAATGGCAATGCCTGTGGTGACAACGGGCGTAAGCCCTGACGATACGGCCTGCGAAGGCACGCCCGTTACCTTCAATGCAACGCCATCGTTTGGCGGGCCTACACCTTCATACATCTGGACAGTGAACAGTGCTTTAGTGGGTGGCGGTTCTTCCTATGTTTATACTCCGACCAATGGAGATATCGTTGTGTGCAGGATGGTGAGCAACTTCAGGTGCCGACTGACAGATACGGTGAACAGTGTCGGTGTAAATATGACTGTTGATCCGCTTTACATTCCTGTGATCTCGCTGAGTGCATCTCCGGGTCTCACAGCACCTGCAGGCACTCCTATTACAATTACAGCGAGTGTGGTGAATGGTGGTACTTCGCCTGTGTATGAGTGGTTGGTTAATGGAATTATCATTCCAGGTGCTACGACGAACACTTACACAAGCAGCACATTCGCAGATTATGATTCTATTGTTTGAAGATGTACAGGCATTGGTGTGTGCCGTATTGTTTCTTTCAATTACGTGTACTTCACTATTACACCGGTTTCTGTCAATGAAGTAACATCCGGAACTA
>CAZZCR010000052.1:0-17282 GCA_964652995.1 uncultured Flavipsychrobacter sp. | reverse complement strand
CGGAGGTATATGGATACCGGGGGTCTCCTGTTGACTCAGCCACATCCTGCACCTACGGCAAGATCAATACCTCCACGGCAGGCATCGCAGGAATTGCACCGTTTACGTCCCACATTCAGTTCAGTCAGGGCGCATATCACATCGGCGAGAACAACTATTACGTTTTCAAAGCAACGGACACCGCTCGTACACTGCTTAGGATCTCTTCAGCAGGAGCGGTGACTCCACTTACCAATTCGGCCTATGGCAGCAGATTTGACGGCCTCGTATATAACCGATTCAACGGCAAGCTATACTGCTTCCGCACTGCCGGCGGCACCAGTCATATTGCTGAGATAACGGTATCGGGCAGCACCTACACTACAGCCGATCTGGCAACAACTTTACTACCTGAAATGCATGACAATGCCACTGTTGACGCAAGCACAGGTGATATATACTATCAGAGCTTTGCAGGATCCATGAATTTCAACGTAGAGAAATACCATCCGGGCGGTGCAGTAACAACAGTAGCAACCGGAATGCCCACTGATCTGTGGGGCATGCGCTACAACCCTAATGACAATAACCTGTATGCCGTGAGAGCGGGAACCACTTTCGAATTTGTAAAGATCAACTCATCAGGCGTGCTATCAGTTCTATCGTCTTTACCACAAATAAACTTCAAGAAATTTTCGGCTACGTTCGATCCGTGTACCGACCATTATATCCTATCTTTTCAACAATTTTCCGGTCCATTTCTGAACGGTCATTTAATGCAGATGAGCACAACCGGGGCTGTTCTGCAACACGATTCAATGTCTACCGTTTATATGGGGCTCGACGTGAAATACTGATCCTGAAGAGCGCTATTTTGCCGTCTCTGTTGTTTCGGTATTGCTTCCAGCGTCTACCGCTTGATTAGCTGTCTGTTGGTGCACCATTGCATTCATCAAAGCAACACATAGCTCCAAAAAGGAGTCGTTTTTGCTGAGCAGATGTTCTTTGCGCATCAGCGATCTTATATGGCCGTCTGTTGTGACGAGGTGCAGATACGCACCACCCAAATAATATTCTCTCAGCGACACTTCTTTCAGATTGCCGACAGGTATCATCAGGTCTTTGTCCGGTAGAAAGAAATTACTGTGTGTGGTCATCAGCACCAGCCTGTCATCTTCTATGGTTGCCTGCAGTCTTATGCTTGCTGTGCCTTGTGCGGCAATGTGAGCAACGAACGTCAACCCCAGCCACAGAAAGAAAATGACCCAGTTATTGTCGTTCACGGCTTCGCCTATTAAAACGGCCAGCACCAGACCTATGAAGCTATAGACACCAAATGCCACCGCCCACAACAGCCACGACCGTATGTATACCTTGTAGTTTGTCATTGCAGCTTGTCTTCATTGTTTACGGCATCCTTATTCCCGCCCATCATATACCAGAAGAATAGCACAACCAGCCCCACGAGGAAACCGAGCACAACCCACAAAGCCAATATCCAACGGGCAACGTCTCCATACGTAAGTATCGCAGCGCCGCCCGTTATCACTAAAAACAGCACTGCCATTCCTCGATTCAGACGTCGGCTGTCTCGCTTTGCCTCGGGAGTGACTGCTTGTTCATAATCCACTTCATCTTTAACCGGTATCCCAATGCGCAGCAGGTGTTGCTTCAGCGCCAACCAGTCTCTGTCGTTCAGGCTCTCGGCGCGTATCACCTTCTTGCTTCCGTTTTTCAGCAGCAATTCGGCCCGGTTGTTGTCAAGCACCACAGTACTGATGTCTTGCCATGGGAAAGTACGTTTCAGAAAAAACAGGTTGTGGTTGCGCACCGTCAACTGATGTCCGTCCGCAACAAAGTACCAAAGTGTAAGTGACGCCAAACCGAAAAACAGCAATAGCATTGCGGCAGCCGGCACCAACATCACGCTTGTCGCGGCGAAATCAACAAGATCTTGTCCGGAGAGCAGAATTACAGCTGCGGGAATGACTGTGATACACGACCACGCACCCAGGCCATTGGCGCAAGCGAACTGATTCCCCCTGTAAACACGGGGAATATCATGGTCGGGGGTATACTCCATGATCGGTGTATCTATTATCAGGCAAGTACTTCGTGGTTCTTACCGGCAAACTCCTTAACCGCCTCAGCAATGGCCTGCGCATCGTAGCCGCATTCGCGGTGCAGCTCTTCAGGTTTGCCATGCTCTATATAACGGTCAGGAATGCCCAGTATCTTCACCTCAGGTGTATAGCCGTGCTGCGCCATAAACTCGAGTACCGCACTGCCAAAGCCACCTACAATTGTTCCGTCTTCCACTGTTATGATCTTGTTGTAGCGTTGTGCCACCTCGTGCAGCATAGCCTCGTCTATCGGCTTCACAAAACGCATATCATAGTGCGCCGGATAGAGATCTTCAGTAGCCAACGAGCGGCATGCAGCCACCGCAAAATTGCCGGGATGACCAATAGTCAATATCGCCACATCATTGCCATCGCATATTTTGCGACCCGTACCTATTTCCACCTTCTCCATTGGGGTGCGCCATTGCGGCATCACACCTTGTCCGCGTGGGTAGCGTATCACAAACGGCAGCTTCTGCTCGGGTAGCTGTGCGGTATACATCAGGTTGCGCAACTCGGCCTCATTCATAGGTGCGCTCACTATCAGGTGCGGCACACAACGCATGTAGGCTATATCGTAGGCACCATGGTGTGTTGGTCCGTCGTCGCCTACCAGACCGGCACGGTCCAGGCAGAAGATCACCGGCAGCTTTTGTATCGCCACGTCATGTATTACCATGTCATACGCACGCTGCATGAAGCTGCTGTAGATATTGCAGAACACGCGCAACCCTTGTGTGGCCATACCGGCACTCACCGTCACGGCGTGCTGCTCGGCTATACCCACATCTATGGCACGGTCGGGCATAGCATCCATCATTATCTTCATAGAAGAGCCACTCGGCATAGCCGGAGTGATGCCCATTATCTTTTCATTCTTCTCGGCCAACTCAAGCAACGTATGTCCGAAAACGTCCTGATACTTTGGTGGCTCGGGAACGGTAACTATCTTCTTATTGATCTTACCGGTTATTTTATCGAAAGTACCCGGTGCATGCCAGAGGGTCTGGTCCTGCTCAGCAAGGTCATAGCCCTTGCCCTTCACAGTTTTTATATGCAGCAACTTCGGACCCGGAATGTCGCTCAGGTCTTTCAATGTCTCGGCCAGCTTCACTACGTTGTGTCCGTCTATAGGACCAAAGTAGCGCAGACCCAGCGCCTCAAAAAGGTTGCTGGTCTTAGACACCACTCCTTTCAGGCCCGCCTCCACTTTAGACGCCAGTTTCTGGAAGTCTTTAGATGGCAACATGCCAAGTAGTTTCCAAACATCATCGCGGAAACGGTTCCACGTGTGCGAGGTAGTGATATCTGTAAGGTATTCTTTCAGAGCGCCCACATTGGGGTCAATGCTCATGTTGTTATCGTTCAGTACTATCAGCACATTGGCATTGCTCACACCTGCATGGTTAAGCGCCTCAAACGGCAGACCCGCCGTCATAGCACCATCACCTATCACGGCAATGTGCCTGCGGTGGTCTTCGCCCTTGTACTTGGAAGCGATGGCCATACCCAGCGCAGCAGAGATAGAAGTAGATGAGTGCCCCACACCAAACGCGTCATATTCGCTTTCGCTGCGTTTAGGGAAGCCGCTCAGACCGCCATACTTACGATTGGTATGAAACACCTTGCGCCTGCCGGTGAGTATCTTATGCCCGTAAGCCTGATGACCTACGTCCCATACCAGCTGATCGTCGGGGGTGTTGTACACATAGTGCAGTGCCACCGTAAGTTCCACCACACCAAGACTGGCGCCAAAGTGGCCACCATGAACGCTCACACAGTCAATAATGAACTGCCTGAGCTCATTACATACCTGCGTCAGCTGACTTTTGTCCAACTTCCTCAGGTCTTCAGGTGTGTTTATGCCGCTCAAAAGCGGTCCTGCAGCAATTTCTCCCATGCTCTGTATCTGAAAATAAGTAATGAATTACAAAAATAACAAAATATCAAGTCTTGTTCTATATCAATTTGCGATAGTGGATTCACTTTATCCGATCCAACTATCGTCTTCTTGCTTCCTCCGGTCTGCTGCGCGTGCCCCACTTCTTGCAAACAATATGCCATAGTGCCCCGCAAAACCTAAAGGAATTGGTAAAATCAGCCGGGCGTCAGTGACCGTGTGCGCCAGAGGTTTCTGTATCTTCTGTCTCCGTCATACTGCTCGCTTTGCTTCTGAATGTTGAAATAGCGGTTGGGCCTCGGGTCGTTGCCCACTCCTGCTACATAGGCCCAATTGCACCAGTTGCTGCACACGTCATAATCGGTCAGCTGTTGTTCAAAGTAAGCGGCCCCGTAGCGCCAATCCAGCTTCAGATCATTACACAGGTAACTGGCCACGTTCTGCCGGCCCCGGTTACTCATAAAACCGGTCGCCTTCAGTTCGCGCATGTTGGCATCTACAAATTCTTCACCTGTCTGTCCGTCTATCCAGTGTTGCAACAGCTCTTCATCAAAACGAACGCCCGTAAGATTTTTACCACTGATGCCACCCTTCAGGAAAAACCTGCTGCCATATTTCATCATCATCAACCTGAAGTAGTCGCGCCACATGAGTTCAAACACTACCCAGTAGGTAGAGTCGTTCGCACCATACTCCTGCTCAAATTTCTTCAATTCGCTATACACATGCCTGGCCGACAAACACCCCATAGACAGCCATGCCGAGAACTTGGTAGAATAGTCGGCACCCACCAGACCGTTCCGTGTTTCCTTGTATGTCAGCACACATTTACTTTCCCACAAGTAATGCCGCACACGTGCAAGGGCAGCGGTCTCTCCGCCCCGAAATTGTATTGCCGCACGCTCATCCTGTTCATTGTCCTCAAGCCCGAGGTCTTGCAGTGACGGTATTTGAAGGGCTGGTATCGATGGCGATGGTACCTCCTTCGGTGTCGGCACTATGGACCGCACGCTTGCATAAGCCTCCGTTTTCTTCCGGTAAGTTGTGAATATGTCGGGCACAGCATGCACAGCAAAAAGCAGATCGGTCACTTCATACAAACTTCTATTGCTGAACACTGATAGCGTGCAGTTATGCTCAGCCAACTTTTCGCGCACAGCGTGTAGTGTTGCCAATTCCTCCGGCGCTACCTCTTCAGAAGTATACACGTTCGTCGCACCATATTCCCTTGCAACTTTCGCTAATTCATCAACAGGAGCACCACGCACAACAAGCAGCCCCGACCCCGCCGCGCGCAATTGCGCATCAAGATCCTGCAACGATTCCAGCAAAAATTGCGCACGGAAAGCTCCGGTCTTTTTGAAACCATACTCAGTATTCCCAAAGTGCGCATCGTCAATACAGTATACCGGCACCACACGGTCACTATCTCTTATGGCCGCATGCAACACAACATTGTCGTGCACCCGCAGGTCAGTCTTAAACCACACTATTGTTGTCTTCATGCTACAGCTCGTTTATGTGTTTCAGGTAATGCTGCGCCTGCTCCAGCAATTCGGCCTTGTGGTCGGGCTTCATCTTGCGCCACGTGTTGTACACCATTTGGACTCTTATGTTGTTGCCCAGCTTCTTTTCATGTCTGTCAAAAAAGTTCCAGTACAGACTATTAAATGGACACGCCTTGTCACCCGTCTTTTTAGCTTTGTTGTAATAGCAACTAACGCAGTAATTGCTCATCTTGTCGATATATGCTGCCGAGCTCACATAGGGTTTTGTGCCCACCAATCCTCCGTCGGCAAACTGGCTCATCCCCCGTGTATTGGTCACTTCCACCCAGTCGAGCGCGTCAATATAGATACCCAGATACCAGGAATCTACCTCATCGGGATGTATGCCGGCCAGCAGTGCGAAATTGCCCGTCACCATCAGCCGCTGAATGTGGTGTGCATAGGCATGCGTAAGCGACTGACCGATGCTCTGCTTCAGGCAGTTCATTTTTGTCTTTCCTGTCCAATACCACTCAGGCAGAATGGCAGTGTGTTCAAAATAGTTGCTCTTCGCAAAGCCGGGCATAGCGTGCCAGTAAATACCCCGCATGTATTCGCGCCACCCTATGATCTGCCGCACAAATCCCTCCAGTTGGTTGAACGCAATTGCATCGGGTCTTTGTTGCCATTCATTTATGGCGGCATCGATCACTTCTTTAGGCGATATCATCTTCACATTCATCGAGAAGGATATCCTTGAATGATACAACGACCAACCTCCCGTTGTCATCGCATCCTGAAAGGTGCCGAACAGAGGCAAGCATGTCCGCACAAAAAACTGCAACAGCTCCAGTGATTGTGCTCTGTTCACAGGCCATAAAAAATTCGCAGCATCAATAGTGCCTATTGTCTTTACACCGGCCGCCTGTATCTCTTCTACTATCTTGGTAACATCATTATTGAAGCACAAAGGCACTACAGGGACATGACCCGCAGGCAGCTTTTTCCGGTTGTCACCATCATAGTTCCACTGTCCCGTCAGCGGCTTGTCTCCTTCCATCAGCACACCATGCTTTTTACGCATGTGCCGGTAGAACGATTCCATCACAAACGTCTTTTTCCCTGCAAAGAAATGCTGCAGTTCTTCCCGTTCCGAATAGAAATGTTCTGTATCGCAGGCCGCCGTCGGAATAGTTAGTTGCCCGCACAGTTCCTTTATCTTTACATCTACTCTGTATTCATCAGGCAACAGATATTCAAACTTGCTGTAGCCTTGTTCTGCCACCAGTTTCAATACGTTCTTCGCAAAACACTGCAGATTTTCCCTATCATTGAGTCTGATATACAAGACAGTATGACCGGCCTCTCGCAGCTGTTGTGCGAACTGCCGCATGGCGGCAAAAAATCCCGCCACCTTCTGAATATGATGCGTTGCATAATCGGTCTCACTACGCACCTCCATCAGCACATAGGTCACATGCGGATCCACCCGGCAGAACCAGCTGTGACCACTGTTCAGTTGGTCACCAAGTATCAATCGCAATGTTTTGTTTTGGCTCATGCCATCTTTTGTTTGTTCCTCCTGCATCTTTCGCTGCAATAGCGCACATTATCCCAATCCTTCTCCCACTTTTTGCGCCAGGCAAACGGTCGCTTGCAGGCAACACATTCTTTCTGCGGCAGATCTTGTTTTTTCACTCCTTTCATGTTGCTCCTTTCGTCGCGTTTATTACCTCAAACTCCACACCACATCACTTGCATGCTTTCTTGTCGCCTCCACATCTACTATCGGTGCGGGATAGTCTTTTCCTATTTCACATTTGTACAACTGCTGTTCCATCATACTCATCTTCCACGGCTCATGCACCAGGTGCGCGGGCACAGCCGCCAGTTCAGGGATCCATTGTTTGATAAACGCCGCATCCGTATCATGATCTTCCGAATTTTTTATCGGATTGTATATCCTTATTGTGTTGTTGCCCGTAACGCCTGCCTGCATCTGTATCTGCGGATAATGGATACCCGGCTCATAGTCCAGAAACTGACGAGCCAGAAAGTGCAGGTGCCGCCAGTCTTGCCACAAATTGAAAACGAAGAACGAAACCACCATCGCCCGCATTCTGAAATTGATGTAACCTGTCCGCACCACACAGCGCATACAGGCATCCACCAGCGGCACTCCTGTCTTGCCCTCCTGCCAGGCAGTTATATACGTTTCATTCACAGGCTTTTCCAAATCGTCGTATGCGCGGCTCACACTTTCAAACTCCATGCGCCAGTTGCTTTCCAGCTTCTGTATAAAGTGGCAATGCCAGTGCAGCCTCGATATGAAATTGGCCAGCGCGCGTTTGTTGGGCGATCGTTCATAGTGCTGCATGGTGTACTGGAACACCATACGCATGCTTATGTTACCCCATGCCAGATATGGCGACAGTCTGCTGCAGCTCTTGCGACTCAGTACCGGCTTAGAGATGTGCTTACTATAATACACATGCCTGTCCGCTATAAACGATTGCAGGTATCTCCATGCAACCGATTCTCCACCCGGCTGAAAACTCTTGTTCGGTGTTGTTATCTCTACTGCCAGTTCGGGACCTTTTATATGGCTGTAGAGTCCTTCATCCGGGTACTCAAACTTCCAGTCGGTCTCATCCACCATTTTTGGTGGGGCCGTCATTGTGCGCTTCCACCGTTCCGCCTTGTCTGCGTTTCTTTTCAATCGCCTTACCACACCATTGGTCTGATATTCCTTCCACACTATATTCCGCGACCGGAAAAACGCCGCCATTGCCACATCTCTGTCGTAGGTGAGTTTGTTGCCGGTTTCCTGATGTGAAAACACTGTCGCTATCTGATAGGCCTCGGCCAATTGTTTAAAAATATATTGTGCGTCATTGTGGCACACTACGATCTTCCCTTTCAGCGACGCCAGCCGTTCCTGCATCTCCATCAGCGATTCATAAACAAACCGCCAGTGCCGCACATCACTGTCGTGATGGTTCATCACCGATGGCTCAAAACAATACAGCAGCATCAGGGGCATGCCCGTTTGCTGAGCCTCAAACAGCGGCTCATGGTCTGTGAAACGCAGGTCGCGTTTCAGCCACACTATATTTATACTTGGTTTTGACAATGGGATTGTGTGCTGGTAATTCGGTCTTTGAACGGCAAAATCTGCGCTCCGAGATTAAATTGTTTAACAAAACTACGAAAATATTAAACAAAATGTGGGGTTTTTTGATGAGACATAAGGCGTGGGCCGATTGAAGAACCAATCATGTAGCCGTAATTTATCATACAAATATTTGACAGTCAATTGTTTAAACAAATAAAATAATTATTCTGCGTTGGCAACCATTTGTTCAATTATTCAAAGTAGCTCCGTCTTCCTTTCCGGTAGTGTTATTAATGGCTGTCGCCCGATACCCTATCTTTACCGCCATGCAGGATGTAACCATCACAAGGATCAATGTCTCCGATGCTTTGGCGCTACAGACCATCAGCAGAGCAACTTTTCTCGAAGCTTTCGCCGCCGACAACGATGAGGAGAACATGAAGCAGTACCTGCAAGAGAACCTTTCCATCGAAAGACTCACTGCCGAACTGTCCTCGCCCTGCTCTGAATTTTATTTTGCTGAAGTTTCCGGCACACCTGTGGGCTACCTTAAAGTGAACTACTCAACCTGCCAGACCGAGCAACAGGGCGAAAATAGTCTGGAAATAGAGCGCATATATGTATTTAAAGAACAATACGGCAAAGGGATTGCACAGGCATTGCTTCAGAAAGCAATCGACATAGCCGCCCACCGCAATGCGGAAAACATTTGGCTGGGTGTATGGGAACATAACCACCGTGCACTTGCTTTTTACCGGAAGAATAGCTTTACCGAGTTCGGCCGTCATGTTTTTATGCTGGGCACCGATGCACAGACGGATATCCTGATGCGCCGAGAATTGAGATAAATTCAAAACGCATTTTTTTCAATAAATATGTTTAATTTTATTGAAAACCTACACCCATGCGTTGCCGCTACATTATCACCAGTAATTTCTACCGGCATTCTTTGCTGCTGGTGGGTTTCATTTTTATTTCAGCGCTTTCGTCCGCTCAATATTACACCAATCAAAATAAGGTATGGGTCTTCGGAGACTCACTTAAATTCGATTTTAATGCAACACCACCTGCGCTATCCTCAATAAACTTTAATACATACGAGGGTTCGGCGTCTGTGGCAGATGTAGCAGGCGATCTGCTATTCTACACCAATGGAGAATGTGTGTATAACCGGTTCGGCGACACAATGCCATCAGGCGTCGGATTCATTCCATATTTTACCTCCAGTGCCTCTCAATCATCAGTTATAGTTCCGCAACCCGGCAATCCCGAAAACTACTTTCTGTTTTCCCTCGAGCATTACATGGGATGGGGCAGATTGTCCTACTCGGTGGTAGACATGACATTAGATAGTGGTCGTGGCGATATTGACACAAACATGATGGGTATTCGCATTGATAGCAATCTCACCGAACACCTTATCTCAGTGCCCGGCAACAACTGCAATTTTTGGGTCATTGTGCACGACCGAAGCTGGTCCAGATTCAAGGCCTTTGAAGTTACGGCAACGGGCGTTGACACAACGCCTGTGGAGTCATTGGAAGGATTGTATACAGACTGCTATGCAGCGGGAGTACTTAAGATGAGTCCCGACCGAACAAAGCTGGCATGTATGAACTATTCCCACACCAGCGCTTCGCCCAGCAGGGCCGAGTTATACGACTTTGATCCCGCGACCGGCGTAGTTTCCAATCTACGTATCATCAACACGCATCCCGGTTGTTATGGGGCGGAATTCTCTCCAGATGGTACAAAATTGTACGTGTTCTCTAGCTATTTCACACTGTATCAGTATGACATTACCGGCCCGGACGCAGCATCAATAAGCGCTACAGAGTATATCGTACACAGTTATCCGATAGGGGGTGGGCCCGCTGGTGGAGATCTCCGGCTTGCACCTGATGGCAAGATCTATTTCAACGGCTATCTCTCGCACCTCGACGAAATTACATCACCCAATCTCGCCGGTGCCGCTTGCGGGTATACTCCCGATGTTTACGATATTGCGCCTTCCACAGGCAGATGGGGCGTACCCAACCTCTTCTGGGGCGTCATGCCACCGGTCATTTCAGGTGTTTCAACATTATGTATCGGCGACACTTCAGTGCTTAGCAGCCCGGCACCGGGTGCGGCGTGGTCCGGCGGAAACCCGGGCGTAGCCGCTGTCTCGCCTTCGGGCACGGTCACTGCCATCTCTGCAGGCACCGCCACGGTCACCTATTCAGCATCATGCGGCATGGCTACCACGGTTGTAACCGTCCACCCCCAACCGGCAGCAATCGGCAACGATCATATTATTTGCATCGGCAGTTCTGATACGTTGACCTCAGCTACTCCGGGTGGCACCTGGGTTTGCAGCGATATTACCATTGCCATTATCGACCCGGTTTCGGGAGCAATATCCGGCGTGTCACCGGGCACAGTTACGGTCACCTACCGGCTCGGCACCGGTTGCTTCACTACCGGCGTGGCCACAGTTATCTCTTGCCCGTTGTCGGCATCGGTACAAACGAAAACAACCGATCTTACTATATATCCCAATCCGGCTACCGATTATCTGCACCTTTACGTCCCTTCGTTCAACGGCGCCGGCCGCATGACAGTTTCCGATGTGCCGGGAAGGGTATTACTCGCGCAAACAATCAATTTTGTTGCAGGTCGTGGTGACGGCATTTTGACCGATCTTTCTCCGGGTACGTATCTCGTTACAATCAACGCAGGTCCGGCAACCTATCACAGGCGCATCTGTATCACTTCCGCTAAATAGCATTGGTCTATATGCTTATGCCGGTTCCCACCCATACGGTGGTGCACAAAATCCCGTACCTTTGCGCCGACCTGCCTCACATATAGGTGGGTTTTTATTATATGGCAGTTCCGGTTCAGATCGTTGATGACGTGGTGATTAAGTTCGCCGGCGATAGCGGCGATGGTATGCAGCTCACAGGTAGTCAGTTTACCAACAATAGTGCACTCATTGGCAACGACCTCTCTACTTTCCCCGACTTCCCCGCCGAGATACGCGCCCCGCAGGGCACCGTTCCGGGGGTGAGTGGTTTCCAGCTTCACTTCTCCAGCAACAAGGTTTATACACCCGGCGACAATTGCGATGTGCTGGTGGCTATGAATGCCGCCGCACTCAAGGTGAACCTGAAAACGCTGAAGAAGGGAGGCATCATCATTGTAGATACCGATGGATTTGATTCCAAGAACCTGCGCCTTGCCAACTACCCCGATGGCGTTAATCCGCTCGACGACAACTCGCTCCTGGGCTACGATGTGCACAAGATGGACATCACCAAGCTCACCCGCGAAGCGCTGAAGGAGATCCAGATGGGCACCAAGGAAAAAGACCGCGCCAAGAACATGTTCGTGCTCGGCTTCCTTTACTGGCTCTACAACCGCGACCTCACCAGCACTTTCTCCTTCCTGCACGATAAGTTTGGCAAACGCCCCGAGATCCTCGACAGCAACGTCAAGGCTCTTCAGGCCGGCTACAACTTCGGCGACACTGTAGAAGCATTCTCTGCCCGCTACAAAGTAGAGAAAGCGCGCCTGCCAAAGGGCATCTACCGTAGCATCACCGGAAATATTGCGCTGGCGTATGGTCTTATTGCCGCATCAGAAAAAAGTTCACTGCCGTTGTTCCTGGGTTCATACCCCATCACTCCGGCATCAGATATACTGCACGAACTGTCGCGCCACAAAAACTTTGGCGTGCGTACTTTCCAGGCCGAGGATGAGATCGCGGCCATAGCAAGTGCCATAGGCGCGTCTTATGGTGGTGCACTGGGCATTACCACAACATCCGGTCCGGGTATGGCGCTGAAAACAGAAGCCTTGGGTCTGGCCATGATGCTGGAGATACCACTCGTTGTCATAGACATTCAACGCGGTGGCCCGTCAACCGGCCTGCCTACGAAAACCGAGCAGAGCGATCTGCTGCAGGCCTATCATGGCCGCAACGGCGAAAGTCCCATACCGGTCATCTCCACATCTACTCCAAGCGATTGTTTTGAAGTAGCCTACGAGGCAGTGCGCATTGCCATAGAGCACATGACACCCGTTATACTCCTCAGCGATGGGTACATAGCAAACGGTGCCGAGCCTTGGCGCTTCCCCAAGAGTGCCGACCTCGCTCCTATCCATGTGACGTTCAAAAAAGCACTGGCTGAAGACGAAGCCAAGTTCATGCCCTACAAACGCGACGAGAAACTGGTGCGCCCTTGGGCTGTACCCGGTACTCCGGGCCTTGAGCACCGCATCGGCGGCATAGAAAAAGAAGACATTACCGGCAACATCTCCTACGACCCCGAAAATCACCAGCACATGGTGAAGACCCGCGAGGCGAAAGTGGACATGATTGCTAACTACATACCATTGCAGACAATAGACAGCGGTCCCGAAAGCGGCGATGTGCTGGTACTGGGCTGGGGTTCTACTTATGGCTCTATAAAAAGCGCTGTGCTGGACCTGCAGGCCGAAGGTCTGAGTGTAGCACATGCACATGTGCGCTACCTGCGTCCGTTCCCGCGCAACCTGGGCGAGCTCATAAGCAAGTACAAACATGTGCTGATACCCGAACTGAACAACGGTCAGCTCATCAAGATCATCCGCGATAAATACTTGGTAGATGCCATCGCTTACAACAAGATCAAGGGTGTGCCCATAACACGCACCGAGCTGGTGAATGCCATAAGGGAAGTGTTGGCGTAATTACTGAATTCCTGTTGCACGAAACACTCATTATTACTCGCGGAAAGCGAATAGTAATGAGTGTTTCCTTTTTGATGCTTGTGTAAAAGTATATCGGTGCCCTGCGGCAACATCATTGTCGACGCTACTCAGGTCACAATTTCTGTATCCTATCTATGATACCCGTAGTAGAGTAGCCTTCTACAAAAGGAATGATATGCACCTCACCGCCGTTCTGCTGCACAAAGTCGGCACCCACTATTTTGTCTATGGTATAGTCACCGCCCTTTACAAGAATATCCGGTTTTATGAGCTTGATGAGTGCCTCAGGTGTGTCTTCGTCAAACAGGCATACCGAATCAGTACAAAGCAGGGATGCTACCTGAAACAGACGGTCCTGTTCGTGTGTCACCGGTCGGGTCGGACCCTTCAGTCGCTTCACCGAGTCATCGGTATTCAGACCCACCACCAGTATATTGCCCAGCGATGCTGCCCGCGCCAACAGGTCCAGGTGACCATGATGCAAAATATCAAAACACCCGTTGGTGAAAACGATCTTACGGCTCAGTATGCGCCAGCCGTTGCATTCCTGCACCAGCCGCTCACGCGATACTATCTTCCGCGCTATCCATTGCAGCTTGTCCATTGCGTTTGCGGTTATATGGTTGAATTGCGATAAGCGATACCAGTCCCAGCACTATGATCACGGCGGTCTGCGCCACCCAGGCTATCCACCCGAAGGCCTGTGCAGGCACCTCGGTCACACCATAGGCCACCAGCATCTGCGCCACCAGCAAGGTGTATAGCCCTATGCCGCCCGGGGTCACTATCATTCCTATGCTGCCATACACCAGCACCACCAGTGCCACCACCAGCGACAGGCCCGCAGTCTCAGGCAGGCACATAAAGCCCACCCACAGCTGCAGCAGGTACATGCCCCATATCAGTACTGTATAACCCAGAAACGCCCAGCGCTTCTTCATGTGAATGATGGAAAGCACACCGCGCATCAGCTCCGTTACAAACATACCCACCTTGGTGTCTTTATAACGGCGGTAGAGGATAACGGCAACCGGTATAGAAAGCGCGGCCCCTGCAGCCAGCACCATCAGTATCGTCTTGCTGTTCTGGAACTTCTCACCCAGTGCGCCCATTTTCGATGCCACATAGGTGCTCACAAACTCCATCTGCAACCCGAAGGCTGCTACCGCTATCACCAGCAGACTCACCATATCAAAGGCGCGCTCTGCCACAATGGTGCCTATCATCTTGTGGGCCGGCATCTTCTCATAGCGCGCCAGCACGGTGCACTTGGCCACCTCGCCCGCGCGGGGCAGCGCCAGATTCGCAATGTATCCTATCAGCACCGCGAAAGTGGTATTGGTGAGCGAAGGCTTCAGATCCACCGTCTCCAGCAGATAGCGCCAACGCATGGCCCTGAAAAAATGAGAGAGAAAACCTATGATGAACACCGGCAACAGATACCATGCATTGGCATTGCGTATCGCATTGGCCAGATCGGTCTTTTGCTGATCGGTAAGCTGGTGCAGCATCTGATAGATGATCCATATCCCCAACCCAAGAAACAGCAAGTATTGAAATATGGTCAGGATGGTCTTCTTCATAGACACATTAAAGGTACTGAATAGAGTTGTTCAGAGTATGCTAAAAAATGCTGAAATGAACCCGATTACAGCTTGTTGTCCTCGGTAGGGAAGATGATGGTAGGCTTGTATTTTTTGGCAGCTTCAAATTCCATGCTTGCATAAGAAATGATGATCACCGTGTCGCCCGGACTTATACGGCGCGCCGCAGGACCGTTCATACAGATCATTCCCGAGCCACGCGTACCCTTTATCACATAGGTCTCCAGACGTTCGCCATTGTCCAGATCCAGCACCTGCACCTTTTCGTTCTCTATGAGGTTGGCTGCGTCCATCAGGTCTTCATCAATAGTGATGCTACCTATGTAGTTCAGATTCGCCTCAGTTATTTTAACCCTATGAATTTTAGATTTTAATATTTCTATGTGCATAGCCGCGCAAAGGTAGGTTATTAGTTGGTTTTTCTGCCAACGCCCACATCAGTCTATGTTATTAGCCAATAGCCTTATTTGTGGGCCTCATACGGAACCTGCGCCATATACACGGCCACCACTACCGCAGCCACAGCCGATGCCGTAAACGCCACCGCAGGGCCGAAACTAAACCACAATGCACCCGCAAGCGAACTGGCTGCCAACGCACAAATGCTTTGGAACGCCGAATAGGTGCCTATGGCGGTGGCCACATCCTGCTTCGGGACGATGTTGCTGATCCATGCCTTTGAGACCCCCTCGGTGGCCGCCGCATACAGTCCATATACAAAGAAGAGTGCATAATACATCCATAAACTACCGCCCGCTGCAAAACCCGCATACGTTAGCGCAAAAAGCAGCAAACCAACAATAAATATGCGCTTCAGCCCTATTTTATCTCCCCATACCCCAAGAGGGTATGCCGCCGCTGCGTATACCAGATTGTAGAAAATATACGCACCCACCACGCCCGTATCGCTCAGCCCCGCTTTGCGTGCCATCAACAACAAAAACACATCCGAGCTGTTGAACAACGTGAAGAACAGCAGACCGCCCACCAGTCGCCTGTAGTTCCCCGGACTTTGTTTCCAGAAATGAAGGAATGAGAAAAACGAGACCCGCTTCGCAGGTGTCAACGGCTTAGCTTGTTTATCGCGCACCAGCAGGGTGCAGGCAAATGCAGCCATGCCGGGAAGAAAAGCGATAAGGAACAGCTCCTTATAATGCGCCGGATAAAAGTAAAGGTACACCAGCGCAAGGCAGGGACCCGCAACCGCCCCCAGTGTATCCATAGACCGGTGAAACCCAAAGATCCGCCCCTTCGTCTGTGGGGTAGCCTCTGCGCTTATGATGGCATCGCGCGCACCTGTGCGCAGCCCTTTACCAAACCTATCCAGCGTACGCGCCGCAAACACCCAGATCGGCACGGCAAATATGGC
Organism: uncultured Flavipsychrobacter sp.; assembly: GCA_964652995.1. Taxonomy (GTDB): domain Bacteria; phylum Bacteroidota; class Bacteroidia; order Chitinophagales; family Chitinophagaceae; genus Nemorincola. The sequence continues at coordinate 968 of CAZZCR010000052.1, read as the reverse complement.
CATAAGTGGTTTTGAGATAGCACTGAGCGCATAACCCACCTGCACAAAGGGCATCCGCCGCCCCGTTGCGTCCGACAGTTTGCCAAAATATCCCTTGCTCAGGCCCGCCGTCGCCTCGGCCACCCCCTCAAGCAGACCTATCATCACCACCGAAAACCCTATACGCTGCAGGTACACCGGCATCACCGGATACAGCATCTCACTGGCCATGTCTGTAAACAAACTGACCAGCGACAATATCCATACCGTACGGGTAATAACTTTCATACGCTGCTTATGTATAAAGGTAGTGATTAACACCAACGCCCAAACAGCAGATTACAACATCAGTGCGAGGAGCAAACTTCCGTTCCGTCCCAGCCGGGTCTCCTATGCTGTGCCTTGTGTGCGGGGAGGGACCCGGCGGTATATCTTCCCCTGTCCACGCTCAGTCGCCCACCCCCACTGGTCGAAGCGTCTCGCCACTAGTGTTCGAAACCTTGTTGGTGTAATTTTGGCATGTGACAGTTAATGAAATACTGAAATTAATACCAGAGCAGACTTTTAGAGATCTGGCAGTAGAGACCAAAGTAGATAGCCAGGTGAAAAAGCTATCAGGAGAACTGATGTTTAAACTGATATTGTTTTTCCGTCCCAGCCGGGTCTCCTATGCTAAGCCTTGTGTGCGGGGAGGGCGCCGGCGGTATATCTTTCCGTCCCCGAGTAGCCTCTCGCTTTTCGTGGGGAGTCACCGGCATCAGGGTACAGGCGTTGGTAGTTTCTTACCAGCGTATCACAAAACCACCTCACAATTGTGCAACATTAGTCAGCCCCTATCGTTACTCCGCTGCATAAACAGTATATTTATGATCAGTTCAACAGGATCAAGGATGCCAATTACTACAGGGTAAATGCAATCGCAGAGACAATAACGTGGATGAAAGACTTTTATAACAGTTACAAGTATGACCAGGATGGAAACATTTTGG
>CAZZCR010000051.1:0-17895 GCA_964652995.1 uncultured Flavipsychrobacter sp. | reverse complement strand
TACACATGGTTGTCACCGATGGAGTAAGGGTTGGTGCAGGAGGTACGGGGTTAACTGACACAGTAGTCGTTGCTGTTGTGGTACACGTACCATTGGTAGCCGAGAAAGTATAAACACCCGTTGTGGTAACGCCGGTCAATACATTTGTAAGGTTGGTAGATGTATATCCTGCTGGGCCCGCCCAAGAATAACTTGTACCGGAAGTTGTAGCAGTAAGTGTTACAGTGCCCCCGGGACACACAGCGCCACTTGTTGCAGGTGTGGCCGTAACAGAACATGTTGACCAACGCAGAATTGTACCTGAAGATGGTGGCGTGGAGTGCGCAGTATACATAGCACCGTAAGTCGCCGCAGCATAACCTGAGTTAGCAGACTTGTAATCCGTGGTGCTATTTGCAATACCCACCGATGATGTGAGACCGGTAAGAGATCCTGGGCCATACCAATATTCGATCACGTTTGACGTCTCGTACAATTTAACCTGCATATCGCTGGTACCGGTACCTGCTGTCCATGGAGACGGATTTCCCCTCCAGTCTGTGTATTGAATGGTAAACACCCTGTTCGGAGCCGTCCCTGTTGTTTGATAGTAAGCATCAGCGCCGCTTCCCGCCATATCATCCCAGAAAAAATATAGAAATCCGGCACTCGGAATGTTACCAGGAGCATTCACGTATATCGTCGACGCACTGTTTGCAAGAGACAACCAGCAGTGGTTACTTGCAGACAACTGAGTATAATTCGTTCCGCAGAAGTTGAAAGTGAACCCGATAGGAATACTTGTGGTGGTCCGGTCAAGCACAGTGGCTCCAAGTGGCACAGAACCACCCACCACAGTACCTGTACTGGCAATGTCGGAAAACGTACCGGATAGAACGGAATAGTTGTAAAGGTTCGTCTGCGCGAAAGCATTCGTACCAATGCACCCCGTTAATAGGATAAGGATGGTGCGTAAAAAAAATCTCTTCATATTTCTGATTTAATACAATACCCAAAAGAAAACCGCTTGGGATGCAATCCCATTTTAGTTTTCTATCAGATAGTTACAAGTAAAAATAAGTACATTGACAATCTGACACAAATTCTAAAAATATTTTTTTTATAATATTGTTAGACAAATAAAATGTATCCCTAGCGTAAATGGCGCAATCGCAGATCAATTTGTTAGTTTTTTAGTCACAAAAGCCTAATCATTTGACATGATTTTTTCATAAGTAATATCTATCGGTAAGTAGTATTGAATTTTTGTCATGTTCGACTCATTGGTATGAGATTTGTAGCGCATGTATCATAACGCAGGTGTAGAAAAATGGAATATAGAGATTATTATAAGATATTGGGAGTAGAAAAATCAACATCGGCTGATGAAATAAAGAAGGCGTACAGAAAACTGGCTGTAAAATACCACCCTGACAAGAACCCCGGCGACAAAAAGGCGGAAGAAAAGTTCAAGGAAATAAACGAAGCATACGATGTGCTGAGTGATCCTGTCAAACGGAAGAAATATGACAACCTCGGCAGCAATTGGCAGCAGTATGCCCAACCGGGAGGCTATGGGCAAACCTATCAGGGATATAACCGTTCCGGTCGACGACCTGCGGGCGACGAAGGAATGTTCTCTGACTTTTTTGAGTCTATCTTCGGATTCGGAGATCAGCGCAGGTCCAATGTTTCCTCTAAGGGCCAGGACCAACAAGCTGAAACAACCATTTCTCTGGAAGAGGCGTTCCACGGCACCACAAGACAGGTGAACCTGTGCGACCACAAGCTGAACCTGAAGCTGAAACCGGGTATTGCAAACGGACAAGTACTGAAAATGCGCGAAAAAGGTGCAGCCGGACGAAATGGCGGACCTGCCGGCGACCTGTACATCACCGTCAACATTGCCGCTCACCCACGCTACGAAAGAAAGGGAAACGACATATACTCAGAAGCTCCGTTAAGTGTTTTCACAGCAATACTAGGTGGGAAAGAGCCCGTGACAACTATTGATAAAACTTTGAGCATAAATATCCCGGCCGGTACCGACAGCAACAAAACGTTTCGTCTGAAGGGGATGGGAATGCCCGACTACGATCACCCTGAACGCAGAGGCGACCACTATATAAAAATGGTAGTTGAAGTACCCAAGGATCTCAGTCCGACCGAGCGCGAACAGCTGGCACAAATGGCCGCACGCCGCAAAAACTGACCGGATTACAGTTCATAGACCACTCTTATGGAGAACAGGTTGTTGAACTGTCCCTTTTCGCCCCATGCATAGCCTGCGGGTACCCTACTGAAAGGACGAATGGACATTGCCGAGTACTGAAACCGGGCATTCAATTGTACGCGCTTATTCATGCGTTTACTGATTCCCAGAATGTAGTCTAACCCGTTCTCTTCAAACTTATTGCTCTCAGCATCAATTGCTACCGGCGGTTGGGAAAGTATCCACTCCTTGGCTCCTATCAGCCTGGAGTAAGACATACCCAATTCTCCTCCAATGCCTGCCACTTCATAGCGTACCGTCACCGGCACCTCCACATAATTCAATCCGATGTTACACCTAGCAGTATATTTGCCCAAAAACGGATCATCTACCTCGGCAATTCCCTTGCTCCCCTTCTGTGAGAAAAGCAGTTCCATGCTTCCGCTTATTTTTTCAGTAAAATGAGCCCGAACAAACCCGCCTATCGTAAGTCCCGGCTTGCTGTAACCAAAATACATATCACCGTCAACCTGAGTAAGATTCAGCCCTGCCAATGGCCCTCCGGTAAACGGCTTCACCTCCTCCATATAGATACCGGGCGTATAATGAGCGCTCGCGGTCATCGACACATACAAACCAATAAATAAAAGAAAATGCCGGAGCCGCATAGCCAACAAATATACGGCCTAACAAACGATCAGCACATCAGAATTCTTCATGCTTCTCAACTTCTCCGGCTTCGTTGTAGTGATCCCAGAAACCTGCTTTCTTAGAGCTATAGTACGACTTCGAAATCGTTTTAGTTACCATTTTGCCTGAAACCGGATCTTCAACCGTCGTAGAATCCTTCGATACCGTTCTGTCAGCTGCATAATACCCGCTCACCTTTATCTGGCCGTTACTGTAATATTCCAGATACTCGCCTGATCGGCACGTGGTCATGCCGTCTTTGTCAGATATCACAGCGTAATGACCCGATACCTTCAGTCGGCCATCAGGATAATATTCTTCCCATATCCCTGCCGGCTTGCCCTTGATGTAACTACCAGAAATGGCTGTCTTTCCGTTGCTGTGGTACTGCACCCACCTGCCGTGCTGCAGATACCCTTCTCCATCTGCAACAAGCCCTCCTTCCGCAACTACCTTCTTCTTATCCTTCCTGTTCACCAGCTTGTAATACATAGCATCCTCATTAAGCGCAACTACATTCACCGTATCTCCCGTTGCAATATAATAACGCACCGTATCATTCTCCTTAATAAGGCGGTTCTCTTCCTCTGACGTATATTTAAATGGAATGAGCGCCTGTCCCATCACATCACTGCCCGTGCAAAATACCAGCAATACAAAACAAACAACGTAGTTCATGTCTCAAAATTAATATGACTTAACCTATTGTGGTCATGATGCCCGTCATTACCTGTACTTCTTCGGCAATGACGAACGCACCAGATCATAAGAATGATCTATCTGCTGTTTCAGAAACCGCGCCCCCAACAGTCCATCAATAACAATAGTATTCCAGTGCTTCTTATTCATGTGATACCCCGGAAGCACCTGTGCATATTCGTCTCTCAATTCGATAGCACGGTCGGGATCACACTTCACATTGATCTGAACCGGTGAATCATTCAGACCGGCCAACAAAAACATCTTACCCATGACCTTAAACACCAATGTTTCTTCATCAAAGGGAAAACACTCCTCCACATCAGCCTTCGCCAAACAGTATTCCCTTATTTCATCAAAGTTCATAGGAATATTCTTATCAGAGCTCTTTTCTCAGGCGAGCCACAGGCACATTCAGTTGTTCCCGGTATTTTGCTACAGTCCGGCGGGCAATGTTATATCCCTTTTCCATCAGCATCTCCGTAAGATGCTCGTCGGACAACGGTTTACGCTTATTCTCGGCGCTTATCATTTCCTGCAAAATGGTCTTCACTTCCCGGGTTGAAACTTCCTCCCCACTTTCTGTATGTAATGCTTCAGAGAAGAAGAACTTCAGCTTGTAGGTTCCATATTCGGTCTCCACATACTTACTGTTGGCAACCCTCGAAACAGTCGATATATCGAGACTCGTCATCGATGCGATATCCTTCAGGATCATTGGCTTCAAAGCTGTCTCATCACCGGTCAGGAAGAACTCCTTCTGGAACTCCATAATGGCCTGCATTGTATGCAACAAAGTATGTTGGCGCTGCTTGATAGCGTCAATAAACCACTTTGCCGAGTCCAGCTTTTGTTTAATGAACATAACCGTCTCCTTTTGCGCCTTATTCTTTTTCTCACTACGGTCATAGGCACGCATCATCTCCTTATATCCCTCCGATATACGCAGTTCCGGTGCATTCTTTGAATTGAGGGTCAATTCAAGAACACCATTATTATTGTAAACGAAAAAATCAGGTATGATATAACTTTCTGCCTTGTTGGTAACGGCAAATGGCGCTCCCGGCTTAGGATTGAGCTTGATGATTATGCCGATAACTTTTTTGAAGTCTTCGTCATTCAGATCCAGGTGCTTCTGTATCTTATCGTAGTGTTTCTTAGTAAACTCCACAAAGTATTTATCCAGCACCTTGATCGCGTCATTCACCGGCTTCGACTCCGGCATACGCTTCAACTGCAACAGCAGACACTCCTGCAATGTCCAAACACAGATACCTGGTGGGTCGAATTGTTGTATCTCGATGATCAGCTCATTGATCTCTTCAACTGTAGTTTCCACATTTTGCCCGAACGCAAGATCGTCCGCTATTGAACCGGCTTCCCTGCGCAGGTACCCATCCTCATCCAGGCTTCCTATTATCTGCTCTGCTATCCGGTGTCGCCTTTCGTCCAGTTCCAGCATCCCCAACTGATCCAGCAGATAGTCATGAAAACTGGTCTCCACGCTAGCCGGCACTACCTGTTTTTCCTCACTGCCCGATCCGTAATAATCATCACTGTAATCGTACCCGCCACTCTCGTCATCTTCTCTTTTCAGAAAGTCATCCAGATCCACCTTTTCCGCCCCATCGTCACTCAGTTCCACATCCTCTCCTACTTCTCCATCCTCATCTCCGGCAGACTTACTTTCATCAAGCTCAAAGCTATCGTCAGTCAGACCCGTTTTATCCAACTCCGACTCCAGAGCAGGATTTTCCTCCAGTTCTTCTTTAATTCGCTCTTCAAGATTGGCAGTAGGTATCTGCAACAGCTTCATTAACTGAATCTGCTGTGGTGAGAGTTTTTGTAATAGCTTCTGTTGATTCGACTGTCTCAGCATATCTCCATATAAAAGTGGCATCGGTCGCAATCATTTGCTGAAACGATCAGACACCTTGGTACTACAGGGCGATTGATGCACCACCCGGGATGCAGCTATCCGTGCAAAAATAGAATTTAAAGCTACAAAACAACACCTTCATGTCATGCCACTGTGATATTATTTGCGCGCCCCATTTTACTTGCCCCGCGGTTTCTTTTGTACAAAGAAAATACGTATATTGAGGGTGTTTTACTAACCCGATCCCGGGCATGAGCAAGAAACCATACATATCGCCTTCATTCTCCTATGTACCTATGGAGGAGACATTGCAAGTAGCACCACGCAAAAAGCAACTGTTTATAGGTATCCCGAAAGAAAGTGCTTTTCAGGAGAACAGGGTTCCGCTCACTCCCGAAGCTGTTTCTGTACTCGTAAATGACGGCAACGATGTTGCGGTGGAGCATGGTGCCGGTGATGGTTCATTCTATTTCGACACAGACTACAGCGAGGCCGGCGCCCGTATTGTTTATGACAAGGCGGAACTTTACAAGGCAACAACCATAATCAAATCAGCACCCATTTCCGAGCAAGAGGCGGCATTGCTGCAACCAAACCAGGTTGTCATATCGCCCATTCACCTGCCGCTGATGAAGTCTGAGATACTAGAGCAACTCATTGCAAAAAAAATCATTGCTATTGCCTTCGATTCCATAAAAGACGATGCCGGCACTTATCCCATTGTTCGTTCAATGAGCGAAATAGCGGGAAACTATGCTGTACTCACCGCTGCACGCTACCTCAGCAACACCGACAATGGCAAGGGAATACTCCTCGGTGGCATCACAGGTGTACCGCCCGCTACCGTACTCATTATCGGTGCCGGAGTAGTTGGTGAATCAGCAGCACGTGCAGCTTTAGGTCTCGGCGCATCAGTAAAAATATTCGACAACTCTATCTACAGGCTCATGCGCCTGCAAAACAATATCGGCACAAGGTGTTACACATCGGTCATTGAACCCGTAACGCTCGCCGAAGAGCTACGTAATGCCGATGTGGCCATCGGCGCGCTTAAACCCGTGAACGGGATAACACCCGTGGTGGTCACAGAGCAAATGGTGAGCAACATGAAGGCCGGATCAGTAGTGATAGATGTGAGTATGGACAGGGGCGGTTGTTTTGAGACTTCAAGACTCACCTCTCACGAAAAGCCCGTTTTCAAAAAATACGATGTTATCCACTATTGTGTCCCGAACATAGCTTCCGGCGTTTCTCGCACTGCATCAAGGGCCATCAGCAATGTACTGATGCCTATTATGCAGCAAAGTGCCGATCAGGGTGGCGTTGAGGGCATCATCATGTCCAAGACCGGCATCCGCCGTGGTGTATACACGTACAAGGGTTGTATCACCAACGCACCTATTGCGCGCAAATTCGGCTTTAAATACACTGACCTCGATCTGTTATTGGCATCTCATAGTTAACACTCATCCAATTTTGCTTGTATGCCCAACAACCGTATGAACAAAACGATAGCCGGATACCATCTGCTGATGATACTATCAGCAGTAGATTACCGCGTTTCCGGACACGAAGACGTTGTTATCAGGAACTATCTCGCCGAGGAATTCCCGTTCAACGTCAACCTCGACAAACAAATGGATGTCATCTCCAATTTGCACCCCGACCAATGGGAGAACCACTTCAGAAAGGCCATGGACGACTTTTACGATGACGCCACACCCGAAGAAAGAAAAAAACTCATCGGCTTCGCTTTGCAACTCGCCAAAGCCGACAACGTCATAACCAAAGAAGAGAATCATTATCTCGATCTCCTTTTCGAGAACTGGGAGGACCTACATAAATAGTATTCGGCAACCCGCTATCGTTGTTCAATGAGGTCGGCAAGTTCGGCCGCAGAAGTGCTGCCCAATGCCACACCCATACCACCCATTCTGAAAGCTCCCAATACACGCTGCCCAAACGACCGCACGACCGGCTTCTTTGTCTCACCGAACGCCATGATCCCGGACCACCGCATTGCAACAGTGTAAGACTGTCCGGGTAGAATAATGTTTGCAAGTTTATCATCAAGATCTGCCTGTATCCTTTCGTTCAGTCCCATCTCTGTCGTTCGCTCACCCTCAAAATCAAGGTTGCGCCCCCCGCCAAACAATACACGTCCATTTATCTCTCTGAAGTAATAATATCCCTTATCAAAATGAAAGATCCCCTTGAACCGTAAACCCGGTATCGGATCTGTCACCACCACCTGTCCACGACCAGGGATCACATCCACGTCGGGCAGCAGTTGTTTTGTAAAGGCATTCGTACACAAACTCATTGTCCCGCACGAAAATCGCACCTCGCACCCTCCAAACGGATCGCGCACCGCAATAACAACTTCTTTAACATCCTCCTCAAACGACACTACCTCAGCACCTGTCTTCACCTCTATTCCGCGTTCGGTGGCAAGGTCCATCAGCGTTCGCACCAACATCCCGGTATGCAGTCCTGCCTCACAGGTATTCTCGATAAGCGCCTTATCATACCCACCTGCAAAGCCAAACTCAGCAATCCTCTCATTTGCCATTTTAAATGCAGGCGCACCCGTTACATCACGCAACAGATCATTGAGCATATCCAGCTTGCCACATACATCCCCCTCACTATCGCTTATCAGTTCATAGCCACCATCGGCCTTGTACCCTATTCGGGCATCACCGGTTCTGGCGCGAAGTTTCTCCAATCCCTTTTTACGGGCGGCAAATAACGCCACCACCTCCGCCTCACTATTTGTCTGCAGATCATCCAGCAATTCCGATGCACTTCCCATGCAGGCAAATCCGGCATTGCGTGTGCTGGCACCCGTAGGCAGCAATCCTCGCTCCAACACCATGATACGCGCACCCGGAAACCGATCACGCAATTCCAGCGCATGACTCAGACCAACAATTCCTGCTCCCACAACCACATGGTCGTACCGGTAAAAACTCGCTTTCTCCCAATAACTGAACATAGAACAAATGTAAACAGACACGTCTACATCTTCACAACTTTCACAACCTGTTGTTTTGTAGGCGACACCGCTTTCAACACATAGGCACCTGTCGCCAACTTGGTCACGTCAATGGTGAAGGGACTATTATAACCACGACTGAAAAACCCATTCGAAGACAGCACTTTTCTACCCGCAAGATCATAGATCGAAAAATCAATGTTCTGCTCAGTATCTGCTGCTATAATAACCGTCAAAATATCCGCGGTCGGGTTGGCAACTACGTCCACCCACATCGGTGGCACAAACGGCTGTAACGTATCTGTGATACTGAGCAGTCGTCTGTGGGCACAATTCACATCAGGTATTCCATACCCCCTTTGTGGTCCCGGTGCTGCGTAAGAATCTGCGCACTTAATGATTACATCCCTGATGTCGTGTGGCCTTGCTGTAGGCAACGACTGCCAAAGACAAGCCGCCCACCCTGCTATCTGAGGCGTAGAAAATGATGTACCACTGGTACCGCCATAACCTAACCCAATAAAAACTGCCGCTGCCTGTCCCATTCCGCACACATCTGGTTTCACCCTACCGGCAGCATTGGGGCCATAGCCACTGTTGGGCGCCATAGTACCGGTATAATCTACCGATCCGATTGTGAGCGCACTGTCTGCATCTCCGGGTGTCAGCACCATATTCCACGCACCTCCGCCTTCATTACCGGCGCTCGCCACAAACAACATACCCTTTTGAGTGGCCATATTGGCTGCCTGCGCAGCTACAGTGGTCTTACCGTCAAAATCAGTCGCGAAAACAAAATTGTCTGAGGGATTATCGAAAGTGTTATACCCCAGCGAGCTCGTCACAACATCAGCTCCAATACTGTCAGCACGCTCGGTGGCCATCAGCATATTATACAGTTCAATGATCTGCTCTGAATTCCCGTCTTCACTAATATACAAGGCATATGATGCCATAGGCGCGGTACCCACATAAGTATTCGGCACATAACCCGCCATCGTTGACAACGATCGTGTACCATGCCAACCATAACCGTAAATAAAATCAGTATGCAGCGTAAAGTTGTATTTATCTACCAACCTGCCGCCACTTAGCATACTTGCAAAACCCGGATGCGATTCTACATCTGTGAACCCTTCGTCAATCACAGCTATCAATTTGCCATTACCCGTATACCCCGCGTCATGTAAAAGGTCGCCGTGCACCAAAGCAGTTTGTTGCCAGGTATTCCCGTAGTATACGCTGCTTCCGGTGCTTTTCTGGGCTACATTCGCTTCCTGCCTCACCGGCCGGTGTAAACTATCAGCATAATATCCCACGAAACGGGTGCCTGCAACAAACGGCTTTCCATCCAGTACGTGTATGTCAACAGAATCTGAAAGGAGCACAATACACAGATTCAACCAGCGCGAAGTACCATGCATTTTTCCACCTGTCAGCATACGCACACTATCCACGTATGCAGGGTTCACCGGCAGATCAGTAACATCAACGGCGATACCCTGACTGGTCCTTCTTGAAATAGCACGTGGTGAGAGAAAACTACCCGGACTTGTGATACTGTAAGGGGTGCCCGTCTTGTCGGCAAAGCGCACCACATAGGCATACTGCACGGCAAAGGATTCGTTGCACATTATCAGTGCAAGCAAAAGAGAAACAACGGCACTACGGCACATATTCTTAGTTGTGGTCTATAGCCTGCATCACTACAGAGTAACCATTTACGCACTTAGGCTTATATGCTTTGTACGTCCAATGGGTGATCTCTTTGTACACAAGTCCGACATTGTAAGCATATACAGCTTTCGAGTAAGTACGCAAAGCCGATACCTGCGAATCTACTGCAGGGTAGTTTATAGATTCATCATTTTCAAGCACAGTAACAGTGTTGTCAAAATTCACAAAACCGGTATTGTACGATTTGTTGACGTTGCGATAGTTATAGTTCCAGTCTTTCAAAAAGCTGAACTGTGTATCGCTTACAGGCGCGAATGCGTTGCCCTTCCACGACTTGCCATCTTCAATAGGGAAAACGAGTTTAGTATACTTGACATTCGCTTCAGTCCAGTTAAGACCGGTAGCGGTCGGATTTAATATGATGACGCCGATAGGCTTCCACACTGCACCCTCGTAAGGACGAGAGAACACGTCCAGAATGTAAGAAAGCTTGTAAGTAAAGTTCTTGCGGTCGGTGAAGGTGTCAGTCACTACATATTTCATCTGTGACTTTACTCGGTATTGTGAGCACGAGTCTTCGTTGTAGTAAATAGAATCTACCGCATAGGTAACGTACTTGCCGAATTTCAGCGGAAAATAATTGCGTGTAGCGTCACCACTTTCCGTCTGGCGCTTCTTGCAGGAAATAAAGGTCATAGTACTGATAGCAGCAACCAGCAAAAACGTAACAATCTTATTATTCATACGATACCTTGATGCAAATAATTCACGTAAATATAAGTAAAGAATTCGAAAAGGGTGAATTTCTTGTCCTATCCATCCGCCATTAATCAATGGCGATCTTTCCCACGATCCCTCCAAAAAGATCACAGCCCTGTGTTCCTCAGGGCTGTGGCTCGGCAATTCAAATGTTCGTTTTTATCATTTATCTCCAAACCGATACCCGATCGTCAGCCTGATGTAAGGCAAACCGAATGGCTTATTCAGATCCGCTCCACCCTGCACATTCGCCGGCACAAAACTCTGCTGCAGCATCGCATCGGCCAGCCACCTTTTCCTAAATTCATAACTGACACCCAGCATATACCCCATTCTCATCAGACCCGATCGGTCATCCGGATAGGTTGGTCCGCTGTAACTAGCCAGGGGAGTACCCGTATAATTCAGCCCGGTATTTGTTGGTAACGTCGCCGCTGCATTAACCGGCAACACGGTACTAACTTCTCCTCTCGCCACCTGGTCGGTCCAGACCTTAGTCTCCTCATGTACGCCTTGTTTTTTGCTGTAAACCATATTCAAACCTCCATACACACCGAATTTTGGTGTCACATCAAAACGTAACAACACTGGCAACTCAAATTCGATGTAAGTCCCGCCCGTTTTGTATGTCTTAACAATGGAGTCATACTTTTCCGTGTACTCGTAGTTCCTGCGCCATAATGTATCGCCTGTCATTACCAGGTACAACAATGCACTATCAACCAGTCTGTACCCCCCTGTTCCCGACTTGCTTTCATAGTAATTACCTGTAGCCCCTATTGTACGCTCCGGATGGCGCACACCCTTGATCGCCGGCTGCACCATAATGGAGAATTTCTTACCCAGCCTGTACTGTATAAAAGGCGACACCGCTATCTTACTACTACCTGCCCCCACCAAAGCCATCTCGAAACCACCCTTCAGCCCCACGGCCCATTTTGTCAGCTTACTCATGTTATCAGTTGCACTGTCCTCCTTATTCCCCGCCACAACAGAATCGATCGCTTCTGGTTGTTTCGTCTCTTCTGTTTTCTTCACGGGTTCAGACTTTGCCGCTTGAAGCGCTTTAGCTACTTGCACGCTGTCACCCGCTTCGTCTCTTGCCACTTGTTTGCCGGATGTTGGTTTTCCACTGGCTTTCGCTTCAACTGCAGGCTTTGCCTTCACCACAGGTATATTAGCCGCCACCACTGATGCACTGCTCACCTTACCCTTGCTCGTAACCATTGCCGTAGATACTCCTTTCCCACTCACTGCCTCTTCCTCGCTATCATCAGCCACAGCACCCTTGCCGGACATAGCCTCTTTCTTAGCTACTCCAACCACCTTCTTATCTGCCTCCGATCCCTTTGCCGCAACAACCTTATAGGCCGCCCCTTGCTTACTATCTGCTGGTTGCTCAACTGTAGATTTACTTGTTGATCTTACACCCTTGGCCGTCAACACATCATTGCCTTTACTTGCCTGTGTTGCCACTACCGTTTTTTCTTCTTTCTCCTTTTTGCCCTTTTTACCCACTACAACTTCATCACCTGTCGCCCTACTTCCGTTCGCTGTGCCAGACAAACTTCCTCTTTCTGCATTCGATTGCGTTGCAACTGTCTGCTGTCTGCCATTTGTGGTCTTTTCATCCCCTCCACCGGCAACTTTGTATAAACCCGCTACCTGTTTCGCAGCACCCTTTTTAACGCCAGCACTTGCAGGCACCGTCGACGGTTGAGTGGTTGCCCTTGCAATCGCATTTACAGACCTTTCAGCCTGCTTATCCGCAATTTCTTTTACGCCCACCATCGCCTTCGCAACACTAGTCTTATTTGTAGCAGCCGCCGACAGCACTAAAGATTGAGCGCCTTTCGCTGCACGCACATACACTGGTTCTTTCATCATCTTCCTTCTCACTACTACATGCGTCTTTGCTAACTGAGTCTTTTTGTCCACTCGTATCTCACCATGTTCAGCACTCGCTTCATTTACCATTTTTTCCCCGGGGGTCGTTACAGTAGCAACCTTTTCCGGCTTGGCCGTCAGTTCATTCAAAGCTTCCGGCAACTCTGCCACCGCTATCTTATGCTTTCCGCCTTGTGCAGCACTTGCATATTGTTTCCTGTCTGCATGTGCAACGTCATCACGTCGTGGTGTCTCTGGTTCATCAAACTCATCATAACTGTAAATGCTTGTCCCCACGGTGGGTGCATTGGCCGTAGACTTTTCGTCTTCCACACTCATATTTTTTGCCTCTTTCCGATCCTCTTTTTTTACGGCTTTTTTTGCCTTCAACGATTTGACTTTTTTCTGATCATTTTTTACAGCAGCACTCCTTTCCACGTCTACCTTTTTGGTATCACAGTTAACACTCACCCTATTGCTACTCTCTGCTGCAGGCACGGAATTCAGACTCGATGCCACAGGTGCGGTAACAGACGCCCCTGCAACATTAGTAGCCGCTCCACCATTCCCCACATCACTTCCATCTGTCAGGGCAAAATACCCGGCAAGCACTGTTATAAAAAACAGCAGGCCCACAAACCAATACCAGCGAAACGGAAATACCCGTCGCTTCTTGTCTTTGTCCAGCCTTTGCTCCAGAGCATTCCACACGCGGGGCGGCGGCACCTCTGTATGTTCAGAGAGCTCCTCTCTGAACAGGTCATCAATATCATTATACATACTTTCCATCGTCCTGTTACTTACTGATGAAATTTTATTTTCTCCTTTAATCGTCGGCGTGCATCGTTCAGATACCACCGACTGTTAGATTCTGTTATGCCTATCAGCGCCGCTATCTCCTTATGCGCGTAATTCTCGGCTACAAACAGATTAAAAACTGTCCTTTGCGCTGCCGGCAACGACTGCACCAGCAACAACAATTCCTTGTGCGCAATGTTCCCTATCGGTTCACTTTGCACATGCGCATCTTCTGTTTTCACTTCCTTCAGTTGAACTGCGCTGATACTCTTCCTTAAATGGTCTGTGATCGTGTTAATTACGATGCGTCTGATCCAACCTTCGAATGACCCCTGAAATGAATATTGGTCCAACCGGGTCAAAACTTTGTAAAATGAGTCATTCAACACTTCTTCGGCAGCTGCCTCATCATCATATATATACCGTCTTATTATGCCAAAAGCCTTCGGAGAGAATGTATCGTATAGCTTTTTCTGTGCCAAACGCGAGTCCTTCAGACAATCTCTGATCAAAGCATACAACTCCCCTCCGGGCACTGTTGCACCACCACCCGCTTTGTCCCTATCATATGTTTCACTACTACCAGCCAATCTATTTTCCCATATTTACATTACACTTACTAACTTTAGGTTGCATACAAAGACGAGCCCGACAGCAAAAACGTTAGACCAAAATAAATTTTCATTCGCTTCTAACGATTATTCGCTTTTACTCGTCATTAATTCTTAACCAATAGTGTGCCTGTTTTAAGTTCTGAACAAAGTAATTTTATTCTATAAGCCGCCCAAAAGCAATATATCTGTTATGACTAAATTCTTATTTACCCTTGCTTTTTTTGCTTCTATGACGTTTGCGTCCTTCGCACAACTCACTTCATTGAATGAAAACATGAATACCACCTGCCCGGCATCTTCCTATGCGCCGTCTGGCTGGGATGCATATAATTCCGTTCACACCCCCGATGTCTCCGGCAAATGGCGATGCAACCTACCAGGTGGCCGCTCAGGTACAGCAGGTGTTAGTTGTTCAGGTCTCTACGGGACGCCGCCATCCTACCATCTCGACACCTCAATACTCATCTCACCACCGCTCAATCTTTCGGGATATACCAATATCTACCTCAATTTTGATTCCAAAACAACTCTTTTCAACCTCGGCGCTAAACTTGAGCTTCTTATCTCCCGCGATTCTACCATGGACATGGATACATTCGTGGTCGATACGTCTACAGTATACAACAAAACCTCAAGCCTGTTGCCACTGTTCTCAAATGGAGACGAGTCCGACTGGGTTACCCATCAGGTCGATCTGACATCGCTCAAGCACATAGTTCCGCTATATGTTGGCTTCAGGTACACATCAGCCAACGGCACTTCCGGCAGCACCTGGTTTCTCGATAACATTAACACAACCACCACATTCCTTACCGCATCCGATAACAATCATTTGTTTGCATCAGCAAAAAAGCCATTCAATTCCTGGTACTCCGATGAGGCAGTGAACATTGCGAGCAACCTCACCAATGGCGGAACATACACCATACTACTCACCGATATGACTGGCAGGCTCATTATGAGCTCAGAACTTTCGCTCAGTTCCGGCAAACAACGCAAGACAATTCCGATTGCCAACCTGTCAACCGGCATTTATCTCCTCTCCATCCGGGGAGAAAACGAAGTATTTACTGCCAGGCTTCCGGTCCAACAGTAGGCCTGAACCATCAATCGCCACCCTTGTTGGCAAAATAGCTACCTTTGTAGGCGTTTTTGAAGCATGCACACTTTATCAGAAGAAAATTACCTCAAGGCTATCTACAACCTGGATAAGCAAGGTCTCACAAAGATCACTCCCACAGCTATATCCGAATCATTAGGCAACAATCCGGCATCCGTTGTCGACATGCTGAAGAAACTGGTCGAAAAAAAACTACTTCAGTACGAAAAAAGCAAAGGCGTGAAACTGACCCATACCGGGCAGAATGTTGCCATTTCCATAGTACGCAAGCACAGACTATGGGAGGCCTTCCTGCTTGAGAAACTCGGCTATGGCTGGGATGAGGTACACGACATTGCCGAACAATTGGAACACGTGTACCACCCCGAACTTGCCGACCGATTGGATAAGTACCTTGGATTCCCTCAATACGACCCACACGGCGACCCTATACCAAAAGCAAACGGAGAAAGTGCGGTATCCTACAAAACGCTACTTGCCGAGATCGATGAAAACAAGAAATGTCGTGTTGTGGCTGTAAAAGACACCAGCACGCCATTCCTCCAATATCTCCGAAAACTTAACATAGGTATTGGAACTTCAATTTCAGTAATAGAGAAGATACCCTTCGACGGCTCACTAACCATCTCTATCAACAACGAACTGCAGCAGACCGTATCACGCCTTTTCGCCGACAACCTCCTGGTTGAAGAATAGGTCTACTTATAAGTGATCAGGTATTTCCGGATTCGTTCGTAGAGATCCGGATCAGTATCCTTGTTACGTTCGTCGGCAAGATACTTGTCTATCATCTGCCTGTCTGTCGGTATGCTTCCGTTGTAATGGAGCAGTGAGGGCGTATTACGTTGCACCGCGTATCGCAGATAGCGCAACTCCACACTTGCAGGTGCCGCTGCTATGCTCTTCTCCAACGCGTCCTTGCCTGCATAGAAGTACTTCAGCTTAGTATACGGGTTCCCTACATGGTTACACATCATTATCTTGCCCACCGCCTTATAACCCGCTATCACTGATGCCGGGACTTGCTCGCCTGCGGTTATCACGCACAATTTCTTTGCGGCCTCTTCTTCCTTCACAGACCGGTAATAGAGTTCCCTGATGGCAAGCAGTTCATTAGACTGAGAAAAGGCCGCTGCAGATAACACTAACATTACTGACAAGAACACTAAAACGATCCTCTGAAACATTACCTCTTTTTTTCATCAGGAAAAACAATACCATCCAGAAAAGCATTCACCTTCGGCTCCGGGATCTCCTTTTCCGATATCGCCATTGCCACTGCTATAAAACGCCCGTTGGTCCAGCCCTTCACCTTTATGTTATTTCCTTTATCGTCCTTCCAGTAATCCAGTATACCCCGTGTCTGTTCATTGCCGCGCAGCCTGTGCCCTTTTCCATATCCGGCCGCCGATACGGTCCCGAACGAACTTTTAAGATAGTCCAGATACTGAACCAATACGCCCTCAGCCTCATCTGCCTTCGCAATAGACTCTTTCATACCAACGCAGATCACATCATAATACACATTTTCATGAGTACACTCTGCTACATATACCTTTGATGAATCAGGGCTCATCGAAAGCTCAAACTTTCCCGGATCGCAAAACATGTATACAGCACAGCCCGTCTTGTCGATCGGGTATTTCTTTAAAGACTGCGCTGTGGCCCCAAAACCGGCCAGCAGCAACATTCCGGCCAGCAGCGGCACTTTCAATGATCCAATGTATGCACCTATCATGACCTTACAACAAATATGGGTTGATGATGAATTGGGAAATTGCAGGAATTGGCAATGAAGCACTTCTCATGGGCTCGCTCATGAAGTGCACGCGCTTGCGCTTCCTTGCTACCATCTGTAATGGTGATCGTTGGCTTCAGTGTCACAGTGGTAAACCTACCGCCCTTACCCTCAAAACTATCCACCATTACACCCTCTGGCCGGTCCACATAATCTGTCACTATTATTCCCGCATCTGCGCACAGGTGCAGGTACCACAACATATGACAGGATGAGATCGCTGCTACCAAAAACTCTTCGGGATTGTATTTGCTACTGTCTCCCCTGAAAGCCGGATCAGAAGAACACAGAAGATCCTCCTTCCCTTCAGCTGAAAGTGTGTGGCTCCGCTCGTATGCCTTTGCATCACTCGTTCCTGTGCCCGTGTTTCCTGTCCAGGCTATTTGTAATTTATAATGGTGTTCTCCGTGCATCACTTACTTAATTTGATGTTACAATAATACAAAACACCGTGCCAATAAATTGATGTATTTGGTCACCTCATTTATTCCATGTACCGAAAAAGCGAAGCCGCCATATCTGGCGGCTTCGCAAAAAAGGAACTGCTTTTAATATTT
Organism: uncultured Flavipsychrobacter sp.; assembly: GCA_964652995.1. Lineage (GTDB taxonomy): Bacteria > Bacteroidota > Bacteroidia > Chitinophagales > Chitinophagaceae > Nemorincola. The sequence continues at coordinate 228 of CAZZCR010000051.1, read as the reverse complement.
GCTATCGCAGCAACGTAACGTTACCTGCTTTATTTACAACCTTTCCGGTACTGGTCACGGCACTCACCTCATACACATACACACCCACCGGTTGCGGAACGCCCTTGTACGTGCCATCCCAGCCTGCGCTGCCCATCTGCGTCGACTCATATACCATAACACCCCAGCGGTCAAATATCCTGAAATACTTCAGTACTGCCTGACCGCGCAGATGTGGCTTGAACAGAT
>CAZZCR010000050.1:0-20670 GCA_964652995.1 uncultured Flavipsychrobacter sp. | reverse complement strand
TCTGCTAATTGTAATAATCCACCTTTTTGAGCCAAGTGTGCTACTTGTACTAAAACTTCAATTGCTTGATTTGTTTCCATTTTTGTTTTATTTAGATTGTTTATTAATTAAATGTAAATATACAAATTTTGTTTTTAATTAAATTAACAATTATTCATTAATCACTTCTTCTTCAACAACTTGTTCTTCTAAAATTTCTTCTGTAATTTTTTCTGAAACTTCTTCAGCAATTGGTTCAATAACTGGTGCTACATAATCACCTGTAATTACCAAATTCAATTGACTTGCAATCCAATCCCAAGCAAATGTATCTACATCCCATTGTAAATAATCTTCACCTGACATAGACAAGTTACCTTGTGCTAATTGTTGCATTGATTCCGACATTAAAGAATAGTAAAACGTGGCTGAATTACCAAGTGATACATTTACTGCATAAGCATTTAAAATACTTGCTTCTTGTGTTGTTCCATTATCCCAAATAGAAACCGCTTTGATTGTTTTCATTTTTATTTATTTTATTTAATTTATTAATACATACAGTCATAAGTATCTATAACTATTCCTGAATTGTTTATTTGATACGAATAACCCCCAACAGATGCACCTGAAACTTCATACCAAAGGTCGTTTCCTTCAAATACCACAGTCATTGAACCGTTTGTAAAAAGTTGGTCACCTAAAAACGGACTTGACACGGATGAGTAAACAGTAGTTGGAAATGCTTGACCAAAAATACAAGCACTTGAACCTGTAATTCTAGGTAGTGAAAGCGAAATTGGATATCCGCCAGCCACCCACGTACTTTTAGGAACTAATTGATTAGATGCGTAATCTTCCATATACGAACTATCAAGAACGTATTTAGTCAAAGCATCATTTTTAGTCATACATTGGTTAGATACCACAGTTGACTGTCCAGCCTGCAAAGTAAAATATCCACTTTGCGAATCTGTAAAACTTACCATTTGGTTACTTGCTAAATCTCCCCAACCCATTATTTCTCAAGTTGTTTAATTCTGTTTTCTAATTCTGCTATTTTAGCAACTAATACTTCAACGTAATTAACAGATAACATTCCTTTTTCGTCTTCATTAACCGCATCAGGCATTACTTTTTGAACTTCTTGAGCTGAATATCCAACGTGTTTTTTATTATCCCTACCGTCTTTCCAAAGATATGTAATTGGTTTAATATCTAAAACGTTGTAATCGTAATCAACAATTTCTTTTAATCTGATGTCAGAGTTAAAGAAACCAGATGCAGCAGTTACAGAACCAGAAAATACTGCACTTCCGTTACCTATAAATTGTATTTGAGAAGCAGCAGCAGTAGCAGTTCCAAAGTGAAAACCTATTGTATCAACACCGCTAATTCCAGCAGTTCCTTGAAAATAACTAAAACCATAACCATCAGCGTTTCCAAATCTCCAAATTGGATTTCTAACTCCAACTGCATAAGTAGAACTTGCAAAACCACCAGTACCAGCAGCAGAAACAACTCCAGTTGCAACTACATCGCCACTAAATCTAGCACTACCATTAACATCAAGTTTATACCCTGCGTCTGTATCTGTTCCTATTAAAACATTTCCTCCAGTGGTAATAATCATTCTATTACTTCCATTTCTAAAAACCAAACCATTTGAAAGGTAATCAGATTGAGTTCCTAAAACCCAAGGATTTCCACCACCAGATAGTAATCTATATTGAGCAAAAGCACCAGCAGCAGTTTCAACTAGTGATACAACGTCACCTGAACCAGATATATGCAATTTTTGAGAAGGACTTGTTGTCCCTATTCCTACAAAAGCATTTTTTAAAATAGTCATTGCAGTTGTAAAATTGGTTTGACCCGGACCTGAATTATCAGATACATCAAATTGCAATCCACCATCATAACCTTGCGAAGCTCTACCAGATATTCTACCTATTGAATATTCAGCATTTGAACCACCACCATTCCATTTATTGTAAAATTCAATACCAACACCAGCAGAAAAAGCATTTCCACCATTTTCAGTATTTGCTTGACCAACTAATCTGATTAATCCTTGTACAGTATCTTTATCTATATTTGTAGGATATAAAATACTTAACATTTTTTGTGGGTCGTTTGTTCCGATACCAACATTACCGCTTGAATCAATACGCATACGTTCGGTCAAATTGTTTCCGCCTGGATTTGTACTAAATGCCAAATCAAAAACATCTCCACTTGCTGGTATATTTCTCCAAGCTGTAATACCTACAACTTGTTGGTCTCCGCTCCACCATTTTATAGAACCCGCATTATGTTCTGTATATACGTCTCCAGCATATCCGTAAGATGTAAAATTTAAAACATCATTTGTTTTTGTACCCCAAGGCAAAGATGTTTCTATATTTACTTTTCCTCTTTCGGTAGATGTATTTATTTTTAATGTTGTAGCTTGTAAGCTATTTCTAAATATACCTGTTCCATTAACGTCAAGTTTGTAACCAGCGTCTGTTATACTATTTACTAATACATTACCATTAGCGGCAATATAAAGCGAAGTAGCATTAGCACCTGTGTGCCAATTATGAGTTATATTATTTGAATTATCAACATTAATTAAATACCCATTACTAACCCCACTAATAGCACTTATAAGAGTTTGACCGCCAGCACCAGAAGTTAATACAGTCCTTACATCTCCATTTATATGTAATTTAGATAAAGGATTTGTTTCATTTATACCTACATTACCACCGTTTAATATTGTAACTTGTGAACTACCAGATGTACCCGTGATGTTTATAGCTGCAGTTGCAACACCGTACTTTATACTTCTTACTGCGGAACTTGCGTCGTTTAAAAAACTTAAAACTGTATCTGATGCTCCGCTTTTTATTTGAACTTCACCGCTTGGGTTTATACACATTTTTTCAGAATAAGTAGTTCCGTTGTAACTTCCCATACTTAACCTACCATTGCCTGAATGATTTGGGTAATATATTGAATGTTCATAAATAGCACCACTCATATCTGTACCTAAACCCATCCAACCATTTGGATTGTCATCTAACCCGTAAACTTGCAATCTTGGACCACCAAAAAAACCACCACCTATCATTATAGCAGGTATTGGAGCTGATGTTTTTTGTACTTGAAATGAATAACTTGGGCTTGCAGTTCCAATTCCTAATCTATCATTAGTTGAATCCCAAAATAAATTTGATTCGCCAGTAATCGAACTTGCACCATTCCAAAAAGCAACTTGCCCACTTGTTCCTGAACCTGTAACCCCAGTAGATATTGTCCAGCTTCTGTCTGCAGTTAAATCATAAGCAGTTCCGTTAATAGTCAATGTTCTTGAAGTTGGAACGTAGGTACTATTATCATAAGAAATAGTTGAACCTGAAATTTTAACAAAACCAGTTCCACTCAAAGCAGATTGTTTGCTATTGAAAGTTGTCCAATCAGCAGCACTTAATGCACCCCTATTAGCAGCACTTGCAGTTGGAACGTTTAAAGTTATAACTGGAGTTGTAGTTTCGTTAGCTACAGTAGATGTTATATCAGTTCCTGTAGTTCCTATTGTCAAAGCAGCAACGCTTGTTACAGTACCTAATGTGATTGCTTGTGTTGATAATTGCCCAGTTGAATTAGCAATAACCATTCTTGAGCCAGTTCCTGCAAGATTGTTAATTGTAACCGCACCTACATTATTTATTGTAAAACTAGCAGTTGGGTCTGCGTTACCTTTTCTTGTAAAGAATGATAAACTTGCTCCAGTACTAACATTCGCATTTGCTGGTATTGCTTGTATGTATGCAGCGTCTACAGGAATTCCAAAACTATCACCTATTTTAAAGTTAATATCTGCAATTTTACCAGTCATTGCAGAATTAGTATTAATTATATTTAAGAACCCACCACCAGTTGCATTGTTTTTTTCAAGTTCTAATAATGAGCTTGGATTAATACTACCAATACCAACGTTTGTACCGTTATCATAAATTTTGCTTTCTGTTATAGCACTACCTATTCCAGTCCATTTAGTTACAAAGTTTTGAAGCCCCGTTCCTGTAACTGGATTTGTTAATAGTGGTTGGTAAGTTGTAGAATCTAAAATTCCGTTTCCTTTTACAAACTGTGAACTTGTACCGCCTAAAACAGTACCTAAAGATTTATTTTTCCATAAATCAGTTGCACTTTCGTAAACTAAAAAGTCTTTGTTGGTTAATGAAGTAAATAATACATCACTACTTTCTTCAAGTTCTTGTGTATTTTGTATCTTAACTAATATAGAACCATTACCACCCGCTTTTTTAATTACATATCCAATCAAAACTAAATGATTTGGACTAATTGGTTTGGTAGTTGTAAACGTTCCTGCAGTAGTTCCTAACCAAAGTAAGTCACCTTCATTAAAAGCCAAAGTATTTAAACCATTTACAATACCACTAACAGTAACAAAACCATCCGCACCATTAGCTATTGATTCAGTTACTACTCCTAAAGTAGCTGCTGAAGTAGTTTCTGATGAAGCATTAGCCAAAGATACACTTGGCAAATTACCAGTTGAACCCGTAATATAAACTACTTGCCCATCAGTTAAAGTTGCCCCTGTATTATTGTGAACTAAAATCCTTTCTTCTTGACCTATTTGTAAAGTAGTATCACCATCACCGTCAATTAAAGCTGCAGTTCTATTTGCAGCATCCCAATATATAGTTCCAATTCCTGTAGGTGTAGAAGTAGGAGTTGTGTCTAATCCTAAAAATCCACCTGTCAATCCATACTCACCAAGATTAACATTTGAAGTAGCGCCAGTATAAGGTACTCTTAAATTTAAAGCATTAACTAAATCTGTTTGACTACTTAACGTTCCTGTAATTGCACCCCAAATAGCACTATTAGAAGCGATTTCAATATAAACTGAACCACTCCATCTGTATATTTTATTGTTATCTAATGTAACATAGATTTTTCCAGTTTCACCTGTTGCTGGTAAAGCAGCATAATTAGCTACTTCAATAATGTCGTCAACGTATGAAGGTAATTCTGAAGCAGGAACTTTGCCACCTACTAAATTAGCTTTTAAATTTAAAGCATTTTGTAAGTCTGTTTGGTCTGATAATGTTCCGTAAATATCGCCCCATTTAGCATAAGAGCTACCCTTGTTAACGTTAATTTCAATTACAGTAGGTGTAATGTTTAAAGTTACATTATCTGCATTGTCTGTAACGCTAATGTCTACAATTTGGTCGTTTGGTTGCGCAGTAACTTCAATATTATTTACAATTTCAGTTACACCAATAGTAATATCATCACCCATTTTTTATCTTGTTACTTCGTTAGTAATATTGAACCCACCTTGAACATACGTTTTAATCACTCCACTTGATAAAGTAATTTGAATGTCATAAACGTAATTATAAACTTCTATGTCTATAATTTGTGTGTTAATTTTAAACCTACCTTCAGCAGCATTTGTAATAGTAATTCCTGCAGAAGAAACCGAAGTAAGTGATAAAGCAGCAGATGTATCAGTATAGCATTTTCTTAATTGCATTTTAATAACTGCTCCAGTTAAATTAACTGCAGCGTCATTAATCTTTAATTGAAAAGCAACTTCATCAAAAGTGTCGCCTTTTATGTGTGTGAATTGTAAACTCATTTTTTATTTGTTTTTATTTTACTTAAAAATAATTCTAACTTCTTTACGTTAGTTTCCTTCGGTTTGTAAGTTTCTTTTAGATTACCCATCCTATAAAATTTGCTTCAGAATCAGGGAACATATCCCCGTTTGAGTTTGTATTGTATTCAGGAAATAAAACTTGATTATAACTCATATAATCTATAAACCTATTTGTGTAGTGTTGAGCTATATCCCTTTCTTTTTCAATTAAGAAATCCACTTCATTCTTTTCTACGTTTGTACTATTCTCACTATTGTGTTTGAATACACCTTTATTAGCTATTGTATAAGCCGCAAATGGCAAATATTCTACCATAGCAAAGTGTATTACCATTGGTTTAATATAGTCCTTTAAAAGGGCTAAATAAGGATTAGCCAAAGTACCAGCTACAATTGCATCGTTTATTTTATTAAACAATTTTGAACCTAAATAGTTTTGAATATGTATATCTTGAGCAATCTTTACGAATTGAATGAATTTGTCTGTATCGACATTACCATTCATTGCAGTAAATTTTACTATATCTTCTCTTGTTACAAAAAGTGCTTGTGCCATTTATTTAATTTTTAAATCCTTTTTCATCCCAATATTCCTTTGTGTATCCTTTGTAAGGCATATCACTTGGCTTCATAGAAACTTCTTTGTCATTTCTAATTCTATAGCCATACTTTTCAGCAGTTGCAATACTCAAAGGTTTTGCATTTGGATTTGTTGGGTCTATTTTAGTTTCAAAACTTGCATAAGTTCTACGCAACCATTTATGTTGACATCTTGGTCCACCTTTGTAAAGCCAAATATCATAAGTTCCTGCACCGCTTTTTCCAAAACCAGCATTAACTTGTACACTTTCCATTGCAACAATATCTTCTTTTCTGTAAACCTTTTTAGCGTTTAGCATCTTATTACAGAATTCTCTTTCTCCTGTTAAGTTACCGCTATACACATAACGTGTTACAAATTGAACACCATCAATATTTTTATCTTGTTCAGATTTAATATTTGGTCTTGCAGTTCCTGTAGTAGCAAAGTTCCATACTTTAGAAAGTAAACTTTGTTCTTTTTTGTTCTTGTTGTTTAAAGCTTCAATTTCTAAATCTAATTCTTCTTCAGTGTCATAGTCAACTTCCGTTTCATCAATTAAAACCCATTCTTCGCCAAGTTCTTCACCTTTATCAATTAATAAATCTGCAACGCTTGGATTAGTATGTGCTGACATTTTAACACCAGTTTCTTCTTCTGTAGTTTCTGCATTCATTCCTGAAGCATCTACAAATTCTAAAGGTTGAATAGTTTTAAAATATAGTTTTAATGAAATTTCATTTACTGCTAATACTTCATCTAAAGCGTCAATGATTTCAAGTTGGTAAGGTTTAATTACAATGTTGTCAAATAACAAAGTAGCAGTTTTAATTTCATCTGCATTGTTTCCTAATCCACCACCAGTGTCACGAATACCTAAAAGCATAGGACTTGTAACTCTATGTCCTACAATTAACTTTTCAAAACATTCTTTAGATAAATATTCATAATGTGCAGGAGCATCATTTAATGGAATATCTTCAACTGTAGTTTTAGATTCTGCATTAGCATTGAAAGCTACAATTACTTTTTCACCACGTGAACCAGTTAGTTTTCCTAATACATCACGTTTTATTTGGTCCCGCATTTCTTCACTAGGAATTCCGTTGTTAAAGTTTATTACTTTAGTTCCTGAAAAACCATTTTGAACATCATTAATCAAGTAGTCACCAATTTCTTCTTCTAAAACAGAATAAGGCAATGCACCACTATAATCAATAGGCGTGTAATAGTGAAATCCTGACACATAAGGCTTGATTACATATATTTCAACTTCATTACCATTGCCAAAACCAAATGCTGGTATTCTTTTAGCTTGTTCTGATGGTTTCTTTTTAGCCCAATCAGGATAATAATACCAAGCTTCAATTTCACCTTTATCATTACATTTTTCAGCTCTTAATGTGTGCATAGGAAAATGGTCTAAAGTTTTCACTTTTCCTTTTTCCATTACAACTTGCATTGCAGCCATTCCAAGCATTTTACGTTCTAAAGCTACTTTCTTTAACATATCACCTTTAATGATACTACGCATTTGAGCATATTCATTGGGTTTTTTGTTAGAATCTAAAGCATCAATTCCTTTTCCGTATATCATATTGGTTACACCAGTAATGATTGCGTTGTTTGTAGCTGAATAAAGATACCTATCAATTAAATACTGAAAGTAATTATTATCACTTCCGTATTCGATAAAATCGTTCTTTTTGTTTTCTTGAATTACAGGGCTTGTATAAGCCGATAAATTTACAATTGATATATTACTCATAAATTATAAAATCGTTATTTGTAGCGTTTGCCACATATTCATCTTTGTTTACTGTATAGTTAACTATATTTTGATTAGTGCAAAACACTTTGTCTTTGTAAACCACTTCAGCACCATTCTTAATAGTTAAATTATAAAATGTATTCTGTAATAAATCAAAAGCAGTAGTTGTTGTCAAATAATATTTATCTAAAGCAAATGATGCAGAAATAGTCTGTACTTCATTTGTAGTTTCGTTTCTTAATACAATAGTATCTGCTCCATAACTACGTGGTATGAATTTTAAAACTTGTGCAGCTTCTTGTTCTTTTAAGATTATCATTATATTTTTTATTTAATAATAAATGAATGCACTTATTGTTATTTAAAACAAAAAAAGGGTAGCCGAAGCCACCCCTTTTACCAATCAAAAAACAAACAATTATGAACCTGAAACTACAGTAAATCCAGCAGAAGTTAATGTAGTAGTCAAGAAGTTTGCAGGAACTGCTTCTTGTCCTGATAATGTCAAAGTATATCCTGACAAATCACCCATAGCAGCACCAGTTACAATTGTACCACCTGAAACATCCATTCCGTTTTCTAATCCACATAAAAACAAGTTTCCGTTGTTATCTTCAACAACCACTTGTGGACGTCCGTAAGCTAATAATTTAATTTGTTTGTGGTCTACAATAGACAATTTCTTTAAAGTTAAGTTCAAAGTTTGTTCAAAAAATGTAGTACCATTTTCTCTTGAAGAAGTAATTGCTTGTTCAAATGAACTATTACCTTTCAAGTCATATTTGTATGCTGAAGGTGTACCTGCAACTGCACTAATAGCATCTGTATTAGTTACGTCATAAGTTACTCCTGTCATATCTCCCCAGTTTACAAAGTAAACCGCTTTTAATCCACCATTGCTATCTTTGCAAGGTTCTATTCTTCCTAATGAAATTTCACAAGCCATCTATATATATTTTTAAAAAGTTAAAAAAAAAGGGAAGGCATTTTACCTCCCCTTGATTTAATAAAACTAATAGCTATTAGTTAGCAGCGTTTGTGATTCCGTAAGTTACGATATCTTCAACAATTCCGTATTGAACTGCAGCGGTAAAACGCATTACAATTCTAACATTTTGAGATCCGTCAACTGGAGCCATATCAATTACTTGAACTTCATTTTGGTCAGATAACAAACCAGTACCAAAGAATAAGTTAGATTTTTGAGCAGCAATTGCTTTGTTTGAAGCTAATCCGTTTGCAACAAAGATTTTTACACCATCAAAAGATAATGAACCATTATTGAACCATTGTGTTCCTTGAGCGTTAGTACCATTAGCACCTAATCCAGAAGCACCAAATCCACCTAAAGCACGAACGTAAGCTCTTGCGATGTTTTGAGAAACATATAAATACAAATCTTCTTTTCCGTACAATGCAGCTGGAATAGCGTCAACGATTTTACCTAATTCAGCAACAACGTTTGCAGCAGTAACAGTAGTACCAGCAACTTCATTTGCAGCAGGTAAAGCAGCATCAGCAGCTAATAAAGCAGCGAAACCATTGAATTCACCTGCATTAGCAGTAGCTCCAGACCAAATGTTTTGTTCAGTTTTTTCAGCAACTTTAGAAGCAACGTGTCCAATTAAATAATCAGCAAAACTTGGTGGCAAAGAATCAAAAGCAGAATAACCCATTGATACGGCCTCCCAGGTACTATGGAAGTCTTTTTTACACAATTGTAGGTTAACTTGGAATTCTTCGGGAGTAATAATTCTTTCGCTTAATGTAACAGTAGATGTAGCAGAAAAATCACAAGTAGCATCTTTAACGATACCGTCAGTAGCAATTTTTTGAATTACAGATTTGTACTTAACATTAGGCATTACCTCAATTCCACCATTTTCAATAGTAGAAGCAGATAATAAAGCAGCAGAGATATATTTTGAAGCAAATTCTCCCGCATAAGTTGTTGTAATACTAGTAGTAGTAGCCATTTTTATTAATTTATTATTTATTATTATTATTTAAAAAGTTTTGCCATAACTCTATCTTGAGTTGTCATTGGTCTTGATGCACCGAATTTTTGAACTTGTGGAGCTTTAATTTCAGGAGAATGTGTTAATGGTTCAACACTTAATTCAACTTCTTTAGATTTTAAATCCTCATCAGTTTTATCTTCTTCGTCAGCAGAAAGTTTTACACCTTTCAATTCAGCAATTTCGTTTCTTAATTTTTCAATTTCAGAAAAAAACATTTCTTTAGAAACAGATTCTACAATTCTTTTAGGTGTTGCAACTGGAGCAGATGCTTCAACTTCAATTTCTTCAGCAGGTGATGCAACTTCTTCTTCATTAGTTGGCATTTCCTCTTCAGGCATTTCGATAGCAGCAATAACACCTTCAACGTCTACTTTTAGGATGTTACCATCTTCTAAAACGTATTCACCTACTGGCATTGCAATTCTATCTTCCTCGTTAACTATAAAAACAGCCATTTCAGGTTCAAAAGCTTCAGCTTCGATTACCGTACCGTTTTCAAGTTTCATTTGGGCAAGTTTTATTTCCATACCCAAAAGAGTTTTGATTTCATTAATTACACTCATTTTTATTTATTTAAATTATAGTTTAACTGATTCAAGACTTTTAGTATAAGAAGCAAATGTGCCTTTTAAACCATCTTGAATATTTTGTTTTTGATTAGCTTGTTCTTGTGGGTAAGGAATACCTAATTCTTTAACTAAAGCATCAAACTTACCAAATGTATCTAAAGCACTTTGATTTATTGCTTTTAAATTTTTCATTTCAGCAACTGCAGTATCAATTACTTTTTTTGCATTAAAATAAACATCAGCAGCAGATTTTCTTGCATCAATTGCTTGTTTATATGCTTTAGCAATATCATCATTTAAAGCCAACTCTACCTTCTGTGAAGCAAGTTCTTCTTTTTTGAATAGTTTATTGAAAACTACTTTTTGTTCGCTCATTGTAATTATTTTTAGTTATTAATAATATTATTTTTATTTGTTATAAATTAGCCGTTACTTCTTACAATAGTTTTAGTTCCGTCAACTATAGTTATAGTAGCATCACTTTGTGATACAGTTGAACCAATACCTTGATTAGCTAATTCACCTGTACAATTTTCAATTGCATATTTACCGTCTTCGCCAAGACATCCACGTTTTCCACCTTTTGGTGAACTTGATTTTCCCATTAGTTTATAGATTATGTTTAACAATTATTTCTTTAATTTTATTGATTAATTCTTCTTCTTGTTCTTTTTGTAAACTCATTTCTAATTTGTCTGCAAAATATCCTTCAATTGAAAAACCTTTTACCTTACCTGTTTTTACAAAGTCATTCCAAATAGTATCATTGTTTACTTTCATTGAAACCATCCAAGTTCCTACAGGTGCATTTAAACCATACTTTTTAGATTTATCCATTTCAGTATCTTCTACAATCCAAGATTCAACTACTGATAAATCATTTATTTTTTTTTGGTGTTCTAATGTAGCATTGTTTTGGTTGCTATTCATTAAGAATAATTCACTTGCTTTTTTTACAGTTGCATCTGAAAAGAAAATGTAATATTCATCTTCACCATTGCGTCTGTAAATATTTTTATTTGGAATTAAAGCTGCACCCATTAAGATACGCTTTTCGTCATCCACTTTTGCAAGTTGTAATTGTTGGTTAAGTGCTATGAAATTTTCTTCAATTGCAGGAAACTCTACAACTGAAATAGCTTCAACACCACTTAAATTTTCTTTTTCGTCTATGATTAATTCTACTATTCGCATTTTATTTTTATTTATAAATTAAATTATTTGGTTTTTGTTAATTACCTAATGTAGCAGTCTTAACAATATTTCTATCTAAACTTTGTGCAGATGTTACATCACCTGAAACTACATAAGCTTTAATTGGTGCTTGATTACCTAAACTTTGTGCTATTTGATTTTGTCCTGATGTTCCTACTACATTGAATGAAGGAACTGCTGGTGTTGAACCACCACCTAAAGAAATAGGTGAAGGACTAATTCCACCGCCACCACCAAAAGGAATTTGTACCGAAGTAATCGCTTTAATTGCTTTAAAACCTGTAGCTAATACAGTTGCTACGTTTGCAACTTTAGCCACCACATCAAAAGGTGAAGGTAAAGTAGAAGGTTGTTTTAATGCTTCAGAAACACCCACATAAGTATTAATAGTTGCACTTGCTATACCTAATGCTTTACCAGCTACAGTTTGTTTTCCTGCTAAATCAGCTAATTGACTTAAAGCAACTGCTGCTTGTTGTGCTTGTCCAATTTTAAAAGCAAATTCTTGAGCTGCAATTTCTTTTCTTGTTTCTGCAAGTGTAGCTTCTGCATTGGTTCTTAATTTTTCACTATCAACAAGTTTTTTGTTTTTTTCATTGTTTTTAGCTATATCATTTAGAAAAGCCGCATCCTTTTTTTGTTCTTGAGATATTTTTAAAGCATCAAAAGATTCTTGAAATTCCTTTTCATTCTCTCCTTGCTTTTGTCTATCTTCTTTTATTAATTCATTTCTTTTATCTTGTGCTTCTTTTTGTTTTGTTTTTGCATCGTCATTTAATTTGTCTAATCTTGCTTTATTTTCAGCAACTTCAGCCACATCATTTGCGTTTCTTAATGCAGCCCGTTCTTTATAAGAATTAGATAGTAATTCGTTTTGCTTTTTAAATGAAGCATAAGTTTGTTGAACTAACTTTTCTTGATTAGCAATTACTTCATCACTTGCACCTGAATTTTGTAAAGATGCTAAAGTATCACGTTCTCTTAAAAATGTACTTTGTGCTAATACTGCATTTTTTTTATTTAAAGCAACTTCTTCTTCTTTGTGTTTTAAAGCTAACTTTCTTAATTCTTCACTTGATGCACCAGCAGCTTGAGCTAATGCGTATTGTTGGTCATTATAAGATTTTAATTTTTTAGAAGTTTGTGCAGAAGCTACATTTTGTTCTTTTAATGCAGCAGTATTTTTTCTTGTAGAATTAGCTGCTTTTTCATTTGCATCAGATGAATCTTTAAAAAATTTAATTAATTTGTATCCACCAACTAACAATGCAGCAATAGAAGCTACTAATAAACCAATAGGATTTGCAGCCATTGCAGCGTTCCAAACATATTGTGCAGCAGCAGCAGCTTTTTGAAATACAGTAGTAGAACGGATAGCAGCACCTAATGCTTGTACACTTTTAGCACCTTCTCTAATAGTTTCTACACCCTGACTAATAGCCATTGCAGATTGCACTTTCAATATAGCTTGTTCTACATCTTGAGATTCAGCACCAAACAAAGCCATAGAACCTTGAACTAAAGCAAATCCACCTGCAGCAGCATTTAATGAACCTGTTAGTTTTTGGCTCATTGTAGTTGCAGCATTATCTACAACCATATCGGTTTGAATCTGAACTTTTCTATAGTTACCTACAGATTGTAACAAGTCTTTAAATTCTTTTGTTCCTTGTTTACCTGCTAAAGCTAATTCATATAATCTATCTTCAGCTTCACCCATTCTTGTTGTTAATGGTTGTAAGTCACCATAAACTTCTTCAAATGTAGCATCTAAATTTGTTGCAGAAGTATCAACTGCTTTTATGGACTTCGCAAAGTTATCAAAATCTTTAGATGCAGTATCTACGTTTGATTTAATATGAAGTTCAACTGTTTTTATTTCTGCCATTTTATATATCTTTTAATTTGATTAAATCCTTTTGTCCAACTGTTTGGTAGTTCGTATTTACCTTTAGCTATTTCTATTGTTTCACTTTGTCCGTAATGACTATCTAACATTAACAGATTTAATATTTCTTTTATCATAAAATTCTAAAATCGTTTATTAAACTAAAACTTACTTCGCCTGAAGTTAAATCTATATTCATATTATCAATTAAATATCTTGTATCGCGTATTATAACCCTATCGTTTAGTTTTATTTTAGTCAATAAGCTAATAGGAAGTATTGCTTTTAAATTATACTTTCTTGTTTTAACATTGTATATATTAGATAAATAATTATAATAATATACGTTATATAAACTATTTTCAACTGGTGTTAATAATAAAGAGCTAATGTCATTACCAAAGTTTAAACTATAATTAGTTGAACCTATTAAAGTATCTTGACCAAAACAATTATAAGTAGTTACGTTAGTTGTAGTTGTGTCATACTTTAAATAAAAATTACAAGTCTGTAAAGTATTATAATCATAAAGTATTACAGGTTTTGTTTGATAGTTTTTAAAGTCTTGCTTTAATGCGTAACCAACTTGTAAATTCTGACCTGTTAACTTATTAAATAATAAATTCTCAAAAGGAAGTGATACGCCATACTCACCACCATCAGCATCTAAATCAGCTAATAAATCACCATATTGTGTTCCAGCATTTGAAGCATAATTAACATTCATAAAAGATTCTGATTTCTCATACTTGAAATTAATTTTCTTGTATGATTGTAATCTATCAATAGAAATATCATCACTTAAAACGTACTGAGTTATGTCTGTAATGTTTCCATCTGCATACCAAGTTTCTAATTCTTGAATTTGATATACATTTGCTTCATAACTCAAGCAAGTTAAATTGAACATTTTTAAAATACCACTAAAGAAATCTTCTACTTTAATGTCAGGCATAAATGAAGATATATTTATAACTCCTGATGTAGTAGTTGATGCTTTACTTGCAGTACCATTATTAAAACTAGTTACAAACACTGTTAAAGCATTTGAAAAAGTTAAAGGTGCTTCTGATTGTAAATAAAATTCATAGCTACCTACATTAGAAGGTAAATCAGAAATGAAATTTAAAAGAGTAAATGAATTAGTTGCAATGTTTTTATTTGGAACTGGAAAAGTAGTTACTAATGAACCATTCTTATAAAGCAATATAGAATAATCAATTCCAGTTGTAACTGCAGTAATACTCAATTGTACTGATGTATTAGCAAAGGTTGAAGGTTGAACGTATGTTAATGTGCTACCTAAAAACCATCTACTACCTACAGGGAATCCTGAACTTGTAGAAAACTCTACTTTAGTTAATCCACTTTTAGGTACAAAAGTTTCTGCATTCTTTAACCATAAAAAAGCGTTTGTAAATCTATTATCAGTTAAAAAATCACCTTGAAATGTAATCCCATAATCAGATTCTATAGTGTCAAACACTTTACTTAAACGTAATGCAGGAAATAATTCGTTTGTTAATATAGCACCACCTGAAGTAGTAATATTATCAGTTGTACCTGTTTCACTCCAAACTCTATTTGAACTAATCAAAGGGAATTTAACATCGTTAGTTACACCACCTTGAACTATATCAACTACATCGCCACCTGTATAAGTAAAATTGTAAGCACTAAAATCTAAATCAAATAATTTCTTTTCAGCAAATGTATCTTTTAAAGAAACCAAACTACCAAAGAAAGTTATAGTATAATCTTCAGGAATACCATTTTTAATATTAGCTTTTTCTAATTGAATTTTACCTTTTCTAAATGGTATTGTATCTAATTCAATATAAGCATCTTTTCTTTTCCTTGCATCAAAGCCACCATCTAAAGAGTTGTTATACCAATGGCTAAAGATTCTATTGTTTCTTTCATTTGCGGGTACTGTAAAAGATTGGCTAAAATCAGTTCTTGTTTTTGAAATGTCAGAAACGTCTTGAACTGAAGATGTAATAGATATTTTTTCATCCTCAAACAATTCAACACGTTTAGCAATTCCATCAATATATATGTATAGTCCTACTGTTACCATTAAATAACGTTGTTAATTAAATTAAATGCGTAATCAAATTCTATTTCGTAATTGATATTTCTATCTTGCAAAGAAGTTTTTAATGTAGTTGCTTGTGTTTTAACTTCAACTGGTTTGCCATCTAATAAAACCGTTTCACTTAATAACAAATCTTGAATCAAATCAGAATAATTTTCAGGCACAAATCCTGAACTCAATTTAACAGTTTGTTTTCCGTTAATGTTAAATGATTTACTTTGCCCTTTAGATACGTTGTAATCAATTGAATCTTGCAATAGGTTGTAGTTGCTACCTTGTACGTTTATGTTGTTAGTTTGTGCTTTAAAAAAGGTTAAAAACTGCCATCCACCAAATCGATTAATGTAAGAACAAATTACAGGTGAATATTTAGGTTCACAAACTGGCATAACTCTATATTCAAAAGAATAACTTACTTCATCATAATCATAACTGATAGTGCAAATGTTTCCTTTGTTATATTTTACGTTTGTAGTTGTTAATGGTATTTTTAAAAGACCACGATTAGTTGGACTATAAGAACCTATAGTTTCATTACGACCTCTTAAATCTTTGTATCTAATATCTATTGGCAGTGATTCTGAAATCATTCCATCTGAATAAATATTTACCAATGCGTTAACATAAGGAATTGATTTTGTAATGTCGTATTTAATTTCTTTTGTGTTGTCAGATAATAATACAAACACATTTGAAGCATCAGTATAATTGTACCCATCAGAAAACAAAGTGTAACCATTAGTCCCTAAATATGTAGTAGTGTCTAATAGTGTATAAGAACCAACTGTAGTTTCTTTGTATCTTTTAACTTGTACATTTGCCCACATTGTAGTTGAATCCAAGAAAGAACTTGAATATATTGGAGCTACATTATCAATGTATTCTTTTACAAATGGACTGATGTTATAAACATTCTGTCTTTGTGATGTAGAAGCAATAGGTTTTGTAAATGTGTATGTAGCAGTAGAAGGAGTTGCTCCAGTTCCATTCCAAATTCTTAATTCTATTTTAGAACCTACTTGTCCTGATTCGTTTACTGTTATGAAGTAAGGACTTCTTGTATATATTATCATTTTATATTTGTTAAATTATAATCGAATATTGTATCTATGTCTTGACTAAATGCCTTCATTAAATCAGTGTCTATGTATTTCTTATATCCTGCTTCAAATGGTTTAGTAAAAAATAAACTTGGTTTAATTCCTTTGTGAAAAATACTTCGAGAAATAAGATATGCGGTCTGCTGATAACTCATTAAAGTCCCTTTCTTGGTATTTTTTCCATTCACTTTGTTTCGGAATTGGAAACGTTTCGCTTGTACCCATTTTAATATGCTTTTAGTTAAACCTTCACCTTTGCCTTTGCTTGTACCTGAACCAAATCTAAAATCACTATTAGGTGCTTTAGCTGATGAACTTTTACCTTTAACACCTTTGTCTTGATAATATCCGTAATCATTCATTTTAAAAGCTACAATAGAAAAATCCCCTTCAGATACTATTTCACCTTTAAGACTATTCTTTAAAGCGCTTGTATTGTTATAGCTTCCGTACTTGCCACCTTTGTTTAAGTTCTTTTTACTTTCACTAATAACAAAGTCCCTAAACCTTGTTAGCACTGCTTGAACATTATTTAACTTGTTATCCATTTTAGCAGATAGTCATATCGTTAAAAGTCATTACATCAAATGTCATAGTAACTCCAGCAATCTTGTTTTCAAATCTATCTACAAAGTATTCTATAGAAGCTGAATTGTTAGTCAACTGAAAACCATCGTCATATAAGTCACCTCTGTTTAACATTTCAAGCAATCTTCTTGCAACCATTTCTTGTGTGTGCAATACATCTTGCTCGTTGTCATTACCTCTGAATAAATCAGTAGTAACTTCTTTTGATTCATCTACTATATCCATACATAAAACAGAAACGTTATAGTTAAAAGTTTTACCATTGTAAGTAGCATTGTTAATCATAATATGTGACAAAGGAAATATAGTTTGCTTGTTCAAGTCTATCTTGAATATATCACCAATGGTAACTGTATTTACAAAAGCATCATCATCTAATTGGTTTTTGATAGCTTGGCTTATTTCGTAAAATCCTTTCATTATTTTTTATTTATTAATTTCATTTCTATTTCTGTTTTCTCTTTTTCAAATGTTAGCCAAGTTAAACTTTGGGTGATTGGTAACTTGGAAACTTCATCAAATCTTCTAACGTTTCCTTGAGCAAGAGCATAGATACTTGAATACCATCCCCAGCGTTTTCCAAATTGTGCTTGGTCAGAATATTCTGCAGTTCCTGATTCGTTTCCAAATAGTTTATCGTACTTTTCAATAAGTCGTTGCCTAAAGTGTAAAAAAAAACCATAGCACCTAACACTACGTCTAATGGTGCGTGTCGCATTACATCAGCGTATGTTACAGAACCTTTGTAATCTTCTATCTGATATTTATTACCTAACTTATTTGTAATCGGTCTATATAATACTGCCATTGCATTATGCATTGTGTCCCAGTCTGTAATATATGTATCTAAATCCATATATTCACCTGTACTCATTTCATCAAGGTTAGGAATAAATCCAAACTCTACACCACCCATTTTAAAGCGTTGTATAAATATATTTTCTTTTGTGAATAGATTATTAATGTTAGCAGTAATTTCAGCTACATCTTTGTATCTAATTTGAGCCACATCTTTTAAATCTATACCACAAAATAATTGCACCATTTTTTGTTGCAAAAATTCTGATTCTTCATTGTCTTTTGCTATAGATAAAAACTTTTGGTATTGAGCCAATTTAATATCGTTTAGCGTTGTTGGTATTGTTAATTCTATTTTCATTCTGTTTTGTTTTCTTTATTAATAATTGTTTTACATTATTGTATTAAGAGCATAAAAAAAGGCAGCCATTTCTGACCACCTCTTTAACCAACTTATTTAAAACCTAACCTAATTAATCTTCATCTGCTCGTTCACATTGTTTGTCACAATATGTTTTTTCACAAGCTTCACCACAATACCTGCATTCGTTTTCAGGATATTCGTTTTGATAATCGTAGTATTCCATAGTTATATTTGTTTAATGTTATGACAAATGTATTAATAATTTTTAAACTTGCAAATATTCTTGTGCAATTTGATACATTTTTTGCATTTTTTTTATTTCACCAATATTTCTTGGCAAGTTAATCACTACTTCAACACCTTTTACGTGATGAATATAACATTGTATAGTTGCTATTAATTGTCCGTATGTCATTAATAAACGTAATATGTACCTTTGTTTGGATTTTCTAACTGTGATGTTATAGCATAACGCATTGCATCTATAGCGTGATTGTATGCATCAATAGGTTTATTTAACTTGTTGCCTTGTTTGTCTGTCATCCAAATATAATTTCGCAATTCATTGATTAAGTTCTTGCTTCTTGATGTTACATAAACTTTGTTTTGATTGATTAAATTCAAACCATATACGATGCTGTCTCTACCTTTGCTTACAGGTAACACATTATGTCCATAACTATTCAACTCAGCTATTGATTTTGGTTCAGCACTATCAGCATAAACTATATCTTCAACACCATTTGTTTTTAATAAATCACTAATGTCTGAATTCAGTAATCCTTTTTGATATATCAATTCGTCAAATATATAAGCATCATTGTATTTGTACATTGCAATTAAACTTGTTGGGTCGTTTGAATAACCCCAATCCATACCATAACATAATAAACGTGCTTCGTTTGGTAAATTGATTTCTTGCCAATCAGGAATACATACACCTTCCAAAGAACCTGTTAAACCTAATCCATATACCTGCCACCAGTTAGCCCAATATGCTGATGTTTCAGCCTTAACCTTTGCTGATTCTATTTCTTTTACAATTGTATCAGCTAATGCTTCATTGTCTAAATAGGTTAATGTAATAAAGTCAACATCATCTTGCGTTATTATTTCTCTATCTACCCAAAACAAACTTGATGGATTATAATCCAACCATATTTCGCCTGATGTACGAATAGCTAATTGATAATAAGAATCAAAATCTACATTATTACATTCGTTAACATATAAAACATTTCTTCTTGCACCACGTAATTTGTCTGGTTGGTCAACTGAAAAGAATTCAATATAAGAACCATTTCCAAAAGTATATTTTAATGTCGACTTGTTAAATTGATTATCATTGTACCTACCCAATGCCATCATTATTTTTAAAAAGTCTTTCAATGCACCTCTTCGTAAATGTGGTATAGATTCTGATACAACACTAATTTCAAGGTTAGGCGTTTTAATTGCTCGGTCTATTAATATAGGCAAAATAGAAAAGGTCTTAGAAGCAGATGTTCCACCTCTAACAACCTTTATCCGTTTTTCTAAACGCAATAATTTTTTTAATGCAGTAGTTACTATAAATTCCATTATTGTTCACTAAATGTCACCTAAATCGTTTAAATTGAATATAGGTTGCTCAGTTGTAAGAGTTACATCTTTTGTTTCTCTCGGTTTACCTGCATAGTAGTTATAGAATAGTTGAGTGAATTTGAAGTCACCTCGTTCTAATCCTTTTTCTAATGCTGCAAATGCTAATGGTTCTAATGGCGATAGTTTTTCTATTAAAGCTATTTCTTCAGCTTTAGGTTTTCTACCACTGTTTGGATGTCCACCATTGTTCTTTCTTTTGTCTTCTGCCATAATTGAAAAATATTGTTATTAATTCTATAATAAATATTTCTTATAGTTGTTAAACAAATTCGTATTCATCTTTGTATTTTTGTAATCCGTTTGGTTTATTGTTTAAAGCTAAAGATAATGAAGAACGATTAATACCAGTTTCCCTACATAGTTGTA
>CAZZCR010000049.1:0-24513 GCA_964652995.1 uncultured Flavipsychrobacter sp. | reverse complement strand
TCATTAACTGTCACATGCCAAAATTACACCAACAAGGTTTCGAACACTAGTGGCGTCACGCTTCGTCCATTTTCCTGCAAGCGTCTCGCTTGCGAAACGTTCGTTCATCTTGTCAATGCCATAAAATAGCCTATCCCAACCCGCAATCTGTGTCCTCTGAGTCATCCCACGAATCTGTGATTCAGACAACCTCCACCTCCCCCATCACATATTTTGTGGATATCTTCCCCCCTGTACCTGGTCATTTCTGCCCCGTGCTCGCTACTTTTGCAAAACATCTGTGCAACAACTCCATGAAACAGTTCAATCCTTCTCGTGCATGAGCTTCCCATCCGCAATAGTTCATCATGCAGGTAGGCACCGTTTCGCACACGGACCGTTTTCTTACATTTACTCGATCAAAAAATTAATTCGGCAGGCAGGTTATGTTAGTTAAGTTATTCGGCAGCGCGGTTTACGGAGTAGATGCAAAGACCATCACGGTAGAAGTAGACACACCCGGTGGTGTCATAGGTGTGTTCATTGTGGGCCTGCCCGACAATGCCGTAAAGGAAAGCACCGACAGGGTCATTTCAGCTATTCAGAACTCGGGGTTCGACAGGCCACGTGCCCGCATCGTCATCAACATGGCCCCCGCCGATATCAAGAAGGCCGGTGCCGCCTACGACCTCCCGATTGCCCTCGGCATCCTTGCTGCCACCGCACAGATCCCACAAGACCAGCTGCACGACTACGTCATCATGGGCGAGCTCTCGCTCGATGGCACCGTCAAACCCATAAAAGGAGCACTGCCCATAGCCATACAGTCGCGTGCCGAAAAATTCAAAGGGCTCATAGTGCCCAAAGAGAATGCACGCGAGGCCGCGCTCGTCAACAATCTGGATGTGTATGGTGTTGAGAACATTAGCGAGGTCATAGACTTCTTCACAGGCAAGCTGGTGCTGGAGCCACTCAAGGTAAACACCCGCGAAGAATTCTTTGACGCGCAAAGCCATTTCGAAATAGACTTTAACGACGTTAAGGGCCAGGAAAACGTGAAACGCGCGCTTGAGATAGCCGCGGCCGGTGGCCACAACGCCATCCTCATAGGTCCGCCCGGTGCCGGCAAGACCATGCTGGCCAAGCGGCTGCCTACCATATTACCGCCCCTCACCCTGCACGAGGCACTCGAGACCACGAAGATCCACAGCGTGGCAGGCAAGCTGCCCGGCAACTCGTCGCTGGTAGCGCAGCGCCCCTTCCGCAGTCCGCACCATACCATCAGCGATGTGGCGCTTGTGGGCGGCGGCGGCATACCGCAGCCTGGCGAAATATCACTGGCACACAACGGCGTGCTCTTTCTCGACGAGTTACCCGAGTTCAAACGTACCGTACTCGAGGTCATGCGCCAGCCCATGGAGGAGCGCCGCGTGTCCATATCGCGCGCCAAGGTGAGTATAGACTTCCCGGCCAGCTTCATGCTCATAGCGTCCATGAACCCATGAAGTTGCGTTGGGTATTTTCGGGATTTAAAAAGAAGGAGGGGTGGTAGCGGAACCTAATTCCTATTTCATCACCATCAATAGCTATCCTAGAAGTTATTAGCTCAACGAAACTTCGTTTCGCCGGTTTATCCAGCGTATTCCATCGTTCATACATGCTTCTTGCGTCATGCTTCACCGAATCCCCGTTGAGCTCCTCTTGTCGGAGTAGATCGAGTTCACTTTCAATTTGAGGTATCGTATTCTCGATCTGTCTGAGTTGAGTATCAAGAGGGGAATAGTAGGTAGAGAATCTATCCTTGGGAATCTGACCAGCCATGTATAGTTCCATTTTCTTGTCCATCTCACCCTGGATTTTTTTCTTCTCTTTCACAAGCGATTCAAGTCGCTTTGCTTTTTCTGAGATTTCCTCTTTTGCTTTTGATAGGAAGGAATCGAAATGAGTATCAGACAGGAGGAATTCCTTCAGTTCGCCAAAATATATCTCCTCTATGTCAGCCGACTCGATTTTCGTTTTGCGACATTTCGAACACTTATATGTATCACCGGCGGGGTAGTGGTACATTTTCCCCCCGCAGCCGCAAAATAGTATACCTGAAAAAAGATGGGTAGCTGGTTTTACAGGGCGCTTTCCCGCTTCTTCCTGTTCGGTCAGGATTCGGTCACATTTATCCCACAGTTCTGCGTCTACAATTGCCGGGCAGGTTATCTGCACCCATTCACTTTCTGGTTTAAGCACCCATTTCTTTCCATCTCCAAGGCTTTTTGTGTAGTTCGCGAGGCGGATGCCTTTAGCGGTGCTATCACGCAACAATCTTCCGATTGTTGTGTCGCTGAATTTCGCCCCGTTCCTCGTTCGGTGACCCATCTCATTCAGCTTATTAGCTACCGTTCCTTTTTTTCTGTGTTCAGCGAAGAGTTCGTATATCAGCTTCCTCACCGGTGCTTCCTGCTTGTTCACAATCAGTTCTTTCCCTTTCCACTCATAGCCAAAAGGAGCAGCACCCCCAAGTGGTTTACCCATCTTTGCTCGGATAGGTACTGATGCTGCAACTCGTTCTGCAATTTCCGCTCGCTCCCATTCAGCCATTGCGGCGATAATAGTAAAGAAGAGTCTGCCAGATGGGCTGCTTGTATCAATGTTCTCGGCAAGGGAGATCATGTCGGCATTCGATTGCCGGAATAGCTCTGAGAACTCAAGCAGTTCTTTCGTGTTTCTCGCTAGTCGGGCAAGTTTGGAAAATACCAGAGCTGTAATCCGTCCGCTCTGTATATCGCGTAACATTTTCTTCGCTTCCGGAAGTTCCATTACCGTTTTTCCTGAGACGGCCTCAAGCTTATATACTTCTACTACTTCCCATCCTTTTGCTTCGGCGTAGTAGCGGGCTCGTTTTTCGTGGTGTTCTGGACTATCGTCTTTTACTTGAAACTCAGTGGATACTCGAATCCATATTCCGACCCTCTTTTTCTCTTCCATGTGTATCGGGTTTGAATAGTGAAGTTACTGAATTCTGATGGTAGTCTATAAGGTTACAATTCGACGAAATGAGGTTTCTTCAGTGTAATTCACCAGAGAGTGAGTGTAGTAGATGCAAGCAAGAATACCGTTAAAATTCGTTCGTCGATTTTTATATTTTTTACCATCTACTTTTCAGAAACTACATGAAAGCTATGGAACAAACACCTGAGACCACAAAATTGTATATTTGATACCTATGTCACCAATAGAAAAGGTTGATGCTGTTTTAGGGTTACTTGCAGAGGATGATTCACTCAGACCCTTTGCGGTGGATGCACAAATATTTGAAGCGTTCTATTTAAAACATCCAAACACGAGGGATGAGACATATCTCGGTTCCGACTTGTTGCGGGCTCTAGATAAACTTGTGCGAGACGAATATGTAAAACGTGAGACCGTTGATGTAATTGCTTCTGAAGACAGACCAGTTTTCTATAAACAAAAAAGGTATTCAATTACAATTGCTGGAATAGAGCATTTTGAGTGTGGTGGGTATGCCGCTGCGAATCTTGAAAGGATCGCATTGGCTCAAGATAGATTGTATCAAAGAATCCGAGAACGAAACGCTGAAGTACGCGAGCGTCAAATAGTATATCTGACTGTAATACTCGCAATTGGAACAGTGATCCCTGCTCTTTATAGTATACTTGAGATTCGGCAAAAACACTCGGGATTTTATGCAAAGATTTTTCCGTTTGCAGTTACCGGATGTCTTGCTTTTTTGTTTTGTATACCCATAGTTTACATGTTCAGATGTTTGAATCGAAAAAAACCCTCCGCCAAGTAAGGACGGAGGGCTCAATGACAATAGGATGTGAAGTATGCACAGAGGTTATTCCTTGAGTAATTTTCTCGTTGTAATGGAGTTGCCATTGACATACACTGAAAATAAATACAGTCCAGTTTTAAGTTGCGATACATCAATTGTTTGTTCTCGGCTATCTGTATCAACAAAACTCAGGTCAATAATTCTTTGCCCAATTGTATTCGAAATAACTACCTGAATTGTGTTATTTCCTGCGCCTGTGGATTTGAGCTTAACGTTGTCATGTGCTGGGTTAGGATAGATATCAATTGTTGGTGATGTGGAATTTACGACTGTTGCCGGTTTTGAGTCAGGACCACCATCGGTAAATGTGTCACATTTAACAACGGTAAATGAATCCAAGATCAGTACTGGTTGATCAAGCACTAAAACTGACGAGTCCTGGATAAACACAAGTGACGTATCCCAGGCGGATACAGTATCCTCGAATGTCTGGATAACCGGTTTTTGATCACAAAAAGTATGGCCATTTATGTCTGTTTTTATGATCCTTGTTCCGACAGGTGAGTCCAAAACGTTTATGTGTAGAATAAAGGAGTCCGTGGCATAGTTTTCAAAGTACGGCATCTTTCCAATCGCCTGGTTGTTGTATTGATGCGCTGTTATGGGAGTTCCGTCATTTCGAAGTTTTATCAGAGTTGGCACCCTAAAGATTCCCCCCGTTCCAGTCTGCGATACTTCCTGAAATCCAAGCATCATATTATCCGGTTCTCCAGGGGTGTTCTTTATTGTAAGTGGCGCTCCAACACTACGCATACACGAAGTTGTTAGCCCTTTTGTAGTCACAATAGTAGAAGGGTTCGTAGCCAGTGTTTGGAAGTACGTTAGTGTTGTTACCCTGAGGCTGCCGTTGCAGGTGAATGGGTACGGAGAGGTATTGGCACTTGAACAGAAAAATAAAATGTTGTTGGTATTAGATTGATCTTCTACCACGTTGCTTGGGACATATAGTCCAGAAGACGAAGTATAGCTTGTGAAGCTATTTATAGTTGATAACCCTACATCAAAAGTCATAATAAAGGGTTTTACGGAAAAAGGTGGTATGCTGGCGCTAAAGTAGCCACCTGTAATTGTACACAAATTGTTTATCGGAAGATAACTGATGGCTGATTTGATATTTATTTTGTAGTCTGTAGGGATTGATGGGCGTACTTCCGTTAATAGGTTGCCATTTTGATCTATCTTATCGAGAAGAATAGTTTCCACATTCGACTTAATGATCGTATCGTAGGCTCGACCAAAATTGTACACAATGTAGTCTTCAACAGGACTACCTGGAACAGCGATCAATCCGGTTGGCTCAATCGTAGCACTGATTGTATTTGGCGCGTTCTGGGGATAGCCATAGTGTAACTTAAACCATAGAAGATTGAAGTTGTTGTCGAATTTCGCATAGAAGGTAGTATGTAGCGTGCCGAAATATCTCGGATAGCCAACAGGTTGGGCCCCTTGGTAGATTCCAGTGACGATATATCCGGTATCATATGTCGGTATGATCGATATTGCTCGTAATGTTCCAAAGGAATCCAGTACTCTTTTTGAAAGCAAGTAGTTACCAGCCCTATCCAATTTGACCAATTCGAAGTCTTGTGGATAAGTCGGTGAATTTAGATTTACCGATAAGAAGATAATTTCATTCAGTGCATTCTTGGTGATAGTTTGGGTGTTGTCCCAGTTACTGTTGTAGTTCGGGATAAAGTTGTTGAAATACTGCGAATTGCCTCTAAATGAGATAAGCAGCAATACAAATGCAATCAGTTTTTTTGTTTTCATGATATCTTTTTTTGGTTATGGTATCTAATGTAGTTAAAATTATATTGTTAACGAAATGTTTTTTATTCGTTGCAAATTGGCTGCGTGGTGCTCGGGTTTCCTACGTAGTAATTCAGATTGGAGAAAACTGATTGATAATTTGAGCGGGCTGACATAGTGTAAAAACGTTGCCTGCATTGGTTATTATGTGAAGTTGGGAACTGTTTTATTGTAGATGAAACCCATCGTATTGATACATGTCGAAAAATTTGTTTAACAAATAATTTGCTTTTTTAAAACCTGAAAAGTATTTTTGGATTCTATTCATGTTAACAGGATGTTTAGCGTGGATAGTATCCCATGTCTCCTAGTACCCACCACCACGTTCTTTTTATTTTTTTGCTGTTCGCGATCCCGATGGAAATTTTCGCACAGCAGGACAGTGCTGTATTCCGTTTTCAAGGAGACCTTCCATACCTAACAAAAAAAGATCAGCTATCGTTTAACGTATCCTACAGTTCCACGAGACAATTCAGAGGCAAGCTCAGCATTGCCGGTTTCAAACTGGATAATGATACCGGGATAATTGTGTTTCGTAGTTCCGGGAAGATCAAGATTAAAAAGGGAGTTCATATATGTAGCGTTGTGTTCAATTTGGACGACACTTCAGGGTATTGTAATTACAAGTTCTTGGAAGTGCTGAAGCGTGCACAGTCAGTTGCTCCGGGGGAATACAAAATCAACCTTTCAATTGCAGAGAATGAACATGAACATGTGACAAGCTATACCAGGAAAGTAGATAGTGTTATTTCACTTAATTCCTTTTCCAGAAAGGGTATTAACGATGCGTTGCGTGAAAAGAAGTCTGCTTCATTGTTTCGAAAATATGTTTCAGTAAAAAGTCCCGCCGCTATTACTTCTCTCAAAAAATCGAAGAAAAAACTTTCAGCAAATATCCACAAGAAGGGGCTTCGCTATGAGGAATATGAGCGGGGAGGTAAAATAAATATTGACTTATACTTTGAAGATTGGTTTGCCGGCAGATATGAATTGAATGCTCATGAACCGCTTGAAGATCAGATAAATCGTCAGGAAAGCAGGGAAAAAAACATCGGGACGAGTATTAACACAGACATTGATAAGCCGTCTTTAATATCCCAGTTTAAGGAGGCCAGAAAAGACAGGAACAGCGACGAGGGGTTCAAAGGAAATATTGCCTCGACAACATATGTAAGTTCAGATCGGGAACCGAATTCCGGAATGTCTAATACTTACGAAGAAGTGCGTGGTGGGATTTCGGTTGAAATTTTAAATGTTCCCGTTGATTTCGAGGGACTGTACACGACCCAAGACCGTAACCGAAAAATAAAGAGCAGCTTTATTCATGCACACTATGATAACAGCAAAGCAAAGAGTGAGTTGAAAAACTCAATCCGGTCATATAACACAAAATTTGAGGAAGGAAAGTCAAGAGCGCTCGGGCTGGAGTCTATGTACAATACGTCTATCCGAAATCTGGAAGTCCAGAAAGAATCGTTGCTTAAACAGGTAGATACGAAAGGTGGAGTAGCGGTTAATACCGACGACATTGAATCCAAGAAAAAGAGAATAGAAGAAATCGATTCCAAAATTGGGAAGTACAAACAGATCATTGAGCAATCACGAGAGAATCGATATTTTGATTCCAGTCTTGTGTATTCAAAAACAAAAGGACTTAACGGAGACAATTTAAGTTACCGGCAACTGCAAAAGCGGGCTAAGGGAATGATGCCGAATGATCCGAAGTCAAAAGGCATCGTGTCAGGTCTAACCTCGTTCGATGCAGGTATGTTTCCAAAGACCTCATCACATTTTACCATGAATGGCCAGATGATACGTGGCATAGACGGTGGTTTTGATTTTGGAATTTGTGAGGCGGGAGGTACGATCGGAAAGACTGAATACGTTGGGAGAGACGGGAGCCTCGATAAATACACTTGTTATGCTGGCGTAGCAAACGTCAGGCCGACGGAAAAGCAAACAATTGGCATTGTCTACTATGGATACAGTCCAGACAAATTATACACTACTAAAGACGCGTTCTTTGCAAATAGGATTCGAAGCATAAGTGCTCCGAGTTTTTTTGATCCTGTAAATATTTTCGCTACCACGTATTCCTGCACTGCATGGGATAATGTTACGATCGGAGGGGAGGTTGCAACATCCCTGTATCATTCGAGGTCTGACAGTGTTCAGTCCGGAAGTAGAGACCGTATGGCATATCACGCAAATGCAGCCGGTGTAATTCCGAAAACTCCCGTGTCGCTACAGGCGTCTTTCGAAAAGGTGGGTAGGGAGTTTCAGAACAATACTCTGCCGATCACGTTAGCGGGTACGGAACGTTATTCGGGTGGGATTAGAAGTGACTTTTTCCGGTCTTTGTTATCAGCCGGGGTAGAATACCATTACCTGATTCAGAGGAACTATGCTGTGAAGGGATCTAATACAAGGTGGGGCTTTGATGTGAAAACGAATTTCAAAAGATATCCGAATGTCTTACTCTCCTATAAGCCGTTCGCAACATTCAGATCGACTGCAGATACATTCAGTATTCCTCAGCGTCCGTTATTTGGTGAGGTTTGGACGGGAAGAGTTGTTTACAATATTAAGAGCCAGGGAAATTTCTATCGAATGTCGCTGTTGTTTAATCGAAACAGGACCGTGATGGATACACTGGTAACCGGAAGCGAATTGATCCAGCTCTCATGTGGATATACCGGGAAACGCGGTTCGTTGAATATGTTAGCCGGACAAACAAAAAGTCACAGCCCGGTTAACAGTGATTCACTTATTGCTACTGTTAATTTTTTGGGGGCAGGCGGAAGTTACGACTTCAATAAACAATGGAGAGTTGTAAGTGATCACGCGTGGGGCTTTGCACAATTTGGATTGTGCAGGTACTCTTCATCTGTCGGTTGTATGGTTCGTCCAGAGAATCTGCCGGTTGCGATCAGTGTGAATTTCAGATACAACAAGATGTTACGAAACGCTACTGAAAATTGGAAGGAAATATATAGCGGCTCGCTTGACGTGAATTACCAATTCAGAAAAAAAAGACAAAAGGCATAGGTATGAATATTGAAAACAGGATATTGAAGAAGGCTCATTTGCGCCGTACTTTTCCAAGTGTAGTCTGTCTGTTCTTGCTAAGTACATTGCTAAGTATTCCGGTGAATGCCCAACAGGAATTTGCTGTAAATATGGCATTTCTTGATGGAGTGGATATTACGCCGGATAATATCCTATCTTATACAGTCGAGTCACCCAAAGCGACACAAGTACGAATAAAAGGAACGATACGGTACAAGAATTCTGGAATGTATCTTTCATACTCATTCACGACCAATTTGTTGAGTGGCGTTAACTCCATTAATTCAGCCTCCCTGAATCCACAATGGGATTTTTCTTCTGCGTCATTACGTAGTTTATTTACGACGTATAAAGTACTACCTGAGGGGACTTTCGAATACTGTGTCTCGGTCATTCCGGTCAATTCCTCAGCTGAAAGCAGCAAAAACATTTTTGATGAGTGCCTTTATCATCGGGAAGACGGAATATTCTCAATAAACCTTTTAGAACCTGATGATAAAGCGAGACTACGGGAATATTATCCGGGATTATCGTGGGTCGCGAATTATACCTTCTCGTCTGAGTTGAAGTACCGACTTCGTATAGCAGAAATTAAACAGGGGCAGAATCCGATAAACGCAGTTATGCGTAATCAGCCGGTATACGATGAGCGAAACCTTTTACAGAACAGTATTGTATATCCGGTATATGCGCGTCCATTGGAGAAGAACAAGCCGTATGCATGGACAGTTGATGCATATTTTAATGAAATTCTGATTGGAGGAGCAGAGACGTGGCAATTTATTATAGTAGACGACACGGCTGTCAAAACATTACCGGCAAACCGATCCTATGTGGATATAAAAAGGGAAAATGGTAAAACGCGGTTGGTTTTCGCCGGTAGGATGAAGCTGAAGTATTTGCTTGAGAATGCACCCAAAGATGTTTTGACACTGAGTTTGATAAATGAGAACGGAAAACAAATGCGTCTCACTACCGGTGAGTTAAAAGCAAAGTACGGAGACAATCGATATATACTTGATCTGAAGGAGGCATCTAATTTAAAGCATAATCAACAATACACACTGAAGATTCAATCGGGTACCGGTTCAACATTCAGCATCCCGTTTACATACTTAAATCCGGATTTTCAATAGGCTCAAGCATATGAAGTTAATTGCCCGAATTATCCCGACAATAATACTATGCCTGGTGACAGGAGTTGTAGTTTATTTCCTTAACGAACGTAAGCAGCATAAAACGGCAGCTGTTGATGTCATAAGACTATTCAATGAGTTCGAGATGAAGAAAGACCTCGAGTTGAGCGCGAAGAACGAGTTAGAGAAACTGAGTAAGACCGCAGATAGTGTAAAGAACAAGCTTCAAATGGCAAGAGCGATGAAAAATGAGAGACTTGCAGATACCCTTGCCTACACCTACAATTACCTCAATGATTTGTTGGAGCAGAATTACCGGAGGAGTAATGAGCAAATAAATGAGCAGGTTTGGAAAAGACTAAATCCACTTATTGATGAATTTGGTAAAGCCAATAATTATCACCTGATCGTAGGGGCGAATGGTAACGGAAGTGTTGTGTACATGGACGATTACTATGACGTGACAAGCCATCTGATAACCTTTGTAAATAGAAAATATGAGGGCAATTAGTTGGATGGTCTGCGTAATTGCTATTTCATGTTGTTCTTGCCGTCGGGTAGTGGACAAGCAAGAGTATGTGCGCTATATCAAGGACGAACAAAATGGATTGTCGAAGCAGATCAGCGTCGGTGATTGGGTGTACATGTTCCAGTATAAGCCTGTTGAATATATTCTCTTGTTAGAGAACAACGAAGAAGCAAGTGCCGAGGAAAATGGCAGGCGAAAGATGCTTAACGGAGCAGTTTGGTTCAACATTTCGTTCAGACGTGTAGACAACGATATTTCTCCTTTGAGGTTTGGTATTTCTTCTCCCGAGGAGTACGAACAGCGACTAATGTATTTTTTGAATAATGCACAAAAGCAGATAACACTGATCTACGGAAAGGGCGATACGTTGTCGCAGATAGGCTACTTGTTTGAGAACAACTTTAACCTTACACCACATGAGACAATGGTTGTTGGATTTGATCTTCCGGGAGATCAGCAATATCCGACAGAAGACATGCAGTTGTGTTTTAACGACCGGACTTTTAATAATGGTATTTTAAAAGTGCTGTATAAAAAAGCAGACGTTAAACGAATCCCTGAACTAAAGCAATAAATCCCAATTCAATATCTCATGAGGCGTGCACATACATTTAAGAAACCCATCGCATCGTTGTTGATGGTGGTTTTTTTGACCGAACTGATCTATCCGAACCGAGCAGTTGCCCTGACAACAGGACCTATCCAACCAGAGGTAATGTCATTCGAGCCAGTGGGTACAACAGATATGGTAAACACATTTACCGGCGATTTTGTGTACAACATACCTTTAATGGATGTTGAAGGCTATCCGATAAATCTATCCTATCACGGTGGCGTAAACATGGAGCAGGAAGCCAGTTGGGTCGGGCTGGGATGGAATATCAATCCCGGGGTTATTAACCGTACTGTTCGTGGTATCCCTGATGATTTTTCCGGTGAGACGATAGAAAAGAAATTGCATATTAAAGACGAAAAGACAATAAGAGTAGGGTTGGGAGCTGGATTTGAGATCGCTGGTAATGGAGATCCAAAAAAGAAAGCTACTTATACCTTTGATGCGGGTGCAAATGTGACTGTCAGCAACTACCGGGGTGTTAGTGTAGATTATTCACTAGGCGGGGGAGTACACTTATTCAAGGCTATTTCACTAGGGGTAAATCTGGGCGTGGGATCACAATCCGGTGCGGACATTGATTATAACGTTGCTGCTGCTTTAAATCATAGTAGCGTTTCCGCGGTTAATAAGTCCACAATAGGCGTTAGTGCTGGGATGGGGAATGGATATAACACACGCTCTGGCGCAAAGGGAACAACTTTTTCCGCGTCCTTCCTTGTTGCTGTTGACCCCACTAAGGAGAGGTTACAAACACATGGGGATCGTACTACGCCAGTTCGCCTAGGTGCCAGTTACAGTTACGTACCGATCGGACTTGCGAATTATGTTCCAGTTATTACCAATAGCAGTACCATGAGGTCTCTGTTTGGTCGGATAAAGATTGGACCTGAAACGAAATGGATGTTCAAATATGGACAGATAAAAGGGATGCATAGCAAATTGCACTACGAGGAAGATGGTTCTAGAAATTCGTATGGATACCTATATCTGCAGAATGCGGACACTAATGCAATCGTTGACTTTACGCGCGACCACGATGGGATGTACAACAAATCTATGTCGTATTTACCCCCTGCTACTCTTACCTATGATTTGTACAGCATTAACGGACAAGGTACAGGCGGACAGTTTCGACCTTACAGGAATGACTTCGGGTCTGTGTGGGATCCCGAGATCAACAGTAGCATGAAATCCTTCTCCTTGGGTATTGAGGTGGCTTTCCCTAGTGACCTTTTCTCGA
Organism: uncultured Flavipsychrobacter sp.; assembly: GCA_964652995.1. Lineage (GTDB taxonomy): Bacteria > Bacteroidota > Bacteroidia > Chitinophagales > Chitinophagaceae > Nemorincola. Next base: position 12,285 of record CAZZCR010000049.1, on the reverse strand, counting down.
TAGGAGTTGATTTCGCGAAAACTAAAACTCAGTTAAGAGGCGGTGTTTGGCCGAAGTATCGTAAAGAGTTTTCATCTTCTGAATCCGGCAGTCTATATGAACCGGTATATTTCAGGGCAGCAGGGGAACTCACAAGTAGCAACAATACGTATAATGCTTCTGTCGGTGGTTTTGCCGCTGTGTTGCCTGATGTGGTCACTGGTTTGCCGAGGAGAAAATTCGGGTCGACAAGTGCGCGTGATGCCAGGGGGAACTTGATATATTACAATACAGCTGCCAATGCTGTTAGCGGAGACATATACAGCTACAATGATGACCTTTTTACCGGCGGTGCGGACGCGTCGAAATCACTTATTTCCCGCACCTCAGGAGGAAGACAACCACATCATATTTCCGAGATTATTCAGTTGCAAAAAGACGGACGTCGCTACTGTTACGGTATTCCGGCAATGAATACAAGCCAAAAGGAGGCATCGTTCAGCATTGAAGCCACTTCGATATCGGATGGCGCTGCCGGTCTAGTCAATTACGTTCCGGGACTTGATGACGCTGTAGTTAACACCAAGGGGCGTGAAAATTTCTATTCGGGAACATCCACTCCTGCATTCGCACACAGTTATTTGTTGACCTCGGTTTTGTCATCTGACTACACCGATGTGACCGGCGATGGCGTGAGTGATGATGACCTCGGTTCGTTCACAAAGATCAACTACTCTCTCAAAGAACCAAACTATGGTTGGAAGACACCATTTAATCTGACACAAGCATTGTATGATCCGGGCTATTATAGTGATACGAAGGATGACAAGGCGAATTACGTTGCTGGTACCAGGGAACAATGGTATGTGCATTCACTGGAATCAAAAAACTATATTTCTGAGTTTTATATTTCGAGAAGACTTGATGGAAAAGGAGTAAACGGTGCGTTTTCATATAAGCTGGACTCTATTCGTCTTTTTAATAAGCATGATCGTTATGTCAATGGCGGAAACGCGGTGCCCATCAAGTCAGTATTTTTCATGTACGATTACTCGTTATGTAGTGGAGTGCCTAATTCAACGGGGGGAAAGTTGACATTGAAGCGCGTGTATTTCAGGTATGGATATTCTCAGAAGAGCCTGATGAGTCCGTATAAGTTTGAGTATGCCAATGACCCCGGGTACAGTTATGGTGCGAAAAATAGATGGGGTGATTACAAGCCGAATGGCACTGACGTTAACAATTATGAGTTTCCTTACGTCGACCAGAATGATACACTCACCGACTACTACGCAGGTGCATGGTCACTCTCCAAGGTGTTTTTGCCATCCGGGGGCGTGATTAATGTGGACTATGAAGCGGATGACTATGCATATGTTCAGGACAAACAAGCGATGGAGATGTTCAAAGTCAAAGGATTCGGAACGGGACCTTCTTTCATGCCTATGTCGTGGTTGTACACCAATAAACGGACGCCTGCTTTGTATGCATATTTTGAAAGGCGATTGAGTTCGGAGATTTCGTCATTGTCATTTGCTCAGAATTACCTGACAGATAAGAGTGAATTGTATTACAACTTCTTTGTAAAGCTTGCGGAAAAACAGAACTCGTACGAGGAAATTCGTGGGTATGCGGAAATTGAAGATGTAGGTCCCTGCCCGGATGGCATTCACGGGTATATAAAATTCAAGTCAATTAAAGCAGCAACAATTGTAGGCGGCGGTGGAATCATGCACCCGGTGACTCATACTGCCTTAAATCTTGGCCGGTATTCCTTGCCCCATATATTGTATCCCGGTTCAGACCCGGATGAAAGCAATATCACTAACATAATGAACGGATTAAAGGCGGCTTTCAAAGAATTGGTAAATGCATATAAGAACCCCTTCACAAGGATGTTGAAGAAAGGGTTGGGGCGAGATGTGAATCTTAAACGCTCATATGTACGGCTGCTCAGTCCGGGCATGAGAAAGCAAGGTGGGGGACAAAGAGTCAAGCAGATAGTGTTTTCAGACTCCTGGAAAACAATTGCAGGGGGAAATGAACCTGATGCCTCTTATGGAAAAGTTTACGATTATACCATTGATGACGGCGCAGGGAAGATAAGTAGTGGGGTCGCGTCATACGAACCACTTGTCGGGGGTGATGAGAATCCGCACCGTGTACCGGCACCATACACTGCGAGGAAGGGGCGCACATTTCCGCCTCAGGACCCAATAGAATTGTATCAGGAATTACCTATCTGCGAATCGTTTTATCCGTCACCGATGGTAGGCTATCGTATGGTAACCGTCACGAGTATTCATGCTTCAAAAGGCAAATCTGCTCAGGGCATCGATGTTTACAAATACTATACAGCTAAGGACTATCCGGTCAGATTCTATCACTTGCCTATTTCCCATCCCAAGAAGCCAGCAACTTGCTTTAATATTTTCAGGCAAACAAACACCTTTGAAGCGAAGCAGGGATACTCGCTGGTATTAAATGACATGCATGGCAAATCAAAGAGCATTGAGCATTATACATACAATCCGCTGAGTGGAACGAAAAAGCCGATCTCTTATCAGGTCTATAATTATAGAAGCGGGTCAGGTGGGCTGGATAATACCGTTGATTGTCTTGTGCCTGGAAGTGGAGGGATGGTTGTTGCGTCACGTGAAGTGGGAATTGAAACAGACCTGACCGTTGATAGCAGGCAACGCCATGAGTTCACCAGTAACTATTCTCAAAACACAAATCTGAATGTTTCAATTGCTTTTGGTTTTCCTCTCCCGATCCCACTGGTGTTTCCGTGGTATGGTGAGTACGTTAACGATTTTTCTTCAGCGACAGCAACAAAGATCATCCAGCAATATGGTATCCTCGACAATGTTGTTAGTTACAATGAAGGTGCTCTGACAACCCTGAAAAATGAACTGTACGATTATCAAACAGGTGATGCTGTAGTCACGTCCATAAACAACGAATACAAGGACAAGGAATATTCCGTCTCAATTCCGGCGGCGTGGGTATATGATGGTATGTCTCCGGCCTGTAATAATATTAATTACGAGTTTGATGCTCCATGGATGGTTATTGACACTAATCATTTAGGGAAGATTTTATTGTCGAATGGCCCGGCGTTGCATGTAGGGGACGAGTGTGAGGTGAGTTGGGTGACCAGTGCAACGACGTACTCGGCCAGGTTGTGGCTTACCAGCGGTTTGGCGTATACGGGTACAGCAGAATCCCCGCCGAATTTCGTCTGCCCTGGCCTCCAGATATGTTGTGTCGGTTTTTTCCTTCCGAGATTTCCTCTTTCCACACCGGGATGGACAAGCGGAGCCACAATTACGAATGTTCATGTGAGGGTTGTACGATCCGGTGCGCGAAACATGCTGGATCAGAAAGCGGAATCCTATACAATGTTGCGAAATCCAATTGACGGGGGCGGTAACTTGACATCAATTTTGCAAGGGGTTATCGACTTAAAAGCGCGCACGTATAGCGATTCGACTACCCGAATACCATATCGTTACATAGCGAATCCGGATACAATAAATCCTTTCGTAATAGGCGAACGCGGTATTTTCAAACCACTTGATGAGTACGCCTACGTAACAAATCGATCATATGGTACTTCGACACCCGCACGCAGGGCGGGGTTATATGATGCCAACAGCTTATTCTCATCAAGTTCTTCCTCTGATTGTGTCGCCGGAATTTTCAGACATCTGGGGCTTTCTACTTCAGACCCGAATTGGAAGCGGGCTAGAACGATAACAAAATGGTCTACAACCGGACAAGAGGCTGAGAACGTAGATGCTATAGGGAATCGTTCCACGGCGATCTTCAAGTACAACGAAGACTTGCCGGTGGCGGTTGCGACGAATGCAGCACATGGTGATGTTTTGGCTGACGGATTCGAGGACTATAAGTTACTTCAGCCAAAAGTGAACCTTACAAAGATCACGTACTCGCCATTTGAGAGCCTGTTCGGTATCGTTCCATTTAGCACGCAATACAATCTGTTACAATTGACCAATCCGAGCACGTATAGTGTTGTTAATGTAGCCGCACATACAGGTAAACACGCCATATTGGCGACGATTACCGGCGCGAACATACCAAACACAAATATTGTTCCTGTGCCCTTATTTAATAACTATGGGTTCTCTGCAAACAGGTACAATGTGTACTATCCATACAGTGCCGGGACAATGGTGCCTGCAAATGAGTACCAGCCGTTCCGCTTGCGAAAGGGCGGAAAATATGTGCTCTCATATTGGATTAAAGCGGTCACACCTGCGGCAAATGCTACTCAATATTCTTTGAATGCGAATTGGGGTATGAAATTTGGTGGAACGACCTTTCCGATAAGCAAGAAGACGGACATAATAGATGGCTGGCAGCAATTGGAAATGGTGTTCACCGTTCCACTTACCGCATCCACCGCGCAGTTGAACTTGCCTGTCTCGTATTATATCGACGATGTACGGATTTACCCTGCAGATGCAAATATGAAGGCGTTTGTTTATGACCCTGCGAATGAGAAATTGATGGCGACGCTGGATGAAAACAATTTTGCAACAATGTACGAATACGATCAGGAGGGTAACCTTGTACGCAAAAAGAAAGAGACCGAGAAAGGAGTAATGACCATTTCTGAATCGAGAAGTAGTAACCCTGCACATCATTAGACTATGACTAGGTACTTGATATTACTTTCGTTGATCTTTTCGAATCCGGAGCCGGTTTCGGGTCAGCAGCAGTATATGCCGGAAGTGCGGAAAGTTCTCAGCAACTTCTTATCAACCGGGAATATCTCATACGACTACACGCTGTCTGTTACGTTTCCTGACAATTCAAGGGACGAACTTAAGGGTAGCTCCTTTTTTGATAAAGCGTCGGGTGTATCGCTTAACGATTGCAATGCGGTGACCTCCTTTTATACAAAGGACTGGTTCTATAAAGCGAATCATAACGATAAGACTGTGTTTGTTGTCAATCTCGGAGCGAAAGAAAACGCCGAATTGCGAAAAAGTATCGAACAACAACTCTTTAAGAACGGACTCCTCTCGGAGTTTCTGGACTCAATAGTGTTTTCGAAGGGAATGATCAGGGACTACACATCCGGTAGAGACACTATTCGAGCTGAATTAGTTTTTCCCCGAAACATGACCGTGAAAAAGGTCCAGTTTTCATATAACCCTAATTCAGGTCTTTTTTATGAGTATCGTATGGAGTTGTTCTTTCCAACCGAACAGGACGGTGACCGCATCAAGGGTAGTACCCAGAAGATCACATGCACGAACTTTTTGAGAGAGACTGATAATGAGCGAATCCGACCATCTACATATTTTACGAGATCGAAAGAAGGGAAGATCATTTTGAAAAAATATGCTGACTATAAACTAAATCCAGAGTTATAAAATAATTTGTCCATGAACTTGCGCCATCTACCATGTAAGCGATCCCTGAAGTTTCTTTTGATCGCAATTGTTATGTTGGTATACCACACCGGTATAGCACAGACGTATAATTATAAAACGACAGAGTCATCGGAATTGAGATCGGCAGGGGAGCTGGAGTTACATGGCCTGCCTGATACCCTTACGGTATGGTGCGCCGATTGGGATTACATAACCATGAATCTTTCAACTTGGGGAAACGACTTTAAGTTAAAAAGCAACAACGCTTTTGTGAAATTGGCAGTTGATCATAATTATAAATACTCTTATGCAAGTGATACAATTCATTCCTCATATGGGTATGAACGCTATTTGTCCTATGACCTTTATGGGTTCTATGATCCTTCAGACACCGTTTCGAGTTATACGCTTGTCCACGACACACTTGCGATCACGTATAATAATGGCCTGTACAACTTCGCGTTTCAGGATATAGGGATGCGCAAGTATCATGGCTTTTATAAAACTATTGTAATTCCGAAGGATTTTTTCACGTATGATCCGATAACAAACACGTTCACGCCGTATTCACTGACCAGCACCTCGATCATTGACTCGATTTTCAGGAATTTTTACCTTGAATCTTCAATAGTTACTCAAAGGTTTGATAAGCCATACTTCGGAATCGCTGCGCCTGCATTAGTCTGTAACCCACATCCAAACGAGCCGAACAACTATCTTGGGCTATTCTGGAATTATACACCCGGCGACACGACCCCGGTTCAACTCACACCGGTGAGTTATGAGTTGGAATGGACCTATGCTGATGATTACGATTTTAGTTTATCGTCCGGTACTTCCGGGCTGCTTCCCGCTTCTGCTGTTAATTACAGTTTCAAGAATAATGCAACAAGAGTTTGGCTTGATACCAATTATTACAGGATCCCTCTTGTATACAACAGTGGATATGTAGTATATCGAGTTCGGGCAGTGAGACCCGACTCTACTCAATTCAGATATAACGTTTATGGTCCATGGTCCATGGCGGCTGAGTCTGGTGTTATAAGTTCATTGTCTTCAAACGACTACCACCATCTTAGTAGCGCATATAGTGGTGATAGCCTCAATTGGCAATATACAGTGGCATTCGCGGAAGGGGGGAAATATAAGCACGTAATGAGTTTTTATGATGGTTTGCTAAAAAACCGGCAAAGCGTAACCAGGTTTAACACTGACCCTAATAAGTTGATAGTCACACAAAATATCTATGATTTTGAAGGAAGAAATGCGATAAAGACATTACCAACCCCTGTTTCCTCTGGTACATTCAAGTACCGTCACAATGTTGCGTTAAACGCAGTGACAGGATTTCCGTTTGAGGCAGATAATTTCGATACGGGATTTAGTCTTTGCCCGTACCTTCCGAGAATATCACCGCTATCAAGTACGTCACTTGCTAACATTTACTATTCGTCAAATAACCCTGATACCACAGGTGTCCAACGTTTTGTACCGGATGCCGAGGGATATCCATTTCTGCACACAATTTACCGTTCAACACCGGATAACAAAGTACAGTACCAGGGAGGTGCCGGTCATAGACTTCAGCCGGGAGATTCCAATTGTTTTCAATTCTTTTATGCCGTTCCGAATCAACAAGAGCTGAATCGGCTGTTTGGCCAGAATGTTGGTTGGAAAAGTTATTATACTGCGACAATCAGTATGGACCCCAATCAGCAATTGTCTACTTCTATTAAGGACTATGAAGGCAAACAAGTGATGACGGCTTTGATCGGGCCTGGTCCCAATCCGGGAACACATGCGTTGACGCCGGTTGACGTACCAGCGCCCTTCAATTTGAAGGAGGACTTGTTGTACGGCCAAACACAGACAGTGGTCGATCATACTAAGACAGCAGATTTTGAGTTCTTCAATCAGGCAATCGGCCCGGATTCGATTCAATACAGTTTTAGTTACAATCCTTATCCGTTGTGTCCCGGGCAGTCATTAGGTGTAAAAGCACGGTATCATTATGAGGTAGTAGATCAGTGCGGAGATATTGTGGTCTCTCAGGACACCACCATTGGTGCAAACGGGCTGATCACTTCACCTGTTTCCTTCACCGGTAATCTGGAAGTGTTTTCAGCCGGAGTCGCTCCGTATCATGTGCACAAGGAACTTTCGGTGGACCCGGTTGATTTTCAGGCCGCTCTTGCTTCGTTTTTTCTGGCACCGCCCAGCTGTTTTCTTGGCGAACCCGCATTTTTACGCCGAGCAGTTACAGCGAGAGAGTTCCCATGTCCGGAGGAGAACGTATCTCCCTGTGAAAGCAAGAAATGGTTGATGATGCAGGAGCTTTTTCCCGGAGCAAAATACGGTAAATTCACTGTCGCTTTGCCTGGTCCAATTATTGACGACACTAACTCAATATTCACAATATTTCCTGTTGGTGAATATCACCGTTATCAGGATACATGCACGGTTCCTAGTTTAGCTGACACAATTACTGTTGGGGGCATTTTCTATAATAACCTCAGGACTATGTCTACAGACTTGTTCATTTGGGTTTATAATAAGGCGATCAGTGAAGGGAACTATTCTATCGCAGAAGCACTATTGCCACTCCACCCGGAGTACTGTCAATTAAAGGAGTGTTTTAACGATACTTTTTTGGTGCAGATTTCCGCTATTCCAGATCATAAAATAGCAGAGCGTTTGGATAGACTATACCTGGATAGTATTATCGCTCATGACCCATTTGTAGGTGTCATGAATAGTTTTTTAGGAATTTCCAGTGCCGCGGATTCACTTCGAACGTTCAGGGGTGGACAAATTCGATTAGATTCCTTTATTCTCAGTCGTGCCTACTGTTCCTGTACGGATTCTGTGATGGGTAAGCGTTGCCTTACAGATATGTATGGGTATGAGATCGCAAACGGGATCCTATTGGGTGACAGGGTTAAGAAGCAGTACTTTGATGAGGTTGTGGATCTTTATTTTACAAATCGGGACCGCTTCCTGGAAGTTGTGACAATGGGCAGAGGGGACTCTTGCTCGCATTGTGCACTTAAGCGAATGAATCTCGTTCCTGACCCTATTTTTGATCATCTCACTACTCCTTCAGGGACAGTTGCTGTTGATTCTTTACATCCCTATGGGGCATTCCCGGGCTCTTTTGATCTTTCCTGGATTGGTACAATCTCTCCTCCGGATAGTATGGATAGTATGATGCTTGCGATTTATGACAGTGCTACCGCCCTGTATGCATCAATAGATTCATCGCTATGTTACGGTCAGATCGATACTATCCTCTCGCGGCTTTCAAATTGCATTGCAGGAGACACCACAGTTTTTGCAGCAATGAGAAGTACGTTCGATAGTCTGTGTGCAGCACATGCTATGGTAAACGGAAATTATACTCCCGAGCAAATAAGGTTTGTGTTGGTACGAAACGGGCGGAGCTTGGATGACCTTTGTAATCCCTACGTCGTCAGTTACATGGATTTTCCCGGAACAGCTGTTCTTTCGCAAAACTGTAAGAAGGATACTTTTTACCGATCGGCCACTTTCTTCCTTGATGACACCGTCGTGACGATTGCGTTTAACAGTCCCGGAACCGCAGTTTTCGACACGCTGCATCCGACCAGCAATTTGTTTGAAAAGGACATTTACGATGCCTTGGGTGGAAATGTGTACACAAAAATGTTCGCTACTTATGATACAGGTGATAAGCTTTTAACGCTTATGGTATTCAATGACCCATCAGTTTCGGGTGTGTCATTGACCGATACCGTAAAAGTTTTTCTCCGGTCACCCGGTCTTGGAAACGTATTCGGACTAGTTGCTGATAGTTTTAATGTCAGTGTGGCATGTGTTAATTCTGTTCCGCAGATCGAGACATCCGGCTTAGTAAATGAATTTAGTTTTGTTGCGAATGTAACTGCGTACACAACGTCTACTGCACTCACGACTGCAATGCTTGGTTGGACCGACAGTGTGCAATCAATGAACAACGTCGTGAATCCGTTAGCGTCATGTGTACCATGTACAAGGATAAGAGAGCTATATGAACGATTTGCGGACACATTATCAGCATACCAGGTGAAGGGAGTAGACCATCCATATTATGAACAGATGCTCACGAGTTTTATGGATTATGAACTGGGTCAATATTATTCTACTGACCAGTACTTAACGTTTATTGAAAGTTGTGCACTTGCCGATAGTATGAAGATGCCATTGTATTTTGGGTATGCTACCTATAAATTCGCAGGTAGTGCAGACATGAACTCGTTCATGACGTCCTTGGCGGCTATCGACACTGATTACTCTTTTAATTCTTCCACATATCGGGATAGTGCAGCGAGTGGCACTATCACCGTGTGTGTCGGACTCAACCATATTATCCCGACTGATCTTTGGAAATACAAGACTTTCCTGAACACATATACAGGAAGTTACACGTCGAGAATCGTTAATGTTCCTTACAGCACGCTTTTGCCTTCAAATTCGTTGGGTGTGTTGTATACGCCAACGGTATATCCTTTTAGCCCTGCGGACTCATCTATCACATCTTTGGCAGATAGCTTGACATACACCTCGTATAGTAAAGGAGTTTGGGTGAGCGACCATTTTGAACCAGCCACTTTTTATGACATTGTCAATACAGCAACAGCGCCGTCCTATCGGATTTCTAAGAATGCCTACGAGTTGTCGATGTACCTGTATAATCATGGCATTCCTTACGTATCATTTATTCCGAATTTCCAGAGCACGATAAATGATGACTATTTCCTTCCGGAGAAGCAGGACTATCTGCACTACACTTACGGCTTTCAGGGATTGCCTTCGTATGAGGTGTTAGATTCTATACAGTCGGGCAGACTGCTTGCGAACATCCCATCCTATTCCGGATATCAGGCATCTTACGAAGGGTTATTTGCATCAAATAATTTTAATAATTTGTATCTGTCGGGTCCCAGTATGGTAAATACATACTACGATACATTGCTGTACATTTTGCAGTCGGTCTCTGATAGCAATACAGTCAGTCCCGGGCATATTTTTCTGAATGCTCCCCGTTCGGTTGTTTTATCTGCGCATGATTCTCAATTAATTGCCTACCGGTGTTCAGATCATACCTATTGGTACAGATATTTTGGGTACGGGGATACTTTATATAATGTACATGTTGCTATTCCGGCATACATTCCGCTGTACGAACACCATTTATATTCCGTACTTAGCGTTAGTCCGGCCCTTGGCGACAGTCTGACCAGACAATTTACCCTCAGAATAAAGAAGCCGGGAGATACGACAGTGATAACTGCCAAGGGGCTCACTTCGTTTGTTATTGGTAAGAACATAGAGTTGCATAATGTTCTTTTGGGTGGGCAGATGTTGTCTTCAGCCAAAGAACCTCCGCTCGACACGTTTGATAATTGTGAACGTTCGAGACTTGCGGATGGTTTAGCACGAGGGCATAGTGATTATAATGCCTATCTCGATTCAATGGTCAAAGCAATTACCGCAGGTTTTGGTAGATATCTCATGGATTCGATCAAAGAGCAGTTGATACTCACCTACATAAACAATGCTTTTGGAATTACGCTGTACCATTATGATCGTGCCGGGAATCTGACAGGCACAGTTCCTCCGATGGGCGTTGCTCCACTGGCGTCAGGCCTGCTTCATGGTATCGATACCGCACGTTTGATGAATGTTCCTGGTCTGGATGCGCCATACTCTAAACAAAATTCCTACACGTATAATTCACTGAATCAGGTAATTCACCAAAAGACTATAAACGGAGGTGCAACCGACTTTTTCTACGACGATGCCGGCAGATTAATTTTTTCGCAAAATGATAAGCAGGCACCGGCGCATCGATACACCTACAATTTCTACGATCCACAAGGTAGGCTCATTGAAACCGGAGATGTTCAATTATTGTCCGGGCCGTTTTCATCAGGGACACCGCATTCGTCAATCATTGCGGCAATAAAAGTGATGAACCGTCAGGATGTAGTACGAACAGTCTATGACGATGAAATCATAAATCTAAAGACAGTCGCAAACATTGATCGACAGGAAAACCTGCGCAAACGTGTTGCTGTCGTGCAGTATTTTGATTCAGTGAATTTCTGGGACACTACCTATTCGGAATATACTTATGCTACCCATTACAGCTATGACCCTTCTGGAAATGTAAAAACACTGACACATGATTTTCCTGAACTCGCGCCTATACGGCAACAGTTCAAACGCATAGATTACGACTACGACCTAATTAGTGGCAAGGTAAACATGCTTAGTTACAATCGGGCCCATCCCGATCAGTTTTACCAAAGGTACTATTACGATGCAGACAACCGGATCACTCAGGTACAAACCAGCAACGATGGCTACATATGGGTTAATGATGCTTCGTACACGTATTACCAGCACGGACCATTAGCAAGAGTGGTTCTTGGGAAGTTAATGTTGCAGGGGATGGACTTCGCATATACAATTCAAGGTTGGTTAAAAGCGGTGAATGGGGACACCCTGGGGATAGACATGGACATGAGCAAAGATGGCGAATTAGGTGTTTCTGTTTTGTGCAATGATGCCCTTGCGCACACTATCGATTATTTCAAAGGTGACTACAACCCGATTGCAACGTGGAAGATGCAACATATACCGGAGCAGGAATTGAATCTTTATAATGGAAACATTGCACGGCAGACTGTGGCGATGGCAAATTATCTCCACAATCCCAATTTCCATACTCCGCTGCATAAACAGTATATTTATGATCAGTTCAACAGGATCAAGTATGCCAATTACTACAGAGTGAATGCGAGCGCAGAGACAATTACCTGGATGAAAGACTTTTATAACAGTTACAAGTATGACCAGGATGGAAACATTTTGG
>CAZZCR010000048.1:0-25179 GCA_964652995.1 uncultured Flavipsychrobacter sp. | reverse complement strand
ATTTCATTAACTGTCACATGCCAAAATTACACCAACAAGGTTTCGAACACTAGTGCCCCGAAACTTGCAAACAGTCTCCCGCAGGCAGGTTTCAAACTCACCTATCCTAATCCCCAACTCCACATTCCCAAATCCTATATTTGCACCTGCTTATGCACGAAATAGAACCTTTCTACAACTGGCGGCATCTGTATATAGCCGAGGAAGATGAACTGTCGCCGTTCTACGGCACCGAACACAGCGAGTTCGAGTATTCGAACACCGTTTACAACTACTACATTCATCCCCAGTGGGACGAATTCGGGTCGCGCACCCTATATATGAAGGAACTCTTCGCCGATTACGAGCTGAACTACGTGATCCTCGAGTTCATAGGCGAGTGGAACGATGCGGTAGAGAACGATATCATGCAGCTGAAACGGTCTGTAATAGACCTCATGCAGGCAAAAGGCATCAGCAAGTTCATCCTCATAACTGAGAATGTGCTCAACTTTCATAGCAGCGATACCGACTACTACGAAGAGTGGAACGAGGAAATAGCTGATGCCGGTGGCTGGATAGTGGCCGTGAACATGCCCGAGCAGACCCGCTACGACTTTACCCGGTCGCGCATCACCCGCTATGTACACCTCATCGACAGACCGCAATGGCGCACTTTTCAGCCCGGCGATTTTTTCCAGGCCATAGATAACGAGATGCTGCGGTTGCTATAAGCCGGCTTACATACCCGACAGCTTGCGCATCAGGTTCACGCCGCCTTTTTTGCCACTGGATGCGGCCGATTTGTTGCCGGCAGCACCGCCTTTTTTGCCTTTTGGCTGGTTGCCGAACACTATTTGTTTTGATGGTAGCTTGGTTGCAGCTGCTTTCTTCGGGGCGTTATTTGAGTTGTCCATACTGCAAGATAGGACACCGGATACACAAAAACAACCCATATTGTGCGGTTAATACCACAAAAACTTCAATAAAATGAGTGGTATCGATTAAATTTTTTCCGATTAACTATTCATTTGCATAAAGTTTTTGTAATATTGCTACAACCTGAAACTATTAACATTACGAAAACTATCAACATAAAGTCTATGTCCTATAAGTTAAAGATCCTTCCGCGGTGGTTGGTTTTTCTGTTGGACCTGTTCCTTGTCTGCTTCTGCCTGTTCCTGTCGCGCATGCTGAAGCTGAACTTTAACTGGGAGCATATGAACGACGGTCTCCGCTTCATGATGCTGGTGGTGCTGGGCGTGAATGCGGTACTTTTCTATGCTTTCAAGAGTTATGCCGGCATCGTTCGCTACACGAATCTCGAGGATACGTCGCGCCTGGTAATGGTGAATGCTATTGCAGCCTTCTTTTACCTGGTAGTTAATATCTTCTTTCTGGGCTCGCGCAACTACTTCACGTTGCAGATCGTTTCCATCAACTTCTTTATCACCAGCTTTGTCATAATCTCCTACCGTCTCACTGTACGATACGTATTTAATTTCTACAAATCCATAACTGTGGGCGGCATCAAGGTGCAGAAGAAAAAGGTAGTGGTATATGATACCTCTGCCGATGGCCTGCACATTAAGAAGGTGATGAACAGCCTGCCCGATGGCGATATGCAGGTGGTGGCGTTTCTGGACAATTCGTTCAGCACCAATGGTAAGTTGCTGGAGGGCATACCCATTTACAGCACCACCGAAAATAGTATTGCCAAACTGGGTGCCGAAGGGGTAGAGATACTCATTCTGGCCAGCAAACATATAGAAAAGACCACGCTGAACGAGCTTGTTGATAGCTGTCTGGCACACGGCATCAAGGTGCAGCAGGTACCCGCCATGCGCGACTGGCTGAACGGCAAACTGGATACCCAGCAGCTGCAGAACATCAATATCGAAGACCTGCTGGAGCGCGAGGTGATCAAGATACACAACGAAGCCATTTACAGCGAGCTGAAGGGCAAGAAGATACTCGTGACCGGTGCGGCAGGCTCTATAGGCAGCGAAATGGTGCGCCAGTTGCTGGCATACAGGCCATCGCTCCTCATATTGTGCGACAAGGCCGAAACGCCAATGCACGAATTTCTACTGGAGTTGCAGGAAAAGCACAAAAACGCCAACATCAAGGCATACCTGGCTGATATATGCGACAAAGCCCGCATGGAGCAACTGTTCGAGGTGTTCAACCCCGAGATCGTGTTCCACGCCGCAGCATACAAGCACGTGCCGCTTATGGAGGACAATCCGTCTATAGCGGTCATCAATAACGTGGCAGGTACGCGCCAACTGGCCGAGCTGGCTGTTGCCAATAATGTGGAGAAGTTCGTAATGATATCCACCGACAAGGCCGTGAACCCCACCAATGTAATGGGGGCATCAAAACGCATTGCCGAGATCTTTACCCAAAGCTATTTCAAACACCTGCAGGAGGCCGACCCAGAACATGTGACCAAGTTTGTTACCACCCGCTTCGGGAATGTGCTGGGCTCCAACGGTTCGGTGATACCACGCTTCAAGAAACAACTGCAGAAGGGTGGTCCGCTCACGGTCACTCACCCCGATATCACCCGCTACTTTATGACCATCCCTGAGGCTTGCCTCTTGGTGATAGAGGCCGGCGTAATGGGGCAGGGGGGCGAGATATTTGTGTTCGATATGGGCAAGCCCGTAAAGATCGCCGATCTCGCGCGCAAGGTCATCAAACTCTCCGGCAAAGAACCCGACCGCGACATCCGCATAGAGTATACCGGCCTGAGGCCCGGCGAAAAGCTCTATGAAGAGTTGCTGAGTTCGGCAGAGAACTCACGGCCCACCTATCACGAAAAGATCATGATAGCTGATGTGCGCGAATATGACTTTGCTACTGTAGAGAAGAAGATCACCAAGCTCATAGCCAGCGCCCGCCAGCACTACACACTGGAAACAGTGTTCCTGATGAAAGACCTGGTGCCGGAGTTCGTCAGCAGCAACAAAGCCTACGAAAAGGTCAATTCAGGAAAATAGGCACTACAGGTAATTCGACTTGAAGATCAGGTCAGAGAAATCCTTGCTGGATAGCGGCTTCTCAAAATACCCCGAAACGATAGGAATGTTGTATGCCTTGAGTTTGTCATTGGTATTGATAGACGAAGACAGCATATAGATGCGCAGTCCGTTCGCTTGTCTGTCTGTGATCATTGGTGCCAGTCGCTCTATGACCTCCCAACCGGATAAGCCGGGCATGTTGATATCGACGAAAGCTATTACCTGTTCTCCCTGGTTGTCATTGATCAGTTTGGCAATTTGGCCTATGCCGTCAATGGGGTTCACGTAGGAGCGGATGTAGTCTTTAGAATGCACTGATTTTATTGACATCTCGGTAAGCATGTTACTAACCGGGTCATCGTCAATAATCACAACATGTTGCTCGTCTCTTCTTTTCATACTGCTACTGATTTAAGTTGTTTGTCGCGCCTTATTTCTGCATTCAGGTCGGTTGAATTGGAGTCGGCCTGACGCGAACTGCAGAACTGCTATTTTGCTGCAAAGAAACAATGAAAATATGCGGTAGTAGCTACTGCTTTTAGGGGAATTTGGGGTAAAATTCGGGAGTTTAGGCAAAAAAAGAGACCACATTGTGTGGTCTCCAGATAAAATTAGTTGGTTTTCGGTTAGTTGGTAAGTCCGCTTATCTGACTATTGTGACCCGTAGCTTTTACAAGGTCATCAAGAACCGGCGAACAGTCGATCTGGCCATTGACGTTGGACTTCCACTTAACAGTACCTTTAGACGAGTCGAGTGCGTAAAGGTATTTATCGTAGCTGCCGACGTAGATCACGTCGTTGTAAGCGAGCGGACTTGAAGTGACGATGCCGGTAGTTGCAAACTGCCACTTGATGGCGCCATCGGCTATCTTGAGTGCGTAAAGTTTGTAGTCTTTGCAGCCTATGTATACCACCTGGTTGCTGGCGTATGGCGAAGAGGTAACCTCACTCTTCAGCGTGCGCTTCCAGCGGAGGTCGGGGGTAGTAGTGGTTATAGACAGGCCGGTATCGACACAGTACACGTTGAAGTCATCGGCACCGAAGATGCAGGTACCCTTGTAGGCTGTAGCAGAACTGCGGATGCCGCCCTTGGTCTTGTATTTCCAGCGTACCACGCCCACGTTGGTAGGATTGTCGAGGTACATGCAGTACATGGAACTGTCGGTAACGCTACCGATGAACAGGTATGGATCGCCGATAGCAGCTGATGCGGTGAATTTGGCACCCGGAATATTGAGTGACCACACCGGTGCAGGTGAAAGCGATGAATTGAGGTTGCCATTCATTTTCTCCATGCGATACACGGTACCGTTGGTAGTAGCAAAGTACACGCTACCATTGTAAATTGTAGGAGAAGACTCGATAGGACCGGCTGCCATGTAGCTCCACACGGTAGACGAGTTGCCTGTATCGATGGAGTAGAAGCCGCCACTGTTGCCACCAACAAAGATACGGCCGGCATCAGCGATCGGGGTTGACTTGGTGCCGGAACCGCCATTGGAGTAGGTCAGTTTTTTGGTTATCACACCGGTGCGAGAGTTGATCTTATAGATAGTGTCGCGGTTAGATGATGCCACATAGACACTGCCATTGTAGATAATGGGTGATGCTTTTATCTGGCAGGGCAGGCCCAATTCCCAGCTTTTTACGCCGGTTGTCGGGTTCAGGGCATAAAGCACCTGATTGTCGCTACCAATGATAACGTTGGGTGAATAGGCAGTGGGAAGAACTGTGTCGGGACTATAGTTGCGCTGACAAGAAGTAAGCACAAGTGAAGAAGCGACCAGAGAAAGGACTATATGACTCAATCGGTGTAACATGATCGGTATTTGATTTTTCTGAAGATGCAAGATAAAGATTTTTAAAAACTTTTAAGAACTTCTTCCGTTATATGTATGAAGTGCCGGCTATTGAAAGACGGCACATTATCCGGTTTAGTTGGTGGTGGGGTAAAGTATCGTTCTAAAGCGAGTCGAGGGTGAAGCCTTCCGCATAGTCTGGCCGTAGGTTGGTAGGGTCTATGCCTTTTAGTCGCAGGAATACTTTGGCAGTAGTAAAAACGTCCTGCATACAATAACGGCTGATGCGGGCAATGTCTTTTTCCTGCCAGAACACGCGACCCACCTGACTGCCATCAATGTCGTCCTTCGGTGATGGGATGCCGAGGACCTGTGCCAGCAGTGATAGTGAGGTGTAATTCTTGTTGTCGCCGAATTTCCAGAGTTCGAGGGTGTCTAGGTGAGTGATCTCCCAGGGTTTTCGCCCCGAGAGTTGCAGACAGGGAGGAAGTGATATGTTATTGATGACCATGCGCCTGCAGATAAAGGGAATATCGAACTCCTTGATGTTGTGGCCGCAGAAACGGATCTCTTTGTGGCGGGCGGTCATCTTTTCGATGACAATACAGAGGTCTTCAAGGATCTTCCTTTCGTCCTCTCCTGCCAGCGACCTCAGCCTCAGACGGCGGTTTTCGTCATCGCCCACAATGACCCCAAAACTGATGCAAACTATGCGTGCAAATTCTGAAAAGATGCCTGCACGATCGGTGAACAGATCCGCTGGGTCTTTAAGGTCATCTCGGGTGGGTTTCACGAGGCGGGATTTCTTATCCCACTCTGTTTTGAGGCCTTCAGGCAGAGCGTTGTAGTCGGGAACACCCGATGCCGTTTCTATGTCAATAAACAATATGCCGTTCAGGAATTCCATTGCATGCAATTGTATGCTATATTTGCAACGAATTTACGACTTGCTTTTTTCTAAACCATAATACTTCAAATTATGAGTCAAATCAATCAGATCACGCCACAGGACCCTCAGCAAAGCATGCCACCAAGGAAAAACAATTCGCTTATTTATTGGGTAGTTATCATCATTTTGCTAGCGGGTTGTATATACTTGTACATGAGCAAGACCCAGATGGCTGAGCTGAATGCGAACAACGCACAGATGCAGCAGCAGCGCATGGATTCGCTGGGCACGGAGCATGCAACACTTGAAGCCGATTTCCAGGCAGCGTCTGCAAAGCTGGATCAACTTGTGACTCAGAATGCGCAGATGGACAGTATGCTGAAGGGTGACCAGGAAGCGCTGAGTAAGCTGCGCGGACAGATACGCTCGATCCTTAAAAAGAAAGATGCTACCCAGGCGGAACTGGAACAAGCAAGGATAATGATCGCATCATTGAACGACAAGACCCGTGAATATGAAGCGCGTATCGCAGAACTGGAAAAGGAGAATACCATTCTTACCGGAAACAACAAAGTGCTGACACGTGAGCGTGATTCGACTGTGACGCAAAACATTGCTATCAAGCAGTTGGCATCCGTGTTGCATGCTTCCAATATTCGCATGGAGGCGATCAAAGTGAAACGCAACGGTAAAGAGAAAGAGACACAGCGCGCTAAGAAAGCTGACATCCTACGCATCACTTTTGATATTGATGAGAACCGTATTGCAGAGAGTGGTACGAAAATGGTGTATCTGCGTGTTATAGATCCTAAAGGAACTACTATCAACAATCCTGCAAAAGGGTCGGGGATGATCACTACTGCAAAAGGAGATCATCTTTCCTACACTTTGTCAAAGGCAGTGCCACTTGTAACTAACCAGCCTTACAAGAACATTATTGTAGACTGGAATCAGGATGGTGAATATGAGAAGGGTAGCTACAAAATTGAGATCTATAATGACGGGTACAGCATTGGCGCCGGCTCTGTGGATCTGAAATAGTGTTAAAGAAAAGACAACAGGGGAGCGGTGATGATGTACGTCATTACCGCTTTTGTTTTGGGTGTATCACTTAACAATTACATAATCTCGTATTCTTTTTTGTTCACCGGGGGTGACCTAATATTGCATAGGAATTCAGAGGAGACATATGGAAGTATTTCCGGGTAAAATTTTGATAGTGGACGATGAACCGGATATAGTCGAGTTCATCAGTTATAACCTCAAAAGCAGGGGTTACCTTATAGCCACCGCCCGAGACGGAGTAGAGGCGATCAGAAAGGCAAAGGAGTTCAGGCCCAACCTGATTTTGCTGGACATGATGATGCCGAACAAGGACGGCATCGAAACCATAAAGGAATTACGTTCGCTGCCTGATTTTGATGATACTGCGATCATCTTCCTTACCGCACTTAATGACGAAAAGTACGAAATAGAAGGGCTCAAGAAGGGGGCAGACGACTACATTGCAAAGCCTATAAAGCCTGAATTACTGGCTACCCGAATTGCATCTGCACTGAGACGCTTCAGGAAGGACGATGAGCAAGATCAGAAGCTGTCGTTCGGAGACCTTGAGATCAACAAGACAAAGTTCACCGTTGAGTATAAAGGTGATGAGATAATTCTTGCCAAAAAGGAATTCGAACTGCTTTCACTATTGGCATCTAAGCCGGGCAGGGTGTTTCTGAGGAACGAGATACTTCAGCGCGTATGGGGCACTGACGTAATAGTCGGCGACCGCACGATAGATGTTCACATCAGGAAGATAAGGCAGAAAGTAGGCATAGATCTGATCACAACTGTGAAAGGTGTAGGCTACAAATTTGAGATGCCTTAATCAGCCGTGCAGGGAGTTTCGGTGGCTGTTTTCAACAATCAGGATAAAAAAGATGGGTACAGACGTGCCGTTGGTTGAGTTTTCCTATAACTTAGTGGTATGTCTGTCTTAAACACCAAGAATGTGTCGCCGCGTTCATTGTCGTTAGTAACGGCAATTGCGGTGGGCGTGGCCAACGCTGCGATGGTGTTTTTCATTACGTTCAGTGCCCGCACATCGTTGATCGTTCTGGGGGTCACATTTGCAGTGATCTACGCGTTGTATTATTACACATTGCAGCGTTTCATCTACCGGAAGATCAAACTCATCTATAAGTTCATATACCAGACCAAGGCCACGAAGAGGGAGGAGTATTTCTATGAAAACGTGCTGCCTCAAAAGTCGATAGATGAAGTTAGTAAAGACGTGGAGCAGTGGGCAGCGCAGAAGCGCAATGAGATTGAGATACTGCAGGCGAACGAACAATTCAGGAAGGAGTTCCTGATGAATCTTGCTCATGAGTTAAGAACCCCGATATTTTCGGTGCAGGGATATGTAGATACGCTGCTGGGAGGCGCCATTGATGATGCTGAAGTAAATAAGAAATTTCTAACCAATGCATCGAAGGGGATAGACCGTTTGGTGCGGCTGGTAGATGACCTCGGGGAGATATCAAAACTGGAATCCGGTAGGATACCGTTGATACAGGAAACGTTTGTGATACAGGATCTCATAAAGGATGTATACGAAGAGTTGTCGTTGAAAGCCCATGAAAAATCTATTGTGTTATCGCTTAAGAAGGGTACCGAACGACCTATACTGGTGCATGCAGATAAGCAAAAGATAAAGCAGGTAATAGTCAATCTGGCGGAGAATGCGATCAAGTATGGCAATGAGAACGGGTCGGTAATAGCCGGCTGTTATGAGATGGACGAGAAGAATGTGTATGTTGAGGTCTCGGATGACGGCCCGGGAATATCGGAAGAGCATCTGCCACGCATTTTCGAGCGCTTTTACCGTGCCGACCGAAGCCGCGCGCGCGCAATAGGTGGCACCGGTCTGGGGCTGGCTATAGTGAAGCACATCATAGAGGCGCATGGACAAACCGTGAACGTTCGCAGCAAGGTGGGCGTGGGTTCGTCGTTCGGGTTCACGCTGGACCGCGGCACCGCTTAGTGTACGCTCGTCATTCTGTCGATTATAGTAGCAGCCGACCTTTCGTAATTATATTTATCGAGTAAGGTGTTCACTACCGAAGTGTCCGGTGGCTTTGCTGCAGCCAGTTCCGTTAATGACCGCGCTATATCGGCTATATCGTAGGGGCGGCAAAAGTGCCCAAGTTCTCCGTATAGCTCCCGGTAAACAGGAATGTCAGAACAAAGGATCTTACAGTTATTTGCGGCTCCCTCCAGTA
Source organism: uncultured Flavipsychrobacter sp. (assembly GCA_964652995.1). GTDB lineage: Bacteria > Bacteroidota > Bacteroidia > Chitinophagales > Chitinophagaceae > Nemorincola. The sequence goes on along the minus strand of CAZZCR010000048.1, from coordinate 16,217 downwards.
TGGGGATGCCAAATCCCTCGTATGCCGAAACGGATGCCACTATTTCAGCGCGGTTATAGAGGTCGGCCAGTTCCTGTTCGGACAGATGACGGAGTAATGTGATGTTGTTATCCAGCAGGGTTTGTTCGTTGATGCCTGTTTCGGCAAACACTTTGTTCTTGTCTCCGACGATGTAAAGACTATGGGTGGACCTGAGCGGGCTGCTGATAAAGGCTCTGATGAGGCTTTCATGATTTTTTCGGAGATTGAAACTGCCGACGGCCAGGACAATGGGTTCTTTTGATGCCGGGCGTGTCCGTTGCATATTGTCCGAAACTCCGTTGTATGTGATGGATATGTTGTTATTGTTTATGTGATAGTGTCCTGATATTTCTGCAGCAACTGTTTTGCTGACGGTAAATACATGTTTGGCTTTGCGGATGACCCGTGGTACCATAAAGTTGTACCAGGTAGAAAAGGCACGCGAATTCCACTCGGGGTGAATACGGAAGGCGAGATCGTGTAGGGAGACAAAATTGTTACTGTAAAAAAGTGGTGCTGTGTTGCAGGGATTAAATAGAGGCCCCCGACCCATTTTCTTCAAATAAGCGGGAAGGTCTTTTTGTTCCCATATATGGCCCGTATTGCTGCCGATACATATGACGTTAAGTTCTTTTGCGACGGGTGTGTTTAATATGTCATGCGGAGCAAGAAAGACGGACTCAGGGTGTAATTTTTTAATTTTTCTGCTGCATTCAATTCCGTACCTTTGCACACCCGTGACGGGTTGGGTGAGGAAACGGGCATTTATATATATTGTCATTTTTTACAGCAGGTGATTGAATAACCTGCACAAAGTTCAACAAATTCAGCAAGGTGCAAAATATCACGCGTATATATGCCTTAAGTAAGCGCAACGTTATTTTAAGGTATAAGAATTCGTTGGTTGGTTTTTTGTGGGGGTTTATGAAACCGCTCATTTACCTGTTGATATTTATTGTAATGTTTAGCCAGAGTTTCCCATCAGTTGAGAATTACATTCTATTCGCGCTTTCGGGTCTTATCCTTTGGTTTTTCTTCTCAAACGTCACCAGTCAGTCGGTGGGTAGTATTGTGGGATCGGCCGGGTTGCTGAAGGCTATTAACATTCCGTCCTATTTTTTTCCTCTTTCCGAGGTTTTGAGTGAATTATTCAACCTTTTGCTCACCATAGCGGTGTTTTTGGTGATGATGAACTGGTTTGGCATAGTTTATAGTATGAAACTATTTCTCATATTACCTTTGGTGTTGTTGTTCGCACTGTTTGCCTACGGATTGAACCTGATATTGAGTTCCATCAATGTATTTTTCCGTGATATCGGCATTATTTGGGGCACAGTCCAGCCGGCACTTTTTTATCTTACACCTATCGCCTATCCGGAGAACATGATTCCTGAGAAGTACAAATTGGTGATCAAACTGAATCCAATCTACTATTTTGTGAAAGTGGGAAGGACCATCTTTTATGATACATTCAGTCCGTCGGCACACGCATGGAATGTATGTATTATGATCTCTTTTGTTACTTTAGGGGTCGGGCTGATTATCTACAGCCGTTTAAAGAACCAATTTATATCTGCCATTTAAAAATAGAGCGTAAGTAATGAGTGACGTTATTATCAGTGTTGAGGATGTCCATGTCAGTTTTTGGCAGAACAATGTGGGCGTTTATTCAATAAAAGACCTCATTACGCTTCGTAAAAGCCCTTTTAAAAGCAAGACAATACTTGACGGCATTTCGGTGGAGGTGAAGCGCGGCGAGAGTCTGGGCATTATTGGCCGGAACGGCTCTGGGAAAAGTACGCTGTTGCGTACGATAGCCGGGATCATAAAGCCTGAAAGTGGTAAGGTTACCGTAAACGGGACGTTTGCGCCTATTTTGGCTATAGGTGCGGGTATAGAGCAAGAGCTTACCGGATATGAAAATATCTCCATGTTGCTGTCTCTTTACGGCACGCACAAGAAAGGTGGAGATACAATAAAAAATATTAAAGAATTTTCAGAACTTAGCGATGAGGTATTGAGAATGCCTGTAAAGCAGTATTCATCCGGTATGGCTGCAAGGTTGGCATTTTCTATTTCATTGGCAAACGAGTCTGATATTTTGATCATAGATGAAGTCTTAGCTGTCGGTGATCAGGGGTTCCAGGCAAAGTGTCAGGAAAAGATATTCCAGATAAAGGCTCAGGGCAAGACGATTTTATTTGTTTCGCATTTTCCTGATGATGTCGCGCGTATCTGTAACAAGGCAATTTTGCTGGAACATGGTAAAATGATAGACAGCGGAAACTCCATAGACGTATGCAATCACTACAAAAAATTGTTCTAAATAAGTTACAGCCCGGAAAGGTTCCGATATTCATAGTGTCGCCCAATATGCATGATGGGGATGCTATGGCTGCGCTGTTGTCGGCGCACCTGAAGGCGCCGGAACGCGGAGGTGAAGCGCCTGTTGCGGGTATCAATTACTTTCATAGTGTGGCAGCCCAGCGTTTGGTGGCGCGTATGTCTTTGAATGATTACAAGTGTAGTGCAGATGACAACAGTTCGCTTGAATTTATACTGAACAAGGATTTTCAGAATGGTTCTATATGGGGAGTTCAATTGAACTATGAAGCATTTCTCAGCCTGAGAGTCCTTGAAAATATACCTCAGTGTTTCTGCATTTTTGTTTATGGAAATACGGTCAATGAAATAAGCACTGCGCATACTGAGAGTTCTATACTGGAAAAGATATACAGACTTCAGATGTATAACACAACGAACTGCGTGCTGGTGCACCAGAATGATGTATTGTACTCTGACAGTCTTGTGCTCACGTCGCTCAACATTGATCTGTCTTCTTACCGGGTATTCCCGAACCCGGGCAAGAGTATTTCAAAGCCCGATGTGCATGCGATCTCACGTTTAATTCCCGATGAAGCGGTATCGGTTTATCGGCTTTTGAACAAAGACAATCTTCTGATAAAGCAGAATGGGTGGTTTTTGGGTGAGGATCTGCTTGTGTTGTTGATGGTGCCTACGGCTGAAGCTGCAATGCTGGCACCCGGAAAAATAGCCCTATATGCACAGAGTTTTGTTTATGCTCCCCGTATTCAGGTAATAGTCGCCGATGAACAAATTGCTCATTCGATTTCGGAGGAGGGTTTTGTGAGATCGCTGGGAGATAGCCGCTTCAGCATAGCTGTTGCTTCCGAAGGTTTTTCAGAATGTGCCAACAAGGCTGTTGACGAAAGTGGAAGCAAGTACATTGTGGTCGATGATCTTACACTGGCTTTCTCTCCATCGGCTCTGTTGCATGGTTTTGTGAAGGGTGAAGAGCCTGTATTCTGCACGGCAAACGTTCTTGCAGAGAAGCTGATCAATCTCAGGTCTGATAAGCTGTCGCTTGTAGACGTACTGACAACAAGGAGTTTTCTCGGCACTGCCGCATTTTCAGCGGAGACGTGGAAAAAGAACGGAGGGTTGGACAGCCACCTCAATAATCAGATATCCGTTTGGGATCTATGCATAAAGGCGCTTAAGGGTGAGCCGTCTTCATTTTGTTATGAGGCCCCCGCACAAAGCCTGATAAGTACATCTAAGACTGGCCGGGACAAGGTGCTGGATGACGCGAACTTTGCCACTATTGTTGCACGACACAATGATGTGTATGAGCAGCACATGGGTAGCGTATTGTACGTGGCATCGCGTAATCAGGTAGTGGCGCAGAATGAGATCGTATCTCAGCATCTTAAAAACGGAAGGCTTGTAACAGAGTTGGATAAGGCGAAGGTGGACAATGTGACCATTACAGAGCACAATCAAAGGTTGCGTAATCACATTGACTTCATTGAGCAGAACCGAATGTATCGCATCTCGAAGAAGTTGAAGCATTACAAGCAGATATTCTTTAAGGATGGTAAAGCAGGTGGCGGTGGATTTAAGAAGTTCCTGAAGTTTATATTGTTCTCCTTTAGTCGTGCAGGATTGTTGATACTACGAAAGGTTTTCAAGCGAATTCTGCGCCAAATATATCTGTGGGTTGAAGACAGGCCGGTGAAGCTGATATTCCTTGATAAGTCTGATGGCGACAGAAGCCTGTCTTATCAGGACTGGATAGGGACGAAACTGAATATTAAATTGTTGAAGGCTGATTATGAGGAAGGAAAGGCGACGCTGGTGCGCAAGCCAAAGATCAGCATATTGGTGCCGGTATATAATCCGCCTCTGAGCTTTTTACATGACGCTATCAAATCGGTTATTAACCAATTGTATGATAACTGGGAACTGTGCATTGCAGACGACTGTTCACCAAATCCTCAGATAAAGAGGTTGTTGAGCGCTTATGCGATGAAAGATCCGCGGATAAAAGTGAAGTTCCGTGAAACAAATGGTCACATTTCCGCGGCATCTAATTCAGCCCTGGAACTGGCAACCGGTGAATATGTGTTGTTGCTTGACCATGATGACCTTCTTACGCCAAACTGCCTTTTCGAGGTCGTGAAGCACATCAACGAGCACCCGGAAGATAAACTCATCTATTCTGATGAGGATAAAGTGGATAGTGTGGGCGTACACTCGTCGCCGTTCTTCAAGCCCGATTGGTCTCCCGACAAGTTCCTGGCAATCAACTATATCTCGCACGTTGTGGTAATAGAGCGACAACTGGTAGAGCAAGTTGGTGGATTCAGGCTTGGTTTTGAGGGTAGTCAGGACTATGATCTGTTGTTGCGGGTGTCGGAGGCTACGCAACATATCGGGCACATACCGAAAGTGCTTTATAACTGGAGGGTGCATAGCCTGTCGGTGGCAAGTGAGGAGGGGGATGCGAAGCCATATGCATACATCGCTGCCAAGAAGGCACTTGAGGAGGCATTGGTGCGGAGGGGAACTCCGGGAGAGGTACAATTCCAGTCGATCAGGGGAAGTTACAGGATCAAATATCACATCAGTTCGTACGGAAAGGTGAGCATACTGATACCTACCAAGGATGCCGTGCAGATGCTGAAGAATACTATAGATTCAATTTTCAGCCTTACTGCCTATCCGAACTATGAAGTGGTGGTGCTGAACAATAACAGTAAGACGCCGGAGTTTTTTGAGCTGATGGACGAATATGTCAAGCAGCACGGTGACAGATTTAAGTGTGTGGAAGCATCGTTCCCATTCAATTTCTCTAAACTGATGAACCTGGGTGTTGCCAATAGTGATGGTGAATATGTGCTGTTGCTGAACAATGACGTGGAGATATTGCAGAAAGACTGGATCAACACGATGGTTTCTTATGCGCAGCACGAGAAAAACGGAGCAATAGGGGTGAAGCTTCTCTATCCGGATGACACGATCCAACATGCCGGCACAGTGATAGGTCTTGGTGATATAAGGTGTGCTGGTCACGTGTTCGTAGGTTTCTACAAGGATAGTCCTGGTTATTACAATTATCTTCAATCTGTCGATAATAACGCAGCGGTAACCGCGGCGTGTCTGATGGTTCGCCGGAATGTATATGAGGAAGTAGGCGGTATGGAAGAAGCCTTGGAGGTTGAGTACAATGACGTAGATTTCTGTTTGCGGATATTGGATAAGGGATATTTTAATTTGTATGTGCCTGATGTAGTCTTGTATCACTATGAATCAGCAACGAGGGGACATCCTCAGCAAACAAAAGAATCATACGAGCGCCATGTGCGGGAGGTAGCGTTCTTCCAGCAGAAATGGAAGAAATATATCGAGCGTGATCCATATTATAACCCGAACCTGAGCCTGGATGAGGGAGACTACCGGATGAATCTGTCGCTTACCGAGCGCGAGTTGAGTTATAAATAGGTTGTATTTTTGTTAACGGAAGGGGTTTCGGAAAAATTAGCACGGTTTTTGCTGTAAATTAGTAAATTTGCGTCCGGAATTTTAAATGAAACAACCAGCTTCCTTAGATATCGCCCTAGAAAAAGTACAGAACCCTACCATTCCACAAACGGACATGGCTAGTATCAGGTACATGTTTCAGGAGATGAACCAGCAATATCTGGAGCATCAGCCTGCATCATATTATATGGCTGTAAAGAGGGTTATGGATGTGACACTTTCGTTTGCCTTCATAGCATTGGTTATGTCTTGGCTCACGCCAATTCTTGCACTGCTCATCAAGTTGACGTCAAAAGGGCCGGTTTTCTTCGTTCAGAAGCGGACAGGATACATGGGCGTTGAGTTCAACTGTTTCAAGTTCAGGACAATGTACGTGAATGATGAGGCAGATGTGAAGCAGGTTTCTATCAATGATAATCGAATTACATCAATAGGGCGTTTTTTACGCGTAACACATCTGGATGAGACTCCTCAGTTCTTTAATGTGTTGCTTGGCGATATGAGTATCGTTGGTCCGCGCCCACACATGTTGTATCATACAAGGTATTACTCAGAGTGCATCCCATACTATAATCTGAGGTTGGAGGTGTTGCCGGGCATGACCGGAATGGCTCAGATAAAGGACTACATTGGTGAGATAAGCGTGGAGCGCGAACTGAGAAAGAGAATACAGTGGGATATCTACTACATGAAGAACAGAAGTGTGTGGCTTGATATCAATATTCTCATCAGTACCATGGGGTGTGTGTTTGTGAAGGCTTATGAGATGATAACCGGAAAGAAAAGCAAGTAAGACTATAAAAGATATTTAGCGACGGTTGGTTCGAAAGAACCAACCGTCGTTTTTTTTAGTTGACCGGGTGGGTGTTCATGTAAAGTGCATTGACGGATACGTTACCGTCCAGCAGTCTGATGAATTTTTTGTCTGCGTCGAAAATGGCTGCAGCAGGCAATTGCATAGGGGCAAAGTAGCTCAGGTAAAAGAACTCATAGTCGCAGCCCACAACCTTGATGTTTGAGTAGCGGTCAAGGCCATACGTTTCGATGAAATTACGCATGATGGTGATGTTCTGCAGCATGCTGATCATGTAGATGTTCACATCTTTAAGCGAGTCAATGTTGCGAACTAAGGTGCCAGTGAATTCAACGCAATGTTTGCAATCGGGGGAGAACAGAATAAGGGCAGATGGTTTGCCTTTAGGTATATTGAATGTGTTGAAAATTCCGGAACTGTCGCGTAGCAATACGTTGAACGCCGGCAGGTTGTTGTTGAACATGTATGGGATGCTGTCGCGGCGGGGTGGAGGTGGCATTCGTTTCTGTGCAAATAAGCAAGTAGTTGAAGCTGTGAGAAACGTAGCCAAAGCAAGCGTCTTAAACATAGTTTGTTGTTTGAGTGCAAAAATAATAGGTAAAAAAATACCGGCATGAAGGTACGTTCATGCCGGTAAAGAATATAGAGTTGCTATCAGTATTTGATTAGCTGGTGGCGATGCAGTAATTGACCTTTATCATTCTCAATAAACATCCAGTACGAACCATTTGTGAGGTGCGACGTGTTTAGGTTCATGGAACTCGCGGCTAAAACAGACTGTTTTGTAATGATCTGCCCTGACACATTTACGAGATAGATATTGATGCGTTGATCGGCAAGTGCGGTTGGCAATTCGATAGTAACATCGGTGGTTGCAGGATTTGGATAAACCCGTATCTCAGGTTGAGCTAAGGTGCTGCTGATCGAAGTAGTGGGGGGATTGTAAGTGAATGTGTCGTAATAATAAACAGTCGTATAGTCGGGAGTGGTGGAGTAGGAGGTCCAGTTGTATTCGTAATTAAGGATAGTGTCAGGATTGCTGTAGCTGTTGTATGAAACGATGTCTTTTGAGATAGGAACCCATGCATTGGCAATACTGTCCCAACCCCTGTGATAAACTGTATCAGGTTTTCCGGCAAGGAGTGTTTTTTGCATGTAGTATTGTGGCCACCATGTGCCGTGTATCGGATCCATCTGGATCTGTTTCCAGGAGTTGTGGAACGTGAGTGTGCCGCTGTAGGTAAATGTATCTTTTACGTAGTCGCCCATTACTGTGCCATTACTCATGGTAGTGAGGACGGTAGTTAGGCGGTTGCTTGCATCGTATGTGTTGGTGTACTTCAGTTGCTGTGTAAGCGGCAACAGGAATGATGTGTCGGTCTGGTTGGAGTAGTGATCGATGAGGGTAACGTTTCCGGTCACGTCGTATGTGTAAAGTGTTCTTGACACGATGCGCCAAACGCCCAAATGCAGTTCATAGGTACTGTCTTTAACCAGGCGATTTGAAGCGTCATACTGGAAATGTTGGATAAACGCACTGTCGGCAACGCCGGCATTCAGATTGAATGTGAAGCCTTTAGAGATATTTTTTGCCGCGTTGAACAGATTTACATAACTCATGTTGTCGTTGAGGGTAGAGTCGACGAACAGCTTTTTGAAATTGGTGAGGTTGCTGTTGGTGTCGTAAGAGGCATAATAACCTTCGTAGAGGCCGAAAGCCGGCATTGTGAACGGGTTGATAGTCCAGTGAGTGTAGGTGTCGTATTTAACCTGAGGTGCTGTGAAGACGCCCGCATAGTTGAACATAGGTGAAGTGCCGTACGGGTAGTTGTATGGGTACATCATCATGTTGTAGTCATAAGTAGAACCGCGCTGACCGCTGTATTTTAATTTGACGGAATCGGTGAGTGAGCCGGTGCCGTTATCGCGTGTGCTTTGTGACACTACCCGTTGCATGAGCACACCTGCAGTGGGTTTGGCAGCAAGGGCATTACGCTCTTCATTCATGCGCAACAATGCGCTTACCACCGGGGACGGCGTTGGTCGTTTGTGCTGCGACTGGGCCAGCAGCGACTGAGCGCAAAAAAGTAAAAAAAGAAGCGTATGTACTTTTCTCATTGCTAGATGGATATGATGTAATATGGAAAGATAAAAAAAATATCTGGTTATTGGAGTGCGATATTCCGGAAAAATAAAAAGTTATAGCAAAAATTTGTTAGATGGGAAAATGTCTGTACTTTAGATGTATATGTTTGTATTACAAATGTAAATTCAACTTTTTTATGAACAATAAATATACAGGTCGTGCACTGAGAGGTCTTTCAGTTGCTTTGTCGGTGGCAGCACTTGCCACGGTAATTGGTTTGAATTCGTGCGACCGAAAGGCTGCTAAAGACAGTGCTGTGCGCGTTGCGCCAGTTGTGAATACAACTTCAAATACAGCGTCTGCTTCAGCATCTGGTACAGGCGGAAAGAACGGAGCAACTCAAGTAATGTCCTCCGTGCTGACGGTGGCTGGTATAAGGCCGATAGCCGGTACCTCTGCTATTGAGGTGTTCTTCAATGAGAATGCTGAGTTCTTTACTGTAACCGACATAAATGTGATCGACGCGATCAAGGCGGCATTCAGTGCCAACAAGCCTGTATATGCTACTTTCGATCCGTGGCAGGGTGTGCTGGTAAAAGTGGAGCAGCCTAATGACCAGCAATTGGCTGACCTGAGGTTGAGGCCGGTAAATGTTGAGAACGGCAAGGCGATAGCAGTTGACCTGAAGAAGATGGCTGACAATGACATCAATGAACCGCAGGCGTTGGGTGTGATGAACACAACTGATCCCGGATTGAATAATGTGGTTCCTGATTTTGCAACGGCACAGTTGATGTTTGATTACATCGTTCGTCAGTGTTGCGCCTTGCCCGGCCCATACGGAATAGACAAGTGCATCTCTTTTCAGTACTGCCAGGATGGTTGTTATGCACGCGCGCACAAAATGTGCTGGGTGATCAATAACAGGTACAAGTACGGTACAAAGAAGATATTCAGTTTCGCGAATGCGGGTTCTGATAAACTGTGTGTGCAGGCACAGAAATGGGGTGGCTGCTGCATTCGCTGGTGGTATCACGTGGCACCGCTTGTAACTGTGCAAACGCCTACGGGACCTAAGGCATACGTGTTTGACCCGGCAATGTTTAATCAGCCGGTGCTGCTGGCAACATGGTTGCATGCACAGGAGAATCCTGCGTGTGCGGGCTCGTTTACGCCGCACGTAACAATGATAAACGTGCAGCCAACGTCTTCTTACACACCGTCAGGTTCTTCTGGTCTTACCTTTAGCACCGATCCTACGTTCTCTTCAACAAACTCAACGCTTACAACTTACGCACCGCGTGTAACATGTCCATAAGGTCTTTTGTGAACAGAAAAATGGTAAACTCAATATGCACTATCTGCATGTTGGGTTTATTGTTTATGGTAGCTGCATTGCCTGCAGTTGCGCAGAAAAAGAAGAAAGGTGCAGTGAAGAAAACAGTAGAATATGCGCTCACGGTAGCGGCAATAAGACCAGCAACGGGCGACGATCCGTATATTGAAGTAACATTCAATGAGTCGGCGAGATTTTACAGGATATCAAAGAACGCGGCCCCGGCCTATATAGATCTATTGCGGGAATCGGAGAAGACGGGCAAGCCTGTTTTGGTGAAACGCGCCAACGAAGATTCGGATGTGATATTGCGGGTGCGCCGCAAGTAGCCCTATAATAAACGGAGAAAAGCTGCGCAAAGTTGATCAGCTTTTAATACTTGCCCGGTGCAGGCGCTGAGGTTGAACATCTTGCTGGTGTCGCCGTGGGCGGCGGCCAGAACTGCTTTCAGCTGGGTATCGATATCGCCGGTTGCAATTGCAGGATGTTTCCATTCATTGAGAAGAGAAGACAATGCCCCCATGTCGTGACCCACTATCCAGATGGGTTTGGGGTAGCTACACAACTCATAAAGCTTGGAGGGTATACCGACACGCTCTGCTGACCACGGAATGACCATTGTGCAATTGCTATTGTATATATAGCGGTTCATGTCATCGGGGGAGAGCCAACCGAGGTAGTGAATCGCCTGCCGGCCAAGTCCGTCTTTAAAGAGCTTCAGTGCCTGATCATTGCCGGCCAGCAATATTTTGACAGAAACACCGTGGTCGGCTGCCATTTCAATGACTGCGCGGAGTACGTCGAGCGACTGAATATCGGGGGAGATGGAGCCACCATAGAATACATTGAAGTGATTGCCGTGGTTGGCACGGAACTCAGCTTCTTTGAGGTCGGTTGGTGGAGCAACCATTGCCGGTACTGCATGGCGGATGGTATTGACAGGTAGTTGCAGTCGACCTGAGTCGATCTCGGCCCACTCGGGTGAGATGTGTACAATAGCCTTTGCCGAGGATAGTACAGACTTCATCCAGCGACGACAATAGGGCCACATCTTTTTTGCCACACCTTCGTAAATGGGATCCTGAATATCGGCGAGCCATTGTACATCGAACTGATGGGCAAAGTGTTTGGCAAGGTATAAAGGCACCCGGGGTGAAAAGCAGCCGATGATATGGCCCGGTTTGGCGATGCCGAGTTCCGGGAAGCATTTGATAACGTCTGTAGCCCACCTGTAAGTACGGTCTCCGCGGAACGCAATGTAGTAGAGTGTCTCCAGCTTGCGTGAGAGTGGATTGGTGCGGGTGATGCCTGTATCGTCGGTGGACTTTACAGCGATGCGGCGGATGCCGTTGTCTTCCAGACTGATATGGAACCGAGCATCTCCACTTTCATTACGATGGTCTTTATGCACAACGGTAACATCCCAACCGGCAGCGCGGTATGACTCTGCTATCTGACGCGGACGCTTGGAGAGGGCGGTGCCCTGCACTGAATGGTATCCGTTGTATTCCCAGGAGAAGATCAGTAAGCGTTTCTTCATGCGTATCTGTAGGTGTCAATCGGGTCGTTGATGACCGGGGGCAAATTTACACAAAATAGCAGCAACGCATTGGTGAAAAAGGGCGATGCCGGTGGTGCCGGCATCGCCCTGAGGAATGGTAATTACTAAATCAGTTAGAATGTAACGTTGACAGTGACTGTTGTAGAAACGCCACCGTTGCAAAGCGTGATGATAGCAGTGCCGGGGCCTGCAGGCACGACGGTGTTGTTAGTAGCATCGATGGTGGCAACAGCCATATTATCGGAGCACATATTCACGGTAGCGCCGGCAACAGGATTGTTTGAAGCATCTACAGCGGTAGCGCTAATGGTGAACGGACCTGCTGTGAGGCTGACATTGATGGTGGTGCTGCCTGAAACGTTAATACGGTCGACGCCTGGTATGGTGGTACCACAATTACAGTCAGAGACCATGATGAGGCCTGCGCCCCCTGAGATGGTGGGTGATGCCACGTGTGCGATGACAACGGTTGAAAGACCGATAGTAGCTGAAGACTTAACGGTTACAAGGCCAGTTGCGTTAACATTTGCGATATCGAAAATAGGAACGCCGGTGGTAGGCACTTCCCATGTAAGACCAGCTGGCATTGCAATTGGTGACAATGACTTGGTGGTTTTGTTTACAGTATAAGCCTGTGCTGTGAACTGTTTTGACGAACCGGCACCGATGCTGGCCATAATAGGGGTAACAATGATGGTGGTATCAGGCAGGACATTCACTTCGGCCTGACCGGTGATGCCGCTTGCTGTTGCTGTAATGATGGTGTTTCCGAGACCTTTTGCAGTAACTACACCGTTTGCGTCAACGGTGGCAATAGCAGGGTCTTGAGTAGCCCATGTGAAAGTGCTGCTTACTTCGGCATTTGATGAATTGTATGCTTTGGCTGTAAATGTTGCAGTTTCGCCACGGAACATGTCTTTACCGGCAGGGTTAACAGCTACACGTACAACAGGGAGGGTGACAGGAGGCATGCCGACCACCAAAACAGGAACCACAACCTTGTTGTTGCCCGAAAGGCCGTTTGCGGTGACAGTGATTACACATTCGCCGGGAGCAACAAAGCTGATGACACCAGAGGCGTCGACAGTAGCAACTGCTGTGTTGCTGGAAGTGTAGGTGTAGCCTGACACCGAGCCAGTGCCCAGATAAACTGCATTAAGCGGGATAGTGCCTGCGCCTGTGCTCCAAATGACTGCAGATGGAACTACAGTAAACACTGCAGGAAGATAGATACCTACCGGTACAGAAGCTGTGAGTTCTTTACCATTCACAGTGACTTTGGCCGTGATGGTACCCGCACCGGATGCTGAAGGGGAGAAGACATTGCCGGAGAATGCCCCGAGGTTGTTGCTGACACTCCAGGTGACACCGGTAGCCGCTGTGGCGTTGCCCTTTGTGTCTACGACCTGGGCTTCATATGTGAGTTTTTCATCGGGGGAGATGCTTTGTGCCCCTGTTTTGATGACAAGTGCAGCTGCCGTGGCCGAGCTGCTACTGTTGTTGTTATCGTCGTTTTTCTTTTTGCACCCGGTTACAAGGGTGATGCCCATAATGAGAAGGGCGACAATGAGTTGTGTCTTTTTCATGCGTATTACAGTTTAAAAATGGTAGATGAATAAAATTATTCTGAGCGCAAATGTACTAGCACGAACGTGGTGAAAACGTTAAAGGTTGTTGCGAAAGTGTGTAAACTTGTTGCGCTTGTACGGATCTTCAATTTATTATGCATTTAGTTATTTTTTATTCATTTGAATGGCATTTTTGTAACCAGTCGTTGCAACCGGTGTGGTTCGATGGGGCTCACAATGACAATTTCTTATTGGAAGTTACGGATGCCCTGCGGAACACCGGAACAGCCAGTGCGGATCGCAGTGGCACGGAATTGCGCATTTTTTTCTTTTGCGCACTTTTTCACTCAATTCATTGATTGTCAATAAAAAGGTGGGAAGCAGGTGTGCAGTTTGCTTCTCAAAACTGCGCAAAAACTTCCCACCTGCCTGCCGGCAGGCAGGCTTCTGCGCACGGCGAGAAGTGATTAAAAAAAATAATGTATTCATTTTGCCGCCTTTTTCATCGACATAAGAACAAGTTACTACCGTGCATGAAAACAGACAAAAGAAAGTTTTATGATAGTGCGATTTCTGTAGTGTGGTAAAAGTTGTGCGCGTTTTTCCCATCCGCTCTTGTTCTTTTCTTTTCTACAGCGAAAAGAAAAGAACCAAAAGAAAGCGCCGCCTTTTGCTCCCGAATGCTTTCGGGACTCCGCGAGGCAAAAGGTTAGCCCTACGCTGTTTCGCAGTTCGCTGTGCAGCTGCCTGGCGCTGGCATCTTTCCTACCGTCTACCAGATGATAATACTCTATTGCTTCATTTGGCTATGTGGTACTATCGAGGGCACGGTAACCACATCTACGGAAATATGAAGGCGCCATCAGGGGCTGAGCGGATCTGCATCACTGAACGCTTTCCGTGACTTCGGATTCTTCGAGATGTTTCCCGGCGTGCAATTTTTTTCTATTGCGCACTTTTTCACTCAATTCATTGATTGTCAATAAAAAGGTGGGAAGCAGGTGTGCAGTTTGCTTCTCAAAACTGCGCATCCCGAAAGCATTCGGGACTCACTTCTGCGCACGGTGAGAAGTTATTAAAGAACATAATGTATTCATTTTGCCCCCTTGTTCATCGACATAAGAACAAGTTACTACCACTCATTAAGGCGGCCAAAAGAAAAATCTATGACAGTGCGATTTCTGTAGTGTGGTAAAAAATTGTTGGGTAGGGGAATAGTCATAGGGCGACATCAAGATGAAGCCGTTCTGAGAACGGTGGTTTGACGGGGCTCACCATGACATATTATTGTTGGAAGTTACTGATGCCCGGTGGAATATCCGGAACTACGGGCAATACGGCATCATTTTTGGTACAAGTAATCACCTGATCAAATAAATTTCTTTAATTTTATGAGCACCCGAAACCATGAAGTATAACAGTATATTTTTCATCTTGCTCTTTCTGAGCAGTGTAGCCGGTATTCGTTCCTTGCATGCACAGTCATTCAATTGGGTAAAAGGAGGGGGATCAACACATGTAATTCCTTCTGGAGCTACGAAAGAAGGAGTACAATCGATGTGTAGCGATCACAATGGCAATATATATACATTAAGTGTTGTGGGAAATTCTGGGCCAATAATGGCTGACACATTCTATAGATCGAGCGCTTTTGGTAGTTCGCAGAATTTACTATTTGCGAGCTACACATGTAGCGGAACAATGCGGTTCGCGAAGTTGATATCGGGAAGCCAGACTATTCACTGCAATGTTGTTAGTGACAACTTGGGGCACGTTTATGTTGCATTTCATGCATATCATGGCACCTCCAGTTCTACATTGTTACGAATTGGATATGACACAACAATAACCGGAGTTCTGAACAACACTCAAGCACTCGTGCAGTATGACACATCTGGCGATTTTAAATGGGTTCGATTCGTTGGAGAAAACGTGGTTGCAACAGCCGCAGGAACTGGCCCATTTGGAACATTTGCGTTAGTAGATGGATACGACAATGTCCACTACATCAATACTGTAAAACATGGGGTTCCCTTTACTCCAACCTACATCAGCCACTATGGGAATTATGACTTGAAGTATGATGTGTCCGGAAATTTATTGTCGATAAAACGATTGAATTTCGACTCGAGCCTAATGATGTTGATGGGCGGAGCAATTGACAAGCACACAGGACGTCTTTATGTCTACGGATCTAGGGAATACTACATGTTCCCAGACAGCTCAAGATACCCTTACGTGGCCGCATTTGATACTGACAGGAACCTCGATTGGATCGACACTTTGGGATCAGCAACAATCACAGGAGGCTTTCCAACATTTTCAAACCTGGCCGTTGACAACAATGGTGACCTATTTGTGACTGGAAACAGAGCGAGTGCCCTTGCATACCAGGGAGATACAGTCTACAGTACGCTTTCCGGCGGGGTGACATTTATTATGCGAATGGATTCAAACAGTCATTCGAAATGGATAAAGGGACTCAGTGGTAGTCTGACAGTAATAGGACTTCGTGGTTTATCAATAACGAACACTGGCAACGTATTTGCATGTGGGACATTTGTTGGCAATCTTGCTTGCGATGGGATTTCTATGCCAAGTTATGCGGGAGAGGGTCAGAATGCATTCTTTGTAGTGATGGACACATCTGGTTTTGTTGATACGATTCAACAGATACATGGAACAGGTTTCTATGATGGTGCGTTTACTGCTACGTCAAATGGACAAGGCAGCACCTATTTCGCAGGACAAGTAGAAAATAGCATTTGGGCTGGTTCGCTGTCTCCTTATACGAGTATCGGTGGCAACAGTGACTTCTTTGTAATGAAATATGGGGTAGACTGCAACTGTATATCAGCACCTGTGGCTCATTTCACAGATACCGGCTATCTGGTGCGTGGATTCAGTTATACAGGCAGCACTACTCCTGTTATAGATAGTGTACGTTGGTATTTTGGTGACGGAGGAACAAGCACGTTATTGAATCC
>CAZZCR010000047.1:0-26166 GCA_964652995.1 uncultured Flavipsychrobacter sp. | reverse complement strand
AGCGTGTACAGCTGAGCAGCGGCCTTGCCAACGGCATGTACCTGCTGAACATCAGTAACGGCAACGATCGCAAGGTGTTCCACTTTGTACTGAAACAGTAGAAGGTGGTTTAATTATATATATTGTTTTAGGCATCCTGAACAGGATGCCTAATTTTTTGAATAGGAACATCGTGTAACAGTTAGTTGATCATCTATGTATTGTATTAACAAAAAATGAAAGTCGGCTACTTAAATTGCCGCTATTTTATTATATTTACCCATTAAATTGTTATTTATCCCAATGGGAGAATGCCTAAACGACAGATCTACTATGTTGAATTGTATTTATACTCTACGTACCCGATCAGGTAACAAATTTGCGAAGTCATTTGCAGCACTATTAATGTTGATGGTGTTTAATGTCGCGCGAACCGTTGCTGCTATCACAGTTTCACCCGCGTTCGGAGGAACGAATATCTGTGCTTCTAATGCGGTGGGAGGCTCGGCTCCGGCTTATGTTACGATCGGCAACATCCTGATACAGGAAAATGTAAACTCTGATTTTAATGGTACTTCCATTACGTTGGCGCCGCCTACGGGTTGGCAGTTTAACACCAGTGCTGTGCCAACAATCATGCCATTTGGTACCGGATTGGCAGCTTCAGCCAGTTTCAGCAGCGGTAATCTGGTCATTTCAACAACATTGACGGGTGCACATGCTACCAACTTGAATCTGATAATCATCACGGGCTTGCAGGTGCAGGCAACAAGTATAGGTGCTGCTGCCGGTAATATTACTAACACTGCTCAAAGTGGTACGTGGACGGGATTGGCTTTAGGCACCAACATGGGTAGTCTGTCCTTAGAAGCGCAACCTGCGATAGTTTCCGTCTCAGGTGGAGGCACGTTTTGTGGAAGTTCCGCGACACTTACTGCATCAGGAGGAGCAGGCGGAACTATCTACTTTCAAGGCACAACTCCAACAGGGACTTCTACAACAACGGCATCTACATCAGAAGTAGTGACATCAACAGGCACTTATTATTTCCGATCTCAGGCAGCTTCAGGATGTTGGGGATATGACGGAAGTGCGTCAGTAACGTTGAATCCGATACCATCAGCCACAACTGTCAGCGGTGGTGGTACTTTCTGTGGCAGCACTACAATTACTGCTTCCGGTGGTGGTGGTGGTACTATTTACTTTCAGGGCACTACATCAGGAGGTACATCAACAGCTACTCCAAGCTCATCTGAAGTGATCACCACTTCCGGAACATATTTTTTCCGCTCACGCAGTGCGGCCGGATGCTGGGGTACAGAGGGTAGTGTTACAGTTGTAATAAACCCTTTACCGGGAACCGTAACGGTCAGCGGTGCAGGAGCTTTCTGCGGAAGCACAACAATCACTGCATCGGGTGGTGCTGGCGGTACAGTTTATTTTCAGGGTACAACATCCGGCGGTACATCGACGGCAACGCCAAGCGTGTCAGAATTGATCACGACATCAGGTACTTACTATTTCCGAGCTCAGACTGCGCTTGGATGCTGGGGTACAGAGGGTAGTGCAGCTGTTACGATCAATGCTATTCCTTCTGCGACAACGGTTAGTGGTGCAGGTACTTTCTGTGGCAGTACAACGATCACTGCATCCGGCGGTGGTGGAGGGACCATTTATTTCCAGGGGACAACGTCAGGAGGCACCTCTACTGCAACAGCAAGCTCATCTGAGGTGATCACAACATCGGGAACATATTATTTCCGTTCGCGAAGTGCCGCAGGATGCTGGGGTACCGAAGGAAGCGTTACGGTAGTGATCAATCCATTGCCTGGCACAACTACAGTAACTGGCGCAGGCACATTCTGCGGAAGCACTACGATCACCGCATCGGGCGGCGCAGGTGGTACTATTTATTTTCAGGGCACAACATCCGGCGGAACATCGACAGCAACGCCAAGCACGTCTGAAGTTATTACCTCATCAGGTACCTATTATTTCCGCGCACAGACTGCATTAGGTTGCTGGGGTACAGAGGGTAGTGCAACAGTTACTATAAACGCAGTTCCTTCTGCCACAACAGTGAGTGGTAGCGGCACGTTCTGTGGAAGCACAACAATTACTGCCTCTGGCGGTGGTGGCGGAACCATATATTACCAAGGTACAACATCAGGAGGCACCTCAACAGCTACGGCAAGTTCGTCAGAAGTCATCACAGCATCGGGAACATATTATTTCCGTTCGCGCAGCGCAGCCGGATGCTGGGGGGCTGAAGGTAGTGTAACCGTAGTAGTGAACCCTCTGCCCGGGGCTGTGACTGTCACGGGAAGCGGTACATATTGTACTCCTAATGCTACTTTAAATGCGTCGGGCGGATCCGGAGGTACAATATATTTCCAGGGCACAACATCGGGCGGAACTTCAACAGCAACCTCTTCATCGTCTGAGATAGTAGCATCAACCGGTACCTACTACTTCCGGGCACAAACAGCTTTAGGATGTTGGGGTACTGAGGGTAGCGCAGCAGTTACTTTCAATGCACTGCCAACAGTTGCATCGATCACTCCGTCAGCTACCAATCTTTGTGTTGGCAATTCACTCACGTTCACCGCCGGTTCAGTGACCGGTACAGGTTCTCTCACTTCATATAACTGGTCAGGACCATCGGCTTATTCAACCACAACCTCAGGTAACACTGCAACTATTAGTTCGGTAAGCACCACTAATTCCGGTGTTTATACGCTTACAGTTACATATCCGGGAATAGGGTGTACCAGCAACGGTGTCACTACATCGCCTGCGGTTACTGTCAATGCCAACCCGGCAGCGATAGGTGGGGAATCTACATTTTGCGAGGCATCAACAACAACATTTACCAATGCGACTTCAGGAGGAACCTGGTCAAGCAGCAATACAGCTGTAGCAACTATCGGAAGTTCTTCAGGTATTGCAACCGGGGTTGCTGCAGGTACTTCGGTTATAACTTATACAATCGGTGGTCTGTGTTATTCCACAAAAACGATCACAATAAATGGCTTGCCTACCGTCACTTCAACTAACGATGAGATTTGTGTGGGCGGCACCGGTACCGTTACTGCAACACCATCAGCAGGAGGAGTAAAGTGGTACAATGCTCCTACTGCAGGTACCTTACTTTATACCGGCACAACATATACTGCCACGCCTACGGTCACAACCAATTATTACGCAGAGGCGTTTACGACAGGTACCAATTCGCTCACTTCAACTTTTGCAGCCGGCAACGGACAGAATGGAGCAATGTTCAATTTGAATGTACTCAATACAGTCAACCTGACGGGCTTTACTGTTCACTCGCAAACAGCAGGTTCCGTGACGTACCAGATATACTACAAGTCGGGAACAATGGTTGGTTCTGAATCGAATTCTGCCGCTTGGACTCTTTTGGCATCGTTCCCTTCCCATTTTTCGGCAACAGCTGGATTACGTACACTTACCTTACCTACGGCATTCACTGTCAATAGCGGACAGACGTACGCGTTTTATGTAACGGGCACCTCCGGTACATTGAGCTATACCACAGGTGGAACCGTTGCGGGGGTGTTCTCCTCTAATTCAGACTTGCAGATCACAGCAGGTTTCGGTAAAGTGTACCCTTTTGGAGGTTCATTTTCACCCAGGATATTTAATGTTACCATTGATTATGCTACCCCTGGTTGTGCAAGTGCGACACGCAGTGTGTCAACAGTCACCGTAAACCCGGTGCCAACGATTGCTACATTGTCGGCTACGCCGAATCCGGTTTGTGAGGGAAGTCCTATTACCCTTACCGCATCGGGTGTTACGGGTACAGGTTCAGCAACCTCTTATAGCTGGACAGGTCCTGCATCTTACAGCACAACTACAACTGCTGCAACACAGACATACACCGTTCCTTCAACTTCGGCGAGTGGAATTTACAGTGTAACAGTTACTTACCCGGGCTCTGGTTGTACCAGTGTTCCTACCGCATCTTCTTACCTGAATGTGTCTCCTAATCCTGTTGCTTACAATGTAACCGGAGGTGGTACTATTTGCTCCGGCGATGCAGGCGTTCATATTGGTCTCGATTGGTCAATTTTCGGAATTAATTACCAACTCTACAACGGTAGTACTGCGACCGGAACTCCGGTTGCGGGTTCAACTTCGGCCCTTGACTTCGGTCTTATAAACACAGCCGGTACTTATACTGTCAGGGCTACAAACGCATCGACGGGATGTGTTAACGACATGACAGGCAGCGTGAACGTAACGGTTAATCCTTTGCCGGCAACATTCGCAGTTACCGGTGGCGGCACTGCATGTGCAGGTTCGGCGGGTGTTGCTGTGGGTTTGGCAAATTCAGTTTCAGGCATCAATTACCAATTGTACAATGGTGCATCTGCAGTAGGGAGCCCGGTAGCAGGTACTGGTTCGGCTATCAGCTTTGGTAATCAGACAGTATCAGGTACATACACAGTCCTTGCAACCAACACTACAACATCGTGCTCGGTAGCAATGACCGGTTCAGCAGTAGTAGTGATCAATCCTGCACCAACGGCTTATGCGCTCACTGGCGGTGGTAGCTACTGCTCGGGTGGTAGTGGACTGGCCATCGGCCTCGCGAATTCTCAATCGGGTATCAACTATCAGTTATACAACGGTGCATCTGCAGTAGGAAGTATTGTAGCCGGTACTGGGTCTGCTATCAGCTTCGGTACTTACACGGCTACGGGTACATATACAGTGTTGGCAACAAATACAACAACCACCTGTACAGGTGCCATGACGGGCAGTACATCAATTTCAATTAATCCGCTCCCTACCGTGTACTCTGTTACAGGTGGTGGTGCGTATTGCGCAGGTGGCAGCGGTGTTACAGTCGGCCTGTCCAATTCTACAACAGGTATCAACTATCAACTGTACAATGGAGCAACGGCTATGGGCAGCCCTGTTGCCGGTACCGGTTCGGCTATCAGTTTCGGCAGTCAGACAATGGCCGGAACCTATACTGTTGTTGCTACAAACACTTCAACGGCATGTGTAAACAATATGACAGGCAGCGCGGTAGTGGTGATCAATCCATTACCAACAGCACAAACTGTTACCGGTGGCGGTAGCTTCTGCGCAGGTGGTTCAGGTGTTGCGGTTGGTTTATCTGGCTCACAAACAGATGTTACTTACCAGCTCTATAATGGTCCGTCAACCATCAGTACCCCGATTGTGGGCACAGGCTCTGCGGTCTCATTCGGTAGTCAGGCTGCCGGCGGTACTTACACCGTTGTCGGTACTAACACGGTAACGGGTTGCGTGAACAACATGTCAGGTTCGGCTACAGTAGTTGTGAATCCATTGCCTGCTCAATATGTGGTGTCTGGTGGAGGAAATTACTGCGCAGGAGGCAGCGGTGTTGCGATCACCCTTAACGGATCTAATACAGGAATGAGTTACCAGTTGTATAACGGTGCTGCCGTATCGGGTAGTCCTGTAGCTGGTACAAACGCAGCAATTAGTTTCGGAACACGTACAGCAACAGGAACCTATTCAGCAGTAGCTACGAATACCGTTACAGGATGTAGCAGCAACATGCTGAGCAGTGCTGCGGTGATCATCGATCCGCTTCCTGCAACAGTGTCGGTGACAGGTGGAGGTAGTTACTGTGCAGGTGGCTCAGGACTGGCTATCGGTCTGGCATCATCTGCATCCGGTATCAACTATCAATTATACAACGGTGCGTCAACCGTGGGCAGCAGTGTTGCCGGTACGGGTGTTGCTATTAGTTTCGGCACTCAGACGGCTTCGGGCACCTATACAGTACTCGCTACCAATAGTGTGACGTCTTGCACCAACGCTATGAGCGGCAGCGCCACTATCATTATCAATCCGTTGCCAACCGTTCAGACTGTAACGGGTGGCGGAACATATTGCCAGAATGGATCGGGAGTAGCGGTTGGTCTGGCTTCTTCGCAATCAGGTATCAATTACACATTATACAACGGTGCAACTGTCATGGGTAGCGCAGTTGCCGGTACCGGTTCAGCGATCAGCTTCGGCAATCAGACACTTGCAGGTACCTATACAGTTGTAGGCACAGATGCTACCACTTCGTGCACGAATGCAATGTCGGGCAATGCTGTGGTGGTCATGAATCCTGCACCTGTAGCTTATGCTGTTACCGGTGGTGGTCCTTACTGCGCAGGTGGTGTAGGGGTGAATGTGGGAGTAGCTAACTCGCAGACAGGAATCGTATATCAGTTATACAGAGGAGCTACCGCTGTTGGTAGCCCTGTTTCAGGAACCGGTAGTGCTATCAGTTTCGGATTACAGACAGTTGCGGGTGCATACTCTGTGCTTGCGACAAACACAACAACATCTTGTACTAACGGCATGAGCGGTTCAACAACAATTGTGATCAATCCGTTACCTAACGCATACAGTACATATGGAGGTGGTTCTTATTGTGCCGGTGGTTCCGGCCTTACAGTAGGGCTGTCCTCTTCGCAGACTGGTGTAACTTACCAGTTGTATAATACGGGTACAGCTACGGGTGCCGCTGTTTCAGGCACCGGTTCTTCTATATCATTCGGACTGCAGACAGCAGCCGGAACTTATTCTATTGTAGCAACCAATACATCCACAGGATGTCAGAATGTAATGTTCGGGTCTTCTGTAGTAGTGGTGAATCCGCTCCCTGCTGTTCAGTCAGTTACTGGTGGCGGCAACTACTGCGCGGGTGGAACCGGTGTGATCGTTGGCCTCACCAGCAGTGAGACCGGCATCAACTATACCACTTATAACGGTGCTTCGGCATACTCAACAGTTGGTGGTGTTGGCTCAGCTATCGATTTCGGTTATGTGTACGCTGCGGGAACATACACTGTTCTTGCCACTAATATCATGACAGGTTGTACTTCGGCAATGAGCGGCAGTGCAACAGTTGGTATAAATGCAGTTCCGTCCGCGTTCGCGGTTACCGGTGGCGGCAGCTATTGCTCCGGTGGTTCTGGTGTAGCTGTTGGTCTTGCAGCATCTTCTTCGTCTGCAACTTACACATTGTATAATGGAACTACCGCCATCGGTTCTCCGGTATCCGGTACAGGTTCAGCGATAAGTTTTGGTAATCAGACTGCAGCAGGAGCCTATACAGTTCGGGCAACCAGCACTGCAAACGGTTGTACCGCAGGAATGACCGGTTCAGCAACAGTTTCGATCAATGCCGCGCCTACAACGTTTACAGTTAGCGGCGGCGGTGCATATTGTGCAGGCAGCACAGGTGCTAACGTCAGCCTCTCCGGTTCAAGTACAGGAGTGACTTATCAGTTGTTTGTAGGGTCTACGCCGGTAGGCGGAACTGTTACTGGTACTGGTAGTACGCTCGCTCTCGGTACGTACACAACTATCGGTACGTATTCGGCCGTAGCTACTGTGACACTTACAGGTTGCACAGGAAATATGGCCGGTTCCGCTGCTATCACAACATATACGTTGCCAACGGTATATAGTGTTACCGGTGGCGGTAGTTATTGCTCAGGTGGTCTTGGTGTTAACGTCGGTCTTAGTGGATCTGAGTCAGGGTTCACTTATCAGCTTTATAACGGTACTTCTCCTGTGGCATCTGTTTCAGGAACCGGTGCAGCTATCACATTCGGACCTCAGTTCTCAGCAGGTAGCTATTCTGTTCGTGCTACCAATACATCAACATCGTGTGTGAACGGAATGTCCGGTCTGGCTACAGTATCGATCAATCCGCTTCCATCGGTATTTGTCGCTGCAGGCGGTGGCACGTTGTGCACAGGTGGCAGTGGGGTAGGAATTACACTTAGCGGATCTCAGACAGGCGTGAACTACCAACTATACAATGGCGCAACTCCGGTAACGGGAGGTCTTGTTCCCGGTAGCGGTTCTGCTATCAGTTTTGGTACCTATGCAACTGCAGGGGTATATTCGGTTCTCGCTATTAATCCGGTTACATCATGCGCTAATGCCATGGCCGGTACACCTCAGGTTATCGTAAATCCATTGCCTGTAACCTACACTGTGACAGGTGGTGGTAGTTTCTGTACAGGCGGTGCAGGAGTAGCCGTCGGGCTTTCGGGTTCTAACACCGGTATTACTTATCGTTTGTATAACGGATCGTCGCTCGTAGGAGCAGCGGTTGCGGGTAGTGGTGGCGCCATCACATTTGGTGTGCAGACGACAGCAGGTTCTTACACAGTAAGAGCAACCAACAACACTACAGGTTGTGTGGCCGGTATGACCGGCAGCGCCAACGTTGTAGTGAACTCCCTGCCGGTTGCGTTCTCTGTTACAGGTGGTGGTGGTTATTGTACGGGCGGTGCAGGTATGCCGGTTGGTCTTGCATGGTCTGCATCCGGAGTTAACTATCGCTTATATAAAGACGGAGTGGTAGTCGGCGGTGCTGTAGCCGGTATCAACGGCGCGTTGAGCTTCGGTACCTTCGCGTCTGCGGGTGTTTATACTGTGGCTGCGGTTTCGACAGCAGGTTGTGCTCAGAATATGTCAGGTGCGGCAACCATCAGCATTAATCCGCTGCCTTCCGACTTCACGGTCACAGGCACCGGCGGCTATTGTGCCGGTACAGCTGGTTTGAACGTAACACTGAGCGGCTCTGAGACCGGTGTTGATTATACACTTTACAGCGGCGGCCTCCCAACAACGTACACTGCATCTGGCACAGGTTCAGCAATAGACTTTGGTCCTGTTACAGCAGGAACTTATTCCGTTGTTGCGATGAACACTTCAACACTTTGCTCGCGCACACTTTCCGGTACTGCTGTAATATCCATCAGTGCATTGCCTGTTACTTATGCAGTGTCAGGTGGTGGGGCTTATTGCTCTGGTGCGTCGGGTGTAAACATTAGCCTTGCTGGTTCACAATCAGGCATAAACTATGCTCTTTATAATGGTGCATCTGTAGTTGGCACTCCGGTGGCTGGCACAGGTTCAACTATCTCTTTCGGATCTCACACTGCTGCAGGTACATACAGCGTGTTGGCAACAAATGCAACATCTGGTTGCTCAGCGCCAATGTCGGGTACTGCGAATGTGTCTATTAATAGTGCTCCTGCTGTACAGATAGTAACTGGCGGTGGTAGTTATTGCGCAGGCAGTGCGGGTGCCATCGTCGGCCTCTCCTCATCGCAGAGCGGTACTATTTATCAGTTGTATAATGGTGCTTCTGCTACAGGCAGTCCTATCAACGGAACAGGTTCAGCTATAAGCTTTGGACCTCAGACTACCGTAGGAAGCTACTCAGTTGTTGCCGTTAACTCATCTACAGGATGTTCGCGTCCGATGTCAGGTTCTGTCACAGTTAGCTCTAATCCGCTTCCTGTTGTTCAGACAGTGGCCGGCGGCGGAGCATACTGCTCTGGTGGAACAGGTTCTGAGATCATTTTGACTGCTTCTGTGGCAGGTACATCTTATATGTTGTACAGAGGAGCAACTGCGGCTTCGGGTGCCTTGGCAGGTACCGGTGGTTCTCTTTCGTTCGGGCCTCAGACAACAGCAGGTGCTTACACAGTCCTTGCAACTAATACAGCTACCGGTTGCACTCGTGCAATGTCAGGTACGGCAGTCGTGAGCGTGAATGCTGCACCTGCAGTACAGTCAGTTACCGGCGGTGGTGCATATTGCGCTGGTGGTACAGGATCATCTGTAGGTTTGTCAGGCTCTCAGATCGGTGTCAACTATACAATTTCCAATGGCACTACAACACCTTCTACGCTAACAGGTACCGGCGGTTCGCTCAGTTTCGGTGGCCTCATGGCAGCCGGTACATATACGGTGACCGCAATAGATGCTTCTACGTCATGTACTTCAACTATGGCAGGTACTGCTTTAGTGTCTGTTAATCCGCTTCCGGTTGAATACAACGTGATAGGCGGTGGCGGTTACTGTGCCGGTGGTTCGGGTGTGGTTGTCGGACTCGATGGTTCTCAGACTGGTGTCAACTATCAATTATTCAATGGAGCAGCTTCTACCGGATTGACAGTGTCAGGTACTGGTGCCGATATCAGTTTCGGTGCGCAAACTGCAACCGGAGTTTACTCGGTGCTCGCCACCGATGCCACTACCGGTTGTGTACGCGGAATGTCGGTAACTACTTCTGTTGCAGTAAATCCTGTTCCGGTTGTGTATAATATTACCGGTGGCGGTAATTACTGTACAGGTGGTTCAGGCGTAACCGTAGGCCTTGACGGTTCAGAATTTGGTGTAACCTATCGCCTCTACAAAGACGGCGTTGCTACTACAACATCTGTTGCAGGTACCGGTTCTGCTATAAGCTTCGGCTCACAAAGCGCAACAGGGCTGTACACAGTGATGGCTGAGAATACAATGACAACATGCACATCTTCTATGTCCGGTTCGGCTGTTGTTGGTATCAATCCTGCACCGGCTGCATTCATAATGTCTGCAGGCGGCGGATACTGTCAGGGTACTTCAGGATTGAACATCTCATTGAGCGGCTCTGAAATCGGTGTTATTTATCGTCTGTACAGCGGGTCTGTTCCTACAGGTATATTGGTTGCCGGCACAGGTGGCTCTATCGATTTTGGAATGGTTACAGCAGGTACTTATTCAGTATTGGCTACTTCAACAACAGGTTCTTGTACGGCAGCTATGACCGGCACAGCTAATGTGGTAATGAATACCTTGCCTGCTGCTTACAGCGTCACGGGTAGCGGTGGTTACTGCGATGGAGGTTCTGGCGTTGCTGTTGGTCTTTCAGGTTCTGAAGTGAACGTAAGCTATCAACTTTATAATGGCGCATCAATGTCGGGTAGTGCGGTTGCCGGTACGGGAGCTGCTATCTCATTCGGCAACAGGATCGCAGGCAACTACTCGGTTGTAGCGACAAACCTTACTACAGGTTGTGTGCGCAATATGACAGGCAACGCTGCTGTGGTACTGAATGCTCAACCAAACGTGTATTCAGTGAGCGGTGGTGGTTCTATCTGCTCAGGTGCTGCAGGTGTAAATATTACACTTAGCGGATCTCAGGCAGGCGTCAGCTACCGTTTGTACCGTGGTGCCACTCAGGTTGGTTCAGCGGTTGCGGGCACCGGTATTTCGCTCACTTTCGCTGGTGTGAATACATCAGGCACCTACACGGTGTTGGCAACAAACAACACAACATCGTGTGCGGTTGCTATGTCAGGTTCCTCTTCAGTGGTTGTAAATCCTGTTCCTGCTGCATTCAGTATGACAGGTGGTGGTAACTACTGTCCTGGTACTGCCGGTGCCGCAGTTGGTCTGGGTAGTTCTGAAACAGGCGTAAGCTATCAGTTGTACGTTGGCTCAAGTTCCGTTGGTTCAGCAATAGCAGGTTCAGGTGCTCCGATCGATTTCGGTACGCAAACGGTTGTCGGTTCATATAATGTAATAGCAACGAACACGACAACTTCATGTTCTTCAACAATGACCGGCACTGCTTCTGTTGCCGCATTCACTCAGCCAACGGCTTATGCCCTAACTGCCGGTGCATCTGCATATTGTACAGGTGGAGCCGGTGTTGCTTATAACCTCGCAGGTTCCCAAACCGGTATGTCTTACCAGTTGTACGTTAATGGCGTCGCCTCAGGCGCTCCGGTGGCAGGTACTGGTAGCCCGCTTAGCTTCGGCCTCAGGACAACAGCAGGCATCTACAGCGCGGTGGCTACATCTGCTGCAAATGGTTGTACTTCTGTTATGACAGGTACACCATCTCTGGCTGTGAATACATTGCCGGCTTCATTTACCGTGACCGGTGGTGGTAGCTATTGCGCCGGTGGTGCTGGTAGCGAAGTAGCGCTCATTGGTTCAGAATCAGGAATCACTTATCAGGCAATGGTAGGTACAACTCCTGTCGGTGTAGCTGTTGCAGGTACAGGTGCAGGTGTTTCGTTAGGCTTCCTGCCTGCCGGTACCTACTCTGTTCGCGCAACTAACGCTGTTACGGGTTGCCGCACAAACATGCATGGTACAGCAATAGTGACTGAGAATGCCGCTCCGGCTGCGTACACCGTTACAGGTGGTGGTCAGTTCTGCTCAGGTGGCACAGGTGTTGCGGTTGGTCTTGCTAACTCAGCAACCGGCATCACTTATCGTCTCTACAAAGACGCTGTAGCTACGACATCGGCACTTCCTGGTACAGGATCTGCTATTTCATTCGGTAACCAGACATCTGCCGGTAACTACTCCGTAGTGGCTGTTGACGGTATGACAGGTTGTACAGGCATGATGACGGGTAGTGTATCCGTATCGGTAAATGCTACTCCGGTAGCACAGACTGTGACCGGTGGAGGTTCGCTTTGTGTTGGTGGTGCAGGTGTTGCGATCGGTTTGGCTAATTCAGTAAACGGGGTTACTTACCGCCTTTACAATGGTGCGACACCGGTAGGTGCTGCAGTTGCAGGCACAGGTAGCACCCTTTCGCTGGGTTCATACACTGCGGCTGGTACTTATAGCGTGCTCGCAACGGCTACATCAGGTGGTTGCACGAAAGCAATGACAGGAAACGCTGTTGTTGTCGTTAATGCGCTCCCTGCATCGTTTAGTGTGACCGGCGGTGGTAATTATTGTGAGGGTACTACAGGTGTTGCGGTTGGTCTCAGCGGATCAACTACCGATGTTTCTTATGCCCTCTACAATGGCTCTTCCCTTGTTACAACGGCAACAGGTACCGGAGCATCTATGAGCTTCGGAACAGTATCATCAGGTAGCTACTCGGTAGTTGCTACTATCCCTGCAACAGGCTGTTCTCGCAATATGTCTGGTACAGCGTCAGTAGCTATGACCGCTACAGTAGTTCCAACGCTGGTGCTCAATAGCATGTCGGGCGATACGGTATGTGCAGGAACTCCTGCTGTATTCACTTCAACAGCGTCTAATGAAGGCCTCACTCCTGCCTACAGCTGGACCGTGAACGGTGTGTCTGTTTCTGCAACTACATCAGGCTTCAGTTATGTGCCTACCAACGGCGATGTGGTGTCACTCACACTCACCAGCAGCGCGGCTTGTGCTGTTCCTTCTTCGGTGTCTTCAACTCGAGTGCTTACGGTTATGGAAAATCAGTTGCCTTCAGTTACTGCAACTATCAGTGGCGATACACTTTGCTCCGGCAACCCTGTTACTATTACGGCTACAGCGGTTTATGGTGGTACTGCTCCTACATTCACATGGATCAGGAACGGTGTTCCTGCTGCAACTGGCAACGTCTTCACATTCGTTCCGTCTGCCGGCGACGCCATCTATGTGCGTATGGCCAGCAACTATGCTTGTCGCCTGTCTTCATTGGTTTCATCAGCTGTTGATACCATGGATGTTGTCTTGCCTCAGTCTCCTATAGTGGGTATTGTTGCGGCACAGGGCACAACGGTTGCGGAAGGTCAGGCGCTTACATTGTCGGCCACTGTTACTAATGTATACATGCCAACCTACCAGTGGTATGTGAACGGTGCAGTTGTACACGGTGCCACTACTTCAATATTCACTTACGACAATTATGCTGATAACGACTCTGTTACTATAAAGGTTACAAACAATACACCTTGTGGTCCTTACAGCAGCACAAATGGTTTGCGTGTTAATGTTACAACTGTTGGTGTGGCTGCGGTGAATGTGGCTGAATTCGATGTTCGCCTCATGCCAAACCCGACATCAGGATCTTTCTTCATCAAAGGATCTGTGATGGGTATGGCCAACGGCGTGATATCTGTAGATGTAACAGATATGTTGGGTCAGAGCGTTTATACCGGTTCAGCTCAGGTCAGGAACGGTGCTGTTGATCAGCGCATCCAGCTCGATGGTACACTCGCCAACGGCATGTATATGGTAACATTGCGCACAGAGGGTACATCGAAGGTGTTCCACCTGATGTTGCAGCAATAATAGTTGGTGAAATATTTCGTTTTGATAAAAGCAGGGAGTTGATAGCTCCCTGCTTTTCTTTTACATTTGCGCCATGTCAGGATTATCGAATTTCGACCCCAATTCAGTGGGGCTTACTGCAAACAATATATTTGGACTGCCGTTCAGCGAAGACGAAGCGGCGCTCGTGTTGCTCCCGGTTCCGTGGGAAGTAACTGTGTCTTACCGTGCCGGCACTGCCCGTGGTCCTGAGAGTATCTTCAATGCCGCCATGCAGGTAGATCTGTTCGACCCCGATGTTATAGATGGCTGGAAGAAGGGCTTTTACATGATGCCTGTCGACAAGAACATTCGCATGAAAAGCGACTACTTGCGCCAGTGTGCCGAATTGATCATCTCGCACATGGCCGATGGGGGAGCAGTTGAAGAGAATGCTCAATTGACTGAAAAATTGCATGATGTAAATAGCGGTGCTAAAATGATGTGCGATTGGGTATATGAAATGACTTCAGAAATGCTGGGTAGGGGAAAGAAAGTTGGTCTGGTAGGTGGCGACCACAGCACGCCGCTCGGATATATTCGTGCACTTGCCGATCATCACTCAGATTTCGGGATACTTCAGATAGATGCCCACGCCGACCTCCGTATCGCTTACGAGGGCTTCACGTATTCACATGCTTCCATCATGTACAATGTGCTGAACGAAGTACCTGCTGTGACCAAGTTGGTTCAGGTGGGTATCCGCGACTATTGCGATGAAGAGTTGAAGATCATTCAAAACAGCAACGGACGTATTAATACCTTTTTCGACAGGGATATCAAGTCACGTCAGTATGAGGGTGATACCTGGAAGGCAATATGCACCGATATCATAAATGCCTTACCGCAGAAGGTTTATATCAGTTTCGATATCGACGGCCTCGACCCCAAGTTGTGCCCCAATACCGGTACACCTGTTCCCGGTGGCTTCGAGACAGAACAGATCTATTACCTGTTCCGTATGCTGCACCAGTCTGGCCGACAGCTGATCGGGTTCGACCTGAACGAAGTGTCAAACGCCAATCACTCCGGCGATAGCATTGATACTATTACGGGTGCCCGCGTGTTGTACAAGCTGTGCAACTACATGGTAGCTTAAAACGCGTCAATTCCTATACCAAGCCTGCCGGATATAACGGCAGGCTTTTTTGTTACATTAGAACAGAGCGGTCTGTACGGCCTGTTGTCTTGCAATAGTTCCCTGCGCCGATATTTGAAACAACTCCGATTCGTTGTATCGGGAGGCCACCGATACCGATACTCCATTTGCGTGTGGCACAAAAGCCTGCAGAGCCACTTCCGGATGGTTGTTGTCCTTCGATAGGTGCGACAGGAATATGTGCGACATAAATTCCGGTCTGTGTTCGTTGAACAACGCCAGTGCCTGCGCGTTCGACATATGGCCGTGGTCGCCACGGATGCGCGCTTTCAGATGGTAAGGATAACGTCCGTTCTCCAGCATCTCATCGTCATAATTTGCTTCCAGAAAGGCAGCATGGCAGCCTGAGAAGTAGGCTCTTACATGGTCGCACGGCGCACCGATATCGGTAAACACACCTATCCGCACCCCGGCCACATCCACTACAAAGCTGTGCGGGTCTTTCGCGTCGTGCAGCTTTGGGAAACCGGTCACCTTGAGGTCTCCGGCTTCAATGGCTTCGTGTGCTTTGAACGGTCGGATAAGGTGGTGTTCAGGACGCATATGCGTATTAGATACAGTAGCCGCTGTAACATATACGGGCAATTGGTATCTCCTCGATATCAGTTCCACACCCTTGATATGGTCAATATGTTCGTGAGAGATGAATATGGCCCGCACTTTACTCATGCTTAGCTGCAGCCGTTGCATGCGTTTTTCAGTCTCTTTACACGATAGACCGGCGTCTATGAGTACCGCATCATGGTGGGTCCCAACGTAATAGCAGTTCCCATTGCTACCTGAATTAAGAGATGCTACAAATGCCGGCATACTGCAAATATAGGCCTTGCTTCGACCTGTGTTTCTCGTTAGTTGTATTTATGAATTAATAAATATGTCTGTTCGGTTTTGCGGTTCGGGGTCGCCTGTGTTTTCTTTTCATTATCGTTCCCGGGTCATACTTTGCCACACAACATTTTTATATCTTTAGCTTCTGTCAATTTTAAACATTACTTTCAAACTAAAATAAAACACTATGTCCGATTCTGCATCAAAACCATTTCCATCCGACATTGAGATATCAAGGTCCACAAAGCTGAAGAACATCAGTGAGATAGCTGAAAAGATCGGTATCAATGCCGATGATATCATCCCTTACGGAAAATACAAAGCAAAGGTGCCGCTCTCTTATCTGAATGAAGATAAGGTTAAGAACTCCAACCTCATACTCATTACTGCTATCACTCCCAACAAGGCAGGTGTTGGTAAAACGGTTACCAGTGTAGCGCTTTCACTCGGCCTCAATTACATTGGCAAGAAGGCGGCCGTTGCTCTGCGCGAGCCCAGCCTCGGTCCTTGCTTCGGTATGAAGGGTGGTGCAGCCGGTGGTGGCTACTCCCAGGTATTGCCAATGGAAGATATCAATCTCCACTTTACGGGCGACTTCCACGCCATCACTTGTGCCAACAACATGATAGCGGCATTGCTGGACAACTATCAATACCAGAACCGCAACACTGATAAGGCGCTGGAGCGTGTAGTTTGGCGTCGTGTGCTGGACGTTAACGACCGTTCATTGCGCTACATGGTGTCCGGCTTGGGTGGCAGTGCCAACGGTATCCCTACCGAAATGGGCTTCGACATCACACCGGCTTCCGAGATCATGGCGCTGTTCTGCCTCGCTACCAGCGTTGAGGATCTGCAGGCACGCATAGAGCGCATTGTGCTCGGCTACAGGTCAGACAAGACACCGTTCACGGTGAAAGACCTCGGTATTGCTGAGTCTATCACGGTATTGCTCAAAGACGCTATTCTGCCAAACCTCGTGCAGACCACGGAGAACACCACTGCGTTTGTGCATGGTGGACCATTTGCCAACATTGCGCATGGCTGTAACTCCGTATTGGCTACCAAAATGGCCCTCAGCTGCAACGACTATGTTGTTACAGAGTCGGGCTTCGGTAGCGACCTCGGTGCCGAGAAGTTCCTCGACATCAAGTGCCGCCTTACAGGTCTTCGTCCGAAGGCGACAGTCATCGTAGCAACTACAGCCGCGCTTAAACTGCATGGCGGTGTTCCTGCAACCGATATCACCAAGCCAAACATGGATGCACTCAAGGCCGGAGCTCCTAACCTGCAACGCCATATCCAGAACATGAAAGGCTTCGGACAGAGCGTAGTGGTTTCGTTCAATCGCTTCAAACACGATACGGACGAAGAAGTACAGTTCCTTGCCGACTTCTGCGAGAAAGAAGGTGTTGTCTTTGCTATCAACAACGGCTTCGTTCGTGGTGGCGAGGGGGCTTCAGAACTGGCTCGCAAGGTGGTTGACCTCATCGAGAACAATCCGTCTAAAGACATCAACTTCACTTACGAGCTGACCGATCCGATCAAGACCAAGATCGAGAAGATCGCTACCAAGATCTATCGCGCGGGCAATGTAACATTCAGCGGACCAGCTGTGTCAAAGCTGAAGCAGTTTGAAGCAAACGGCTGGGGCAATCTGCCTATCTGTATCGCGAAGACACAGTACTCATTCTCTGACGATGAGAAGAAGATATGTGCGCCTGAAGGGTTCACCATCAACGTTCGCGACCTGGTTATCAATGCCGGTGCGGGCTTCATCGTGGCGGTTGCGGGCGAGATCATGCGTATGCCGGGTCTGCCGAAAGATCCTCAGGCTATGCACATCAAGCTGGTGAACGGCGAGATAGAAGGACTGAGCTAATACAACTCTCTCTTGATTTATTGTTGAGCGCAGACCAAATGGTTTGCGCTCTTTTTTTGTCGATACCTAGTTGCGGTAAGTGGCGTTGAAGTATTTTTCTTCTACCGGGCTGGGGTAGTATGGCTTTTGCGTACGCGCCAAGTGATTCCGGTTGGTGAAGAAAAGGTCGGTTATGTCGGTGCCATTGGTCTGAACGATCACAACGTCGGGTTCAGAGTACTTCGCTTTCTCCTCCCACAACGACAGGAAATCATCGGTGCAGCCCGATATCATACCCGCATTCAAAAACTCAATGTTGGGGAAACGTTTGGCCAGCAAGGTGGTTGCAATGTGTTCATTGTCAAGAAACGGAGAGTATATCTGCGAACCGCCAAGGAAAAGAACATGCTGTTTTGCCTTCGGGAACTTCAGGTCGTGGTCCATTCTTAATCCTTGCGCGTTGGCTACCACTTTGTAGGGCATGTCCTTGCCGCCGTCCAGTATTTCCTCGGTAGAGGGTGCCAGATCGCCGAAGGTTTCGGGTCGCTCACTGTCTTTATAGGTAACAGTGCACCTGTGCCCTTCATACTTTTTAATGATCGGTTCCAGGTGGCCGGCCAGAAATTCGGCACCCTTTTTAGACCAGTGGCCGTCGCGGGGTATCTGTGTTATCACATACGGGTTCTGTGCGGCAATGGCACTGCTCAGGTCAAAGGTCTCAATGCCCAGTTCGTTGCACGCCGACTTGATGAACGGGTGACCATAACGGGTCAGATTGGTAATGCTGGAACCTACTTCCGGGGTGATAATGGTAACAATGAACTTCGCTCCTGTGGCTTCAACCTCCTGCTTCAGTTTGGCCATTTGTTCCTTATATCTCTTCTTCAGTTCGTTATACACCGGGTTGTTGCCACTTCCATTTTCCAGGATGCGCTCGTCAGGCACTTCTTTATACATGCGGTTCAGCTGTTCCAGAGCCTCGGCATTTTTCTTGCTTTCTGCCAGATGGATATTGGTGGCCTTTTGCTGTTCGGCGCTCACGCCGGCATCGCTATTGCCGCAGCCAGTGCTCAAGCATGCTGCCAATGGAAGTATATAGATGAAGTTTTTCACAGTTCTAATGTTATTGTAATTAGTGATAATGCGCCCAAAGGTAATTATCCTCTGCTAATTGTCGTAGGGTGGTGTGGTAAGGTGGTTCATAATTGGCATATCAGAATTTGAAGTAATAATATTCGCTGATGTTTATCTTGGCGCGGAATTGATAGATCAGCACTATCACCACCGCATATGCTACCATACGCATTGCCATGTGTTTCTTGCTCACTTCCAGCACATAAGGTCGTTCCCGCTGTATCCATTCAAATGCCAGCATGGGCAGACACCAGGCCACGTTCCGCACCACCAGCATCAACGGGGCCGCTACTATGCCCACAGAGAAGATCTTGGCGGCCAATCCCTTCACCACCGTCATGTTGGGCGCTCTGAAGAAAATGCGCGTTGTGGTCATCAGCAGGAAGGTGAGCACCAGCTGCGCGGCTTCTTTAGCGCTAGGAAACAACCTACCAGCGGCCACCACGTCCTTATACCGGGTCAGCTTGTCGGTAAGGATGTAGGGTATGAAGTACAGACCGTTCAGCAGCCCCCAGCATACAAACGTCATGTTGGCACCATGCCACAGACCGCTGAAGCTGAAGATGAACAGCATCACCGCTATGTACTTCAACTTGCCACCCCGGTTGCCGCCCATGGGCAGGTACAGGTAGTCCAGCATCCATTTGCGCAAGGAGGTGTGCCACCGCCGCCAGAACTCGCCGGGGTTGCGGCTGAAGAACGGCATCTTGAAATTCTGCGCCAGTTCTATGCCCATCAGCCGGCTCACGCCCCGTGCTATCTCTGAATAGGCCGAGAAGTCGGCATAGAGGTAGAGGTTGAAGAGCATGACCCCCAGAAACACCGTGCTGCCGGTAAGGTCATCGTAGGAGGCGTAGCAGTAGTTCACCACCTTCTCTACATTGGCTGCCACCACCATCTTCTTGAACAGTCCCCACAATATCTCGGCCAGCGACTGCTCGATGACCGCATAGGACGGGAACGAGGGCCGCCTGAACTGCGGCAATATGGCAGTAGAGGAGGGTATGGGCCCCGACAGCAGATGCGGGAAGAAGCTGATGTAGGCCGCATAGGTCACAAAGTCCTGCTCGGCGGGCAGCCTTCTGCGGTACACATCGGTGATGTAGCCGATGGACGAGAAGGTGTAGTAGCTGATACCCAGCGGCACCAGAATGTGCAGCGCACTGGCCTGCCACTGCTGCAGCCCGGGTATGTTGCCCAGTATCAGCCCGCTATATTTTATATAGGTGAGGCCAAAACCCAGCACCACAATGCCCGCCACCAGTATACGTTTGCGCCTATGTTGTTGCGCTTGCGCATCCAGCCACCTTGCTGCAACGTAGCCTACCAGTATCATACCCAGCAGGTAGAACGGGAAGGTGTAGTGCAGGTTGTGGTAGAAGTAGTAGTTGGCCGCCAGCAACACCAGTTTCTGCACACGCGGCCACCTGCCTGTTAGCCAATACATGGCAAACACAATAAGGAAGAAGATGGCGAAGTCGGACGTGTTGAATAACATGATCTGTGGGTGCTATTAGGAGCCGCTATTCCTGCAACAGCTTGAACGAGTCGAAGAACGTGCCTGATTCGTTGGTTGTGGCATAGTTCTTTTTGGCAATGACCACAAGGTCGTACAGTTTTCCTTTGGCGATACACATCTTCACCGTAACCATGGTATTTCCCTTGTTGTCGTCATAGAAGAACGCGCGACCGGGATAACCATTCAGTTCTATGTTCTGTGACGAGAGTACCTCTATTTCAGAGAAGTCCTTCTTTCTCAGCTCCACCGCGCTATCCAGCGTGGCGTTGAGCCGGGCACTGTCGGTGGTGGCCGATGCCGGGCAGTTGGTATAGCTCACTTCAAACAGTTTGAACTTGTCTATGGCAAAACTGGACGGTTTCCAGCGAACGAAATAGCGAGGTTGTTTGCCAAATGTGGTGAGCTCGGTTTTCTCAGCTTTTTCAACCGGGGTGGGCATAGTTACGGTGAAATTGCCCTCTTTGCTCACAAGGGGTTCCCATTTATGGTTCTCGCCACCGCAGGAAGAAAGAACAATTGCTGAAATAAAGGACAGTAGTGTAAACCGCATAACAAGGAGAAAATATGGAACAAAAATAAACATATTGCACCGCCTTTGCTGCGTCATTTGGTTAAGACCTTGTAAATGCACACTTGGAGGTTTATTTCCAATTTTACTACTGATTGCGCATTTTTTTTGTTCTGCGCACTTTGGGGAGTTTTCATTGATTATCAATGCACATGTGGGAAGTTTTGCTTCTTCCCGAATGCTTTCGGGACAGGCAGAGCTTCCCACTACTTCCCAAAACCTGCGCACCTCTTCTCATTGTGAGAAGTGAGCTAAATTCATCATGTATGCTTTCTCGCCCCATTTTCTTCAACTTCCATTCAAGTTACTACCGAGTGAGAGAACAGGCAAAAGAAAGTTTTATGATAGTGCGTTTTTGGGGGTATGATAAAAAGTTGTTGGGGTAGATGGGTTGTCTGAAGGTGCGTGTTTGTCTGAACCCACCTACGGTCGGCAGGCCCACCTACGGTCGGCAGGCGAGGATTGATAAGATTTCAAGATGGTAGGATTACAAAGTATGCTGTCTCGAGATTGCTTCGCCGCCGGCACGCGCACTTGCCCGCCGGGCTTCTCGCAATGACGCGTTTTATGATATGGCGTTTTTGGGGGTATGGTAAAAAATGTTTTGATGCAAGATCTTTTTCAACGTAGGTCGTCTTTGCGAGGAACAAAGCGAGGCTTTAGGGCGGGTTGTGACGAAGCAATCTCGCAATTCGCCACTTTGGGTTACCCGATATTTCTGTGCGCATGGTCTCGAGATTGCTTCGTAGCCGGCGCGCGCATTTTTCCAGCGGGCTTCTCGCAATGACGGAGACAGATGTTTCTTAATGTGTGGGATTCAATGCGAAAGTACATTCCCTTTGTCGTTGTACATCACGGCGGTTACCGTTCCATTTGCCAGGTATAGATAATCGGCTACAGCCAAGTCATCTTTGTATTTGTCATAACAGGCTGCGCAGCACTTTTTGAAAAACGACACCTTTCTAACCAATAGTCGTGCGGACCTTGTTTCAGGTGCTATGATGTATAACGGATAACGCGAGAAATTTGTATTTCGCAAACGAATGTCCATGTCGGAGCATGAATAGCGCATGGATGCCACTATGACGTTTAAACCGTTATTACAAAAGCTATCGAGCGTACGAATTTGCTTTTGTGTAGCCGGGCATCTCGAGTCCCACAGATATACTATATACGACTCCTTCGATTCAGCCAGCTGCACTACATCTGACGGACGGATCATTTGTACCATTCTCTCACCATTTTTATGAGTAAGCCTGTTTGAACGATCTGCCGCACTAAATGGAAGTAGCATGTACTTTCCCGTATCGATATCTGACACAGTTGCCTTGTCGGTGGCAGGAAAGAGCTGTCTGTGTTTTTTGCCACTGCGTGTTACATAGGTCTGGCAACTATTACAAAACAGCAAAACAACGATGAGGAGAAGCGAAGGGCTCACGTTGTTTAGATTGTTACGAAAGATGCCCGATACTGCGCTGCAATCCCGTGTCAGAATGGATTCAAATTGCTGCTTATCGGTACCGGACAATCTCATTGGAGTTTAGGTTAAATATCAGGTTGCTATAGACTTGCCTTGTGTGACGGTGCAAGAAAAGGTTGACAGGACCTCTTCTGGTCTCTGGATGCTCCTTTCGCTCGAGATGACGGGTAGTTCCCGGTGTCAATTGTGTTGCCAAAACCGCCACCCACAAAACCTATTCCACCGTCTATCTGGAATATTATCTTCATCGTGATTTATTGTTGAATTTATTGCCTTATTGTCTTAATACTTTCTACCTTTTTACCACCCGCTTCATCACTTTGTTGCCATATTCATCTGTCACCTGTAGCAGGTACACACCTGCCGGCAGGCGTGCCACATCCAGCACATGCGTGCCGGGGGCTACCACTGTGTGAGGCACGTCATACACCTGACCTGCGGCATTGGTAACGGATATGACCTTTATAGCAGCACCGGCGTCCACTGTCACACTTTGTGTTGCGGGGTTGGGGTACACCTCTACAGCCATTGGTGCCTGCGGCTGCAGTACCTGCACGGGAGCCAGTGCAATATTTATTGCCCCTGCGGTTGCGGTGTCATAGCAGCCCGTTGGGTCTGTAGACGATAGCCGTGCCGTTACCACATCGGTGCCTGCGCCCTTCACATAGGTTGCCGTGGGCACACTAGTAGTAGCAAACAAAACACTGTTCCTGTACCACTTTATGCTGTAGCTACTGCCGGCCGCACCCACTGTTGCATTTACCGTTACCACAGTGCCCACAGCTGCTGCCGACACCGACGAAAGGGCGATAGAAGGCATGGTGAGCGGCGTAGCCACCACATGCAGCACATTGCTGCCGGGATTGCCAGCTATACTACACACATCTATGCCCGTGTACACGCAGCGCACACTATCGCCACCCTCCACCGTAGTGGCTGTGTAACTAAAGGTGGCATTAGTGGCACCCGGAACTGCCACCCCGTTTTTAATCCATTGGTACCCCGCCGTGCTTGCACCTGTGGTTGTGGCAGTGAACGTTACTACCGTGCCCGCACATACTGTATCATTGGGCGTTACCGCAATGCTGATAGTTCCTATCCCTTCGGGATTAAAAGTGACTTTGCGGATGCGGCGACCTGAACCAACAACTGAAACACTGCCAACAGTTGGCACATATAAATTACCACAAGCATCAACTGCTACGCCAGAAGGGTAATTTAGTGTGGCAGAAGTAGCAGACCCTCCATCACCAGAATCACCCACTACACCATTTCCCGCTATACAGGTCAGTAGATTTGTAAACACATCGATTTTGTAAACACGGTTATTATATCGATCACTTACGAACAAATTATTCAGGCTATCGCAACAAATCTTGTTGGGGCAGATCTGAGCAACCGTGGCAGGAATTCCATCCGAGACATAACTAGATGCACCGTTTCCAGCAAATGTTGTAATTATCCCCGATGTATTTACCTTTCGAATACAACTACTTCCCGTTCCATTATCAGCAATAAAGATATTACCAGTATCATCTACAGCGACCCCACTTGGTAGCCCTAACTGTGCATTTGTCGCTGGTCCATGATCTCCGCTATATCCTGCCGTCATTATACCTGCCACTGTTGAGATTATGCCGGTTGAACTAATTTTCCTTACTCTCGAGTTCACACCGTCAGCGATGTATATATTATTCAGACGATCAATGCAGATATCAGAAGGCCCCCATATCATTGAAGCCGTAGCCATAACACCATCCGGCCCAAACCCGCCTACACCAGTGCCAGCAACAGTTGAAATCACTCCGGTCAACTTGTCAATTCTTCTAATCCTGTTATTCTGACCATCGGAAACATATATATTACCGATCGTATCCAATGCAATCCCCGTTGGCCCATTCAATCGCGCATTAGTTGCTGGTCCACCATCACCCGCAAATCCTGCCATTCCATTCCCAGCAACTGATGAGATTATCCCCAACGGGTTTATTCGTCTCACCCGGTGGGAGTTTACACCATCGACAAAATAGTAATTTCCATTTTTGTCAAATTTCCCTCCTCCGGGATTCGGTATCCCTGCGGTAATTGCTGAAACACTTTCCCCGCTAAATGTTGAACCACCCGTTCCAGCAATTGTCGAAATATTCTGCGATAATCCATCTTTTGAGATGAACGCAATCAATGCCCAAAAAAGCCACTTCATACGACCAGTATTTTTGCCGACTAAGAAATATATACCAAACAAGCACCAACCGGGGGCGGAGTCCCGACAGGTAAATACATTAATGTCCCAGATGGGAATGGTCCAGAAGTTACTAATGGGGTGTTCGGGGCAACCAATATATTAGTGTGGAAAGCGCAATCGATCGAGGAAGATACATTAAGCCCAGCAACCGTCGCCCAATTGTGTGTAACAACGTTTCCTTCCCCGCCTATAATAGCCGAGTTACATGCGCCTGCACAAATAATGTTATTTAAACCGCCGTTTATCACATTCAACCTGCTTTCTGTACCAGGTGTTGTTCCGGTGTCAATTGTGTTGCCAAAACCGCCACCTACAAAACTGTATTGAGCATCCAAAGACCCCGCTGTTGCATTACCTATCGTATTTTGCTCTCCTCCCCCAATTACGCTATTATTTGAAAAACTCTGTATGATGTTACAATCTCCCGAACCTACAAAACTATTATGCGCGCCACCCACTATTTTATGGCACGCTCCATTACCAATAAACGAATTATTTGTACCTGCATCAACTTCGTTAATTGCACCGTTGCCAATAAATGAGGCTGAGCCGTTAGCGCAGTTCAAACGACCATTTCCAACGAACGACCATTCACCCGCCGCAAGGTTGTTGGGCGTTGCTGTTGCAGTAAATCCGTTACCAATAAATGAATAATTACCCGTCGCACTGTTTCCGCGACCTCCAATCACCGACCCATAAATGCTCGACACCGCATTGCCCGAACCTCCAATTATGCTGCCGCAGTTGCCGGAAGCAATATTACCATATCTTGTTTTCATTGGCATTAAAGTTATGATATATAAAGTTCGGAAAATATTGGCATACAAAAGAATCGGATATCAAACATTTTTTATTCTCCGCCCAATACACACAAGAGTCAGACATCTCGAATGGGCACTACACCGCAAAAATGATCGTAGGTAGTGAGGGAAAGCTCCCCCTCCCCCTGTCGTCTGGCTGGCTTGTCCCAAAAGCATTCGGGAGGATGCCGAAGAAAGCGAAGCCTTTCGCACGGCTGGGGTGGTGGCCCACGCTCAAAACTTTTTTCTATCATACCCCCAAAAACGCACTAATTATCCAACTCGTCATTGCGAGAAGCCTTGTGGCACTGTGCGCGCGCCGGCTACGAAGCAATCTCGCAGGCACCAGATCAACGCCTTGCGCTCTCCGCTCTCTTTCTCGCTTTCAACTTTCTGTCATACCCCCCAAAACGCACTATCATAAAACTTTCTTTTGCGTGTTTTTCCGCACGGTTGTAACTTGATTAAAAGTTGAAGAAAATGATGCGTCAAACCAAATATTACAACTTTAGTTCACTTTCCACGCTTGTCCCGAAAGCATTCGGGATGCGCAGAAGTGGGAAGTTTTTGCGCAGTTTTGGGAAGTTCTGCCTGTCCCGAAAGCATTCGGGAAGAAGCAGAACTTCCCACCTTTTTATTGATAATCAATGAAAATGTGAGAAACTGCGCAAAAACAAAAAATCTGCGCACA
>CAZZCR010000046.1:0-26354 GCA_964652995.1 uncultured Flavipsychrobacter sp. | reverse complement strand
GACTTCATTTATTTATACGAAGTTAATATCGGTAAGCCCAGCAGACCAAACGGTCGGTATGAGAAAGTTATTTCCTATAACTAATTGCCTCAGTTCGCAATTGGCATAGAGCTTTCATACAACAAACAATACATAAAGAACCTGTCTGTTGATCTGAACATGATACTACTAAAACAACTTTTTCGTGCGCATTTTCAAGAGGTTGAAGTGCTTGCAGGTAAAAATAAAAACTCGACTACGCCAAGTGTTTCTACATACATTGACCGCTTTGCGTCAGTTGGATTAAAAGTAAGTATAGGATTTTGGAGGTAAGATAGTCTCACTTTGCGTATTATCAATATTTTTATAGCTGCTTGTATTTTAAAGGGGGCAAAATAAAATTGAGGTTCTATTGAGATACTCACATTGAATTTCTATCAATTATTGATAGAAGCTGAAAAACATCTACAAGTTTTTTCAAATCCTCAATGAAATGGTTCGAGAAAAGTCCTAACGGGTTCACTTTTACAGCGGAGTGCGAAAGCGCTCCGCTTTTTTTGTCACTCTCACAGATGCTTTTAAATGGATCAAGCAAAATAATTGAGGAAAGGGACAATAGTTTCGCTTGATGCTTTCCTTGGATGCAAAACAATCAGACCGGCAATTCGATCAGTTGTTGTTGTGACGGATGTGTTGCGCCGGATACCGCGAAATGCACCACACATTTTCTCCCAAATCCGCAATTTTCATTTGGGGAGTGATCTTCGGGATTTCTCATTGATTATCAATGGTTGTGTGGGGAATAAGCGGGAGGTTCGTCTCCAAAAAACTCCCCAAAAACTCCCATTTTTTTCTCATTCCGAAAACTTCCGCAACAAGCGACAGTGATAAAATTAAATCACCATAGATGCCTTTTTAGCCTCATTCCCTGCAATAGCAATACAAGTTACAACCGGGATGGCAACGGGACAAAAAGAAAATCTATGATAGTGCGTATTGTGTAGTATGGTAGAAATGGAATTCGGAAAAAAGTAGCCTTCACCCGCCGTAGCATTTTATCGAAGTTGGCTCGCTCCCGTTTCTGCTATAACATTTTACTTTGCCAAGATGAAGCCCGTCGGAGACGGAGTTATATTTATTGTTCGCGATGCCCTGCGGAACATCACGAACAACAGAGCCAAAATTCTTAATGACAGTACTTCAGAGGATCATATCTCTTATTCTATTCTCGTTTCTTTAGGTGGTAGCCCATGCCGCCCCAATCCAAACGACCTGCCAACACCAATTAATGCAAAAAAGCCTGTGTTGCCTATTTCTGTTTGTAGCTTCGGTCCGGGCCACTTTCCGATTTCTACACTTGCCTGCCAGTAGTTACGTACAGGGAGTCGTATGGCGCAGCCCGCTCTCCAACCCATTTTCCTGACAACACCCTCATGGGCAACCAGTTGCCATTCTACACCTTTTATATCAACCAGATTCCTTATTTTATCATAATATGGGATAAGAACATCGGCATACACATCTATCAACTTGTCTGTATTCCTCGTTGTGCTGTCACTGAGCATTATTGTTGTATTTTTCACCTTTCTGAAATGAACGCCGGCAAAAGCAGAGTTTGTGTTCGAAACACCTACAGCGGTGAAATAATCTCCTGCGGGCTTACGTATGTATACATAAGCGGGATTTTTCTCCAGAACCGGCAACTTGTATGCTCCGTCGGCTGATGCGTAGAAATAATCGTCTCGCGAGTCATCATTCACAACTATCTGCCTTCTGTGGGTAATATGGCCTGCTCGCACCCCCAACATCCGCCGAACTTTTGATGGTACGTTTATGTAATAGTTGATTTGAACATTACCTGATTGTCGTGTTCTTGTTATTACCCTTACCTTGGCATCAAACGCATCGTTGATAACAAAGAAAGCACCGCCGGCCTCCGTAAGCATCTGGTTTTTCATGCCGCCAACAGCCACGGGTGCATTCTCAAATCCAGTCCCTATTCCGGCTTCACCTATCCACGTCTTGGTCACCTTTCCCCATACCATAACATTTTCCGACACAACTGATTCAAATCGAAGTGCGGACGCTAATCCGGTTTTAGTGCCAACTCCTATAACAAAAGGATCTACGATCAACGATGTGCGTTTATAGAAGGGATACGCATTGATGATGGAATAATAAGTTTTGGGTTTGTCGTCATCTGTTGTTGACTTCTTAGTACTCTCAAACGGATCTTTGGGTTTGTATTTCTCGTTTGTTTGAGCATTAACCGA
This sequence comes from uncultured Flavipsychrobacter sp., assembly GCA_964652995.1. Classification (GTDB taxonomy): domain Bacteria; phylum Bacteroidota; class Bacteroidia; order Chitinophagales; family Chitinophagaceae; genus Nemorincola. The sequence continues at coordinate 24,102 of CAZZCR010000046.1, read as the reverse complement.
TAAGGATGCAGCCATAATGGCCAAAACAGGCAAGAGTATGTTTTTCATTTTCGGGTTTGTTTAACTACAATAATAACGCCCGGGTTTTGCAATTGCAAGTAAATCAAATCAAACTCAAAAATAAAACCCACTCGTCCTCAAATGTTTCGGGCATGCAACAGTTGTGTGCCTGTCTACCGTCAGGCAGTTTTGTAACGCATGTCTCTCAAACCCCGTAACACTTGTCGAAGTTGGATCGCTCACGTTCCCGCTATAACATTTTACTTTGCCAAGATGAAGCTCGTCGGAGACGGAGTTATATTTATTGCTCGTGATGCCCTTCGGAACATCACGAACAATAGAGGTTATGCACCCAGTGGTTTCCTTTTCTTCAGATCTGCGTCGAGATTCCCACATGCGCATCTAATGGCAGATAGTTCTTTAGGGGTAGTGAAGGTCAAATAATAAAGACTTTTACAACCTTCCTCTTGGCAGAAAAAAATCCCTGTGAGGTCGCGGAATGCTTTTACCACTGGGCGAAAGTCACTAGTCGTCAGATTCGCCCATTCATTGTAATGGATCGCAGGGTTAACTTGCCATTGGTCAGCATTTGACTCTTGGAAACAAGTTGCAACTACTTTTTCTTTAGCTATAAGTTGATCATTAATTTCTGTTTTCCCCCAAGAAATCGCAGCCTTCTGTCCGTCCGAAAGCAAACCTCTAAAACGTTTTACTGCTGGCGGTAATAAGTCTCCTAAGTCATATCGCCCGTCCCCCTTGAATTCAACAGATGCACGCAAATTATGGCAAATCTCTTTAGAAATATGCTCTAGGTAGTACCGAAGCAAACTGGCTGCCTCCCGAACATTTTCTTTAGCGAGTGCCTCATCTATTTCACGCCAAACATCGCGGTTGGCCCATTCGGTCGGGCCAATTTCCGGAGTCCAGTTGCTGAACCTAACAGATTTGGACGACTCAACTAAGCCTGCGCTACTCATATGCTTCAGCCAGACTTCATCATGAGTAGTCAATACAAATTGGGTGTTCGGAAATTTTGATTTTAACAGGCTACAAACTTCTCTCCTATGCCCAGTATCTACGGACATCAGTACATCATCCAATACAGCAAATGTGAAGCTGGAACCCTGTAAGCGTTGCATAAGCGCCAGATACAAGCAGAGTCCCATTCCATCTTGATGGCCTTCGCTATGATACGCTCCTGGAGGAAAATGCCCCCGGCCGTAGAATTCGACATCAAATCCAAGTTTGCCCATTGAGGGTGTCAGCTTAGCGCTGAACGACTCCTCATCATCGCTATTAATCAACTGATAGAATGTCGCAAATTCACGCTCAACCTCCTTGTAAACATTTTCTAGTGACTTATTGCTTTCGTCAACATACACGTCGTGAATTGTAGTAGCAAACGCTGATTGGTCTTTTGCTTTTTTTGCGCTTCTTGCCGCCTCACGCCATTGCGCTAACCTATCATTCGAAAGAACAAGAAAGTCTCTCGCAGTTTCTTGTTCGTTTGGTTCGGGTAATTCGGTTATAGTTCTCCCTAGATCTTGCAACTGCTCAGCAAATTCTGTCGGGATTTTAGTGACATTTTCAATGACTGTCGTAGTATCCGTTAGAGGCAGGATAGTTTGAAGTGTTTTTATTTTTTTTGCTAGATCATTTCGATATGTTCCGAAAATAGACGCTTTTTCCAATTTGAGTTCTTTTGCGAGTCTTTCAACTGCATCGACTGCATTGCTCAACTGCTGTAAAAGTGATATGACAGGAGTAGTGTTTGTTTCAAACTTCACCCGCAGCTTATTTGCTTCCTCAAAGCCATTAAGTTTGGCTTGTATAAGACCTTTTAAATCGTCCACCTTCCATCCTGTGCCACATACTGGACATTTGTCTTCTGTAACTAAAGCAATTGCTCGCTTTAAAAACTGCTCCTTTAGTATGCCGTCTGCAACCGCAGAATTTTCACTCAGCTCACCAACCTCTTTTAATAGCGCTGTACGTATTTCTTGTAATGGACTACTCGTGAGTTTAGTAATCAAATCGCTCGCTATTTTTAGGTCTGCGGTTGCTTGCACTTTAATTACTTTTGGAGCAGCTGCTTTAGCGGACGTTTGCAGCCCGTCGATTAGATTCGTCGTTGCAGTCAATGTTTCAATTTCAGGCAATCCCAAAACGCGCCGACGAATGTTAACGGCTTCTATAAGTTTATCGGTTTTTAGTTCTGGTATTTCAAGCGCCTTAGCAAGATTTTGCGATGCTGCACTCACAGCATTTTGTAAGAGTTCAGACTCCTTTTTGCATGTGTTACTAATTTTCAAGAGGGTTGCCCGCAATTCACCGATTTTATTAAGTTGCAGAAGTGCCTGTATTTCTTCAGACCGTTTGCCAGGTGCAGCAAGGACATACGCAATTAGCTCCCGCCGCGACAATACAAACTCGGGATGATTTTCCAGTTGAGTTAACACACCTAATACATCAGGCGTTCCAGGGCTTATGACCGGCGAGTTTGCATCTTTTACATTGCGCGCAATTGTTACTCTCTTGTTTTTTAGCGAAGGAATCCGTATCGTCAGTTTTACTTTAGCCTTTTCAGGATTATCTCTATAGTCAACGTGCGGGGCATGCTTCTTCAATGTTATAGCACCGGTACCTCCTCCGGATAATCTGGAAATGTTCCCTGTTAAACCAAACTCAAGGGCATCTACGATACCACTCTTGCCAGTTCCATTAGGTCCGCAGACGGCAAAGTTCTTGCCATTTAACTTCAACGTTAGATTGCGAATACCGCGAAACTCTTCAATTGTCAGTTCATCGACTAAAATCATACTTGTGGTATTTCGGTGAACAATGCCTCCCTAAGCGCCGCTTCGGACGTGTCATTATGGTCGATGAGCTTTTCCCTAAGACGCTTAATTATCTCGGGCGAAATACCCTTTACCTCAAGTGCCTGAATAAACTGCGAAAATGCCTGCTGAGGCACGCTGGTTATCGAGTGTTGGTTATCTTCAGCCATTCAATAATATTTTATACTATAAAGTTAGAACAAAAAGAAATGTATGGCTAGATTGAACTTTACAATTCTCAATAAGTGTTTCAATAAAATCGAAAAGTTCCCGTGACGGATCTTGTATTGGTATCCGGATGTGGGAAATTATCTAGAACTACTAAGCCTTTTTTAAGTTGCCGCTAGGGATGTTCGGCTGGAGCCGGTACACGATTTCCTTGATGATAAAAAATTATTTCAGGGTTATTTCCTTGGAAATATACGAATGCTCCAAGTTCGTACCGATATTGTCCTCCAGGACCCGTCATTGCTCTCAATTTTGCTTCATCAAATGGACAAAATACACCTCTCTTTATCTCTATAGCAACAGTATTATGCTCATTTGAATTTCTTAAATGAGCAATGATATCTGGCCGAAAACGTCGTTCTCGCTCTATTTCGTCTGCCATGTTTCTACAGATATGACAGCCGCAAATTTGTCTTAGACGAGCATCTAGGCCATCAATTTCTATCCTTTTGGGCTCGCCTAAATTCTTATTGTATTCACAATCTACATTCAGTTCTTCATCATCAAGCAAGCGCTCAAGATGGACCGCAATTCGATGGCTGATTGACTGCTCGTGTACATTTAACTCGAGCAAACTCGGCCTTTCATCCATAAAGGCTGCTACGGCTTGGCGTATCAATTCGGCAAGGTTTTCGTTCATTACAGTTAAATAATTGTATTATCGTGAAATAGGAATTTTTTCATAGAGGACCATCCGCCTTCAGGGCAATGATAAAGATAGTAGTTAGTTTGAAGAATGTTTCGTTGTTAGGGCATGTCGCTCTTCGAGAACCAATGTTTTTCGTCCTGAGTTTGTTTTATTACGATCAGTTTGCCTACAGCAGTGCCGGTATCCGACCGGCTGTATCTCACCGGGCGTGCTCGCAGTTCATTTCACCGCACCGCACCCTCAGCCAATTTTATTGATACCACTCAATCTGCTATATCATAAGTAGCTGGCTGCATATCATAGATCCTTTTTTTGCCCTGTTCCATATCTGTTTGTAACTTGAAGTAAAGTGAAAAGAAATGGGGGGAAGAGTACATTCAACGGTTCTGTTTGCCTTTTAGCTGGTAATTGCCTGCGCAGTTTTTGCACAGAGGGTGAGAAGAAGTGGGAAGTTTTTGCGCAGTTTTGGGAAGTTCAACACCTCAAAAAGTGAGGTGGCTTTCCACAAAGTCATTGATTATCAATGAAAAGGTGGGAAGCGGTGGCAAGAACAAAAAAATATCCGGGAAACAACAACATTTTTCTGCGCGGTTTATTTTCTTCCCGTCATGAGCAGTGCTTTGTATCTTTATAAAATATCATCATCATGGTCAACGAAAGTGTAGATTTCCTTTTGCCACCCGAGATGGCTTTGCAGGCCGAGACCGTGGGCGTAAACAAGGCGCGTATGAGCGCGGTGCGCACACTGGTGCTGGCCATGCTGGCGGGCGCGTTCATAGCGCTGGGCAGTGTGTTCTTCACTACCGTCACCGCCGGCAGCACCTTGCCGCCCGGCATCACCCGCCTCGTGGGTGGGGTAGCGTTCAGCCTCGGGCTTATATTAGTTATTATAGGTGGGGCAGAGCTGTTCACCGGCAACAACCTCATCATCATGGCCTGGGCCAACAAAAAGGTGAGCACCCTGGCTGTGCTGCGCAACTGGCTCCTTGTCTTCACCGGCAATATGGTGGGTGCGCTGGGTGTGGCAGTGCTGCTGTTCTTTTCCCGCCAATACCTGTTTGCGCAGGGTGCCGTAGGGCAGAACATACTCAACATTGCCCGCACCAAGTGTCAGTTGCAGTTTGGTCAGGCGGTGGCATTGGGCATTCTGTGCAATGTGTTGGTGTGCCTGGCGGTTTGGTTGTGTTTCAGTGTGCGGTCATCTACCGGTAAGGTCCTGTGTATCCTGTTTCCCATCACGGCATTCGTCACCTGCGGGTTCGAGCACAGCATCGCCAATATGTACTTCATCCCTGTGGCAATAGCTGTAAAAGACTATGGAGATCCCGCGCTGTTCACCCTCATCAACGCCACCCCGCAAGATTATAGCATGGTCACCTGGTCCAATTTCCTGCTCGTAAATCTGTTGCCCGTCACCATTGGCAACATCATTGGTGGTGCCGGCCTCGTGGGTATGGTCTATTGGTTTGTGTACCTCAGAAAGACCGGCGAGCAAAAGACACCGTAGCGGGGTTTACTCAGCAGTTTTTTTAGCCGTGGCAAATATCGCATCGGGTATCCCCTTATTTATGGTATAGTTCAGGTATTTTATCTCTATCGTGCCCTTCTGCTTCTTGGCCGTTTTCTCCTTGTCGGTTTTCTCCAGCACATCATTATAGTCCATCGTCACACCCTTTGGCAGTTTGTATTCTTTAAGGTCCATAAAGATCTTCACCTTGTCAGGCAGGCCATATTTATTGTAGTTCTTGTAATCCAGGTCCATGATCACCGTACCATCGTTAAATGTCGTCGTTTCGGTATGCGTCACCAGTAGTTCTTTTTCATCCAGCCACATCTTGGTCAGCACTATGCCGTTGTTGTCCTCGTCGGGCACCACCTTCAGCAGGCGCAGCTTTTTATCCTTCAGCGTGGTGTTGCCCATGTCTATCACGGTCACCTTGCCGGTGGGTATCAGGTTGCTCAGGGTCATGTTTATGTTCTTGCGCGGCAGTATGGAGATACCTCCGTTGCGCTCCAGCTTCATTTTGTCGGGTGCTTTGTAGTAGAGCTTTCCCTTCAGCATGGGCACCTGCATAAACGCCACGTCTATCTTCATATTCACATCGGCCACATAGTCTTTTACCTGCAGCACCTTGGTGCGCACGGTGGCAAAGAGTTCGTCGGCAGTTTGTGCCTGCGTAGCGGTGGCAAATGTCATCAGTGCCAGTAGGGTGGTCAGTTTCTTTCGCATCACGACTGTATGTCTTTCTTGTTAAAGTAGAGAATGGTGGCCAGCAACAGACCAATGGTATAAGACAGCAACACCCCCGCCGACCGTGTTATGGCAGCATAGGGAACAGGGTCGTCAAAGAAGCCCTTCCAGCCTATCATATGGGTGGTAAAGAGGTAGGGTTTGATGAGGTTGAACAGTGGCAGTTCCAGATTGCTGAGTATCGTCAGCACCACCACTATACCCATGGTGGCCACTATGGGGCCTATGGCGTTCTCTGCAAATGCCGACAGGAACATCGCCAGAGATACGATAGAAGACATGGCCAGCGATGCAAATCCGAACGCCGCCAGGTAACGCCACGGTATGTCGTTCTTCAGCAGCAGTATGAAGGTCTCGCTCTTCATATTGATCATGTCGCCCGTCCCGAACATCACTATGGACAGTAGCAGCGCCACTGCCGCCAGCCAAATGATGAGCAACAGGGAGTAGATGATGCTCGCCATGAACTTCACCAGCACCAGCTCGCTGCGGCTCACGGGTCGGGTCAGCACCAGTCGCAGGGTGCCCATATTGGCCTCGCCGGCAAGTGTGTCGCCTGCCACCAGTGCTATCAGCAACGGAATGTGTATCAGCAGCGATTGCAGTATCAGGTAGGCCACCAGGTAGCCGTTCAGTATGTTGCCGTTCACATCAAACTGCTCGGTAATGCCCTGCATACCAAACGACAGGAAGTCCTTACCGCCTGCCGTCATCGCCAGTTGGATGACCAGCGCGATAGCCGTCACCAACCCGAAGCTGATGAAGGTGCGCGGGCGTTTGAAGATCTTGTATAACTCTAACGAAAGCAGCTTAATCATTGGTCAGGGTTAAGAAGTAATTTTCTAATGAGTGTTTGGCATGTATGCGGGTCACCTGCACGCCATTGTGTACAAGGTATTCGTTGATGGCAGGCACTTGTTTGTTGTTTACACGGAAGGTGATCTGAGCAGGGGTAGCAGCGGTTACATGCGCCTTCCATTCAGAGGTCGCCAGCATTGCGGGTGCCGCGGCATTGTGGACTATGTCTATCTCCACTATCGTCTCATCCGGATCGATCAGTTCTTTGACAGGCCCTTCGGTTATCTTCTTGCCCTTGTGCAATATCAGCATATGGGTGGCCATCTGTTCCACCTCATAAAGCAGGTGAGAGGACAGTAGGATAGTCTTGCCCTGCTCCATACTCAGCATCTGTATCAGCTTGCGTATCTCGGCTATCCCCTGCGGGTCCAGTCCGTTCGTGGGTTCGTCCAGTATCAGCAGTTCCGGGTCATGTATCAGCGCCACGGCTATGCCCAGGCGTTGTTTCATACCCAGCGAGTAGGTCTTTACCTTGTCTTTCTCGCGGCCCCGCAGACCCACCATTTCCAGCACCTCGTGTAGCCGGGTGTTGGGTATGTTCTGCTTGCTCAGTGCCGCGAAGATGCGCAGATTGTCCCAGCCGCTCAGGTAGTTATACAGGTCGGGGCGTTCTATGATGGCACCCACATGAGCCAGCAGGTGGCGGCTGCGTGGCGTGAAATGACTTCCGTTGATGTACACCTCACCCTGGTCGGGGAAAATGAGGCCCAGCAACATACGGATGAGTGTGCTTTTGCCGGCACCATTCTGTCCCAACAGTCCATATACCTGTCCCCGGTTTATGGTCAGGTTCAGGTCATTTACAGCAACACGCTCCCCGAATTTCTTAGTTAAGCCCCTTGCCTCAAGAATCGCGCTCATTAGTAGTTGTTTTTACCCCGGGGCGCAGGTCGAATGGTTGTTCTATGCCGGCACTATCAGAGAGTATTGCGCAAAGGTAGTCCTTACAAGGGTTCATTTTGTTTAAAATTATTGATTCGTTGTTAAACAAATTAAAATATTCAGGTTGCCGGGTCCGCAACATGCTTTTAGCCCTGACGGGTATCATGTTTTTTGTGTTTGCGGCAAATTAGTATTGCGGTCCGGCAGTGTAGAAGCTGCCACTATACGCATATGGCAATATTGAATCCGATCAACCTCATGAAATGGGTTGAAGAAAACAGAGAACTATTGAAGCCGCCGGTTGGCAACAAAGTGGTTTACAAAGACACCGACTTCATAATAATGGTCGTTGGCGGCCCCAACTGTCGCAAAGACTTCCATTACAACGAGGGCGAGGAGTTCTTCTATCAGTTGGTGGGCGATATGGAGTTGCCGATCATAGAAGACGGCAAGGTGAGGAAGATCACCATCAAGGAGGGCGAGATATTCATGTTGCCGCCACGTGTGCCGCATTCGCCACAGCGCAAGGCCAATACGGTAGGGCTGGTAGTAGAGCGCCGCAGAACGGCGTCAGAGTCCGATTCCTGTATGTGGTTCTGTGAGAATTGTAGCAATCTGTTACACAAAGCTACCTTCCACCTAGACGATATTGTGGGGCAGTTACCGCTCCTCATGCAGTCTTTTTACGACGACCTGTCTCTGCGCACCTGCAATAAGTGTGGTGCAGTTATGGAAGTACCTGTTCTCGAAAACAACGAAAGCAAATGAAACAAGCAACAATAGTAGGGAGCGGATTAGTGGGCTCCTTGTGGGCAGTATATCTGTCGAAAGCAGGATATAAGGTAAATGTATACGAGCGCCGTCCCGACATGCGCAAAAGTGCCATGTCGGCCGGAAAGTCCATCAATCTGGCCACCTCATACCGCGGCTGGAAGGCACTGGATGTCGTGGGTCTTGGCGACAAAGTTCGTGAGATTGCCATTCCTATGTATGGCCGCACCATGCACCTTGCCGATGGTTCTACCAACTATCAGCAATATGGAAAAGACGGTGAGGCTATATATTCAGTATCCCGTGGCGGTATCAACAGTATCCTGATGGACGAAGCCGAAAAGGCCGGCTCCATCCATTTTAATGAGGAGTGTACCGGTGCAGATACGGCTACCGGCACTGCCACCTTCAGGAACACTCAGACGGGTGCTGTAACCGAGGTAAAGGCTGATGTGGTCTTTGCTACAGATGGTGCGTTCTCTGCCGTGCGCTACAATGCCATGCAGCGTATGGACAGGTTCTCCTACAGCCAGAATTATATAGAAGATGGCTACAAGGAGATACTTCTTCCTGCTAATGCCGATGGATCTTACAAAATGGCAAAGAACACGCTGCACATCTGGCCGCGCGGCAGGTTCATGCTCATTGCACTGCCCAATTTCGACGGCTCATTTACCTGCACTTTGTTCATGCCGGTTGATGGTCATGAATACTGCTTCAATAACCTATCGTCGAAGGAAAAGATCGTAGATTTCTTCAGGAACACATTTGCCGATTTCTACGAGATGATGCCCGAAGTAGCCGATACCTGGAACGATCATCCGTTGTCGTCACTGGCCATCATCAGGTGTTATCCGTGGCACTTTGGCAAGACAGTGCTTATGGGCGATGCTGCCCACGCCACTGTTCCTTTCTTTGGTCAGGGCATGAACTGCGGATTTGAAGATTGTACCGTCATGTCATCACTCATGGAAAAGCATGGCCACGACTGGGATATTGTTTTTAAAGAATACGAGCAGATGCGCAAGCCGGAGGGCGACGCGGTGCAAGACCTGTCGCTACAGAATTATCTGGTCATGCGCGACAAGGTCGCAGATCCTGAATACCTGTTTCACAGAAGTATTGAGCGCCGCATAGCCGAGCTTTATCCGGGCGATTACTTCCCGCTGTATTCAATGGTGTCGTTCACTGATGTCAACTACAGTGTTGCCTTCAGAAAGGGAAATGAGCAGGAACAAATGGTGCGTGATTTCATATCAGACCACGGAATAGATGCGGAAACGACTGCTGACCGGGTTGATAATTACATACACTTGAGATTTGGCAAGTCTCATTAAAACTTCTAAAATGAACAAGCGCGAAGAAATATTAGGCAGACTTGAGGACAAACTTACCGCAATCGGTCAGGATACAGATGTGCATCTGGAGGGCTTGGTTTGGGCCAAACCAATCACCTATTGGGACTACATCCAGACCGATGTGCTCCTGAACCTGCAGGTGCAACGGACCACTTTGCCCGATGAGATGATATTTATAATGTATCATCAGGTAAACGAGCTGTTGTTCAAGATGACACTTTGGGAAGCCAACCAACTAACGGCCGCACCACAGACCAGCGCCGCGGTTTTTGCTGAGAAGATAGGCCGTATGAGTAGATATTTCGATGTCCTTTCATCCTCATTTACTATAATGAGTCAGGGTATGGAATATGAGCAGTACCTGAAATTCAGGAATACGCTTACGCCGGCCAGCGGTTTTCAGAGCGCCCAGTATCGTATGGTGGAGTTCGCATCGACCAATGTTGAACTTCTCGCCGATGCCCGTTTCAGGCATACTATTAACAAAGACACTCCGGTTGAAGAGGCATACGAGCATTTATACTGGCATGCGGCGGGTAAGGATTACACTACCGGCAAGAAGAGTACACTTATCCGTTTGTTTGAAGAGCGTTACAAACCGGAGTTTCTTCGCAAGATAGAAGAGTACCGTGGCACTAACATATGGGCGCGTTATCAGGCAATGCCCGAGGCTGAGAAGAACGACCCTACACTCATTGCGGCCATGAGGCATTATGACCATACCGTAAACATTTCGTGGGTTATGGCGCATTATCATGCGGCAGCATCTTATCTCGACAAGGAAAACAAGAAGGAAGTTGAGGGGACCGGTGGCAGCGACTGGAAGAAATACATGCACCCACGTTATCAGCGGCGCATTTTCTTCCCGGGTCTTTGGTCGCCGCAAGAGCTTTCCGATTGGGGAACCAACGTATGATCTGTAAATTGTATGGAGAGACACCTCGCCTTTTCAGTAGGGTGTTTTTTTTCGTGCCAAACATAATGGGGTAATATTTGTGTGTATAGACATGCTTTTCAAACTTCTGAAGTACATTTGCTGCCGATATAGAAACTTTGAAAAATATGAAATTGCATATATTGGCTATTGCGGCACACCCTGATGATCTGGAACTAGGTTGCGCCGGCACTATCATCAATCACACACGTGCAGGACAGGCAGTAGGCATTATTGATCTGACAGAAGGGGAGTTGAGTACACGCGGAACCGTGTCAACCCGTTACGAAGAGGCGCGTAAAGCAGCAGAGGAAATGGGGGTAGTGGTGCGTGAGAACGCAAAGATGGCCGATGGTTTTTTCAGGAACGACGAAGAACATCAGCGCAAACTCATCACGTTTATTCGGCATTATCGTCCCGAGATGGTTATTGCAAATGCCCTCAGCGATCGCCATCCCGACCACGGAAAGGGTGGGCGTCTCATTGCCGATTCCTGCTTTCTGTCGGGTTTGGCACGTATATCCACTCAGCGCGATGGGGTAGAGCAGGAGCCCTGGAGGCCGAAAAGGGTGTTTCATATGATACAGGACCGTCCACTTGAACCAACGTTTATTGTAGATATTTCTGATAGCTTCGAGCAGAAGATGAATGCGATAAAATGTTATGAGAGTCAGTTTTACAGCCCCGGTGCTGGTGGCCCCATTACCTATATATCTACGGGAAATTTCCTGCAGGAGTTGGCCGGCAGAGATGCGATAATGGGTAAGCGCATCGGGACAAGGTATGGCGAAGGCTTTGTTTGCGAGAATTTGCCCGGCATTTCCAATCTGGATGCGCTGATCTTGCCGCAATTACCTTAATTTTAGAAATAAACACTATATTTGTGTTGGTAACGTGTGTATTTCGCTGAAAACAGGGCGAAAAAATTATTTTTTATTTTTTATTCTTAATTTTTACACTTACCTTTGCAGTCCCAAAAAAATAATAAATCATGGCTCGCGTTTGTCAGGTAACAGGTAGGAAACCAGTAGTAGGACACAAAGTTTCGTTCTCTAACAAAAAAGCAAAGCGTCGTTTTCTGCCTAATCTGCAGACTAAGCGCTTCTACCTTCCGGAAGAAGATCGTTGGGTTACTCTGAAGCTCACTACTGACGCTATCCGTACAATTAATAAGAACGGATTGCTCAGCACAGTTAAAGAGCTTCGCGAAAAAGGTGTAACCATCTAATTTCTAAAGTAAAGTAAACTTATAAAAATGGCTAAGAAAGGAAATCGCGTTCAGGTAATTATGGAATGCACCGAGCATAAAAACAGTGGTATGCCCGGTACCAGCCGCTATATTACTACCAAGAACAAGAAAAATACAACTGAGCGTCTCGAGCTGAAGAAATATAATCCGATCCTGAAACGCGTTACGGTTCACAAAGAAATTAAATAATCCATTAAAATATTTAAGAAATGGCAAAAGCAGCTAAGACCGCGATCAAGAAAGACCCTAAACTGGCAGCGGAAGCTAAAAACTACACGAAGGTGATCAAGGCTGTTCGCAGTCCTAAATCTGGTGCATATACTTTTAAAGAAGGTATGGTGCATAAAGACAAAGTGAAGGATTTCCTCGCTGGAATTAAATAACCAAGCCCCTTAAGCCTAAGTCACAAAAACCCTTAGGACTTATAAACGTACTATATACTAAAAGCAAGCCATCCGAACCGGATGGCTTTTTTAGCAGATATATGCTCAAACTCCTTCTTTTCTTTATTCCGTTCCTCATGGCGTTCACCGCTTGGGCTACCGCCCGGGTGCTCATCGGGCTTGTCATCCATCCTTTGCGCCCGCGTCGTGTTTTGGGAGTTACCGTTCATGGATTCCTCCTATCGCATCAGGATGAAATAGCGACAACCGTTGCGGAAGCGTTTGCTTCTCAGCTCGGGTCGGGGAAGATTCAGGTTATAGATCAGCGCGCACTAGACAATTTGCGCCCTTTAATTGAGCAGCATCTCGATACGTTTCTTCGTGTGAAAATCAAAGAGAAGTTGCCGGTCATCGCCACATTCATTGGCGAGAGTACCATAGTGAAACTCAAGGAAGGAATGCTGGAGGAAATTGAGATACTATTGCCCGAGGTCATCACCCGCTATACGTCATCACTTTCCACCGATCCTTCCGTTACGGGCAAGATATCGGGTGTGATAGCGTCTTATCCTCCTGAAGCTATTGAAGAGATGTTGGGACCCAAACTAGCGTCAGCAAGAAAGAAGGTTCCCGTTATTTTCGCCTTTGTGGGTCTCATAATGGGCATCATTATTTCCCTGCTCGCTCTGTTGCTGCACCCCGTTGTGTAAGAAACAGAAGCCTACATTTTCTCAGGCATCCTTATTCCCAGCAATCCCATGCCATGGCGCAATATCGCCGCGGTGTGTACGATCATCATCAGGCGAAGCTCTTTTTTCTCGTCATTTTCCGCTTTAGAGATACTGTGCACATCGTAGAAAGTATTGAAGAGTTGCGACAGCTGGAAGCAGTAGTTACATAGTGCCGACGGATTGAACTCTGCAGCAGCATCAGCCAATACGGCCGCATACTGTTCCTGCATCAGGATCATCTCTTTCTCCAACTTTAGCAGATCGGTTTGTGCATGCCATGCCTGGAACCTGCCGGTGTCGGGGTGGAGCGCAACATTCTCTTTGCGTAATATGGAGCAGATACGCGCATGCGCATATTGTATAAAAGTGGCTGTGAACCCATGCAGGTCAATCGACTCTTTCGGGTTGAAGATCATCTTCTTTTTAGGATCCACACGCAGGAGGTAGAACTTAAGTGCTCCCATACCTATGGTCTCGTACAGCCAATCCAATTCCGCTGCCGTAAATCCTTCCGTCTTGCCCGACTGTTCTGTTTGTTCACGCGACAGATTCACCATTTCGTCCATCATGTCATCGGCATCAACTACTGTACCTTCACGACTCTTCATCTTGCCGGTAGGCAGTTCCACCATGCCATACGACAGGTGATAGATGCCGTCAGCACATGATTCGCCTATTTTCTTAAGTATAAGTTTCAGTACTTGAATGTGGTAGTTCTGTTCGTCGGCTATTACGTACACCGACTGGTCCAACTTGTAATCGTCATACTTCAGTTTGGCCGTGCCCAGGTCCTGGGTCATGTAAACGGAGGTGCCGTCGCCACGCAGCAACAATTTTTCATCCAGCCCGTCTCCCTTGAGGTCTATCCAAACTGAGCCATCTTCTTTTTTGAAAAGCACCCCCTTGTTAAGTCCATCCTCTACAATTTTCTTTCCAAGCAGGTAGGTGTCACTTTCATAATACATCTTATCGAAAGACACACCGAGTTTTTTGTAGGAAACATCAAATCCTTCATACACCCATCCGTTCATCGTCTTCCACAGTTCACGGGTTTCAGCATCGCCCGCCTCCCATTTGCGCAACAGGTCTTGTGCGGCTTTCATGATAGGTGCTTCTTTTTCGGCCTGCTTTTCGTCCATTCCTGCCTTTATCAGTCCTGCTATCTCTTGCTTATAAACATCGTTGAACTTCACATAGTAGTCACCCACAAGGTGGTCGCCTTTTACGCCCGCTGAAGCTGGTGTTGCACCGTTGGCATACCACATCCACGCGATCATAGACTTGCAGATGTGGATACCCCTGTCATTGATCAGATTGGCTTTGATCACCTGCTTCCCGTCGGCTTTCAGTATCTCAGATACAGCCGCACCCAAAAAGATGTTGCGCATGTGGCCGAAATGCAGTGGCTTGTTGGTATTGGGCGATGAATATTCCACCATCACACGGTCACTGCTTTTCTGCTGCCTGCTGAAATCGGTTTTTGAGAAATTGTTCAACAGGTATGACGTACAATATTCGTCTTTTACGGTGAGGTTCAGGAATCCGCTTACGATCTGATATGCAGAGAATAGTCCTGATGTAGCCAGCAGGTGTTCGCCCAGTTTGTTCCCCAGTTCGTCGGGTTTCATGCGCAGCAGTTTCACAAATGGGAAGAGAACCACTGTATAATCACCCGAGAACTCAGGTTTCGTCTGGTTCACAGTTATCATCGAAAGGTCGGTCTGAGCATCGGGGTACAAATGTTTCAGTGCGTCAAAAGCAGCGTGTTTTACCTGTGCGGCAAGCGTCATCGTAAGTGTATTTGCCGCAAAAATAGTTTATAATTGTCGTCTTAACAGGCTTGTTTTACATTGGCGGGTGCGGCAAAGTCATAGTGCTTTCTGTATCAGGCTTCGCAGTGTAGCATTGCTGCCGGCGGCAAAGACCACATCCAGCATTCCGGGAAAGGCGGCCAGCAACTTCCTCGATCGCAGATGCAGGCGCAGTTCGCTGCCAAGTCTTTTGTCCAGAGCCCTGTCGTACCCTTGCATAAAACCGGCCGAAAGATCGGAGCAATCAAAGCACGATATAGCTTGTGTTGCCGCCAGCAGACCACTAACCATGGCGTTGCCGATGCCATCGCCCGACATAGGGTCAATGATAGAGGCAGCGTCGCCTGTCAACATGAATCCCTCGCCCGAAATGGGGACTTTTCGTCCTCCCAGTGGCAAACCGAAACCCTCCAACGGACCATCTTGCATCGCGCCATTCAATCGCGCCTTCAATTGGGGCGACTGGTCAATAAATTCGTAGAACAACTTTTTAAGGTCCAGCCTGCGACGGGATATTTCTGCCGTCAGCATCCCGAATCCTACGTTGGCCCTGTTGCCCGGCAACGGAAAAACCCACATATAACTCGGCAGGAAGTTTTTAAGGAAGTACACTTCTGTGGTGTCGGGTCGCAGTGCAGTGACGTTGTTATAGTACGCCCTCACCGAGCCTACATGATTTGTCTTGTCCGTTACCCTCGCAGCCAATTGGCGTGCAGTTACACCATTAGCGCCGTCTGCGCCTATCAGCAGTTTAGATCGGAAGATCTTGCCCGTTTTCGTCTTCAAAGTGAAGACATCATCCTGTCTGCTCACTTGCGTCACCTGCTCGCCGGTGAAAACATCTATGTCGGTGGCAGCTGCTTTTTCAAACAAAAAATGGTCAAAGTCCATTCTTGCGCAGGTGTACGCTTCTCCTTTCCAGTCAAATGCCAGCTCCCTTTTGTTATAAAACAACCGGGTACTCTTTGTAAGTAGCTTTGGAGCATAGTTCCTGAAGGATGATTCATATTCAGGTCCCAGTTGTTGCAGTACTTTCACTGCCCGGCCGGGTATCGCGTCGCCGCATACTTTGTCGCGTGGAAAAACCGCCCTGTCCACCAGCGCTATTTTCAGGCCGCTATTACGCAGGACTATGGCGCACGTACTACCGGCCGGCCCGGCGCCTGATATCACTATGTCGTAAATGTCGCTGTTTGACCCTTGTATCATCGGTAGAAGTGTCGACAAATGTACACTTGCCGTGCCACTTACCGCAACAAAACCTGTTTCTTTACTACGCGCACATCACCCAGATACAGTTCATCCATTGCCGAGTGCAGAAACACATCGAGCGCTTCTGCAGGGGTTTCAACTATAGGCATTCCCCTGACATTGAAAGAAGTGTTTAGCAGCACAAATATTCCGGTTTTCTCGCCAAATCTTTCTATCAATTGATGGAACACTGTATTCCATTCTGCATCCACCGTTTGCACGCGGCAGCTGCCATCTACGTGCACCACCCCTTTCAGCACATCTATCCATTCCGGTTTCATGCGGTCGGTCAGTATCATATAAGGGCTGTCCCATCCGTCAACAAAATACTCTTCTGTTCTTTCTTTAGGAACCGATGGTGCAAAGGGTCTGAAGTCTTCTCTGTTCTTCACATCCCGATTAATGCGCAATTGTATCTCTGGTATTCGCGGGTCTGCAAGAATACTGCGATGTCCTAATGCTCTGGGACCCAGTTCAGACCCGCCCCGAAACCACCCGATGATCTTTCCGTCTGCCAGTGAATTCGCTGCGGCAGCCACAACATCTTGGCATACTGTCCAATTCAATTTGTCCCGTTGGTCATGCTCCCTTAGCATGTTCATCACGTCGCTTTCCTGATAAGTTTTACCGAGCAATACGTTGTGTGCACCCCTGTGGTTTAGTTTGCCCAAATGTTGCATGTATCCATACCATGCACATCCCACGGCCAATCCATTGTCGCCGGCAGCCGGTTGAATGAACAGGTCATTTACAATGCCTGTGCGCAACAAAAGGGCATTTGTCACAGCGTTTAGTGCCACACCCCCCGCAATGGCCAAAGGCGTGCCTGCAGGTAGCAACGTCATTCGCTCCCGAACCAGGTAACTTACCGCACGCATCGTTTCTGACTGCACCCACCTTGCAATGTCTGCATAGTGTTGAAAGTTCTCTTTAAATTGTTCATGTGATTTTCGGGGGGAGCAAAATTCTTCTTCGAACAACCCGTGTTTCACAAATACCCGACCATCGGCAAGCAGGAAGATAGGCGGTCGTTTTGTTGGCTGCCCATAGGGAGCCAGTCCCATCAGCTTCCCCGCGTCATCCATGTTTCCAAAACAGTAGTTACTCGCTGCGCTATATACGCCACCTATTGAGTGTCGGATAGTGGGTATGCTGAAATTTGCATCTTTTCCGGGCTGCATTAATGAAAAATCCTTGAAGAGCGGTTTCATTTCACCGCCGTCAAATAAATAGAAACTATCTTTTTCACAATACATCCCGGGTTCAGTGCCTAATTCTTCAGGTAGTTCGCAATCCATATCATCACATTGGTCCAGCGGACTGCCACAACCATCTACTACCAATACTGCACAGGAAGAGTAGGGTGCTGCTGCGGCTGCGCTCCAGGCATGGGCCAGATGGTGCGATAATGAGATCAGAGGTGTATTGCTGCCGACGAATACCCTTGGTCCCAAATAATCGTCACGGTTGATGGTGTTTTTCTCAAAATTCGCTGCCTGTACCACCAGTGTAAGATCCTTCACTGTTATCCCGGCTGCATCCAGACAATACTGCACTGCTGCCATGTCGTTCCCCCCGTCATGTTTCTTACGGGTAAGTCGTTCTTTCTCAATTGCCACAAAAGGCGATCCATCCTTAAGCAAAAACGCCGATCCATCGTGCGAGAGACCGGTGCCTAATACGTATACAGGTTGTGTCATGGGGGCGGTGAAAAATTAAACGGCTAAGGTAGCGATAGCTTCCTTAGCCGTTTCAGGTGTTTTTACCTGTTTTTCTATTTTAACTTGGTTGATTCTTAAAGGTCAGTCACCGCTGTATCTGCAATGTTTTTCAGACCTGTGGTCGTCATTATGTACTCGGTATTGTTGTCAAAATCCATGTCGTCATTGTCCGACCAATGACGCGACCTGTAAACTCCGTTGCCGTTTACATTGATCGTATACCAACTGTATTCGTTGATGGCTTCACTCACTTTCAGCGTCTTGCCCACAGGCACTTCTACTGTTATCAGCACCTGTTGATTGCAGAACTTATCCCTGCTGTTTACGACAAACCCGCGTGGAAGTGTCAGAATGCTGTCGAGTTGACTTACAACAAATGATATCTTGTTCGCCTTCATGCTTGCTTCCTGTGAGGAACTGCCGCGGCTCGACCGCGTTTCATATACATGAAAAAGGGTG
This sequence comes from uncultured Flavipsychrobacter sp., assembly GCA_964652995.1. GTDB lineage: Bacteria > Bacteroidota > Bacteroidia > Chitinophagales > Chitinophagaceae > Nemorincola. The sequence continues at coordinate 5,729 of CAZZCR010000046.1, read as the reverse complement.
TCCTCGCTTCGTTCGATATTCAGCTTCACATTATTCAGCCAAAGCGTATTGCGGTCTATCAACTTGAACTCATCATTGTCTTCGTTCATATCGTTGAACCACCTATTGTACTTCATGCTTTTAGTAGGTAATAGCGCGTCATCTACTTTCACAAACAGTCTGCCGGTACTTGGTTGTGCTATCTGCAGTTCTTCTTCGATAGTGCCGGTGTTGCTGAAGTTGGCGGCGATCTTGCTACCCGTTGTTGCTACAATGATGACACCTATTATCCACAGAGCCGAAAATACATAGGCAAGATAGTGCCTGCGCGAACGTGTTCCTGTCATTCTGCGAATAAGCCACACCGCCATCGCCAGCAACGGCATGCCCATTGCAAGACCAATGCCTAACCATGCTAATGAATACGCTTGCGTGTCACTAAGGAAAAATGCGGCATAAGGACTGATTGCGGTGCCAGCGACAATTAGACCAATAAGGCCTGCAAATAAGCCAAGTGCTATAGACCCTGCAACTACCAGCAGGAACGATTTTACGAGGATTGCTATGATGCGGCCAATGCTGCTACCGAAACTGCTTGTGGCTTTGGCTGCAGCCGTGGTGCGTGCCTGAGTAGCGGCTTTGATAGAATTGATGTCAATCTTCTCGCCGCGTAATTCCATTTTCTCTGTGCCGGATGTGGCATAGGGTAGTGCTATCCATAAAATAACGTATAGAAGGAACAGTGTGCTGCCAAAAGAGCCGAGGAAAATACCCGGTGCCAATCCTACATGCCAGGTGAAGATGCTCATACTCTTAAAGAACACACTTATGATGAGCGGCAAAAGGAATATGGCTCGCACTTTCCAGCTGTCGAGTTTAAAGTAGACAGCCATGCCACCGCACACACCTGCTATCACCTTGTCGTCAGGGTTTCGGTACAGCCTGTGAGTAGTGTTGGTCTCTATACTCTGCATCGGTACAATCAGCCACAGTAATATGTAGATCCAGAACAGCGCACCTAACAGACAAAACTTCGAACCATATTATGAATTTGTTTATTGAGATGTTCAAGCTGAAATCAAGTTTGATATAATAATGATACACAAGCGATATCATTTTTTCCTGGAATTTTAGTAAGAAACACCCCTAAAGAGTGAATTTCATTCCTTTTTTGTTCCAATCGAGGATGATCGGGTAAAATCGATTAATGTGCCCCTGACGTAGAAATTTACGCGATTGTAAGCCGGACATGAGATAGGGTCGGGCCTGTAAAAGAACATAACGGAGCATGACGCCGCGGTCATGTCGGTACCGTTTTGCTGAATGATTAAATAGGAATGCGATATATTTTCATTCAACACAATTATTTTTACCTATCACCGTATATTTCATGAAATTATTAAAATATAATTCTAATTTTATTTCTCACCAAAAAATTGAAATAGAAAATGTGCCAAAATTCTAACGGCAACTGCTGCCAGGATTATTCACTGCAAACTGCCAACACAGGCATTGCAACAATCAATACAGCGAACGGCAATCTTGATGGAACAGGAGCTGTAACAACTATTTTTACAGCTGGTCAGCTCGGAGCCATTGTTAAATCAGTGACCATAAAAGCCACTGGCCCGGTGACGCGAGGCATTGTTCGAATCTACATCAATGACGGCAACGCAACTGCCCTTTATAAAGAAGTGCAAATTCCCGTTTCTCCAACCCTTGATAACACGCCCACGCCTACACCCGTGCTTGCTATGTATGAGACCATGTTAATGGGCGATATAAAATTGCAAACGGGACACACATTACTTGCTTCCACGCAGGTAGGAGATACATTCAACATCATTGTGGAGGGGCTTGATTGGGATTATCCAAATCCGCTTCCTGCAAACTGCTGCAATTTCAAGCAGATTTCGGCAATAACTGGTGTTGGCGTGGTAAATACAGCCAACGAAAATACTGATGGAACTGGTGCGATAACGACGATACTAGTTGCACCACAAGCGCTAAACTCCAATGGCACACGGATTAAGAAGGTTACGATAAAGGCGATGGGCAGTACACGAATTTACGGGATGATCCGGATATACGTTGGTGTAAACGCAAATACCTTCAGGCTGCTGCGCGAAGTGCAGATACCCGAAACCGAACAGTCCGCATACGAGCCTTCTTACAAGAATGTCATTGACCTTGACTTCCAACTGCAGGCTGGGTATCTTATCGGGGCATCTACCCAAACCGCTGATGCCTTTGCAATTACAGTAGAAGGAGAAGAGTGGAGCTATCCAATATAGTATGCCGCAATCATTTTATATCATTAAAAATGAATGTTTCATGATTATCGACTCTTTATGTTCAGCCAGCGATAAGACGCAGAACCTGCAGCCTCTGGGCGGGAACACAATGCGCCCCGCAATTGATTCAAAAATTGTTCAGCGATTCAGTGCGGCGCCGACCGAGGGAGCATCTAATGTAATGCTAACCAGCGAACCTGGAAATTATGTGGAACCTACCACAGTGGACGGTACGCCACTTGCCAGTGATGTGCCATTCCCAATGACAGCAGGTCACAACGACGAGAATATCATTTACGCTGATGCCGCCAGCGCGCTTCAATCCTCTGAAAACATACCAGAATGGCTTCGATAACAGACAAGACCAGCTTGCTTAGCTCACCGACGGACAAGGAGACTTACGTGTACTCGTCGACAAGTGTTGTGTCTTCCGGACCGGCCAAACCTATTGATAAAATAGTTATTGGAGACCCAACCTCAACAACCGAAGAATTTTCCGCCACCGTCAGTGCAAAGGGAGGGCCGCCTTCTATAGTCAACCTTAAATATCCAACCACGATTGCCAAGTACGCCAAGTACCAGGTGGACTTTGATTTTATATACAGAGATTTCATTTCCGCCACGTTTGATGCAACTGTCTTTGACCCTGACATAATTGACATCTCTATAGTATTCAAAAAAATGGGCGGCGCATTTGCTACAAAGCGAAAAGTACCGGCATTTTATATGGTTGATTTTGTGCGGGACTTAAGTGTACCGAATGTAACTGGATACGTTCTGGGTGGCGACGTTAACGTAAAAACTTTCAACAAACATGAGCCGGGGCTAATGAAACCCCGGTATGATCCATCATATCCTGTGGGCATGCAGCGAGACCCAAGGCCATGGCACGTGCGCTTCGCACCACCGGAAACAGGGGATTGGACATTTTCTTTTGTGGTTATTATTGCTAAAGACACTGCAAACCCTTACTATTTTCCGGGCGGCAGCTTTCGTGTGATTGATAGTGCAAATAAAGGGTACGTCAAAGCATCAGAAAGAAACTTCCGGTTTGCGAACGGCGACCTGTTTTACCCCATAGGTGTGCATGCCAACTGGGACGAAGGATGGAAAGAGTATAACCGTGTTCTCTATTTGCATATTAGATACATAATCGACGAACTTGGGAAACATAAAGGCAACCATGCCAGGGTTATGATGTCAGTTGAGAAGTTTGCAATAGAACACGAGGAAGTGAATAACTATGCAACCTATTCGCGGCAGGAAAGAGCTTATGATCTAGATGGCATATTAGAGCATGCGCAGCATGTGGGCGTGTACGTACAGTTAGTACTGGAACAAGAGTATAACAACGCATATGGGCCGGATACAAAGAGTTTTTGGACTGACATAAACAAAAGGGCAAAATACAAAAAGAAGTTACGGTATATATTAGCAAGGTGGGGTTACTCAACTAACGTGTTTGCCTTTGAGTTTATGAATGAGGTGAATACGAAAGAGGGATATTACTGGTGGCATGGTATTGAACATCCAAAGGAAAATCCTAAAGATTCAGTCACAGGCGAGGTTGCCCAGGGAGCCCGATTCGTTTGCAACTGGTGTAACGAAATGATTTCTTATTGCAAAACGGTGCTTCAAGACTCCCATATGTACACAATTTCCGTAACCGAGCGCGACTCTGAGGCCCCGGTTTCTGCGGGGGGGGATTTTGTAAATTCTACTGCCATAGACTTTTACACGGATCATGCATATATGACAACGGAATTTCAAGATCATTATATTAATTATATTTCTAATCGTGCGCGTTACAGATACGGTAACAAACCTTTCATAATAGGAGAAATAGGTCTTTCAGATTGCAGTTTGTCAACTACGGCATGTGATCATATACCAAACGATGACGAACATGCCCTGGAGAGAGCAGCCTGTATCCGTTCAGCCTGCTACAAGTCTACGGGGACAGGAACGGCCACGAAGTGCGAAATTTGGGCAACCGGAGCATTCCCCGGTGTTGGAGATGGTGTTTTTGTACACGGAGAGGTACATAATGCATTCTTTGCATCAGCATTAAGTGGGTGTTCCGGCGCAGCAGTTGCATGGACGCAATTAACTGGTGGATGGAGGCGGCAACTTGGTTATGTAACTGCTTTCGTGAACTTTTTCGAAGGAGAAGATTTGAATCTCGCGAATTCTGTAGCCATAAGAAGCATATGCTGTGATGACGATCCTACTTGCACACCAAAAGGATTTCGCGGCGAAAAATTGCCTGACGCAATTTTTCACTCTGATATCTTCCTTAATAATCCGAAGGTGGAGGCGTTTGCGCTGAAGTATATAAAAGGTGGGAGCCAAGGAAAAATAGTTGGCTGGGTGCGAAATTGTTACAACTGGTGGTATAATCTTCCTCATCATTTCGATGATCTTGCCGGCACATTTTGCTATAATCCGAATCCGCATGTTGATACGCTTAGCGGTATAACTCTGGAAATAAAAAATGTACTCTGCAATGCCACCTATCGCGTTGATTTTTACAGTGTGTATGGTAAATGGCCGCTTGTTCCAGGCGGACCTAGTGCTGATGGAGGAAAGATCTTTTCCTCTCAGATAATTTCAACCCAATGCACGACGCTGAAATTTTCGGTTCCTACCATGCCTCCAATTTTGCCAGGGAATGCGCCTTTTGCTCCTGACTATGGATTTAAAATCACACCAATATCAAAGGGTTGGGGACATGGTTTTGTAGGCAATTTGCCCTTTACAGCGGGAATACAGCCCTTTGCTGTAACGAGCACGGGAACCCAAGTGGCTTTTCGTGGCGGGGATGGTAGGCTGATGTGCTGGTACAGGACAGCTTCCGGAAGCTATGCATGGATGCTGGCAACCATAGCCCCGGGCGGGTACAGGGCTGTAAAGATGAGCGGCAGCATTGCGCGGGGAGCTACGTCAGGACAAATATATTACCATGGCGCTGACGACCGTCTGCAAGTCGCATATTGGGCAGGAACAGACTGGGCGCATACGCACCTTACAGATTGGGGCAATGCATCACAAAATGTAGGCGGCGACATAGGTTGCAATGCGGCAGGAGGTAAAATATTTTACAGGGGGGCGGATGGGCAACTGCATATGTACCTGTTTTATAGCGGTGGGTGGCACCACAGTATTCATTTGCTACCTCCAATGAAGCGGCCTGCCGTGGACGCCAATTTTGCAGTGAGTGCCGATGGTAACTTCGTGGCTTTCAAGGGCAGGGATGAAACACTGGTGTTTGTATGGTATGACCATGTAAGTGGAATGTACCAGAACGATCTGCACAGCATGGATATTGTAACTGTGCTGGTAAGGATGAACCAGGCCAGGACGGCGATGACCAGCACCGGCCCGGCGATGATCAGCGGCCAGCGCAAGCGGGACAGCATCCCGCGGCGCGCAGGGGGGGCAGGCGTCTCGCTGGCC
>CAZZCR010000045.1:0-39065 GCA_964652995.1 uncultured Flavipsychrobacter sp. | reverse complement strand
TATCGTGGCCGGATCATGTGGCTGAGCATCTGCAGCAACGAGCCTTGTATGTGGCCGGACAGCATGCGCGCATCGTGCCGGGTGCTTGTGGCCTTGTTGAGGGCAGCAAGTACATCAGACTCGGGCGTGGTGAATGACGCGCTGTATTGCTCGATAGCTTCAGATACCAGTGTGTGTGCCATTATCAGAAATTAGGTTGCAGTTTATTGTGCGTGTAGAACTCGCTGATGTAGGCAACTACCTCATCGGCGGTATCGAACACCTTTATCAGTTCCAGATCGCCGGGGCTGATGTTCTGTTCTGTTTCCAGCATTGTTTCACGCATCCAGTTGAAAAGCCCGTTCCAATAGGCTGAGCCTACACACACCATGGGCGTTTGTGTGAACTTGCGTGTCTGTATGAGTGTTGCTACCTCAAAAAACTCGTCCATGGTGCCCCAGCCACCCGGCATCATAATGAAACCTTGCGCATACTTGGTGAACATTACTTTGCGAACGAAGAAGTAATCGAAATTGATGGACGTGTCTTTGTTGATGTATGGATTGCTTTCCTGCTCGAAGGGGAGATCTATATTCAGCCCTACGGATGAGCCGTTGGCAAGATGAGCGCCCTTATTGGCTGCCTCCATAATGCCCGGGCCACCACCGGTAATGATGCCAAAGCCTTCTTGTGCCAGTCTGCGCGATATCTCTACCGTAAGCTCGTAATACTTGTGCCCGGGTTTTGTGCGTGCTGATCCGAAGATGGACACACAGGGACCTATGCGTGCCAGGGTCTCGAAGCCCTGAACGAACTCGGCCATTATCTTGAATATCTGCCAGCTGGAATGGGCTTTGGTCTCGGTCCAGTCGCGCGATTTGATGCTCTTTATCTGTTCTTTCATGCTGTTATGGTAGCAGCGGTTTTTGTCTGCCTGTCTGCTAACAAAAGTAGCAGTAAAAATGTGATAGCGGCGTTAATGATGAGCAGCTCCACGCCTATCTTATACCCATGAGAAATTCGGTCAGAAAGTGACGTAAGCGACGCAGCAGTGCCCGCACTCAGGTGCATCTTGTCAATATACCATGTTGCGTTATTAACCAGATCGATGCCGAAGGTGCACAGCAGTGCTGCAAGACAGATCCATATGGGCAAGCGGTTGCTGATGCTTCTGCCGGTGAGAATGCCGAAGGCGAACAGACCGAGCAGCGGCCCGTAGGTGAAGCCGGCCATTTTGAGCAGGATGTCAATGAGCGATCCGTTGTCTATCATGCGGAAGAAAAAGACACATGCCAGAAACACCACCGCGAAACCATTGTGCACCAGTAGGCGTGTGCGTTTCTGCTGCGCCTCGGAGAGGTTGGGCTTGCGTTTGATGCCCAGTATGTCTATACAGAAAGAAGAAGTGAGTGCGGTGAGGGCGCCATCTGCACTGGGGAACACCGCCGATATGAGTCCTATCATAAAACAGATGGTGATGAAGAATGGCAGACCGCTGTTGATGGCAATGGTTGGGAACAGATCGTCGCCGGCGGTAGTCAGCCCTTTGCTGCCTGCGTAGAGGTATAGCAGACCACCAAGCAGCAGGAAAATGAAGTTGGCCACCAGCAACACAAAACAGAATACCACCATGTTCTTTTGCGAATCTTTCAGGTTGCTCACGCTGATGTTCTTCTGCATCATTTCCTGGTCCAGCCCGGTCATAGCAATGGTGATGAATGCGCCGCCCAGTATCTGCTTCAGAAAGAAGCCCGGGCTCTTATAGTCGGTCTGCAGCAGTTTGGTATACCCCTTTTCCTGCATGGCTGTCCAGGTGCCTCCGAAGTCGAGATGCAGCGAGTGCATGATGTAACCCACACATATCACCAGAGCCAGCAACATAAACGTTGTTTGCAGCGTATCGGTCCATACAATGGTCTTTACGCCGCCACGGTAGGTATAAAGAAGTATCAGCCCCAGAATGATAACGGCGCTCATGCCAAAGGAGATGCCCATATCTTCGAGGACAAATTTTTCCAGCACCTTTATCACCAGGTACAGGCGCAGTGTGGCCCCCAATGTGCGCGACAGTATAAAGAACAACGAGCCTGTCTTGTATGCGTTCATACCCAGCCGCCGTTCCAGATAGGTATAAATTGACGTGAGGTTCATGCGGTAATAGACAGGCAGCAATATGTAGGCGACGGCAAAGTAGCCCAGCCAGTAACCAATGACCACCTGAAAATAATTGAACCCCGCCTTGCCCACCGTGCCCGGTACAGATATGAATGTCATGCCCGAAAGACTGGTGCCTATCATGCCAAACGCCACCAGCCACCACTTGCTGCTTTTGTTGCCAATGAAAAACGATTCATTGTCGGACCCGCGCGATGTATAGAATGCTATGCCCAGCAGCACAGCAAAGTAGAGCAGTATGATGCCCAGAAGGATGGCTGAATTCATGCTTGTATAAAAAATTTCAGGCTTTGCCCTAAAAGCAAAGCCTGAAATTACATCATATTTCTTCAGTAACTAAAAACCGGTTGCCAGACCGAACCTCATGCCCGGGAAGCCCTTTGGATACGGGCTATACTGACCCTGCATCACGTCGTAGAACATCTCGCCGTAAAAGCTGAGACGACCGCCCAGCGACTGACGAAGACCCACACCCAGCAGCAGGCTCTGGTTGGTCACAGAAGCTTTGGTTTGCTTCAAGACCAGGGAGCCGGTGCTGTAGTCTTCCTTTTGATAGCTGTAGTTGATGAAATCGTACTCGTATGTAGCGTTCAGGAAGATATTGCGGTACACATAGTAGCGGGTCCAGATATTGGGATAGTACATGTTCATGTACTCGTTGTGAGTCTCGTCATAGGGGGTCTTGTAATATTGGTATCCCATGCCCACACCTGCGTAAAAATTCTTTTGCAGGCGGTAGCCAACAATAGGGGACACCCCCACGCGCAAAAAGCCGTTGCCCATGCCAAAGTTCATGCCGCCGCCCAGCACCAGCTTGTCGGCATCATATCCTCTCTTTTCCTTTTTCTTCTTATAGTTGGCCTTGCCCGAACTGTTGTAGATCTCCTGAGCGGTTGCGCCGGAAAAACCTGCCAACAGCAACATAGCGAAAACAAGCTTCTTCATAATAGCAGTTTTTCTAACACGAAGATAACGATTTATCATATTCAGGCCGTTCCGCAGGCCATAGCTGCAAATATTTAACAACCTCCGCATTGGCCGTTTTTTCGGCTATCTTGCGGTATTGACCGGCATTATTAACTGCCGATTGGATATATGCTGATACAGAATATTAAGGTAGCCGTAGACGCGGTGGTGTTTGCCGGCAGGGGCCACGACCGGCAACTACTTCTGATAAAAAGGAAAAATGATCCTTATAAAGGAATGTGGGCTTTACCCGGTGGTTTTGTGGAGGATGACGAAGAGCTGGACACAGCCGCCATGCGCGAGCTGGAGGAAGAGACAGGACTGAAAGTTAACGCCATGACGCAGCTATATACCTTTGGCCGTGTGGGCCGCGACAGCCGTGGCCGCACCGTTACTGTCACCTACTATACTTCGATCGATTCGCCCATGCCTGTAGCCGGCGCCGATGATGCTACCGAGGCGGCATGGGTGCCTGTAAAAGGCATAACCGCCCTCGCTTTCGACCACATGGAGATGCTGCAGATGGCACTGGAGCGCCTGTAGGTGCAGATCAATCTATTATTCCCATCTTTTTCATAATAAAGGTAGCATTCTTGTTTTGGCAGATGCCGGGCCGCAGGCGATAGTCAAACGACAGCTCACCACCGGCTGTTTCTACTTCAAAGCACATATTGGTAAGTACCTCTGGGTGGTCGTTTGTGGTTTGGCATACCTCCAGATCGTGCGTGGCTATGGCGCCTATAGCAGTTGTGCAGATGATCTTTTCAATCACGCCTATAGTGCCGCTGCGTTTGTCGTCGGAGTTGGTGCCGCGCAGTATCTCGTCGAGCAGCACAAATGCCGGACCATTGTTTAAGTGACCGATGATGTGTTGCAGGCGCTTCACCTCTGCAAAGAAGTATGATTCGTTATCGGCCAGCGAGTCGGACTGGCGCATAGATACGAACATGGGCATGGGGTGTATTTCGGCCTGTTGTGCACATATTGCACTGCCTGCATTGCACAACACCATGTTCACGCCCAGTGTGCGCAAAAAGGTGCTTTTGCCCGACATGTTGGAACCCGTGAGAATTATGAAACGATGTTCGGTGAAAGAAACATCGTTGCACACGCGGCGCGCAGCCGAAATGGTGGGGTGGCCGAGCGCCGTGAAGGAGATATGACCTGCTGCGTTCAGCTCAGGAAAGCAGAACGCGGGATTGTTGTATTTCAGATTGGCAAGGCTGCAAAGCGATTCCATATCGCCAATGACTTGCAGCCACATGGGGATGCAGGTTGCATATCGCTTCTTCCACTGCACCAGCCGATGCAGTGCATGCATGTGATGCAGGTACAGTCCGTTCATACCCATGGCTGCAAATGGGTTCTGTACATTTTCGAGCGAGGCATAGATGGCGGCAAGCTGCATAATATGTGTGCTTGCTGCAGTGTCGTCTTGTCTCAACCGTTGTTGCATAGCCACCAGATGCGGGGCGGCGAACGAACGCTGCTCCATAAGCCGCAGTAATTGTGCATAGGCCACCAATGTTTTCTGCACCTGCTCGGTACCTGCAATGGCTTTCTTAATTCGTTTAAAGCTGAAGAAGAAAACGGCAAGCTGCAGCGGCACCACATAGGTAATAGCCGACCACCACTGCTCGCCACCTGTTGCCGCATGCAGCACTATAAACAAACTCAGCAGTGACGGCATCAGAAACGACAATATCCTTAATACTGAGGAAAGTGGCTTTTCCTCTCTGCCCGACCACGCCAGCAATCTGGCGCTATCCTGCTTCTCATCATTCACCAGGCGGGCATGGGCATAAAACAGGTGGCGTTGCTCGGCCTCGCCTGCCAATTCTGCAACCGCAGTTTGGCGCGCAGCGATAGTATCCTGGTCATTGAGCGTGGTGAACGATTGCGCCAGTGCATCTCGGCCCATTTGTGTGGCTGTTCGGTTTATATGCTGGTATAATGATCTTGGACCGAACAGGTCCAGGTCGGCAGAGAATGCGTGGGTATCGTCTTTGTATGCTGCGCCATCCGCAGACGACAGTTTTCCATCTCGCAGGTAGGCAGCTTCTTCCTCATTAACCCGGCTCAGTTCCTGCTGCAACCTGCGTTCGGCATCCACTTTGCGTTGTTTTCCAACTAACCATATAAATGCTGCAACACAGGCACCGGCAGCCACCCACATAGCAGTTTGCTGTGTGTTGTAGGCGTTGTAAGCCAACGCCATCGCTGCCAATATAGAACCCAGACGCGCCATGCCCAGCCTGTGATGCAGCAGATGTGCCTGCTGAAACAGATGGTGGTGGTGTTCGTACTTCTTTCGGTATTCGGCAATGCGTTGGTCGTGCATAGATGTTATGTGTAGGTATCTCAGGTGCAAAGCAACTGATAATATAATGCATGACCAACTCTGTAGAGAGACTCATGAGGTTCCGGTATATTATTTGGGTCGGACCGGCGCCTTAACGAAACGTCCCCATGCGACGAACGCCGTAAGTAACAACAGGATCTTTGATGACGCAGGTGATTCATTAGGCGATAGGTGATACTGTGTAGCCAGCAGCATCACTATCGAAAGACCAGTGGCCCCCAGCAATTCCAATATGCCGAATAAGCGCACGGTTGATACATTATGGCTGATAACAAAGGACATCCCCTTTTCTGCGAGTAGCTCAATGTGTGCGGTCGTTTTCATAAAGCCGGCCATGCCCAATGCCGCGGCATGAGGTGCAGCTACTTTTTTTAACAAGTTATTTGTCAATAAAAGATACAGCTCATATAGGGGTTTGCCTTGGGTTTTGAGTTTTGTAGGTAGTCAATTCACAATATGAAACAAACTATCGCCTTACTTATAATGATCATTACCGGCCTTACGGCAGTGGCTCGTACCGGTGAGGATACAGCAGTGGCGCACCGCGGACAGGCTCGTCATTCTGATTCAACGATAAGACTGGCAGTAACAACGATAAAAAGCAGCAAGGAGAAGCAGAAGCAACTGATAGAGTCGACCCAGATGGGCAAGTCAGACATACCTGCGGCCATGTTGCTGAAGGTGCCGGCTATAGCAGGTGAAGCGGACGTTGTAAAAGCGCTGCAACTGACGCCAGGCGTTAAGCGGGGTACTGAAGGATCTATAGGCATGTATGTGCGCGGAGGAGGAAATGACGAGAATCTGATATTGCTGGACGGTGCGCCTATATACAATGCCGGTCATCTCTTGGGATTCTTCTCTGTTTTCAACAATGCTACGATCAGAGATGCACAGCTATACAAATCATCGTTCCCTGCACAATACGGAGGCCGCCTTTCATCAGTGCTTGATGTGCGTACCAAGGAGGCTAGCCTGTCTGAGTATCATGCACAAATGGCCCTCGGCACTATATCATCATCTGCAAGTGTGGATCTTCCGCTTGTAAAAGAGCGACTTTCTTTGATGCTGGCGGGAAGGCGCACCTATATAGATCAGGTAATGAAAACTGTTCCTTATCATTTTTATGACCTGAATGGCAAACTTTTTTTTCTGCTTGATAAGCAAAACAGGTTTTACGTTAGTAGCTACGCAGGAGACGACATATTGAAAAGCAATAATCTTGACAATGAAAATACAGATGAGCGAAACAAGATACAGACAGGTATGACCATGGGAAACCGATCCCTGTCGGCAAGGTGGAATCATTTGACCAAAGACTGCAAAACATCTTCTGATATATCTGTGTTCTCTACAGGCTTCAAGTATCAGATTGATGGCAGATCGGCGACAAACCAGCTAAGTGCACGTTCTGCAATTAATGATATTGGCTTTAGAGCAGATATCCGTAGCACATCAATTGCGCAGCACAAGCTTACTTCAGGATTTAGTTATACCCATCATTATTTCAACCCCAACGTTATCGCAAGTAGTGGTCCGCAGGTAGGGCTGTTTGGAAATAGTGAAGGCAAAAAAATAGAAAGTGATGAAGTTGCTGTCTATATCAATGATGAGTTTAAGATCAACAACACGTGGCTATTGTCTGCCGGATTGCGTACGAGTGGTATCTCTGTTACCGACAAAGTATATGTCAACGCAGAACCAAGAATGGGTATTCGCTACCTGATTAACGAGCGGAGCTCCCTCAAGGCGTCCTATGCTAGAATGACCCAGTATTTACACCTTGTATCCAACTCATCTATTGTGCTGCCAACAGATATGTGGTATCCTGTAACAGCCAATGTAAAACCCGGAATATCGGATCAGGCAAGTGCCGGCTATTATTATACGATACCCGATCTTGATCTTAGCTTTAGTACCGAGGTATATTATAAGAGAATGCGCCATTTGCTGGAATACCGGGAGGGTGCCATGCCAATGATGAACAATGATTATGAAAAGGAACTTGTGGCCGGCAATGGCCGCTCTTACGGATGCGAATTGTTTATCAATAAGACAGCAGGAAGATTTACCGGTTGGGTAAGTTATGCTCTTTCTTTCGCCCATCGCAAATTCGATTCTCTCAACAATGGAAAGGAGTACTTTGCGCGCTACGACCGCAGGCACGACTTTTCGCTGGTAGGCCTGTTCGACATTAATAAAAGATGGAGCGTGGGGACTACTGTAGTATATGCAACGGGTAGCCCTTTTACCGGTCAGACCGACCAATACATCACGCCGTCACCGGCGCTTACAGGATTCGAAATACTGTTTGCGTATACCGGTAGAAACGCTATGCGCATGTCCCCTTCGTTTAGGACAGATGGTGACCTGCAATATAAGTTCAAAATTGGTAAACATCTGAAAGCAGATGCACACCTTAGTGTATATAATGTTTTCAATCGTACACAGCCCGGCCAGGTTGTTCGTGTGTGGGACGATGCAACCGGCAAGTATAAATACCAGCAAAAAGGTCTTTTTGGAACCATTACCGCACTTTCATTGAATCTCACTATTTAAACAAAGCACATGAACTATAAATCATTATTCTCCGCTGCTCTGCTCGTACTGGCGCTTGGAGCCTGCAGAAAACCACAACCATTGGATATAGCTATTCCACAAGGAACTGAAAGAATGGTGATCTCATCAAACGTAGTCAATGAACATTTGATCATCGTCTCCGCGGGATATTCGATCAGGTCTACAGCAAGCCCGGATGCAGGTGCAACTGATTCCCTTCCCGTGGACATGCTTGTTGACTCTGCTATAATAACGATTACTGCACCCAATGAGGCGCCGGTGACACTACACAAATTATCTCCGGGTATATTTTCCACATCTGCTATTACGCTGAAACCGGATACAGAATACCAACTGACGGTGACCGATTGCAAGAAGGGACTGGTGGCTACAGCGTCCACCACTTATGTAGCTAATACCACCCCCATTTCTGTTTCAACAAATCAGGTAGGACCGGACATTGACTCCCTTTTGAAAATAAATGTGCTCATCGATGAAATTACTACACGTGACTATTATTTTGTAAGCTATAGTACTGTAGCCCAACTAAGGAAGGCAGCCGGTGGTATAAAATTTAATGCTTCCAATAGAGATTTAGCGGCATTGGTTTCCTTTGAGTCTAAACGAATACAGCTGTTCGACAACAGTATGGCCCGGCAAAATAAGCTGGAGGGCAGTCTTATGACAAAGGCAGGCAAAGGCGATACGCTTTTGGTACAGGTAGCAAAAATAGATAAAGCATATTATGAATATCTCGCCGCATACAAACGCACCGGGTATTTTATCAATCAGTTGAGTGGCGAACCAATAAACCTTCCCTCAAACATTAATAACGGTTATGGCTATTTTGCTCTTTACAGGCCAAAGGTGTTATTCCTCAATGTTACAACCGGGCAGCCTTTGTAGGCAAGTGGCGAAGTATACAATTTATCGTGCGATGTACTGGTCGTGCGGAGATGTGTAAAGGAGGTGTCTCAGGTGCAACGCAACTGATTATATAGCCTGCCCGCAAATGTTTGGTGAATATACTCCTACGGTACAACGCAACTGAAAGCACAATCAGGCCGGATCGTCGTTAAACTGCCCCCACAGCCGATCTCCGTTTCAGTCTGCCGCCATGAATGTAGAAAAGCCGGATTTGTGTTGTTCAAGACGCAGCTGAACATCTTCAGAATATCCGATGTAGTATTTGTCGAGTTTCGGTGAATAGATGATGTACACGGTGTAGGACATAAATAAAAAAGGCTGTCGTTTTGCGACAGCCTTTTGTGGATCCCGAAAGCCTTCGGGACGGAGTCGAACCGGTGACCTCTTTCCCGAACACTTTCGGGACAAGCAAGCGCTCTAGCCGGCTGAGTTCACAAGCCACTCAATGTATTTCCTGCTTTTTTTGTTCTTGATCTCTTTCTCTCGCCTCATGGCTGTTTCTCTTGTGGGAAAAACTTCCGAATACTTAAGCTGCCAATCACTCGCTTTTGCAGTGAATGTTGAAATTGCCGAGTTGTGTTGTTCAAGACGCAGCAGAACATTTTCAGTATATCCGGTATAGTATTTGTCGAGTTTCGGTGAATAGATGATGTACACGGTGTAGAACATAAATAAAAAAGGCTGTCGTTTTGCGACAGCCTTTTGTGGAAAGGGGCGGGAATATGTCGAACTTTTTTGTAGAGGATTTGGAGCGGTTTGGGGCAGCAAATAAATTGGTAGAAATGCAATAAACAATTGCCTACAATGAACTTTATTAAAATTTGAACTTATGATTTAAATTAGAGTTTATTTACACCAGATTTTCGAAAATTTACCACATGGATTTAATTCAATCGCTTGAAGATGGTGAAATAAATGTCAATGAATTAAGTAGTAAGCTTAAATTAGTTGGATTGAGTCTGAATCAGTTCAGCAAATGTTCTAAAGACCAGATCGTATCTCTTATCGAAGTATTTAGGAAAATAATGGAAGTTGCTCCGAACACACCAAGAGCTAAAAAACTTGAACTGCGTACAAGCCTTGAAAAAGTAATTAAAGAGCAAAAAAACTTCGATACGCCTATTGCTGCTACTGCAGCTTCCAACGAATTGTCAGTTTCCAAAAAAACAGAGGCAAAGCTAAATTTTCAATCTGCCCCAGTGAAAAAACTGGATATGCAGAAAACCGTGCTTGGTAAAGTGAAATTTTTTTTGGTGGAAAACGGGTATGGATTCATTTCAAATTACTTTCTGACAATTGACTACTTCGTTCACATAAACTATTGCCAATGTTCAATCTTACTCGAAAACGAAATTGTTATTTTTGAAACTCGTCGCTCAAAAAAGAAACCAGACGAACTGGAGGCGATAAATGTTTCCAAAAAGATCCCCCTTTTCATTTTCAATAAAGATTCAAGACCTGGCTCATTTGCGTACTCCTTGGTCGATGGTCTTTTAGAAAAAGAAATTTCTTTAGCCGAAAAGCATGATACTGGATTCGTTTGCGTAAATGCAACTGTTATGCGATTGGGCTGGAAGATAACAACCCTCGCATCTGAGTCAATTGAAATTTCGGAGATTATTCCTTTTTGTAAGAAAGTTCTAGCAAAGTTCCTGCTCAATATAAACGAATGTAAAACGGCTGTCGAGTGGCTTATAAAATCATTGCAAGGCCAGCTTAACGAAAGCGACCTAAGTTCGATCTGCACCGAGGCGGTCAATATTCTGGAACAGCAATCAATTCTGGAAATTGAGAAACAGATCAGAGGTCAATTAGGAATTGATTTTTTCGGGTCATTTCTATCAGAACGGAAAAAGACGTTTAATAAGATCAGCTTTGTCCTATGGGGGCAAGATATTCTCACAAGGTTACCAAGGAATAATTTTGAAATTGAAAAGGAAATTTGGAATATAGAAGTTCTGCCATTGCTTGATAGAAGGAAGTTGGCAAATGTAATTATAGCTCTATTTAAAGAAGAAGGTGTCAGTGACAGGGTCAATCATATCCTAAACTACTATCTGCGCGAACAATTTGTTATAAACACTAGGGAGCAAATGCAGACGACAATAGCCTTCCTTAAGCCGTTGGTTTCTGCATTCCCAGATTTAGTATTGAATGAGGTCAATTACAAATGCCACAACAATAGCTTCTATGTAGAATTGTACAACAATGGGTTGATAAATAAGTTATCCGAACCACGTGTAAAAAGCCATATTGACGAATTAGGGACCAGCGCTGCAAAATCAAAATTCATTGAATCTTTATCTGCAGAGGAGATACTTAGCTACTACTCATTCTATCCCTCGCTTGCTCAATACCGCGAAAAGTATGTTGATAAATTACTAGACGAGGCGTTTTCAAAAATTCACTGTGTTTGTTTCGATTTAGAGTCTGACGGATCCAATATAAAAGAATTAGCATGGAAAACACCGAAAGGAGTTAAGAGTCATCACGATTTTGAAACCGTAAATGACGGGATTTTTGAGCTCGTACAAACACTGGTATCAGGGGCTTTGGTCATTGGTCAAAATATTAAAGAGTTCGATTTGCCTATTTTGTCCAATCATGGAGCAGTTGTGTCGCCTAATGTGGTTTGGGATACCCTTGAGATTGAAATGCTACTTAACCCAACCAGGTTTAGTTATGGACTGAAGACACAACATGATGCTGTCTCAGACACAGCACTTACTCATGAGCTGTTTAAAAATCAAGTATCAAGAATTATCTCGCTGGAGAACGACGCTACTTTGAAAGCGCTACTACCACAGAAAGCTGTTGAATGCATAGACGCTATTCGACTCTATATCAATTTAGAAGTTCCTCATTACAGGGATTTCGAGGAACGGTCAAATGACTTTTACCGACCCAACCCGACAAACCAGAGCATTTCTGTCAAAACATTTCAGCAGTTGACGGAAGCTTTGACCGGATCCGAAGACAAGATAGTAGTGGCTCCTGAATTTCTTTGGAATACATTGTCTTATCAATTCGATCTCAGTTTTAATTCTGAAGGTCCGGAATATAAATTCTGTTTGTCTAAGGAGAAAATAGAATCGATTGTTGTCGATGATAAGCTACTCAAAGGTATTCTATTGAGGTTTGTCGAATACTATAGATCAAATGGCCGGATTCCGTTTGCTGAGCATTTACCAAAAGCAATCGGAATGAAGTTGAGTTCAGAACAGGCTTTAGCAATTTGTGATAACATAAGAGTGGATCTCGCGACGCGAAATTCCAAGCCGATCTGCTTTAAGCCGACAGAACTTGAAACCGCGAAAAAACATTTGAATCGAATTTCTGAAACAAAGATAATTGTAGTAGGTCACGAACTATACGAGTTGACTAGCAAGACTCAATTAGGGCATGACTTTGATTTTGCAACAATTTTAGACCGACTGAAAGATGAACCCATTTGGCTGCAAATGTCCGGCGGCAAAAGCATTATCAGCCTTGAGAGAAGACACTGTGAGAAGTTAGGTATATCAGCGCTTCCAGAATTCGTCAAGAATATTTGGCTGGAAAAAATTGGGAAAGGCGTATTCAAGATTTGGCACAACCATGATTTTAAAGCTATCATAAATGCTCTGTCTGGAGCTGAAGTGATCTATGTTGACTGGGTTGATGAAAAAATTCTTAAACCCAATGCTTACATTATATGCCCTGATCTGAACCAGAATCAAAACGTGGCAGAACAAAAGCGGGTAAATCCGGAATCCTTATACAGAAAGCTGTATTGGGCGTACCAGTTTAAGTTGTTTGAAGGAATCAGCTATACTGCTAACCCTAACGTGTTAGTTGTAAACGAGGAACCAGAGATCGAAAAGCTCTCCGCATACGCGAGACGAAAAGGGTATTTCATTCCAGACGGTAATGCATCCCTGGCGCGGCAACTGGAGTTGCTTCACAATCATAAGTCGACGCGAAAGCTATTGATCGTGGATTTCCATTCCCTGGAAAGAATCATTGCCAACAATTACGTTGGAGCGATCGATATTATTTGGGATAGCTTCCTGTTACAAGAAAAAATGCAAATGTTTAAAAGCAAAACAGGAGCAAAAACAGATTCTGAAGATCAACGAAGCGCAGACGATTATAAGGCTGATGCGAACAAGAGTTCGGTAGACTTCGATTCATTTTCTCTGATAAAAATGCACAAGCCACTAATTGACTATTACTATAAAATGCTTTACGATAATAATCAGCATTCTCGTCTTTTTTTATGTGATCCAAGACTCGCTGATTATTATGGTATTGAAGAAGGTTTGAATCTCAATGTCGAAAGTGTCTTCTTATGGGCAAATGAAAATGAGTACAATGCGGATGTGAAAATTGCCGGCGAATTTTTTAGTTCACCACATGAGAATTCTGAAACGACTTTTGACGTCGAAGAAGCCAAAGAAGTTTTGCGACAGATATTTTTACCACTCAACGACAAAGGTGTTCCTTATCTCTGGCACAACTATCAGCACTCTTGTTTAGATGAAATATTGCCAGCAAAGAAAGACCTCCTGATAGCATTGCCAACAGGAGCAGGAAAGTCTTTGCTGTTTCAAGGACCGGCCTTATTTCGTTCAGCATTTTCATGTAAGCTATCAATTGTGGTTACTCCGCTCCGTGCATTAATGCAAGACCAGATAGCTGGCTTAAATAGTAAGGGTTTTCTGAGTAACGTGGACTTTTTAAGCGGAGATAAGTCGCCGCAAGAGATCAGAGACATTTATCGGAGGACTGCAGGTGGAGAAATAACACTTTTATACATAACGCCCGAGCGATTTCGATCTCGCGATTTCGAAAATTGCATATTGGCCCGTTTAGATGCTGACAACGGGTTTGAGTATGCGGTTTTTGATGAGGCGCATTGTATTTCGCAATGGGGGCAGGAGTTTAGACCTGATTATTTGAACGTCGCTCGAAAAATCGCCGAATATTCCGGTCTTTACCAGATGAGAAAGCTACTGTTTTCCGCGACGATCTCAGAGCAAGTATTTGACGAAATCAGTATCATTATGCCCGGCATTAGTACAGTAGAAGGTATTGAAAAGAGCTATAATCCTGTAAGGAACCATATCACGATAGATTTTAAACATGATATTGTAGAAGAAGAGCGACTATCTGAGATTGCCAACTACCTAATGGCTGGCAAATTCGACCCTGTGCTTAGCCGAGCGATCATATTTGTCAAAAGCCGTAAAAAGGTCGACGAAAATGTTCTCCTCATGCCAGATAGCCTGAAAAATGTATTTGGAGCCAGCTGCAATTTTACAGATAAAGTGGGAGGATTCCATGCCGGTATGGACGCTGAAGACAGAGACGAAATATATGAGAAGTACAATAAGGGAGACATTGCAATTCTTTTTGCGACGAAAGCGTTTGGCATGGGTATGGACATTCCGAATATCCACTTCGTTTCACATTACTCTCCGCCAGGAACTTTTGAAGACTTCTTGCAAGAAGTTGGTCGAGCAGGAAGAGATGAAAAGCAAAGGTTGGTAGCGGGTTTTGATACGACCGCCAATCCCATAAAGGCAGTTTGTTTAACGTCAACTAAAGATTTTGCAAATCTCAAAGATCAACTGCATGAAAGCAGAATCTCATGGCACGAGGTGAAAGCGATAAAGCAAGTAGTAGAGGACTACATAAAAAAGTTTAAGCCACTCTTACCCGATCTGGATGTCCCTGTTGCGATTCCCTTTAATCTGTATTCTAACGAAATTGGTTCGACCGAAGACAACACCGATACTAATTTTCGGTTGGGCTTGCATTGGCTCGAGAAATTAAATAGAATTAAACTGGGCTACTTCACAGTAACTCACATAGATGTCGTTGCGGCTTCGTTAAGCGCACTTCCAGCTAGACTATCTAGGTGCAAGGATAAAGATTGCGAGAAAATATGCCGAGCAATTCTTCAACTAACCAAGGATGAACAAAATTCGAACGAGGTAGTTCAGATATCTATTGCTTCTTTAAGAGATATTACTAAGCTGAGTCTGAAAAATCTCTTCAGTGGGTTGCTTAAAGCAAACAATACTGGTTTGGTCAAATTGCTGCTGTACATGGTAATTGAACCAACCAAGCTTCGTAATGATGAATTGTCTTATTACTACAAAGTTCCCGGTAACGCAGACAAATATCCCGCACTCAAAGCTACATTCTCATTTGCAAGGGAAATATTGAATAGAGTACGGGCGTTGGACGTGAAAACTTTTGAAGGTGATGAACTTGACTATCTATTTAAAGATTGTATTAGTGAGCATCTGCGCTTTACTCAATTGCCTTGGCCAGTAAACGCAAATAGCAAATCTGCTTTGAAAAATCGCGACAAATATTGTTCAGATCTTATCAAAAAGCGATTTAAACATGCATTTACGATCATTCGCATGCTGGGAAAAACGAAGTGTGAGACGAAATTGGAAAAGCTGACCGACAGCAACAAAAAGGTCAGAATAAGTCAGGCAGTATTCAACGGTTATCACAAAAAAGCAGAATGGTCAAATAAGATATCTCAAATAGAAAAGGATTGCGTTAGGCTTTTGGACTATTTAGCGGAAAAATACTTCGACAAGAGCAATAAAAAGTTCTGTTGGCCAGATATCATTTCTGAATTAAAACTCAAAGATGAAATTCAATATTTTTCTGACTTACTTTTTATTCTATCCGTACTGGGATATTTTAAGAATGGCGGGTTGCTACCGTCTGGGATAGAAGTATTTCTTGCCTCGACTCAAAATATAAATGAAACAGACCCGCAGTCGACTGATAAAAGGGTTTTTGAAGAATTTGAGGAGACCAAAGATATAAGGGAATTGAAACTTGTAGCGTTAGAAGTACTGTCAACGATTGAGAACAATGAAGATAAGGATGTTTTTATTAGGAGCTTCTTTGCGGCAAAGAATAAGCGCGACCTGATAAATCTGCTGGAGGGTAAGTTAGACAGGAATAATCCGATTTTGAAAAAATTTCATGGAGATGCAATACGATATCAAGAAACCAAAAGACTTAACGAGGAACAAAAACGGGTATATTTTGCTGAGCCCGATCAACACATCAATGTTATGGCTGGTCCAGGTTCTGGCAAAACACACACGTTAACGCTAAGGGTTGCTAGACTTGTTCA
This sequence comes from uncultured Flavipsychrobacter sp., assembly GCA_964652995.1. Taxonomy (GTDB): domain Bacteria; phylum Bacteroidota; class Bacteroidia; order Chitinophagales; family Chitinophagaceae; genus Nemorincola. The sequence continues at coordinate 22,947 of CAZZCR010000045.1, read as the reverse complement.
TCATTTTCACATCAAGCCAGAAGAGATATTAGTTCTGGCCTACAACCGCGCTGTTGTTTCGGAATTAAAGGATCGATTGGGTAGTCTATTTAATGATCTTGGCTATGGAAGATTAGCCCAACGCATACACATATTCACTTTTCACGGTCTGGCCAAACGATACTGTTCAAACGAAGTTGAAGGAAAACCATTTGATGCATGGGAGAAAATTTTCCTAGACACGTTAATGACAAGGCCAGGACAAATAATCAGTCAATTAGGATCCTTAAAGCATGTTTTAGTAGACGAATTCCAGGATATAAATGAGGTTAGGATGAACGCATTAAATACCCTCGTAAATTTAACTGGCGCGCGTGTTTTTATTATCGGCGATCCGAATCAAAGTATATATGGCTACGACAGGGGTGTCATTGATCCATATCATTACTACAAGGATTTTGATGGTCGCTTTGTGCCTGCTAAATTTACTCTTGTGATAAATCATAGGTCATACCCAGAGATATTGAACCTAGGCAGTCAGATTTTGACTCTTCCCCCTAAGCATCAGTATTTGATTCCAGAAGCAACCCGAAAACCTGACACTGACTTTGTTGAGAACTATGCCCAGATTATTGACATAACAGCAGAACGGATCGATTGGTGGAATCAGATTTCTTCATTGCTCAATGAAAGAGTTGAACAACAGCCCTATAGACAGATCGCTATACTTTTCCGCACAAACAATGAGGTGTACCGCGGTTTTCAGAAAGTTAAAGCCTTAAACCTGCCCAATATTAGGATTAGGATACAGGGAAGTTTGCCGTATGAATTCACTAGGATAAGAGAATGCTTTGAGGTGATCGACTGGATTAGAAAAGGAGGTGATCGGTTAATTGTCAAGGATTTCATATCGAAACTCAAAACCCGGATATCTTCGCTGATAGAAGCTTATCCCGAATGGAATGACTTTTACCTTAAGGCTATATATGCCATAGCATTAGATTTTCTAACGGAAGACGATGAAGAAATAAGCTATTATAACCTAATTGACCACATAATGGAGTTGACTCATAAAGATGATGGTCAATTACAGAAAATGGTTGAAAAGTACCGCAGCCATTTTGATGGAGGTGTGTCTCATGTGGACGTTGTGCTAACGACAATGCATAAGGTTAAGGGACTTGAGTTTGATTGTGTGGTCATCCCGCCTTCATTTTCAAATTTACCATTAAAAGCGAATGACAATTTGACCGCAGCAGAGCTTGCGCAGCAATTAGCAGAAGAAAAAAGACTAACATTTGTTGCATACACACGAGCAAAATACCGGTTGTTGATTTTTAAGGGAGAACGCGAATCAGCTATGACAAACGGTGTGCGCTTTGAATTATCTGCTGAAAGAAAAGACCGTCTTGGGTTTACGGTCAAGCCAGAACTCGCAAAATTGTTCATTTCATGGGCTGCAACAAATGATCGCTTTTCTCCCAATCTGTCATCTTATCTGAAAACACAAATTAAATCCGGGGATCCTATTTCCTTGCAAGGAAAGGTCGTTATTCATGATAACACTACAATAGGCATGCTTTCGACTGCCGGCTTTGATAGAACGCCAAATTGCGCGCAACTCAAAGGTTTTATAGTTAATGAAGTCGTTGTATGGACGTACAACGAGACAATAGAAAACGATAGAAAGGAGCCAGCGGATAATAAAATGAAGCCGATTGGGAAAAGAAAGCAGCCCGATGCCGAAGGTTTTTATACTCGGTACCATGAGCTTTGGTGTGATGAGGCGAGGGCACAAGGCTATATCTACCTGGTGGATTTTGCAGGATTTGGTATTCCGAATTAGTTAGTTCACGAATTCTGCGCAATGAGTGAGACTAGCCCACCCAAATCTACTTTGCCTATCAAAAAGGTGATTTTCGTCACAATCGTCCAGTCTAAGGTCACATGTGACTACATTTTCTCAATCAATTTCTTTCTTACTAATTCATAAGCTGCATTCTTGTCATATTATTAGAAAACCCACTGGCTATCACCAATACCGATACTGACTCACTATAGAGTATGAAATAGTAAGCACTTTGTTGACATGATGCTGCAAATCTTTACTATTCCGCTTTTCTCAGAGTGGGCTTCTATAATGCACCGAGGCATGAATAGTTTATAACTCTTCATCGATTTCGAATTTCATCGATTTCGAATATTCTGCTAAATCAATTGCAGCAACCGTACCTATGCTTTGCTGAAGATAGCGTAATAGTTGGAAGAAAAATGATACTAATGATACATCAGCATCACTAAATTCTATCTTACCTAAAGTCCTATTTTCATAATAGTCATTTATTCTTTGCACATAATTTAAGATCTTGGCATCCTCCTCTCCAGAATGATCTAAAAAGAAGGCACCGTAATCAACTGCACATCCCATGTCGATCCCTTGCAAACCGACTGCTAGCTTTAAATGAGCATCTAACGTTTCCTTTTTCTTTATTGAATTTGTGCTAGCGAGAATCCCACCAACTATTTTGGTTAAGGGCCTTGGGTCGTATTTTTTACCACGATCGATTATAGCTGTTGTGGTGCGTTTCAGACGTCTGACGCTTTCGATTTTTCTGCCTGCATATTCAATATAACTGATGTTGGAACCATTGGAAGAAATTGAACCGTTAAGGTCTGGTTTAACCTCAAAAACGGCATAAACTCCTTCTGCCGGAATATAGTGGATACCATTTTGTGTCAAAACAAAAGGAGTATACTGTTGGTCATAAATTACGAGGTCTATCTGGTCACTCAATTGTCCGGTGCAATCGATGATAATTGCCTTGTCAACGCAGTAGCGATTTGGCAAGTACTTTCGCAACCATTCTATCCAGGTGTCTTCGAGGGAATCACCCTTGGATCCGGGATGCATAATAAATTCCCGGTTAGTACTCAACTGGGCTGACATCTGATTTTGTAAACCAGAGAAAAGATCTTTCAAAATAATTTTGTTTGCCATATAAAAGTTATGCTTCTTTAAAAGGTGGGGTTGGTAACATGGATTTAGTAATAGCTATGGCCCTTTGCGAATCAATTGCATTATCGGGATAGGCATCAAGTACAAAAGCTGGCAACAGACGTTGGACCAAATCTGAAAATGTAAAGCCATATGCTAATTCGTGTCTCGGACCTGTTAGTTTTACAATCTCTGCTATTTGTTTCTCAGTAAAACCAAGCTCTTTTAGCGGTTCATCCAATACGGAATGTCGTGCTTCATCATTCGGTCGTTTGAAGTATACAATTTCCGCTGCCCGCCGCCTGATGGCTGGGTCAAGTGAATTAGGTCTGTTGGTACACATAATAACTGCAGCAGGGTATTTGCCATTGCCTAGACTGTCAATACCGCGAATAAAGGCGTTGACTCCAGCCTTATCTTCGTGATGCATCTGATCATTTTCTCGGGATTGTGCCAATGCATCTGCTTCATCCACTAACAAAATAACAGCGCCTCTTGACTTGCCAGATTCGTTCTTCAACTTCTTTGCTCGATCCAGCGTGTAACTAAATGCTGCGGAGATTAGCTCTGTCATTTGACCGACACGCCCATTCCCCCGCGTAGCTAAACTTAAAGGGAATAACTCGACATCTATATTTTCTTGGCGTGCTACTGCATCTCCTATAGTGTATGCAAGCTCCGATTTGCCAGAGCCAACATCACCAGCAAGCACGATCAATGGCGGCCTACGTGTAACGAAATTGAGTATTTGACATGCGCCTTTGTGATGTTTGTCAGCCCATAACTTAACACCGTTTGGGTTCACCAATAAGCTTAATATTTTCTTTATCGTTTCCTTAGTATCATCAAGACCGACCAAGAATCCCAGGCGGTTTCGCATTTCCGGATCTGGATACGTGACGGTTGGTTCAAATAACTCCGAAAACGGTGGTTTGCTATTTTCCATTTAATAACTTTTTACTGATGAACGATCTAATGCTTTGCCTCCAGATGAATAAGATCTATCGGAACTTAAATAACCATTAATTCCTGGCGCAGGTGCTCCGGCGCGTTTGAACGGCAAACTATTTTTGAAGGTCTCCTGCTCGGTGGCTGATAGTTCTGTATAGGCTGAATTATAGACCAAATACGATGTGAAGTGCGAATCCGAAGTATCAGCATTAGGCTTTATTTTCCCAGGATCGTCATCATCTGTCATCATGCCGGCTAAATCTCGTGAAGTATACCGCAAAGAAGGTTCTATCCATTTATCTTCTTTTTGAAAGCCATATGTAACCTCGGAAAGATAACCTTTCTTTAAATACTCTATAAGCTCGCTCTCATAGTCACTTATCGTCTTGTCGCTAGGTGCGCCATAAAGGCGTTGAATACGTTTGAGATCGGCAGCAACTTTCGATGCCAAGTACTTGGCATGGGTTGCAGTAAATGTCTGAGTTCCTGAATTTGTATAACTATAGCTCATAAAATTATATTTGAAATGATGGACCAAAAACTTTTTGCCAGTAGTAGATAGTTCTCTCTTTGGTTGTAGCGGTCAAGGCTGCATCAATTGCGTCTCCTGCGTCAAGCGCGGCTTCTACAATAGCGTTTGCTTGGTGCGTAGTGTATAGCTTAGCCGCATTGTTTTGGGGATTAACAGGATCAATGATCTTGACAAGCTCGCTGAAAAAAGGAATCTTCGACTTTGGATAATAATCATTGAATGAAATTATTTCCTTCAGGTCACTTGTAGCTAGGTAGGTGAAGAAGTTCTGCATGGCTTCTGGATAGTCTGAAAAATCTTTACCTGCGTCTAATAACTTAGCCATTACTAATTCTACCATGAAGGATTTAAATTTGAAGTCCTTATTTTCAGACTTCATATTTTTCACCCATTGCTTGGCGAGCCGAATCACCTGCACAAAATGTGTCGGAGACTTTGCCTTGCGCGTACTGATAAACTCCAAATGTCGGGGTATGCAGGTATCTAAATAAGAACCGTCATCTTGACTGATTAGTTTGCCATACCAGTCTGGATCATTGTCGTATATAATGGGAACAACGTCCACATCTAACCCCGTGCCTCTGAAAGAGATTGTCACTGAATAGGTCTTTGGTTTCACTTGTTCCGGCTTCATATTCGGAAAAGCCTTTCGGAGTCTTTCCGCTAAGTAGTCCAGTAATGCCTTTGTATCTGACGGAGCTTCCGAACAAGCGATATAACAAGCCATATCTATATCGTTTATATTTTTTAAGGCTGTACCTTTCGCAAGACTACCAGACAAAAGAATTTTTTTTAGTGAAAAATCGGGGTGTTCACTAATGTAAGTGGTAACTTTTTCGCGAACGCGACCGGCTTGCTCCCGATACTCGGTCGCCCATTCTTTCGGAAGGTTTACATTGTCTTTTGCATATTGTTCTATATCATTATGAGAAACGTGTACTCTTGACATGATTTATGTTGTTTTTTTATGATAAAACGGTAAATTGAGTTATGTTTGGTATAATATATCTACATAAATGTGTGAATTAGCCTTTCTTTAGCTTACGATCACGCTTTTCCGTAATGTTTTAAGAAGTTGTAGACTGTATGCAAATAGCATTGAGTGAATCACAAGCTGGCACTGAATCAGACGAATATCTGATCGAGTTGATTGGACTAAAAGCCGATTTCCCGGAGGAGGCAATGGCCGCATATGGCAAAATCTATACGCGCTATTGGGATATTATGTTCGCTATTGCTCTGCGTGTCACTAGAGATGAAGATACAGCCGCTGATCTACTTTCTGATACCTTCAATATGATTTACAATAAGGCATCGACATTCAAAGCTGGAAAATTAAAAAATCAAGATAATATCCGTCTTTCCATACAAAAATGGATGACGACTATTATGCAGCATATTTTTTATGATCATTTTTTGGACGATGAATATAAAACCCCTCTGCAAGAAGACAGGCTGAATGAGTCTTATATCATCGATAAAAAAAGCGTCAGCAAATATCTAGACAATGATTATGACGACTTTGTAGAAAAGCTGCAGGTATCTGAACAAGACAATGTTGCAGACACGCTACCATGCGAAAATGCCGAAGACTCTGAAAACATAGTTAAAATCAAAGATTACCTTAAAAAATTGCCTGAAAGAGATCGTGATATTATTTTAATGCTTTATGACCATTATATACCTGGGAAGTACACACCTGCCGCCATATTGAATATTCTTGTCGAAAAATGGGGAACTACACGAGAAAATATCCGCAAGATTATGGAGAAATTTCGCAGGAGTATAAAGGAAGATTTACAATCTAAAATATTTATCAGAAAATAGGCAAATCATGAGCAACCCAATTAACAGTATTGACGATTTGTTTGATGATCAAATTGGTAAATTCCTTAGGCGTTTGGGATATTCCTTTCCAAAAAGCGAGGCTGATTTCAAACAGATTGAAAGTCATATAAAGATGAATAAAGCCGTCGAGCCAGAACGGCTTAAAAATCCATATACTTTTTTAGGCAAAAGGAGTTTTAGCCGCCACGCTGCCTCGATCCCAGGTGATGGTCAAACGTCATATTCTCAAGACTTATCTCAGGCCGCCAGAGAGGGCAAAAACATTTCTGAAGAGATACGGAAAAAAATGACAGAAGACAAGCTTAAAGCTAATCGGAATAAAAACGAAAATTGATCATGCTGAGAAAAAGGGAAGTCGAACTTTCGGAATTAGCTGAGTCAATAGCAAACTATTACTGTCCAGAAGGCCTGGTTGATCCAGCGGTTATCGCAAAAAAAATTGACATCCCCTATAGTTATGGAGATTATGGCGATGCGTTCGACGGACTAATAGAGCAGGAAAACGGCTCCTTTCATATTTTCATAAACAATAGGAACAATTTCGCCGATCATCCCCGGTCTAGATTCACATTCGCACATGAACTGGGGCATTATTTCATCGACGAACATCGACAAGCGTTGCTCAAAGGAAAGACCCCATCACATCCCTCCTTCACTAATTTCTCATCAAAAAATCCGGTTGAACTGGAAGCAGATCATTTCGCTGCAAGTCTTCTTCTCCCTGAAAGCCGGGTTAAAAATGACTGCTTTAAGAAACGGTTTAATTTTAAGCTTATTAGTGATCTCTCGACAAAATATCAAACAAGTGTTACTGCGACAGTCCTCAAGTTAATGACAATCGATAAGCATCCTATTATGTTGGTTTGCTCAGAAAGTGGTCGCGTAAAATGGTTCAAGTATAGTCACGATTTCCCATTCAAATGGCTTAAAAAACCTCAAGGGATAGTTCCGAAAAATACACTCGCGGGAGCTTTCTTCTTATCAAAGGAAAAATTTGATGAGGAACTTCCCGTTACAGCTAATGATTGGTTCGAAAATGTATGGGACAGGGATATAAGCAGGCAGTTTTTCGAAAAGTGCATTTATTCCGACAGACATAACTTTGTCTTGAGCATCATTTGGGAAAACTAAAAATAGTTTATACGGTATTATCGGCTGACATTCCAATCCAGCAATTGCTCAAGACTCAATTTCAAACTTTCAGATAATTGTTTAAAACTGTCCATTGACCAAAATGGTATTTCGGCAGCAGTGATATTAATTTTGTGGTTTGCGTCGAAGCCAGATTCAACTACGAAAGTATCGATGGGTTGTAGGGCTTCGCTGTAGTTAGGATAAAGCAACAATACTTCACTACAACCACGCCTTAGCGCATATGATGTCATTTGATACATGTCGCTTTGAGTAATACCTTTTTTAGCATCGTTGCGAGATTCAGGATACCTAATTTTATATTTGGTGTCGATGATGATTTTTCTTTCCGGGTTGGATCTTGACGTAATTAAGATGTCATGTCTCATTTGAAACGCAGGTGGAGTGCATGACAAATTCAAATCGGATTTTTGAAAGTGGACTACCCATCTCTCAGAAAAATGTGCTTCCAAAAAGCCAGCGACAAAATCTTCGAAGACATACTCCATCGGGAATAAAAGACACCATTGAGATTGCTCGTAATGCTCGTTGTTATATATCTGCTGCGCCAGCACCATGCGGCAAATATCTATTACATATTGATAGTCGGTAAAAAATGAGTTTAGTTTTATAGAATTCAAGTCTTTGATAGTACACGCTATATCTTCAACCTCGTCAAGTATAAATATTATTTCATTCAGTTTTTGATTGGTGTCATCAAATCGTGTTTTCTTCTGGAGAATGCGCGCCACATATTTGACGACCCTATTCAAAGTATTGTCAAACATTAATGGCTCATAATCGCATTCCAGAATGTGTTGATTCCCATTTATAAGGCCATGTGAAATGTACCGGCTGAAATTTAACCTGCCCCTGGGCATCGTTAGGGATTCTTCAACCTCTTGATAAAGTGAAATTGGAGTATTAGATATGACATCAAGTATTTGGCTTGCCATTAGGTTTATGATAAGCTCAGGAAATTCAATTTCATTGAACAGATCAAGGTTTACATTCGTAAAAGGGAATTTCCATTTCCTACAGTAATCAAACCAAAAGAAAATGTGCTTTAGAAAAAGGATTTTGTTGGCGTTTGTCGAGTTATGCCTTTTAAAAACTTTAGGGTAAATCTCAATATTGCAGGTTTCAGTTTGAATGAAGCCAATATAATTTTTAGGGGTAGCCATATTACCGTCAAACGAAAAAAAGGGCTGCCGGTCACTTCTATCAGGCTCTTCCTCATCTTCAAGATATTCGGCCCTATGTTTGCTCCAAACGTCTATAAGATACTTCACAAAAGCATCCTTATTACCAATGTTTAGGCCAGTGCCAAATTCAAAATCACTATGCTGTTGCATTTATACCAGTTTTAGCCACTACGCGCCAGCGATAGAAAACATCATCGTAGGTAACATTGTATTGTGTGTTTTTGAAAATGCTTTTAACTTCTTCCGTTTTACCTGAGAAATACTCCATCAACAACGGTATCACTTTCCTAATAAGTATATTCTCTGTGGCATTATCATTCATAAAGTACGCATGGCCAATGAGGTAATCTGCCGTTTTTTTCTTTTCGTATACCTCCTTATTTATGGCTTTGAGTAGTTCGATATGCTGCTCATACTTTTCTTCCAGAACTTCGTAATCAGGGTAATACCCTATAAACTCAAACCGTCGGCGAAGTGCTATATCAATAAGAGATATAGATTTGTCAGCCGTGTTCATTGTACCGACGATGTACAGATTTTCGGGCACATCAAAGTACTCGCCATTGGGCAATTGCAGTTTTAGATGGTGCGGCCTGCCTAGCCTTTTATCTTCTTCTATAAGAGTTATCAACTCTCCGAACACCCTTGAAATATTAGCCCGGTTTATCTCGTCTATAATTATGACAAAGTTTTCTCTGTCCACCTGAGCCGTTTTGCTTGACATTTCCTTTGCTTTAGCTCTTAACACCTCCACCAGTGGGGTGTAATAAGAAATCATTCCACCCTTAATGCTTCTTGTGCCTTCATACAAGCCCTTAAGGGTTGACTTTACAATATTGTTGTTTGAATTACCTTCTGTATTAGTTATAATTAGGGTGTTCTCATCTTTAAACGTCAAAGTAAATTTGTATTTTGGGTCTTTCATCTGTATCGATACCGTCGTACCCTTTTCTATCAGTTCATTAAAGAACTCATCGTAAACCTCCTCAAATGATGGAACATAAATTTTCTCCGTTTGCGACTTCAACCAGTTTTCTCTAGCCCTATCGCATATCTTAAAGAATATGCCCTCATTCCTTCTAAAGCCCAAAGTTGAATTGTCTTCTATATTGGGTCGAATACCGATTAGGAAATCCTCATAGCTATAGTTCTGGTGGAACGTTATAAACTCAATTCTACGTTGCTTTTCTTCCTGCTGCAATTCATTTTTGAAAAAATTTCTCGCTTCCGGATAGTCTAGTGGCTTCTTTTTGTTGACGATTTCAAAAGCTATAGATGTTGTATTGTATGTTTTGCCGGTTCCCGGAGGACCATAAAGAATCTGGTTAAGTGGATGGATTTCTGACATAGCTGTAATTGTTGTTTTAGGTTGGAGTGTAGCCGGCAGTATTTCCATTCCGTACTTCTTAAATTCGGGTATGTACTCCGGGTATGCCTGCAAGTATAAAGAAGCGATCTCCTTCCCCACCTTGCACTTAGTATAAGTGTCTGGCCTAAATATGCTGATATATTCTGGTATGGTATTAGATATGTAAGTCCATTCTTTATTGGCTATCCACTTCACTTTTAAACGATGCTTGAACTCTGGCTCCTCGTCTATGTAAACATAAGGTTCTTCAACAATACCAAACCCCAGAACCGTATTCACTCCTTTATTGGCAATTATCACTTCTCCAATTCTGGTTTCTTTAAAAGTCCACAAGTTTAAATTGGAGTTTAGCATAGTAGTTCCACCCATAGCAGTGGCAAGGTCTTCCCTTGTTGCATATTGATTCAGATCACCGACCGGGAAATCACTAAAATTAATGGCAATACTACCCAGCTGTTGATCCTCTTCCCACCTTGTAGCATTAATGCCGGGTGAGTATTTATAGAAATTACGTGGTGCCCCCTTGACTCCACTATTATCTACAAAAATCTCCCATATCCGTTTGCCGAATGCCCATGCATCTTCTCCTGCTTGTTGCTGTTGCTTAATAAATACATTTAGCACCGAGGCAGCAGTTTTTACAGTTTCTTGATGATTAAAATGGGCGGCTACTTTCTTTACAGCATTCACATTAAATAGATTAATGAGCTGCAATTTTGAGTACAGAAAAGCAATTTTCCATTTATAAGCAAACCCCAGATCCATGGTGTCAATTTCACTAAACCGTCCCTGTTCCGCAGCGGTAGCAACAGATACTATTATAGACCTTAACTTAATAAAGGCCTCATCACGCGTGTTGCCATATTTCACCAGCCAACTATACTCCCCGTCAGATAAATAGCCATTCCTGGCCAGTTCTTTATCGGTGTTTCTACGTTTGTAAATGCCGAATTTGTAGGACGAACCACCCCATATACTTCCTAATGGTTGTGTTATGGCTTCAAGCCAGTAACAAAACGAAGTCTTATCAAGGTTTGTATACTCATCGATTTGCATTTGTTGCAAACGCGAAACCGGCCATTCTTTTAGAAAACTATCGTATATCTCTTGTGGTGTGTCCATGGGTGGATATGAAGTTTATTTTATTTAAAAATGTGGAAGCTCTTGCTCTATTATATCTCGCGTCAACTTAGCAAGGGGCCGCCTATTGAAATCTTTCTCATTGATATAATTGGCGAAATAGTACTGATAGAATTCCGCTTTATTTGAGCCAAGAAGCTGATAAAACGATTGCAACGAATTAGCCTGCGCACTACTGTATGTATCACATTTCACGATGATTTCACCAACCCAATCTCGATGAACCTGGTATATTGCCTCAAGCTCGAAAAGCTTTTTGTTACCGTCTATTTTTATAAATTTCGCGTCTGAACCAGCTATTCTTGGTAAAGCGTCCCTAAGAAATATATTATAATTTTCCGGATCACTTTTGTTAGGTTTATTTGCAAAGATCTGAACGCCAAACTTGATTTCGGGACTAAACCCATCGAGGTGTGGATGTAAGTGTGAAGTTGGGTTTATTCCAGTTGCTGTTTTTAAATTTGAATTACAATAGTAGCAGGATGGTATCAGATTATAGAAACTTAGAGCTAAAAACTGGTGAAATTTTTGAGGATAAAAGTGATCGTATGTTGAAGTCAACACCTCTCTTCCTTTGTCATAAATAGTATGGATTGGCACGCGGTTGCAATACGGGCAGGTATTAATTCCAAGTTTACTCCCAAGCCAATAAGAATGATTGTAAAAGATTGAATAATCAAGAATGGTATTAATGAATTTAAAAGCGGCAACAGAATTTTGATTTGTAATGCCCAAATGAGCCTTAAGTCTATCTGTCAGAGTATAGCAACTTGCAGTATCACAGAGAATAATACTCTTTAGATTCTGTTCATTTTGGAGATAGTTATTTATCGTAGTCAACAAAGATATATTGTTAGCTACCCAACGATAAACATTTGCATTGTTGACTCTGTCAAATGCTCTGAGGTTCCTAACTTTTCTACCCCTTATCAAAATTTTGTTAGCCAGGCTTTTCCTTGTGCCGCCGTGAGTTGTGTCATTTTCCAACAAGGCATGATTCTCTCCATTCAACACTCTGAGTATTAAAGAGTAGAATTTACTTCTTGTGATACAAGTAACCTTTATTCTATCAAAATAATCCTGAGCAATCGTTGTCAGGTTAGGGTTTTCTATTTTGATCATATTTTTTTGTTTCTAATTTCGTTTAGAATTCGAAGTTCATCTGATCGGATACCAATTATCGAATCAACAGTTTCAAGGTCTGCTTTTGATGCAATCAACTCAAGGATTTTTGTTTTTAAGAACCTTTCTCCTATAATATCGACACGTTTTTTATAAAACGTCTCATATTTGGCAAGGGTAATTATCTCCGCTGCACCTTTAATTTCCTTTATGAGTTCTTCGATTTTGTTTCTGGCAAACTCCCCCATCAACCCATCTTTTAGAAAGAACGAATCTGTAAACAACTCGTGTATGTTAGCTCCAAATGTTGCTTGATGCACGCCTAAACCATCAACCGTACTGCCTTTCCCATCTTCATTTTTTGAGAGAAAATTGATGCATTGGCTTGGCAAGTCCGATACGACAAATGGAGAATGGCTAGTTAAAATTAGTTGCACCTTGATTCTATTTTCCGGCGACTGATTAACAAATCTTTCCAAAAAATCTATCCAGGTACTTAAAAATTTTTGCTGCCATAGTGGATGAAAACCGATCTCAAACTCATCAATCAAAATAATGAATTGCTTTGCTTTTAGATAATTGTCTTTGTTATTTAATTTAAAGGCTACGAATCTTGAAAATATTTTAAGAAATTGCTTTTCTCCAGTACTTAATCCCCGGATGTCAAGATCGAAAATCGTTGAAACCTTGTAATTAAGCCCGGAATTTGCATCGAACGAACTTAATGAAATTAATAGGTCCTCAATGACAGTCAAATCGGAAAGATTCATGTTGAACTTTTCATACTCCCACAGCTTTAAAGTTGCAAGTTTTTCGTAAAATATTTCAACAGATTTAAGGTGTAACGATCCGGTATTTTGAGAGGCAAATTTTGTCTTTATAAAGTAATCTTTGATTTGTTCTATATATGATTTTGATGTTGTAAAGGATTGCGCAATTTCAGAGATAAGTGTTGTAAAATAACCAAGCTTATTCCTTTCTGTTAATTCTCCCATAGTTTCCATAATTTGTTCTCTGAGATGCCGAAGGAACAAATGGTGATAAAGATGAATCCTTAAATTCTCATCTTGATCTCTCCTATCGTATGGATTGAATTTTTGATTAAAAAAGCCAGCTAGGCCGTAATCTTCAATTCCCTTGATTATTTCTAAAGTCTTTTTAGATATCTTAGTTTTCTTTAATTTTAGATACTCTTCAATCAGATAGATGATGGCACCAAATGCCATTTCATCATACGACTTAAAGAAACTACTACTTATATCATTAAAGCTGAAACCAAGGTTCAAACCATCCAGCGAAAAAGGTATTAGGTTTCTGTATTCGCTAAGCATCAAGTCAATAAATCTCTCCGATTCGCCGGACCTATAAGTTAGCACTGGATTTTCACCTGAGTAGATTGCTTTATCGCTTCTGTATCTATTTTGATCTGTTGCCATCAACGCGATGTCAGATATATCAGTAAAATAAGAATTTGCATACTCGTCAGATAGACTTAACAATGATTCGTACACCCTATTTGTATGTTGCAAATTCGCTTCACCTGAAAAGTAAATTACTCTTGCATCATTAATAATATTACCAAAAATTGGCAGTCCACTTGGGCTATTTCTCGTATCAGCATCTATGGGCAGTTCATTAACACCATCGGCTCGTCTTTGGGCGTTGATTAAATCGCGTCTGTCTAAAATTGTTGGTTTTTCGCCAAACCATATTTCTGAAAATGTAACTTTAACGTCTGACTTATTAATAAGTCTATCCCCATAGATCACAAAGCCTCCAAGCGGGCGGTAATATGCGAGAAACCCTGAGACAAATTCCAAAACTGTCGATTTTCCTGTGCCGTTAGCGCCAACTAGAGCGGTTATATTGTTAACAGTATCGTTGGTAACATTAAAAAAATCAATTGGAACTTCATTTCTGCCTTCTTTGCTAAGTTCCCCTGTTTCTTTATTGAAGTTGTAAAAGACAGAGGGATTAAAATTAAATCCTTGTTCTTTTACTACTCCGTAGTTTTCAATCCAAACGTATTCCAATGTCATAAACTATTTTTAGAACTTGTGCTATGGGTTTTAAAAAAAAATTTCTATTAGCTGTCAAAACAATTCAACCTGATTCTTCCCACCCCTACCTTTCGGCCCTTTTGCTACTTTAGCAGTACTTCTCCCTGTCTCTTCCTCCTCATGTATCTGATGATTCAACGCCAGTAACCGCTTCAAAACTTCTTTTCGTGCATCTGGATATATTTTTCAAGATTATAGTTGCACTAAAGTATAATTAAACTCCACCCCCTTGTATTCATTTACCGGAAAGTAATTTTCTGATAAGCCGCAGGAAACCATATCCAATATCAGTCTGTCATTGGGATGCTTATGTCCGTTATTTATGCCGTAGTTTATGAAAGTGTGCTGTCGTCCATCCAATCTTGCCAGTAAATTCTTGTTCGCATTGTTATCTGCCCCGTGATGGGGAATTTGAAATAGCCAAAAATCAGACCAGTATGGCTTGTATTTCTTGTAGAATTTGACAACTTCTTTTGGATCGCGAATGAAACTATCAGACGTCAGGAGAACGTTTGGAAATCTCTTTCGCGTTAACTCAGTCCACGTATTTTCCCAAAAATAATCGTAATCATCGAGGTCAAATAAATGATTGCAGCAAGAATGCCTTTTTCTTCGAATTGCGGTCTGATTTCCTTCTGGCTTCGAAACAAGATCGAGTGAAAAATGCGCGAGCCGTTCAGGCGAAACATCGGTATTATGCCAGATTGTATTTAGGTTCCTATGCAGCATACATAGTGCTGTAGTATTTAGGTCTGTAATGCTTCTACCATCGCCGGATAATACTAATCCCTCTTTAGCTGCTTTGAAAATTTCCTGAACTGCTTCCGCTGAACTAATGGTAATCGCTTTTTCTTTTACAGCGTCCAAGAGTGCGTCTCCTTCCAGTGAAGGGTCGAGGTCAAAGTGTTTCCAGAATTCCGCTTTTACAGCTGCGTAAAATTTCACCTCGTCCTTACCTATTGATCTGCGATAAAAGAAAAAATCCATTATATCGGCACCTACTGTGAGTTTTGCATGATGGTTGTCCGCTACCTTTTTGATGATAACAAGGCTTGTACCTATTCCTAAAACTTTCTTTTCATCTTCAGTCAGGTTTCCCTTCACTCGTTCGTCAAAGCCGAATGTAATTTCACTCTCAGGGTTGGGTAAAGTATCACTGACGCCGTCATCATCTCCGGAGCCCAGTGGTCCACTTGTTACCATTATCACTTCTGCGCCACCAAGATTTTCGGCGATGGTCCCCAATGGATCCACGATCAAGGAAATTTCAGATAAGCGCCGAGCATCAATGTCCTCCGGAGTCTCGTCATCATCAATTTCTCCAGCATCTATAATGCTACGCAGCGCAAGGAAAAGACGTTCCTCGAAGGAAATGAACGGCATAATTAATCTCTTGACTTTAACTTCTTCCTTCAGAAGTGCCTGTATATGGCTTACATGGTCGCTGTCAAAGTGGGAAATGACTAATAAGTCTAATTCTGAGCCGACCGGTAGCTCGGCACTTTTAAACAGATCAATTTCATCTTGGCAGTTCTTTGGGTTTTTAGTACCGCAGTCAAAGACAAATTTAAACTTCCGCCTATCGAAAAGTGTAATGACCGCAGAATAAAAAAAGCCCTGCCCAACCGGGTGGATAGTGAATTTCTGATTGATTATTTCTCTTCTCATGAAAACGCGACTAGAAGTTAGAGATGTGTTTATTTATAATGAAAATGCCAATGTACATAACTCTCTCCACCCCCACAATGTGAAAAACACCCATTTTACTAAATATTTCGTACCACCGCACCCGCTCTCACTACCATACCTCATCCTCCTCGGCCAGTACTCTATACAAGCCCATTTCCTTCTCTTTAAGCACCCGGAATGTTTCTCCCAGAAAGTTGGGGGTCATAGACATCCTGCGGGTCCTGTATGTAGCGGAGTTCTTGGGCGGTGAGGCCATATAGGTAGTTCAAGCATTGAAATGTTGGCAACTGCCTTTCGGAAAACGATACTATCTTTAACGTCATCAATAAAGTAATAATGACCAGAGAACAGGAACGCGATGAACTGCATCGTGCAATATGGCAGATAGCTAACGATCTGAGAGGAAGCGTGGACGGATGGGATTTTAAATCCTACGTTTTGGGAATGCTTTTTTACCGGTTTATATCCGAAAACCTGTGCAGCCATATAAATAAATCAGAACACGAGGCCGGAAATCCTGAATTTGATTATGCACAAATTGCCGATGAAGAGGCAGAATTCGGCAGAAAAGATACGCTACAGGAAAAAGGCTTTTATATACTTCCTTCTGAGCTATTTCAAAACGTACAGCAGAAGGCTAAAAGCAATGCAGACCTGAATGAAGCCCTTCGCGAAGTTTTTAAAAATATTGAAGCTTCTGCAAAAGGTACAGAAAGCGAAGATGATCTGAAAGGTCTTTTCGATGATATTGATGTGAACAGCAACAAGCTAGGCGCAACTGTTCAGAAAAGAAATGAAAAGCTGGTAAAAATCCTGGATGCAATTGCCGGACTCAAATTAGGCGATTTTCAGGACAATTCTATCGACGCATTCGGTGATGCTTACGAATACCTGATGACGATGTATGCAGGAAATGCAGGAAAATCGGGAGGCGAATTTTTTACACCGCAGGAGGTGTCGGAACTGTTGGCAGAAATTACCGTAGTTGGTAAAACTGAAGTGAATAAAGTATACGATCCTGCCTGTGGCTCTGGCTCGCTGTTGTTGAAATTTGCCAAAGTGCTGGGCAAAGACAATGTCCGTCAAGGCTTCTTTGGCCAGGAGGTAAATATTACCACCCACAATCTTTGTCGCATCAACATGTTTTTGCATGATATCAACTATGAAAAATTCAGCATAGCGCACGGCGATACATTAATGGATCCCAAACATTGGGATGATGAACCCTTCGACGCGATAGTGTCTAATCCACCGTATTCAATTAAGTGGGATGGCGATGCAAATCCTTTATTGATCAACGACCCACGTTTTTCGCCGGCAGGGGTACTGGCCCCGAAGAGTAAGGCCGATCTGGCATTTACGCTACATATTCTCAGTTGGTTAGCCACCTCGGGAACAGCAGCTATTGTAGAATTTCCAGGAGTACTCTACCGTGGCGGCGCCGAGCAGAAGATCCGCAAATATTTGATTGATAATAATTATATTGATACCGTTATCCAGCTACCACCGGATCTGTTTTTTGGCACAACCATAGCCACCTGCATTATCGTTCTGAAAAAAAGCAAGAAAGACAATGCCATTTTGTTCATTGATGCATCGGCAGAATTTGCCAGGGGGAGCAACAAAAACAAACTTAGCGATGATAACCGGAAGAAAATTCTTGATGCATTTAAGCTACGTAAGGATGCACCTCATTATGCTCGTCTGGTAAAGCATGATGTTATAGCAGAAAATGATTACAACATTGCCGTAAGCAGCTATGTAACCCCTGAAAATGTACGCGTGGATACTGATATCATTATGCTGAACCAGCATATTGCGGAAATAGTGGCACGCCAAAATGAATTACGTACCGCCATAGATGCTATAGTTAATGATTTAGAAGGAGAAAACTATGAGTAAGATAGATGAGTTAATTGCGAAATATTGCCCCGCTGGCATAGAGATAAACGAGCTGGGTAATGTTTGTACATTTCAAAGAGGAAGGACGATTACACAAAAAGATGCTGTCAAAGGAGACGTGCCTGTCATTGCTGGGGGGCAGAAACCTTCTTATTATCACAATGCAGCAAACAGAACCGGGGAGACAATTTCTGTTTCAAGTTCAGGTGCATATGCTGGTTTTGTTAACTATTGGACTATTCCTGTATTCATGTCTGATTCATTTTCTGTAAATCCAAATATTGATTTACTGTTACCAAAATTCGTTTACTATTTTTTAAAGAATAATCAAGAAAAAATTCATAGCACAAAAAAAGGTAGTGGGGTCCCACATGTACATGGATCCAGTATTTCAAAATTTAAAATCCCCATCCCACCACTTGAAGTTCAAAAAGAAATCGTAAAAATTCTCGACAGCTTTACAGAGCTGGAGGCGGAGCTGGAGGCGGAGCTGGAGGCGCGTACGCGCCAGTACACGTATTATCGTAACCACTTATTAAGCTTTGAAGGGCAGGATGTAGAATGGAAAACGCTGGATGCTGTTGGTGAGTTTGTAAGGGGGAAGAGGTTTGTAAAATCGGATATGATTGCAGAAGGTTTCCCGTGTATTCACTATGGAGAAATGTATACCCATTACAATGTATGGGCAACGCAATCAAAGTCGTTTGTCAGCCATGAACTGGCAAGCAAATTACGGGTAGCCAATTCAGGTGACGTAATTATTGTAGCTGCCGGTGAAACCATAGAAGATATAGGAAAAGGAACCGCATGGTTAGGTGACGCTGATGTAGTAATTCATGATGCGTGTTTTACTTTCAAAAGCCCATTGAACCCCAAGTATGTTTCCTACTTTTTAAGAACATCGTTGTTTCACGACCAAATTAAAAGGAATATATCATCAGGTAAAATTTCAGCTATCAATGCAAGTGGATTAAGTAAAGCCAGAATTCCTGTTCCATCATTAGTAGAACAGGAAAGGATTGTAGCTATTCTGGATAGGTTTGATGTTTTGGTCAATGACATCTCGCACGGCCTACCGGCAGAGATTAAAGCACGCAGGCAGCAGTATGAGCATTACAGAGGAAAACTTTTAGCGTTTAATTCAATCTGATAATATGGCAGAATATAAAGTGGTTGCGGAAAACCCCGAAAGCACCGTAGTTACCGAATACCAAACGGAATATGTAAGGGGTCAATCCTACCAATCAGAGTCAGAACTGGAAAAAGCATTTATTGCACTGTTAGAAAAACAGGCGTATAGTTTCCTGCCCATCAAAACCGAAAAAGACTTGACGGATAATTTGCGCAAGCAACTGGAAGCGCTAAACAATTACCAGTTTACCAATAAGGAATGGGATGATTTTTTTACCAACAAAATTGCAAACTCCAATAGTGGGATAGAAGAGAAGACAAATATCATCCAGGAAGACTATATTCAACTGTTAACAAGAGAAGACGGCTCATCGAAAAACATCCGCCTGCTCGATAAAGAGAACATTCATAATAATCAGCTTCAGGTCATCAACCAATATGAAACTGAGGGCGGTAAGAGGGCTACACGGTTCGATGTTACTATATTGGTCAATGGTTTGCCTTTGATACATGTAGAGTTGAAGAAACGCGGCGTCAGTTTGCAAGAGGCATTTAATCAGATCAACCGTTACAGCCGGGAATCATTCTGGGCCGGTAGTGGCCTGTTTGAGTATGTGCAGTTGTTTGTTATCTCTAATGGCACGCTTACAAAATATTACAGCAACACAACGCGCTTTAGCCATATTAAAGAAAAAGACAAGGAAACGGCAAGCAAAAAAAAGAAGACTAGCAATAGCTACGAATTTACTTCGTGGTGGGCCGATGCCAATAATAAACCTATTTTGGATCTCATGGATTTTGGGAGAACTTTTTTTGCCAAACATTCTATTCTGAATATCCTGACAAAATACTGTGTATTCACCTCTGACAAATTACTACTGGTAATGCGTCCTTACCAGATCGTAGCTACGGAACGTATCTTAGCAAAGATCAAAACTTCAACAAACTATAAAAGATATGGTACAGTGGATGCAGGCGGATATATCTGGCATACAACCGGAAGTGGCAAAACCCTCACTTCTTTTAAAACCGCCCAGTTGGCTACCCGGCTGCCTTCTGTAGAAAAAGTATTGTTTGTTGTAGATAGAAAGGATCTGGATTACCAGACCATGAAGGAATATGATAAGTTTGAAAAAGGTGCAGCTAATAGTAATACCAATACATCTGTATTGCGCAAACAATTAGACGACCCCGATGCCCGCATTATTATTACTACTATCCAGAAGTTATCTATTCTCATAAAAAAGAACAAAAGTCATCCTGCGTTTGCGAGACCAACGGTGCTTATTTTTGACGAATGCCACAGGTCGCAGTTTGGAGATATGCACGATGCCATTACGAAACATTTTAAGAAGTACTTTCTTTTTGGGTTTACAGGAACACCCATTTTTTCCAAAAATGCAAGCAGCTCCGGCAAAGGGAAGTTTAAAACCACTATACAGACCTTTGGTTGTTATGCGCATGGGAACCCGGCAGACTGTCCGGAAGGACATCATCCAACAGCGATACATACCTACACAATTGTAGATGCTATTGCAGATAAAAACGTGCTGCCATTCCGTATCGACTATATCCGTACGATGAAAGAAAAGGATGATGTGGCAGATAGCAGGGTAAGGGATATAGACCGCGAGAATGCGTTATTAGCACCTCAACGAATTCATAATAATATAGATTATATTCTGAAGCATTTTGATCAAAAGACGAAACGCAACAGTAAGCCATATTACATGACAGCGTTGTCGAACGTCTTTGAAGTAGCATCAGCGAAGGATAGAAACAAAATTGAAGAGGTTAAGGAAAAAATAAGAAGAAGTGGCTTTAATTCAATTTTTGCTGTAGCTTCTATTGATGCTGCTAAATTGTATTACGAAGAATTTAAGCGACAGCAAACAGAAATTCCAGCTTTAGCGCGATTAAAAATAGCGACGATTTTTAGTTTCGGACAAAATGATGAGGAAACAGATGGGGTGGATGATGAAAATTCTGAAAGTACAGATGACCTCAGCGCCAGCGATAGAGATTTTCTGGATAGCGCCATTCAGGATTATAATACAGCGTTCAAGACCAATTACGACACTTCTGCCGATAGGTTTCAGAATTACTATAAGGATGTATCGTTAAGAATGAAAAATCGGGAGATCGATTTACTTATCGTCGTAAATATGCTTTTGACGGGTTTTGATGCTACTACCTTAAATACCCTTTGGGTCGACAAAAATTTACGAATGCATGGTTTGCTGCAAGCATTTTCACGCACCAATCGCATTCTTAATTCCATTAAGACTTTTGGAAATATCGTATGCTTTCGCAACCTGGAAACAGCTACCAATGAGAGTTTGGCTTTATTTGGTGATAAGGAAGCCGGTGGCGTTGTACTGCTCAAGGCATATAGAGACTACTATTATGGATATAATGATGGCAAGAAAAATGTACCTGGGTATTTTGATCTGGTACATGAATTAATGGCGAAGTTCTCTGTTGGGCAGCGAATAACAGGGGAAGAAAGCAAGAAAGAGTTTATCAAACTTTACGGGGCCATTCTCAGGCTACGTAACATTTTGAGTTCTTTTGACGAGTTTGAAGGGAATGAAATATTGAGTGAAAGAGAACTTCAGGATTACCATAGCATGTACATCGAACTGTACCATGAATTTCGCAATACAGGACGTGGCGACAGTGAAAATGTGAATGACGATATCGTGTTTGAGATGGAGCTGATCAAGCAGGTGGAAATCAACATAGATTACATCCTTAATTTGATTCAGAAATATCATGACGGTCATTTGAGGGATAAAGAAATCGTAGTGAACATCAGGAAGGCCATAGATTCCAGCGTGGAACTTCGCAATAAGAAGGACTTAATTGAGCAATTCATTGCATTGCTTTCACCTGCATCTAATGTAGATGAAGATTGGCCTGCATTTGTAAACGCAAAAAAGAAGACTGAGCTAGATCAACTAATAGCTCAGGAAGATTTAAAGAAAGAGGAGACATACGATTTTATCAATAATGCCTTTAAAAATGGGGAAATACAAACATCGGGAACCGCATTTGCAAAAATCCTCCCTCCTGTTTCGCGTTTCACACCAAACGGAGACCGAATGAGGAAAAAAGAAGAAGTTTTGGAAAAGCTGAATGCCTATTTTGAACGCTACTATGATATTAGTAGTAGCGGCATATAGTATAAAATGAAGTTGCACCTACCTGGTTGCTAGAATGGCTGTTTCAATAAATTTTGCCTCGCATTTCCGGCAATAGCTCACCTTCATCATTGATCCATTCGGGCAGACAGTAATAATTCCCCCGCACACCTTTCAATTTATAAGGGATTAGCCGCCGAAATTTCAATGCTGCATTTAGCGAGGGCGAAATGAACTTTTCCTTGCTTTCCTTTTCATAAAGCACAGGCTCTCTTCGTAGCAGCAGCGCAATAATTTCTGCTGAACGAAGCGGTTTGTTTGCATTAGCTACGATGAAAACGATTTTACTGACCCACGTTCTACTTTTGTTGTATTCATCTTTCGGGTTTACATAGTTTTCTAGTAACAACCGCAGTTTTATGTTCTCGTTTTCCTGCTCGTGCAGTTGAATCTTTGTATCACTAAGCTCTTTTTGCGTCTCGGCAAGCTTCTTTTTTAGCCTTTCAAGCTTGATTTCCAGTGATGAGGGTGGATTTTGACTGTTTTTCTCCATGATGGTAAAGTTTATTTGAATGCCCGCAAACATTTTCAAACCAAATCTATGGATAATCTAAACAAATCGCTTGTTTTTGGTTTTGAAATCTCGTTTTAATCTAAATTCACCTACAAATGTTTTTTGACACTGTGTCTCGTCCTGTGTGTGATACTGAAATAACTATACAGTTTTTGGTGAGAAAATTTGATTTTACT
>CAZZCR010000044.1:0-41845 GCA_964652995.1 uncultured Flavipsychrobacter sp. | reverse complement strand
AGCGCGAGCAGTTCGACCGCGTCGAGGGCCTGAACCAGCCGTTCATCCAGGGCGGCTACGCGGGGTTCGACGCGCTCCTGTCGCGGCTGGGTGTGCAACCCGGCATGGCGGGCCAACCGCAGGTGCGGCCGGCGAACGGGAACGTGGGTGCGCCTCAGGCCGCTCCGCAGCCCAACAACGGCGCTCCCGGCCCCGACTTCAACGGCTATCTGGCGGCCAATCCCGACGTGGCGCAGTGGGCGCAGCAGGCGGTCGCTCAGGGCGCCTACGCCAGCCCCGAGGAAGCCGCACAGTTCCACTATCAGCAGTACGGCCAGACCGAAGGCCGCCAACTTCCGCAGACCCCCGCTCAGGCCCCTACGGCGCCGGAGGCGGTGCAGGCCGACCCGAACGCCCCGCCCGACTACATGAACATGGCCCGGCCGGATGCCCCCGCCGCGCCGGAGTTCATGCGCCCCGAGGCGATGCAGTTTCAGGATTACGGGCAGGGTCCGCAGTTTTCGTGGGACCCGTCGCAGATCGCCAACGATCCGGGCTTCAAGTTCGAGACCGGCGAAGCGGCTAAGGGCGTCAACGCCAACTTCGCAGCGCGAGGCAAGGTGCGATCCGGCGCGGCGGCGACAGCCCTGCAAGACCGCCTGTTCGGCGTCGCGCATACCTACGGCAACGACTACTTCAGCCGCGCGCTTCAGGGGTACGGCGCCAACCGCTCGGCCTTCCAGGACAACCGCAACTACGGCACCGGCCTCACGCAGTACCAGCAAGGCCGCGCCGACAACGTGTTCGGCGACGATCGCGCCTATGACACCGCCCGCTGGCAGGATCAGCGGACCTACGGCGACGCCCGGTTCGATGCCGAGCGGAACTATCAGACGAACCGCTACGACACCGGCACCGACAACCTGTTCCGCCTCACCGGGATCGGCCTGACCGGCGCTGGCAACGTCTCCGGCGCTGGCGCGGCCTACGCCAACAACGCCGGCAACATCTTCGGCAATCAGGCGGACTCGACGGCAGCAGCGGCGCAGCAGCGCGCAGGGGCTAACGCAGGCCTTGCGGGCTCCATCGGCGGCGCGGCGGCCAACATCTTCGCCAATTGGGGCGGGGGCGTTCGGACGCCGGCTGCGGCCCCGAACGCGGGCGGCTGGACGGGCCAGATGGGTAATTGGGGGTTCTGATGGCCACGAACATCTTCGCAATCGGGGGTGAGGCGTTCGACCGCTCCTGGGATCGCACGCAGGCCTTCCACGACAAGGCGACCGCCCGCAAGGCTGGCCGCGCGCTGGCCGGCGGCGACCGGGCGGGGGCGATGCAGGCGCTTGGCAATGCCGGGCAGCTTGACGGCGTTCGTACGCTCCAGCGCGATCAGGAGCGGGCCGACGACCGCACCGCCGGGCAGGAACAGGACGCCCGCGCCGAACAGGCCAAGCGCGCCGAACTGCTGATCAGCGTGGCGGGGGAGTTGAAGAACGTCCCGCCCGGCCAGCGGAAGCAAGCCCTGCAACACCCGATCTTTCAGATGGCGGGCCTGACGCCGGACCAACTCGCCAACCTCACCGAAGACGACCTCTCAGACCAGGCCCTCGACATGTTCGCAGGTGAGGTGAAGCGTCAGGTTCAGGTGTTGAACCTCGGCAACGGAGGCGTGGCCACGGTCGATCCGGCGTCCGGCGAGTTCAACGTCCTGCGTGAGCCCGACCCGCGCCCGGTGATCATCGGGCAGGGCGGCGTCGCCCTCGATCCGCAGAGCGGGCAGGTGGTCGGGCGGAACCCGAAGACCTTCGCGCCGCAGCGTGCGGGCGGGGGAGGTAAACCGGCCGCCGTCGGCCCGCGCCCCACTGGCCGTAAGTTCTGAGGAGAGCAGCACATGCCTACCGCTGCGCAGTCCTACGTTCGGGGCGCTGAGTACGAGTTTCCCGATGGCACGAAGGCCGTGTGGAACGGCAAAGGCTTCGTGACGGCCGAGGACTATCTGAAGTCCCGAGGCCAAAGCCAGACGCAGTTCGACGACAAGCGCGCCCTCATGGATCGCATCCAGCGCGCGAAGGGCAAGGTCAACGCGTGGTCAACCGGCTTGGTCGGCGGCATGACGGAGAACCTGCCCGGAAGCCCCGCGCGCTCGCTGGCGGCTGACCTCGCGCCGCTCCAGGCCAATGAGTTCATCTCGGGGACGCTGGAGCTGCGCCAGAACTCGCCGACCGGCGCCGGCGTCGGCAATCAGTCTGACGCGGAAGGCCGCCGCTTCGAGGGGCGAAACATGTCCTTCGACATCGGCCAGCCCGGCACGGACATGCGCTATGGCCTGAATAAGCTGGAGGAGTCCTACGGGCGCCACACGCCGGGCCTGACGCAGGCGAACCCGTTCACGCTCACTGAGGGCAACCGGGAGGAAATCCCACAGAGCGCCTACTTCCGCGCGGGCGACGGGAACGTCTACCGCAATCAGCGCGGCGCGGGCTACAAGCCTGCCAAGCCGAAGGCCAAGGGCGGTTCGTCGGGCGTAATCCGCTACGACGCGAACGGGAACCGCATCCGATGATCCGCGCGCGATCGGCCGACGGGAAGATCCACGAATTTCCGCCCGGCACCTCGGAAGAGGTGATCGACCGCGTGATGAAGGATTACGCTCAGCAGGCGCGCAAGCCGTCGATGGCGCGCGACTTCGTGCGCCCGATCAAGTCGGCGTGGGACAAGCTGAAGGCGGACACGACGGCCGACTACCAGCGCGCCGGACGGCAGGCGCGCGGCGAGGAGCAACCCTCCGCGCGCGATATGCTGGACCTTGGCCCCGGCCCGCGCCTGGCCGCCAACGTCTTCTCCCTCGCGGCCTCGCCGGTACAGGGCGCGACCGACGCCGTGCTGAGCCGTCCCGCCGCCCGCGCGGCCATCGGCGCAGGCCTGCCGGTGTACGAGCGCGCCGCCAACCCCTTCCAAATCCCCAAGGAGCTGCCGAAGCGCATCTATGGCGAAGAGGCGGAAGCGACCGTCGCGGGCGACGTCAACCTCGCCTTGATGGGCGCTCGCCCCGGCCCTCGGCCTGCCGCCCGTATCGCCACGGCTCCGAAGGCGGCCCCGAAGCCTGCAATCAAGGCCGCCGATCTGCGCCCGGCCAAGGATGCTGCCTATCGCGCCGTCGAGAACGCGGGCGTCAAATACACCCCGAGCGCCGTGGATGACCTTGTCCGCGGCATGGCCGACGAAATGGCCGCGGCCAATCTCAGCGCCAGCCGTCACCCGAAGGCGGCGTCGATGCTTCGCGACATCAAGGCCATGAAGGGCAAGAGCCCGACGCTCACCGAACTTGACCAGCTTCGCCAGGTCATCCGCCGCGACGTCGCGTCTTCCAACGATCCCGCAGAAGCGTTCTTCGGCCGGAAGATGATCAAGAACCTTGACGAGTTCATCGGCGCGGCCGGCGAAGGCCAGGTGATGGCCGGGGACGCCGCGAAAGGCTCTCAGGCGGTGAAGACCGCTCGCGATCTCAACACCCGCTTGCGCAAGGTGGAGAGTGTCGAGGAAGCGGTCGAAAGCGCCCGCCTTCGCGCCGGCTCGACCGGTTCCGGTGGTAACGTGGACAACGCCACGCGCCAGAACCTTCGCCGCGTGCTGGACGATGGCACGTGGACGCCGGACGAAGCGGCGGCTCTCGAAGAGATCGTCTTGGGCGGCAAGGGCCAGAACTTCCTACGCCTGATCGGCAAGCTTTCGCCGGGCGGAAACGGCCTCATGACGGCTCTGAACATCGGCGGCGCGGCGGCGAACCCGCTCCTGGCTGTTCCTGGCGTGACCGGGATCGTCGCCAAGATGCAGGCGGACGCCATGACGGCGCGGAAGGTTCAGCGGCTTATCGAGCTGATCGCGGCCGGCGGCGAGAAGGCGGCCAGGGCGCCTAGGGCTCCGTTGGCCGTTCCGAACGTCCGTCCGGTTGTGGCGGGTTCGACGGCTGCGAACCTGTTCCGAGAAGAGCAAAGAACTGCTCGATAGGCACGACCAGCGAAGCACAGAAGACGTAGGCGACAACTTCGGCGCTCTGAACCGCCTGCCACGCGGCGAGGCAGAAGCCCCCGGTCGATACGGCCCACCAGAAGATCAATCGTCATCCCGGTCGTTGAAATTCTCAAGGATCATGAAGTGAATAGCCTTCACCAGTTGGAAAATTCGGTAGAGCAGCCACAGGCCAAGGCCGCCAAAAACGGCCCAAAGAAACTCATTCATCGTCTCGCCTCAAAAGCGCCATGGCGGCTAGCTGGCGCAGCGCTTCAGGGCGAGTGAGTTTCCGCGAGGCGGCCCACCGGTCAATAGACTGAAGAAGGTCGGGGGGCACTCGGACGCCGACGTGAACAGAGCCGACGCGCGGTCGCCCTCTCGATTTTCTGTCATCAGGTATTGACGTCACAATTAACTGATGTCAGAAAAGTCGGGCCGAGGCAAGGGTCACAACCCCTCGCCAAGGCCCTAACCCGAACCGATCCGTTGAGGAGATCGAGATGCAGGCTGTTCAGGCCTCTACCACAATTCTGCGGTTCCCGACCGCCAGGAAGTACGCATACCGCTCACCGTCGCTTTCGACGCTGACGGCCATCCCAGCCAACGTCCACGACCTGTGGGCGGATCGCGTGCAGCGGATGCGGGAATCCGACGCGGAACTGGTGACGGTCCAGATCACGCGGGGAATGTTCAACGCGATCCGCCGCCTTCAAGAACTGGAGGTGGCGCAGTGACCGCCTTGCGCGGTTCGGGCACCTCCACCGCCATCGCGCTTCCGCCGCTGGCGCTGGAAACCGTCGAAATACCGCTGATCGGGACGTCGCCGCTTATCGTTCACGCCTGGAGCGAAAAGGCGCTTCGCGCGATGGCCGACAAGCAACAGAAGAAGGCCGCGAAGGGGAGGGAGGCAAAGGACCCCGAGGCCGAGTTCAGGGGCTCGCTTTACTGGCTCTCGGAGCCAAGTGAGGACGTCGAAGCGGGCAAGTTCGGTTTCCCAGCCGTCGCCTTCAAGTCGTCCGCCGTGACCGCCTGCACGTCTACCGGCGCCATCACCAAGGTTGCGGCGCGACAGGCCTTCCACGTGGTCGGCGAAATGGCCGAGATCATCGGCCCGCCGCCCGCCATGCGGGAGGACGTCACCCGCGTCGGAATGGGCGTCGCCGATTTGCGTTACCGGGGCCAGTTCGATCCATGGGGCGTGCGGCTTCGGGTCCAGATCAACACGGCGGTGATCAGCGCGGAGCAGGTGGTGAACCTGTTCAATCTCGCTGGCTTCGCAGTGGGTGTGGGTGAGTGGCGGCCCGAACGGGACGGCAGTTACGGCCGGTTCCGCGTCGCGACCGCTGGCGAGCTGGAGGCGCTGTGATGCCGCGGGTCATCTACGGCTGGCGCTCCGGAGCGCGCGTGAATCTCGACGCTCAGGCGGTCGGAACGGCCATCGAGCGCCTGACGAAGCGTCACAACGGAGTGCTGGAGCCGGGCCACATCGTGGAGGCGGCCAAGGACGAAACCTCGCCGATGCACGCTCACTTCACGTGGGAAGACGCTATTGCGGCGGAAGCCTACCGGGAGGATCAGGCGCGCGAACTGGTGCGGTCGCTGACCATCGACGTGTCGCGGTCCAACCTGGAGGCGAAGCCTGTTCGGGCGTTCGTCAATGTCGAAACCGGCGGTGAACGGGGTTACGTGCCCACGTTCGTCGCCATGAGCAGTGCGGATCTTCGGAGGCAAGTTGTCGCCGAGGCATTCGCTCAACTGGAGGCATGGCGCTCGCGTCATGCAGAGCTGACGGAGTTGGCCCGCATCTTCGCGGCCATCGACGAAACTCGGCCCGCCATTCAAGGGGCCTAAGCAGGGCAGGCACGGCTAGGCGAGGCGTGGCGCGTCTTGGTCTGTCGAGGCAGGGCCGGCAAGGCACGGCTAACTGAGGCAAGGCTAGGCGAGGCATCTCGCGGCAAGGCAGGCGGGGCAAGGCTAGTCGTGGCGTGCCGAGGCGCGGCTTGGCTAGGCGGGTCAGCGCAAGGCGAACCGGGGCGGCTCTAACGGGCCGCCCCAACTTCATGGGAAATCCACATGGCGCTCATTTGGCCCTTCGGCGTGAAGCTGACGGACAGCAGCGGCAATGCGCTGTCTGGCGCGAAGCTGCGCGTTTACACGGCGGGCACGACGACGCCGGCCAACCTCTTCTCCGACGCTGGCCTTTCGACCGGAATCACGAACCCCGTGGTTGCGGACGCAGACGGGATGCTCGCGAACGGCGGCAACGAGTGCGCGGTGTATATCGCGGAAGGGTCGTACGATATCGCGATCCTCTCCAGCGCCGACGCTGTGTTGTCCAGCGTCGATGACTACGCGCCCCCGTCGTCGGACAGCGCGGATATTCTCCGCACGCTGACCAGCAACGCCCGCATCTTCATCACGGGGTCCGGCGGCGAGGTGTTCATTCGGGCCGGCAGTCCCTCGCCGACCAACACTGGCGGGGACCTGACCCTTGAAGGCTGGGCCGGAACCCAACTCGACACGCTCACCCTCAACAGTGCCGAAACCAGCTTCACCGGTAACGTTGACATCGACGGCGACCTGACCGTGGGCGGGGAGCTGATCCCGGCCATCGTGACCAGCGGCACTATGGCGTCGGCGGCCGAACTGGTCATTCCGCTGACGGGCGGCTTCCAGAGCTACACCATCGAGCTTTACGAGATTGCGGCCACGAACGCCGCCGCTCTGCGCATCACGGTCAGCATTGACAGTGGCAGCACCTACGTGGCCGGCGCCAACTACGACTCCTATTCCGTGGCGTTCGACGCGTCGGCCGGGTCTAACCCTGGAGTGGGTTGGTGGTACGGAACCGTTGGCAACCTATCGACCACGGCCGGTAAGATGCAAACGCTGGCGTTCGACCTCGACACGCCCGCGTCGGGAACTGGCGACACGACCATGATCGGCCAGACTTCCATCGCCGATATCGGCTATCGCACGTGGGGCGCCGTCAGCGCTGGCGGGCGCGTCACGCACGTCAAGATCGCCGTGACTGCGGGGACTATCACCTGCAAGTGGCGGCTCAGGAACCGGGGCTAGCGCGAGTAGTCATCTCATTGATGGCGTCCACGAACGCCCGTCCCGCCTTGTAGTGGATGTTGTGACCGACGCCCGGCTGGACGCGAAGATCGACCATCGGATGCGCCGCCAGGTCTGCAAGACTGAGGGGATCGACCAGCGACGGCATCTGTTCGAAATGCCGGACCTCGCCGAGCGCATCGCCGCCCGCCAAGGCGATTGTCGGAACGCCGACCTTGGCCAGCAAGGGGGAGTAGTCCCGGCTTTCGATCCGATCTGGATAGACGCCGAACACGCTTGAGACGAAGGGCCAGCGATCCGGCGGGCCTTGCGCCTTGAAGAGGTGCAGCGGCCACGCGAGGTGAGGGCGCAAAGGTGGCTCTGCCAGCACAAGCCCGGCCGCCTTCATGGAGAGCGCGACCAGCGCACCGGTAGAGACGCCGACAACAACCGCAGGCGGGCCGCAGTGACGGTCCAACGCCGCATCGTATGCCTTTGCCCAAGTCGTGACGCTCCAGTCCGACAGGGGCGGGCAGTGGTTTCCCGGAAGGTGCGCAACGAGCGCATCCGCGCCGGGCAGGTAGGACTGAACACGAGAATAAGCGCGCTCACCTTCGAACGCGCCGCCGATGATCAAGACAACCGGACGTCCGGTGAGATCGCCGCGAAACACCACGTCGCCGAACGGCGTGGGCACCGCGGTAAGCGTCTCTGGATGCATCCCGCCATCCTATCACACGCCCTGACCTGACGGCCACTCCTGCGGGGTGAGCCCGTAGGAGCCGCCATGCAGATCAGCCTCTCCCTTGCCCTGACCCAGCCGCGCGGCGTGGGGGGCGTCTCAAACACCGCCTGGCCGATCTCGTTCGCGGTCGCGCAGGACTATTGCGGCTGGGGTTCGTCCACGATGAACGGCCTGAACGCGACCACGCGTTCGCCGCTGTACGTGATGGCCAACGAGGACTCGACCGGCGCCGACTACTACGACGCGACCGGCTCGACGCCCGCGTCCGGCGATCCGGTGATCGTCAACGGCGGGGCGGGCGGTACGACGTCAACGCAGGTGGAAACGGCGGTGTCGGGCGGCTCGGCGCGGGAACTGGCAGCCAACACCTACATCCAGCTCGGCGGCAACTACGAGGCCGTGAACAACCCGGTTCCGGGGATCATCACGAACGCGGCCGACATCGCGGTCCTGCTCGGCCACACGAACTTCCTGCACATCCCGAAGCACAACGACGGCGCCACGGCCTCGGCGCACCTCGACTGGACGCGGCTTCGCGAGATCACCTACCTGCTCGACGCCGCCTATCCGGGACAGGTGAGCGACGGGGCGCTGATGTTCCGCACGCACGACACCGGCGACAGCGGCGACGACGCGGCGCAGCTTCTCGACCAGATCCCGCCGTCGCTGGACGAAGACACCGCCCACCCGAACCTCGCCGGCAACCGCGTGCTGGCCGAGAAGGACTATTCGCGCTGGGCCTACTGCCGCGAGAACGCCTTTCCGTACATCCCGTACCAGCGGCGCCGCTCGACCGAGAGCACGAACCAGACGGACGACGGCCTCGTCTGCACCATCTACCATGACCCGACGATCAGCGGCTCGCTCACCGATGCGGAGTTCGAGGTGGTCGGCAACGCCAACTTCTCGGTGGCGGTGGAGTCGGGTGCGATCAAGCTGCGGCGCGCGTCGGCGACCTTCCTCGGCGACGGCTACTACAACCTGACGATCCGGGCGACCAAGGGCGGCGTGTACATGGATGCGGTCGTGCAGGTGTTCCTGCAAGACCTCACGCCGACCGGGGAGTATCGCACCGACCTGAACGGCCAGATGCTGTGCCTCGAAGGCACGTGCGACGGGGTGCAGAACGTCACCGCGCTGACCGTCGTGATCGGCGTCAAGGTGCTGTCCGGCTGGGATGCCGAGGGCTCGATCTCGCGCCAGCTCGTGTGGTTCGGCAACAACAAGGCCGACATCGCCACCAAGGCGTCCGCCAATCAGAACCTGGGCGTGATCTTCAAGAACGCGGCCGGGACGACGATTTACAATCTCGACACGCCCACGGCGCAGGGGCTCAAGGAAGCCAACGGCATCGGCGGTATCTGCTGGTTCTTCTGCTCGATTGATTGGGCGACCGGCTACGTGCAGGCCATGAACGCCAGCACGGCGCAGACGACGGGCGCGTCCAGCTTCTCGGCGGGGACGGGCCAGGAGTGCGCCCTGTTCCACGTCGCCTCCAGCCTCCAGCACGTGCTGTTCGGCGCGGGCGGCGGGACGTCGGGGACCAGCTTCGCGCCGGTGCGGCCGTGCAACAACCTGGAGCTGGTGGCGCTGGCCATCTACCCGAACGCCTACGTGGACTTCACGGCCACGTCGGGCGGCCTGCGTGACGCGGTGCGCGACCCGTCAACCGGCGAAAGCCTGCTCGGCACGACGCGCGGCTCTGACGGGCCGGGGCAACTGGACGGGAACGACCCGTGCCTGTGGATCGAAGGCCCGGCTGGCAACGTGGCGGGCGGCCTGAACCTCGCCTCGACCTCGCAGCCGTGGTGGGCGTCGGACCGGGCGATGATGGAGAGCGTGGCGGCCTAACTGTCGGCGTCGCGCCGAAGCTGATCGCAAACGGCGGGGTCGGCGACGTCCAGGTACTTGAGCTTCACGATGGACTTGCGAACCAGCGCAGGCGGCACCTGACGGCGCTCAAGCACACGGCCTTGGGCGTCCGTCGTGGTGAGCATGATCTTCGGCGGGCGAAGGGTCTTCAGCATCTCGCCGAAGAAGCCTCTGGCGAAGATGAAGAGGCACCACACGGCGAAGGCGGCGACCACGATGCCAACGGTGATTTCCATAGCGCGGAACCTACCATGACCTTCACCGGCTCGCCAGCGTGGGCGTGATCCTCACCCCCCGAGGCTGGCGCCCGCTGGTCCGCATGTACGTGCCGGAACTGCGTCAGGCCTCGCGGGAACTGCCCGGCGCGGACTTCGACACGGTGAGGCGACGCGCCTTCGAACTGATAGCGGCCCCGGCCGGTGCGGACACACCGACCGGAGCCCGGCCCCTCGCAGGGGCGAAGGGCCGGCTGAGCCCAGCCTGGAACCTTGGCCACGACGGGCCTGACTGAGTCAAACGCGTAGCAGGGGGGAGACCATGGAGCGGGGACGATATGCCGGCACTGGCGACGGGAACTAAGGCCGTGGAGTTCAACGAACTTGACCCCAAGGGCCTGTCAGATGCGCGGTTTCGCGCTGAAGTCGCGAAGGGCATCAACGCCATTCATAACTGCGTCCATGACGGACAGCAGAAGGCGGATGAAAAGCGCGAGGCGCTGGCGCGTGACGTGGCCGAGATCAAGGGCAAGGTCGGTGCGCTGATCGACCTGTTCAGCCCCGACCGCCCGCCCGCCGTGAAGGCGAACATGGGCTGGAAAGAGCACCTGAAGATGGCGGGGACCATCGGGGCGTGCCTGGGTCTGGCGGTGTTTCTGTACCGGCTGGCCGTGGCCCTGGCGCCCGCGTTCCATGACTTCATGAAGACGGTGCAGTTATGAGCAAGGCCCGCGCCGCCGCCATCAGCATCGCCGCGCTGTTCGCCGCCTGCGGAACCGCAGCCCCGTTCGTCCTGCAATGGGAAGGGTGGGAGAACAAGGCCTACGCCGACGTTGTGGGCGTCTGGACGGCGTGCGCGGGGACCACGCGCGGCGTAAGGCCCGGCCAGACCTTCACCGATGCGCAGTGCGAGAGCAAGGCCGCTCAGGAGCTTGTCGAGTACGGGACGGCCATTGCCCCCTGCCTGCCTCGGGAAATGCCGGTTGAGACGCGGGCGGCCTTCATCTCGACCGCCTACAACATCGGCCCCGCCGCCTTCTGTGGTTCGTCGATGTCGCGCCGCGCGCTGGCCGGCGATCTTCGCGGGGCCTGCGACGCGCTGCTGATGTGGACGAAGGCGGGCGGGCGCGAGGTTCAAGGGCTGGTCAACCGACGCCGGGATGAACGGCGGCTCTGCCTGGAGGGGCTGGGATGACGGAGAAGACCCAATTTGCTTACACCGGATCGACGCCCGATAAGGGCTATGTCGGCTACGTCAACATCACCGAAGCGGATGACGGGGAGCGAGTGCGCTTTCTTGTGCGAAGCGAAGGCGAGGCGCCGGTGACGGCCTCCTATGAGGTTCCGAAGGCGGAAGCGATCGCGCTGCTGAGCAAGGCCCTGGTCGGCGTCGGCGGGCCGCTTAAGCATGACTTCTGGCGTGCGGGAGAGCCCGACTGCCCCCGCGAGATCAAGGCCGGCAACGGTGAGCTGCACACGCTCCGCTGCAAGCGTTGTGGGCTCGACAGCCCGCGCGGCCAAATCTGCCTTGGCGCCTGATCCATGTTCGGCCTAACCGACCGCATCACGGCCATAGGAGCCTCAGCAGCAGCCCTTGTGTTCGCAGCGGGGATGGCCTGGCAGACGTTTCAGCTCCATGGAGTTCGGGGGGATCTGAAAGAGGCGAAAGCCGCCCTGGTGGCCGTGAAAGCCGACCTCAGAACCTGTCAGAGCAACCGTGTCGCCCTGGTGGCCTCGATAGACGCTCAAAATCGGGCCGTGGAGGCGATCCGGCGTGAAGGCGAGGCGAGGGTAGCCGAAAGCCGTAAGTCTGAGAGGGCGGCGCGCGCTGTGGCTGAGAGCGCGAGGCGAGAGGCCGACCGGGTTCTGGCGATGCAGTCGCGCGGAGAACTTTGCGTTGATGCCGTTTCGGTGTTGAGGGGCGAGGGGTCGTGATGGTAGCTTCAACTCGCCTGAGCAGGCTGTGTCGGGGCTGTCGCGTTGGACTGGGGTTTCTCGGTTGCGCGGCGGCCTTCGTCCTTTCAGGCTGTCAGACCCCGCGCGAACCTGAAATCCGCACCGTCCGCGTGGAAATCCCGGTTCCCGTCAAGTGCGCCGCCGATCCTGGCCCGCGTCCCGACTACCCCGACACTGACGCAGCTATCGCAGGCGCCCCAAACATCTTCGAACTCGCCAAGCTCTACAGAGCCGGACGCGCCCTCAGGATCGCGAGGGAAGGTCAACTGGAGGCTTCTGTTAGCGGGTGTCGGTGAGGGTCTACCCCTCCCCCAAGAGGGCGTCGATCATGGCGGTGAAGCGAGTGTCGACCTCGCCCCGCGCATTCCACCCAGCCTCCACCATCCCCTCAGTCGGCTCCCGCACCCCCTCCAGCACAGCCCTGACCAGCCCGTCGATCTCTCTATCCGACTTCATCGCATATCCTGGTAAGGACCGGATGCGGGTGCGGAGATCGGGGGTCATGGGTTCATCCCGGGGCGAACCTCGCCACCTGTCTCGGTGACCTCGCTGCGCTCGGCATCGGCGTAGGCCGCAAGAAGCGCTTCAGCGTTCGGGACGCGCATGAACTCCAGCGCAAGGCGGTTCAACTCAAGATCGCAGGGCTCACACACGCCAAGCCAGCGGTTTCCGTTCGCGCAAACCTGCCACTGGTGGAAGGACGGCGCGCCGCAGCGGCGGCACGGAACTCGGCGGATGCCGATCTGCGTGTAGGGTTGGCGTCGGCCCGCGAAACTAGCCACCGGCTCGATCCTTGGAAACGATCTCCAAGACGTCATCGATTGTGGCGCGGGCGCTGAGGATCAGGTTCTCGTGGGACATCTGAATGACCTCGCCGACGTCCAGGCCAAACTCCTCCTCGGTCGCCTCGTCGTCGCCTTCGTCGCGGGTGAGCGCGTTGGCTGTGCAAACAAGCCGCCAGCAGGCCTTTTCGGCGATGAGAAGCAGCGCATCCCGAGACAGGCCGGTTAGGTTGATGTCCTTAGGACCAGACCCCTCACCGTCAGTGTGCGGCTCTTGGGCCGCAGGACGGGCAACTCCGGGATGAACACCTTCCTTCATTTCACTTCCTCCACGATGTGGGGCGGGGTGGGGGTGGTCATTGCTGTCCCTCTGCCTTGGCTAGGTCGTTTCTGGTCATCCCGGATCGGCTGAAACGGGGGTTGCGGGCCGCCCTTCGGTTGGGTCACCACACCTCGACCCCCCAATCCTGAAGGAGCGGCGTCCACATGATCGCCAGTGGGCCAATGGCGATGGCCATCGGGTCGCGGTTGAAGTCAAACTGGAAGAACAGGCCCACCGCTACGGTAAGGGGGCCTGCCATGATCTGGATGCGCCTCATTGGGACACCGCGGAGCCGCCAAATCGCAGCACAGATCGCCCCGCGTCGAGGCGTTCGGCCACGGTGTGGCTGCATCCGTGAACGCCCCTGCAGATGGGGCAGGGGCCGTCGAGGAACTCGCGCAGGGCGGGGTAGTTGGGGCGGTTGCCAATAACCCCGCTCACGGGGCCTTCGGCTGGCGGTGCTGCGGCCAGCATGGCGCGGCGTAGCGCCTGCGCCTCATCCCTTGACAGAACACGGTACGCCTCGACGGTTCCGGGTCCCGTCTCCCGCCATTTCCAGTTGTCGAAGTTACCCGCGTAGTTGCGGAAGAACCCTTCGCCGCGAAGCCGGGCCTCAATCGGAAGATCGCTGGCGATCCGCCGCCCCAGGGGGCCGGCCTCGTGCTTCTGCCAGACCTCGGTCATTCCCTTCTCCTTCAGGTGGGGGTTAGGGGGCTGTTCTTGTTCATCCCGGAACACACGCAACCGCATCGCGGCCTCGCTCCTCGGCTAGGCGGCGACTTCGTAGTCGGCCCGACAAATTCCCAGCGCGGGATTGCCTCGCCAATGCGCTCGGACCTTGGTGAAACCGCCCTGCGCCAATCGGCGAACGTGGGCACGGCAGAAGTGGAACGCCTTTGGCGAACCAACCCCCTGGCCGTCACCGACGTGTCCAGCTTTCCGGTCCAGCCGGATGACATGGTAAGGCTTGAGTTCTGCGCCCGCGTGGTTCTTGCTCATTTCCCGGCGAAAGCCCTTGTGCGGCGGAGACGTCTCGCGACGCGTGCCGCGTGGCGCGTTGACAAGCATCAGGGCTGCAGCGGCGACGGTGCCAGCTAAGCCCGCTGAACTTTCCGCGTCAGTGAACGCGCCAGACTGCCGAAGGTCGTGCCTCGGTACGAACGTCCCATCCTCGAAAAGCTCAAGGAACCCCATGAGAGGGCGACCCTCTGGGTTGAAGGCGATATAGCCGATTTGGTCCTCAACCTGCTCAAGCAGTATTCCGGCCCTTCCGGCCTTCCAGCGCCATTCGATCCAGACAGTTTTGTCCGGCAAGAAAAGCAGCCCGCCGTGATCAATGCGGGGGTCCCCGGCGACCATCACGTGCGACTTCTGCAACTCTGTTGCTGCGTCGACGACAAGCTCAACGACGGGGGTGATGTCAAAGCAGGTCGCGCCCAAGACTTGCATGGCCAAGGTGGCCAATTGCTTGTCTGCGGTCAGGCCGCGCGCAACGCGCATGGCGAACGGTGTCATTAGTGCAGCGCTCCGCGGGCGCCGTGCTGGACGGCGATATCCATGCACCTTGATGCTGCGCGCATGAGGAGCATCGACTTGTCTTCATAGAAGGTGGCAGCGGACGCTGCCTGGTCGCTCAACTCCCTAAGCTGCTGCACGCCGAACGTGTCTGCATCCTTATGAATTCGCACGATGCTCCACACGTCGTCAGGCGACGCGGCGCGTCCGCAGGATCTCAGGCAAAGTACCGCGTAGTAGGCGGCGGCGTGGAAAGGCGTGCAGAAAGCAATGGGCGGCAGCGGCTCTTCGATATGAGAGTGCGGGTCTTGGCCCTTCAGCATGGTTCCCAGGAGGCGACATTCTGCGTCCAGCTCGTCCTCGGAGCCAAAATCCGTTTCACCCTCGAAGAACGCGCGTGCGTTAGACACTTGTGAAAGCCCTCCTTGGGCGATTTCCGGCGTTATGGAGCCGGTTAGACAGACTAGGCCGCTGTAATCGTTTGGCTGGGCCATTCCCCTAGGGACTGCCAGCCGCGAAAACTACTGTTGATATCCTTACACATTCTGGCGTTTTTGACTATCGGTACTCGCGCCGTTAGTCACTTTTGTTCCCTCAACCTTCTCCATCGCCTCATCCGCCAGCCGCTCTTGGTCCGCCGACGCGGTGTAGAGCGTGACCTCTGAGAGATTCGAGTGGCCCGTGATGGCCATGATCTGGTGCGGGGTGCAGCCGGCCTCTGCCAGGCGTCGCGCCGCCGCCTTCCGCAGGCCGTGCGAGTTGGACCCGTCCGGCAGGTTGGCGGCGTCCGCCCGCTCCCCGAACCAGTTGCCGAAGCCGTTGGCGGTGAAGGGCTGGCCGTACTGCGTTTGCAGGAAGGTGAGCTGGTTCTTCGGAACCGCGTCGAGTTCGGCCTTCAACCGGCTGTGCAGCTTGATCCACAGCTCCTTGCCGGTCTTCTGCTGGACAACCCGGATGCGGCCGTCCTTGACGTGCTGTCGGCCCATGCCGACCACATCGGATCTTCGCTGTCCGGTGTAGAGCAGGAGGGCCAGCGCAAGCCGCTCGCGCGTCCCTGACGCCCACGTGGCCTCGAACGCGGCAATGTCGCCCTCGGTCCAGGCCCGGAAGCCGTCCGTGGCCTGCTTCTCGCGCCGCATCCCGGTCATGGGGTTCTTGCCCCAGCCTCGGTCGGCTCCGAAGTTCAGGAGGGTGCTGAGGCGCTTGCGAAGCGTCTCCTGCACGCCGGGCTTGCCGTCCAGCTTGTCGAGGATCGTGACGACGTGCTCCCGTCGCAGGGCGCGCACGCTCATGTCGCCGTACTCGGCCCGGAACCGCTCCAGCACTTGGCGATAGGACCGCCGCGCGCTCTCGGAAAGCTTCTTGTAGGACTTCGATTTGTAGTAAGCTGCGATCAAAGCCGAGAACGAACCTTCCTTGGTGCGGCTGGCTCCGATCTCGCGCGGCGCGGCGTCCATGGCCGCATCGTAGGCCACCCGGAAAGCCTTGCTCTCCATGTCGGCCGGCAACGCGATAACGGGGGAGCCGGGCTTGCGGAAGTAGACCCGCTGCCTGCCTTGCCTGTCCTGGTAGACCTTGAGATACTTCATGCGGACACGGGTCATCTGATCCCCAGGCGCTTGTCCCAATCCGAGTCGGCTTCGTCAGCCGCCGGAGTAGGGACCTCGCCTGGAGCAAACGGCAAGAGGCGCACCACGCCGTCGCGGATTTCGACCGCATAGCCGTGCTTCTTCGCCGCTTCGAGATAGCGGTTCAGATCGCCGGTTCTGACGGTCGCCCGCGCCCCCATCCTACACCGCCTCACCCTTTGAGATGATGACTTGGAGAAGGTCAGTCATTGTGGTCTTCCCGGGGGATGGCCGAACGTTCAGCGGAGCCGCTGTTGCTGGCGGGGTGCGAGGCAGTCAGCCACATGTGCTCGACGGGCCGGGCGCCACCGAACAGGTGGTCGCGCTTGCACATCGCCTCGGCATCCTCGCGGCGGCAGAACCGCACGGCATCGTTCGGATCGAGGACGTGCCCTTCTGTCGGATGCCAGTACCTGACAGGCATCTGACGGCTCGCGGGCCACTCAATCAGCCACGCGGTGCGGTACGGTGCAGTACCGTGCGCCGTAGACGGCACAGCCTCCCCGCCCGCACCAATGCTTCCACGGGACGTCCTGCCCTGGGACGAGCTATGTTCTTGTTCTTCCATCCCTTATCCTTCCTTGGTTAGAGCGGCTCGGCCGGCGGGGGTGATGCGGTAGCTCGATGGGCCGAAGGTATCGCGACGGCTGATCTCCGCGGCGCCCTTGCGCTCCATCGCCTGAAGCGTCGCCACACCGACGTAGTCTGTCGGAACAGGCTCGCCGCCCGGCCAACTGTGGTGCTTGATGGGGCAGCCGGCGAAGGTCCAGAAGCCGCCGCGCCACCGATGCAGTTCCCACTCGGGGTCTTGCGCGGCAAGCTGGACGGCAACGATCTGAGTGGCGGTCAGCTTCACTCCCCACCCCCATGCTTGTCCGATCCCTGGAAAAGGGCCGCGCGGCCGGCGTCGGTGATAGCGTAGACAAAGGGCCACTCTTCATTCGGCCGCTCGCAGCAGACGAAGCCATTTTTCCGAAGGCAGTTGAGCACAGAGCGAGAGCCGCCTATATCCGCGAATGGAAGCCCGGCCCCAATCCAGTCCGGCATAGACCGCAGCATCGCCCGCTGTTGCTTTGTTAGCCGCTTACCCATCCTTCTTGCCCGACAGGTACTTGCAGGGGATTTCGTCGGGGGAGCACTCGCAATCGTGCCCCAGATGGCAGTAGTTCTCATCGCTCTCCGATCCCTCGCGAGCGGTGTCTAGCGCGGCGTCCCGTTCGGACTCGGCTTTGGTGGCGCGGGCTTCGACGGTGTCGTGGTCGCAGAGCGGACACGGTTTCCAGTCGTCGTCGGACGGGTGGCAAGGGGGATCGTTGACGTTGTCCCACTCGCGCAGGCAGCGGGCCTTCTTAGGGGCCATCTGTACGGCCGTCGTCATGTCGGCGTAGAGCATCGACACCCGACCAGCGAGCGTGCAGACCGCACCGGCATCATCGACGGTCCCGACGTCGTATCGGTCCAGTTGCGCGGCCGCTTCCTCCCGCTCCCTGGTGAGTTCCTCGACGTGGGCGAGGATGGCGGTGAGGTCGGCGGCGGTGATTTCCCCTAGTTCTTCCCCGAAGCCACACACGGTCACGTTCAGAACCAACGACTTGTCCGCGAAGGTGAAAGGCTCGCGAGCCAGCGGCTCCAATAGCGCCTTCACCCGCTCAATCACGTCATCCATGGTCAGGGCTCCCTCTTCCCTCGCCAACGCGTCCAGGGTCTTCGCTTCTTCTGTCATGATGCGAGGATCGCGCGGCCGATCAGCTCGGGGATCTGGGGGACTACGGCGTTTCCGAGGGCGGCAACTCGGTCCACGTTGGCGGAAACCCCATCAACCACTCGACGTACAGCGGGTTGGGGATGCCAGTTTTGCCCTCCGAGCACACCAGCGCCTCTTCCAGCCTGTGATGCTTGGTCCGCCCTCGCCGCCTCAAAGAGGCCATGGCAGTTTCTGGCGACCTGTTGCCCCGCTTCGCTGCCCGCGGGGTAGGCAACACACCAAAAGCGATCTCGGAGTTGCGGGGCTCCGAAGTTGGCAGCTCGCGCACAGTCCCACCAGACATCGTACCCGAGCGCGGCCAGGGCCCGGAGAACCTCTCCAAGTCCTCGATCAACGAGAGCTGAGACGTTCTCCAGAACCAGGTAAGCGGGTCGGCTGCCGGCTTCGATAAGCTCGCGAACCAGTCGTTCGATCTCGAAAAAGAGTCCCGAACGTGCGCCTTCAAGGCCTGCGCCTCGCCCGTTGAGGCTGACGTCCTGACAGGGGAAGCCTCCGCAGATGACATCGACGGCAATTCCATCGGCAGCAAGCCGTTCGGCGGTGAGGGCTCGGACGTCATCGTAGCAAGGAACCTCTGGCCAGTGTTTCGCCAGCACACGCTGGCAGAACGGGTCGATCTCGCAGAACGCGACGGTCTTGAAGCCGCCGGTCCGCTCAAGGCCCAGGTCGAAGCCTCCGATGCCTGCGAACAGAGAGAGGACGCGGTAAGTCACGCCGCCCTCTCCATCGAGCAAGCCCGTCGCCAATACCTGTTAGAGCCTCGGAACATCTTAGTGTTCATCCCGGTTTTGCCCTGCGGGGACGCGTTCCGCGCTCCCACCGAACAGGTCCGCCACGTCCCGCCAGACGAACATTTCGGGCTCAGCAGGCTTGGGCGGTGTCGGTTCGTGTGGGACCAGGGCAAGGTGAGGGGCGCGTTTCCGCACCCGCTCGCGCTCTGCGGCTTCGGCCTCGTAGGGGGTGAGTGGTTTGGCGAAGATCATGGGTTCATCCCAGGGGTGAAGTTGGCGTGGTTGCGGCCTCGCAAGCGCTCGGCTGAGAGGCGTCAGTCACGAACCTGCTTGGTGATGAAGACCGCCCGGCCATCGATCACTTGGATGTCGATGACGGCGGTGTCGCTGCAGAGCCCCCACTCGGAAACCCACAGGGGGGTCTGAGGCCCCATCACAAAATCGCCGCCCTTGTAGCCCTCAAACGTGGCGCCCAGCGCCGCCTTCAGGTCGGCGAGCACTTCACCTACCGATACCGGCTCAAGTTCCGGTTCAAAGGCCAGGTCGGAATAGTATCCGCGATAGCTCCGAACCTTGCCGGGAGTGCCGACGACACTGAGGGTGGCGGGGGTGCTTGGGGCGATCTCCTCCAGCGCCTGGATTGCCGCGCCCAAGGTCAGATGATAGCCTGCGCGCGTATTCATCGACGCAGCGTTCAACGTATCCACGAGCTTTTGCATGTCCATCAGTAATCTCCAAGGTTAGAGGCAGCGTGCGTAGACACGTCGCCGCACAGGTTGTTAGTCATCTCCTGGGATGAACAAGATAATCTTCACCCCAAGATAGGTGTGGGCGGTGTAGAGGGGGGTCATGGCTTCGTCGCCTCAATCAGCATCAGCACGAAAAGAGCGAGAGCCCCGTTCACGGTGAGCTGTTCCAGGTACCAGCGGATGCGGCGGGGCATGGTCAGCGGTATCCCCAAGGGTTGACGTGCTGAGCGATCTTCCGGCCCTTGGGCTTGTGCAGCCCCAGGTGCTTCGCGCGGATGCGGTCGGCGTCGGCTTGATCGCTGTTCTCGGCCGCCGTCTTCTCGCGGTGCTTCGGGCGCCAGACGACGTGAAGGTTCAGCTCGCGGTGCTCACCGCCATCCCGCAGCCGCACGATGTGGTCGTAGTCGAACTCGCCAGGCCGAAGCTTCTTCCCGGTCAGCCCGCAGCGCCCGCCGCATCGGTCGAAGATGCGCAGCTTCACGTGCTTGGGGATTTCCTGATCGGGATGCTTGGCAACCCACTCGGAGACGGCGCGGCGATTGTCGAACTGGACGAGGCTCACGCGGCCCGCGCGGAGGGTTGTTGGCCCTCACGCGCTCCCTGGCCGTCATCGAAATGCTCAACCGTCAGGCCTTCACGCGCGCACCAGGCCAAGATCAGCTCGATCAGGTCCGCGAAGCGCGCCTTGGACAGTTCGCGGGTGCTCAGCCCCAGCGGGAACACGCCGTCGCCGTCCAGGGTGGGGATGAACTCCACCTCTTCGCCGAGCGCCTGAAGGAACACGCCCTTCCACTTGCGCATGTCCATCCGCAGGCCGTTGTGGTGCGTGCGCTGGCGCATGATC
Organism: uncultured Flavipsychrobacter sp.; assembly: GCA_964652995.1. GTDB lineage: Bacteria > Bacteroidota > Bacteroidia > Chitinophagales > Chitinophagaceae > Nemorincola. The sequence goes on along the minus strand of CAZZCR010000044.1, from coordinate 21,677 downwards.
TGCGTGATCAGGCCGTGGAGCGCGCTGTTCTGCTCAAGCGACCGGGTCGGCTCCCGCAGCTCCAGCACGTAGCCGTTCGGGGCCTTGACCACGCCTTCCACCGCCTTGGCGCGGTTGTGCTGGGTCAGGGTGAGGATGTGGCGACCCATGACTAGGCCGCCACCGTCTGGCGATAGGCCGCGTCCAGGTCTTCGGCGTCGGCGCCCACGGCCTGCTGTCCGCGAAGTTCCTCGTGGCGCAGCTCCATGCGATCCCGAAGGCTGTCGAGCCATTGGACCGGGGCCTCTGCCGTCCATTCGTCGAAGGTGGCGATCAGCTCGGCCAACTCGTCTTCGCTGGCGTTGTCGATCATGGACCGGTAGCGGTCATGGTCGCCGTCGCGCTTGGCCTGAGCCGGGATTTTGCGGCCCGTGGCCTGCGCGTCCTGCAACTGCTTTCCGGTGACCACGCCCTCGACTTGCGGCGCGGGCTTCGCGCTCGTCACCTGCGCCTGCGTCTTGTCGTAGAGCGCCAGGCCGAAGGGGTTGCCGAAGGTCATGAAGGCGCGCTTCATGGCGTCGCTCTCGGCTTCCTTCAGCGCGCTCTCGTGGGCTTGGTCCAGGTCGTTGTCGATGCCGGAACCGAAGCCACAGCCTTCGCGGACGATGGAGCCGACCGTGATGCGGACCTTGGCCCGGTAGCCGACGCGCCACTTGCCGTTGACCTGCCGGCCGTCGCCAAGTTGGGTGATGTCCACCGTCTCACGGTTCCAGCCGTCGAATCCGAAGATCCGATTGGCCTCGGCGATGGCCCACCACGCCTCGATGTAGGAAAGGGCGCGGCCAGCCTGCGTGCGCTCTTTCACGTGCGCCTTGTGCAGCGGTGCGGTAAGATGGGCGATCTGTTCGGGGGTGAAGGTCACGCGGCTTCTCCGATGCTGGCCAGCTTGGCGGCGTTGGCTTCGCGCTCGACGATCTCGGCCACCCGGTGGGCGTCCTGAGCGGCGAACCACAGGCGGTTGAGGGCGGCTTTCAGGGCGCCGGTGTCGGTCGCAGCCTTGGCCGCCTCAGTGGCGCTTTCGACGGCGCGCATGGCGGCCTTGACTTCGGACGTCTGCGCCTTGTTCAGTTTCAGGCTCACAGCGTTTCTCCAGTGAGTTGCTTTGCGGCCAGGAGGTCGTCCACGCTCGCGGCGAGCATCTCCTGGACGGATGGGCGTTGCGGAAGGCAGTCCAGCGCGTCGAGGGTCATGAGCGCCGACGCGCAGCGGGCCGCGTTGGTGGAGGTCTTGAACTCGGCGTAGAGCGTGCCGAGAAGCCAGACCCGGTAGCCGTCAAAGCCGGGCGTGATGTCCACGCGGGGACGGTCGGGGTGAAGGTGGATGATCTCGGCGCTCACTGCACCGCCTCCCAACGTCCCATGAGGGCGAAGGCGAGAAGCAGGCCGACCCAGAAGGCCAGGGCGATGAAGGCTCTCATGCCCGGCCCTCACGTGCGAGACGGAGGGCTTCGCGAAAGCCTGCGGCGTAGGCCGAACGGACAGCGTCGACAGTGGAGCGGTTGAGGAGGTCGCCCTCAAGATAGTCCGCCCGGCCCGCCATGTAGGCCCGGAACTCGCGGTCGCGGATAATGCGAAACTTGACGCGAGCCTGACGCACCCAATGTTCGGCCTGTTTGGGCGTAATCCGCCCCGCCGTCCAAGCCTCTCCATCTCGATCTTGAGGGGTCATTGGGAGGCCTCGCGCCAGGAGCGCTCAGCGGTGCCGATCAGGTGGCCGACTTCCCTCGCCAAGCCTTCGGGGCCGATGCGGACGAACAGGACGGCGGCGGCTAGGATCGACGCAACCGCACCGATCCAGCAGAGGCCAATGAAGATCGACGCGGCGCGGAACATGAAGTCGAAGCGGCGTTGGCTTGCGGCGAAGCGTCGGTCGAAGTCCTCGAACGGGTCCATAGCTACACCCCCTCCGTCGCGATATGATCGGCGGGACGCGGGATGCCCATGAAGTCGGACGCGTCCAGCGTTGTGGTCGTGTGCTTGGTGACGTAGATTTGCTCTACGCGAAGGTACTGGAGGCGCGACCAGTCGGCGGGGCCGGGCAGTCGCTCAACCCAGTAGTCCCGCTGACCCTCGTAGCGCGGGTAGCGCGCGGGCGCGGACTTGTTGACCCAGTCGTGGCAAAGCTGCTGAAGGTGCCGCCGGACAGTCGGCTCACGCTTCCAGAAGGCTCCGGTGTCAGACCAAAACCCGCGATCGTACCAAGGGCCTAGGACGGGCCGCAGTCTGCGGAAGTCGGACGACCGCGTTTGGTTGTCACTGCCGCTGATCAGCGCCTTGCCGTTGATCGTGCAGATGATGCGGTAGAGTTTGAAGGAGGCCATCACGCAGCCGCCTTCGCTTCCGCCCGACCGTTCATCTCGTCACAGACAAGACGGGCCGTGGCTTCTGTCAGGCCGTAGAGGATGGCGGTCATTGGGGGTGGCTCCAGTGAAGGTCGTCACGGCTGGTGGCTTGGCCGGGGGCGCTCGGGTGTTGCGTCCGGTAGCGGACGAACACGACGCGCTCGTTGAAGGACGTGATGACGCCTTCGTCCCTGTCGTCAGGGTGGCCGCCTTGGTAGACAACGCTGCGGCCGATATCGGCCTCGGTGGGCTCGATCATCACGCCGCCTCGGCTTGAGGCTGCGACACACGGGCGGCCTGCACCCGCTCGGCCAGGGCGCTCAGGTCACCGATGCTGCACCGGGCCATGAACGCGGCTTCCTTGGCGCGCTGGGCGGCCGCTGGGACCTCATACGCAGGCTCGCCACGGTGCTCGGTGTTCGGGCCGGCGCTCCAGTAGACCGGCAGACCGCGCGTTCCGACGATGTAGTCCTCAAGCGCGCAATCCGCCCGGACCTTCGCGCCAGCCTCGACCGCAGCCGTGATCAGCGAAACCTCGTCGGAGGTCAGAGCGCGAAGGCCCAGCCGGTCAAGGGCTCGGGCGAGGCGGGCGATCTGTTGAATGGCGTCGGCCATCTGCGTTTCCTGTGTGGGGCTAGGCGTTCATTGCCGCGATCAGGTCGGCGTCGATGCGGGCGGCCAGCGCCTCGCGGTCGTCGTCCCAATCGGTGATTTCGTCCGCGCCGATCAGCGGTTCGCCGTCGTACGTGTCGCCCTCATCCAGCGGGGCGAACATGGCGTGCGGGGCGTAGCCGGTGAGGTCAGGCGAGTGACGGACGCGGACAATTTCGCCGTATCCGTTGTCGGCCCAGAAGGCGCGGTCGCGGGGGAGGGGCCGCATTACGCGCGACCCGCGTAGAAAGCCTCGACCTCTTGGAAGGTCCGGCCAGCCCAGCTAACCCGCTGGCCATTGTCGAGGACCGCGATCAGCGCGACGCGCGCGCCGGTCTTGTTCGACCACTTGGTTTCGATGCGGATCAGGCGGGCCATCTGCGTTTCCTGTCGTGTGGTGACAGGGACACGTTCGCATTTCCCGAACCCGCTTGTCAACAGGTAGTTCGTATTTTCCGAACCTCGCGTTCGTGCGTTCCCGATCCGGGCTTCACGTGTTCACGTCTGGGGTGTGTTAGCCGACTTTGCGGTCTAGGCGGGCAGGGGTGCTGACCGGCTCTGGTTCGGCTACGGGGCGGATCGCGTCCGCCACCACAGCCTCAAGCCGCCTCAGGCGGTACGCCTGGTCCGGGTGAAGCAATATCTCATAGGGGCGGGCGTTTACCAAGGCGGCGATCTCTTCGAGGATGTCCTCGTTGAGTCGCTGATCGCCATGCCAGACGGCGAAGGCCTTTGCCTTGGAGTAGCCGAGCCTCTTGATCATGTCGGCCTGGATCAGCTCAGCGGACTTCATCCACTCCTGCACGAACCCGCGACTCTTAAGCTTGTCGGCCATGGTTTCATAATGCCGAACCAAGGCGGTTAAGGCGTTCCCACTGGACCGAACGATGGGCGTTGACAAGTAGTTCGGAAAAAGCGAACTATTGGCCATGGACCTCAAGTCGATCCGCGAAGCCAACGGCCTGTCACTCGTCGAGATGGCGTCGAGGCTGGGACTCAACAGCAAGGGTTACCTCTCCGATCTGGAGCGGGCGACCGTCGTTCCGCGCGGGATCGCCCTCAAGGTGTACGAGGTCTTCAACGGCGCCCGCATCGGCCCCCTGGAAAGCCTGACGGCGGCTGAAATCGAACTACTCCAGAAGCTTGAGAGGGCGGCCTGAGCCATGCCGGGGGGCGCTTGGATCACAGACGTCATCGACAGCGAGTACCGCTGCAACCGCGTCGCCACGCCCGAAAGCGCGGCGCTCGCCGTCGTCAGCGCCCTTCGCCAAGCCCTGCTTGAGAACGTCCGGCCCGAGGTCGCGGCGGAAGTCGCCTATGCGTTCGATCTGGCCACCCTTCTTGAGCCCATCTCCACCCCCGAAACGGTGGGGGCTTGAATGAAGGATCATATGCGTTCCCAGGACCACACCGCGACCGGGGGGGCGACGAGTGTTCCCTCGCTGCCTCCGACCCAAGGCGAGTTCTGGGCGCCAGAGCCCGTCAAGCTGCCAGAGGCGGCGCTGGAGCGGGCTGCGGAGCGCCTTCACCGAGTCCTCAGAGAGTATCAGCCGACGCACATCGTTTCGATGGTCAGCGGCGGCTTGGATAGCGCGGGGTCGGACAAGGTCTGCGAGTTGCTCCAGGCGCCCGTCGATCTGATCATGCACGGTCGCACCGGGACCGGCATCCCCCAGACAACCCGCTTCGTCGCCGACTACTACGGCGCTCGCGGCCCCGACTTCGCCATCGCCGATGCCGGAGACGCCTACGAGCGCTACGTCATGCGCAAGGGGTTCTTCGGCGTCGGGCGTGATGCTCACAACTACTCCTATCGCATCCTCAAGGCCGACCCGTTCCGGGCGACCGTTTCGCGCCTGATCCGCAAGCGTCAGCGCGGTGTGCGCGTGATGCTGATCACTGGCGCCAGGCGCTCCGAGAGCGAAAACCGTCGCCTGAACTTGCGCGAGACGCGGCTCGACAAAGGCAATCTGTGGTTCAACATCTGCCACGATTGGACCGCTGGAGAGCGCGATCAGCTTCTTGCGGCTGAGCAGGTGGCGATCAACCCCGTCGCCAAGGCGCTCTGCCGCTCTGGCGAGTGCATGTGCGGGACGATGCAGAGCCAAGCTGAGCGCGTCGAGGCCGCGGCCTTCGACCCTCAATGGGGTGCTTGGCTGGACGATCTGCGGTCGCGCGCCAAGCGCAAGTTCGGGTTCGATTGGGGCGAGAGCTACCCCAAGCCCCGCGACCCGCTCCAGGGCGATCTGTTTGAGCCCCTGTGCTCCGAATGTGTGGGGCGCGTGGCATGATGGAATGGCTCTCATGGGGCGCGATCCTGTTCGCCCAGAACGCAGCGTTCACCTGGGTGAGCCGGGCGCGCAACAGCGGCTCCATCGGCTATCACGCCGTGGCCAGCGTCGCGTCGAACGGCATCTGGATCGCCAGCATGTACTTCGTTGTGGACAAGTTGCTCCAGGCGAAAGGTGACGGCTGGGCTATGCTCAGCGTCGGCGCTTTCTACACGGTCTGCACCGTTGCTGGCGCGACCTTCATGCACTGGTTCTCGATGCGGCATCTGGAGCGCGGCAAGCGCCGGGTGGGCGCCGCATGACCTCCCAACCCCACCCCCAAGCGCGCAAGGTGTCTCTCCAGGCCCAGCGTAAGCGCGCCCGGCCCAGCGGCGATGCACCCCGTCGTCGCTGGGCCAACCCTTGCGAGGTGCGGAATGGGTAAAGCGCGCCTGTTCAGCACCGAGGCCGAGCTGGTGGCGGCGTTCTGCACCTGCATCGACCCGGCACGTTGGGCGAAGGACCCAGCCTATGCGCCGAAGTGGGTAGCCTACCACGAAACGGCGGGCTGGGACCTTCTGCTCGCGCACCCCGAAACCGGCGAACAGATCGGCATCGAGGCGAAGCTGTCGCTGAACGCCAAAGTCCTCGAACAAGCACTGCCGGGGCGCTGGGCCAGCGGTGACGGCCCGGACTATCGCGCTGTCTTGGTGCCGGCCGATGCAATCCAGCACCACATGGCGGCCCTGGCCCGACACCTCGGGATCGTTGTCGTCGCGGTGAGCGCCGACGAACGAGGCCGCTACAATACCGGGTTCGATTGCCGCTTCGACTACCGCCCGGCGCTGCCGCGCGGTGACAGCCTGACATACGACCAGTGGCCGCAGTGGTGCCCGGCGAAGCGCTGCACGCTGCCCGACTACGTTCCAGACGTGATGGGCGGCCACGCCGCTCCGGTCAAGCTCTCGGAATGGAAGATCAAGGCCATCAAGCTCCTGATCCTGCTGGAGCGCAACGGGGCCGTGACCCGGCGCCAGATGAAGGCGCTTCAGATCAGCCCGACTCGCTGGACCGACCATTTCCACGGCTTTCTCAGCCCTGGCCCTGACGGCTACGTCCGCAACGCCAGGACGCCGGACCTCAAGGCCCAGCATCCGACGAATTGGGCGCAGATCGAAGCCGATTTCGACAAGTGGTCGGTCGGCGTCGCGACCGCAGCCCGCCTCGGTTTGGAGGCCGCATGACCCGGCCCAACCCATCACCACGACAAAGCGCGCGCGAAGTCCCCACCTCGCGCGTCGCTCGCCTTGCTGTTGTACCGCAGGGCCAGCCGCCAAAGGCTGACCCGCGTTGCTTCGTCTTCGGCCTCGACCATTGCCCGCAAAGCCCGGTCGCGCGCCTCTCGTCCGTCGTCCTGTTCCCGGCCCTCCATGTGGTCGCTCCCGTCGAGTTGCGAGAAGCAGCATGACGGTGGCCTACATGGATGTACGACGCAGCAAACGGGGATCTTGCCACACCTTAGGGCTGGACAAGGCGACCCGTGATGCTCTTGCGGACCTCTGCCGGTTCCGCTGGCCGACCGGTACGGCGAAGCTGGTCGCAGCGGAGTGGAGCCTGTCCCTGGACGAGGCGCGAGGCGTCGTCGCCGGGCGGGCGTCGCAAACCACTATAGACAAGATTTTCAAGCACAAGAATGGCGGCTGGTCAGTAATCCTACCCGTTATGGGTGAGGTCGTTGGCCTGCACGTCGATCAATACCTGATCGAGAAGAGGCGCGCTCATGATGAGCAAGCTCGCAGAATTGACGCGATGGTTGGCGGTTGGCTGTCTCTGGTTGGGGATAGCAGTCGTCGCGGTGATCGCGGTCCCGGCCCACTGGCTGGCGGCGGGCGGACTCTTCCTGATCGAACATCTGGCGGCCGTCGCTAACCGGCTGCGCAACCTCTGACTACCGGTGCCGGCCTGCCGCTTCTCAGGCCGGGGGTTCTAACGAGATAGGGGAGCGGGCGCCATGATCCGAGCGCTGTTCAAGACGTCACGCCGCAAGCGGGCTCGCAAGGCCTATGCCGAGGCCAAGGCTGCGGCTGACCAGGCCGAAGCCCGGCGCGACACACGGTCGATCCACGAAACCCGGAAAGCCCTCGGCGACGCCATGACCGAGCTGCTGAAGGCTGAGACGGTGAGGGTGGTGCGGCGATGACCGCCAACGAGCCCCGCCACGTCTACCGCCGCCACGAGCCCCAGATGGGCCGCGACTGGTCGATCCCCGACGCCGAGACCCATGACGCTCACGTCTCCGACGTCATGCACGAAAGCCGCAACAAGGGCTTTCCAGTGGCCTGCAAGGATCAGCCGCTTCCGAGGGCTTGGCCGTGAACCTCAAGCCCTTCCCGAAGCCCGCCCCCTTCATCGACTGCGCCCTTGCGGCTGCTGCGGTTCAAGACCGCCTGCGCAAAGCACAGCCCAAGCCTGAGAAGCGCGCATGAGTGAGGCCTTTGAGATCAGGAGCGGGGACTTTGCTACGGCCCGTCGCGGATCGGTCGATGGTCACGAGAGATCCTTCATCGCCGCCAAGTTGGCTTCTGGCTCTAGCGTCTCGGCCATAGCGCGGATGCTGGGTCGCCCTGAGGCGGATGTGGCCGCCCTTGCCAAGCATCTCCCGCACAACCCTCGCCCGGCGTTCGTCCCGTTGAAGACGCGTCCGCGGCCTCCCGTGGTCTTCGCCAGCGGCCGCAGCCCGCCGACAAGGGAAATCGAGCGGATCGCCAAGGAAGTCGGCCAAGCGCGCGGGGTCTCGCTGGCCTGCCTGCGCGGGGTCTCGCGGGGGTGGGCGATTTCACACCCTCGTCAGGAGGCGATGTGGATCGCGTATCAGACGGGACAATACACCACGACGCAGATCGCCGCCTACTTCGGCGGACGCGACCACACGACCGTCTTACACGCGCTGCGTCGAGTCGAAGCGAGACTGGATGAAGCCCTGAAATATCTGGGCTTCGTCCCCATTATCCACAGCCAGGCGGTAGTGAACGAAGAGCCAACGCACCGCAGGCTCACTGCATGAGCGCGATAGCCGCAGCCGTAAAGCACATGCTGGCCGCTGGGATGCCCCACGACGCCATCGTGCAGGCTGTGGCTGATATGGAAGCGGCCATGACCGCGCCGCGCGACCCTGTGGCCGAACGCAAGCGCGAGCGTGATCGCGTCCGCATGGCGCAAAAGAGGAGCGACAGTCGCGCGACGTCGCGCGAGTCCAGCGACAAAGGCGACACCCCGCCCCCTCCCTCTTTCCCCCCCGAACCCCCCCAAACACCCACCCCCACCCGTGAGAGTATATCTTCGCGCGAGGAGCGTGCTCGCGAGGAAGCCGGGTTCGAGAGGTTCTGGTCAGCCTACCCCCGGAAGGTCGGCAAGGCCGACGCCCGGAAGGCCTTCGCCAAGGCGTGGCGCAAACTCCCGCCGTTCGATGAGGATCTGATCCTGTCGGGTGGCCTGGAGCGCGCGAAAGCCGCCTGGACGGACGCCCAATTCATCCCGCACGCCGCCACCTGGCTCAACGGCGAGCGATGGACCGATGAGCCGACCGTCATCCCCTTGAAGCGCCCCCATGAACGACCTGACACCGACGCAAAGCAAACCGCCCGAGAAGCCAACTATGCCCGCGCTTTCGCCGGAGCTGACCGCGCTCCTCGATGGGACCCCTGACGGCGTGGAGTGGATCGCTCAGAACCCGGCGCTGCTGGCCGAGGCTGAGGCGAGGCTTCCGGCCCTGCATCACACCGCCACGGCCAAGGCGGGCCGGGAGGGCGTCAAGGCCGTGATCGGCCGGCGCTTCGCCCTCTACCCCCAGCCGCAGCGTTCGGACGGCGAGTGGGCGGCCTGGTGGTCGGATTACTTCGATGTGCTGGAGGACGTGGCCCTGGCCAGCCTCGAAGCGGCGATGCGGGCTCACGTGGCCGACCCGGAAAGCGAGTTCATGCCGAAGCCGGGACGGTTGCGGGAACTGGCGTTCCTGACGCCTTGCCGCTCGCTGCAACGCTACCAGCGAGCCAAGGCCGCCGTCGCGCTGGCCAACGCCCCCCAGCGCCTTGCCGGACCACCCCCCGAGGACTCGGCGAAGGTCAGGGAGATGCTGGCCGAGTTCCAAGCGAAGTCGATGCCGCGGGAGGCGTCAAAGCCCGTCCTGCCCAGCATTTCCGGGAAGCCTGACGAAGGCGGCCTCACCCCTCAGATGAGGGACTTGATGGAGCGTCGTCGCCAATCAACCGACCTCAGGGAGGGGAGGGGATAGCATGGGACGTAAGCGCAAAGCTCCGCACGACCCGGCGAAGGCGATGGAGGCGAGCCTCCAGCGTCAGGAGCGGGAAGCCGAGATCGCCCGGTTGAAAGCCAGCGGCGCCGAAGTCACGACCGACAAGCGGACGGGGCAAATCCTGTCGGCTCGCCGGTCCAACGTGTTCACCCTGCTTCTGGCCCGAGGCACGATCACCCAGAACCACCACAACGCCGCCTATGACCTCGCCAACGCCTGGGCGACGTGGAAGGGCCTGGACGGCAAGGGCGACAGGTTCGGGGCCGTGGTGGACGGCAGCAACGGCTCGGCCGAACTGGTGACCGATCGGATGATCCGTGCCGGCAAGACCGTAGCATGGACGCTCGCCCAAGTGGACCTTCTGGAGCGCACGATCCTCACCGCCTTCATGGTCGCCGCCGTCGAGGAAGACCGGGCGATGCAGTGGCGGGGGATCATGGAGCGCTGCGGGGTGTTCGGCAGGGACCGGCAGACGCGGGCCTTCGTGGACGCCTGCGAGGCTCTGAGGGCGGTTGTCGAGGGCGATAGGAGGGCGGCATAGTCCGTAAAAAAGCTGATATTTGTACGGATTATCTCTTGCGCTTACGGATAATACCTGTAGATTGAACTCATCGAACGGGGCAACGCCCCACCTGAAGAGGACGAACTGAGATGACCAACCTGATCCAAGCCGCCGCCGAAGCCGCCGAACTGATCGACGCGGACGTCCTCGCCATGGTGGCGGTTGCCAACCAAGTCGCCGAAATGAACGAAGCGACCGACAGCTTCGCCGCCTACTGGGCTGGCTCGGCCTCGGCCTCCGTGATGCATCACTACCGCGTTGGCGCGGTGCGTACGGTCCGGGTGCGCTGATGCACCCGGCCTTCACTGATTGGTCCCCAGCCCAACTCGCGCACGCCCTCGGCTACATCGTCGACCTTCGCACCCGGGGCGTGGGTAACCGCGAGATTTGGCTGGTCGGACCTACTGGCCGCGCTCACCGCACGGGCCATGAACGCGCGTGCGCGACGCTCTCGCGCCTTGCCTGCTGGCGAAAGCTTGACCCGCTGGCGCCGCCGCCTCAAACGCCACGAGCGCTCATTAACGGAAAGCCGCGCTGTGACCCCTGACGAACTCCACGCCGCCCGCCGAACCCTAGGCGAACTCTGGGGCAAGGGGCGTCCGCTCCACGCCGCAGAGATGGGGCGCGCCCTTCGTCTCGGCGGCCGAGATCCCGGCGAGAGCATCCGCGACTATGAGCGCGGCAAGACCACGATCAGCGGGCCGGTGTCGGTGGCCGTTGAGATGATGTTGCGCGGTATGTTGCCGCCTGACGGGGTTCCCTGAAGCGCCGCTATTGCGCCCCCGTACGAACAGGGGTAGCAAATCGCTAGGAGTGGGAAGTGCGTCAACGAGACGCCACCCGCTTGACGGTGCGGTACCAGCCCGGCGGCGTTGTGAACCGCCGGGTCACCGCCCCAACCCCCGGAAAGCCCACCATGCCCGACGCAGGCCTAGCCTTCGCCCTTGTCGCGTCATGCCTCCTGTTCGCCTTCATGGCCGGGGGGCTGGCGCTTGCGCTCAAGGCGAAAGCCGCAGAAGCGAAGTGGGCGCTGGACGGCTGGAATCGCGCCGTCGCCATCAACGCGGAAATGAAGGGCACGCTTCAGGACCGCATGGATCGCATCCACGACCTGACCGAGCAACTTCGCCAAGCCCGCAAGAACGATCACCGCGACGACCGCGGGGGGTTTGCGAGGGCGGGATGATCGAAGCCATCGCCCAAACCGTACTCGCCTCCCATGGCCTCACTGGTCGCCTGGAGCATGTCGCCGCCAACCTCTGGCAACTGCGCGGTGAGATCGGGACCAAGGGCGCTGCGGCCGAGTTCGACGGCCAGCCCGACGAGGCGCTGCTGAACCAGGCCGCCGAGCAGATCAGAGCCGCCCTTGCCGCCGCTGCCTAACGCAAAGCACGAGCGCTTCGCCCAGGAGTTGGCGAAGGGCAAGACGGCAGACGAGGCCTACCAGAACGCAGGCTACCGGGCGAACCGCGGGAACGCGGCGACCCTTAAAGCAAATCAAAGCGTGGCCGATAGGGTGTCCGAACTTCAGGAACGCGCCGCGATCCGAACCGAAGTCACGGTCGCCAGCATCACCGATCGCTTGCTCGCCATCGCCGCGAAAGGCGAAGCCAAGGAAGACGCCTCAATGCTCGGCGTCGCCCGCGCCGCGCTCATGGACGCCGCCAAGCTCAACGGCCTCGTGGTCGATAAGAGCGAGCAGACTGCGGAGTCGGTGCAGCGGATCATTTCCGACAAGCCGCAGACCGACGAGGAATGGGCAAAGACGCATGGGGCTGATCTGGGCGCCCCAGCCGGGGCCGCAACACGCGCTCATTGATTGTCCGATCCCCGAGATCCTTTTCGGCGGCGCGCGCGGTGGCGGCAAGTCGGACGGCGTGCTTGGGAAGTTCGCGATCAAGCAGGAGCGCTACGGCGTCGGCTTCAACGGTGTGTTCTTCCGCAAGGAGATGCCGCAGACCGACGACCTGATCGAGCGGGCCAAGGAGATTTACACCCCGCTCGGCGCGCAGTGGCACGAACAGAAGAAGATGTTCCGGTTCGCCAAGGGCGGCCGACTTCGCTTCCGTCCGCTGGAGAACACGGCGGCGGCCGAGAAGTACCAAGGGCAGAACCTTAGCGACGCGGCCGTGGAAGAGGCCGGCAACTACGCCGACCCCGCACCGATTGACCGACTGTGGGGGGCGCTGCGCAGCAAGTCGGGCGTTCCGGTGCAGCTCATGATGACCGCCAATCCCGGCGGTCCTGGCCAGTTCTGGATCAAGCGCAGGTTCATCGACCCGGCGCCGCTCGGGATGCAGGTGTTGCGCGATCTCCTGCCGAACGGCCGGGAGCATCGCCGCGTCTACATTCCGTCCAAGGTGCAGGACAACCGGGCGCTTCTGGCGAACGACCCCGACTACATCTCGCGTCTGTACCTCGTGGGCTCAAAGCAGCTCGTGCAGGCCTGGCTTGATGGGGACTGGAACGCCGTCGAAGGCGCGTTCTTCGACCGCTGGAGCCGCGAGCGCAACGTCTGCACGCCGTTCACCGTCCCGGCCGAATGGTTGCGCCTGCGGTCGATGGATTGGGGTTCGGCGAAACCGTTCTCGGTCGGCTGGTGGGCCATCGTGCCTGAGGATGGCGTGTACGGCGGACGCAGGATGCCGCGGGGCGCAATGGTGCGCTACCGCGAATGGTACGGATCGACGGGCAAGGCCAACGAGGGCCTGAAACTGTCGGCCGAAGCGGTCGGCAAGGGCATTGTCGAGCGCGAGAAGGGCGAGAAGATCGGTCTGGCCGTGCTGGACCCCGCGGCGTTCGCGGAGGATGGCGGCCCAAGCATCGCCGAGCGGATGCGGCGCGAGGGCGCGCAGTTCGCGCGGGCTGACAACCGGCGCGTGGCGCAGGCCGGCGCGATGGGCGGCTGGGATCAGATGCGGTCGCGCATTTCCGGCCCGACCGACGAACGCGGCAACCCGACCGCCGACCCGATGCTGTTCGTGTTCTCCACGTGCGCGGACTTCATCCGAACGGTTCCGGTGTTGCAGCACGATCCGAACCGGGCCGAAGACCTCGACACGGACGCCGAAGACCATGTCGCAGACGAGGCGCGCTACGCGTGCATGTCGCGGCCCTGGATACCCAAGGCCTCCGAGCCGTCCCGCAACCCGCCTGACTACGGCCACCGCCAAGGGGAGAGCGAAGACTCATGGCGGACAACGTAGCGCAGGAAGGCGCGTCCCTGGAGACGCTGAAGCGCCAGTACCAAGAGGCGCTGACGCTCACCAAGGACGCCCGCGTTCAGCAGCGGAAGGACGGCGACTACTACGACGGCTATCAGCTCACGCGAGCCGAGAAGCGCATCCTCGCGCGCCGCAAGCAGCCGGACAACGTGTGGAACTTCACCCGCCTCTGGGTGAACGGCACGCTTGGCGTGATCAAGCAGGGGACGACCGACCCGCGCGCCTATCCCCGCAACCCGCAGGACGAAGAGTCGGCGGACGTGGCTTCCAAGACGCTGCGCTATATCGCCGACACGGCCAACTTCGACGCGCTGAAGATCGACGTCTGCAAGGACTATCTGGTTCCGGGGACGGGCGCGGCGATCATCGAAGTTGACGGCGACCTGAAGGTCACGGTCACGCAGATCAGGCACGAGGAGTTCTTCTACGACCCGCGCTCGCGACGCCAGGACTTCAGCGACGCCCGTTACATGGGCATCGCCAAGTGGGTATGGGCCGACGACCTGAAGGCCGACTATCCCGGCAAGGACCGCGAGATCGACGACGCGTTCGACGGTTCGTCGCTGGTCTTCGACGACACGATGGAAGACCGCCCGAGCGATGCCGGAACGGTCGGCTGGGTGGACAAGCGCCAGAAGCGCCTGATGAAGGTGGAGATGTACTATCGCCAGGCGCAGGCCTGGAAGCGGTGTGTGTTCTACACCGGCGGTGTGCTGGAGGAGGCCGAGAGCCCCTACAAGGACGACAAGGGCTACGCCTGCAACCCGATTGAGGCGCAGTCCTGCTACGTGGACCGCGAGAACAACCGCATGGGCATCGTGCGGGACATGCGCGGCCCGCAGGACGAGATCAACAAGCGTTCGTCCAAGCTGCTGTTCGAACTCACCGCCCGCCAGGTGCAGGAGGCGCAGCCGGGCGGCGGGATGGGCGACATCGACGTGGTGCGCGCGGAGGCGTCGCGACCCGATGGCGTGATCCCGGCCGGCTGGCAGATCGTGCCACGCCAGGACATCGTGACGGGCCAGGAGCGGTTACTTCAGGGCGCAATTCAGTCGGGCGAGCGGTTCGCGCCGAACCCCGCCATGCTCGGCCGCCAGGACGCAGGGCAGTCAGGCCGCGCGCAGCTCGTGCGCCAGCAAGCGGGACTGACCGAACAGGCGATCATCTTCGGCGGCATCGAAGAGTGGGAACTTCGCGTCTACCGCCAGATGTGGAACCGGGCGCGTCAGTTCTGGACGGCTCCAATGTGGATCAGGGTCACCGACGACGAAGGCTCGCCGCAGTTCGTGGGCGTGAACCAGCCGCCGGAAGGCGCGCAGCCGATGCCGGACATGGCCGCGCAGCCTGACGAGCAGGGCATGGTTCCGCAGGCGATGGAGCAGGGCAAGCCGGTGTTCCAGACGCCGGACGGTCAGAAGGTGCTGGGCTACGAGAACGCCATCGCCGAGCTGGACGTCGATATCACCATCGAAACCGTGCCGGACACGGCGACGCTGCAACAGGAGCAGTTCGCGGTCATCGGTGAACTGGCCAAGATGTACGGCCCGCAGGAGTTCCCGGCCGACGACCTGATCGAACTGTCCGCCATGCCGAACAAGCGGGCGGTCATGGAGAAGCGTAAGGCCCGCAGCGAACAGGCGCAGCAGGCCGGAGCGCAGAGCCCGCAGGCCCAACTCCAGATGCGCGGCGCGATGGCCGAGGTGGCGAAGACCGAAAGCGAGGTCGCGCTCAACCAGGCCAAGACGGAAACCGAGATGGCCAAGCCGGGCATCGAGGCCGCCAAGCTCTATCAACAGGCCAACGTCGCCGACACCGAAGCGCAGTTCCGCGGCGCGGAGATGGCGCAGGCCGACAACCAGTTTTCCGCCGGGCTCGCTCGGCAGAACAACCCGCCGCCGGGGTCAACGGGCGCATCGCCATTCGCTGGGGCGTGATCCAGACGACAGGCCGCCGCTGTTCGGGCGTGGGTGATCGAAAACATGGACCCTCTGGACTTCCTCGACGGGGAAACCCCCGCCGAGCCCGTTGCTGCGCAACCCGCAGAAGCGACGCCTCCCGCTGAACCCGCGCCGGCCGAAGGGCCTCCGCGCGGTCCTGACGGGAAGTTCGCTCCGAAGGCGCAGGCCGAAGCGGCTCCGGCCGCCGCAAGCCCGTCCCCAGCCCCGGCGCCCACGCCGGAAGGGGCGCAACCCACGCCGGAACCCGCCAAGCCGCCGGAGGGATACGTCCCTGTGGCCGCGCTTCAGGCGGTGCGCGAAGAACTGAACCAGTTCAAGCGCCAGGTGCAGCAACAGCCACAAGCCCCGCCCCCAGATCCTTACGAGGACTTCGAGGGCTACGAGGCGCACCGGCAGTCCCAGATCGCACAGGAACGGGCCGATTGGTCCCGCCAACTCGCCGAGGCCCGGCACGGGGCCGAACTCGTCACGCAGGCCCAGCAATGGGCTTTCGAGCGGTTCGACGCCGATCCGAACTTCGCGCAAGCCGCCATGTCCTCTCGTGACCCCTACGGGTTCGCCATCGCCGAGTACCAGCGCAATCAAGCCCTGAGCCTCCTGAGCGATCCGTCGAACCTGGCCAAGTTTCAAGCCTTCCTGGCCGGCGGTCCTGCCGCTCCGGCCGCCTCCGCTCCGGCGCCCATGGTGGCGCCGCCCTCCCAACCGTCGCCGCCGCCCCGGTCCATCGCGTCCGCCCCGAATGCGGGCGCCGCGAAGCCTGGAGAGGTTCAACCCGGCTCGGCGTTCGACATGGTTTTCAAGGAATAAACCGCTATGGCTGAAGTCGTTCTCGCGACCGAAAACGAACGCGAGCTGTGGTCCGCCAAGACCACGCAGGAGTTCGTCCGCGCCTCCCGCTTCGAAAAGTTCATGGGCAAGGGTCAGACGAAGATCATCGTCGCCCGCCACGAACTGGAGCGCGAGGCTGGGAAGGTCATCAACATCCCGCTCGTCACCCGCCTGAAGAACAAGGGCGTCGGTGGCTCCACGGCTCTCCGTGGCCGTGAAACCCAGGTCGGCAACTACAACTGCCCGATCACCATCGATTGGGACCGCAACGGCGTCGTGGTTCCGAAGTCGGAAAGCTACAAGACCGAGATCGACCTGCTGAACGAGGGGCGCAATCTCCTCAAGCAGTGGGGCGGCGAGGCCCTGCGCACCGACATCATCTACGCGCTGATGTCGACTGTCCCGACCGGCAATACCACGGTCGTCTACGCGGAGATCGTGGAAGACGAGGACAACGGCGGCTACAAGATCGCGTCCGGCTACGTCGCCGGCTCGACCTTCGACCGCTACGAAGGCGTGTCGTGGACGTCGGCCTCCGAGCAGAACAAGGATGACTGGCTGGTCGCCAACCGCGACCGCATCCTGTTCGGCAAGGTGCGTTCCAACTACTCCGGCGACCACTCGGCCGACCTGGCGAAGCTGGACACCACCAACGACCGCCTGACGGTCGCTACCGCCTCGCTCGCGAAGCGGATGGCCAGCGCGGCGAACCCGCACATCACCCCGTACCAACTGGAGGATGGCCGCGAGTTCTACGTGATGTTCTGCGGGCCGAGGTCCTTCCGCGACCTGAAGGGCGACTCGGTGATGACGGCCGCCAATCGGGACGCCCGCCCGCGTGAAGTGGGGTCCAACCCCCTCTTCCAAGACGGCGACCTGATCTACGACGGCATCCTGTTCCGTGAGGTTCCCGAGATCCCGCACATCGTGGGCGTCGGCGACTCGACCGGCGACGTGGAGCCGAACTTCCTCTGCGGCCAGCAAGCGCTGGGCGTGGCGTGGGGCCAGATGCCGGCCGGCAAGACCGAGACGAACGACTACGGGTTCCGCCCCGGCGTCGCCATCGAGGAACTGCGCGGCGTCAAGAAGATGGCCTGGAACGGCAAGCAGCACGGCATCGTGACGGTCTACACCGCCGCGCCGGCCGACTCGTAAACCCCAACCCCTGAAGGAGCCAGATCATGGCTGTTGAAAACCTTGTGGCGGTTGGCGCCACTGCTGCGGACTCCCGCGCTGGCCACGGCATGGGCGGGGACGTCAAGTGCCTCTCGCGTACTATCGAGATCACCGCCGCGGCGTCCGACACCTCCACCTACACGCTGGGATACATCCCGGCGCAAGCCCGTATCCTCGGGATCAGCAACTACAGCATCGACGACTGCGACACCGGCTCGACGGCGACGCTCGACTTCGGCCTCTACGCCGTGGACGGGAACGTCACGTCGGACGTGGACGCGCTCAACGACGGCATCGTCCTGGGCACGGCCGCGACCCGGCAACCCCTGATCAAGAACATCGCCAACTACGGCAAGAAGGCGTGGGAGTTCGTCTCCGGCGCCACCTCGGCCACGAAGGGCGATCTCCTGCTCAAGGGCGTGATCGACGACGCGGACGTTTCGGCCGGCGGCACGCTGACGGTCGAAGTCTTCTACGTGATGCCGTAATGCGGGCTCGCTTCATCGGCGACCCGAACGACGGTGGCTCGGGGCCTCAGCAACTCACTTGCTGGGGCGTCGAGTTCGTCAAGGGCGAGTGGCGCGACGTGACCGATGATCGGTTCGGCCGTCACTCGCACTTCGAGTTCGACGCGGAGGCGGTCGCGGTGCGCGGCCGTCGCCGTGCGACTGCGGAGGAGGCGGGGGAGTAATCCCTCGCTGACCGCATGGCCAACCCGACCTGTCAGGAGATCATCTCCGAGGCGCTGGAAGAAAACACCATGCGCGGGCTCGGCGACACGCCCGACTCCTACGAACTCGACCGCGGCCTGAAGCGCCTGCAATCCATGTGGAATGCGGGCGTGGAGAGCGGCCTGTTCGGGCGCGTCGAAGAGTATTACGCGACCGCCGCCTATGAAGCCGAGGAAGGTCAGCGGGTCTATTCTGGCGGCTTCACGATCACGCTTCCGACCGCCATCGAAGACCTGGACAGCGAGACGAACTACCGCCGCCCGCGCGACTTCGCGATGGTGCAGGTGGTCAACGCCTCCACCGATCCGCAAGTCAGCCTCTACGACGCCCACGAGGCCGAGTGGAAGCGCATCGACAACCTCACTGCCGCTGGCGAGTGCCCGTTCGGCCGCCGTTATCGGCATGGCCTGGTGGCCGCCCTGGCGCAGATGCTTCAGCCGCTCGGCGGGCAGGCGGGCGACGTTACCGCCGCCTACGCTTCCGCGCTCCGATCCGCCCTTTCCCTTCGACAGTCCGCGCCGCGCCGAAACGCCGACGTGGAGTTCATGTGAGGCCAGACCATGCCCCGCTCGCCAGACCATGCCGCCGCCTCCTTCACCGAGGCCGCCAGCTCGCTCACCAATGAGGCCGTAACGATCTTCGCGGCCAACTCCAAGCGTCGCGGCCTGATCATCGGCAACCCGTCCGACACGGCCATGACGTTTCGTGTGGGTGGAACGGCGAGCGCCACGGCCGGCATCCCGATTGACGCGGGAATGGCGATCACGCTGAAGGGCGAGAATGTGCCCTCGGGGCTGATCTCGCTGTTCTGCGCTGGAACGGCCAAGGCGTACACCGCTTACGAGTGGTCCGAATAGG
This sequence comes from uncultured Flavipsychrobacter sp., assembly GCA_964652995.1. Classification (GTDB taxonomy): domain Bacteria; phylum Bacteroidota; class Bacteroidia; order Chitinophagales; family Chitinophagaceae; genus Nemorincola. Next base: position 2,727 of record CAZZCR010000044.1, on the reverse strand, counting down.
GGATGACCCGCCCGCTCGCGCCCGCCTCTCCAACGCGAGAGCGCCGGGTTCTGGACGCTGACTTGGCGTACAAGGCCTTCCAAGCCCCTGGCGTACCGTTGGCGGACTATCCGGGCGAAACGCTCCAGTGCCGTCGCGAAACGGTAGACGAAGACAACTGGCAGGAACTTCGGGACATTTGCCGAGGGATGATCGCGCTAGAGCGCGAGTGGTTCCCTGAGCGCGAAGTCTTCGGCGAGTTCCTGATCCCGGAGCCCGGCATCCGGTGCACGTCGAACAGATTCATCCGGCCAACCGCTAACGCCACGCTGATCATCCTCGACACGGTGCGCGCGTGGGCCATGGCCGGGCAAGCCAATCACTGGCGACTGAAAGACCTGTGCTGGGGGGCGCCCACGCGGGAAGCCCTGGAGGCGGTGGATATGACGGAAGGCTGGCCGTAATGGGCTCCCCCCTCGCCATTGCCTTCGGTTCCTACCGCCGCAGCGGCTTTCCGCCGTCCGTGGCGAAGAACTGCCTCTCGGAGAAGTCGCCGACCAAGCCGAACACGCTGGACGCGCTGATCGGGCGGGCAGGGCTTTCGGCGTTCGAACAGATCGGCGAGGCGCCGCTGCGGCTGATCTTCGCGCGGGCTGGGCTTCTCGGCAATCGCGCGCTGATCGTGGCGAAGAACACGGCCTATCTGGTGTCGCTGGGTGGCGTGGTCACCACGCTCACCGGGACGATCAGCGGGGATGGCTTGCTCGAGGCGGATGGAGGCCTCGACCCCGACTACAACACCATCGTCCGTATGGCGAACCAGACCACGCTGTACGAATTCATCGACAGCGGAACGACGGTGACCGATGAGGGCCTTGCGGCGTCGTCCGTGGCGTTCTGGGCTGGGTATTGGCTCTACACCGAGACGGGGACCGACGCGGCCTATCGGCAGAACCCGGCGTCTTCCGTGTGGAGCGCCATCGACTTCGCCTCGGCCGAGTACGCGCCGGACCCGCTGAAGGGTGTGCGGATCGTCGGCGACCTGGCGGGCCTCATGGGCTCGGCCACGGTGGAGTTCTGGTACCTGACCGGCAATTCGTCGGACCCGATGGCCCCGCAAGGCGGGCTCAAGTTCGACGTCGGATGCCGCGCCATCGCCTCGGCCGTCAACTGCCGAGGCGCGTTGATCTGGGTGGCCGACGACAACACGGTGAGGATGTCCGAAGGCGGGCCGCCGCGCGTGATCTGCGACAACGGCCTTGTTGAGCAAATCCGCAACACTGCCGAAGCCGACCTATCGGCCACATTCTTCGAGCAGGACGGCCACACCTGCTACGTGCTGCACCTCGGGACGTCGGCAACGTGGGTCTATGACCTGACGAACCAGCGCTGGAGCGAGTTTTCGTCCCTCGGCTACGACTACTGGCGGCCCCGCCTGATCGCCAACCTTGGCGGCGAAGTCCTGGCCTGCGACCGCAACTCCAATCAGGTGTGGAAGCTGGACCCTGACCTTGGAACCGACGACGGCGACGCCATCCCGCGCGAGTTCTACGCCTTCGTGAACGTGGAGGAGGGGACCGTCCCGCTCGGCAATATCGAGGTGGATTGCCTGCGCGGCGACGCCCCGACCTCCGACCCGGATGACGAGAGCATCATGGTCTTGCAGGTGTCGCGGGACGAAGGCGCGTCGTGGTCGTCACCTCGGGAGCGCGGGCTGGGCGTGAGGGGCGACCGTCGCATCCGGCCTCGGTGGAACGGGCTCGGCATCGTGCGCGCGCCTGGGGCTATCGCAAAGTTCGCGTGTTCCGGGGCGGGACGGTTTCGGGTGTCGGGGGTGAGGGCGAACGTCCAGTGAGGCAAATCCCCCTCTTCCTCGCCCGTCATCCGACCGTGTTCATGGTCCGCCAGTGGACGCAGAAGGGCGGCGCGCAACCGCTGCGCATCCTGCCGTACCTCAACCCCGACCGCACCGCGACGGACGAACTGCGGACGCTCTGGACGAAGGCCTTTCCGACCCGCGACGACCTTCCGGCGGAACCGCTGGTGGATGCGGACGGACGGGCGTCTGACGAGTTCTGGCGGGTTTGGGCGTGATCCGAGAGGACCGCGACGCCGCCTTCTGGACCGACGTTTACGAACACCCCGCCGTCAAGCCGCACGTCGGCCTTGGCCGCGAAATCGACATTGCCGGGATCGTCTCAGACCCCGCCGTCACGCCGCTTCGGGCGGAACACGGCGGCTTCATCTTCGCCCAACTGGACGGCCTGGCGCGCATCTACGAACTGCACACGCTGTTCACGCCTGAGGGCTGGGGGCGCGAGGTCGCGGGGGCGGCCAAGGACGCCTTCGCCTTCATGTTCGACCGGGGCGCTGACCTGATCGTCACGCAGGAGGTTGCTGGGAACCGTCGATCCCAGCCGCCCCGGTCGTTTCGTTTCTCACCCGCTGGGGAATTTCGAGCCTCGCCGCTTGGCGTCGATCTCCGCTCTTGGGTCCTGACCCGCTACGCCTGGGAGGCTTCCCCGGCGCGACTGAGGATGCACACATGCCCCTAGCCGCCGTTGCAGTCCCGGCCATCATCGGCGCGGGCATTGGCGCCGCCAGCGACATCTATTCGGCCTCGCAGGACCGCGAGGCCGCGAGCAAGGCCAACGCCGCTCAGCAGCAGGCCGCGCAGCAGCAGCTCCAGCTTCAGCGCGAGCAGTTCGACCGCGTCGAGGGCCTGAACCAGCCGTTCATCCAGGGCGG
>CAZZCR010000043.1:0-43652 GCA_964652995.1 uncultured Flavipsychrobacter sp. | reverse complement strand
TAGCTGCCATATTCATTTAAGAGCCTCACACACGTGAGGCTCTTTTTTTATGCCCGTACCCCATTGGGCCCTCACGCACGAGCATGTGGTAAATCATATTCTTGTTTTAAGTGCCTGTTTTCCCGGTCTTTTTCATTTTATTAATCGGTAGTTATTATTTGTAAAAAATATTTTATAGATTGGTTTTATTGTTGCCGTATTGTATTAATTTTATCGGCAACGATATACTTTATGAAAAAAATCTACCAAACACTATTAGGTGTACTTATTGCTGCACCTGTTTTTGCGCAAACTTATTGTACGCCCGTGTGTAGTAATCCGGCTGGTGGTTGTACTTATGGCCCGGTTAATCGGATTGAGATCCCAAGTGCTGCGGGTCTCTTTAAGGATACACTAGGTTGTACTGGTACAGGCTATGAAGACAGGACTTTGGTCGCGTCGATAACGGGTACTTTCAACGCCGGAAGTACTTATACGCTTACTATGACCGGGCCGTATCCTTCTCCAAAGAATAGTCAGCTTTGGATTGATTTTGATAACGATGGCGTATTTGCTTCCACCGAGAGTATCGGTGGTGTGAACTCGTGGGGTTACACTACTACTGTAACACTTACCATACCTTCCACAGCTGCCGCCGGCACCCGCAGAATGCGGTTTGTTTCAGAATATGGGGGGACAATTTACTATCCCTCAATAAATCCATGTATGGGAGCGACATCCTACATGTTTGGAGACGCACGCGATTATGTTATTACAGTTGGTTCGGGGTCGTCATCAGCATGCACAGGTGCGCCAACCGGTGGTACTGCATCTTATACGGCAAGCTATACTTGTGGTCATCATACAATTACACTTACTGATGCAGGTGCCAGTTCAGGGACGGGTATATCATATCAATGGGAAAAATCGGCAGATGGAGGAACTACCTGGACGAATATTTCAGGTGCCACATCTACCACCTGTTCATTTCCTCAGGAACTACAAAATATGAAATACAGGTGTGCTGTGACTTGTAGTGGCGGCTCTACAACTAATTCGACTTCTGTATCTGTGAATGTGAACAGGATAAACGGACACATCACTTATTCGTCAACAGTTCCGGATACACAGTCATTGAAAGTGTGGTTGATCTATCACAATACGACTGCAGGTACGCTTACAGCTGTAGATTCTGTGATCACCTGCCTTGATTCATCTTTGCCTTATTATGAGTTCAACGGGATGACAAGTGGCGCATATTTAGTAAAAGCCAAGTCGCTTGATGTGACCAGCTCAGTAGTTGGGGCGAGTGGCTATGTACCGACATACGGTGCATCAAGCGCAGTGTGGAGTGGGGCGACAACTGTGAGTCATACAGGGGCATACGACTCTTTGCACATTACTATGGTTTACGGTACCGTACCATCAGGTCCCGGATTTGTAGGTGGATATATTTCCTCGGGTGCAGGAAAGGGAACCGCCGGAGATGTGCCTGCAGCAAACATGTTAGTGTTCTTACAGAATACATCGTCAAATGTGCTGAGCCAGACCTATACCGATGCTTCAGGTAATTACTCTTTTTCGGGTATTGCTACCGGTAACTATATAGTGTATCCCGAAAAGATAGAGTACGCCACTACGGCATCTGCTACTGTTTCAATCACTTCTTCAGCTTCATCAGTTACAGGGGTAAATTTTAAGGAATATACCACAGCTAAAACTATTAAGCCTGTTACAATCAGTAATGTTGCAAATGCTGCAATAGAGAATGAAGTTGTTGTGTTCCCTAATCCTGCGACTAATGATATCACTGTGGCATGGGGCAACACTGAACATACATCAGTTGATCTGACAATAATTGATGTAATGGGACGGGTTGTAATTGCAAAGCAGTTAGATCTCGGCAACGGTCAGGGAAGAACTAATATCAGCATTGCAAATATCCCTAATGGCATTTACACCATCAGGTTGAACGGTAATGGTGTGAGCTTCACTGAAAAGCTCAATGTCCTTCGCTAATAGTATTACCTCCTTAATAAACTGCAGAGGCCAATTCAGTATTCTGAATTGGCCTCTATTATTTTTGAAATTAGATATCCCCTCCCGATTCTTATTCTTCGAAGCTCAGATTAGTGGGTTTGTCGGGAGTTGTATTTTCTTTCTGTGTGGTTGAAACGGCATCACTCACAATGTCGAATTTGAGATCGTCGAACCAGATTGTTCCTGTTCCGGCAAGTAGTGCTCCATAGGCGATATTGGTTGCCCCTTCCGGCACATCAAGTATGATCTCGTATAGTTTCCAATCGGTTGTGCCTTTAATTGCGCGGTCGTACATATTGTCGAACGACAGGCTGGCTCTGTCTTTCCCGTCTACCCGAAGCCAAAGTCCTGCCCATGAGTCAACGTTTTCCGACTTTACGTATCCCGACATTTTGATGCGTTTGCCAAGGTATTTCCCTGGCAAAGAGTTTTGCATCAACGTGCCAAAGCCTTTGATCTTTTTCTCAGTTGAGGAGATGATCGCGGCATTACCTCCTGACCTGCCTCCTTTTTTATCTGTTCCCATCTCATAAGAGTCAGGGTCGCTACCTGCTTTGAACCAGTTTTTTGGAAGGTCATAAGAACAGAGCAGGCATGTTGCCAGCAGTAGTGCTGATACATTGTAAGCGATTTTTTTCATTGGGCAATTTATTTTAAAACAGGTGAGTCGAATGTAATTCTAATGTCAAGAAATAAATGTACGTAATATCTGTTGTTGCATGTTGAGAATCTTCAAAAGAAATGCCGGGCATTGCGCCCGGCATTTTGCAGTTCTGCATAGTGAATGGTGAATCTATTTTTGTAGTGTTTCAGTGCCCTATTTGAAGTATCAATGGTAGCTGACTACATCGTGAGTCAGAAACACGTGGTTGTTTAGTCTTTTGTTCAGGATATAAGTTAGTTGTTTACCAGAACTTTTATTTGTTCGTTGCTGTCCGCATTGGTTATTGAAACTATGTAAATGCCGGCCTGTATGTCAGAGATGTCTTGCTTTATTGTGATCGTGCCCGGCTGCATGTGTAGCGTTCGTACTGATCTGCCCATTATGTCAGTGATCGTTAGTACTGTTTCTGAATTTGACGGTGGAATAGTGATTGAGAATTGTCCTTGCGAGGGATTGGGAAATACTGAAAATGAACTCTGATGAAGGCTCGTTTCATTAATGTTGGTAGGGCAGGCGATCACTGTAATGCCGAGAGTACTGTTGCAGCCTCCGGTAAGGTTATAAGAAATTGTGACAGAGCCGGCCGCTATTCCGGTCACAGTGCCTGATGCATCAACTGTTGCTGTGGAGCTACTGCTGCTTGCCCATGTGCCACCGGCAGGTGTGCATGAATACGAAGTTGTAGCGGCAATGCACACACTTGATGCACCGGTAATTGCAGCTGGCTGAGGGTGAACGGTGATCAACGCAGTATCCATACCTGTAGATGTCATATAGGTGATTATAGTGGTGCCGGCAGTTATCGCGGTGACGACTCCCGAGGCGTCTATTGTTGCTGTGGTAGTGCTACTGCTGCTCCATGTGCCACCTGAAATCGATATGCCCAGAGTTGTTGTTGCGCCTTCGCAAAGTGATGTTGTTCCTACAATGAATGGTGGCGGTGGGGGAGGGACGGATGCAATTTTGCGTATCCTGTGATTACCTTGGTCGGCAAAGTAAATAGCGCCAGATGCATCTGAAAAGACACCCGTTGGGCTATTGAGGGCCGCCGCGGAGGCTGGTCCTCCATCTCCGGCGAATGAAACCGTACCGTTACCGCATATCGTTGCGATGTGACCGGCACCGGCCAAGTATATTTTCCTCAATCGGCTGTTGCCATTGTCTGCAACGAGTAGGTTGCCTGATGCGTCTATCCAAACTGCTATCGGTTTATTTACTCGTGCGGAAGTGGCCGGATAGCCATCGCCACTAAATCCCATGGTGCCGTCACCCGCGAGGTCTACAATGTTGCCTGAGGTATTGACCATGCGAACCCGATGATTCATCCAATCTGCTATGTAGATATTGCCGGATGCGTCAACTGCAACGTCTTTTGGTTGGCGGAGGTTTGACATCGTTGCGATACCGGTAGAATATCCGGCGATGCCATTCCCCGCAACTGTGGAGATTACGCCGGTTGAAACAGTGACTTTCCGAATCACATGATTGCTTTCATCAGCAAAATAGATGTTGCCTGTTGCATCAGTGGTAATCCCCATCGGACGATTGATCATGGCAGCAGTCGCTGCGCCGCCGTCACCTGAGTAGCCACCAGTGCCGTTTCCGGCTACAGTTGAAATGTTGCCGCCGGCGTCTACCTTTCGAATCCGGTTGTTGAAGTTGTCGGAAATATAGATGTTACCTGATCCGTCCAATGCGATCCCGGCGGGTTGCCTGATGCTTGCTGCAGTTGCATCACCTCCATCACCGCCATAGGTTGCTACACCGTTCCCGGCTATTGTAGTGACCACGCCAAATGTGTCTATTTTTCTCACGCGGTGGTTTGAAAAGTCAGCGATGTAGAGATTGCCGATCGCATCTCGTTTTATAGCTGCGGGATTATAGAAATTTGCCGCCGTTGCATCAGCGCCATCTCCAGCGAATCCGCCTGTACCGGTACCGGCGATAGTGTTGATTATCTGACCGCTACTATTTGACACAGCAAATAGGGCAGCAAGTGAAAGTGACATGCACTTCAAGGTTTTGCAGAGGGTTGCTTTATTCATTTTGAAAGTTTTTTGATTTAAATTCTGCAACAAAAGTCTACAGTAGCTACAAGGTTCCGGGACAGTAATTCACGAACGGACATTTTCAGTTCATGAAAAGCAGAAAGCGACCATCACGGTCGCTTTCTGCAAAAAAAGATATGGATGCTTGCTAATTCAATGATACTTTATTCAGTCGGAGTTGTTCTTCGAATTCCGCTTTTCTTTCTCGTGAGATGTAAACTACTTTTCCGTTATCCAGTAGTAGTGAAGAGTCTGTTTTACTATATTTTTTAAGGTAGTTTATGTTTACGATAAATGATCTGTGCGATCGGAAGAAGTTTGGACGTTGATCCAGTATTTCTTCAAAGAACTTTATCTTCTTACTTACTAAAATCTTGGAGCCGTTTTTCAGCCAAACGTTGGTGTATGCACCTTCGGCTTCAAGAAAAACTATGTCGGGGACCTCTATAAATAAAAGACCCTCCGAAACCGGTAGTGCTATCTTGTTGAACTGTCCGTTCTTAAAGCTGTCTTTCAATGTGGCTACATGCTGGGCGCTTGTGTCGGTTCCTATTCGTTTAGACGCCTTGTCAACGGCGAGTTTCAGTTTGTCGATATCTACAGGCTTTAACAGGTAATCTACCGCCGACACTTCAAAAGCACGCAGTGCGTACTCGTTATATGCGGTCACAAAAATGATCTGAAAATCAATGTCTCTGAAAAAAGATAAAAGTTCAAAGCCATTGTATTCCGGCATTTCAATGTCCAGAAAGACCAACTGAGGCCTTTTTTGATTGATATTGAGAACTCCTTCGGGAATATTGGCGCATTGAGCAGTAATCTCTATGTTGGGACAATACTCACGTAGCAACGTGCTGAGGGTGTTGCGCGCGCGTTCTTCGTCATCAATAATTATCGCTTTTATCTTGTCCATGTGGTGTTATTCGCGAAATTTAGGTTTGGGACAAAACTATCGTTTTCATAATTAGGATCAGAATGTAACTCATGAACTGTCGTTTTGAGTTCATGGTTGGTGTTACGTAAGTGGGATCTGTAGTAAAACACTTGTTCCTGATGCTGTACCGTTTTCGTACAGATCCGTTATTTTCAGGATAATTTTTTTACCTCTGTTTTCATTGATCAGCGATAGGCGTTTCTCAGTGGCGCGTGTTGCAAATGACCTGTGATGTTGTGCAGACCGTTTCTTTATTTCAGCTGAGCGTTCCCTGCCGATACCGTTGTCAGTAATAATGCAGTGTAGTACATCACGTTCAGTTTTGAAAATGATACTCAGTGTCTTCTTCCCTTTTTTATGCAACAGGCCGTGTTTTATTGCATTTTCAACAAATGGTTGGATGATCATAGAAGGAATGTGGGTGCTGTGGGGATCCACCTTCTGGTCTATTTCAATGTTGAAGGTAAAGTCACTGCCAAATCTCAGTTGCTCCAGTTCGAGGTACAAACGTAATGTGTCAGCTTCTTCTGCCAGTTCTATTTCGTTGTTCTCTGACGTGTCCAGTATTTTACGCATAAGAGAACTATACCTGCTGAGATAGTAGTTTGAGTTTTTTATATCATTCTGGAGTACAAGATCCTGAATTGAATTCAGCGTGTTATACATAAAATGAGGGTTCATCTGAGCTTTGAGGGCTGTCAATTGCGAATTTGTCAATTGGTTTCTGATCTCAGCTTTTTTCTTAATCCGGCTGATCCGTTGCATAAACATTAGTGTCACCAAAAGGGCGGCAACGCTAACAATAACCAGGTAGAACCACCATTTTTGCCAGAAGGGAGCTGCTACAAAGAAATTTACTTTTGCCACTGAAGACTGAACGCCATCTTCATTTACTGCCATAATCTCAAAAGTGAAGTTCCCTGTAGGTAGGTGGTTGAGGCGCACGTAGTTTATGTTCGGTGTTTGTGTCTCCCATTCTTCTTTTGAGCCCAATATCCGGTAACGATATTGGAATCTGCCCCTGCTTTTGAGAGCAACCGCGGAAAAGTTTATCAGGATATCTTTGTTGTTGTAGTTGAGTTTTATTTTCTCTGAGGACGTGTGTTTGATCCCATCGATGATGACTGATGTGATGGTAATGTTAGGTTTGACGTTGTTTCTGAAGTCTGTGGATACTGGTACGTAGAATAATCCTCGTAGTGTGCCAATATAGATATTATTCCCGTCCACCGATATTGCGTTGATCTCCTTTGCGTTGATACCGTCGGCGTGTTTTATGTAAATATATGTTCCCTCCGGGGTGCGAACATTAATGCAGTCGTCTGTGGCAATATAGAGGGTGTCGTTGTAAGAGGTAATACACTTGATATTATTGCCTTTTATCCCGTTGGCTATTGTCAGGTGAAGCCTTGCCTTTCGATCATGAATATTGTATACTCCGTCTGCAACAGTTCCGGCCCAAAGACCGTTCTTGTCAGAGTAAAGTGTATTGCAGAATAGAGGTATGCCGTTGATTAGGAACGGGGTGAATTTTCCATCATTCAGGTATGCTAGCCCTTCATTGAGCGTTACCCATACCGTCTTGCCGGCAGTGTCGTAGGAAACACGCTTTCCTGAGGCAGGTTTTATTATTCTTTGGGCGTATTTCTTTTCTTTTATCAGAATTGGCAGATTCGCGATGCTACCAATACTCAACGTTGATGCGATTACTATACTGTCGCCAACCATGGCCATGTCTCTGATGTATGATGAAGGGTATCTGTTTTCAGTGTTTTTCTTCAGATCAATGACCGAGAATACGCCACGGCTCGCCATGATCGTGTTTTCGTCATATGGTATGATAGTAGTGACGTTTCTGTATAATTCATTTGCTTTCTTGGGTAGTCTGATCAATTCCCCGGTTTTAGAGGAAAATTTGCAGATATCGCCTGTGTAAGTGCCCGCCAACAGGGCATCTCGCCCCATGCTTCGCAGAGCCGTGATGTTGTTGTCGGTAAGTGCTGAATTGGTTGTATTCAGTACATTCAATTCAAGGTGTGGAATGACGAATATGCCACTTTGTAATGTTGAGAACCATAACATGCCCTCCCTATCCAGGAAGATATCGGAGATCTTGTCTTTCGGAAATAATCTACCTTTTATTGTTCCGTTTTCATCCAAAATGTAGGCTCCGTTTGATGTGCCCACCCAAAGTATATTGTTGACGTAAGTAGCCGTGTAAATATATTCCGCAAAACTGCTTCCCTCCAGTTTAGCTATCGTTCGTATCTCCGTGTCCTTTATTTCACAGATCATGTGCGAATGCCCTACATTTTTCGAGGCTAAAAGAAAAATACGACCGTTCTTTTTCCGCAGCGCACACATATTGTTTGGAAATGACTGGTCCGGCGTGCCTATTTTAATTTTTGAGTATTGCTTGTCTTTTGTTTCTGAAATCTTCCATACTTGTCCTTTAGAGTCCACGGCATAGATATACCCATTCGGAGAGTATTCGATTTCCAGGACCACTATTGAGTCTTTGAATAAGTACTCTTTATTTCCGTTTTTATTGATCTTTAAAATGCCATCATGCATTCCAATCCATACGTTATTGTTCGCGTCAATAGTATATTCAGGGTGGTTGCGTACATGTTCCTTTACATCTGCGAAAATTGTGAGGCTATCATCTCCAACGGTGAATATCTGTCCGAAGAAGTTTTGGCAAAATAGCTTCTTGTTTTTTGTGAAGGACAGAGAAGAAATTGCAACAGCGTTTTGTTTGCTATTGCTGTACTTTTCAAATCGGATACCATCATACCGGTGTAATCCGGCATTGCAGCCTATCCACATATATCCGAATTCATCCTGGTCCAGATCATATACTTCGTTAGATGGCAAGCCATTGTCATCATTTATCGAATAGAAGAACGGGTGCTGCGCAATAGCCCGGATACCTGCTATAGTAAGAAGGAGGTGCAGTATTGATATGATTCGATATACCATGGTGGAAGTAAAGACCACAATATAGAAGAGAATGTGATAATTTGTATCGGCTCGGCCAAAAACAATAAGAGCCACCCGAAAGGTGGCTCTTATTATGAAAGAAGAATGAGATTAGTTTCTTTTGTTGCCGAAGAGGCGAAGCAGCATCAGGAATAGGTTGATAAAATCAAGGTAGAGGGTCAACGCACCGAAAAGCGACAATTTCTTCGTGTCATTTGCCGATACATTATTGAACTCAACACCTGCGCCAATACGTTTCAGTTTCTGAACATCGTAGGCGGTAAGTCCGGTAAATACTGCAACCCCAACAAGGCTGATAATATAGCCCAGCGCGTCGCTATGCAGGAACCAGTTTATCATTGATGCAATGATCAACCCTACCAGTCCCATAGTAAGAATGCTGCCAAAAGATGTAAGGTCTTTGTCGGTAGTATAGCCCATTAATGCCATGATGCCGAACATTACTGATGCAGAGGCAAAGCACCCTATTACTGATCCGCTGGTATAGGCGAGTAAGATGAAGCTGAAACTAATGCCATTCACTGCTGCATAGGCCATAAAAAGGGCAGTGAGCGCAGTGGCCGAAAGCCTGTTGAAAGCAAAGGACATGAGAAGAACGAAAACGAACGGGGCGAACATGACGGCATATCCGAGAATGTTGAGGCCTGTGCCATTTTCGCCTACGTTTACCAAGTAGCCGAGAAGGGTGGGGTTTGTGGCAAATAGTATTGCGAAAACTGTCGATATTCCGAGTGCAAAAAACATCCAAGAAAACACACCTGCCATGAATTTTTTTGACACTGCGCCCGACACTGGTGTCTGCTTACTTTCAAGTACCGTATAGTTAGTGAATTCTGATTGACCGAAGCTGCTCATCTTTGTTATTTATTGTTCTGTAAAGTTACAACGATATTTAATCATTGTAGTATGCTGTCCTTATTTTTAACATTGTGGTTGATACAATGTTTACTGAGTGTCATATTCAATTACTGTCGAAAAATATACTCTTTCCCGCTTTTTTGTAAATATATGCCAATTGCCATCGTAACTAATTTCTGAGGGGCAATTTTTTGATTTTATCGCTGTAGTTTTTACGTGCATAGTTACGTCGAAATCGTAAACGAGTGTGTGGTACGAAAGTGAGTATTCACGTGCCAGGATCACATAGTCGCTTTTTCTGAACCAAGTTACAAGTTTATTGTAGAGTACTTTTTTTTCAAAACCCTCTCGTGGAGTTATGGCAAATACATAACAAGTCTCACCGTTATACGAACATATCGATACGTTGAAATTGTATTTGTTCGATTCGCTTTCATCGAAGATATTTTCATGGTCGGCCATGAATGGTATCCCGTTTATTTTTGCACCCGGATTGAAGATAAGTTGCTTCAAACGATATTTCTGAAGTTCCATTTTTCCGGCTCCAACACGAGTCAGGTTCCCGGCTACAATATCATCCTCATTGCATACCGGCACTTTTGTAAAAAACAGGTAGTCAAAAAGCATGCCGGTGTAGTAGTTGTTTTCACCATTCTTTGCGTAGTAGTTGCCCGTTACTGTTTGCTCCAGAATGCTACTGGTGCGGCATATGCCGGTGATATTCTGTTTGGTGGTGCTTGTCATTGAAGCTATGGTATCTCTGCGGTTACCTTTCACATATACTCTGTTTTTGGCGGTATACGGTAATAGGTGCATGCTTCGGAATGCCTTGTAGAAACTTGTGTCGGTTTTTACTCGTCGCACAAACGCGTTAATATCGAAGCCCGACTTTATCACCACGGTGTCCATGGCAATTGGGGCGGTGAAAATGCTGCTTGTGTCAATTGATTGTGCCGAAACTACCTGCGTACGAAATGCGGCGATCGTAACGAAAAATATGACTCGCGTCGTGGTACTCATCAGTCGCTTGTTTTCAGGAGCGTATCTGCAATGATCATGTCACCGGGTGTCGTGATCTTGATGTTGTTTTTGTCACCTTCTACAAGAAAGACAGATGTTCCGTATTTTTCTGCTACTGTTGCCTCGTCGGTAAAAGACGGGTCATAGGCCTGTTCAAAGGCAGGCAGAATTACATTGCTTCGAAACGTCTGAGGTGTTTGAATGATGCGAATATTGTTTCGGTCAATCGGCATTGAAGAACCGTCGGAATTAACGAGGCGCATACTGTCTACTGCAGGTACTGCGGGGATAGCACTGCCATGCAATATTGCCCCTTCCAGACACCTTGCGATAAGCTCGTGTGATACAAGTGGTCGAACTGCGTCATGGATAAACACGATCCCCTCTCCGTCTATTTCTTTCAGTCCATTCTTTACGCTATGGAAGCGTGTTTCTCCGCCTGCTACTATTGTTATGTTGAGTTGTCCGGTATAAGATTTCAGAATTGTACGTGCGCTATCCATCTGGTCTTCCGGTGCCACTAAAATTATTTTCACATCTCTCAGGGCATGTGCAAAAGCCATAATAGAATGGCAAAGCACCGGTAGCCCCAGAAGCGGTAGGAACTGCTTGGGGATTGATCCTCCCATTCTTGTTCCTTTGCCGCCAGCAACAATTACAGCATATTTGTTTTTATTCGTCATTTTATTCTTGAGTTAGATTAGGTCTGGTTTATGCCGTTTTCGTGCGAGGAGGACAAAGCAACATAATTTCATCTGCAATTGGAAATTTCCATTGGTAAATTGTAGCGGTGCAGGTGTGGCGCTTTACAAAAAATATGCTAGAATAACGAGTTTATTTTTCTACGTAACATAAAGATAATATAAAGGTTACATAACGGTAATGATGAGTTTACAATGATAAAGTATTTACGAAAGTACCTTTGCGCCAACATTAACGAAACGTGAAAAAAACATTATCATTTTTAGCGCTGGCAATAGCAGCATTCAGTTCTTACGGCCAATCAGACACTGCAGACAAAAAAGAGGAAAAAAAGTCCCATTGGTACGAAAAGGTGGCTATCAGGGGGTACATGCAAACCCGCTACAACAGGCTTCTGGAAACTAATCCGAAATTGAAAAATGAACAAGGTGACCGTTCCTGGGGTGAGAATGGTGGATTGTTTATCAGGCGTATGCGCGTGATACTATATGGTCAGGTGCATGAACGTGTGTATATATATATTCAGCCAGACCTTGCAAGTTCAGCTTCTTCAACTGGGTTACATTTTGCTCAGCTCAGAGACGCTTATGTGGATGTTGGTTTTGATAAGAAGAATGAGTTCCGTGTACGCCTTGGTCAGAGCAAGGTGCCGTATGGTTTTGAGAATATGCAGTCGAGCCAGAACCGCGTACCGTTAGATCGTAATGATGCCCTGAACAGCGCAGTATCGAATGAACGCGACATGGCTGCGTTTTTTTACTGGGCACCATCCAAAGTGAGGAAGCTGTATTCGTCTCTTGTTAACGATGGTTTGAAAGGGTCCGGCGATTATGGTGTAGTTGGTTTCGGTGTGTTCAACGGACAGACGGCTAATAAGCCCGAGCTCAATAATCAGTTGCATGCGGTTGCTCGAGTATCATATCCAATCCGGATCGGTAAGCAACTCATAGAACCAGGCATTCAGGGTTATACCGGACATTTTGTGATACCGACTGATCAGACCTCAACAGGTGTGAAAATTCGTACAGATCGTTCCTATCTCGATCAGAGGGCTGCCGCATCGTTCATTCTGTATCCGCAGCCGTTTGGTATACAGGCTGAGTATAACGTAGGTAAAGGTCCTGAGTTTAATAAGGTTACTGACTCCATTGAGGTGAGAGACCTGAAAGGTGGTTACATTACTATGACTTACCTTATCAGGCACAAGAAGCAGGTCATTATCCCATTCTGCCGGATGCATACCTACCAGGGTGGGAAGAAGCATGAGCTGGATGCCCGTAGTTATGATGTGAAGGAGATAGAGCCTGGTGTTGAATGGCAGCCCATGAAGAACTTTGAACTTACTGTGATGTACACCATTAGTGAGCGTCGTTTTGAGGACTTTAAAGCTCAGAATAATCTTCAGAAAGGCAATCTTTTGAGGATACAGGCTCAGTTGAATTTTTAGTCTGCATAAAGGAAATATTCATTAGCCGGTCGGTTATCGATCGGCTTTTTTTATTCATGCGTTTTGAATAAGTATAAAATGATTTTAATGATAACAATTAAATAACTTCCCGTAGCTTTGCAATTGCAATGAAGCGTGCAGCAAGAGATGCGATGATCCGATAAAACACCTTTCCATGAACAACTTCAATATCGTCCATTTAGCCGTTCGGAAAAGTTGTTCCGAGCCCTATGTGCCAAACGAAAAATGTCTGGAGCAGATCAAGAGCGACTTGCACGAGAGTTATCATGAGCACATAGAATTTTATCTGAGTTTTTTACAGGACCTGGGTCTGATAAAGTATGAAGAAGAGGGTAGATTAATTTCGATCACTGAGCAAGGCTTAAGTGTGCCGGAAGTATTTGCAGACTAATAATAAACGACGAAACGGCTCCTTGTGAAGCCGTTTCGTCGTTTATTGGATTGTTATACTTAGTTGAATGCGTTTATTCCGGTAATATCCATGCCGGTGATAAGCAAATGGATATCGTGTGTGCCTTCGTACGTTACTACAGATTCGAGGTTCATCATGTGACGCATGATGCTGAACTCACCTGTGATGCCCATTCCGCCGAGGATTTGTCGTGCTTCCCGTGACACCTTCAGCGCGATATCGCAGCTATTACGTTTTGCCATAGAGATCTGGGCTGGCGTGGCGCGGTCTTCGTTGCGCAATACACCGAGTCTCCAGTTGAGTAATTGGCTTTTGGTTATCTCCGTTATCATTTCGGCCAGCTTCTTTTGTGTTAGCTGGAATCCGGCTATTGGCCGGCCGAACTGCTCTCGTTGTTTCGCATATCGCAAAGCAGTATCGTAACAATCCATTGCGCATCCCAACGCGCCCCAGGCAATGCCGAAGCGCGCACTTGACAAGCAGGTAAGAGGTCCTTTCAGCCCCTTAACGTTAGGGAAGATGTTCTCTTTCGGAACTTTCACATTGTCGAATACCAGCTCACCGGTAGCAGACGCCCTCAACGACCATTTGCCATGAGTTTCAGGCGTAGTAAAGCCTTCCATTCCTCGCTCTACAATCATGCCGTGAATCTCGCCGGCCTCGCTTTTAGCCCACACTACAGCTATATCGGCGAAGGGGGCGTTCGATATCCACATTTTAGAACCGTTCAGGATAACATGGTCACCGGCATCTTTGAAATTCGTCAGCATTCCGGCCGGGTTCGATCCGTGGTTGGGTTCTGTAAGGCCGAAGCAGCCCATCATTTCACCTGTGGCGAGTTTTGGGAGGTACTTGTGCTTTTGCTCCTCGCTGCCGAATTTATATATCGGGAACATGACCAGAGAACCCTGCACTGAGGCGGTAGAACGGATGCCTGAATCGCAACGCTCCAGTTCCTGCATCATGATGCCATAGGTAATGTAGTCGAGTCCCGGTCCTCCATATTTTTGCGGGATGAAAGGACCAAAGCATCCATGTTCACCAAGCCCTTTTATGAGGTGCCTTGGGAATTCTGCTTTCTGCGCATACTCCTCGATCACCGGAGAGATATCCTTTTTCACAAAGGCGCGTACACTATCCCTTATCAGTTTTTGTTCTTCTGTCAATAGCTCGTCCAGCAGATAATAGTCAGGGTGTTGATAAAGATCCTTTTCCATGTTTTGTTAAAGTTGATGTCAAATGCGGCGCAAAGGTAGCATTTTTGGCATATTGGTATAATTTTGCAGTTCCATTGTTCAAAGTTTGTCAGTCTGGTTCTTATCTTATACCCTTATAGCTATTAACCATAATTCGTTAAACACAGCACTGGAGCACTTTTCGAATGATAGAGTATTGATATAGTTTTTTTTGTTCTTTCATGTGTGAATTGTGGAACGTATTTTGAGCAACAATGTGAGTAAAAAAGGTACACCTGTTCGCATACCAACCAAAGACCATTTATTTACGCCTACTATCTAGGATTGACAAAATGGCGGTATAAAAAGCAAGGTGTGCTGGGTATATAAGTGAATAAAATAAATAAAGGAGTTATATTATGAGGCAGTTAAAAATTGCCACCCAGATTACAAATCGTGATTCTCAGGCGGTCGAGAAGTACTTGCAGGAAATAAGCAAGATTTCTATGATCACGCCTGAGGAGGAGACTACACTGGCTCAAAAGATCCATATGGGCGATCAGCGCGCATTGGAAAAGTTGGTGAAGTCGAATCTCCGTTTCGTAGTGTCGGTGGCCAAGCAATATCAACATCAGGGACTTTCTCTGAGTGATCTTATTAATGAGGGTAACCTCGGCTTGATCAAGGCCGCGCAGCGCTTTGATGAAACCAAAGGTTTCAAATTCATTTCATATGCGGTGTGGTGGATCCGTCAGTCCATCCTTCAGGCATTGGCAGAGCAAGGACGACTAGTCCGCCTTCCTCAAAATAAGATTGGTACGTACAACAAGGCAAACAAAGCATTTATTGCTTTCGAGCAGGAAAACGAACGCGAACCATCGACCGAGGAACTGGCAGACATTCTGGATATGAGTGAAACAGAGGTTACCAACATTTTCACCAGCAATACCCGTCACACGTCTCTGGATGCGCCTGTGCATGAAGCCGAAGATGTGGCAATGGGTGACCTGTTGGAAGGTAGCAGTGATACTGATCAGGACGTAATGAAAGACTCTCTCAGGAATGAGATCCGTCGTATATTGAAATCGCTGAGTCAGCGCGAAGCAGAAATCCTTGCGGCCTACTTTGGATTGGAAGGTGACAGCGGACCAAGCATTGAAGAAATAGGAGAAAAGTACGACCTCACAAAGGAGCGTATCCGCCAGATAAAGGAGCGTGCAATCAAGCGTTTGCAGAAAGCGCGCTACAGCAATGCGCTCAAGGTTTATTTGGGTTAAGCTTTCGAGTTAATGGAAATGTAGTTACAGGAGACGGAAACGTCTCCTGTTTTTTTAGTCGCCAAACGCTATCAGGAGGATTGCCCCTGTTGCCAGCAGCAAGCCCGTTATCTGTAGTTTATTTGTCCTTTCTTTGAAGAATACTATTGCTACAAGCGACGTGAATACCAAAACGGATATGTTGAACAATGGTATGGTGGCCGAACTCTGAAATACCCCGCTGTTCAGGCCTTTTACCAAAAAATAGATGGAGAAAAAGTTTGGAATGCCCAGTGCGATACCAGCAATTACATTTTTGACCGCAAATTGCACTTTGCCTGTTATTGAGAGTACGCTCAGTAATATCAAACCGGTTAGTCCAGCTACCGCAAATATCATTATCGTGCCCGCTGCCTGATCGGCGGGAGTAGAAAGAAACCTTGCCTGAACAAAGTTGACGAGTGTATCGAGGCCTCCGCTTAATAAAAAAAGTAGGGTAGGCCACAACAGGGCTTTTGCGTTTTTGTCTTCACTGCCCGAACGGGTGCTCAGATACACTGCGGGGAAGGCAAGTAATATGCCTGCCAACTTAATGATGCCAAGCGATTCTTTGTAGAGCATTATCGAGAATACGACCGGTATTATCAGCGATAGTTTGCTGGCCATAATGGTTGTGGTCATGCCATCGACCTTGGTGCAATAGGCGGTGAGGTTGAATATAATAATGAACGACACACCCAGGAATGCCGACCATATGAACCATGGTGCGTCAAGTGTCGCAGATGTCAAGGGTTTCTCACCAGTGAATAGCCAACCGGTAACCACACATGTGCAGTAGTTGACAACAATAGCCTGGAGGGCGTTTATCTCAAATTTTGCAAACAGTTTCAGTACTGCTGAAACCAAAACGTTGAAAAGAAGAGCAAGTGCGAGGTATAACAACGAGAATTGTTTGTTCTTATGAGCTTTATCGGGATGCTGTTATAGTTTTTCGTTTTTTTCCTCAATCAGTGTTTTAATATCGCTGACTATCTTTTTTATGGGTTCTTCTTCCAGTCCGTCATAGAATCCACGAATTCGGCCATGGTGGTCAACAAGTATAAAGTGATTGTCATGGATGAAATCTTTGTCGATACTAACCCCTGTTGTGTCGTCTTCAGCGCTTATCAAATAACTGTATCGCGCCATGTCATAGAGTTTTTGTTTGTCACCGGTCAGGAACATCCATTGGAGCGGGTCAGCATCAAAATGCAAACTGTAGGCTTTAAGCGCTGCTACGGTGTCTTTTTTCGGATCAACGGTATGAGATAAAAACATTACGTTTTTGTTGCCTTTGAATTCCTTGTACACCTTCGCAAGGTTTTCATTCATTTTGGGGCATATTCCTTTACATGTAGCGAAAAAATATTCAACTACAACAATCTTGCCCGCTATGTCAGCATTAGTGATCGTTTTACCATCCTGATTGGTAAATGAAAAATCACTAATGTGATGATTTTGTTCGTTTCCAATGACCGGCAGTGCAGATCTGCGTTTCTTTTCTGTGCTTACTGAATAATAGTAGCTCAGAAAAGCTACGCCCAGAACAATGAAAAATGATATTAATATGATGCCGTTTTTGTTCGTTTTCATTCGGCAAAACTAAGCAATACACTGTCAATAACGTTCCAATACCGACAAAGAATCCTGTGTGGGATAGGATTCTAACATGCAATGCTCTGGTTACGCCTTTATGTGAAGAAAGTATAGGTGCCGGAAAGCATAATCAGGCAAATAAAATATGGCGTTTTGTTTTTGTTTCTGAGTAAATTAGTATTAATTTGCGTAACATGAGCGTAATAGGCTGTAGGAATTAACTATGCTTTTTGTTAAAAGCATTTTTAATTGCCATTGCACTATTTTGCCCGTATCAAAATCTAACTGACTAATTAATTTATACTACATGAAGAAGATTGGTTTACTCCTGTTTATCAGTTGTTTATCTCTGGTTTCGTTTGCTCAGAACACGGTTGATATATTTTGCACGGGGCCTCTTGGGAGTTATAAAACAGGTTCATCTACCTCCAGTCTCAGATCAGATAATGCGATCAGGGCTGTAACTTTCTTTGGTTCTTCAACTCGGGGATATGGTGTATTCAGCCTGTCCTCCATTCCCCCATCGGCAGTTATCACAAGTGTTGAATTGCATTTTAACGTAGAAACTGTATCGCCGGGTGGTGGTGGTGGCTGGACAACAAGGGGTGTTGTTGGCGACCTTTCTACGATTACTGCAGCTGCTACATTGTATACTACCATGGGGTTAGGAACGTCTCTTTATACCACAACATATGGCACGACCCCCGGTAACAAGGTGCTACCTACGGCCGCTGCGGCAGAAGCATTCATTGGTGCTAATCTTGGAGGTACGGTGTCTATTGTATGGACCACCAACTCAACAAGGCTTTACAACATCACGGGTGAGACCGGTATCGCAACGACAACGGGTGTTCATGCACCATTTTTGCGAGTGACATACAATTGCCCGGGTATCACCGCGCTGGCAGCATCGGGTCCGGCTACCACGCCGTGTCCTAACACGGCTTTTGACCTTACGAGTGCTGTTACAGGTACTATAGCATCATATGCATGGACAGGACCTTTGGGCTTTGCGTCTACCGCCGCAAATCCGACAGTAAGCTCAGGTTTGCCGTCAACAGGAAATTACACACTTGTGGTAACTGATGCTACCGGATGCAGTGCACAGACGACAGTAAACGTGCCGGTTTTCCCTGCACCATCTACTACGATCAGCCCTTTGACGCCAACCGCATTTTGTGCCGGTGGAGACTGTACACTTGAAGCAACTGCTGTTGCAGGTAATACTTATCAATGGTACGACAATGGTATCGTAATTGCCGGAGCTACAAATACATCCTACACGGCTACCGGAAACGGTAGTTACAAGGTAGAGGTGACAGACGTAAACGGTTGTTCTGCCATCACCACTGCGCCAACCAATACGGTATTGTTGGATACACCTGCCGTAACCCCCGGCGACACTGTATTGCTTTGCAATGGTGAGACCATAACATTGGCAGTTGATGTGAATGGCGTGGGAAGCGGTATCGCGTACCAGTGGCAGAAGAATGGTTCTGATATCGGCGGTTCGATAAGTAATTCTTATCTGGTTTCTTCATCAGGCATATATCGTTGTCAGGTATCTGTTCCATCTACAGCATGCTCTACTGTTTCCAGGGAAGTTTATGTTGTAGTGAATTCATATCCGGTGCCTGTCATCACATCAGCAGGAGGTGTTTTAAGCACGGCATCAACATTTGTCGCTTACCAGTGGTTCCTTAACACGGTTGCCATTGCAGGTGCGACTTCCAGCACGTATGCCCCAACGGTTCCCGGTAGCTACAGGGTGCGTGTCACCGATAATGCCGGATGTTCTGCGTACTCGAATGCATTTCCAACATACACAACAGGTGTAACGGAGTTAAACAAGAGCAGTGTACTCGTTTTCCCTAACCCGGTTAATGACAAACTCAATGTTGTTGCATCAACAGTAGTTACCGCAGTTGTGACCAGCATTGATGGAAGGGTTCTGGTAACTGAAAAGAACGCTACCGTGATTGACATGTACGAGTATCCTGCCGGTCTTTACATTATCAACTTCTACAACGAGGCTGGTGATAAAGTGGGAATGGAGAAGATATACAAGAACTAATTAATTGCGGTACGATAAAGAATTTAGACACTTTTAACAGGAATAATATGAAAGTATTGAAGGCCCTTCTTGCAGCTCTGATCGTTAGTTTTACTGGCAACGCGCAGATCGTTGCATTAAGCCCTACAGCGGAAGGGGGATTTGAATTGGGTTCGTCATTTTCGGCAAACGGATGGGTAGAGGTAACACCTCCGACCAACCGTTGGATAGTTTCTACAACTGCACCATACGCCGGCTCCAATGTCGCGTTTGTGTCGAATGGAACTGCAAATACGTATTCATTCACCACTGCTCAAACTTGCCATATTTATCGTGATGTTACGATCCCGTCAAGTTCAGTAGCCATTACACTCAGTTTTTATTGGAGGAGCACCGGGCAGATCGGTACCGACCGTTTGTTGGTCTATACAGCCCCGGTGTCTGTTACTCCGGTTGTCAATGTTCCTGCTGCTCCGGCGACTACACTTGCCGCAGCCGCGACACTTGTGTGGACTCAAACAGCAACAGCGGCAGGTTACACACTTGCCACAGTGTCGCTTCCATCAAGTTTGTCAGGAACTACATTTCGCCTGATTTTTACGTGGCAGAACGATGCGGCTACCGGTGCTAACCCTCCTGCAGCTGTTGATAATATATCAGTTACCTACAATTGTGCGTTCCCGAGCCCGATTGCAGGGGTGACAACTGTCTGCGAAGGCGGAACATCAATTCTTGGAAGTGCATCCATTGGCGGTACTTGGGTAAGTTCAAATCCATCCGTAGCTACGGTTTCTGCTTCGGGCAATATTACTGCAAACGTACAGGGAACAACAACGATCTCATATACTACCGGTTGCGCCAATCCTGCAACTACTGTTGTAACGGTTATTGCAGCACCTTCGCCGATATCGGGTCCTTCCGCTGTTTGCGAGGGGGCGTCAATCACCCTGACGGATACTGCGTGGGGAGGCGGCTGGACCAGTTCCGCGCCTTCATATGCATCTATCAATCCAATTACTGGCGTCGTGAACGGGTTGGTGCCCGGAATTGCTACGATGACCTATGCCAATGGTTGCGGTTCCCCTGTAACTAAAACAATAACTGTCAATCCTATACCGTCTGCCATTACAGGTGGCGATACTGTTTGTGAGGGTGGGGGTACGCTTACGCTCACGAGTGCATCTACAGGCGGAACCTGGAGTAGTTTGAGTACTGCAAATGCAACTGTTGGCTTGTCTTCAGGTGTTGTAACGGGTGTTTCAGATGGTACTGCAGCTATTGTTTATACCAATTCCTTCGGTTGTTTTGTTTCCAAGTTGGTTACTGTGTCGGCGCTACCTGCACCGATCACTGGCATTGCGCCTTTCTGTATCGGGAGTAATATTACACTTTCAAGTACTTTCCCCGGTGGTACTTGGAATAGTGCTATGCCCGGCATAGCAATGGTCTCTTCGTCAGGGGTTGTGACAGGTCTGGCAGCAGGCTTCACCACAATCTCGTACAGTAATGGATGTGGCCCTACGACTGCAATCGTAAGCGTAGATGCACTACCTGCAACTATTACCGGTGCTGATACCGTTTGCTTAGGTTCTACAACCACATTCGCGAACTCAGTACTTGGTGGTACATGGTCAAGCAGTAATCCAACGGTTGCCAGTGTTCTACCAACATCCGGTATTATTACAGGCGTTTCTGCAACAGCAGCCGGAGGAGTAGCGACGATATATTATACGATGCCGGGTGGCTGCTTCATTTCGCGATCAGTTTATGTTGTCGATGTTCCCGGACCTATCACTGGCCCAACGGATGTATGCCCGGGAAATTTCATTACACTGAGCAATGGTACTCCGGGCGGAACTTGGACCAGCTATGCGCCTGGTTCAGCGTCAATAAACCCTTCAACCGGTGTCGTAACGGGTATTAACCCCGATATCGTCTCTATCGGTTATACTACACCGGCAGGATGTGTCGTGTACACGTCTGTAACTGTTAACCCGGTTCCTTCACCAATTATCGGTGGTGTGAAGTATTGTGCTACTGACGTGGACACTCTGTTCAATGCAAGTTCGGGTGGTACATGGACGTCAGTTACACCCGCGGTCGCAAGTGTCGGTAATACCACCGGTATCATGACCACCCTGGCCGGAGGAACTGCCATTATCAGGTATACGCTTACTGCCACAGGATGTTCAACAACCAAGTCGTTTACTGTCAATCCACTCCCGGTTCCTGCTGTGAATTTTGTATGGGCTACCAACACTTTCGAGACTGGCACCTGGTATGTAAGCTATCAGTGGTACCACAGCGTATTCGGTAAGTTGCCGGGCGCAACACTTTATAAAGTTGCAGGAACGTTCAATGGCAACTATTCAGTAGAGGTTACTGACACAAATGGTTGTACTAACAGATCCACGCCTGTTCCATATGCAACATGGATGGGTGTAGGTTCAGCACAAGGACAAACCGTTTACTCGGTTTTCCCCAACCCCGCAACAGATGTTTTGTTCATTGACGCTGACCAGACAGTTAATGCAGTGATAGGCACCATCGACGGTAGACAATTGATGGAAGTCAAAAATGCCGGAAGAATAGATGTTTCCTCACTTCCTTCGGGATTGTACATGCTCACCTTGTATAATGGAGATGGTATG
Organism: uncultured Flavipsychrobacter sp.; assembly: GCA_964652995.1. GTDB lineage: Bacteria > Bacteroidota > Bacteroidia > Chitinophagales > Chitinophagaceae > Nemorincola. Next base: position 21,754 of record CAZZCR010000043.1, on the reverse strand, counting down.
AAGATCGCCGTTGAGAAATTTATTAAACAATAGACGTAGTAGCCAGACAGGATTAGAATATAAAACCAAGCAGGGAAATGAAAAAAATACTTTTCTTATTAATAGCAGTGTGCGCAGGTGTTGTCGCTTTCGCACAGAACATCTACCAGCCCAATGGTACATCGATGGTCTCTGGGGCGAATTCCTACTGTGTCGGAGCCCCGATCACCACGCCGTTAAGGGTAGCCTATACAACTTGTAATGGAGGGACCGGTGCTCCTGTAGGTGCTTCTTGTCAGGTGCGTTGGTATTACAACCCAACCAACACAACCACTATTGGCGGTTCTACGGTGCTGGCTAGTGGGCCTATTCCGTTTACTTCTACAATATCAGCCTCTGATACGTTGTCCTATACTCCTTCTCTTAGTGTGGGGGGTAATTACTATTTCTTTTGTGTCATAGAGTGGACCGGCGGGTCGGCTTCTTGCGGCCTCACAACGGGTTCAATCGTAACATCAGGTACGCAGCTTGTTTCTATCGGCCCTGCTCCTATTGCGCCTGCTGCACCTATCAATATTTGCCAGGGAGCTACAACTGTTCTTACCAATACATTTACAGGTGGTAAATGGACCAGCTCAAATCCGGGTGTTGTTGCGATAGATTCCACTTCCGGTTTGGCTTCAGGGGTTACAGTAGGAGGTTCGTTTATTACGTACAAACTCGGAGGTTGCTATGTAACTGCATTTATGTATGTGAACGCTAATCCTGCTGTGATTGCTCCAACAGCCATTTCAAACATTTGTGTAGGCGGCTCACTAAATCTCACTAACAGCACACCCGGCGGCACGTGGACAAGCACTACACCTGCTGTAGCATCGGTCGGTTCTGCTTCGGGGCTGGTTTCTGCATTTTCTGCCGGGACGTCTACTATCTCCTACATCTTTACGGCTACCGGTTGCTATTCGACAAAGACGCTTACTGTTTTGCCGAATCCTGCTGCCATAGGTGGAAGCACAAATGTGTGTGTCGGTGGATCAACAACTCTTACTAACGCTACTGTAGGAGGAAGCTGGTATAGCAGTAACACGTTCAGAGCAACTGTTAATGCCGCAACGGGAGCAGTTTCCGGTGTTTCGGCGGGTACTGTTACTATTTCGTACATTCTGTCATCTACCGGTTGTTTCAGCACTCAGATAATGACAGTGAATGTTGCTCCCGCAGCTATCACTGGTCCGGGTCAGGTTTGTGCAACAGCATCTATTTCACTTGCAAATGGCGTTGCGGGTGGTGTTTGGTCAAGCAGTAATCCCACTGTTGCATCTGTTTCGTCTACCGGTGTTGTTACAGGAGGAACTGCCGGCACGGCTGTAATTAGTTATACTACCGGTGGTTGTGCTCCTGCTACAAGAGTGATCACGGTTAATTCATTGCCGGCCTCTATTACAGGTATCAATGAAACTTGTAATGGGCAGACTACCACACTTTCCAGTTCAGTTTTAGGTGGTAAATGGAGGAGTAGTGATACGCTCATAGCACGCATTGATTCGATGAGTGGGGTAGTGTCGGGTTTGTCAATGGGGGTGATCACTGTTACTTATACTGGTGCTGCAGGCTGTTACACGACTAAGTCGCTAACAGTTCATCCGTTGGCTCCGATAGTTGGAGAAGATACAATTTGTGTTGGTTCTACGATTGCACTCACCAATATTGTGGGCGGTGGAACATGGGTTAGTGGTAATCCGCTAAATGCTTCTATTGATACTTTCTCTGGCGTCATGCAGGGTCTTGTTAATGGTATAACTTACGTTGATTATATCCTTCCAACCGGCTGCCGTACGTCTAAGTTTGTTCGTGTTCTGCCAACACTGCCTCCAATAGGTGGACCGTTGGTGCTTTGTAGCAATTCGGTTGTTACATTGTCGAATGGTGTTACCGGCGGCACATGGACATCTCTCAATCCCTATATCGCAGAAGTAGAAGCAGCAACCGGTAAAGTATCGGGTCATACGGCAGATACCACAACTATTGTTTACAAAATATACGGATGTCAGATGTCGGATGTTGTTACAGTTAATCCTTTGCCAACGCCAACATTGTCCTTTGACTGGACAACAGGCAAACTTAGTACTGAGTTCGGGTTCGCAGCGTATCAGTGGTTCGATAGTTCTTCTGGGCCAATCCCGGGTGCAACCAATAACTCAATTATTCTTCCTCCGGTTTACGACAAGTACTACGTTGTAGTTACCGACGGAAATGGTTGTTCTGCACCAACCAAATGGTTCAAAGTTCCACTTGGGGTTAATGATATCAATGGTAAGACCGGAGTAGCGGTTTACCCTAATCCGGTAACGTCAATGCTCAACATAGCTTCTTCAACCGAAGTAAATGCAGTTATCAGCGGACTGGAGGGACGTGTTATTACAGATGCGCGCAATACTCGTACCGTCAATGTTGCTATGTTGCCTGCGGGTATGTACCTCATATCCATTTTTGACAAGGATGGCCAGCTTATCTCCGTTCAGCGTTTCGTGAAAGAATAAGCTATCGAATTATTTAATTTTAAGAGGCATCCCACAGGATGCCTCTTTTATTTGTCCATAGTTGTTTTATACACTATGTTTTGCTCTATCAAACATCTTTTTAGTAGTCGTTGTCGCTGTTAACAATTTATTATTAACTTGTAATTTAAAAACAAAAATTTGAGATTAATGTTTGTTATTCTCGTGTTAATAATTATTTTTGGTTAACAAAACGAAAACAACTATGAACGACATAAAGGATATAGATGTTAATGCACTGCCGGTGCATCTTTTTGTTAAGTCTCAGAAGGAGGCTAAAAAATTGAAGAAATCTACTGCCGAATACGTATTCAGGCCTGTGCCGTTCAGAAGAGGGAAGAGATTTGAGGTCTGAACCGGCATTCCGGCTTCGGATAGCATTAATGAAATGGCTTATTTAGAATAAAGGTAAGCTGTTTCTTCGCTATTAGTGCCTTGCTGCCCGATAATCACTAATTTCTCTCCATCATATTCTATGACGTGAAAAGTAATCTTTTCGGGTATTGTTTGTAATTGTTTCTGTATAAGGGTTATGGTCATCGAGCCGGGATCAAAATACCAATTACCCTTCAATACCGTTCCCTGTTCGGATAGAGTAAATGTGCTGTCGCAACTGAAATCCATATAGTCTTTCGCGGAACTGCTGTCGGTCATGTGGGGAATGCCATCAGGACCCTTGGTCATCTCGCAATACCACTTTTTATCGCAGAACGGTATTTCTTCGGCTATTTGTCCGAAGGAGGATATGCTCATGGCCAAACACGATAGAGAAAACAGTATGCTAAACCTCCGCCACATAAATTGTCAGTGCGTAAAGATAGAGAGGTGTTCGTGTTATAGTTGTGATTAAAAAGTTATTGTCGCAATGGTGGGCTTATATGAATAAGAAACGGCCGGGTAATCCCGGCCGTTTCATTGTATCACTTAGAGAGTGCTTACTTTACTTCTTCATATTCAGCGTCAGCTACATGGCTATCGTTAGTGCTTCCTTCGGGCTGGCCTTGTGCGCCGTCCTGAGGTTGCTGACCTGCCTTGTACATGTCCTCGCTTGCTGCCATCCATGCTGCATTCAGCTTTTCTTCAGCTTTGTCTATACCGTCCAGATCTTCAGATTTGTGTGCAGATTTCAGTTCTTCTAGTGCGCTGTCTATCGCAGACTTCTTGTCGGCCGGTATCTTGTCGCCATACTCTTTTAGTTGCTTATCTGAGTTGAAGATGAGACCGTCTGCCTTATTTAGCTTCTCTACACGCTCACGCACTTTCTTGTCGCCTTCTTCGTTCGCTTTCGCCTCATTCTTCATTTTTTCGATCTCTTCTTTGCTTAGACCGCTACCGGCTTCTATGCGAATATTTTGTTGCTTTCCTGTGCCTTTGTCACGTGCAGTTACATGCAGGATGCCGTTGGCGTCAATGTCAAAGATCACTTCGATCTGAGGAACACCACGTGGTGCCGGTGGAATGCCGTCAAGAATGAATTTACCCAGGCTCTTATTGTCTTTTGCCATTGGGCGTTCGCCTTGTATCACGTTGATCTCCACACTTGGCTGGCTGTCAGCCGCGGTTGAGAAAGTTTCGCTCTTTTTAGTTGGGATCGTAGTGTTAGACTCAATGAGCTTTGTCATTACGCCACCCATTGTTTCGATACCGAGTGAAAGCGGAGTAACGTCAAGGAGCAGTACATCTTTTACATCACCTGTAAGTACACCACCCTGAATTGCCGCACCGATAGCTACTACTTCATCTGGGTTAACACCTTTGTGCGGCTTCTTGCCAAAGAATTTTTCTACTACCTCTTGTACCTTAGGGATACGTGTAGAGCCACCAACCAGGATAACTTCGTCGATCTCGCTTGCAGCAATTCCTGCATCTTTCAGCGCTTTGCGGCACGGTTCCAGTGTGCGCTCTATCAGACTGTCAGCCAGTTGCTCGAACTTAGCGCGACTCAGTTTGCGTACAAGGTGCTTGGGTGCTCCATCGATAGCAGTGATGTATGGAAGATTGATCTCTGTTTCCTGTGAAGAAGACAATTCAATCTTAGCTTTTTCAGCAGCTTCCTTGAGACGCTGCCAGGCCATCGGGTCCTTGCGTAGTTCCATAGACTCATCTTTCCTGAACTCTTCAGCCAGCCAGTCCATGATCACTTTATCGAAGTCATCACCGCCGAGGTGTGTATCTCCGTTAGTTGACTTCACTTCAAATACGCCATCGCCCAGTTCCAGAACCGATACGTCGAATGTACCACCACCAAGGTCGAATACTGCGATCTTACTGTCTTTGTGCTGTTTGTCAAGGCCATAGGCAAGTGCAGCTGCTGTTGGTTCGTTTATGATACGACGTACTGTAAGACCCGCGATCTCACCGGCTTCTTTTGTTGCCTGACGCTGAGCGTCGTTGAAGTAGGCCGGAACCGTGATAACGGCTTCTTTTACTTCCTGTCCCAGAAAATCTTCAGCTGTTTTCTTCATTTTCTGAAGAACCATTGCTGACAATTCCTGCGGTGTGTACAGGCGACCGTCTATATCCACACGCGGTGTATTGTTGTCGCCTTTTGTTACTTTGTAGGTAAAGTGAGATATTTCGTTGGTCACTTCGTCAAAACGACGACCCATAAAACGTTTGATTGATTGAATGGTGTTGTGCGGGTTGGTTATCGCCTGACGTTTCGCAGGGTCACCAACTTTCCTTTCTCCATTCTTCAGGAACGCCACTACCGATGGGGTGGTGCGACGACCCTCGTCATTTGCAATTACAACCGGCTCATTTCCTTCCATTACGGATACACATGAGTTGGTAGTTCCTAAGTCGATTCCAATGATTTTTGCCATGATAAATTATATGCTTTTACTGTCTCTACTCAATCAATATGCCATAATTCGATTTCGGCAATAATGGCAGAATTGCTGCCAAATGAGTCCCGTTTTTGTGAGTTTAGGTGACAATATTGATGTTGGGGATCTTCGCGTCTGCCATAGACAGACTATATGGTCTGTTGGTTTTGCATGTTTTTTATATAAATGTGTTTTTGCCCGTGGCACGGTTGTTGAAACATCAGTCTGCGCGGGGCGGGTCATCATCACTTCCTACGTACGAAATATGCCTGAACAACAATCAATGATCAACCAACGTGTAGCCATAAAGGGTATCAGCGCCGTTGCATTTGCTCAGGTGTTGCGCACAATCATGGAGCGGATGCTTTGGGAGGTTGTTGCTGACCGCGATGGTGGTTTTCTGGCTCGCACACATGGTTTTTATTCATATTATGGGGCGGAGGTGCGAATATCGGTTGTAGAGAACGAAGCCTTGATAACTATGCAACCGGTGGATACAGTTTACACGTCAGGCGAAGAATGCCGGGCATATATGGACCGTCTGTTGCATGCTATAGAATTGGAGAGAGCCCAAATGGAGGAAGCCGACCGAAACCTGCACCCGATGCACAGAGAAAAATACGGAGCCCTTTTGATCTCTAAAAGTTATCTCATAACACCTGTGCTGGTGTATATCAACGTATTGTTGTTCCTGCTGATGGTGCTGTCAGGTATCTCTCCGCTCATGCCTACAGCAAAATCGTTGTTTCAGTGGGGTGGGAATTTGGGGCAGGCAGTGGCAGCTGGGGAATGGTGGAGATTAGTCACGTACATGTTTTTGCACGGTGGGGTGGTGCATTTACTAGGTAACACGTTTGCACTGCTGTATGTTGGAATGTTTCTTGAGCCTATGATCGGCAAGGGGCGGTTTGCTATTGCCTACCTGCTCACTGGTGCAGCGGCAGGGTTCGTCAGCATTTTGGCTCATTCTGCAGTGGTGAGTGTAGGTGCATCCGGTGCTATTTTCGGCATGTATGGCTTATTTCTGGCGCTGCTCACCACTTCTTACATAAAGCGCAGTTACCGTAAGACAATGATCAGAAGTATACTGTTTTTTGTTGTCTTCAATCTCATGTACGGACTTCAGGGGAATACTGACAATGCAGCACATGCGGGTGGTCTGATAGCAGGAGTTTTGGTAGGATATGCAATATATCCGGGTTTGAAAAAGAAAGTCGTTCCGCTTCGTCGTCAGAAGTAATTCGTTCCGGAATGTTTGGTAGTTCTTAACTACCGACCGGTCGGTGTAGGTCTTTTCTCTATAACTAGCTGAAGATCATTTTTTTTTGGTTCATCGGCGGACATCCGGTGGACCTTGTATAAATACAGTTGCACCTCCTTGAAATGTGTAATTCCTGTTAGGATTTTTGATACCTGAAATGTTAAATTGTCTTACTTTTGCGGGCAATCAGAATTCCGCTTTTTTATATAGTCTAATTCATGCTGCAGCAAGAATCGATAGGTGCAAAAGGAAACATAACCGTGCTGGCGCGTCTTAAAGACTATAACCAGCTGCTAAAGCCCAATTTGAGCGGCATGGTTGTGTTCAGCAGCGTTATTGGCTATCTGATGGCTCCCAATATCTCTTTTGCCTGGAATGATTTTGGCCTGTGGCAAAGGGTGATCACATTATTTATTGGCGGGATGATGGTGACAGGTGGTGCCAATACCATCAATCAGATCCTGGAGCGCGATAGTGACCGTTTGATGAAGCGTACCCGTCTTCGCCCATTGCCTGACGGCAGGATGGGTGAGACTGAAGCATGGATCTTTGCCGCACTTACCGGTGTTGTCGGTGCTGTAGTGCTAGGATATTATTTCAATCCGTTGGCCGGGATGCTCAGCTTTCTTTCACTCCTTCTGTATGCGTTCGCGTACACGCCCATGAAGAAGATACACCCCATTGCGGTGTTGATAGGAGCCATACCGGGGGCGTTGCCGCCACTCATAGGCTGGGTTGCCGCCACCGGTTCTATGGATATCGGAGGCATTGTGCTGTTTACATTGCAGTTTTTCTGGCAGTTCCCCCATTTCTGGGCCATAGCCTGGGTAGCGTTTGACGACTACAACAATGCTGGTATCAGGATGTTACCAACACGTGAGCGTGAAACGAGGTTCACGGCCGTACAATGTATGCTTTATAGCCTGGTTCTTATTCCGATGGCAATGGTGCCGCAGCGTTTGGGCATGGTTGGCACAACTGGTATGTGGGTTTGTATGGCGGCAGGTATTCTGTATTTCGTAGCATCAGTTGCCTTTTATTTTAAAAATGATTATAAGTCGGCCCGTCGGGTTATGTTCGCATCGTTCATCTATCTGCCATCTATACTTTTGGCATTGGTGATAGACAAGATGTGATAGCTGCGAGGAGGCAATTGTTTGGTGATAATAAATGTGAGTTTATGGAAATGACGAAAGAAAGGCGGAAAATACACCCACAGAAATTCATGATGTGGTTGTCCATTGGTAGTATGGTCATGGCGTTTGCGGGGCTCACCAGCGGCTACATGGTACGGCAGGCGCAAGGCAACTGGCGTTATTACGAATTGCCTGCAATGTTTTGGTACTCAACGGTGGCTATCGTGATCAGCAGTGCAACCATGCATATGTCGGTAAAAGCGTTTAAAAACCGCGAGATACCAAAGTTTAAAAAACTCATAACTATCACGCTGATATTGGGAATTGCATTTGGGTTACTGCAATATGGTGGTTTTTATCAGTTATACCACCAACTCCAGCAGATCAAGATCAACGGACAGGTTCTAAATGAATTAGCCGGTGTAAAGGTGAATGGTAATCCCAGCGAATCTTTCCTGTACGTGATCGCAGGTCTGCATCTGGCGCACCTTTTTGGTGGAATTGTAGCATTGATAATCGTTTATATTCGCAATTTCAGGTCCAATGTTAAGGTCTATAATTCCACCGGATTGGAGATTACAGCTACCTACTGGCACTTTGTGGATATATTGTGGGTATATTTATTTGTCTTTTTTCTGGCAAATCAATAAAATTGTTTCGAAATTCGCACTCCATAGCACAACTTACACACTCTTAAAATAAATTATGTCGCATTCAACAGTAGTTACAGCAGAACCAAAAGAAAACGTTTGGATTGGCGGTAGGTCGCCTTTTAACCTCAGCTATGGCAAAATAATGATGTGGGCCTTCCTTTTGTCGGATGCGCTTACATTTGGTGCCCTGCTCATTTCGTATGGTACTACCCGTTTCTTCAGCGCTGTATGGCCTGATCCGAACGAAGTTTTCAAATCGTTCCCATTCTTTGAGGGACAAAACCTCCCGCTTCTTTTCGTGAGTTTGATGACGTTCATTCTCATCATGAGCTCTGTTACAATGGTGCTTGCAGTACATGCAGGTCATTGCGGCGACAAGAAGAGTGTGGCTAAATGGCTCCTCTGGACAATCATTGGTGGTGTATGCTTCCTTGCTTGTCAGGCTTGGGAGTGGACACACCTTTATGGTGAGTGTGGTGGCCTGTGGGGCGCTTTCACCGACCCTAACACTCCTGTTGACAAATTTCACCATTTCTTCAACCACCACACTGCCGGTCACATTCTGGAGACTGCACCGATAGTGGCTATGCAGTCGACACACAACTTCTTCAATTACTTCTTCACTATCACGGGTTTCCATGGTGGTCACGTAACTTCAGGAGTTATCTTCAACATCCTCATTCTTGTTAATACTGTAAATGGTGTTTACGAGCGTCGCGGTCATTACGAAATGGTTGAAAAGATCGGTCTTTATTGGCACTTCGTAGATCTTGTTTGGGTATTTGTATTCACTTGCTTCTACCTCCTCTAATTCAAATTCTCAATCGCATTCACAACCAATAATTCATACTCAACAATATTTATAAAATGTCAGCACATCACGGTTCAAACGATATTCAGCACCTGTACGAAGGAGATCAATCGAAATTGTATTCTGGAGTTTTAGCTCATCATCACGATATCAATTCATCTGAGAGTAAATCTCAGGTGAAGAAGATATGGAAGGTGTTTTGGCTGCTGCTTGTTATTACAGTAGTAGAGGTTATGATGGGTATGTTCTTCAGCCACTCAATTCCAAAGGGTGTTATCAACTTCCTGTTCCTCGCACTTACAATTTTTAAAGCAGGTTACATTGTGGCTATTTTCATGCACCTTGGCGATGAGGTGAAGGGCTTCATCTCTACAGTACTTATCCCGTTGGTTCTGTTCGTTTGGTTCATTATCGCGTTCCTGGCAGATGGTTTCTTCTGGTTGCGCATGAATAACTCTACTCCAACACGTGCTCAGATCGAAGCTCCGGCTAAACATGCTAAATAAATAATGGCAAAAAAATCTAACTATAAGTTTATCATGGGATTAGCGGTGGCGTTTTTGCTGCCGCTTTCTTTTTACATGATTGCCAAGCTCTTGTCTAAGGACAAGATATACCTGCCCGGTTATTATGGCGTGGAAAGGGTGGATAGTACCACTGTTGATGGCAAGGTCGTGGTAGATACTGTGTACCATAAAGTAGCAGACCTGAAACTGGTCAATCAGCTGGGGCAGGATGTAACGCTGAACGGCACATTGGAGAACCGGATTCTGGTAGTTGGATTCTTCTTTACCCAATGCCCCTCGGTATGTCCCAAACTTGCAGGAAACATTACAATGTTGCAGAGAGCATTCAGGCGGAATCCCAAGATGGAGAATGCGCTGGATAATACCGTTCATTTCCTGCTCATAAGCGTAGATCCGGCTAACGATACAGTTAGTGCTCTGCGTGCCTACGCCGACCGTTTCGGTGCCAACCACGATCATTGGTGGTTCCTCACGGGAGACAAACAATCTATCTACAACTACGCACGCAATGAGTTGAAGGTGTCTGTAGGGCCTGGCGACGGCGGCGCAGATGATTTCGTGCATTCTCAGAAACTGGTGCTGCTCGATGCTAAGCGCCACATCCGGGGATATTATGACGGACTGGACACAGTGGCTATAAAACACTGTGCCGACGACATTGTACTACTCACCATGGAGAAAGAAAAAAGAAAGAAATAAGCGGTTGCCCATTGGTTTTTGGTACCTGTTTTACCACTAATTTTGAGCACTGAAAAAATCAAGAAATGATCACTCCAGCACTGAAGAAGAACGATAAGCAAGCAAGGTTACTCATCATTACCGTTTCTCTCGTTGTTTTTGCCGCCGTGGTATTTTTATCACGATTCACACTCGCCGTTGATCTGGGTTTCGATGTGCATGTGTTTGCGCTCATAAATGCTGTGATCAACTCGGCTGTTTCTGTTTTGCTCGTTTGGGCATTGATCGCAGTGAAAGGGAAAAACTATGAATTGCACAAGAAGCTGATGCTGGGAGCCATGGTGCTTTCCATACTTTTCCTCCTTTCTTATATATGCCACCATCTCTTCGCAGGTGAAACTAAATTTGGCGGTAGCGGCACGATCAAGGGGGTGTATTACTTTATTTTGCTCACACACATTCCTCTTGCGGGCATTATTCTGCCGTTTATTCTTTTTACTGCCTATCGAGGACTTACCGGTGAATATGCCGATCATAAAAAACTGGCGAAGTACACCTGGCCGCTGTGGCTGTACGTTAGTGTGACCGGTGTGTTGGTTTACATGCTTATCAGCCCATACTACGTGTAGCTGTCATTCAAGTTTGAACACTATCGGTAGTGTAAAATAAACGCGAACAGGAACGCCGTTCTGCATTCCCGGGTTCCAGAAGGGCATTTCTGACACAACCCTTGCTGCTTCTGCATCGCACTCCGGGTCAATTCCTTTCATGATCCACACATCTGCCACCCCGCCATCTTCGTCTACCACGAATTTAACGATGATTCTACCTTCAATATCGCGTTTACGCGCGCTTTTCGGATAGGTAATGTTTTCGCCAAGGTATTGAGGTATGTTGGTTCCGGCCGAGGGCATATGCTCTACATACTGAAACGTTTCATCTTTTTTACTACAGGAGATCAGCGTCTTTTTAATGTCGAAACAGACAATTGTGTCGTCTGATTGTTTTTCCGGTTGATCGGGTATTGGTAGCTTATCGTCGTCTCTGACAGGACGTTTTTTCTTCTCAGCAGGCATCAATTTCATGCTGGTCAGCTTACCGGTCTTTTCGTCGTAGTTGTATACAGTGTCCTTTCCGTCTTCATTGGCAGCGAAGATATGCTTTGCGCTGATCTTGTCGGTTCCCTTATAATAAGTTGCCCATGTGCCCACGCGCGCTCCATGCAGATATTCACCTTCGCGTATTTTGTGGCCGTCTTCGTCGTAGAACACAATTTCCCCTTCTCTCAATGATACCATGTTGTTCTCTACGTTAGTGCGGAAGCAGCTCGAATAGAGTTTTCCGTTGGCATAGCGGTCCTCAACTTTGTACACACCGTTTTGCTTAGAGAATGTTCTTACCCATGCTGCAGTTTCTTTATCGCATGGCCGCCATTGTTTGTCAAAATATAGTGGTGCTTTTTGGGCAGTTGTCAGAAAGGGCGCGAATAACAGGATTATTGCCTGGAGGTATTTTTTCATTCTATAAAGGTAGAGAATCAACTGCTGCATTTTCGGTCTGTTTTAATAACTTTGCTATATGAAGAAGGTGATGTTTGCCGGCTTGTTGTTTTTGAGTGTTGGTGCTACTACTCAGATAGCAGCGCAGGGGTGCTCGGTATGTACTAAAACCGCTGCCGGGCTGGATAATGAAAGCGCGTCGGGGCTGAATAAAGGGATCATATACCTTGCCTTTTTGCCCCTCGGTATCATGTGCACTGTGGGGTACTTGTGGTGGCGCTCTCGTCGCTAACTGCTTGCCGGGCTTTGGGAACTTTTTAACTAGATGCCTGCGTCCAATGGCACAGGACTGATTACATTTACAAAAAAATCGCTTCCCGTCATGAAAAGAATATTGTCCGTTTTCTTTGCTGCAACTTTATTGTTTGCCACAACGTCGTGTGGTGACCGCCTGCTGAGGGGAGAAGGTAAAAAATCTGTTGACGTTCGACAGGTGCCTGCTTTTGATGGTCTGGATATTTCAATATCATCCGATGTGGTCATTAATGTGAATGAAGGTGCCACACGAAAAGTGGAGCTGAGCGGATATGAGAACCTGATGAAGCATGTGAGAACGGAGGTGAAGGGTGGTGTGCTGCATGTTGAGTTCGATCTGGATGATACATGGACAGTTGATGGTGATGATATCAAAGTCACCATAACAGTTCCGTCGCTGCGACTATTGTCTATGTCGGGAGCGCACGATGCTGAGTTGCACGGCGATATTCGCGGTGCGGACTTTCAATTGGATCTATCTGGCGCAACCGGCGTAACAATAGACAATATCAATGTTGATAAGTTTGAAGCGGACCTTTCGGGTGTAGCCGGGCTTGAAGTGAAGGGTGGCAGTGTAAAGCATGCCAGTTATGACATAAGTGGGGGTGGTAAAATAGAAGCTTACCCATTGCAGACGGAAGAAACAGAATTGTCTTTTTCCGGCGGTGCCGATGGAGAGGTTTCGGCGTCAAAGAAACTTGACGTAAGTATTAGTGGCGCAGGCTCGGTGAAGTACAAGGGAGATCCTGCGATCGAGAAACATATTTCCGGTGTTGGTTCCGTTTCTAAAGCCGAATAATAAACTTGATCCGTTAATTCGTTCGTTTATGATATTTACAGCCCCTTCAAAATTTGTTGCAGCTATTTCACTGATCATGGTTTCTTGTGCTTCATATGCGCAGGATGCTATTGAACGGACCTGGTACAACCATGAGAAGACAGGTAAGGTAAAAATATTTAAAGCTACCGATGGCAAGTACTACGGTAAGCTGGTATGGCTGAAGGTAACTGAGGAGAACGGTAAGCCAAGGGTAGACAAGAATAACCAGGACGCGGCCCATCGCAATAATCCGCTTATGGGTATGCAATTGCTGAAAGGATTTACCAAGGATGACGACCGCCATTTCAGTGGTGGCACCATCTACGACCCCAAGAACGGTAAAACTTACAGTTGCAAGATCACTCGCAACGGCAATACGCTTGACGTGCGTGGCTATGTCGGTATTTCACTCATAGGGCGCACTACCACATGGACGCTGGCGGAGTAAAATACCTTAGAATAGTTTCTTTATTTGAGCTTGTTTGCGTCCCGGTTCGATTATATGCACTACTCCCGGCTTCTTCCCCTCTGCAAACGAACCAACAACGTCTTCCATTTGCAGTGCTTTGGCTCCGTTCAGTGTGCCCCAGCGCAGGAGTGTCTCCCAACCAATATGCGGGTAGTGTTCATTGATGGTTTGCAGTTCTGAGAGGATGGAAAGGCCGTGATTGGAAGCCAGACTATCTGTCCCGATACAGATGTTCGCTTGGGCATCAATAAAGGTAGTAATGTCCGGCAGCCTGCGTTCAATGTACATATTCGCATTGGGACACAGGCACCAGTGGGCTTCGCCCGTGTGCGATTTTGCGCAGTTTATGTCCTCGATATTTGAGTAGGTGTTATGCACAAATATATAGGGCCGCTTTTTTGACAGCCACTGTAGGTAAGATTCCAACGATGGGCGACCTGTAGGGGCGAAGTGACCATCGTCAATACCCAATAGTTGGAGCAGTTCTCTCACCTTGCCTTCTTTGCGCGCATAGAATTTGTTCTCCTCCTCACTTTCCTGGTTGTGTATACTCATCACTACGCCCGGTTGGTGGGCGTCTATCATTCTGAACAGTGTTGACGATACCGAGTAGGGGGCATGTGGCACTATAGCCTGCCTTAACTGATGCCTGCCATGCTTTTGCGCTGCGAATTCGCTCCATGTGTTGGTGGCATATTCAAATGCCTTGTGTGCACCCGCAGCATTAAACCCAAGTGCTTCAATAAATGTCTGAAAGTGTATGCGGTCTTGAGCGCGCAGGTCTGCCGTATCGGAGGTGTTAGCTATGTCGCCGACAGCCACGATGCCGTTAGCTATCATTGCTTCGAATGCATTGTGCCTTGCTTCCTTCTTTTCCTGGTCACTAAAGCTGTTGCGGTGTTGCGGGATATTGCGCAGGAAGTCCATCAGGCCGGTTCCTTCCGCGGCTACGCCCCTCATGTGAGATAATTCAAGGTGGCAATGTACGTTCACAAAGCCCGGGCACAGAATCCCGTCGTAGAATATAGTGTCATCAACCGGGCTGTCAAGCAACGCCTCTATTGTTCCGTCGTTGTGTATCTCCAGGGTAGTGCCTTCCGGCAGCCACCCGTTTCCGTCATGTATTTTCTGAGCGGTAATGTATTGCATCTGAGTAAGGTTCGGTTTTATTTGAAACAGGCTGCAACATGTTGATGTTGCAGCCTGTTCCTATAAACGTTGAAACTACGATTTAAAGTGTTTCAATAGCACAATTTCCCGTTCGTCGAGAAATCTCCATTTGCCGCGTGGCAGGTTTTTCTTGGTCAGGCCGGCATACATCATGCGGTCCAGTTTTTCAACCACATAACCCAGCGACTCAAATATGCGCCTTACTATTCGGTTCTTTCCACTGTGTATTTCTAGGCCCAGCTCATTCTTTTTCTCCAGATATGCCATCTCGTCCACTTCTGCCTTGCCATCCTCAAGTTCCATTCCGGCCAGCACTTTTTCAAAATCGGCCTGAGTGAAGGGCTTGTCAAGTGTCACATGATACACCTTCTTTACATCATGGGAGGGATGGGAGAGTTTTTGTGCAAGGGCGCCATCATTAGTTAGCAGCAATAGTCCTGTTGTTGCTCTGTCCAGTCGGCCAATGGAGAAAACCCGACCAACGCCGGCATTTCCTATCAGGTCCATTACAGTTTTGCGACCCTTTTCGTCCTCATTGGTTGTGATGAATCCTTTGGGTTTGTTCAACAATATATACACCAACCCTTTTTGTGGAGTCAGCTTCTTACCCGAAAGTGTGATCTTGTCGGTTGCATTCACTTTGTGACCCGGATCGGTGATCAGTTCTCCGTTCACCTTTGCCTTGCCCTGACGCACCAACTCTGCAGCATCCCTGCGGCTGCATTCCCCGCTATGGGCAATGTATTTGTTCAGAGGCATCGGGTATGCGGCAGCTTCCGGGCGCTTTTTCCTTTTGTCTTTCGATAGGCTCCATTCAGCATCATCGCCATAGTATTCAGCATCAGCTTCTGCGTTCCGCTCACGTGTGTTGTGCCTTTTTTCGGGAGCATCATCTACATAAGATTCGCGCTTGAAGTCCTCCCTGCTCTTTCTTCGATCAGGCATGCCGGGGAAAGATCCTCCACGGTCGTTGCCGCGAGTTGGCTTTTTGGCAAATGGTTTCTCACTGCGTTCATTTCGGTCATTTCCTTCTTCTCGGCGGCGGTACGATGGCCTTTCATTATCACCTGAACTGCGACGCGGTTTGTCTTCGCGGTCGTTGCGACGGGCAGGCTTCTGGTCGTCATCATTCCTGCGTTTGACTGCCGGACGTTCGTTACGGTTATCGCCATCGCGGAAAGACCTTTTAGGCCTGTCTCCCGAAGATTCCCTGTCGCTACTAAATTTCTTGCGTGGTGCACCGTCGCGGTCTCCGTTTTCTCTTTCACGGAACGGACGTGATGGGCGCTCCTCCCGGGCGTCATTGTCAAATTTCCTGCGTGGAGCGGCATCTCTTCCACCTTCTTTTCGGTCGTCTCTGTCGCGGAACGGACGCCCACTTCCTGGTCCTTTATCTTCTCCGAACTTCCGTCGCGGTGCCCCGTCGCGGTCGTCCCTGAACGGTCGTTTGCCCGGAGCCTCATTACGGCTGTCGGTCCTGCGCGGGCCCCTGCTGCCGTCTTCCCGATCGTCTTTGCCGAACGGTTTGCGGCCACGGGTCTGTTCGCGGCCTTCAGAGCCTTCGCGCGAAGGACGATCAAAAGGCTTACGTTGGTTATCGCCACCGCGGCTGTTATCTTTTCCTGCAGAATTGAACTTCTTTCTGCCGCCGCCGGTGTCGGATGATGATTTTTTGTACATGTTTTGTTACTTGGAACGTACAAAGGTACTACAATTTCAGAGGGCATTGGTTAATATGTTTCACCTGTTTTCTTCGCTACATTTGTGTTGTGATCACGCAGGCTTCAATACAGGAGGTAAGGGCGCGCGCCGACATTGTCGATGTGCTGGGCCAATTTATACGTTTGAAGAAGAGAGGCACGAATTACATCGCCAATTGTCCGTTTCACAACGAAAAGACTCCGTCTTTCAATGTGTCTCCTGCCAAGGGAATTTACAAATGTTTCGGCTGCGGCAAGGCAGGTGACGTTGTAACCTTTGTACAGGAACACGAAAAGCTCACTTATCCCGAGGCCATCCGCTGGCTTGCCGACTACTATAAGATAGCGCTTGAAGAGACTGAAAGGTCGCCCGAGCAGATAGTGCAGCAACAGGCCGGGGAATCTTTACGCATTCTAAATGAATTTGCGGCCAACTATTTTTACGATACACTCTTCAGCTCAGAAGAAGGTCAGGTGGTGGGGCTTGGCTACTTTAAGCAGAGGGGATTCAGAAAGGAGATAATTGATAGGTTCAGACTTGGCTACAACCCCGAACGTGGAGACCAGTTCTTTCGAGAGGCGACCTCAAAGGGCTATACCTCCGAAATGCTGGAGAAGGCCGGGCTTGCAAAGAATCGTAACGGCATCTATCATGACGTTTATCGAGGAAGGGTCATCTTTCCTATTCAGGGAATGACAGGCCGCGTGCTTGGATTTGGTGCACGCGTACTGAAAACTACAGAGAAGGCACCAAAGTATATCAACACGCCCGAGAACGAGCTGTATATAAAGAGCAAGGTGCTGTATGGTATGTACCAGAGCCGCCAGGCCATTGGCAAACTGGACGAATGCTTGCTCGTAGAGGGTTATACCGATGTTATTTCGCTGCATCAGGGTGGGGTGGAGAACGTGGTGGCCAGTAGTGGTACTTCGCTTACCGAAGATCAGTTGCGGCTCATCGGGCAGCTGACGAAGAATCTCACCATTCTCTATGATGGCGATCCGGCCGGTATTAAGGCAGCCCTTCGCGGTCTGGATATGGCTTTGTCGCAAAGCTTTAACGTGCAGTTGGTGCTTCTGCCCGAGGGGGAAGATCCGGATAGTTTTGTTCAGAAGTCAGGTGCTTCCCGGTTTCACGAGTATATAAAGGAACATAAGCAGGATGTGATCAGCTTCAGGCTGCAGGTGGGACTTACCGATGCCGGAAATGACCCGATGAAACGCTCAAAGCTGGTCAATGAAATAGCAGAAAGCATCTCCCGTATCAACAAGGCAGAAGATTTTGCCTTGCAGCAACACTATACCAAGCTGGCGTCTCAAAAGCTGAGTGTAGATGAGGCTGGTCTCATCAATCTCATCAACAAGTTTATTCGGGAGCGTATCGAGACCGAGCAACGCCATGCTCGCAGAGCAGAAGGTATCTCGCCCACCGAGGAGGTTCTGCCCGAACCGGATCACATAGCGTCGGCAACCGAGCCCGAGATCATCGGCGTCCGTCGGTCATCGGCTGAGGATCAGGAATGGCAATTGCTTCGTGTGCTTATAGATTACGGCAACCTTCCCTATGAAGGATACAGCAATGTGGCCGACCTGCTTGAACAGAGAATAGACACAGGTCTGCTAAGCAATGAAGCGGCAAGGAAATTGTTTATGTCTTATATGGAAGATATGCACATCAACGGGCAGCCACACGATGCGCAGTACTACTTACGTCACCCGGATGCAGATGTTCGTAGTCGCATGGCGTCATTGCTGCATCCGCGGCAGGGCATCAGCGAGAAGTGGAAAGACCGCTATGGTATTGAGACCACACCCGAAAGTGTCTTGTATCCGAATGATGTGGATAGTACCCTTTCCTACTTTGAACTCAAGAAGATACTTATTCTTCAGGCTCAGTATGCTGAAAAGCTGAAAGAAGAGCAGGATCCGCTGAAACTTCAGGTAATGCAGGAGCGGTTTTTATCGCTACGCGCTATGGAAAAAGAGATCCTTAAGAAACACCGTACCGTTGTGTTCTCGTCCCGCAAATACAACGGTAATTAATAATTAGATCCCGGCTCTTTGCTTTTTTCCTGCAATGTATTTTTCCAGTTCTGCAAGCGAATAGCTGCTAAGGTTGAATTCTTTGGTGAGACCTCCTTTCTGAGCCGTCATTACACCATAGTAGGTATCCTTGTATCCTTCAATGCTATGTGCATCGGGGTCTATCGATAACAATACCCCACGTTCCATGGCATATTCTATCCATCGCCAGTCCATGTCCAGTCGTCTTGGGTGGGCGTTTATTTCTATCACTACATTCTGCTCGGCACATGCGTCAATGATAACTTTGTGGTCCAGGGGGTATCCTTTGCGCGAAAGAAGAAGACGTCCTGTCGGGTGTCCCAGAATAGTTGTATACGGGTTCCTGATAGCGTTCAGTACACGTTCCATCGCTTTCTCCTCGCTCATTTTCAGGTTGCTATGTACGCTCGCTATCACCATGTCGAACGTGGCCAGAACCTGAGGGCTGTAATCAAGGCTGCCATCGCCAAGAATATCCGATTCAATACTCTTGAATATCCTGAATGGCGCAAGTTTCAGATTGAGTTGGTCTATCTCCTGGTGTTGGGCAGCAATACGGTCCGGCTTCAGCCCGTCGGCATACACTGCTGTTTGCGAGTGATCGCTAATGACCAGATATTCCAGTCCGGCGGCCTTTGCGGCTGTGGCCATTTCTTCAAGCGTGTTCAGTCCGTCACTCCATTTTGAGTGCGCGTGAATGATACCCTTTATTTCGTTTGGCTGTATTAGTTTGCTGAAGGCATCAGCAGGTTTGCTTAGTACTTCCTTTTTTTCGCGCATCATTTCCGGAATGAAATGAAGACTGTTTGTGGCAAATATCTCTTCCTCATTGGCAGGTGATTCCGGTACCCTGTAATTTGCGTTTATCTCTTGAAGAAACTCCTCGCCGGCACTGTGTAAGAACAAGTCTCTATAAAACGAACCTGCAGTTGTTTGCGTGATCCGCAGTCGGGGTTGTCCTGGCAACGATATTACTGTGGTCGGGCCGTTTGTTTCCACTTGTGTGCCTTCGCTTGCGTTAAACAGGGCAACTATTTCAGCCATAGGTGCATCGGTCAGGATGTCTGCATATTCCAGTGTTTCCATTTGCCTGCGCAGTTCTCCCGATGTTGAGAATCGGGCAGAAGGAAATTGACTCTTAAGTTGCGCCAAAATCAATTGTGCAAATGCGTCTACCTCAGCCCACAGATGAAAGCCTATGTTTTGTTTGAAATAGGCGAGGTTCTGCAACACGCTTTCCTGTGTCTTTGCGCCGAATCCCTTCAGGGACACAAGGCGGTTTTCGTTGCACGCATACTCCAGTTCTCCCAGCGACTCAATACCCAGTTCTTTCCAGATAACTGATATTTTCTTTGGCCCCAGTCCCTTTATTTGCAGCATGTCCAGTATGCCCGCAGGTGTTTTGGCAAGCATGTCTTCCATCGCTTGCAGTTTGCCGGTCGTCAATAGCTCTTTGATCTTCTTTCCTGTAGATGCACCTATGCCTTTCATAGAGGCCAGCGTGCCTTCGTCCATTTCAGCTGCTTCACCGGGTAGCCGCTCTATGTTATAAGCGGCAATACTATATGATTTGGCACGAAAGCTGTCTTCTCCGTGGATGTCCATGAGTTTGCTGAGCAGTGAAAAGTGGTCGGCTATTTCGTAGTTGTTCATAAGAAATATGCTGTCTGGGTGAGCACGGTCCAAAAATAGACTTTATCAGACAATCTCATTTTGGTATTCGTCGCTTTTCCCACAGTCCATAAAAACTTCTGTATGCAATACCCGATAAAATTTTTTATTTTTGAAAGGCTATGCATCGTATTGTTGGTTCCTTCATTTTAAGTATTGCTTTGTTGTTTGCGCAGGATATTGCTGCGCAGAATAAGACAGTTGCGGCAAAACCTAAAAAGGTATTTATGCCTCAGGCTTATTTAGGTAAATCTGACTATAAAGGCGGTCCCATAAAAAAGGATGTGCTGGCTTCGCTGTTGAAGCAGGGGATCACCACCCGCGATTCTGTCGGTAATTATTACAAAGTTGTCGGTTTTGAGTTCGTTTATGGCGAGCGTATGCTGTACGAAGACTCCGTAGGTAATCTGATGGTCGATATTGATTATTTGTCAGAATACTGTACCGGTGACACACTCAGTACAGGGATAAGCAATAGCATTTACGACCGACTCAAAGTTGGTGATAGCGCCTTTTTTAACAAGATCGACATCCTCCGTACCGTACCCGGTAAACCTGCAATGGTGGTTTCGGGGATGGGTATGAAGTTCTACATTACTAAATAAAGTTTCTCTCCTGACGAAACTCATTTGCCCTTGTGACCAACACTTGCATATGAGTGCAGGACTTGTAGTCACTTTGCATAAATTTCTATTATGGCTGTTGTAAGGCAGGTGTTTCCCGTCACCGGTATGAGTTGTGCTTCTTGCGCTGCCGCGGTAGAAAAAGCGCTTAGTGGGCAAAAGGGAGTAGTGAATGCAGGCGTCAATTATGCCAATGCCGATGCGGTTGTTGAATATGATACTGTACTTGCAGATCCATCCCGGCTTCGGAACGCGATCAAGGCTATTGGATACGATATAATAATAAGTGAAGAACAAGGCAACGTTGCTGATCTACGCACGGCTGCGGTAAAAGCACTGAGAGTCAGGGCGATCGTTTCTTTGGTTTTATCTGTCCCGCTCGTTTACATTGGTATGTTCGCAATGCACATGCCCTACGCCAATTTCATCATGTGGGCGTTGGCAACACCTGTAGTGTTTTGGGGCGGTTCTCGTTTTTTTACCGGCGCATGGAAACAACTCAGCCATCGTGTGGCCACCATGGATTCGCTTGTGGCGCTTAGTACCGGTATTGCATACGCATATAGCGTATTTAATACTCTTTTTCCTCACTTCTGGATGAACCAGGGGCTACACGGGCATGTATATTTCGAGGCATCAGCAGTTGTGGTCACATTCATTTTGCTGGGCAAATTACTCGAGGAGAAAGCAAAAACAGATACTTCATTTGCAATAAAGAAATTGGTGGGGTTGCAGCCCAGAACCGTGGCACGTGTATCAGCTTCCGGAACAACCGAAGAGGTAGAGATAGATCATATTCAGGTGGGCGACTTGCTGCTGGCTCGACCAGGAGAGCGTATCGCCATAGACGGGAAAGTAGCCGAGGGCAATTCTTTTGTAGATGAAAGTATGTTGAGCGGGGAGTCCGTCCCAGTTGAAAAGGGGATAGGCGCTGCGGCACTAGTGTTCGAAACCTAATCAGGTGGAATTGAAGAGGTGAGGTGCCTTGTCGG
>CAZZCR010000042.1:0-44989 GCA_964652995.1 uncultured Flavipsychrobacter sp. | reverse complement strand
GTGATCCCGTTGGGACTCGAACCCAAGACCCATACATTAAAAGTGTATTGCTCTACCAACTGAGCTACGGAATCATAAAATAAGAACTTGTTTTCCCGGTTCGTTTCCGAAAGGGAGTGCAAAGATAATGATATAGTTTTTCTGACAAAATTTTTTCAGAAAAAATATTCCGAAATCTTTCAAACCCACGCCCAGAGCCACATCTAAAACATAGCAGAAAATATATTTAGAAGTTGAAAAGCAACTTCACGTTCAATAAACGAGATGTAAGGCGGTTGGGCACGGCATACATATTGTTGGTGCTGCGGTCTTGTATCCAGGTGTAGGACAGCGTGTTCTGAATACTTAGCAGGTTAAATACCTCCAGACTCCCCCAAATGCTCTTTACATTATTAAAGAAACTGTTGGCATGATATTCTTTCTTGTCCCCATCCAGCAATAGTGCCGAAAAACCAATGTCCACACGTTTGTAGTCTGGTATGCGCAGCACATTTTGGTACAGGTGGCCATTAGGGGCACCCACCGGCAGGCCGCTGGAATACAGCATATTAATATGCGCCTTAAAGTTCTTGTTCTTGGGCAGGTAGTCTTCAAAATACATGCCCAGCATAAAACGCTGATCAGATGGCATAGGGAAGTAGTTGTCGTATCCCGCGATGCCCGGACTATCCGTTATCTTCTGCTCCGCTTTCAGCACACCTATACTGATCCAGGACGTAGCGTTCTCGACCAGGTCGCCATACAGACGGACCTCGCCGCCATATACCCTGCCTATCGCGTTGTTCTTGCCTGTATAGCGTATGCGCACATTATCATATCGGTAGGGGTCCATATCCCACAGGTCCTTATAATAGGTTTCTGCAGTCACTTTGAACGGACGCTGGAACATGGTGAAGTTATAGTCGGTTCCCAATACATACTGTATCGATTTTTGCGACAGTAATTGTTTATTGATGTTGCCGGCAGGGTCGCGCATTTCCCGGTAGAAAGGAGGTTGGACGTACTTGCCCACCGAAAACTTCACTATGACATCCCTCTTCGCTGATCGTGGTCTGTACGATGTCTGAACGCGAGGACTGAGTACAAACTCATCATTCAGGAAGCTGTGGTTGAAGCGGAGACCTACATTGGCTGTAAATCGGCCTGAGTCGAACTTTATATTATCCTGAATGAACCCGCTCACGCGCATGTAGTTGAAGGTGGCTGCAGAATGAAAGAACCTCGCTATTTTCAGTTCGTTAGGGTCGTAGGGCTGAGAGAAGCCTGCCGAGTCGCGGCGTTCCCACTCGTGCAGCTCGTCGCTGATATTGGTAGCGGTGGTGTTGGCGCCAAACAGCAACGTGTGTTTTTCGGCGTCATACGAACCGCGGAGGCCCACATCGCCAACGCCTACATTCAGGTAGTTGCGGGCAAAATTCTGTATGCCGCCTGCCCCCAGGTAGGTCTTTATCTGCCCGAAGTCGCGTTTGCTCATATCTGTCTGCAACTCGCCCAGCAGGTAGGCTCCTGTGATGTCATAAGTCTCGTACTCATTGGTTTGGAATCCGGACCCGAGGAATTTGATCCTGAATTTCGAGCCTTCGCGGTGGTAGGCTGCTGAAAGACCGGCAAAACGAGAGTCGAACTGGTCAAATTCGCCGCCCTGATAAAAGACATTCAGCTGGTAGGCCTGGTTCAGCACACCAAAGCTGGATGAAGAGGTTTCGGGAAAAAACGTGAATCGGTTACGCGCATAGTTGGCTATTCCTTCCAGCTCCCAGTTCTTGCCGGCATGGTAGTTTACCAGCGCCTGAATGTCGGTAAATGACGGATTATAAATGCCCTTTGTGGGTTGAGACCTCAATACATACTGATTGCTCTTTTGGCGTGCACCTATCAGGTAGGTGAGCCTTTGGTTCTTTGTTGCTCCTTCCAGATGCATGCTTGCGCCGAGCAGACTGGTGGTCACTGAGCCGCCGAATTGCTTAGGGCGTTTGTAGGTGACATCCAGTACACTGGCCATTTTGTCGCCATACTTCGACTGGAAGCCGCCAACGGAAAAGTTGACATTGGCCACGAGATCCGAGTTCACAAAACTCAAACCTTCCTGCTGGCCTGTGCGCACCAGGAAGGGGCGGTAGATCTCGAAGTCGTTTACGTAAACAAGATTCTCATCGTAGTTGCCGCCACGCACGGCATATTGCGAGGTTAGTTCGTTATTGGAGCCAACTGCAAGTTTTATCATACCTTCTATCCCTCCAATCACGCTTGGCATATATACTGCCTTGCCCGGGTCCAGATATACCGATCCGGTCTCAGTGCGTTTCCGCTGGTCTTTTACCGTCACCGGTCCCAGTTGTGTGGATTTGTTGACCGCAAGTCGCACATCAATGGTACGGGTAGCGCCGTCCTGCAATTGTATATTTCGGTGGGCGGCCACATAGCCGGTGGCAAAGAAGACCACTTTTATCGGTTTGCCGGCGGGTATCTCCAGCCAGTAGTACCCCTTTTTGTCGGTGTAGGTACCCATACCGGTAGCCTCATCGGCAACCAGCACCTGGTCCACAGGTTTTTCCAGTTCATCGCGCACAATTCCGGTAACATGAGCCGTCTGGCCGTGGGATGCCGATGCGCATAGTAATAGAACAAATAGAAAAACAAGCCGAGTTTGAGCCATATACCACCAAGTAACGGTATGAAAGTAAGATTATTATCTTACGTGCTTCAATCTTTTGATGGTTTCAACGGGGTCTGAAGACGCGAAGACCGTATTGCCCGCCACCAATACGTCGGCACCTGCGTCCAGAATGTCGCCTGCATTTTCCAAGGTCACACCGCCATCAATTTCTATAAGTGTGCCCGCACCTGCCTGAGTGATGATCTCCTTTGCCCTGCGGATCTTGTTGTAGGTGAGTGGCAGGAATTTCTGACCGCCAAAGCCCGGGTTGATGCTCATGACCAACAGAAGGTCTATTTCGTGGATGATGTCGGCAACCAGATCGACAGGGGTATGAGGGTTGATGGACAGGCCCGCCTTCATGCCCAGTGCCCTGATGCTAGTGAGTGTGCGATGCAGGTGATAGCCTGTTTCATAATGCACTGTAAGGTAGTCGGCACCCGCCTTTTTGAAGTCTTCCAAATAGCGCTCGGGCTGCTCTATCATCAGGTGCACGTCAAATGTCTTGGTAGCGCGCTTCTTCATCTGCGCTATAATGGGCATGCCATAGCTGATGTTGGGCACAAACTTTCCGTCCATTACGTCCAGGTGAAACCAGTCTGCTTCACTGTTGTTCACCATGTCTATGTCGGCACCGAGGTTCAGAAAATCGGCCGAGAGCATTGAAGGCGCTATGATTGGCATTGTATATTGGTTGTTTTTTGTTGAAATATAAATGTGTCTGTGTTATGTTCTATCCTCTCACCTTCAGGCGTTTCAGCGCAATTTTCGGCTTGTCAAAGGTCGAGTCGAGTTTGTTCGCAGTCTTGTAGTCCTCAATTGCGTTGGCAAGGCTGTCCATCATTTCGCTGCACAATCCGCGGTTGTAGTATGCTGCGGGATTGCCGGGCGAATTTTTTACCACCATGTCATATTGCCTCCACGCTTTTTCCGTAGAGTCTTCCTGCATCAGCAGGTAGCCCATATTAAAATAGGCGTCGGAATAATGGCGGTTTTTAAGGATACAGCGACGGTATTGGTCTTTGGCGCGTACCACATCGCCCATTTCCTGATACATGGTACCCATGGCAAAGATCGGGAATACATCGGTAGTGTCCATTGCATAAGCGTTCTGCAGGTATCGCATCGCTATCGAGTCGCGGCGGGCGCCGTGCAAAATACCCAGTTGAATGACAGCATCCCTGTAGTCGGGGGCCACCTGTACCGCGGTCTGGAAGTTTGATATAGCCTTGGCGGTATCCTTCGCGTCTTTGTAGATCATTCCCTTCAGGAAGTATGCCTCGGGGTCGTATACGTTCTTGCGCAGCACTATGTTGATCTCCTCAAACGCCCTTGCATAATCCTGCAGATAAAGGAACAGCTTGGCTATCTTCAGATGGGCCTTCCGGTCGTCCGGTTTCAGGTTGATGGCTTTCTGTATCCACTCAATAGAGCCGCTGATGTCTTTGTTCTCGAATAGCAGGTCACCAATGGCGCTGAAATATTCTGCACGGCCCGAGTCGAGCGATACTGCCTTCTTATAGTCTTTCAGTGCCAGCGAGTCGAAGTGCATTTTTTGCAGGGTACGTCCCCGCTGGAAGTACAACACAGCGTCTGTGGGTGTTTTGGCTATCTCATCAGTGATAGCCTTTAGTGCCGGATCTTCTTTGAATAATGGGTTGGCTTCACCCGGGTCGGCTGCAGGACGGTTGTTGTTGCAGCTTATTACAAGCAAAATGCCGATAAGGAGTGGCAGATACTTCAGCCATGCGCTTTTCATGATGCGAAATTATTAAAAAGAACAATGCGGATGGTTCAGAAACGCAACGCTTTACGGTATTAGGTCGAATGCCAGCGAGACCAGCTGCTGGACCACTACTCCTATCATGGACAGGAACAGCCCGAAAACGAGCGGATAGTTAATGAAAATGCTCCATATTTTTCCTTTGCGGTGCCTTTTCTTCATTTCCTCGCCCAACTCATACTTCTTGAAGATCCTGACGGCAAATGCATGAAGAACGATAACAATGCCCAATGCCACCATTTGTTTCCAAAGTGGATTACGTGCCCAGCCGGTTACGACGGCACCCATTGGCGACATGGTAGCAGTGACAAGAACTATGTACAGTATGTTTCCGTTCTCCCGTTTCATGCCACTAAATTAGACATAATGAGATAACAAGGTGTGCCGACAGGCCTGATGCCCGTACCCTATTTTCCCCTACCTTTGCGCCCCGATGAACCTGGAAGTGCTGCAGGGATTGTATCAAAATGATATCCGCATAAAACAAATTGCGGCAGGCAGCGTATTGCCCGGAAAGAAAATGAGGATATACCTCGATAATCTGCGTGGTTCATCTGTCAATTTCATAGCCGCAGCCATCTGGCAGCTTACCAACAACAATCACGTTTTCATTCTCAACGACCGGGAGGAGGCTGCCTACTTCCACAACGATGTGGAGCACCTCACAAAGGGTCTTGATATATCTTTCTTCCCCGATTCCTTTAAACGTGCCGGTCATTACAACGAGCTGCACAGCAGTCATGTGATGTTGCGCACCGAGGCGCTGAGCCGTTTCGCAGGCAAGGACCCCCACAAAAAGGTGCTGGTCACTTATCCCGAGGCGTTATTTGAAAAAGTGGTGAACCCCACTTCGCTTAACACCAACATGATCGGTATTAAGGTGGGCGAGAACCTGGACATTGATGCGATGCTCGAAAAGTTTGTGTCATTAGGTTTTCGCAGGGAGGATTTTGTGTACGAGCCCGGTCAGTTTGCTATGCGCGGCGGCATTCTGGATATTTATTCTTTCGGCAACGAGCATCCGTATCGTATTGAGCTGTTCGATACTGAGGTTGATAGTATCAGGATATTCAATCCCGAGACTCAGTTGTCTGAGCGCAAGTTGCTGCAGGTGTCCATTCTGCCCAATATAGAAACACGTTTCGAGGCGACAGAGAAGATCTCATTACTCGACTTCTTGCCCGATAATACCCTCATATGGGCAAAGGACCTTCAGTTCACAATAGGAAAGCTGGAGAAAATGGCTGCCGATCTGCCCGAGACAGTGAAGCTGGGACAGGTGGCGATAGATCATGAGGAAGAATGGCTGAAGGAGTTGTCGAAGGCCGACTTTGAGGCCGATGGCACCTGGGCGGGAAAACTGAAAAGCAGGCACTTGCTGGAGTGGTACAACCATTCGCTGGAGAAAATAACCGGTGACGAGGTGGATGCCAGCATGCTGTTTGCAACAGAGGAGCAGCCCGTATTCAACCGCCAGTTCAATATGCTGATAAGCGATCTGCAGAAGCGGATCGCAGATAAGTATGTACCCTACATTTTTGCTGAGAATCCCCGCCAGCTCGAAAGGCTGCGAAGTATATTCGACGACCTGAATGCGGGTATCAACTTCGTGGCGATACCCACATCCATCAGCAAGGGTTATATAGATCACGACAAGAAGGTTATTTGTTATACCGATCACCAGATATTCCAGCGCTACCATAAGTACAATGTAAAACAGGCATATTCGAAGGGCAAGGCACTCACACTGCGTGCTCTGAGAGAACTTACGCCCGGCGACTATGTTACCCACATTGATCATGGTGTAGGCGTGTACAGCGGACTGCAGAAAATAGAGGTGAATGGCAATATGCAGGAGGCTATACGCATTCTGTATAAGGACAACGATGTGTTGTATGTAAACATCAACTCGCTGCACAAGATCATTAAGTATACCGGCAAGGAAGGAACACTTCCGCGGGTTAATAAACTGGGCAGCGATGCGTGGCAGAAACTAAAGAACAAGACCAAGAAGCAGGTAAAAGATATAGCTGCCGACCTCATAAAATTGTATGCAAAACGAAAGGCTTCAGAAGGTTTCTCCTTCTCGCCCGACAGTTACTTGCAGACCGAGTTGGAGGCATCGTTCTTTTACGAGGACACGCCTGATCAGGCAAAGGCAACTGCCGATGTGAAGCGTGATATGGAAGCACCTGCACCCATGGATAGGTTGGTGTGTGGCGACGTGGGTTTCGGTAAGACCGAGATAGCAGTGCGTGCCGCGTTCAAAGCCGTGGGCGATAGCAAGCAGGCTGCTGTGCTGGTGCCTACAACGATACTTGCGTTCCAGCACTACAATACGTTCAAAGAACGATTAAAAGATTTTCCTTGCAACGTTGATTATGTGAATCGTTTCAAGTCTGCGAAAGAGAAGAAGGAGACGCTTAAAAAACTGGAAGAAGGCAAGATAGATATCATCATCGGCACACATGGCTTATTGGGTAAGGATGTGAAGTTCAAAGATCTGGGGGTGCTGATTATTGACGAGGAACAGAAATTCGGGGTTGGGGCGAAAGAAAAGCTGCGTGAGCTGAAGGCTAATGTAGATACCCTCACGCTTACAGCAACGCCTATACCGCGCACCCTGCAGTTCTCGCTCATGAATGCGCGTGACCTCAGCATCATCAATACGCCGCCGCCAAACCGACAGCCGGTGCACACCGAGGTGCTGGTGTTTGATGAATATGCCATCAGAGAAGCTATTTACTACGAGACGGAGCGAGGTGGTCAGGTATTCTTCATTCATAACAGGGTGCAGAGTCTGCCTGAGATGATGACCTTGCTGCGCAATCTTTGTCCTGACCTAAGCATAGGTATGGCACACGGGCAAATGGAGGGACATCAGCTCGAAGAAGCGTTATACAAGTTTATAGAGAAGGAATATGATGTGCTGTGCTGTACCAATATTGTGGAAAGCGGTGTAGACATTGCCAATGCCAATACCATCATCGTCAACAACGCCCATCAGTTTGGCCTCAGCGATCTGCACCAGTTGCGTGGCAGGGTGGGGCGAAGCAATAAGAAGGCTTTCTGTTATCTGTTGGCACCACCTATGAGTCTGTTGCCGGGCGATAGCCGCAAACGACTGCAAACGCTGGAGCAGTTTAATGAGTTGGGTAGCGGTTTCCAGATCGCTATGCGCGACTTGGATATCCGTGGGGCCGGCAACTTGCTTGGCGGTGAGCAGAGTGGCTTCATCGCCGAGATAGGCTTTGAAATGTATCAGAAGATACTGGCAGAGGCCATGCGTGAGCTGCGCACCACCGACTTCAAAGATGTGTTTAAAGAAGAATTGGAGCGCAAGCAGGATTTTGTGAGCGACTGTACCATTGATACGGATCTTGAGATACTCATACCCGATACGTATGTGGAAAATATTACCGAACGTCTTTCGCTATACACGCAGCTGGATGATCTGGAAACTGATGAGGAACTGAATAAGTTCGCGCTGGAGTTGCAGGATAGGTTCGGCCCGATACCTCCACAGGTAGAAGACCTCTTCACGACATTGCGTAGCAGGCAGATAGCCTGTCAGCTGGGCTTTGAGAAGCTCATCCTGAAGAATGAGCAGATGCGCTTGTATTTCGTCAGTAACCCTGATTCTCCGTATTTCGAATCAGAGACGTTCAATCATATTCTCGCCTACATACAGAACCGCACCATTAATGCCCGCCTGAAGCAGGTAGGGAAAAACTTCTTGCTGGTAGTAGACAGGATCCGACGGATGAAGGACGTACTCACCTTCCTGGAGGGTATGCGCATCAAGCCGAAAGCATAGCGCCGTACTTATAGTACCACCCACCACACATTTCTGTTGGCCATGCTGCCCCATTTTTTGAAACTATCGTAGATAGTGTCGTGCAGCTCTTTCTGGTTCACCTTCTTTCCCTTTTCAGAGATCACAAAATCGGTTTCCTTAGGCGGCGTTACTTCCACCTTGCTGGCTACCCATGTGGTGTGCAAGCGCGGTATGGCCAGTTCCAGTATCATGCCCGGCAGGCCGCCAAACATTTCAGGGCCACCGCTCACGGGAATGTCTTCTGTGTAGAATGCAACCACATAAACGGTATCGCAGATGCGACCTACAGCTTTGCGGCATTTGTAGTTAGCTATGGTGCGTATCTCGTCGCGCTCTTTCCAGTCCATTACGCGCATCGTATCCTGCACAAAGAACTTCTGGTCGAATACCGACTTGCTGGCTTTCACAGTAGCGGCATGCAGATCAGTAAGAACAACATTGTCAGTGGCAGGGCCTCCGCCGAACATCTTGAACATGTTGCTCGCCTCCACCTCGCGACCTGGTTTGTACAGGATGTGGCTCGTGTCAAATATCATATCAAAGTAGGTGGTGTTGAACTTCGGCATTTGCGCCTTCATTTTCTCCACCCATGCATTGCCTTCCATTTCGGCCATTTGGGCATGCATATTCACTTTGCGTTCAAATTCTATTTTGCCGTAGTAGGTGTGTTGCGCTGTTGCGCGCCAGGTAATTATGGTCAGTACTATCAGCAGTATTGTGTGCTTTCTCATTGTAGTATTATTTTCGAAAGGGTCTATAATTAATGTCTCATGCGCATGCCCCCGCCTGATGGTGGTGGTGCGCCTGCAGGTGTGTGACTGAAATTCCAGATCACGTTCAGCATAGCATATCTGCGAATGGTGTTGTAGCTGTTCTGGGTCAGAATGCTGCCGTTGGCTGTGCGGCTGAAGCCGAGGTTCTGGTTGAGTATGTCGAATACTGAGGCGCGAATGGCCAACTGTCCGTTCTTCAATAGTTTCTTCTCTACCCAGGCGTTCCACTTTATCACGTTATTGTTGGTGGTAAAGACAGCTGTTTTTTCGCGGAACATCATATCCACCGAAGTGCCCACCTGGAATTTCTTAGGCAACTGCGCAGAACCGTTGAACTCATTGTTGAAGATGTAGTAGCTGATCGCTGCCGGATTGTTGGAGGATATGTTAGTGTTGTAAGAGATCTCCGGATTCCACTGGAACTCGAATTTGTCTTCTTTATCGTAGTTAAGGTACGGACCGAATGACACGTTGTTATTGTCACTGGTCACATTGTTCCCGTTCACTATGCTGTTGATGTGGAACACCGAACCGTTGGCCTGTGCGCCCACCATGAAGTCGCTCTTGCCGATCTTGAAACCATAGCCTATATATCCGAAGCCGTTATAGTTGCCGTCCACATTTATGTACTTCGTTTTGCTGAGCGGACCGATCACTGTCTGCTCTGTACTTATGGCGTCTGATATGGTGCTGAAAGATGCATTGGCCCAAAGGAATCTGTTCTGCAGGATCTTATAGTCGTTGAAACGCAGCGACACCCTGTTGGTAAATGACTGCTTTAACTGGCTGTTTCCCTCCACTACATTCAACGGGTCCACGTTCTGCTGAAATGGCTGCATCTGGGCGATGGTTGGCTGAGAGGTGCTACCCTGGTAATTGATATTCAAGCTAGTTTGTTTCCCGAACCTGTAAGTAAAGGCCGCCTTGGGGAACAGGTTGTTGAACCCGCGCCTGGTGGTGGCATTCCCGCGCATGATATCGGTTTGCAGGTAGTCGGTTCTGGAAACATCGCTACCCACGGAGAAGTTATAATCTTTAAATACAAATTTAAAACTCAGTCCTGCTGAGTGGGTCTGTATGTTGAATTTGTAATCGCTGCTTAATGAGTCTACCGGCACATCGCTATATTTTGTTGGGCCGCTGCCTGCCAGACTGTCGAACGATTTGTTCGCTGCAGTGCTGTTGTTCACGGTCAGGCCATAGCCGATCTCCGTGTACACAACCTTTGATATCGGTTCTGTATAAGTTGCCCTGCCCGAGAATGCCACCGTATTGCTGTTGTTGATCTTCTGCTGACGGGTAGGCAGGTTGAAAGTGGAATTGTTTTTGTAGATATCGCTTTCCAGAATGCCGGTACTCTTAGATTCTTTAAAGTTCTCCTTTGCATCAATGGAGAGTGTTCTGCCCTTTTTTGCGAATTTCTTCCGCAACAGGAAGTCGGTATTGATGAACTGGGCATTGGCGTCACTGGTTATTAAGCGGTCGTTATAGCTTGTGTCCGGTGCGTCACTGGTCTTGAAGAAATTGGCTGTCCGATATTTTGAGTAAGTGTATGATTCCTTCACACCCGCATTAGACGTGATCTTGAGTGTAGTGTTACTGTCCACCTTCCACTCATACATCAGGTCAAAGCCATGCCTGTCGCCGGTGCTGAACTGTTTCTTGGTCATGTCGGTCACCCTTATAGAGTCGGTCAGTTGGTATTGATTGGTGGTCACTCCATCAATGTCAACATTCTGACGTGCAAACCGGTAGTTGGATGCAAGATGGTGTTTCGCTTCGTTCCATTTGTTGGCGTAGTGCGCGCCCCCTGTCCAGGTACTCGGCAGGCCCTCTCCATTGTACTTGCCGTTCCAGCCGGAAAAGTCCTCGTCGCTGCGGGCTGTGGTTACAAAGGCGCCGTCTTCTGTTATTTCAGTGCTCCCGTTGCCTCCCCCGAACTTATCATTGTCCTGCCAGCCCAGTCCCACCTTGTCGGTATTGGATGCGATGCCGAACAGTGACAGTTGGCGCTTGGCACGAAATGCATTGAACATGGCCTGATTCTGGAAGAAGCCGTCAGATCCGCCACCCGCATCCGCCTTGCCGAAGTATCCCTTCTTCTTATCTTCTTTCAATTCCAGATTGATGGTCTTTGTTTTCTGTCCGTCGTCTATGCCGGTAAAGTCGGCCTGGTCGCTCTTCTTGTCATACACCTGCACTTTTTTCACAGCATCGGCCTGTAGGCCCTTCGTCACTACTTTCGGGTCATCCGAGAAAAATTCTTCACCGTCCACCAATATCTTCTGTACAGTTTCACCCTGGGCTATCACCTGGCCGTTTTTGTCCACCTGTATGCCCGGTAGTTTTTTCAGCAGGTCCTCCACGGTTGCACCTTCGCGCACCTTAAAGCTGTCGGCCATGTATTCTGTGGTGTCTCCCTTTATCTTGATAGCTGATACCTGCTGCGTTAATACGAACTCTGCCAGCAGGTGCGACTTAGATACCATGGGCACGTCGCCCAGGTCCATGTTCTTTTTAATGTTCAGTACATCTATATAGTCGGCAAAACCCGGGAAGTTGACCCGGAAAAAATACTTACCCTGCTTTTTTACCTGGGCAACGAATTCTCCATTGCTATTAGTTCGGGTATGTGTCTCTATAACAGAATCCGATGTGCGGATCAGCACCACCGATGCACTGCCCAGTCGGGTGGCATTCAGCGTATCTGTAACAGTTCCCTTGATGGTGTAGGGTTGGGCGATGCCGGCGACAGAAAGCCCCAGCATGAAGACGAAGAGCGTCAATAGGTGTTTCATAAATAGCGTGCAGAGACACGAGTCTCCTTGTGTGTTGAAATATTCTATGTAAAAGAACGAAACAAAAAGATACGCACCATTGCTATAGTTGCTGCATCGGACTGTGGTGGCTGTATTTAACATTTTCTTACAACAATGTTGTAGCTTGTAGTTCCGGCGATAACCTACAACTCATAGTAGGCTGTTACTTTTGCACCATCAAATCACGTGGCATACTTAGAGTCATATAAAAGGCTGAACAAGCTGTTGCAGGAAGAGAGCATGGAGCCCATGCTCAGCTGGGGGTTCCGCATGGCCTTGTCCGGCACTGTGCCCATTGTGTGGGGCATACTCACCGGGCGCATCAGCGACGCGGTGTGGATCACACTTACCGCCGAAGCAGTTTCCTGGATAGAGCTTAAGGGGTCTTTTGCATGGCGTTTGCGTGCCTTGCTAGCGGCTGCCGCATTAGGTGTGTTTTCTGCCGTTATGGGTTCTGTAACGGGTGGCAGTATCTGGTTGGGCTGTCTCGTGATGTTCGGTGTGGGCTTCGTGGCTACACTGCTCAAAAATCTTGGCGACCGTGCCAGCGGACTCGCCATCTGCTTTTATCTGTTGTTCATCGTAAGCAACGCATTCCCAACAGCAACACCCGACGAATTGCAGCACCGTATGGGTCTCGTCGGCATCGGTATTCTGTGGCCGGTTGTTGTGGGTTTGGTGGCGTCCGCCTTTATGCCCGAGCAGGAACCATTTCGCAGGCACATTGCTCTGGTTTGGCGCTCCATCTCCAACCTTGCAGAGGCAGTGTCTCAGAGCGACAATCGTCCGGGCTACACCGGAAGCCTCGCCACGGTATATGCCCGTGAGAAGGACGTCCGCACTGCACTCAACAACTCTTTTGAATTCTATGCACAGAGTGCCAACAACGCCAGCACCCGCGATAATGCAAAGTTCCAGCTGCTGCAACTGCGTAAGGTTGCAGGGCTTGTGGCGGTCAACGTGATAGCGATGGGTGAGGAGATGGAACGCATCTCCGTTCACAAGCTGGATAAAGGACTTCGGGTAAAGGCCGCATCATTGTTCAATGCCCTGCGTGAGGCTTCAGAACGTATGTCAGCCTACGTCATTACAATGAACCCCGAGGAGCGGCTGCTTACACAATCACAGGTCAACAGGTTGGGTAAACTCATTACGCTCATCAGGGAGTATCCCCTGCCAACAGATGTACGTGAGGCAATGGCTATCTCCCGTATCCTGCAACTTACCGAGCGAACTATCCGCCTGCTTGACAACGCCATTTTGCGCATCGATCAGATGGACGGCGATAAGCCGGCTTTCCGCTCTTACTCGCTTATAAAAACTGCATTCCTTTTCCGCCCTAAATTCCTTTTGCGCAACCTCATTTCGTTGTTCAACATGAACACGCTCACGTTCAAGTACGCACTGCGTTCAGCAGTAGCGGCAACGGTGGCCATGTTTGTTTACAAGTGGTACAATATTGATCACGGTTTCTGGATGCCTTTCTCCGTTATGATCGTTATTCAGCCTTACTTTGGTGCTACATTAAAGAAGGCGTTCGATCGCATCACCGGTACGGTGCTGGGTGTGTTCGCGGGTAGCTTCCTGTTGTATTTGCCACAAGGATTCCATTTGCAGGAGGTAGTGCTCTTCTTCACGTTCATCCTTATGGTCTATTTCGTTAAGAAGAAGTACTCTGCGTCTGCATTCTTCATTACACTCAACCTTGTGTTGCTGTTCAATATAGAATCATCTTACAGCAATATGCTCATGGTTGCCCGTGTCGTGTCCACAATCGGCGGGGCCCTTATGGCAGTGGCTGCGGGTTGGCTGCTGTTGCCCACGTGGGACAAGAAGTTGCTGCCATCCTTCCTGGCCCGTGCCGTTGCTGCCAACTATGACTATTTCAAAGCCACGTTCTTCCTGCCGGCCGAGCACGCTAACTGGACGAAATACAAACGTCTCGCCGAATCCGGTAACAGTAATGTATACGATTCATTCAACCGCTATATGCAGGAACCCGGTCGCCGCAAGTCTGATGTATGGTATGCCCTGATAACCTGCAATGTGCGCATCACACGCAGCCTCAACAACATTCACATGGAGCAGGCCGAAAAGAAGATAGCTGATGCTTCACATGATCCCGACGCATTGAACAAAAAGGTTGCTGATTGTGTGGCACTTTTCGATGCAGTACTTGGACATATGGAACGGTTGAAACCCGGTGTGCTCCGAGATCTGAAGCTCATTGGTACTGCCCAACCGCAGATCGCATTGAACACAGCCCAGTCCTACGCACTTGAGAAGATCGTTCTGGAACTCAAGGCAATGCTTGTGGATCTCAACAAACAATCAGAAGAGGCATAAAAAAGGCCGGAGTCTTGCCCCGGCCTTTCCAGATAATACTACTATACGTTTATACCGTCTTGCCTGCATAGACAACAGGTATTTTCTTTTGGTTTTTTATCTCCCCAAATCCACCCAATATGTTGCGCAGATTGTGCAGTCCCTGGCGCTTCAGCAACGATGCCGCAATAACAGACCTGTACCCGCCTGCACAATGTACATAAAGGTTACGGTCGTCTTCTATCACAGCTATATTCAGCGGGTCGGTAAGGTCGCTTAGTGGCAGGCTGCGTGCGCCGCGTACGTGAGCGGTTTCGAACTCACCGGGCTTGCGCACATCTATTACCTCTATCATCGGATCGTGTGGCAGGTCCATCGCAAATTCGTCGGCCTCAATGTCTATGATCATGTCTATCTGCTCACCCGCGTTCTGCCATGCATCATAACCGCCTTTCAGGTAGCCATGCACATTGTCTATGCCCACACGTGCCAGTCGTGTCACACTTTCTTTCTCACTACCTGTTTCTGTCACCAGCACTATCGGCTTGTCAAATGGAAGCAGAATACCTGCCCATTCTGCAAATCGGCCGTCCAGTCCTATGCTTATCGAATCAGGCACGAAACCGTTAGTGAAAACAGAAGATGCACGTGTATCCAGTATCAGTGCGCCCTCGGCAACCTCGTTCTTAAATTCTGCTATAGACAGTGCGCGGAGTCCTTTTTCATATACCTCGTCAAGGCTGGTATATCCCTCCTTGTTAATACGGGCATTGATCGGGAAGTAGGCAGGCGGTGTTGAAAGACCCGTTGTCACCGTTTTAATGAAGGTATCCTTGTCCATATCCTTCAGT
Source organism: uncultured Flavipsychrobacter sp. (assembly GCA_964652995.1). GTDB lineage: Bacteria > Bacteroidota > Bacteroidia > Chitinophagales > Chitinophagaceae > Nemorincola. Next base: position 29,944 of record CAZZCR010000042.1, on the reverse strand, counting down.
GCGTAGTTAGTTGCTTTCTGCGCGCCGATGGTGCTGTGTGTCTCAGGACCAAGGCTTTTGCCACATGCCGATCCCGGTCCGTGTGCGGGATAAACGATAATGTTATCGTTCAGTGGTTTTATTTTATTGTTCAGCGTTTCATACATCATTCCGGCCAACTCTTCCTTGCTCAGGTTGCCGCTAAACAGGTCCGGGCGGCCCACGTCTCCTACAAAAAGGGTGTCGCCTGTAAAGATGCAGTACGGGGCGCCGCTTTCATCGTGCAGCAGGTAACACGTGCTCTCCAATGTGTGTCCCGGTGTGTGTATGGCTTTTATTTTCAGCTTACCTACCATGAATTCTTCGCCGTCTTTGGCAACATGAATCTTGAAACCGGCATTGGTATTCGGTCCATAGATTATGGGCGCACCAGTTTTCTGAGACAGGTCTATGTGGCCGCTCACAAAATCGGCGTGGAAATGGGTCTCAAAAATGTACTTGATCGGCACATTTTTTTCTTTGGCCATCTGCACATAGGTGTCCACATCCCTCAGCGGATCTATTACCGCTGCCTCGCCATCGCTGGCTATAAAGTAGGCCGCTTCGCTCAGGCAGCCAGTGTATAATTGCTGAATATCCATCCCGCAAATGTAATATAAAGGCATAGGATTGAACCTGATATTGCCATAGGTATTCCCGATAACAAGGTTTTTCCCGTTAACAGTATCATATTTCACTTCTTCCTACCTTTGCAATAACACCCCCCCACACCAAACCCTCTTTTTAAAATTTGAATGCCATGGAAACAACATCATTCCCCACTATCCATGTCGCCTACTGCGACGACCACGATCTTATTCGCGAAGGAGTAAGTAACATCATTTACAAACGCAGCCTCATGATGCCGGTCGACACGATAGTTGTCGATATACAGGCGCGCGATGGGGTAGAGCTGATAGAGAAGCTCAGCACGGCAGCTCATCTCCCGGATGTATGTATGGTGGACATCAACATGCCTCGAATGAACGGCTTTGATACCATTCGCGAGATTCGTAGCAGATGGCCGCAAATGGGTGTGCTGGTCTTTACCATTTTCGATCTTGAACAATATGTCATCCGTATGATCATGAGCGGAGCCAATGGTTATCTGGTAAAAAACTCAGGTGCCGAACAGCTGGTGGTGGCTATTGTCGCCATTCACAAAACCGGTATGTACTATCCCGACCTCGCCACCAAACACTTTTACGAGCGCATTCGGACAGGTCAGGTGCTGGAGCCGGAGATCAGCCCCGCCGAGCGGCAATTCCTTTCGCACCTGGCGGCGGGTATGCGGTACGATATGGTAGCCCAGAAGATGGGTATTTCAATGCTCGAATTGGAGCAACTTCGCGATGAGCTATCTACCCGCCTGAGGGTCAATAGTCGCGCTGGTCTGGTGCTGTTTGCCGTGCAAACAGGTATCGTGCCGCTTGAGATAGACACAAGTGGGTTGGCCGTTCAATAAAATAACTGATTAGGGAAAATGCTACAGCGGAATGTCCACCCGCACCTGCTTAGAGAAGGCACGGCCTTTCGCGTCCTTGCCGTCTATCTTCCACATCACCGACCGCAGCTCCACCGATAGTGGTTTCTGCTTCGGGTTGCGGGTATTGCGCACACTGTTCAGCAAAGCCTGCGCCTTGCGACTGTTCATACGGCGGCGTTTCGCAAGTTTCTGTACTGCATTGCGTATGTCAGACGGTTCTGCTTCGTAATATTCTAATGAGCCCTCGCTCAGACCGGTGATAGGGTAGTTGCCATTCCCTCCTTTCACGGTTTTCCAGTCAGTTGTTACCGAAAGTGGTTCCAACAGCATGTCGCCCATATTGCTATGCAGCATCACTACTGTCTGGTAGCGCTGAGATACCTTGGTTATGGTGCCGTTTACTTGTAACGTTCCCCCGTTTATGTTGCCTGATGTGAGCGTGTACACCGCCCCGTTGCTGCGACGCAGATCCTTGTTACCCGCTTGTTTCACACCAAGCCCCGGGATCTGTATGGTCACTTCTTCAAATTCGGCACGCAGCCCGGGTCCGTTTGACGCCGGTGATGCGGCAGGTGGTGTCGCCGGTTTGGCGGCCGTGGTTGGCGCAGTAGTTGCACTGCCCGCAGGTGCCGGTTTAGTTGACGCTGCAGGAGTGTCAGGCGTTGGTGTCGGGTCCTGATCTTTATTCTCAGCAGGCGGTATCACGGGGTTCAGGTCGGTCACCATGTCCTTCAACTGACTTTGGTCTGTCTCCGTAACAATGGTCGACGAATCGCCCAGTACTATCGGGCCGCCCGTTGGCTTGCCGCCACCGTCGCACGCAGCCAGCGTGAGCGCCAGTGCCGCTACAGGTAATATATGTTTCAGGTGCTTCACCATAATTTTTCTGCAAACGAATGTAATGAAAAGTTGCAATTCGGCTGCACCTTACTGTCAGGTACAGCCGAATTTTAGCAGTTATATAATTTTTCCGGGGTGAGGCGGCACTGTGCCGCTCATTTTAGTAGTTCAGCAGCTTCTGCACTGCCTCGTTCAGGCGTTTATTCGCCATAAAGTTCTGTTCCAGCTCTATAGCGAACGGAACAGGCGTATCCAGGCTTGCGCAGCGCACCAGTGGCGCGTCCAGCATTTCAAAGCAATGCTCCGCTATCCATGCCGCCAGTTCGCCGCCCAGTCCGCCGAAGAGGGTGTCTTCGTGCAGCAGCAATACCTTACCGGTGCGCCCCACAGCCTCGCGTATGGCATCATAGTCAAGTGGCAGCAGGCTTCTCAGGTCCAGAATATCAATGGATACATCCGGATGTGCGGCAGCGTAGGCCGTAGCCCACTGCACGCCCATACCATAGGTAATGATGCTGATATCCTCGCCCGCGGCAACATGGCGCGCCTTGCCTATCTCTACAGTATAATATTCATCAGGTACCAGACCGCTCACACTGCGGTACAGTCCTTTGTGCTCAAAGAACATCACCGGATTGGGGTCTTGTATCGCTGCGTTCAGCAACCCTTTTGCATCAGCCGGGCTGGATGGGTAAACCACCTTCAATCCCGGTACATGCGTGAACCATGCCTCATTGCTCTGCGAGTGGAACGGCCCCGCACCCACGCCGCCGCCCGTAGGCATACGCACCACCACATCAGCATTCTGCCCCCAGCGGTAGTGTATCTTGGCAAGGTTGTTTACTATCTGGTTAAAGCCTACCGTCACAAAGTCGGCAAACTGCATCTCCATCATGGCCTTATAGCCTTTTATAGAAAGACCCAACGCAGCGCCTACGATTGCGCTTTCGCACAGCGGGGTGTTGCGTACACGTTCTTTGCCAAAGGTTGCTACAAATCCTTCAGTCACCTTAAATGCACCACCGTACTCCGCAATGTCCTGCCCCATCAATACCAGGTTGGGGTAGCGGTCCATGCTCTGTTTCAAACCCTCGCTTATAGCCTGTATGAATTTCTTCTCGGTGCCTGTAGTCGTTGGTGCAATTACCGCCTCTTTCAACGGCGCATAGACATCCGCCATTTCTTCGGCAGTGTCCGGTGTCACGGGTGGTGCTTCAAACCCTGTTGCCAGTCCGGCTTCTATTTCTTTTTGTATCGATTCCCTTATGGCGGCTATTTTGGTGTCATTCAGCACACCTTGTTCTTTCAGGTAGTTCTCAAAGTTGGTCACCGGGTCTTTTTTGCCCCACTCTTCAAACAGTTCTTTTGGCACATACTTTACACCGCTCGCTTCTTCATGCCCACGCATACGGAAGGTCATACACTCTATAAGTATGGGCTTTTGTTCTGCCAGGCAGTAGGCACGCGCCTTTGTTATCTCCCTATATACTTCCAGTATGTTGTTGCCGTCTATGGTGATGCCGCGCATGCCATAGCCTGCTGCGCGGTCGGCCAGTTGCTCGCATACAAACTGTTCGTTCACAGGCGTGCTCAGTCCGTAGCCATTGTTTTCTATAATGAATATCACAGGCAGTCCCCACACGGCAGCCACGTTCAGTGCTTCGTGAAAGTCGCCCTCGCTTGTGCCGCCATCGCCGCTGAAGGCCATGGCTACCTTTTTTTCCTTCTTCAGTTTATGCGCCAGTGCCACTCCATCTGCTATCGCCAGTTGCGGACCCAGATGCGATATCATGCCGCATATGTGGAACTCGTTGGCGCCAAAGTGGAACGACCGCTCCCTGCCCTTGCTGAACCCTTCTTTACGACCCTGCCATTGCATGAACAGTTTGTCGAATGGCATCTTGCGCACGGTGAATACACCCAGGTTACGGTGCAGGGGCATCACATATTCATCTTCGTCCAGCGCCATGGTGGCACCAACGGCTATCGCTTCCTGTCCTATTCCGCTGAACCATTTACTGATCCTACCCTGACGCAGCAGCACCAGCATCTTCTCTTCTATCATGCGCGGGCGCAGCAGTTCAGTATATAATTGCAGCAGCTGATCGTTGTCCAGGCCTTTCCGGTCGAATTGCATATTCTTGATTTGGGTGCAAAAGTAAGGTTGCACGGGCAATTAAGGGTTATTTTAGTACAATAAACCATGTGTGCGCCCTCGCACCACAACTCTTATCAGCTACCTTTGCCACATGTCACTGCACTCTACCCAGCCTGCCGCCGCCGGAATTTACCTGCACATCCCCTTTTGCCGGCAGGCATGTGTCTACTGCAATTTCCACTTTTCTACCTCTTTGCGGTATAAAGACGATGTGCTGCGGGCAATGGCACTCGAGATAGAGTTGCAGCGCAATTATCTGGGCGACAGCCCCGTGCAGACGGTCTATTTTGGTGGCGGCACACCTTCCCTGCTCTCTGCCGATGAGATCAATCGCCTGTTCGATGTCATTCAGCGTACATTCCGGGTAGACGATCTCAAAGAGGTGACACTGGAGGCCAACCCCGACGACCTGAATATCAATTATATCCGCTCGCTCAGGTCCACACCGGTCAACCGGTTCAGCATAGGTATCCAGTCCTTTCGTCAGCCCGATCTGGATTATATGAAGCGCGCGCACAATGCGCAGCAGGCCGAGGCCGCCATAAAAGGAGCGCAGGATGTAGGATTCGATAAACTGAGTATAGACCTTATATATGGTGTGCCCGGCATGACCGACAACCATTGGAAGGAGAATCTGGACAAGGTTCGCCAAATGCAGATACCGCACTTCTCGGCCTATGCACTCACTGTTGAGGAGCGCACCGCTTTACATCATGCCATAGCGCACAACAAGGCAGTTCCGGTCGATGCGGCTCAGGCTGCCGGCCAGTTCGGCATATTGATGGACACGGCCAGGGCAATGGGGTACGAGCATTACGAGATATCCAACCTTGCCCTGCCCGGCCAATATGCCATCCACAATACCAACTACTGGCGCGGACTGCCGTACCTCGGCATTGGTCCCTCGGCTCATTCTTTCGATGGTCGACACCGCCGCGCATGGAATGTCTCCAACAACATCGTCTATACCAAGGCGTTGCTTGAAGACAAAAAGCCGTCGCGCGAAGAGGAGGTCCTCTCGGCGTTCGACCACCTGAACGAATACATCATGACATCGCTCCGTACCCAATGGGGTTGCGATCTCGATCACATCGCCCGAAACTGGGATGAGACCACTGCAGGTTTGGTAGAAAAAAGTAGTCACCTATTTCAGGAAAAGCAATGGATGGTGCAGAATGGTCGTGTACTGACGCTGACGGATCAGGGTAAGTATTTTGCCGATCGGATTGCCGGTGATATGTTCCTTTCTGAGGAAGATTGAAACGAGCCATTTCATTTGCCCATGTGTCCATAAGTGTTTTATCACAGGATTGTCTTTTCTTGCATCGCTGCCACTTCATTCCGCTGATAATCAGGCGATTTTGGTTACGCATGTAAACATATTAAAACATGATTTGGGTAAATGTGTTTGACGGATTGCCTGAAAACTGATAGTTTCGCCCCCTGAAAACAACTACTAATGAGCGACATCCGAAATAAGTGGAGCAAGGAAGAGATCAGGGAAATTTATGAAAGGCCGTTACTGCAATTGGTTCTTGATGCCGCAGCTGTGCACGGCAAGTACCACAAGGTGGGTGAGGTGCAGATCAGCAGCTTGCTGTCCATAAAAACAGGTGGTTGTTCCGAAGACTGTGCTTATTGTCCTCAGGCTGCACGTTTTAGTACAGGTATAGAGGTGCAGGCGCTCATGAAAGTTGATCAGGTGGTGGCTGCGGCCGAGAATGCAAAAGCCGGCGGTGCGTCCCGTTTCTGTATGGGGGCTGCCTGGCGCGAGGTTCGCGACAACCGCGACTTCGACCGCGTACTGGATATGGTTAAGGCGGTCAACAATGTTGGCCTTGAAGTATGCTGTACCCTCGGTATGCTTACACCTCAGCAGGCTGAGCGACTGGCAGATGCGGGTCTCTACGCCTACAACCACAATATCGATACCTCAGAAGAACACTACGCTGAAGTTATTACTACGCGCACCTACAACGACCGTCTCAATACGCTCAGCAATGTGCGCAATGCCGGAATATCGGTGTGCAGCGGTGGCATCATAGGTCTTGGCGAAACGCACGAAGACCGTATCGGTATGCTGTACACGCTGGCCAATCTGCCCCAGCATCCGGGGTCAGTGCCCATAAACGCGCTGGTACCGGTAGAGGGTACGCCCCTTGGCGAAAACGACCGCGTACCGTTCGATGAGTTGGTGCGCATGGTGGCTACAGCCCGAATAGTAATGCCGCTGGCAGCTGTGCGGTTGTCTGCCGGTCGTTTGCAGATGTCCGTTGCTGAGCAGGCAATGTGCTTCCTCGCAGGTGCCAACTCTATCTTTGCCGGAGACAAGCTACTTACCACGCCGAATCCCGAATACAATGCCGATATGGAGATGTTCCGTACATTGGGACTTACTCCAAAGGCCGCTTTTGCAGACGGAAAGCCTGCTTCCCGTCAGAAAGCTGTGGAACATGAACACAATTGAGCAATACCTCAATGACAAACTGAACCAACGTGCCGCGGCCGGCAACCTCCGTGTGTTGCCTCCGTATCAGCCCGGTATCGACTTCCGTTCAAACGATTATCTGGGTCTTGCACATTCAGGGTTGTTACACGTTCCTCATGCCGTAGGCACAGGTGCTACCGGGTCGCGACTCATATCCGGCAACAGCGAGGCTGCCGAGAAACTGGAAGCGTACATCGCTGCATTTCATCAGGCTCCGGCAGCGCTTTTGTTCAACTCAGGTTACGATGCCAACCTCGGTCTGCTTTCGTCCATAGCCGGCCGCCACACAACTTATATATACGACGAGCTGTGCCATGCAAGTATTCTCGACGGCATCAGGCTGGCTATCTGCAAGGGCAAGTACCATTTCAGCCATAACGATGTCACTTCACTTGAAGGGTTGTTCCAAAAGCATGCAGGTTCCGGTCAGGTCATTGTGGTGGTCGAGGCCGTGTACTCAATGGATGGCGATATCGCCCCGCTATCGGCAATCGCCGATCTTTGCGACCGATATGGCGCGCAGCTGATTGTTGATGAGGCCCATGCTACCGGTGTCGTCGGCACCAATGGAGAAGGGTTGGTGTGTAGTCTCGGTCTGGCCCCTCGTGTTTTTGCGCGCGTGCATACCTACGGCAAGGCCATGGGTTGCCACGGTGCGGTGGTTGTTGGCAGCAGCACGCTGCGCAGCTACCTCATCAACTTTGCGCGTTCATTTATTTATACAACGGCATTACCTCCGCATTCGGTTCAGGCTATCGCCCACGCTTATGAGTTGCTGGCAGCGGGAGATGTTTCAAACGACCCATTGCTCCACCTCATTCAATATTTCAACACATCGGTTGCTGCTGCAGGGCTCACCGGTTTCAATAATGCCACCACACCCATCCGTGCCATGATCACCGGCGGCAACGACCGTACCCGGGCACTGGCCGAAAGGCTGCAGCACGCCGGCTTCCTGGTCAATTCAATTCTACACCCCACAGTGCCCCTTGGCAGCGAGCGCCTGCGCATCTGCCTCCATAGCTTCAATACAACACAACAGATCGACGATCTCATTAATCTACTGTCTGCATGAGAAACGACAATCCCGTTATAGCTATACTTGGTATCCATACCGGCATCGGTAAGACAATCACATCTGCAGCAATGACCGAGGCGCTCGGTGCCAATTACTGGAAACCTGTTCAGGCCGGACTCGAAGAGCGCGATACGGATACTGTCAGTCGGCTCATCACCAATGGCCCGACCCGGGTGCACCCCGAGGCAGTTCAGTTGAAGATGCCTGCATCGCCCCACACGGCCGCAGCCGCAGAAGGAATCACCATCGATCACACGTCCTTCCTCTTTCCGAAAGTGGCGGCCCCATTATTGGTTGAAACTGCCGGGGGGGTCTTATCGCCCATATCTCACAACGCTACCATGGCCGATTTTGTTGCTCATTTCCAACTGCCGGCAATACTTGTATCTCAGAATTACCTCGGCAGTATCAATCACACACTAGCAGCTATCGAGGTTATTCGTCACAGAGGCATATCATTGCTTGGTATTGTCATGAACGGAACACCCGATCCCGCATCAGAGTCATTCATCGAGTCATACACCGGAGTCCCCATAATTGCTCGGGTGCCGCATTTCTTCAATGTCACCTATCATGATGTTGCTGCACGCGCCCTGGTAATACGCCCTGCGCTTCAGTCGGCAGTTGCCTCTCTGGCACACTGATGAGGGACAGCAATCGCGTGACGGTTTTCATGTAACTTCATGCAAAATATGCCTATATGCGTCAGATTGTCTTGTTTGCCTTTCTACTAGTTGTGCAGGCTCCGCAGGCACTTTTTTCTCAGGTTGCCTCCTTTACTCCGTGGGAGACCATCCTTGAGCGCGACATCGTGTCCAAGACCCGCCTGTGGCGCGAGATTGACGTTGAGGGCAATCCTGCTTTGTTTCATGATGGCAAAAGTCAGTTGCTCCAGTTGCTGAAGGATGGCGTGAACAGTGGCAAGATAAAAGTCTATGATCCCGTAAATGATCGCTTCACAAAGGAGATCTCCGTTAGCGATATAGCACCGAATGTCCTCTCTCGCCCTGTAGTGAAGTGGTGGATAAAAGAAGATGAACTGCTCGTACAGGGGAAGTCTGAGACGGTTGTGCGCATCCTCGGTATCGCACCCGTTTATGTCGTAGCTGATAAATACGGTGAGCCTAAGGAATTCGCCATGTTCTGGATCTACTACCCCGACTGCCGCGCGTATCTGTCCTCGTTCCCGGCCACCGCGCAGTACTCATGGGATGAGGTGTTCAATGGTCGCCACTTCAAAGCAAAGATCACCCGTTTCACACCCGCAAAATGAACCGATTACGGTCATATTGGTTCTTGCTGCTCTTGTCCGGGATGGCTCATGTAGGTCTTGCGCAGACCATGCCCTACGGCGTTCGCGAGGGGGAAACGATCCGTGACGGCTGGGAATATACCGATACCGTACCCAATGGAAGAGTATTGTTCCACAAAACGGTCTGGCGTTTCCTGGATACGGTCTCGCCTGTCAACAAATGTATGTTCTCGCCGCAGTCCGCTTCTTGCCGCCCGCTCGCTGATGTACTTCTTGCGGGAGTATCTACAGGCGCTATCCGTGCATGGTCTGCCGATGACACGCTCTCGTCTGTTCTGCTCTCTGCCGATTCTGTAAAAAAGTTGATGACGCAGTTTTCTGCTCCCGGCCTGAGTGGAAATAGTCCTGTGCTCACCGGCATGTCGCTCAGGGAAGAATGGACGTTCGATCGGGATACGGGAGAGATGAGGGTAAATATACGCTCGCTGGCGCCGGTGTTCTTATCACCCGCCGATGGAAAAGAGAAGAAACTTTTCTGGGTCAGCTTCCCCGAGAGTGCTGCTTACCTCGACCTTCATACCACATTGGTCACTGTAAATTCAAACGGAGTATCGCTTTCATGGCCGCAGTATTTCCGGTCCCGGCAATTTTCCAGCCGCATCACCAGGATCAGTCCTTCTATCGTGCCGTCAGGTGCTGAGGAAGTGGAGGAGGAGAAAAGCAGGCGACGGAAGCGGCGCAAACACTAGAAATCTTTATCGGTCACCGTTGCCTTGTAGTCGGCCGCCGTGCTGCTTCGTTCTCCATAGGTCCACACTGCCGTATTCAGGAAGTTGGTAATGCTTTTCCCGCGTCCGTGATGCCGGTAAACGTCTATCTTTGAAAACTTGCCCAAAGTGTATCCGTTCTCCTTATAGGTGCTCACATGTTCGGTGCCTTCTGTCCGCACACCTATCACCACTTCTTCCTTGAAACCCACCCAAAAAGTATCTGCAATGTCCGGTCGGTCTGTTCTTGTGCATATTACATCCACCGTGTCCGATGCCATGTTTCTCAATTTATACGTAAGGGCAGACTGCTTGCTGCCGCAGGCGCAAAGCGCAACCAACATTGTGGCAATCAGATAATTTGACAATCTTTTCACTCATCGTAAAGATAGCGTAATTACATTTTCCATGTGCATACCCGTAACTTGCAGCTTTATGAAACGCCTCGCACTTTTAATTGTCCTTATCACAGCCCTTGGTGTTACCGGGGCTTCCGGACAGGTGCGCCAAACACAGAAAAAAATGACACATCAGCCCAAAATGAAAGTAGAGATCTGGTCCGACATGGTTTGTCCGTTTTGTTACATGGGCAAGCATCGTTTCGAAAAAGCATTGGCACAGTTTGCCCACCGCGATGATATCGAAGTTACGTGGCATAGTTTCCAGCTCTACCCGGGCATGAAGAAGATAACTACCAAAGAAAATGCCTACCAATACCTCGCCAGGGTCAAAGGCATCAGCCTCGAGCAGTCTAAGCAGATGCATGCTTCAGTGGTCCAGATGGCACAGTCCGACGGTTTGCAGTACAACTTTGATAAGACAATGGTTGCCAATTCCTACAATGCCCACCGCCTGTTGCAGATGGCAAAGAAGCACGGACTTGGCGCTGAGGCCGAGGAACACCTGTTCAAGGCTTATTTTACCGATGGCAAGGATATTGATGATATCCCTACGCTTACATCCATAGGTGTTACCATAGGTCTTGAAAAGGTGGCGGTCGAAAAGATGCTCCACGGCACCGAATTCGCGGCTGAGGTGGCTGCCGATCTAAAAGAGGCCGATCAGATCGGTATCACCGGTGTGCCGTTCTTCGTGCTCGATCGCAAATTTGCAGTTTCCGGTGCGCAGCCTGTCGATACATTTGTGGCGTCTTTGCAAAGGGCGCATGCTGGTTGGCAACAAAAGAAGTAACAACAGAAAGGTTGATATACAACCAGTTGTGTAAATTATTCATTTTGTTTGTTATTTGGCACTTTATAGTATTTCTTTGTATCATAAATTGGAAATTACGCCCCGTCTATGCCCCTAATGAAACGTCTGGTCGTTTTATTGTCGTGTATGGTTGGCGCTCTGTATTCGTTTTCGCAAACCGGTGGTCCGAACTTTGCCGCAGACATCAACACTGCGAAAACCGACTCACAGAAGGCCGCTGTCTATGCCCATGCTATCGTTTATTACAACGATAGGAATAGCGATTCTTTTCAGTACTACGCCACCAAAGGACTTTCCTACTTTACAGGTAATGGCAGTAAGCTCGGCGAAGGAATGATACTTGCCCAGCTCGGCTTGCTCGATAAGTCACAGGGACGTATCAGCAGCGCTTCCAAGCGGTTGCAGATGGCACTTGATCTGTACAGGTCGGTCAATTACACGCGGGGAATAGCCGATGTGCTCGGGAATATCGGTTCGCTCGAGGCCGGTAAGGGAAATATTGATGTTGCTGCCCGTTACATTATTCAGTCGCTCAAGATGCAGGATAGCATAGGTAACAAAGATGGGGCCATGATCTGCTACATGAACCTTGCCAGCATGTACCTGCAGCAAAACGATACGGCCGCGGCTTCGCGTTACCTCAATTCGGCCGCGACATACAGCCGCTCGCTTCCCATTACAGAACATGTCATCCTCCTCTATAACATGCAGGGGGTATTATTTGCTATGGAAGGCCGCAAGAGCGAAGCGCTTGCCACGTTCATGCATAGCCTCGAACTCAGCAGCAGCACGTCATTCATCAGTGCCCGGGTCGAATGTCTTTCCTATCTGGGTCAGTTCTATCTCGACGCCGGCCAGCCCGACCGAGCCATTCATTTCCTCGATGAGGGTCTCCAACTTGCCAAGCGCTACAACTTGCCCGAGATGCGCTCCAACATGCTGCTAACGCTTGCGGCCATCACTCAGGATAAAGACATTCCCGCCACGGTACGCTACCTCGAAGAAGCCTTGCAGATAGCCGACAGCACCCACAATAAGGCATTCATGGTCTCCATTTACGAAGCGCAGGCATCCTATTTCAAGGACCTTGGTCGCTACCGCGAGGCCCTTATAGCAACAGAAAATAAGCAACACATCGCCGATAGCCTTTTCTCCATCAACAAGGCTGCCGAGTTGTCTGGTATCACTTCCGCTCACGAGCTTGAGAAGTCTTACGAACAGGTTCATGCACTCGAAAAGGAAAGCCGCAGGAATGCGCGCCAGCGAAATCTCTTCATAGTTATCTCATTTGGCGTCGCGGCCTTGCTGGCAGTACTTTATTTCTATTACCGTCGCACCACCGCCCTCAACCGAAAGCTGAAAGAACATCAGGAAGAACTGAAGGAGCTTAACATTATGAAGGATAAGCTCTTCTCCATCATCGGGCACGACCTACGCGGACCTATATCCGGAATCCCCACCGTGCTCGATATCTATGAAGACCCGCGTACCGATGAGGAAGAAAAGAAATTCCTGCTTGATAGTCTTCGAGAGCATGCCCATGCTTCCTCCGAGATGCTCGATAAACTCCTCTTCTGGGGGCAATCATTGGTTAAAGGATTGCGACTGCAGCAGACTGAAGTAGACATAAACGACACCATCAGGCAGAGTATTGCACTCAAAAAGCTGGTAATAGATGAAAAGGGGATAAAGATCACCTGCAATGTCCCCAAGGGATTAAAGGTAAAAGTCGATGCCACTCACTTCGACTTCATCATCCGCAACCTTTTCTCCAACGCCATCAAGTATTCGCACCTTGGTGGCAGCATCACCTTCAATGCCGACACTACCACCCGCCCCGGTTATACCATTGTCACCGTTGCCGATAACGGTACCGGCATACCCGAAGCCATGCTGCCGCGCGTCTTCAATCCCATGAGCAGTATGCCCGGCACCGCCGACGAAAAAGGGACAGGCATCGGGCTCATGCTCTGTAAAGAATTCACGGTACTCAATGGCGGCAACATATGGGTAGAGAGCGAATTCGGCAAGGGAACTACCTTCTTTATCGCCCTGCGCTCGGCATAAAGAACGTGAGCGTTGTAAAAACCGTTATTTTTGAATTTCAATAACTGATCTCATTCTTATGAAGAAGGCCTTAATCGCACTGCTCTCATTGGCACTCGTTGGTAGCTATGGCTGCAAAAAGACCAATCCTGCCCCGGCCAACACCGCCGGTGTTATGTTTGTCAACGGTTGCGCAGGGTCCCTGCCGGCTGTAGATGCACGCGTCGATAATGTCGCTATTTCCGGTGCGCTCAACATTGCCTTCCCTGCATACTCGGGTTACAAATACGTCAAGTCAGGCACGCCTGTCACACTGGGTTTCTTCCTCACCAATGTGGGCACGCCTGTCAGTAGCCAGTCAGTTACGCTGGAGACCAACGTTAGCTATTCTGCTTTTTGCGGTGGCCTCATCACCTCCCCTGCGTTCCTGCTGGTAAAGGACAACATGACCCCACCCGCAACCAACAAGGCGAAGATCCGTTTTGTGAACCTGTCTAAAGACAATCTCAAGATCACCGCCAATGCGCAGACCACCATCATAGGCACCGATATCACTGCGCTCGGTTACACCGATTTCATCGAGGTATCGGCCGGTGGTTACGAACTCAAGGCCGGCGACCCGGCCGATATCAGCACGGTAGTGGCTACAGAGCCTACCACACAGGTGCTTGCTGCCGGCAAGATATATACCCTCATACTCACCGGTTCCAAATCCGGCTCGGGCACTTCAGCACTGCGGCTCAAGCTGCTTAACAATAATTAGGTTTACTTCATCTGGGATAATCCCTGAAAGATCTGGTTGGTGCTCAGCGTGATGGTTGTTTTCCTGTCAATATTCATGCGAATCAAATAGCCGGTATAACCCGAGGTGCGGCTGGTAAGTACATAGTCATTCGTACATTCATCAATTGCCGCAGACATGAACCGGATGTCATTTGGGGTTTTTAGAGTGTCTATTGTTGTTACTTCGCCTCCCGTGCTGATTTTTACAAGGTGAAATCCGGAGGTGTCCTTTGCAACCCCATACATCACTTTCTCCGATTCGTGAAAACATAATCCATGCAATTCGTATGGTTTTGCCTTGCTGAAGATTTCAGCCACTTGGGCTTTTTCAGGGTTTATCCGTACCAGTGTTGTTGTCTTGTCACTAGCTACAATGTAGAATATATTTCCTGTTGAATTGTCAGCTACCGAATTGATCGTTGCATTCGTCGTACTGCGACCGATTCCCGCTACTATTATTCTCGGCAGAAAATTCTCTCCGTTCAGCGATAACTCACACAACCAGTCGTTGGTTGCGCCGTATGTGCTCTTGAAAGCATAAAGCCTTTGCTTACCTTTCATGAACACAAGTCCGTCATATTTTGATCCCGACAGGCTATCTCTGAATTCTGTTACCATTCCGTCTGGTCTTATTTGATACAGCACAGCTTTTTCCGTGTCCGATTTGTTCAGAAAGGTATAGTAGCACATGTTGCCCGAATGATAGGCCGCCTGATTGAATTTGGGTGTATTCTTAATGTAAACGACACGTTTCATTGTGGCAGTTTTGCCGGATATGATACCCCATTCGGCCAGCGGTGCCACTGTATCATAGGTTATTGTGTCAACGGTCGTCCGGTATCCCAGAAATGTTGTTTCACACGTACTTTTAGCGTGGTTTGCATCCTTTGTGCAGGAGAATAGCAGCAGGCATAACGAGAATAGCAGCAGGTAAGAATATCTCATTTTCGGTGTAGGTTTAGGGTTGAAGTTACAAATTGTAAAAGTGGCACATGTTTTGCTGGTTGTTTGTACCTTCGAATATAGCCAGTTTTTAATATCCGTCACCATGAAGAGGTTCGTTTTTTTTCTGTTTCTTTTCCTCGGCGCGGCATCCCTCCGTGGTCAGGTGGTACCTGTCAAGGCTTCAGATACGGTGATCTGTACGGGCACGCGGGTCACTTTTACGGTTACAGACAAGGACGCATTGTGGTGGCATTACAGATGGTCGATCAATGGCAAAACAGTAGGCGGTGACAGCATTCGCTATATTTCTGACACTTTACAGCACAACGATACCGTTGTTTGTAAGCAGGTGAGCGCTGCCGGCGACGTGGTAATAGCAACCTCCCGGAGTATAGTCATGAGAGTCGACACGGTTATACCCTCGCCGGGGATCATCTCGGGTCCCGATAAAGTGTGTCCCGGTGATTCTATTGTGCTTTCGCCTTCTGTTCCGGGTGGTGTGTGGATGTCCTCAAGTAAACACTCGTCCGTTACCGCGGGAACTGTCATCGGTATTGTTGAGGGGGCGTTCGAATGTACGTACGATGTCGATGATTCAGTGTTTTACGTGGTGTCAGCGGGCATGTGTTCAGACACGACTTCATATAAATACAAGGTGATGCGAAGACCTTCGCCCTGGGGCGATCTGCCGAATACTTCTTATTGTATGGATATCCCTTACAGCAGAACTTCATGGGTTCAATTCAGCTGCTTTGATTATAGCTATTACGTGACCACCGATAGCAACAAGTACCGGCGCTTGATAGACGTTTTTTGTGTCTCATCCACCTACTGCGGAACAGATACTTTTAAGATCAACAGAAAGATCGGATTGTACTATCCTTTGTCTGACACCGCTCATTTTTTTGTGAGCGATACGACACTCTGTATCGGTGAGCGAACACGAGTGATACCGGACTCGGGCCAGTTTTCTCATCGGTGGACCTCCTCTTCAGGTCTGGGTAGTGTCTCAGCTCAGTCGGGTATCTTATACTACAATGGTGTACACGCAGGGCGAGATACTCTAACCCTTCGTCTGTACAACGTATGCGGGTATAGTTACACCAGACCCGATCAGGTTTACATAGACATCAGTCCTCGCGCTTCTACTGTTGCTGACTATTTTGGCGGGTGCATCGGGAAAACTATTCAGCTGACAGACACGGTGACAATCGGTTATTGGTTGAGCAGTAATGCTTCCGTCGCTGTCGTGGATTCGATGACAGGCTTGGTGACTGGAATTGCAGCCGGTGATGTGAAAATCACGCATGTCTTGCCTTTTGGGTGCAATGGCGATCAGAACGTCAGTTTCTCCGATTGCTCTACCGAGGTGCAGGTATTCCCGGTTCCGGCTGATGCCTATCTGGTGGTCAGGTTACCCGATGAAGCTCCTTTCCGTACTTGTACAATTACCGACGTCTTCGGTCGACAGAAAGGTGTGTATGCGCTCAAAGGGATATTTACTTTCATTGATACGTCTGATTTCCTGCCCGGAGCCTACTTCCTCACGCTTGATGCTTTGTCCGGTCAGCGCGTTGTCTCGTTTTCCAAATTGTGACAAGGGGTGGTCTTGCCTCAATCTTTGCCCCTTCTCCCTCATTTCACCTCGCCTCTTCTTATTTTATTAACACGGTCATACTGCCGCTTGGCCTACCTTTACAGGGCAAAAACTACCGCGCACTATCATTTATATATTTGCAAAATATATTCGTATTGCCCCGCCTGCTTTCCAAAGGTTATCCACAATAGTGTTAGTTTTTAAATGTTTCTTTCCGCAGTTCTTTTCAATAATTTAGCTATTCCTCACACTTAAGTTCTTTAACTGACAAATAATATTTTATCATGAGCGCCAGTCAAAATAAGGGCCTTGCTTTTGGCCGTCACTACACCCGCGATGGGGTTAGTCCTTACGACATGTTCGAGTACGATTACCGCACGTCGGTCATCCGCAACCCGAACGGCGAAAAGGTATTCGAGATGACCAATGTAGAGGTGCCGAAGCACTGGTCGCAGATAGCCACAGACATACTTGCACAGAAGTATTTCCGCAAGGCCGGCGTGCCGCAGCCCGATGGCTCTACAGGTCGCGAGACTTCCGTTAAGCAGGTGGCCCATCGCCTGGCCGACTGCTGGCGCGCATGGGGGCAGCAATACGGCTACTTCGCAAGTGCCAAGGACGCTCAGGTGTTTTACGAAGAGCTTGTTTACAGCATCCTCTATCAGAGCTGCGCGCCCAACTCGCCGCAGTGGTTCAATACCGGTCTTTACAACAGCTACGGCATAGACGGCAAGGCGCAGGGTCACTACTATGTCGATCCCGCTACCGGCAAACTGGAGCGCTCTAAGAACGCTTACCAGCGCCCGCAGCCACATGCCTGCTTCATCCTCAGTGTCGATGACGACCTCGTTAATGAAGGCGGCATCATGGACCTATGGGTGCGCGAGGCGCGTATCTTCAAATACGGCTCCGGTGTGGGTACCAACTATTCCAACATCCGCGCTGATGGCGAAAAACTCTCTGGCGGCGGCACTTCCAGCGGCCTCATGAGCTTCCTCAAGATAGGCGACCGCGCTGCCGGTGCCATCAAGAGCGGCGGCACCACACGCCGTGCCGCCAAGATGGTCTGCCTCGATCTCGATCACCCCGAGATCACCGAGTTCATCAACTGGAAAGTTGAGGAAGAGAAGAAAGTGGCTGCACTCATCGCCGCCGGCTATTCTTCCGACTACGAAGGCGAAGCCTACCGCACCGTGTCCGGACAGAACTCCAACAACTCAGTGCGCATACCCAACGAATTTTTCCGCAAGCTCGATGAGAATGCCGATTGGGAGATGACCGCACGCAGCACCGGCAAGGTCATGAAGACAGTGCCTGCCAAAGAACTGTGGGAAAAGATAGCCTACGCTGCATGGCGCTGCGCCGATCCCGGTACCCAATACAATACCACCATCAACGAGTGGCACACATGCCCTGCGGGTGGCCCCATCAGGGCGTCCAACCCTTGCAGCGAGTATATGTTCATAGACAATACAGCCTGTAACCTCGCCTCGCTCAACCTCCGTCGCTTCTTTAACGAAGAGACAGGTGTGTTCGACGTAGAAGGTTTCGAATACATGACCCGTTTGTGGACAGTGGTGCTCGAGATATCTGTCCTCATGGCGCAGTTCCCTTCGCCCGAGGTGGCACAGCTCAGCTACGACTACCGCACGCTGGGTCTTGGTTATGCCAACCTCGGCTCCATGCTCATGGTCAGCGGCATTGCCTACGATAGCGACGAGGCCCGCGGCATAGCGGGTGCCATCACCGCCATTATGAATGGTGTGGCCTACCGCACCAGTGCCGAGATGGCCCGCCACCTGGGCGCCTTCCCGCGCTTTGCCGAGAACCGCGATGCCATGATGCGTGTGATGCGCAATCACCGCGCTGCCGCATACGATGCTTCTGAAGCCTACGAAGGCCTCGAGATAAAACCTATGGGCATCAACGCCAAGTACTGCCCCGACTACCTGCTCAAGGCCGCTACCCGCGCCTGGGACGAGGCCGTGAAGATGGGCGAGCAATATGGCTACCGCAACGCGCAGGCCACTGTAATTGCCCCCACAGGTACCATTGGCCTTGTTATGGATTGCGACACTACCGGCGTAGAGCCCGACTTCGCGCTGGTGAAGTTCAAGAAGCTTTCGGGTGGTGGTTACTTCAAGATCATCAATCAGTCCATCCCTGCCGCGCTCACCAAGCTGGGTTATGCACCCGAGCAGACCGATGCCATAGTGAAGTATGCCAAGGGCCACGGCACTTTTGCAGGTGCGCCCTTCATCAACCACCAGAGCCTCAGCGAAAAAGGCCTCATGGGCGAAGAGCTCAAGAAGCTCGATGCAGCAGTTGAGAGCGCATTCGAGGTCGGCTTCGTCTTCAACGTATATACACTGGGCGAAGAGTGCCTGCAACGTCTGGGCTTCACAGCAGAACAATACTTCGCGCCTGACTTCAATCTGCTCAGCAGCCTCGGCTTCTCCGACGACGAGATCGATGCGGCCAACGACTATGTGTGTGGTACCATGACGGTAGAGGGGGCTCCGTTCCTCAAGCCCGAACATCTACCTGTGTTCGACTGTGCCAACAAGTGCGGCAAGAAGGGCGAGCGCTACATCCATGCGCATGGCCATATCCGCATGATGGGGGCTGTGCAGCCGTTCATCAGTGGTGCCATCTCCAAGACCATCAACCTGCCCAACGAGGCCGCTATCGACGAGATCAAGGATTGTTACTACCTCAGCTGGCAGCTGGGCCTCAAGGCTTGCGCACTCTACCGCGACGGGTCCAAACTCAGCCAGCCGCTCAGCAACAAAAGCGACAAGAAGAAGAAAGAAGAGACCGTTGAGGCGCCGGCCGATGCCAGCAACATCATAGACATGGCACAGCTCACTGTCGATGAACTGCTGGAAGAAGTGAACAAGCGCGTGCAGGCCAGCCCCGATACGCAGCTCAAACGCCAGCTCAGCCGCATCGTAGAGCGCAAGCAACTGCCCGCCAAGCGCCGTGGTTATACCATCAAGGGCAAGGTGGGCGGCCAGGCCATCTTCCTGCGCACCGGCGAATACAGCGATGGTACTCTCGGCGAGATCTTTGTGGATATGGCCAAGGAAGGCGCCACCATGCGTAGCCTGCTCAACAGTTTTGCCATTGCGGTATCTGTGGGCCTGCAGTACGGTGTGCCGCTCGAGGAGTATGTGGACAAATTCGCTTTCTCCCGCTTCGAGCCATCAGGCATCGTCGATCACCCCAATATCAAGAGTGCCACTTCCGTGCTCGACTATATCTTCCGCGTCCTCGCCTACGAATACCTGGACCGCGACGACCTCGTGCATGTGCCCGACCCCGAAAGGCGCACACATGCCCAGGAGATGGAAGACCGCCAGCAGGAACTCTCTCAGGTGCGCGTCACTGCGCCGCAGAGCGCCCCGGTGCAGAAGCCTAAAGCAGCATTGGCACCAACAGCCGTTGCCGTTACCGCCGATATGAAGAAGCTGATGGGCACCAGCGCCGATGCGCCCGCCTGCCGCAACTGCGGCAACATCACCCTGCGAAACGGCACCTGCTATATGTGCCCCAACTGCGGCACCACCACAGGCTGCAGCTAACCAATACTCTGCTATATCATCCCCATAGCCCGCGACCACTGCCACAACGCAGTGGTCGCTTTTTTTGTCCTTAGAAGAACTTCACACCCCCCATGGTAGGCCTGTTACTTCCCAACTGCGCATTTTTTTCTTCTTCTCATTTTTTATGTAATTAATTGATTATCAATAAAAAGGTGGGAAGTGGCTGAGCAATCTGCTTCCCAAAACTGCGCATCCCGAATGCTTTCGGGACCCACTTTTGCGCACTTGAGAAGTGCAGTTATTTTGCAATGTGAGCATCTGGACACCCAGTTTCTTCAACTTCTATTCAAGTTACACCCGTGCGGGAAAACAGGCAAAAGAAAGTTTTATGATAGTGCGTTTTTGGTAGTGTGGTAGAAAATAGTGCGCGGATTTTCGTCGTCGTTTCCGTCTCCACCGAGTCTCTTTTTTTTAGCCCTGGTGCTGAGCAATAATTTGGTGTATTCAGGGCAGTGTAGATGGCGAATATTTACTGAACTTTAGTACCTTGATGTTGTTTAGTCCCTCGCAGAAAAAGCGAGGAGACGCAACGACGAGGGAAATGAATGTATATACGAGGACTTTGTTTATTTTAGCAGTAGGTAGTTTTTTACTATTCAGCGCATGTGTAGGTGCTGGTACTCATGGATCCATTAAGGGCTATGCTTATGATATTTCTAAATCAGATTTAGAGCAACATATTTGGAATGCTATTCGAAAAAATCGCAAAATAATTAGGGATACCTTAAGAGAGTATGACGGTGATATAAACTATTATAATGATGGAAAGAAATACCTCACAATGCATGTTTTTGATAGTGGTGTTGACTATGCGTTTGTGTTTAGGTATTACGGAGATAGTACTTATTGGGATACTTCCCAAAACTCTGAGATATTTATAGCTTACGCAACAATTGATGGCAAAGGAGGCAGTAAGGGACACAATGATTTTTCAGGAGAAAGAAAAAGGACTAAAGAAAAATTAATAGATGTTTTTGAGAAGGAGTTTGTTAATATACTTGATGAAGAAATCGGTAGCAAGCATAAGATTGGCACAGAATAAGCATGCCTCACTCGTCGTCGTTCCCGTCTCCACCGAGTCTCTTTTGTAGCGCCTTGATGCTGAGCAATGACTCGGTGCATTCATGGCAGTGCAGATGGCGAATATTTACTGAACTTTAGTACCTTGATGTTCTTAAGTCCTTCACGGAAAAAGTGAGGAGACGCAACGATGACGGAGAAAATGAATGAACTCAGGCCTTGTGCTATTGCGCTTGTTCTCTTTGGAATTGAATTAGCGTCGTGCGCGCCACGAAAAACAGTTGATAAAGGAATATTGGGTAAATGGTACTGGATAAATAAATCTGGTACCAGCACCTTTACGCTAAGCCTTGAGACTTCAGGCGATTCCCTGTTTGGAAATTATTGTTCGATAGTTGATAAAGGAAATCGAATCGATTGCGAGCCCGGCGAATACAATATTTCTGGGGCTGGTAGCGATAGAGAGGTTGAGGTCAAATTCAATAGTTTTTTTGATGCTACGGATGGAAAGGCGTTTTTGAAACTAGAAGACGACACTAGTTTACGGTGGGAGATCATCAAGTATCCGTCGGGTGGGAATTGCTATGCTCCTAAAAAGGTGACGCTTGTAAGGCACAAGCGTTGGTAGAGATGTTGTGTGGTGATTAAATTCGCCAATCTGGAGATTGGCTGCCGCGATGACGTAGTCGGAGACTAAGCCAAGCCGGGAGATATTTTTGAATTAGGAAGAGTCTACGGTCCATAGGGAATCCCTAATAGTTCTCTGCAGCAATCGATTCGATTAAATAAAACATCTTATCCTGAAGCTTTTGTAAAATAGCGACTTATGAATAACGAAGAGATTATATAAAAAAAATATGCTGAAGCTGAAAAAGGTATAGCAGATGAATGGTTTAGTGATGTAAGCACAAAATGGTATGACTATGTAATTGGTCTTCCTATTCAATTGCGGGTAGCATATTTGGTCGTTATATTTCATAATCAAGTTTTCAATGGAGGTTTGCACCAATATTTTGTAAATAGGTACGGGCAATTTGCAAAAGAGACTATTGATGCGCTCAAATTAATTGGGGCATTTAAAAAAGCAGATTTGTTAAAAAATGCTTTGCAGATTGTAAATTCAGAGAAGAACTCAGATGAAGTTTTTAGAGAAAAATTATTAAAAGAACAAATCCCAGAGTTGTTCGTTGAACATGGTTTTTTTGATTTATTAGATAGTTTGGATGACATTTATTATGCAGATGAAACTGAAGATATAGCACTATTACTAGGGAATTTTTTGCGGTAGTGATAGGTATTCGACTTTCCCATTCAGAACATTCTTCCCCTGTTTGGCGTAGTCTCTGACTACGTCATCGCGGTAGCCAATCTCCAGATTGGCGCAAAGCACTTTCGGGGCTATATTTATAAACAAATCACCACCATGAGCACAGGCTACCAGATTGACGATCAGTTTGCCACATACTTCCTCACCTTGTCCGTTGTGGACTGGGTCGACATTTTTACGAGATCCAGATACCGCGACATTATTATTGACAGCTTTGATTATTGCATTCGCGAGAAAGGGTTGCGCGTTTATGGTTACGTGATAATGACCAATCACGTACACGTCATTGCCAACAGTAGTGCTGGAAAATTATCTGACACAATTCGGGACTTAAAGAAATATACTGCGAGGAATATACTTGAATCGATATGTAACGAACCCGAGAGCAGGCGAGAATGGTTATTACATCGTTTCGAGTGGAATGCGTCAAGACATGTTCGAAACAGTAAATACCAGGTTTGGACCCACGAAAACCACGCGATCAGCGTTTCATCCAAAGAGTTCTTCAGGCAGAAGCTTGATTATATTCATAAAAACCCGGTGAGAGCCGGATGGGTAGAAAAAGAGGAGGATTACACGTACAGCAGCGCGGCTGCGCTGTATAAGGGCAAAAAAGGACAGATCCCATTAGAGGTTTGGTGATTAAATTCGCCAATCTGGAGATTGGCTGCCGCGATGACGTAGTCGGAGACTACGCCAAGCTGGGAGACGCAACGATGACGGAAAATGATGCCTATATATAAAGTAATTGACGCACTAAATGCAGATGATCATAAATAGGAGATTTTTGGTAGTAATATTTGCATGTGCTGCAGCTTATTTAATTCCGGATGTTCTGTTTAATGGAGCTTTATATTATATAGTTGGTGGAAGTGTTGGTGCTTTCGCCTATCTTCTAGGTTTGTCTCATCTGTTTTCCATTTTGTGGATAATAGTATTATTTTTATTTATGTTATTGTATTGGAGTGCTAATAATAGATATTTTAAGACAGCATGTTTGGTTTTCGTATATCTATTATTATATATAGTCGATCATTTCTTGTACAATATATTTTCGTCAACAGCACATGATATGTTTTCATTTTTTTTTAGGTTACTATCCTTGAGTATTATATACCTAAAAGGTTTGAAATGAACGCCCACTCGTACCCTTTTGTAACGGGTATGCAGCGGTGTTGCGTTTGTAACGCCTGTGTTTCACGTAGTCTCTCAAAACAGAAACCGTTCTCACAACGCATTCATTTTGCCGCAGCCCGGTTGGAATTCCCCCGTCAACTTTTTTCTATCATACCACCAAAAACGCAGTATCATAAAACTTTCTTTTGCCTGTTTTCCTATGCGTGTGTAACTTGAATAGAAGTTTACAAAAATGGAGGAAAGTAGTTTATATTATGATTTGGTGTCACTTATCGGGTGCGCACCGAGTGAGAAGAAGTGCGCAGGTTTTGCGCAGTTTTGGGAAGCAATATGAAGCAAAACTTCCCACCTCACCATTGATAATCAATGAAGTTTCTCAGAAATGCGCAGAATAAAAAAATCTGCGCACCGGGAAGCAACACGGATAGTCCTGAAAGCAAAAACGTGCTCAATAATGCAAAACCGCTCAGCCACTGATGGCGCATTCATATTTCCGTAGATGTTGTTGACGTGCCCCCCATAGAAGTACGTTGGTTGAATGGGTATGCAGCTCCATCATCTGGTAGACGGTAGGAAAGATGCCGGCGCCATGAAGCTGAACAGCGAATTGCGAAACAGCGTAGGGCTGACCTTTTGCCTCGCGGAGTCCCGAAAGCATTCGGGAGCAAAAGGCGGCGCTTTCCCTGCCTGCCGGCAAGCAGGTTTTGGTTCTTTTCTTTTCGCTGTAGAAAAGAAAAGAACAAGAGCGGATGGGAATGAAGCGCACAAAGTTTCACCATCCTCCGCGCTCCAGTTCTGCTGAAGGCTTAGTTCAAAATAGTATCTTTGACACATGAGTACCGTATTGCTGCATAAAGAGAATGGCGTAGGCTACATCACGCTCAACCGCCCCGATAAATACAACAGTTTCAACCGCGAAATGGCCATGGAGCTGCAAGAAGCCCTTGACGATTGTGCCAACGACGACGAGGTGCGCTGCATCTACCTCACCGGTGCCGGAAAGGGTTTTTGTTCGGGTCAGGACCTCGCCGAGGCTACCAACCCCACCCCCGAGGAGTTTGAGCGACTGGTGGCAGAGCATTACAATGCTACCATCCTGCGCATACGTAATGTAGAAAAGCCGGTTGTGGCTGCGGTGAACGGCGTAGCGGCCGGTGCCGGTGCCAACATAGCCCTGGCCTGCGACATAGTGCTGGCCGCGGCCGGTGCATCATTCATACAGGCATTCAGCAAAATAGGCCTCATCCCCGATAGTGGCGGCACCTACTTCCTGCCGCGTCTGGTGGGCATGCAGCGCGCAGCCGCCCTCATGATGACCGGCGAAAAAGTAATGGCCGCCGATGCCGTGGCCATGGGCATGATCTACAAGTCATTTCCCGACGAGGTGTTTGAAGCCGAGGCAAAGAAAATGGCCACCATGCTGGCGCAGATGCCCACCCGCGGCATAGGCCTTACCAAGCGCCTGCTCAACAGCACTTTCAACCACAGCATAGAAGGGCAGCTGGATATGGAGATGCGTACCCAAGTGATAGCCGGCAGCACGCACGACTTTAAAGAAGGGGTGCAGGCATTTCTGGAAAAGAGAAAACCCGTGTTCAAAGGCAAATAATAGAACTATATGAGAACCCTGCTGTTTATCCTATCTCTGCTGTGGGCGGCACATGCCGGCGCGCAACCCCTCGGCGACGTCAACAAGTACCTGCAACACCGCGGCGTGCATGCAGGTGCCAAAGACTATTTCAACGAGGTGCGCAAGGCCGGGGTGGACAGTTTCACTACCCGCATTGCCGACAGTCTGCAGACCCGCAACAACGCTACCCGTCCTTTTTATATGTTGCTGGTGTCGCGCATGCTCACGTATGCCGATGCGGGCCTGGCCACCATGCTCTTTGATGACTGCTACAAAGTGCTGGAAAAACGCCCCAACGAGCTGGTGGAGTTCCTGTACAACAGCAACAACCTGGTCTATACCGACTACCGCAACTACTGGGCCGGTGCCATAGTGGGCCATATAGGCAAGGAGCACCGCGGCGAGACGCTGGAATTCTTCGGTAAGCTGCGGCCCAAACTGATGAAGACCTGCAATAAGCACAACAAGGCCAATATGACCGCCTTTCTGGATAGTATTTCGGCAGGGCTGACCCCGCAATAAATGATATCCACACATGAGGGTGGATAAATATGTGCCCCGTTGCACTGTCTTTACCTGCGTGCTGTGAGATTACGGCTAATTTTGCAGCACGGCATGAAGCGTCTCTTTCTGATGGTCTTATGGGTATTGGCAGCGTCCGGTGCATTTGCACAGGGTGCCCCCGCCGACTATGGCATCAGCTACCTGGGCGACAGTGCCATAGTAGAGTGGTATGCACGCTACACCGCCGATAGTATGCTGGTGAACCACCCGATGGTGGCCAGTCCATACGTCATCAGCGATATACAGTCGCCTCATATATGGGTGTCTCAGACGGCCGATTTCTACCTGCTGCTCACACTTTGTCTGCTGCTGGGACTTATCAGGTACATGGATACGCGCTACTTCATCAACCTGTGGCGCGCCTTCTGGAACCCCACACTCAGCAACAGGCAGTTAAAGGATCAGTTGCAGGGCGCGGGCCTGCCCAACTTCCTCATGAACCTGTTCTTCGCCTTTGCCGGCGGGGCATACATATATTATGTGGTGCGTTTTTTCACACCACGCAGTTCGGGGGTCATTCCGCCGTCATTGCTCATCATCATGCTCATAACAGGTACGGGCATGATCTATATGACCAAGTATGCGGCCATCAGGTTCAGCGGCTGGGCGTTCAGGGTAGAGGGGATAACGGAGCACTATTTGTTTAATGTGTTCCTGATCAACAAGGTGCTGTCGGTGGCGCTGTTGCCGTTCATCATCATCCTGGCATTTGCCGATCATGGGTGGGCGCAGCATATAGTATTTGTGTCATTTGTGGCGGCCGGAATTCTGCTGCTCAACAGGTACTTCAGGTCGTGGCAGGTGTTCGGCTCGTTTTTCCAGTACAGCAAATTCCATTTTTTTATGTACCTTTGCGCCTCGGAATTATTGCCACTGGCAGTATTGATGAAATTATTAGTGAAAGGATTGATGTTTTATTGATTCATTAACTGCTGAATAGAGTATTGTTCCTGTATATACCCCAGATAATTCTTGAATATGGCGAAAGTTGCTCAAAAAAAGGGTGCTGAGAAAAAGGAAGTGAAGATCAGCCGTATATTAATTACGCAACCACGTCCCGAAACCGATAAGTCTCCCTACTTCGACCTCGCAAAGAAATACAGCCTGCAACTCGACTTTCATCCGTTCATCAGGGTTGAAGGACTCAGCGGCAAGGACTTCAGGAAACAGAAGGTTGATATCACCGAGTATACTGCCATCATATTCACCAGCCGCAACGCGGTAGACCACTTTTTTCGCATCTGTGAGGAACTGAAGATCAAGGTGTCTCAGGACATGAAGTACTTCTGCATCACCGAGGCCGTAGCGCTTTACCTGCAAAAGTTCATACTGTACCGCAAGCGCAAGGTGTTCTTCTCTGCCGATGGCAGCACAGCCGGTCTGCAGGATGTGATCACCAAACACAAGAACGAAAAGTACATACTCCCCGTATCAGACAGCGGCAAAAACGAACTGGCCAACCACCTCATCAAACACAATATCAAGTATGCCGAGGTGACCCTTTACCGCATGGTCTCCAACGACATTGCACAGGTGATGCAGTCTAAATATGACGTCATTGTGTTCTTCAGTCCGTTCAGTGTACAGTCGCTTATGGAGCACGATCCGGCCTACAAGCAGAACGGTACGCTCATAGGTGCCTTCGGTCCCACCACATCCAAAGCGATAGAGGACCTGGGTATGCGTCTGGACATCAAAGCGCCTGCCCCCAACGCTCCGTCAATGGTGTCGGCACTGGAGTTGTTTATCAACTCGGCCAAGAAGTAAGCCGCTTACATTTGCTTTTTCCCGCGAAAGTGTGTTTTGATGTAAATAATGTCGCACCTTTATGTGCATGAAAAAGCTGCTTCCCTACCTTTCTGCATTGCTACTTGTAGCTGCCTGCCAGACCAACTGGATGCAGAGCGACAAAGATGCCTTCTTTGAAGCATGTGTAGACGACGCCAACTCGTGGACAGGCAATCCCGCCAAGTCAAAGCAGTACTGCGAATGTGTGGTGATAAAGGTGACGGAGAAGTACCCTGATGTGAACGAGGCGCTTGAGAATATAGAGACCATCTCCCGCGATCCGGATATACAGAAGTGCCGGATCCCCATCCTTAAATAGGTAATTCTAACGACCTTAACGGAACAGCTGGTACACCACCAAAGCCCCCACATAGGCCAGGGCAGCCATGTAGGCAAACTGTATAGCAGGGTACTTCCAGCTTCTGGTCTCACGTTTCACAATGGCCAGCGTGCTCATGCACTGCATAGCGAACGCATAGAAGATAAGGAGTGACAAACCTGTTGCCAGCGTATAGACCGGTGAACCATCGTCACGTTTCGCCGCACGCATCTTCTCTGTGAGGGTTTTGGTGCCGCTGTCTGAATCGCCCACGCTGTAGAGGGTGGCCATCGTACCCACGAATACCTCGCGAGCCGCGAACGAAGTGATGAGCGCAATGCCGATCTTCCAGTCGTAGCCCAATGGTGTGATGGCAGGTTCTATGGCGTGGCCCAGGATGCCGGCGAAAGAGTGCTCCAGTTTGTCAGTAGCGCGGAGTGCGTTCAGTTCGTCGGCATTTTGAGGTGCGGCTTGTATGAGCGCATCGTACTTGGCATCAACAGCCTTCATTTGCGCCGGTGGCCCGAAAGCAGCCAGCGCCCACAATACCAGCGACAGCATGATGATGATCTTGCCCACATCTCGGATGAAGATCTTGCCCTTCTCCAGCATGGTGATACCCACGTTCTTCCAGCGCGGCATGCGGTATACAGGCAGTTCCAGTAGGAAGAAGTTGCGTTCTTTCGTCTTGATGATGAGGTCCATCACCTTGGCCACTATCAGCGCCATGAAGAAGCCGAGCAGGTAGAGGCCCATAAGCACCAGTCCGCGCATATTGAATATGCCGAGGATAGCCTTGTCGGGCACAACGAGCCCGATGAGCATGGTGTAGACGGGTAGCCGGGCCGAGCAGCTCATGAGCGGTGTGACGAGGATGGTGACCAGGCGTTCTTTGCGGTTCTGTATGGTGCGGGCCGCCATGATTGCAGGTACGGCACATGCCATGCCACTGATGAGTGGCATAACCGAGCGGCCATTGAGACCCGCGCTGCGCATGATACGATCTGTAAGGAAGGAGATGCGCGCCATGTAGCCGCTGTCCTCCAGAATGGTGATAAGCCCGAACAGTATCATGATCTGAGGCACAAAGACGGCAATGCCGCCCAGGCCGGCCCAGATGCCATTCACAACGAAGTCGGCGAAGTAGCCGGAGGGCAGTAATGTGCCTAGCCAGTGGCCGCCCATAGCAAATGCCTGTTCTATCCAGTCCATGGGGTACTGCGCCAGCCAAAAGATGGACTGGAACAGCAGGAAGAGCACCAGCAGCAGGATCACATTTCCGTGCACAGGGTGCAGCAGCGTTTTGTCTATACGGTCGCTGATGACCATGCGCTTCATGGGGCTTTCAGTGACCACGCATAGCTGCATGATTGTGTCTATCTTCTTGTAGCGCTGCACGATCTCCTCTGCCTGAATGCGCGACTTGTGGAAGCCGGCCTCGCCAAGTAATGCCGCAATGCGTATGCGCTGGGCCGCGTTTATGTGTTGCAGACCGGCATAGTTGCACGCAATATGAAGGGCTGCATAGTTGCTGGTCTGGTGGCACAATTCCTTTATCTCCTCTATCCATTCGCTTGACAGGGCGGGTATGGATATGAAGTCGGGGCGTGGGGTGGGAGAGGACTTATATATATCGTGTACTGCTTTCTTTAAAGTAGCGATGCCTTTGTTCTTTCTGGGATTGATGGACACTACAGGCACACCCACCAGTCTCTGCAGCCCTGCAGTATCGATAGTAATGCCCTTGCTCTGGGCTATGTCCATCATGGTGAGTGCCATGATCACCGGCACCTTCAGGTCCATGATCTGCGAACAGAAGAGGAGGTTCCTTTTCAGGTTGGCGGCATCGGCGATAACGATAACGAGGTCGGGGCGTTCTGTATT
>CAZZCR010000041.1:0-48335 GCA_964652995.1 uncultured Flavipsychrobacter sp. | reverse complement strand
TGCTGGGTCAGGTAGTGTATCGTGGTGCAGTGACTACCAAACAGGGACATCTGGATACACTGATCAAACTTGACGGTAGCCTTGCCAACGGTATGTACATCCTTACACTGCGCAGCGGAACAGAACAGAAAGTGTTCCACTTCGTAATGGAGCAATAGGCGTTATATTATTCATAATATGGGCGGGTGGACTTATCAAGTCCACCCGCTTCTTTTTTTGACATACGTACACCCTATTGCATCAATATAAACTAATAGACACATTATCCACGTCTATTGAACTTTATGATTATTGATAGAAACCCGCATGTATCTTTGTTCCTCTAATCTTTATATATGAGAGAGTTTTTTCGTTCGTTTTTTGCCTCCCTACTCGCCATAATTGTTTCCGGCATTCTGATGGTTATTTTCTTTGTCATGCTGGTTGTAGGTGTGGCTAAGTCTGTAACCGAGAAGGATAACTCCATGGTTACAGGAGATATCATTGAGATAGACCTGACGAAACGCATCCACGAGATCGGCGAAAATAATCCATTCGCTGCATTTGGAGAAGGTGAATCCTACAAGGCGGGGCTGTACGACATCACCCGTGCCATAGACCACGCTGCAACCGACAATTCCATCAAAGGAATCTACCTCAAGCTCGGTCCCACACCAAACGGCTGGGCCACACTACAGGAGTTGCACGAATCATTGAAAGCATTCCGTCTTTCAGGTAAATTTATTTACGGCTATGGTGAGAACATTACGCAGGGCACCTACTTCGCCGCGTCTGCAGCCGATAGTATTTTTCTCAATCCCTCAGGAGATATAGAGTTGAAGGGCTTTGCAACCATATTGAGTTTCTTCAAAGGAACTCTCGATAAGCTGGAGGTGCAGCCAGAGATTTTCTATGCAGGCCGTTTCAAGAGCGCCACCGAACCTTTCAGGGTCGACAAGATGAGCGAGCCCAACAAGCAGCAGGTGAAGGAGTTTCAGAATGCCATGTGGGCCGAGTTCATAACAGCGGCAGGTGCCTACGCGCGCATGAGCCCCGACTCAATTCATCTCCTTGCTCAGACCGGTGCTATCCAGTTCCCCACAGATGCATTAAAACATCGTTTGGTAGGCGGTCTGCTCTATGCCGACGAAGTAGCCAAACTACTGAGGCGCAAGACAGGAAAGTCTGAGGCGGACGATATCGAGACTGTCTCTATCAATGACTATGCCGACATGGTCAAAGCTACCCGCACTTCAGCCTCTTCAAAGATCGCAGTCCTGTTTGCAGAGGGTGAGATCGTTGACGGTGAGCAGGAAGATGATTACCAGATCGCTTCGCAAACTATGTGCGAGCAGATACGCAAGCTGCGCATGAACGATAAGATCAAAGCCGTTGTCCTGCGCGTCAACTCACCGGGTGGTAGCGCGTTGGCCTCAGAGGTCATCCTGCGCGAATTGACACTGCTGAAACAGAAAAAGCCGCTGATCGTATCTATGGGCAACTATGCCGCATCAGGTGGTTACTACATCTCCAGCAATGCGGATAGTGTGTTCGCCTTACCCAATACCATTACCGGTAGCATAGGTGTTTTTGGCATGATGTTCAATTTCGACAAGATGGCGAAGAGCAAGTTGGGCGTTACATTCGATGGTGTGAAGAATGCACCCTATGCCGATTTCCCCACCGCAATGCGTCCGCTAACTGCTGAAGAAGGTGCTATGATGCAACGCTCTATCGATACCATCTATGCCAAGTTCAAAGGCCGTGTGGCTACCGGCCGTAAGCTCGCGCCCGAAGTGGTGGATTCTATTGCACAGGGTCGTGTGTGGACTGGCGGCAAGGCGCTGGAGCTGGGCCTTGTAGATGGTCTTGGCGGTCTTGATCGTGCTATCGCAAGCGCGGTGGCAAAAGCAGGTCTCACTACCTACAAGATCGTTACCTACCCCGAGCCTGTCGATAAGTTCAGTTCGCTCATGAAGCGCATCAACAACAACACAGGCGCTGCTGCAGCCATCAAAGCAGCCATGCACGAAGAGATAGGTACAGGAGTTGAGTGGCTCGACAAACTAAAAAGTCTCCAACGCATGAATGGCCGCGCCATGATGGCCATGCCCTTTGTGTATACAGTAGAGTAGCATACAATAGAAGAACATGAAGCACGATAAGCCGGTTATACTGATAACGAACGACGATGGAGTAACTGCCCCTGGCATCAGGGCGTTGGTCAATGCTGTGAAACACTTGGGTAGGGTAGTAGTGGTTGCGCCCGATAGTCCGCAATCGGGTATGGGGCACGCCATCACTATTGGTGAGCCACTCCGTCTCGACAAGGTCGATGTGTTTGACGATGTAGAAGCCTGGCAGTGCAGCGGCACTCCCGCCGACTGTGTAAAGCTGGCCCGCGACAAGATACTGCACACCAAGCCCGATGTATGCCTCAGTGGTATCAATCATGGCGCCAATCATTCCATAAATGTTATCTACTCAGGCACTATGAGTGCCGCTATGGAGGCTGCCATAGAGGGTATCCCTTCCATTTGTTTCTCCCTGCTCGATTTTAGCTTCGATGCCGATTTTACCATTGCCGCACAAGTTGCCGAAAAACTCACGGCTCGCATGTTGGCGCAGCCCGTACCCGAGCACTTGTTGCTGAACGTGAATGTGCCCGTTGTTGCCGCCCAAGATTTCAAGGGACTGAAGATTTGCAGGCAGGCCTATGCCCGCTGGCAGGAACAGTTCGACCACAGAAAAGACCCTCGTGGTCGCGACTATTACTGGATGGTAGGTAAGTTCGTGAACATGGACAAAGGCCATGGCACTGATGTAGAAGCGCTCAAAGAAGGATACGCCTCTGTTGTTCCCGTTACTATCGACTTCACCAGCAACCCTATGAAGAGCTGGCTCGAAGAGCACTGGCAACTGTAGCGCCCGTTTCTTTGTTTCATAGCGTTTTGTATTTTGTGGTTAACCGTCAAAAGCGGCACACCATAATTTTACTTCTATGGACAAACGCACATTCATAAAAAACGCTTCCTTGTTGGGGCTGGGTAGCTTCACCGCTCTGCCGGCATTGGCGCATTTCGCTGGTACCGATCCGCAACCTGAACCGCCCGCTGCTACCGACGACTACTGGCAATCTGTGCGCAATACCTACAACCTCAAGCCCGACTATATCAATCTCGAGAACGGCTACTATTGCATACAGCCCCGCCACATACTCGATGCCTACAAGCGGCATATCGACGAGGTCAATCTGCAGGGTGCATACTATATGCGCACGGTTCAGTTCGATAACAAGAAGAAGGCTGCCGAGCGCCTTGCCGCCATAGTGGGCTGCACTGCCGAAGAGGTCATCATCACCCGCAATACCACCGAGTCGCTCGATATGATCATTGGCGGCATCGACTGGAAACCAGGCGACGAGGCCGTTATGGCGCATCAGGACTATGGCGCCATGCTCGATATGTTTAAGCAGGTGTCACGCAGATACGGTGTGGTGAACCGCCTCATATCTGTGCCGCCCGACCCGCAGACCGACGAAGAGGTAGTGGCCGCCTACGAGGCCGCCATCACTCCACGCACCCGCTTGCTCATGGTCTGCCACATGATCAACATTACGGGCCACATACTGCCTATACGCAAGATCTGCGACATGGCACACAGCAAGGGCGTGCAGGTAATGGTAGATGGGGCACACGCGCTTGCACACATTCAGTTCTCCATACCCGACCTCCGCTGCGATTACTACGGTTGCAGCCTCCACAAGTGGCTCAGCGTGCCCATTGGCGCGGGCATGTTGTATGTGCGCAAAGAGCACATCGGCAAGATATGGCCCGTGTTTGCAGAGGAAGGTCGCGCGTCTGACGATATCCTTCGGCTCAACCACACCGGCACACACCCGCCTGCCACCGATCTCACCATTACCGATGCCATTGCCAATTATGACGATATTGGTGCCGCCCGTAAGGAAGAGCGCCTGCGCTACCTGCAGCACTATTGGACCTCACGCGTGCGCCGTCTGCCTCATATAGTCATGTATAGCCCATCGCAGCCACAGCGCGCCTGCGCCATTGCCAATGTCGGTGTGCGGGGCATGAAGCCCGCGGCATTGGCTAAGGTACTGCTCGATAAGTACCGCATTTACACAGTGGCTATCGACAACGAGGCCGCGGGTGTGCATGGCGTCCGCGTTACCCCCAATGTCTACACCACCACTGCCGAGCTCGATGAATTGGTGCGTGCCCTCACTCAAATAAAGGGGTAATGTCCGGTACGTTTTAAAAAATATTGTCCACGCAGTAGGGGTAGCAGATACTATCAGCGTCTTACATTCATAAAACAATAAAAAAGAACAAAAATGAGAAAGTACATCATCACAGCAGCAGCCACCGCTTCACTCGCTGTTCTGGCATTGGGCCTGTTTTCATTCCGTGCACCTGATGGCGGCACCCCTGTTGTTTATCAGTTCAAGCAGATCACCGCCGTAGAGAGTGTGGTGCCGGGTGGCCTCGGTCGCAGCCGCATACTCACTACAGATGATAATGGCCAGATGCTCGAAAAAGAACTCAAGAACTTCTACAGCATGGTAGGTATCAACTTCGATAACATCGCCAATAACGATCGCGTCATCGTCGATCGCATCAACGAATACAGTTCACAGGGTTGGGAACTCGTGCAGGTAGTATCAGCCACCAATCAGCAGACGTCTAGCGGCGGCGGCAGCTCAGGCGGTATCTTCATTACCCGCTACATCTTCCGCAAACCTAAGTAAGCAAAACTATTCCCGCCATATAAAACAGAAGCGGCTCCATACGGAGCCGCTTCTCTATTTGCAAGTAGTTGATCGTCAATTAGTTTCCGGTAAGTGTCAGGATGTAGTCAGCCGTATCCGGCACCACTGCAGGTGCATTGTTGTTAGGTGCGCCTCCACGCAGTCCTGTCGAGTCCAGACGGGTACTCTTGAAAGAGAACTTCAGCTTGAAAGATGACGGAGTGAAATCCATGATCTCAGCACCATACAGGTCGAACGAAGGAATACGGTATGGAGTGTAGCGCACTTCGCGTATCGTATCCAGCACTATGAACTGCTTGGTGAAGCCTGGTATCGTATCCAGACGACCTATGATCGTATCCAGCTTCAGAGGGCTTTTCTCCAGCGTATCGAACTTATATGGCTCAATAGAAGAATTGACGCAGAACACCATGTTAAAGCCGCTGAACAGATCTATATAGGTCTCGTTAGGCAGCAGGCGCCACGTAAAGCTGCGCGATTCAGGATCGGCGAGATTGCATTTTTTTGCACCTGTAAATATACTGCCAACGAAGTTCGAGTCGAATTTGATGTAATCGTCCCAGTAGCACGTATCCACAAAGTTCAGGTAGCTCAGCGATGTGTCCTTGCCGTTAGGTTGTTTCACAGTCAGCGTACCGCCCGTTATGGTCCACTTTTTGGCACGCATCTGGTTCGCCTTGCTTGGTGGCACTTCAGGGTCTTTGTTGCAGGATGCCACCAGTACTATAAGTGACAATGCCGATAAGAGGTATCTCATATTATGTGTGTAATAAACGATAAAACTACTAAATATTATTGAGCGGGAAAAGTGGGCACAAATGCCCTCAGTAATCCCCCATACTTTTTTCTATGATACTGCAGAAAACGCACTATCACAGATATTTCTTCCGTCACATCCCCGCCAATCACCATAACTTCATGTCAGATCCGAAAAATGTGCACTAAACTTAATAATATTTCATATTTGTCTGATGTAAGCAGTACATACGTGCTGTCAATTTTTCGGATCGGATGCAACTTTTCTCATTCCGAAAGCATTAGGGATGGGAAGTAAGCCTGTCCCGAGAATATTCGGGATGGGAAGCAATTGGGAAGCAGTGGGAAGCGAATGGGAAGTAAGTGGGAAGTTTTTGGGAAGCTAATCCCGCCGCTAAAAGACATAAATAGTTGATGATCAATAGAAACACGACAAAGCCATGTGAAAACAAAAAAATCTGTGCACCGGGAAGCAAAAAGAGCCCGATACAAGGAAACCTGCTCAGCCCCTGATGGCGCCTTCATATTTCCGTAGAGGTTGTTACCGTGCCTCAGATCGTAGCGCGTAGTCACACATTGTAAAATAGCCAGTCCATCGGCAGCGCAGTCCCGAAAGCATTCGGGAGAAAGATGGCAGCACCATGAAGTTGAGAAGCGAACTGCGAAACAGCGTTGGGCTGACCTTTTGCCCCGCGGAAGTCCCGAAAGCATTCGGGAGGCAAAAGGCGGCGCTTTCCCTGCCGACCGATAGGTGGGCCTGCCTGCCGGCAGGCAGGTTTTGGTATCCCGAAAGCATTCGGGAAAAAGAACAAGAGCGGATGGGGAAATCCCGTGGAAGATAATGCGCTCCCGAAAGCATTCGGGATGGGAAGCAGGTGGGAAGTTTTTGGGAAGCAATTGGGAAGTAAATGGGAAGTAAGTGCGCAGTTTTTGCGCAGTTTTTGGGAAGCAGTGGGAAGCAAAACCCATCGTTGAAAGATATAAATAGTTGATGATCAACAGAAACACGACAAAACCATGTGAAAACAAAAAAATCTGCTCACCGGGAAGCAAAAAGAGCCCGATACAAGGAAACCAGCCCAGCCCTTGATGGCGCCTTCATATTTCCGTAGACGTGGTTGGCGTGCCTCAGATATAAATTCAAAAGTTGAACAGACGCGCAGCCATTCCATCAGCAGCGCGCTCCCGACATCACTCGGGAATAAGAACAAGAGCGGATGGGGAGCGCATCATACCAAGTTTTGAAGCCCTCCCCAACGGGAAATGAATGGGAGTTTTTTGGGAGTTTTTTTGAAAATGACTTTGTAATAAATGACTGATTATTAACCTGAAAATGAAAAATCATGCCCAATCTATTTTTTGCAGAAAACGGGAGTTTATTTGCAGACCTGCCAACCAATAAAAGGTGCTGCACTATTGCCCGTCCTTCAATAATTGGCAGTTCCCTCATAGATCCCATGCGCCTATCTTCAGCAACCTGAAGAAATCGGTCTCGGTCAGTTCGCGCACAGCGCCCGGTGGCAGGTCGCCCAGTTCCAGGTCTTCTATAGATGTCCTTATTAGGCGGCGGCAGGGGTGGTTCACAGCACGCATCATATTGCGTATCTGGTGATACTTCCCTTCATACAGAGACACCCGCAACCACGAATGGGCTATGTGCGGATTGGTCTCCAGCTGATGCGGATATACTGCCGGAGGCTCGGGCAGCAGTTCCACCTCACAGGGAGCGGTAAGATGGTCGCCCTTGCTGCGCACACGAATGGTGACACCCTGCTGCAGTTGTTGCACCGTCTCTGCCGACACAGTTCCCAGCACCCGAACAAGGTAGGTGCGCCTGTGAGGTCGGGGACTCTTAAAGAGCAGATCTATCACTTTTTTGTTGGTAGACAGCAGCAGCAACCCCTCCGAGAGTGCATCCAGCCGCCCTATGGTATGCGTGCCGGGTGGGAACTTGAAATCGAGGTGGCTGAGCAGCGGCACGTCTTCCACACTCACAAACTGTGAGACCATGTGGAATGGCTTGTTCAGCACAAAGTAGCGATATGTATCAGGCAGCTGCACCGGGCGCAAAGGTAGGTAATGTCAATAAAGGCCGTCAGAGGGGCGGTTATTCGCCTCGCTTGACTTTTGTGATGAATTTTGTACTTTTCGAAACTTATAATATAATTACCATGACAAAACAAACGTGCCCTTCGTGTGGCGGTGAAAATCTATTTAACAGCAGGTATTGTTCCTCTTGCGGTGTTGCGCTGCCACAATCCTCTAATGAAATTGAGTCAAGCGACGCTCAAGTGCCGACGACAGGCAAAAAGACTAAAAACAAACCTAAGATGGCAGTGGTGGTTGCAAGTGTTGCTGCTGCCTCAATTTCGTCCTATTTCGCTCAAAAGATGTTCACGCCCCGGCCGCCATCTTTCGAGAAAGCACTGGTCGCTGCTGCAAACGAAATGAATAAGATGTGCCCGATGATGGTTGATCAATCAACAAGGTTAGATAATACAATGGTTATGCCTGGAAATGCCTTCCAATACAACTACACCATAATTGATGTGGAGAAAGCGGAGGTGAAACTGGACACGGTGCGTAAATATCTCGAGCCTGTGATCATCGCAAATGTCAAAAACAACTCTGATATGAAGTTGCAGCGGGAACACAAAACAACGCTTATTTATAAGTACAAAGACAAGAATGGCCTCGAGATTTATACACTTAAAGTTACACCCGATATGTATCAGTAGGTAAGGCAGAGGCTGTTTGTCCTGCCTCCGGTCTTTTGCATTTGCTTCGGGTCGGAAACATAAGAAGCCTCTTCGCAAAATCGGCCGATAGAGGAAATGTACGAACTGAATTAGATTGTATATTGTGATTGATTAACAGAGTGAAACAGATAGGGTACATATTGCTTACGTTGTTGCTGGTGCTGCAGGCCGGTGGTCTCCTCGTGTGGTACGAAGTGAAGCAGGGAGTCGTTCGCTACCGGCAGCATAGGCGTTCCATGAAGGCCAATGCCCCGCGACAGCTGTTGGTGTTGACCGCCGAAGCGTACCAAAAGGCGAGAGTAGGCAAGCGTGATGTGAAGGTGGATGGTAAGATGTATGATGTCGTGAGTGTGGTGCGACAGGGCAGTCATGTATATGTTACTGCCGTCCGCGACCATAAGGAAGAAAGAGTCTTGCACCGCATTGCAACCATTGCTGGCCATACACAAGACGGTAGCACTATGCTGCCCGACGGGCTTCTAAGGTTGTTGTCTATAGTTTATGTGTTGCCGCCCCCCATACACACGGTGACGTTTTTTACGGCAGTTAGTAATGTCTATTTCGAAAGTCCTTCATCGTTGAAGGGGCGCATGGTAGATGTGGGGCTGCGGCCACCGGCATTCAGTGTTGGAGTTTAATTGATGATGTGCACGCCCATGCCGGGTGTACAGTTCCTATTTTATTTCACGTAAATCAACATTGAATGAAGCGTATTTTATATGCAGCAGCAGCGATACAATTGCTGCAAGCCGGCCCCGTTAGATCCCAAACAAAAAATGCAGACACAGCCGGCAAACAGATAGGGCTGGATGAGGTCACAATATCGGTGAACCGTGTGCAGGAGAGCCGCAAGTTGGTGGCACAACAGGTGCAGAGCCTGGACAGTAAACAGATAGCGGCAGCCCAGGCGCAAACAAGTGCCGACCTGCTGGCCAATACCATGGGCATCTTTGTACAGAAGAGCCAGATGGGAGGCGGTAGCCCGGTGCTACGTGGCTTTGAGGCCAACAAGGTGCTGTTGGTGGTAGATGGGGTGCGTATGAACAACCTCATATACCGTGGCGGTCACCTGCAGAATGTCATAACGTTGGACAATGCCATGCTGGACCGCGTGGAGGTCCTGTACGGACCATCATCTACTATGTATGGTAGCGATGCCTTGGGTGGAGTGATGCATTTCTACACCAAACAACCACAGTTCTCTAAAGATAGTGGTAAACTGAAGACGGCTGCCAATGCCTATGTGCGGTATGGCAGCGTAAATGCAGAAAAGACCGGTCATGCCGACTTCAGCATAGGTGGCAGGAAGTTTGCCTCGATCACCTCAGTTACCTATTCCTCTTTCGGCGACCTGATGGGGGGCAAGTCGGCCAATCCGTTTTATGATACCGCTTATGGTGTGCGCCCTTACTATGTGGGGCAGATAGGCGGTAAGGATACGCTGCTGGCTAACAGTGACCCCTACAAGCAGGTGCAAACCGGGTATGACCAGTACGATATCATGCAGAAGTTTGCCTTCAGGCAGAATGAGCATACCCTGCACACGCTCAATCTTCAGTACAGCACCAGCACCGACATACCCCGCTACGATCGGCTTACAGACCCCGGTGCGGGTGGCAAGGGGCTGCGTTTTGCACAGTGGTATTATGGTCCGCAGGAGCGTGCCATGCTTGCCTACAATGTGAACTCAGACAATGAGAAGGCCTTCTTTCAGCACCAGCATGTGGGCGTGAATTACCAGCAGATCGAAGAGAGCCGTCACACCCGCAGCTTCGGCAGCAGTAAGTTGTCGCATAGGGTAGAGCAGGTGGCTGTGTTTGGTCTCAATATGGATGTGCAGCGTACCACGGGCCGTCATGCTATAAGGCTGGGCTTGGAACAGCAAAGCAATATGCTTACGTCAACCGCCGAGCAGGAGAACATCAGCACAGGGGCAAGGGTGCCGTTAGATACCCGCTATCCCGGTGGTAGCAACACCATGGATGTATGGGCAGGATATGCATCGCATACCTGGCGCATTAAAGACAACTGGACGCTGAATGACGGTATGCGCCTGGGTTATACCAATCTGCGCTCCACTTTCACCGATACGTCTTTCTTTGCCTTTCCGTTCACAGAGGTGAAACAGGGCAACTTTGTGTATTCGGGTAGTGCGGGCATCATTCATACCCCTACCGACAAGTGGAAGTTGTCACTGCTGGTTTCGACAGGTTTCAGGGTGCCTAATGTCGACGACCTGGCGAAAGTGTTTGAATCGGCGCCGGGATCACTGATAGTGCCCAACAACAAGCTCAATGCTGAGAAGACGGTAAATACAGAGCTGGGTGTCACCAAAGTACTGGGCAACAAGGCAGTGTGGGAGAACTCGCTGTATTATACCCGCTATTTCGACGCTATTGTGACCGCGCCATTTACCTATAACGGTGCCGACTCTGTGATGTACGAAGGCAAGATGAGTCGCGTATTGGCCAACCAGAACATGGGTAAGGCATATATCTATGGACTGTGGAGCAATGTACGCGCAAAGATCAGCGATCACCTGCAGCTGGCCGGTGGGCTTACCTATACTTATGG
Organism: uncultured Flavipsychrobacter sp.; assembly: GCA_964652995.1. GTDB lineage: Bacteria > Bacteroidota > Bacteroidia > Chitinophagales > Chitinophagaceae > Nemorincola. Next base: position 37,475 of record CAZZCR010000041.1, on the reverse strand, counting down.
TCGCATAGCCACCGACAGTACCGCGCTACCGCTGGACCACATACCACCTATGCAACTGCGTACGCAGGCCATCTACACTGCAGGCAAACTGGGTGTCGACTTTTTTGTGAACTATCAGGGTGCCAAGAAACTGGCCGACTACTACCTGAACGGAGAAGACAACGAACAGTACGCTACGCCCGATGGTATGCCCGCATGGATGACAGGCAATGTGCGTGTATCCTACAAGGTGCATAAGAACATAACCGTACAGGCAGGCGTAGATAACATACTGGACACGCAATACCGTGTATTTGCAAGCGGTATCAATGCTGCCGGTCGCAACATATTTGGTGTAGTAAGGTTCAATTACTAATTGAAGGCTGATGAAGGGGCAGCGTGCCGCCACCGGTGCGCTGCCGCCTTATCAGGGCAGGCGTCACAGCACCAGTTCTGTGGCGGGGTCCCAGAAGTGTTGGTCGAGATCAACGATCACATCATCCACCACCCTGATGCCCTCTTGTTCCAACTGCTGTTGCATGCGCTCGGGCGGGTGGAAGTGGTGTTTGCCGGTCAGCATGCCGTTCCGGTTCACAACACGGTGGGCGGGTACTGCGGGGGTGAGGTTGTGGCAGTTGTTCATGGCATAACCCACCACACGCGCCCCCGACTTTGCCCCGAGCGCGGCAGCAATGGCGCCATAACTGGTAACACGACCACTTGGTATGGCGCGCACAATGTCGTAAATGGCATTGTATAGATCCGAAGAACTAGCGGGGCGTATAGCCATCTGCTTCGCGTTTTTTTAAGAGTTGTGTGCGGCGTGGTTCGGCCACCTGCTCGTATGCATAGGGGCAGTTGAGGCAGCCGTTGCCACAGCAGTAGCCGCGCTCGCGCAGGTAGTGCGCGGTGAAAACGAGTAGTCCCGCCGGGGTGATATAGTAGTCTTTGCCTTCCTGCATACTGGTCGGTTATTCTTCTGTCACGTCGTCGGTGGTGTCGTCGGCAGCATTCAGTTTGGCAAAGCGGCCTTCCAGTTTCACGCCGTCAGGTGGTAGCGAGAATGACAGGAAGTAAATGGTACGGCCATCGGCAAGGTGCATTTTTTCGTAGAACGTCTGTATCGCCAGAGGACCTTTGTTCAGCCCCTTACCGTAAACGTCGGCAATATTCTCGTGCACCGGACAGCCCTGCGCCTCGATCACTTCCAGCGTGAAGTCATAGAGCTCTTTCGAGTCTGTCTTGAGGTTGATGCGCGCACCCGGCTTCAGCAATTGCTGGTAAAGGAACAGGTAGCGTGGATGGGTGAGTCGATTCGATTCCTTCTTCAGAAACGGGTCGGGGAAGATGATCCATATTTCTTCCACTTCCTGCGTTGCGAAGTAGTTGGTGATCTGCCCGATGTGGATACGCAGGAACGCTATATTGTCCAGGCCTTCCTGCAATGCGGTGGTGGCACCACGGTAAATACGGTTGCCCTTGATGTCCACCCCGATGAAGTTGCGGTTGCGGTGGTCGCGGCCGAGGCCCACGCTGTATTCGCCCTTGCCGCAGGCGAGTTCCAGCGTTATCGGGTTGTCGTTATTGAAGAACTTGTTCCAGTTGCCCTTCATGCCTTCGGGGTATTGCAATACGTTCTTGTATGTTTCGATGGCCTGAAATTTGACCAGTTTCTTGTGTCCCATTGTTGGTGTTGTGTGGGTGCAGGCACCCGATTAAACTACTACGTTGATCATTTTACCCTTTACGAAGATGAACTTCTTCATGGGTTTGCCTTCCATCCACTTCTGCACTGTCGCATCGGCAAGCACTGCAGCTTCAATGTCGGCTTGCGGGGCATCCAGTGCGAACTCGATCTCCGCGCGTTTCTTGCCGTTTATCGACACCGCATAGTTCACGCTGTTCTCAGCAATGAACTTGTCGTTGTGCTCAGGGAAGGCTGCATCGAGTACGGTAGTGGTGTAGCCCAGTTGGTGCCAAAGCTCCTCGGTAATGTGTGGCGCAAACGACGCAAGCGACACCGCCAATGGTTCAAGTATGGCGCGTTTGTGGCACCCTGCTGAAGCGAGCTCGTTGACGCAGATCATGAACTGACTGACACAGGTATTGAAGGAGAAGCGTTCTATGTCTTCGCTCACCTTCTTCAGCGTTTTGTGCAGTGTGCGCAGCTCGGTCTCGTTAGGTGCCTCATCTGTAACAATGAAGCCCGATTGCTCGTCGTTATACAGGCGCCAGAACTTCTTGAGGAAGCGATGTACGCCTTCTATTCCCTTGGTGTCCCATGGTTTGCTCACCTCTATGGGGCCCAGGAACATCTCGTACATACGGAAGGTGTCTGCGCCATATTGTTTTACAATGTCATCGGGGTTCACCACATTGTACTTGGACTTGGACATTTTTTCAACTTCGGCGCCACATAGGTACTTGCCGTCTTCCAGAATGAACTCGGCAGCAGCGTATTCAGGTCGCCAGTTCTTGAATGCTTCCGTGTCAAGTTCTGTGCCGTTGACGATGTTCACGTCTACGCGCACTTCAGTGGTCTGATGTTGTTTGCGCATACCGTGTGAAACAAACGTATTTGTACCGTTTACTCGATATGCAAAGCGCGAGCTGCCCTGGATCATACCTTGGTTCAGGAGCTTCTTGAACGGCTCGTCGAAGCCAATATGGCCGAGGTCGTAGAGGGCTTTGGTCCACATGCGGCTGTAGAGCAGGTGACCTACGGCGTGTTCGGTACCGCCCACATATATGTCGACTTGATTCCAGTAGTCCGTGGCTGCACGTCCTGCGAATTCAGTATCGTTGTGCGGGTCCATATAGCGAAGGAAGTACCAGCTGCTGCCTGCATAACCCGGCATTGTGTTGGTCTCGCGCTGCCCGGTTGGGGTATTTACCCATTCGGTAACGTTGGCAAGTGGTCCCTGTCCTTCAGGCCCCGGCTTGTATGACTTTACGTGCGGCAGCTCTACAGGCAGTGAACCTGAGACCTGAGGTTCGTCGGTTGCATACGGTATGTCATTGATGTAGACAATAGGAAATGGTTCGCCCCAATAGCGCTGGCGACTGAAGCCGGCATCGCGCAGGCGGTAGTTGGTGCGGCGTGTGCCGGAGCCTATTTTTTCAAGTGCGCTGATGGCTGCTTCTGTAGCATCTTTCACAGACATACCTGTAAGGAAACCGCTATTGTGTATGCTGCCAGACTTATCGGAATATGCTGCTTCGCCGGTGTATTGGTCACCAAAGATGTTTGTGATCGGAATGTTGAAGTGCTTGGCGAAGGCGTGGTCACGGTCGTCGCCGCTTGGCACGGCCATGATGGCGCCGGTTCCGTAGCCTGCCAGAACGTACTCAGCTATCCAAACCGGAACACGGTTGTGCGTGAGCGGGTGGATGGCGTATGCGCCGGTGAAACAACCTGTTACCTGTTTTACCTCGCTCATGCGTTCGCGCTCAGAGCGGCTTTTTACATAGTGACGGTATTCGTCAATGGCCTGACGCTGTTCGTCGGTAGTGATATTGTCAACCAGTACATGCTCGGGGGCAAGTACTAAAAAGTCAACACCGAATATCGTATCCGGGCGGGTAGTGAAGACCGTGACCTCTCCCCGGCCCTCTCCAAAGGAGAGGGAGGTGTTATCTGGATTTGGATAATCTAAACCCGGTTTTGAATCGATAAGGTGCTTTCGAATTTCATTCACTACATTATCGGTATTGCTAATCACCTCTTCGTTCTTGAACCGGATTACTTTGAATCCTTTCTCCTCAAGGTAGGCAGTACGTTCAGCGTCGGCTTCGATCTGGCTGTCATGTATTTTGCCATCAACTTCTACAATGAGTTTGGCGGGAAGGCAAACAAAATCCGCGATGAAACGACCAATAATATGTTGTTTCCTGAATTTTACCCCCATCTGGCTTGCCCGCAAATGCTGCCAAAGAATCTTCTCAGCCTCTGTTGGGTTCTTCTTGAGCTCAGCACGGAACTCTCCGATGAAATTATACATTGATGCATCGGCTGTATTCCAACCGGGGTTCAGTGGTTGGTCCCGCGCATCATCACCCTCTCCTTCGGAGAGGGACGGGGAGAGGTTGAACGTGACTATGGCACCGCTGCTTTTGCCTATCCAGTTGCGCTGCATTTCTTTCATGGCATCACTCCAGTCGAGGTTGTCGAGGCTGGAAAGCAGCCGGTCGGCATATTCGGTTATACGCAGGAACCACTGGCGCATCAGTTTGCGTTCTACCGGGTGACCTCCTCGTTCTGATACACCATTGACCACCTCGTCATTGGCCAATACCGTGCCGAGTGCTTCGCACCACCAAACCTGGGCATGTCCCTGGTAGGCAAGGCGGTAGTGCATCAGAACTGCGCGTTGTTGTTCGGTAGAATAGTTGCTCCATGTTGCTGCATCGAAGTGCAGTTTGTCGTCTCCGGGGCATGGGTGGCCGGTATTGCCTGAAGCTGCAAAGATGCTCGTTAGTTCAGAGATAGGACGAGCCTTTTGCGTAGTACGGTCGTACCAGCTATGGAAGAGTTGCAGGAATATCCACTGTGTCCACTTGTAGTACTTAGCATCGCTGGTGCGCACTTCGCGGCTCCAGTCATAGCAAAAGCCGATGTTATCGAGCTGCTCGCGGTAACGGGCGATGTTCTTCTCGGTGGTGTCAGCAGGGTGCTGGCCGGTCTCGAGGGCATATTGCTCGGCAGGCAATCCAAATGCATCGAAGCCCATGGGGTGCAGCACGTTGAAACCCTTGAGGCGTTTGTAGCGGGCGTAGATATCAGACGCAATGTAGCCAAGGGGATGGCCTACATGCAACCCGGCACCACTTGGGTAGGGGAACATGTCCAATACATAACATTTGGGTTTGGAGGTGTCATTGGATACCTTGTAGACATTTGTCTGGTTCCAGTATGCTTTCCATTTCCGCTCTATTTCGCCGAAATTATATTCCATATAATATGTAGGTGTGCCGTGCGTACGGCCTAAAAAGTCTGAAAAGTGGCAAAAATACGAAACAAACCCTGCATAAGCATTTTAACAAAATCGTAGCGGTTAGTACGGCTAATGTTGCTAATTTTAATGTTTCGGGTCGCAAATTGATCATAGTAAATTATAAAATTTCAGATAGTATGAAGAGGTTATTGATTGTAGTAATTGCTATTATCGGAACGGTGGTAACATCTTGGGGGCAGGGCAGGTTCGCCAATTGGCCAGAGATGCAAACGTTTCACAGTACATTGTCGCAGACGTTTCATCCGGCTGAGGAGGGCGATCTTAAGCCGATCAGGTCGAGGTCGCTTGAATTGCTCGGGAACGCCAAACAACTGAATGCGGCTCCGATACCCGCCGAATTTGACAATGCCAAAATGCGCAGCACATTGAAGCGAATAGAGCGAGAGGCGGATAAGGTGAATGCATTGGTGGTACTGCAGGAGCAGAATTCTACCATCATGAAGCACCTGAAAGTACTGCACAACTCGTTTCACGAGGTGGTAGGCATGTGTAAAAAAGAAGGAGAAGAGAAAAAAGAGCAATAATGAAAAAGTTTATTAACGCCGCGTGTGTAGCGCTGATTTTTGGGTTTGCATTTGAAGGTTGCACGAAGAAAGACCCTCCTGAAACAACAGATCCGACAGGGAACGGGTTGGTGAAAATTGAGTTCACCAACAAGGTGGGTAGCAGCAAGTTGTCCCTGAATGATACGTGGTATGTGAACGATCATGGAGATTCGTTCAAGGTAAGTAAATTCAATTACTACATAAGTAATGTGAAGTTGACAAAGGCTGCCGGGGCATACACGGAGAACGAAAGTTATCATCTCATTCAGCAGGAAAAGGCCGCATCGCTGGCATTTGATCTTTCTGACGTGCCTTACGGTAAGTATACCGGGATAACAATGACCATTGGTGTAGATAGCCTGCGGAATGTTTCAGGTGCGCAGACAGGCGCATTGGATCCTGCAAACGGTATGTTCTGGACATGGAGTACTGGCTACATTATGCTGAAGTTGGAGGGGACATCGCCAAAGTCGCCATCAGGTTCCATCTCATTTCATGCCGGCGGGTATGCCGGTGCAAATGCTACACAGCGAACAGTTACTGTCAGTTTCCCGGCCGAGATCACAGTTGCAAAAGACGGTGTGAACCACGTGCATGTTGAGGCGGATGTACTGAAGCTCTTCAAGTCGCCTAATCAGTATGATTTCGCGAACACGTATAATATCAGTACTGCAGGTTCAGCAGCCAAGGGGTTTGCAGATAATTACGCCAATATGCTTTCGGTGACCTATGCGGGTCTCTAACAAAAAATATCCCGGTATGAAGAAGGTGATAGTTGGCATTGTTGCGGCCGGACTTGGTTGCATAGTTTGGCTGGCAGGATGTAAGAAAGATGAAATAGATCCACGTACGTGGCGTCCGGTCAGTTTTGAAGTGCCGAAGGGATGGCCGCATCCGGTATATACATTTACGAACAATCCGTTGACATTTGAAGGTTTTGAGTTGGGGCGGAAACTCTTTTATGATGCCCGTCTTTCGAGGGACAATACGGTTTCCTGTGGCAGTTGTCATCAACAGGTAGCGGCGTTCGCTCATATCGATCATGATATAAGCCATGGTATTGAAAATAGGTTAGGGACGCGCAACTCGCCCATGATCGCAAATATGGCCTGGAACACAAGCTTTTTCTGGGATGGCGGGGTTAATCACCTGGAGAGTCAGCCGGTTGCTCCTATCGTGAATCCTGTAGAAATGGATATGACCGTACCGGAGGTGATAGATAGGCTGAACGCAGATGCTGATTATCGCAGCCGGTTCAAAAAAGTGTTCGGGGTAGATACTGCTAATTCGCAGAGGGTATTCAGGGCGATGGCGCAGTTTATGGCAGCAATGGTCTCTTCCAACTCGAAGTACGATAAATATGTGGCTAATCCGAGGGCGGGTTATTTCAGTGAGCAGGAGGTGCGGGGCCTGAGCCTTTTCCGTCAACATTGCGCAAGCTGCCATAAAGAGCCGCTCTTCTCCGATTTCTCATTCCGGAACAATGGTCTTTTTCCTAAGGCGGGTGTTAATGACAGTGGCAGGGCTCACATAACCGGACTGGCCGAAGACAGATATAAATTCAAGGTGCCATCGCTGCGTAACATCGCTGTGACGCGCCCTTACATGCACGATGGGAGGATAGCGACCCTCGCAGAGGCAGTGGAGCATTACCGCACCGGGGTAGCAGCTATGCCAACTATAGATGCACTGGTGGCAGGCGGAATATCTATGAGCGATCACGATAAAAAAGATATTATCAGTTTTTTGGAAACACTTACAGATAGTACCTTTATCACTAATCCGTTGTTTGCAGAACCACCAAAGCAATGATAAACCTATAAGACTATGCGTAAATTATTTTTGCTCGCCGCTGTATCAATGTCCCTGCTGAGCAGTTGTGAACACGAACAATTTGAACCGGTGGCCGGTAAGGGTGGTGCTGCCACTATCGTTGTGTATCCCGCTCATCATGGGGTGACTTCATCGCTGGACAGTGTTATGGTGTACATCAAGTACAATACACTGAATGCTCCTGCCGATGGAAAGTATGACGATTCGGCTGCATGTACGTATGTCAATTCCCTCCCGAGGTGTTCTTTTCCGTCTCTGTGGAACGGCAATTATTACATTTACGGCAAGGGCTATGATTACGCAATTCCGGGAAAGATCCGGGGAGGCCTTCCGTTTACTGTAAAGGCGCAACAATCATTCAATTTCACGCTCCCATTGGGTGAGGAAAGCGGTTACTGACACGTGGGGAAACGTCCCCTGAGGTAATTCGGCCATTTATACTATCTTTCCCTGAAATAGATATGTATGAGTGATACTCAAAATGCTATGTCGGGGAAGGGAGGCTCTGGTGGACTTTCTATCCTCGTCACTGTTTTCTTTTTCTGGGGTTTCATTGCCGCGGGTAACGGTGTTTTTATTCCATTCTGTAAACATTACTTCCAGCTCGATCAGTTCCAGTCTCAGCTGATAGATTTCGCTTTTTATCTGGCCTACTACCTGGGTGCCCTGGTTTTATATGCTATTGCATCCGTTTTCGGTAAAGACGTAATTGCAAAATGGGGATATAAGAACAGTATCGTATACGGGCTGTTGTTTTCGGCCGTGGGTGCAGTTATCATGATCCTGGCAGTGAATGCTAATACTTTTCCGGGCATGCTTGCCGGTTTGTTTGCAGTGGCCCTAGGATTTTCACTGCAGCAGACGGCTGCCAATCCGTTTGCTGCGCTACTGGGTACGCCGGAAACAGGGGCGCACCGCATAACATTGGGCGGTGGAATCAATTCGTTTGGCACGGCTATCGGACCTATCATCGTTGCGCTGGCCTTGTTTGGGACAACGATTGCAAAGGACGAGCAGATCAACGCTCTTGGCTTGGACAAGGTGACCATTCTGTACGCATGTGTGGGGGCTTTGTTTGTGGTAGCAGCCGCCTTGTTTTTCTTTTCGAAAAAGCTGCCTGCGGGACAGTTTGAAACAGATACCGAGAAATCGCCTAAGGCGTTGATGACGCTGGGTGTAATGACGTTTTTTCTTGTGATGGTATTTGTGCCTGTCTTCAGAAGTTATATGGTGACGACGACTGATGCTGCCCAACTTGAGGCAATACAGACGGAGCGTTTCGCCTGGTTACTGGCTGGATTGGCGCTGATAGTGCTGACATTGCTGATGGCTTTGTTGAGTGCTGGCCGGAAGCCTGAGGGTTGGGGGGCAATGCAGTATCCGCAACTGATATTGGGTATGCTAGCCATATTTACCTATGTGGGTGTGGAAGTGACGATACAGAGTAATTTGGGGGAATTATTGAAACAGCCAGATTTCGGTGCCTATACTTCTTCTCAGGTGGCGCCGTTCATCTCAATTTATTGGGGTAGTCTGATGGTGGGGCGCTGGACGGGTTCTATCAAGGTGTTTGAGCCATCGGCTTCCATGCGGACGATGCTGATGTTCCTGGTGCCTATTGTCGCATTTGGAGTGGTATTGGGCGTGAACTCGCTGGCGCAGAATGATGTATCTCCCTTTTACTGGTATATTGTCTGCGTTGTGATACAGGCTGTTGCATTCTATGCCACGCAAGACAAACCGGCAAAGACACTGATGGTGTTCTCGTTGCTGGGAGTGGCGTTTATGCTGGCGGGTATATTTACCACAGGCAGGATCGCTACCTATGCATTTCTGAGCGGCGGTTTGTTCTGCTCCATCATGTGGCCTTGCATCTTCGTACTGGCTATTGCAGGCTTGGGGAAGTACACCTCTCAGGGTTCTGCCTTCCTGATCATGATGATATTGGGTGGAGCCATCATTCCGCCTATTCAGGGTAAGTTGGCCGACATCAAGACGATAGGTATACATCAGTCGTATTGGGTGCCGGCTATAGGCTTCGCTTATCTTGCCTGGTTTGCCTATGCAGTGAGGAGAATATTACAAAAGCAAGGAATAGACTATGACGCAACCATTGGCGCTGGGCATTGATATAGGCGGCACAAACACAGCATACGGTATAGTGAACCGAAGAGGCGACATCTTACACAAGGGGTCGATGCCGACCACCGGACATGCTACCGTGCAGGAATATATAGAGGCGCTCAAAGGCGAATTGCTACCCCTTATTGATAAGGTTGGGCGAGGAGAAATGGAGGGAGTGGGGGTAGGTGCGCCAAACGGAAACTTTTATACCGGTGAGATACTTTTTGCGCCTAATCTGCCCTGGAAAGGAGCTGCGATACCCTTGGTGAAAATGCTGAATGATGCACTTGGCCTGCCTTGTAAGCTGACCAATGACGCTAATGCGGCAGCCCTTGGCGAAATGATGTATGGCGCAGCAAGAGGGATGAAGGATTTTGTAGTGGTGACACTTGGTACAGGGGTGGGTAGTGGTTTTGTGGCCAACGGTCGACTGATCTACGGGCACGACGGTTTTGCCGGGGAATTGGGCCATATGATATCGGTGCGCGATGGGCGTATGTGCGGTTGCGGGCGCAAGGGTTGTCTTGAGGCCTATTGTTCGGCAACCGGAATAGTAGCTACCGCCGAGGAGTGGTTAAAGGAGCACGATTCGCCATCGCTGCTGCGAGGCAAAGAGGGTAAACTGACAGCCCGGGACCTGCACGAAGCAGCACTGCGCGGAGATGTAATGGCCTTGCAGATATTTGAGTACACCGGAAAAATACTGGGGCAGACCCTCGCCGACATGGTAGTGGTAACGTCTCCGCAGACGATCGTGTTTTTCGGAGGGTTGGCTCATGCCGGTGATATTCTGTTCCGTCATGTAAGGTATTATATGGAAGAAAGTATGTTGAATATCTTTAAGGATAAAGTGGCGTTTCTGCAATCGGCATTGCCGGATGCGGATGCCGCTATACTTGGGGCAAGTGCCCTTGTGTGGTAGCCCACATTTACTTTTTCATGTTCTCGATGTATCCAAGATAGCGGTTGGCCAGAACTTCGCGGTCGAAGTTCTGCTGCGCAAATCTATATCCGCTCTCTCCCTCGCGTTTTAGCCTCTCGGGGTCGTTGAGATATTGACGGATGATGCGGTTGTATTCGGCAGCGTTTTCTGGTTCCACATATACTCCCGCACCGGCAGCTTCCACCAGTTCGCGCGAGACGCCATCTATGGCCATCAGTATAGGCTTCTTGCACGACATGTAGTCGAACGTCTTGTTGGAGTAAACCGTCTTGAATGTGTCTACGCGTTTGAGGACGGATGCCCCCATTTCTGAAGCAAGAATGTAACGGAAAACCTCTGCTTTGGGCACCGAATCGAGGAAGCGGACGTTTTTTATGTTCCGTTCTTTTGCAAGCTTCATTACCCGTTCTTTCTCCATCCCCTGGCCAATAAGCAGGAAAAGGACGTTTGTGTCGGCAAGGGCCTCACCGGCATCAAGCAATTGCTCCAGGTGATTGGCAACGCCATGCGCGCCCACGTAGGTGATGACGAATCGTCCATCAAGATCGTGCTGTTTGCGGAAGGCTTCCCGGTCGAAGTCGTTAAGCAATCTTTCGGACAGACTGAAATCGGCGGCATTAGAAATCTGAATCAGTTTGCTTTCGGGAATTCCTTTTTTGTCGCGCAGGGTATTGTAGAAGGCAGGTGTGAGAACGTTGATCAACTTTGCATTCCGATAGATGAATGCTTCTACCCAATAGGCCAGTCGGATTACCATTTTATTGGTAAGTACCCCCGTGTCAATGGCCGATTCGGGCCACAGGTCGCGCACCTCGAAAACAAAAGGCATTCTTCTTAGTCGGGAAATGAGATAACCTGTTATGCCGACGAACAAAGGTGGTGAAGTGACGATGACCACATCGAATTTTCCTTTTACCTTGAACAGACCTGCATAGAGCGCCGAGAACATAAAGGAGAAATAGCCCCAGAGACGGCCGATGAAACTCTTATTATAGGCTTCAGACACATGGCAACGCATCACGTTGACAGCTCCTTGTTTTTTCGGGACAAAGTACTTGCCTTTATACTCCGGACGTTTTTCGTGACCGTTGTAGTGCATCATGCCTCCGAGCACAGTTACAGTGTGGCCCTGGTCTGTCCATATCCTGGTAAATTCGTTCCATCTTGATCCGCCCGGATCGTCTTCCTCCAAAAAGTACTGGTGGATAAGTAGTATGTTCATCGGAGCCGTAAAAATAACAGATATTTTCGGGTGTAGGCTACCCGATACTAATAACTGTAGTTACTGTTGAGGTGTTTGTAAGGAATGAAAGCTCTGTTGACTCTTCCTTTTGGCCATATAGAGATGATGTATAGCCCGTTGTTGTTGCAGGGGCAAGGTCGGTTCCTCTGGCGTCGGTAGCGGTCAATTTTGCCTTGCCTGAATGGCCCGGTGCAATATGCCAGAGTTGTATGACGGGGATGCCTGCCGGCGCATTTTCCACGGTGTCAATAACTTTCCATACAGCGCGATCTTTTTGCTTGACGATCCTACGGGTATGTGCCATGCCGGGTGCCACGTGCCCAAACGCGTGAATTGTTCCGGTAAACTCATAACTGTCAGCCGTTTCGGCAAATCTTGCCGCGGCTTTTTGAATCCAGTGGTACCAGATGAATCGGCCACCTTTCAGCATCTGATCGTTGTTGCCTAGCATTACCGTGTTGTGAGACCGGGTGCCGCTGAAGTAACGAATTATTTCTGAATCTGTATTGTATTTGTAACTGCCCGCATCGGGTATTATGTTCTCTCCGCGGTGCCAGATGTCAATATGGAGTGCGTCAGCCTGGGACGGGCGATCTTTATATGCGCCACATTTAATGAATGTCAGGGTTTCTGACTCTCGGATAATATAGTATCCTCCAACCGGGAATTCATGTGTGCCGTTTGCAGGGTCCCACGAATGTTTGATGTCTTTACTGATGTTGTACCAGGCTGCGTCTTCGTTGTTCGGGTTGTCAAACGATCTTATGCCGAGTGCCGCAGCAAGAGCGTTCAGTTGTGGTCGGTAGTCGCGATAATGGTTGCTACTCAGAGGGAAAAACAACGCCCCGTCATTGGCTCCATAGTTGGGCAGCCACCCATTGACGTCGTTTGTGCATGTGCCGAGGAATGTCAATGACTTGCGGGCTCTGTCATACACTGTTTCGTTGAAGCGCTCGCCATTGTTTTCTGAAAGGGCAATGGCCCACGTTAGCAACTGTATCACGATCCTGTGGTAGTTCATAGAGTATTGCAGGAAGGTGCCGTCTTCATAGATCTGGTAGGCTATTTCTTCTTCAAACCATTGTTTTCCTTTTTGTTTCCATACACCGGCACCGGGCATTGAGGGGAAGAATAATCCGCCAAGGTATAGCATCAGCGTTTCGGTAATGGCATGATTGTTGCGAACCGCAATGCGCGAAAAATTTATGTTGTTATAAATGTGATGCAGGTGCCAGTAGATGACATGCTGCATTTTGTTGAATATGCCGTCGTTGAGTGCCGGGGAGTTGCTGTAAAAATGAAGAGCAAACAGCCAGTTTAGCAGGCGGATGGACATTTCCTGACTGCAGCGGTAATTGGGGCCGCAGTTGATACCGTTGCTGTCCATCCAAGATTCGATCTCATTGAAAACATATGTTCCGTGGTCGTCGCCAAAATGATGGTCGTAGCGGATCATGTCATATATCCATGAGAAACGAGACCGTTCCCAGACATATTTGATGTCGCCTGCTTCTGCAGAATAATCCGGTATCTCTGTCCAATGTTTGCGGGCATCGTACTTGTAGCCCGAATCGGGATTCGTTACCCAGTCGGGGTTGGCGTTGGGCTCAGAGACGAAACTGCTGAACATGAGTATGCGTCCATTCAACAGATCGGTAAGACGTTTTGAAAGCAGTTCTGACGGTGATTTTTTTAGTTTTATGTCGGCTCTTGAATTGAAGAAGAACTTTGTGTTTTTGCCCTTCCATTGACCAAGAGTAATGAATTGCTGAAAGGGAGGATTCTGCGGGAAGCGACGTTTTAGTAGTCCAGAACGGCGCAGCAACTCGTGCTGCGCCCTGAAAGCCACATAGCGTGGTCCCATATTGCGGACGAGGTCTAAAATGCGTTTTGCTTTCTGCATCTTCGTTTTACAAAGTTACCGTGAATTCGCTGCCTTTTCCCGGAGTGCTCCTCACTGAAATACTGCCACCATAAGACTCAACCTGGGTTTTGGTAATATATAGTCCTATTCCCTTACTGTCGAAACCGCGGTGGAACGTCTCGTTCAGTCTGAACATTTTGTGTCCGTACTTTTCGAGGTCAATACCCAGACCGTTGTCCCTTATGGTAAGCTGAACGCGGTTGTCCACCATGTCTGTGAAAATATCTATTTCGGGCGCTATGCTCTCGTGGGTGTATTTAAGGGCATTGCTCAGCAGGTTGTATAATATGTGCTCCAAATATGCTTTCGGATACCGGATCACACTAACGCTCAGGTGTTTGCGGATGACTGCTTTTTTCTCATAGATCACAGCCTGTAGTTGATGGCATACATCGCGTATGATGATGTCCATGTCGCAATTGTCTATCGGGATCTGTTTGTTGAGTTTGATCTCTGTGATCTGCATCAGGGTATTAAGGCTATCCATGAGGGCATTGCTACCTTCATGTATCATTGCAGTGGCCTCTTCAATTGTAAATGGTTGTGACGGGGCGTTTTCGATGTCTTTTGTTCTGACGAGTTCAAGCAGACTTTCAGACAGCACACGAATGTTTCCCGCCGGTCCCCGCAGATTGTGCGCAACGATATGGCTCAGTTCCTCCAGTTGATTGATCTTGTTGATCAGGTTCTCTTTTGTAAGCTCCAGTTCCGCATTACGCTTATCAAGCGCCCACAGCATTTCTTTCTTGTCTGTTATGTCTACAACCTGGGCAATAAAAAATTTAGGCTCAACATTACCGCCTCTCACTACTGATACAGTAAGCAGGATCTGAACAATTTTCCCCAAGCGGGAGATGTAGCGTTTTTCAACATTGTAAGAGTCGATATCACCTTTAAGCATTTGTCTTACCAGATGTGTGTCAATATCAATATCATCCGGATGAGTGATGTCTTGAGGAGATATTTTTTGTAGTTCTTCTCTGGAATATCCGGTCATGGAACAAAGAACATTATTGACGTCGAGCCATTTGCCATCGTTGCCAATGAGCGCCATACCTATACCTGACTCGTTAAAGGCACTGGCAAAAGTATCCATGCTGGTCTTTAATTGTTCCTGTGCCTTTACACGATCTGTGATGTTCAGGCCGTACCCGATGCCGTAGAGGTGTTTCCCGTTCTCGTCGAAGACAGGATACATGTACCTTAGGTGATGTTCCGTTTCGCCGTTCTTGTTAACAAGAGTGTCTTCCCATTCAATTTCCCTACGCTCGTCTCTTGCTCTCTGAAGGATCTCGCGACGGTGAGCCGCCATTTCAATAGGTTTCTTTCTGTATATGCAATAGTCTTCGTCAGTTTTGCCGATAAGCCAATGCCTGAGGTCGTCGTTCTTAATCGCTGTGGGATTAATGTATAGGTATCGGAAGTTGGCATCATAGACTACGATGTCGGCACCGATAGAGTTGAGAATTTTCTCGTAAAAATTACGAAGTTCAGCTATGTGTTTTTGGGTATTCTTCTGCGCGGTGATATCTCTGAATTTCCAGATGCCACCCTTTTGATGGGTGTTAAATTCAAGAGGCAGGAAATCGCGACTCAACACTCTTCCATCGGTCATTTCCCATTCTTCATTAAGTACTATCTCTTTGTCATGAAGGATCTCGAGTGTTCTCTTGAGGAATTCGTCGGGCTTCTTGTATCTGACCATTCGTTGCCGAAGGCTGGGAGCGGTGTGGATGCCGATATGCCCGGCGGGGTCTCCCGCTATTTCATATATATCACAAAACATCTGGTTGATGAAAATGATTTCATCATTTTCGTCGGACACCAGGATGCCCTCATTTAGATTGTTGATCAGTTTAGAAAGCATCTGCGCTACAGATGCATATTTTTCTTCAGCTTTTTTACGCTCGTCTATGTCTGTATGTGTGCCGATGAAACGCAACGGATTTCCGTTCTCGTCGCTTGCTACCACAACACCCCGGCTCAAAACCCACCTGTAGCTTCCGTTTGAGCACCTGAGCCGGAACTCAGAGTGGTAGTATCTTGTGTCTCCGGCAAAATAGTTCGTTCTGGTCAACTGAACTTTTTCAATGTCGTCAGGATGGATGAGTTTTATCCATTGGTTAAGATCAGCTACTTCATCGTGTGTGTACCCGAATATACTGTGCCATCGGTCAGAGAAAGCAATTTTTCTGGCGGGGACGTCAACGTCCCACATTCCATCTCCCGACGAATCCAGTGCAAGTCTCCAAAAATCTTCGGATACCTGGGTTTTGCCTTTTGTGGAGATGTGGTCTACAACTACGAATATTCTGTTTGGGTCAGGGTGGTTGGCAAGGAAACGAATATCGAAAAGGAATAAGGAATCGCCGAAGACAACTGTGTGTTGCGTTCGATCATTTTTTCGCTTTGCAACACATTGTGCAATAATGCTTTTGTGTGCGGCAGCGATAGCGTTGTTGTTTATTTCTCTGTTGGTGTTGTCTGTCCCCGACCTCCAGGACTGATGAATGATGCCATCGCCCGACACATCGAGTACGCGGCTGCCAATAAGCAGGAGCGTATCTACGATGGTTTCGAAATTATGCTTCGGGCTGTCAGTCATGCTTCAGCAGATCATTTGATCTTGAATATCTCAATAATGTGGTCTACGATGCGTTCTGCGGTTTTTCCATCCCACAGTTCGGGTATTGCTCCCTTTTTCCATTCGCCGGCAAAGAGTTTTTTGAAAGCGGGAGCGATAGCATTGGGGTTCGTGCCCAGTAGTTCATTGGTGCCCACGGTGCAAGTTTCCGGACGTTCAGTATTGTCGCGCAGCGTCATGCAAGGAACTCGCATCACCGTCGTTTCTTCAGTAATGCCACCCGAGTCGGTTACCACAGCCTTGGCATGTTGAACCAGATAATTGAATTCAAGGTATGGCATTGGTTCTGCTAAGTGTATAGTCGAAAGGTCGAGGTTGAGTGACGACAGCATTTTGGCGGTGCGCGGATGTACAGGGAATACGATAGCCATTCCGTTGGCAGATTCTATTATTTGACCAAGCAATGCCTCTAATTTGTCTTTGTCGTCCACATTTGCCGGGCGATGAAGAGTGAGGACTAAGTACTCTTTGTCCTTTAGTGCAGCCGTATCCCAGATCGGGGGCTTGGTGAGTCTTGGGAGTTGTTTGAAAAGCGTGTCGATCATCGTGTTGCCCACAAAGAAGATGCGGTCTTCAGTTACGCCGGTTCTTCTCAGGTTGGCGTTTGCCGTTTCTGAGGTTGTGAAGAAGTAGTCCGTAATTGCGTCAGTAACAATACGGTTGATCTCTTCGGGCATTGTCCAGTCGCTGCTGCGAATGCCGCCTTCCACGTGAGCAACTTTAATATTGTTCACTTTTTTTGCGGCAATAGAGCATGCCATCGTAGATGTAACGTCCCCAACAACGATACAAAGGTCGCATGGGCGCTCCATTAGTAGTTTCTCATAGCCCACCATTATCTTTCCTGTCTGCTCGGCCTGTGTACCAGAGCCTGCTTCAAGGTTGTAATGCGGAGTGGGAATGTTGAGCTGTTCGAAGAAGTCGTGGCTCATTTTTTTGTCATAATGCTGGCCGGTGTGAACCAATCTGAATTCGATGGGAACGCCTTCATTTTGCTTCGCCATTATGGCATGTGTGATCGGAGCTATCTTTATAAAATTGGGCCGTGCGCCGGCTATTATGTCTATAAGCATTTCTTGATCTTCAGTTTTGCGTGTGTTGATTTGGATGTCATCGAACAGGGACCCATTCGCGGCGGGTAAGGCTTTCGATCGCGGCCAGACTGGCAAGTGTCGTATTGATGATCTCGTCAAACGGGATCAATGCACCTCCTCCGTTCCTCACCCGGTCGGAAAGCAGTTTGAACTGGGCTGTGTGCCCCTTGTCCATATTTGTTTTTAGCTTTGAGAAGTTTTTTGTTCCATATCCTACAGTGGTCTGGAAATTGTCCATTATCAGGGTGCGTTCAAGTGAATATACTTCTACGCGTTCTTTTGAATAATCTTTTGAGCCGTTGGCGAAATAGTTGATCACGCCCGTACTGCCATTTTCGTATTGGAGTAATATGCTGGCATTGTCGGTATTCGCCTCCGGGTTGACGCCAAGCGCGTTCATACATACAGCGGTAATGCGGCTACCGGTCAGATAGGTGATGAGGTCCATGTAGTGGCATGCCTCACCAATTATGCGTCCGCCGCCCACCTTCATGTCATGCACCCATACATTTGCCGGTATTGCACCGGCATTCATAGTGGCAATGACATTCATTGGTGCGTCACCCACTACTTTTTTAATGGCGGCAATGTGCGGGGAAAAGCGACGGTTGAATCCTACTGTGAGCGTCTTTGTGCCATCGTATGCTGCCAGCACATTGTCCACTCCGGCACGGTCGATAGATAAAGGTTTTTCGACGAAAACGTGCTTCCCGGCTTTTAGTCCCTCTACTACCATGCCCGCGTGTTCGTTGCTACGGGTGGTTATCATCACCAGATCGATCGTGGGGTCGGCAAGTATGCTCTTGTAGTCAGTTGTGCTTTTGCCGATCTTGTATTTTTTGGCCAGTGCTGTGCCGGTGACGCCGGATGCGCTTGCGATACTGTATAGCGGTGCTCCTATGCTGCTGAGAGCGGGCAACATTGTCATGCCGGTGAAGTTGCCCGCGCCAATGATGCCAATTCCCCCTTTGCCCTGAGCAAAGAAGCCGTCAGTTACCTTGATTGTGTCTGCCGGGTTGCCTATTTCAGGGTATTCAAGTATCGACGCTATCGCGTCTTTGTTACCCATGTTGTTGTATATCTTACCATAGTCGGCAAGCGGAACACGTTCTGTGATGAGTGATGTCACATCGAGACGTCCCATGCTTATCATGTCAAGGACTGCTTTGAAATTCCGTTGCTCGGTCCATCTGACGAACGGCAGCGGGTAATCAATACCGCGTTTTTCATAGGTGTCGTCATAACGCCCCGGTCCGTACGAGCAGGACACTTGAAACGTGAGTTCTTTTTCATAGAAATCGGCACGGCTGATGTTTAGTCCGATGACGCCAACAAGGATAATGCGACCTCGTTTCCGACTCATTTGTGCCGCCTGAGCAATTATCTCGTCGGTTTTTGCCGATGCTGTTATGATCACACCATCGCTACCTATGTTGTCAGTAAGATCCATTACCGCTTTTACAGGATCGCTTCCTTCACCGGGGTTGATGCCGATAATTCCTTTGGAGCGGGCTATGCTTATCTTTTTTGGATCGAGGTCGATGCCTATAACCCGGCACCCGTTTGCCATTAATAATTCAGCTGTCATAAGCCCTATAAGACCAAGACCCACAACAACGATAGTCTCTCCAAGTGTTGGGTTGCAAAGCCTGATGCCCTGAAGACCTATAGATCCAAGTACGGTAAATGTAGCTTGTTCGTCAGTGACATTGTCGGGGATGTGTGCAACCAAGTTTTTGGGTACACATACATATTCGGCATGCGGTCCGTTGGATGCCACCCGGTCGTTTATGGAAAATTCGTGTACGCCCTCGCCAACCGCAATGACTGTACCGGCATTGCAGTAGCCAAGCGGCAACGGTTGGCCAAGTTTATTGAAAACCGCCTGCATGGTTGGTTTCAATCCATCAGACTTGATCTTCCCGATCACCATTTTTACCTTGTCGGGCTGTTGACGTGCTTTTTGTAACAAGTTGGCTTTCCCGAATTCAACCAGCATTCGTTCTGTGCCAAGTGAAACCAGGCTCCGGGTAGTTTTTATCAGTACATAACCAGGCCTGACTTTGGGCGCAGGTACATCTTCCAGTATGGTTTCGCCGGTTTTGAATGATTGAATGATTTGTTTCAAGTGTTCGTCTGTTTTTTCCTCCTAAGCCGCATTGGTTGCCGACTTGTTATTAACCTACAAATGTAATGTTTATCTGTGTCATTGACGATATATCTGCTACTTGTCGGAAGAGCGAATGATAAAGCCGATTCGTAAAAATCCAGGTTGAAATTGCATAAAGTTGTGGTATGTGTTTAACTTTATGGGACACCTTTTGAAGTACAATAAATTGAACCGTACCCTCGTCCTCATTTTATGCGTTGTTGCCTGTGTTTGCCTGTCGATACGAATGGAAGGACAAACCCGTCGTTTTTTCAATCTAAATGCTGAGAATGGGTTGCCGTCAAATCATGTCTACGGAATGATAACAGACAGGCTAGGTTATTTGTGGATAGCTACCGATAAGGGCGTTGTTAGATATAATGGTTACGAATGCAAGCTGTTTGACATGTCCAATGGGTTGCCTACCAATGACATCTGGCAACTGGTAGAGGATAAGAGGGGGAAAATTTGGTTAGGGTGTAGCTCAGACGAAATTGGGTACATTGAAAACGAACGTTATCATAAAGCGTATTTCAAGAACAGTGATCGTACGTTTTCCCCGTCTTCCATAAACGCTTATGACGATGGCATAATGTTCACGTCTCGCCATTTGAGTGGAAACAGCATGCCCAGTATCTGCATTGCAAAGGGAGATACTATATATCAATTCGATGTTACTGAGAAATTATTCAACATCAGTGATTCGCTTTGGAATATTCCAGATGTGTTTTGTACGCAGGTCGGGAAAGTATTCATAGCCTATAAAACGCGTTTTTTTCAACTTAATAACATATCCGGAATATGCGATAACAATACCACCCCGTTTGTGTCATTGGTTGATAATATTGACGAAAAATTTCTTCATCATACCATCACTGAGGACAGAGTGTTTGCGATCGGTAATAGTTTTTTTAGCTTCACTCGTCATGGAAACAGAAGTATACTGAGGAGGTTGAATTTCAACAATATGCGACTTGATTCAATTGACATCAGGCAGTACGGTGTAATTGAACCTATCAATTATATCAATTACGATGGAAGCTATTCAACTTCTACAGGCGGTCTAAATGTATATACTAAGCGTCATATTTTAAGGTTCTCGATCTCCGGCGTTTTGCAGCACCTTGAAACTTTTGACGTGGGCCCGGTACTGGACAGCATTGCCGACAATACCCAGATCGTCGCGTGTATGAACGACAAGATATGGGGAGGTGTATTCGGGACAACTACAAATGGTGTGTTTATTGAATCCAATAACTACGACGCAAGGCTCAGTAGATCACGATTGGATCTGGGGGGGTACAAACCGGTTGGGAAAGGTGACGCGGACGCAGTATACTGGTGGAATACTGACTCAAAAAAGTTGTTGAAAGTAAGCGGTGGACAGGCGGTTGCGACCTATAGTTTCTCAGAAATAGAAAACATCTACAAGGTTATCCGCTTTGGCGGCGATTCGTTACAGCTTATCGGAAATGAGAATTTTGTATTAAATGAGCGTGAAAGAAAACTAACATGGATAAGGCGAGGCATGATCGGTACTAACGTGATGGATATTGTGCACCTGTCGCGAGATGTTCGGTTCGTTCTTGCAAAAATGGCAGTCTATTATATTGGCAGGGAGAATAACTATGACTCCATCAAACCGACTTTTGTTGATCTTGATAGATATCGCGGATTGGTTTTCGATACTCTTCGGCAAAAAATATGGGTTTATAATCACAGGAAGTTGCTTGTAATTGATCCTTTCTCGCCTGACGACAAAGAAAAGACGTTCGTGAGAGACAAGCGATTGAAGGGTATAGAAGAAGTTGTTATTGACAGGCATTACGGCAATGTTTTTATCCGACTCGTAAATTCCCTTGTTGTATATGACCCCGAAACGGGAACGATAAAACCATTGCTTGAGGGATTCAATTTTACGGATGCGCGTATTGCGTTATTGGGCGACGTTTTGGTCGCTGCAGGAAATTTTGGGATTATCACATGTCGTATATTGGGTAAGGGGGGCGTTTCGCTACCGGATGTTGTTTTCAACGCTCAACATACTCTTTTTAAGCGGCCTGTAGATGTTTCTTTAGCGGGCACAAATCTGGTTGTCACCAGTGGAGATTTAGTCTACTATTATTCGCTGAGTGAACGAGGGGAGGGGAAGGGCGATAAAAACTCTAGTTCCCGATCAGTGAAGGTGCTTGCTCGTTGTAACGGTATTGTGAAGAATCTCGACGCATCCACATTGGTAGAGATTGATCAGAATGACCGAAAGGTATTGTTCGATGTTGTTAAGCCGTCCGCAGTGGGTAAGATTGTTTATCGTTATCGCAATACGAAGGAAGGGCCCTGGGTCGAATTAAATTCAAATGAGTTCAATATTCCCGTCACCTGTTTGCCGGATCACTATTATCGGGTTTATCTGTGTGTAGGCGACGATGCCTGGAATAGCGATGTGAAAGCAATTGATATCTATGTGCGTCCCTACTGGTGGCAAACAAGATCTGCCCGGTTGATGATCAAAGTAGGTGCTGTCTTGTTGGGGCTAATAATAGTGGGTCTTGTGGTGATAGTGACAAGAAAGCTAGTAATGAAGGCCTCATTGCGAAAGCAGTCGCAGATGGAGTTGGAATTGAAGGCAATATACTCTCAGATCAATCCGCACTTTATATTCAATTCGCTCAATTCAGCTCTATTGTTGGTTAGCAGGAATAGAATGGACGAGGCATACGCACATATTTCTAAGTTCTCAAGGCTGTTGCGGAGCTACTTAAAGTCGTCCAGAAACAAGTACGTATCTATTGAAGAGGAGGTGGCAAATCTGAATAATTATGTGGAGTTGCAACAGGCACGTTTTAAAAGCCGTTTTATATACGAGATGGAGGTCGATCCCGAGATAGATGCCGCACATACGAAGATCCCCTCATTATTGATTCAGCCATTTGTTGAGAACGCGATCAATCATGGCATCCTGCCAATGTTTGGAGCGGGATTGATTGCCGTGAGGTTTCTTAAGTCGTTGAGGGAAGGGAGTATTGTTTGTGTTATAGACGACAATGGAATAGGCCGGGAACAAAGCAGACGGAATAATGCCGGGGCTGAGGAAGTAAAAGACTCATATGGGGACGTTATGATCAGAGATCTGGTTGCCGTTTTTAATAAGTATGAGAAGATGAACATTTTCATTGATTATTATGATAAAAAGGCTCCTGAAACCGGGACCACCGTGACAATAACAATCAAAAACCCTAATTATGAATCGTAGAATAAACTGTGTGATAGTTGATGATGAGCAGGATGCTATCGATCTTTTGAGTTTGCGGATCGGTCAGTTATACAGCAACATTCACATTGCGGATACCTTTTCACATTGGCAGGATGCATTAGCTGCATTGAGGACTAATACATATGACCTGTTGTTTATTGACATCTCAATGCCGGGAAAGAATGGACTGGATCTGCTGAAGCTAGTGCCGGGAATTGAGTGCGAGATCATTTTTGTGACAGCGCATGATAATTACGCATTAAAGGCTTTTTCATTCGCGGCCACAGGATATATTCTGAAGCCCATAGATGACCAGGAATTGAGTGCGGCGGTAGACAGGGCGTTGGAGCGGATCAATCACAAAATGCTTGCGGCGCAAAATCAGAAGGTTTCATCGGTCGTTAATGAGAAAATAAGGATTCCAGGTAAGCAAGGGGTTGACTATGTAAATGTAAGTGACATCCTTTACCTTGAAAGTATTAATAAGTGCACGCAGATAGCTACCGGTAGGTCAAAATACTTGTGTTCAACAAATCTGGGTACATATAAATATCTTACCGAAGGAGGTGCATTCTTTCAGGTTCACCGATCGTTCATCATCAACCTCAATTGTATTACCCGTTATGAGGCGGGTGGGGTTGTGATCATGCAGGATAAAAAGGAGATCCCTGTAGCACGGAACATCAGACATGAGTTCCTGCGGCTGTTTAGTCCAAACGATTCTAAGTAGCACATAGTTATAGTTTTTCTCATTTTTTACGGTTTATAGTGTGGTTTGATGCCCTGATCTTACCGTTCGTCGGAAAAAAGCTACCGTTCGTCGGAATGTAAGTCGAGGCTACAAAAGGGCGATTTATCTTGCACTCAAGTTGCAAATGCGACGTATTCATGACCGCTTTGAAGGCGGTTGGCACACAGCCCCTAAAGACCATACAGCCAGGTAAGGCAATCACCATACCCTTGTTGTATTTAATGAATACCTCCTTTTGGAATATACCCAAGGGCCGCCTTTTCAGGTGGCCCAACTTATTTACAGGCGTTGTTTCAGTATCGGGATCATTGTGTTCTTCCACGCTGTATAGTCGCCTGCAATGATATGTTCGCGGGCTTGCTTTACGAGGTGCAGGTAGAACGACAGGTTGTGGATACTTGCGATGGTGAGGCCGAGTATCTCTGAAGATATGAACAGATGGCGCAGGTAGGCTTTTGTATAGAATCTGCTGGTGCTGCAGTCCAGTCCTTCGTCGATGGGGGTGAAATCGTTTTCCCACTTTTTGTTGCGGATGTTGATGACACCCTGGGTAGTGAAAAGCATGCCGTTGCGTCCGTTTCGGGTAGGCATTACACAGTCGAACATATCTATGCCGAGTGCGATGTTCTCAAGGATGTTCCAGGGGGTGCCTACGCCCATGAGGTAGCGTGGCTTATCGACGGGTAGTCGTTCGCAACAAAGACCACACATTTCGTACATCATATCTTCCGGTTCGCCCACGGAAAGGCCGCCAATGGCATTGCCATCACACTCCATGCCGGCTACAAACTCGGATGATGCTATGCGGAGGTCCTTGTAGGTGCTTCCCTGAACGATGGGGAAAAGTGATTGTTCGTATCCGTATTTTGGTTCGGTACTATTCATTTGCTGAACGCAGCGTGCCAACCAGCGGTGAGTGAGCTCCATTGATGTTTTGGCATAGTTGTATTCAGACGGATATGGAGGACATTCATCGAATGCCATAATAATATCTGCACCGATAGTGCGTTGGGTGTCGATCACATTTTCTGGTGTGAAGAGGTGTTTTGATCCGTCTATGTGCGACTGGAACATTACTCCTTCCTCCTTGATCTTGCGGTTGGCTGCCAATGAGAATACCTGGTATCCTCCGCTATCGGTGAGGATCGGGCGGTCCCAGCCGTTGAATTTATGCAGGCCACCTGCCTGCTCTATGATCTTTGTGCCGGGGCGAAGATAGAGGTGGTAGGTATTGCCGAGGATGATCTGAGCGTTCACTTCATCTTTGAGCTGCTGCTGGGTAACTGCTTTTACGCTGCCCACAGTGCCTACCGGCATAAAAATGGGCGTTTGGATGTCGCCATGGGCTGTGGTGAGTGTGCCTGCACGTGCAGAAGAGGCAGTGTCGGTGGTATGTAGCTTGAATTCCATTGTTTGCGGGTGCGAAAATAACGTTAATTGAGGAGATAATATGTTCGGTGCGAGCCGACGATGAGGGGGGTAATGCATGTTGCCCAGGATTGTGGAAATGATCCCGATTATATTCCGCTCATTTTTTTCTTTTGCGCACTTTTTATGTACTTGCTTGATTGTCAATGAAAAGGTGGGAAGCAGGTGCACAGTTTGCTTCCCAAAACTGCGCAAAACCTGCGCACTTCTGCGCACCTGAGAAGTGGGGAATCTTCATCATATATGCCGCTTTGCACCGTTTTCTTCAACTTCTATTCAAGTTACACCCGTGCAGGAAAACAGGCAAAAGAAAGTTTTATGATAGTGCGTTTTTCGTCGTGTGATAGAAAATTGTTGGGTGCATCGGGTTGTCTGAATGTGGGTATTTGTCTGAACCTGCCTAGCGGCAGGCAAGCCCCACTTTTGGTCGGCAAGCGAGGATTGATATGATTTCAAGATAGTAGGATAATAAAGGTTACTGTTGCGAGATTGCTTCGTCGCCGGCCGGCGCACTTTTCCATACGGCTTCTCGCAATGACGCGTTTTATGATATTGTGTTTTCTGTAGTGTGGTAAAAAAAAGTGGACAGTGTAATTGTTATGGGGCTGAAGCAAAAAATGAAGACGTTCCGAGAACGGTGGTTCGATGGGGCTCACCATTCTTCTCATGATTGGAAGTTCCCGTTGCCCTACTGAAAGTCCGAAACAACTGCGTCTTAATGAGACGTGAAAGTAATGGTAATGTTTTGCGAATATGAGCATGGTCAGAATTTTGACGGGCATGGAGCGATTACATTTGTGTTGTAAATGAAGCTGATAGCATCAATATTGATCTTCTCGTTACTGTGGCTGAATGTTCAGCCAGTGGTGGCGCAGCATTCGGCGACCGGCGAAGGGAAAGAAGCTTGCTGCGGCAAGAAGGACGGCAAGCATGGGGCGCAGAAACATGAAGGAGGTTGTGAGCGCAACGACAAAGGGTGCTGTGGCAGCGGCATGTGTAATCCGCTGTATAGCCATTGCCCGGTGTGCCTGAGTGTGGCATTGACAGAGGATCAGGTGCATTTTCAAATTCAATACAATGATATAGGCGAGCGAGCACGTTTCTATGTTACTGATGATGCTGTGATAGTAAGGGAGGGACCTGAGCTATTGCACCCTCCGGAAATGTGTTGATGAATTGAGGCCGCTCATGCGGCAACCAAATAAACATCAATCCATTTTCAACAAACAAAAATCAAACAAAATGAAAAAGATAATTTTTGCAGCGGTTGCTGCTGTTGTTATAGCCGGCTCTGTGGGAGCGGCATATGCTATTGAGCAGAATAAAAAGGCTGCTACGGCAACGGCTGTTGCCGGTTGTGGTGCCTGTGACTGTGGCGGAAGCAGTAGTGAGTGTACTTGTGACGATGGTCCGGGATGCTGCGCGCAATAAGCAGGAAGGTGTAAAAAAAGAAGGGCGTTCCCGTGAGGGAGCGCCCTTCTCTTTTTATAGGCTGTAGCTTTTTATTGTTTCAGAAAACGTTTGAGTTCAGTACCTGCCGGAGTCTGTATGGAAGCAGTGTATATGCCGGACGGCAGGTGCTCGATGCTGATCTTGTCTTGGCCTGCCGATAGATGATGGCGAGCAATGATCTGCCCAACTGAATTTGAGATGGTAACATCCGTTTCGCATGGGGTGCGGTTGCCTACCATTAGCTCGTTGCCTGCCGGATTGGGAAACAAGCGGACAGAGCCTGACTGATCGATGCCGGTTTCAATGCCCGTGGTTGGGCAAGAAATGGTTGTATAAAGTGTGTCGGTTGGGCCGAATCCGGGGTAGGGCTGGAGAATGACTGCATAGGATGTTGGGGTTGGGCTGATGGGTACCCATCCATTTGAATAGGTGGTGGTGAAAGACCCGCCATCGTACCAGGTGTAGTTCTCGTAGCCGGGAGGTGCAGACAGGAGGGTCCATGTGGTGTCGCAGGAAACTGCAGCTGATATTTCGAAGAGGCCACAGGCAACGTCGACATACCCATAGGAGAAGTGGCCGCCCGGGGAGCAATCGCCGTTCATAAAATCTACGGCAACTACATGGCCACCTAAGCCCGAGAGATCGATAGTGGCAGTGGCCCAGTCGCGATATTGAACCGGCTGGCCTGCGGTAGCTGCCGGCACACAGGTGGCGCATGCGGAATTGGTAATGAAACCAGGCAAAACACCACCTGCAATATAGGTGTGGTGTGCGCCGGTGACGGGAGTCCAGCCGGTGGTTGTGTCGAACGCGTTCGTTTCAAAACGGGGCTGCATGGACGGGGCATGGCTGGGATTTTGGAAAACAATAGCATAGTGGTACAATAGCGCGTAGCTGGACGTGCCGGTGGGTACTGTGACATAATATCTGGCTTTTTCGGACTGAGCCCCGTTCACAAGGTCGCCGATGCGCAGAGATTGCGTGCCACCCGCCGGGCAAACGATGGGGAAGCCGCCGTATTGGTCGGTAGCAGATGCGCCGGCAGTACAACCTACGAGCCCGCCGGCGGATGTGAGCGTATGGCGGCAAGAAATAGGCGCTGTGGGCGTAGTTGCAACCAACGGGCAGCACGTGCCTAAGTAATATGACCAAGCGCTGAGGCCGGTCTCAAAGTCGATGCCAGGTGGGCAGGGGACAGAGTCAGCTTGAGCCCTCGCCAAGGAGCCGCTTACCAAAAAGATGATAAGCAAAGACGCGAATCGGAGTTTTTTCATTGGGTATATTTTTACGGATAGTTAATATATAGACGTGTGGCAGTTGTGGAAAGTTGGGATTATGAAGATTTTTTATAAAAAAGCAGCCACCCGGAGGGTGGCTGCCTGATAATGAATAGTGTGGCTACGCTTAGTTGCCCAGATAAGTCTTCAACAATTGGCAACGGCTGGCGGTGCGCAGTTTTGTTATGGCTTTGTCTTTTATCTGGCGAACGCGCTCGCGGGTGAGTGAGAACTTCTCGCCAATGTCTTCCAAACTCATGGGGTTAGCAACACCAATACCGAAGTACAACTTGATGACATCGCGCTGGCGGTCGGTAAGTGTGCTGAGTGAGCGTTCGATCTCGCAACGAAGGGATTCGCTGTGGTACAATTCTGCGTCGGCCGAGTCGGAGTTCGGATTTTCGAGAATGTCCAGCAGCGTATTGTCTTCGCTGTCGACAAAAGGCGCATCTACAGATACGTGACGAGCGGCCACGCCCAATGTAGTTTCTACCTCTTCCGTGCCGATCTCAAGGAGTTCCGCAAGTTCTTCAGTAGATGGCTCGCGCTCGTATTCCTGTTCTAGTTGGGAATATGCCTTGCTTATTTTGTTTGACAGTCCCACTTTGTTCAGCGGCAGGCGGACAATACGTGATTGTTCGGCCAAAGCCTGAAGGATAGACTGACGAATCCACCAAACGGCGTAGGAGATGAATTTGAAGCCTCGAGTCTCGTCGAAGCGCTGAGCTGCTTTAATAAGGCCCAGATTGCCTTCGTTAATAAGGTCGCTCAAAGACAGACCTTGATTCTGGTATTGTTTTGCAACAGAAACCACAAAGCGCAAATTGGCTTTCGTGAGTTTTTCCAGAGCGTACTGGTCGCCTTGTTTGATTCGGATGGCGAGTTGCACTTCTTCTTCCGGGGTTATCAGATCAACTTTTCCAATCTCCTGCAGGTATTTCTCCAGGGACTGACTTTCGCGGTTGGTAATTGATTTGGTGATCTTTAGCTGACGCATCGACATAAGCAATGAATTGAGGGGTGTGAAAAAATTAACTCAAAACTAATGGCATCAATAAAAGTTGACATTATATCACAAAGCTAAGGTTCTGAACAATGCAACCCAAAAAAAATTATGATTGTATTAACACGGAAAATGTGCGTGTGGGCGGGTGTTTTGAGAAAAAAGTTGAAACTGTGCCGAATATTATTTTGTTTGTAACGGCATTTTTTTATTATTGCACCCTAACAGATCAACAAGCGATAGTACGACAATGAGTAAAAAGAAGATAATGTACTCTGTAGAGTTCCCGATACGATGCTCTCCTGCTATTTTATATGAGTTTTTGTCGACCCCGGTAGGTTTGCAAGAGTGGTTTGCCGATAAAGTAGATCAGCGAGACACTCAGTTTTACTTTACCTGGAACGGCAGTACAGATACCGCACACATGGTAGAACACGTTGACAACGAGTTCATCAGGTATAAATGGGATCATATGGCCAAGGACGAGTTCTTTGAATTCAGTATTGAGCAGAGTCCGGTGACAAACGAGACGATATTGCGTATAACAGATTTTGCAGACAAAGCTGATATTAAGGATCAGGAGCGTTTGTGGAACTCTCAGGTACACGACCTGAAGCACCGCATTGGTGCGGCTTAAAGCGTTCTCGCCGGTGATAGACTATTTAAGAGCTTGCTTCTCGTTGAGAGATGCAGGCTTTTCTTTTGAAATAAAACGTTAATCGTACCAGCAAATCGTCGGCATCAGGCGATGTTTTGTGTAGGTTTGCACCCTCAACCCAGACAGATTGATCAAAAAACTGGATTTACTGCTCATCAGAAGCTTTATCGGGCCGTTCATTGTAACGTTCTTCGTGTCGCTTTTTGTGCTTGTGATGCAGTTTTTTTGGCTGTACATGGATGAGATGATCGGTAAGGGAGTAGGGGTTTTGCTTCTTGTGGAGCTATTAGTATATATGTCGGCAGCTCTCATCCCTTTGGCATTGCCGCTTTCGGTTTTGTTGTCATCTATTATGACTTTTGGTAATTTGGGTGAGAATTTTGAGTTAGTTGCTATTAAGTCATCGGGCATCTCGCTGTTGCGGTTCATGCAACCGTTAGTGATCTTTGTTTTCTTTATATCCTGTATGGCGTTTGTTTTCGCCAATAATGTGATACCTGTAGCCAATCTGAAAGCACTGTCACTTTTGTATGATGTGCGGAACAAGAAACCGACTCTGAGCATACGGCCTGAGCAATTCAATAATGATATTCAGGGCTATTCGATAAGAGTGGGCAGTAAGAGCGAGGATGGGAAAACGATCCACGACGTTGTGATCTATGATCATACGGATATGGTTGGTAATAATAAAGTGGTGATGGCAAGGGAGGGGCAAATGCTGGCCTCTGACGACAAACAATCTCTGATATTCCGACTGAAGGACGGCTGGCAGTATAATGAGGGTTATGAGAATGGCAATCACAACTACACACAGGTGCGTATGCACTTTGATGAATGGGACAAGGTTTTCGACCTGTCGGGGATGAAGTTTACCCGCTCGAATGAAGATATGTTCCGTAACGCTAACCAGATGATGAATGTGGCGCAACTGGCGGAAAGTATTGATAGTTTAAAGCGCCAGAAGTCCCGGTCGGCAGCTACCATCGGGTCATATCTTGCCCCATACGTCACATTGCAGTCGGGGAACAAAGAGCGGGAAGTTGTCACCGATGGTTTGAAAGCCGGAAAGTATGTGCCGAGGAAGTATGATAGTTCGTTTATGGAGCTAGTGCCGGCAAGTGAGCGAACAGCGTTAGCGCAATCGCTTGCGAATAATGTGCGCAACCTGAAGTCGCTCATAGATGTGATGGCTCTTGACAATAAGATACAGACAGAGAACTACATGAAGTACGAAATAGAACTCCATAGGAAGTTCACTTTGTCGTTTGCGTGTCTGTTACTGTTCCTGATAGGTGCGCCGCTTGGGGCTATCATCCGTAAAGGCGGGCTGGGTATGCCGATGGTAGTGGCGGTAGTTTTCTTTGTGATCTTTCACATTCTCAATATTTCAGGCGAAAAGCTGGCCAAGTCTGAGGCAGTGGCTCCGTGGCTGGGCATGTGGATGGCATCGTTCATTTTGATGCCGTTGGCAATTTGGCTGGTCTTTTCCGTACGTCGTGATTCAAGGCTGTTTGCGAAGGAATGGTATCTGATGATGCTCAGGACGTTTAATAGCTTTCTGAGGATAAAGCCTGCACAAAACCGTTAAGTGTGAAAGAGCTAAGGGCGCATCCATATAATCCGTTTTTTCTTGTCCCCTTTGCAGTGTGGTTGGTGATAGGTCTGCTGCTGCACTTCATGTATGGGAAAGTGGCAATGTTCACCTATATCAACGGGAATTATTCTCCCTGGCTCAACGAGGTGATGTATTATGTGACCTACATGGGGACTGCCGGTTTTATTGTGCCGGCGCTTTTGTTGCCAATGTTAGGCCGGGAAAGAAGGACCAGGCAGTATTTCTTACTTGCACTGGCATGTACAATGGTGCCATTTCTTTTGCTGCATGCGCTGAAACACTATTTTGACATGCCGCGTCCCATGCATTTTTTTGAGCACACCAAGTGGGTGCACATTCTGCCGCATTGGGAACGACTATTTGAGCAGAGTTTTCCGTCGGGGCACAGTGAGGGTGCATTCGCGTTGTTCTGTTTTTTGTCTATGATTCTTCCCTACAAGTACAGAAGTCTTGGGTTGGTTTTCTTTGTACTTGCAATATCGGTCGGGTACTCCCGTGTATATCTCACTGCCCACTTTGTAGAGGATGTCTACGCCGGCAGTGTTGTGGGTGTTTTTGGTACAATTATAGCCTATTCTGCAATGGATAGGTATATCAGTGCACGCCAGACTGTTTGACGCAAACGTATCACAGGTGCTACTTTGAGTACTGCTTTACAATTTCCTTCATCTCGTTGAGTTTCATTAGCGCCTGTACAGGAGTGAGTGTATTGATGTCGGTCTCTTCCAGTAATTGCTGTATGCGACGAATATCATCGGTGACACCATCGAAAATGTTGAGCTGGAAATTCGGCGCGGGTTTGATGTTCTTTACTTTTTGCTGTATTGTTTCTGCATTTCCTGTACCGGTATGTTTTTCTTCCAGTTGTGCCAATATCTCGTTGGCGCGATCGAGGAGTTTTGGTGGCATACCGGCCATGCGCGCTACCTGGATACCGAAGCTGTGGCGACTGCCGCCGGGTGCCAGCTTTCGCAGGAAGATCACCTTATTTCCTGTCTCTTTGTGGGTGATATGGTAGTTGCGTACGCGGGGGAGTTGTTTTTCCAGCTCGTTGATCTCGTGGTAGTGGGTAGCGAATAGTGTCTTTGGCCTTGCAGGGCTATTGTGCAGGTACTCGACAATGCTCCAGGCAAGGGAAATACCATCGTATGTGCTTGTACCCCGACCGATCTCGTCGAGCAATACGAGGCTACGTTCGCTGAGGTTGTTGATGATGCTGGCGGTTTCGTTCATCTCTACCATGAACGTACTTTCGCCTCCGCTGAGGTTGTCGGATGCGCCAACACGGGTAAATATCTTATCTGTAAGGCCAATAGTAGCAGCTGCTGCCGGTACAAAGCTACCCATGTGTGCCATAAGGGTGATGATGGCAGTTTGGCGCAACAATGCGCTCTTACCACTCATGTTGGGGCCGGTGAGTATGATGGCCTGTTGTTCGGTCTTGTCCAGACGTATGTCGTTGGTTATATAGCTTTCTCCGGGAGGTAAACGCTGTTCAATCACCGGGTGGCGACCTTCACGGATGTCGAGAATAGGGTCGCTCACGAGTTGGGGGCGATGGTAGCCGTATTGTTTGGCGTTATAAGCGAAACATAGCAGGCAGTCGAGTTGTGCGGTGATGTTTGCGTTGTGTTGTATGGGTGCGATATACGGTTCAATGGCTGCCAGTAATTTCTGGTACAGGTCCATTTCTATGGCCAATATACGGTCTTCGGCCCCGAGTATCTTTTCTTCGTATTCCTTTAATTCGGGGGTGATATATCGTTCCGCATTGGCAAGCGTCTGCTTGCGTATCCAGTCTTGCGGTACTTTGTCTTTGTGGGAATTTGTTACCTCCAGGTAGTAGCCGAACACATTATTGTAGGATATCTTCAGCGAGGTGATGCCTGTGCGCTGCGACTCCTGCTGCTGGATCTGAAGCAGATAGTCTTTGCCACTGCGCGAAATGGTGCGCAGGTGATCTAATTCTTCAGACACACCTTCTCTGATCATTCCTCCTTTTGTAGCAAGGGCAGGCGCGTCTTCGCTGATCGTCTCAATTATCTTTTTCCTGATCTCTTCCAGCGGTTGCATAGGTTCAGCCATTGCCCGCAACGCATCGTTTTCCGATGAAAGGCAAATATCGCGCGACTGCTGCATGAAGTGCAGGCTGCGGGCCAGCTGTAATACCTCACGCGGGTTTGCCTTCTTCAGCGGTATCTTGCCCACAAGGCGCTCTACGTCGCCCGTCTGCTTTACCAGGTTAGTAAGGGAAATATTCAGGTCCTGATCCAGAAGGAACATGCTGACAAGATCCAGTCGCTGGTTGATGCGGTGCATGTCATAAAGCGGGAATATCATCCAGCGCTTCATGAGGCGTGCCCCCATAGGCGTGTGCGTGTGGTCTATAGCCTGTAGTAAATTGCTGCCCTGTTCGTAGGTGCTGTTTATGAGCTCCAGATTCCTGATCGTGAATCGGTCCATCCACAGGAAGTCGGTTGCGGTGATCCGCTGCAGGGTATTCAGGTGCTGCAGGTTGGCGTGTTCTGTGTCTTTGAGGTAGTGTATGGCTACGCCGCATGCAGTTATTGCGGCTTTCATGTCCTCAATGCCAAATCCTTTCAGCGATTGCGTTTGGAAGTGTTGTAAAAGCAATTCGTATGCATACTGTTCGCGAAATATCC
The DNA here is from genome assembly GCA_964652995.1 of uncultured Flavipsychrobacter sp. Lineage (GTDB taxonomy): Bacteria > Bacteroidota > Bacteroidia > Chitinophagales > Chitinophagaceae > Nemorincola. The sequence continues at coordinate 3,882 of CAZZCR010000041.1, read as the reverse complement.
ATTCGTCGAGTTGGAAGGTGTACACGCGTGTATCGAACTGCTCGCGGAAGCGCTTGCCCTGAGATTTGGACAATATAACTTCAGATGGCTGGAAGCTCTGCATGAGCTTGTCCATGTACTCGATATTTCCCTCCGCTGTGTAGAACTCGCCGGTGGTGATATCGAGGAAGGCAATTCCGCATAATGAGTCGGCGAGGTGCAGTACAGCAAGGAAGTTGTTGGTGCGGTTTTCGAGGAGTTTGTCGCTGGTGGCTACGCCTGGGGTTACCAGTTCTGTTACTCCGCGTTTTACAATGCCTTTAGTTAGTTTCGGGTCTTCCAATTGGTCGCAAATGGCCACACGGTAGCCAGCTTTCACCAGTTTGTGCAGGTACGTTTCCAGCGAGTGGTGCGGAAAGCCGGCGAGGTCTACCGAGGAAGCGGCCCCATTGGAACGCTTGGTGAGTGTAATACCCAACACGCGCGAAGCAATGTGCGCGTCTTCACTGAAAGTTTCGTAAAAATCGCCTACGCGAAAGAGTAATACAGCGTCGGGATATCGAGATTTGATCTCCTTGTGCTGCTTCATTAAGGGCGTTTCCGCTACTTCTTTTTTTGCCACATCGCAAATTTACCCTTTGCGGGGCGCAATAGCTACTTGAAAGTGGTGCATGTTGGGTATGTGTGGATAAGTGCGGCAATCCGAACATCAGGCCGTTGCGGTGTTGCGTTTGCTGTGGCTCAGCAGGAAGAGCGTGCCGGTGATAATGAAAGGCACAGTTATGATGAAAACGACCAGAAGGCTTTGTGCAACAGAGAAGTGGTTTCGCCCGTGGTTGAGCATGTACACAAGCGGGCTGAATATGAGGCCGATGGCGATGAATACAATGCCGCCGATCTTTTCCCATTTCCAGGCAAGTGCCAGCAATGCCAGAAGAATGAAGGAGGGGGTGAGGTGTTGTGCAAAATGCAGTAGTTGTGTCGTTAATGGTTGGCCGGCTTCGAATGAGTCGAGCGCGAACATGCTGATAAATCCAATGGCAGAGAGGCCGAGGATACGTGGAGCCCAATAGAGCAGCGATCTTTTTGTGTTCATAAACTTGTGTTTTGATTCTACAGCGCAAGATTACATACACGTGGGTTCCCGGGAATTGACAATTGTCAAAATCTTATTTCCTGTTGCAGTTGCCTTGATGTTTTGGTGCTGCCATCATGGCTCCAGCCCGGAGGGTTGAAGATGTATTTGATTTTCGTGGTTAGCGATACAGGTTTGTTCAGGTCTTTTGCCAGTGCTTCCCACTCATGTGTAACAATGCGGATAGGGTGGTGCGGTTGATCGATGGGTTTGGTGATGCCGTAATGAGGTTTTTCGTCAGGTAGCTCGGGTGAATAGGTGCCGAAAAGGCGGTCCCAAATAATGAATACCATGCCCATATTCTTGTCCAGGTAAGGAATGTTGCTGGCGTGATGCACTCGGTGCAATGCGGGAGTGACGAAAATGTATTCAATCCATGCAGGGGCTTTTTTGATAAATTGGGTGTGAACGAGAATTCCATAAACTTGGGTGATAGCGTACATGAAGATGACATCTGACGGGTGGAAGCCCAGCAGTACGAGCGGGACAAAATAGAAGTATTTGTATACAGGCATGAACACAGACGACCGGAATCCGGTGGATAGATTATATTCCGGGCTTGAATGGTGGGTGACATGTACCGCCCAGAACAGCCGGCAATTATGGTCGACAAAATGTTCGAGCCAGAACATGAAATCCTCTCCGAGTAACAGAAGTACCCAATATGCTACAGGAGGCAGGTGCAGGTCTATCCTGTATTTATAGAAGAAGTATAGAACTGAAAGGCCGATCAGAAAACGCAGCAGCAGATCGATGCCTGCGTTGATGAGATTGAGGTAAATGTTTAACAGCGATTCCTTTAGCGAATAAAAGCCAAGGTTTCGGAAGTTGGAGAGGATTATCTCCAGCGGAATCAGGATCGCGTAGATCGGAGCTGAAAAGAGTGTGAGTATCTGTTGTTGCAGTTCGTTCATTCACCGTGAGTTAAAACTGCAAACTCATGCACAGGGCATGAGTTTGCGGGAATAGAGTATTGTATAAGGGGGGAGGCATTATACCGTCATGATATCTTTTTCTTTCTCTTTACAGTGTTGGTCCACCACTAAGATGTTCTTGTCGGTGATACCCTGTATCCTTGTTTCAGCGTCTTTGGCAATGTCTTCGCTAAGGCCGTCTTTCTGCAGTTTTTTTACTTGCTCAATACTGTCGCGACGCAGATTGCGCACAGCGATCTTGGCTTGTTCGCCTTCGCCATATACGCGTTTCACCAGTTCTTTACGACGCTCTTCGGTAAGCGGTGGCAGGAAAAGGCGGATATAGTTGCCGTCGTTCTGTGGGTTGAGGCCGATGTTTGATGCGATTATCGCTTTTTCAATAGGGCCGAGCATATTCCTTTCCCAAGGTTGCAGCGAAATGGTGCGGGCATCGGGGGTAGTTATGTTGGCTACTTGATTGATGGGAGTGGCGTTGCCATAATAGTCAACAAAAATGCCATCAAGAATCTGTGGCGTTGCTTTGCCGGCACGGATCTTGCTGATCTCCACCTCCAGGTGTGCGATGGCCCTTTGCATAGAGGCTGTCAGGTCGCTTATAATACTATCTACAGTCACGGATATTGATTTTTTTCAGGGAGCAAATGTAAGATTAAACTACTAATGTGGAAATAGGAAATAGACATACATGCAAATTTGTTTGCTATGAGCATTGGCGTGGATGCCAATTGTTGGTGTTGATGGTAGGATTGATTTTGCTGATCATTGCCGTTTGTGGATTTGGTGGGGCTGAATGGTAGTCGTAATTTTGTGAAAAATGACCAATGATGGAAACTATTGTAAGTACCCCGGTGAGATTAAGTGTAAATGCGGTAGCCGAAGTGAAACGATTGATGGGAGAACCAGGGTTTGAAGCCGGGCAGCATTTGCGTATAGGAGTGAAAGGGGGCGGCTGCTCGGGGCTCAGTTATGTATTGGGTTTCGATAAAATTGAGGACGACGATACGGCTTACGATATCGAAGGCATACCGGTTGTGATGAAAGACGCACATGGTATCTACCTGATGGGTATGGAGGTTGACTATTCTGATGGACTTAATGCACGTGGGTTTGTTTTCAAGAATCCGAATGCGAGCAGTTCGTGCGGGTGTGGTAGTTCGTTTGCCGTATAGTATTATGTAGCTCTTATATTGCATAGTGGCCCGGTTCAATCGGGCCATTTCTATTTATCGTAACATTCATTCTAACAAATGGCATATAGTTTTAGCGTTGCAGAAGAGATCTGCGAAGACTTTGAAGACCTTATAGATACCGAGTTTCATTTTGAAGGCAGATTATTGATGGCTGAGCGTGTGCTGGTGGCACCCTTTGGTGCTGCGCAATGCGAGGAGTTCTTTTCTAGGTGTGTAGCTGGTGCGGATGCGGCTGCGCTTATTGCGGATCACGAGGGATCGGAGTTTGAGGTTATTATAATAGTAAGCGAAGCGGATGATGCAGCCGCACTGTCTTATTTACGCATCGGAGCCTACATTGCGGACAAAGGAGTACATTATAACTTTCCAGAGGAATGATAGGGAATAGGGTAGTGTGTGTGATAAATGACGCATAGTAAACGTCTGTTTAAGCTGTAAAATGAATGATTTACGTGGTGTGCTCCATGAATTTTGAAATTATTTTGGAGCGGTGTCAATATTGTGAGCGTATTCTGTATCCCTTTACTAAAGCGGCTTTCGCAAGATATTGCAGATGAATATGGACGAGTGTTGATGCTCGATTTTGAGAATAAATCTGAAAATGATTTTGCTGAGTCAGAAAGGTGCTCTATATTTGCACTCC
>CAZZCR010000040.1:0-48555 GCA_964652995.1 uncultured Flavipsychrobacter sp. | reverse complement strand
TTGTTCACCAGTGCATCAGGCTGGTTCTTCTGGGTCTCGATGTTCGAGAGCATTTTCTTCTTGGTCTTGTCCAGCTCGTCCTGAGTGATCTGGTCATTCATGGCTATGTCAGCCATCAGTTCCATGATCTTGTCCTGATATTTTTTAAGACCGCCCGCATTCATGCCTTCGCTAGACACAGAGATGCCTGCACCCATGCGGTCTATCTCTTCATTCAGTTTGTCTTTGCTGCGTGTTGTGGTGCCGGCCATCAGGAGTTCCGACATCATTTCGCGGTAGCCAGCCATGTCGCCCTCCAATTCAGGGCGAACGTCGAACTGGATGCTGCACTCAATTGTGGGCAGTTTGTGGTTCTCTACCACGAAAACCTTCATACCATTTGAAAGAGTGAAACTCTCGGATTTTCCGAGGCTTATTTCAGGAGCCGGACCCGGCTGCGGCCTTATAATGCGGTTCACTGACTGGGCTTGTGTAGCCAATGTTGCAGCCAGTGCTATAATGGAAACTATTATCTTTTTCATTAATTGTCTTTTTAGCAGTTGCTATAATTTTTTGTAACCGATGATGCGGAATTATTTGCTTTTGGGATTGTTGGCGCTCTCTTTTGCTTTGTTCTCTTCAGATTTTGGCAGATAGTGCACAACCAGCCTGTTCTCCTTAGTGAAGTACTTGTTGGCTACGCGCTTGATGTCATCTTTTGTTACTTTCTTGTAGTTGTCCAGCTCGGTGTTGATGAGGTCTGCATTGCCGTTAAATGTGTGGTAGGTAGCAAGGTTGGTAGCTACACCCAGCACTTTCTGGTTCTGCTCAATGAAGTCATTTTCTGCCTGATTCTGCAGTTTCTGGAATTCTTCATCGGTCACTCCGTTCTTTTTGAGCTTTTCTATCTCTGCAAGCATAGATGCTTCCAGCACGTCTGCTGTCACGCCCATATTGGCGATGCCCAGCATGATAGCCAATCCCGGCTCTTCGTTACCCAGATCGAAGGCTGCGGCCTGCAGTGCTTTCTCCTGCTTGTCTACGATCTCCTTCTCAAAGCGAGAGCTCTTACCTTTTGACATAAGACCTGTCAGCATCTGTATAGCGTAGTAGTCGTGAGTACCTTGTTTTGGTGTGTGGTAGGCAAGAATAACGCCCGGTAGCTGCACGTTGTCGTAGAACTTTACGTGCTTCTCAGCTTTCTGCACAGGTTCTACCTCGGTAGGGCGAGGAATAGCGCCCTTGCCTTTCGGAATCTCTCCATAGTATTTCGCGATCAGTTCTTTGGTTTTAGCCTGGTCTATATCTCCGGCTATCACCAGAACCGCGTTGTTAGGCACGTAAAACGTCTTGTAGAAAGACATGAACTCGTCCAGGGTGGCTTTGTCAATGTATTGTTCCTTACCTATCGGGCTCCATTTGTAAGGGTAGGTAGTGTAGGCGTTTTCAAAGATCACGTTGATGAGCTGGCCATAAGGCGTGTTGTCGTAACGTTGTTTCTTTTCCTCCTTCACCACACTGCGTTGTGTCTCCACGCCTGTCATGTCTATCTTGGCCTGCAGCATACGCTCAGATTCCATCCACAGTGCCAGTTCCAGCTGGTTGCTTGGCAACACCTCATAGTAGAACGTGCGGTCTTGCGTTGTGTTGGCGTTCAGTTGTCCGCCTGCCGCCTGCACGAGTTTCATGAACTCGCCGCGCTTGATGTTTTCACTACCTTCAAACAACAAGTGCTCGAAGAAGTGCGCGAAACCTGTACGCTCAGGGTGTTCGTTCTTTGAACCTACGTGATACATAACCGAAACCGCCACAATAGGAGTGGAGTGGTCTTCGTGCAATATCACATGCAGTCCGTTTGGCATGGTGTATTGCGTAAAATTGATTTTCGCTGCAGCCTGCTGTACACCGGCAGTCACAAGTGACACACCCAATATGAGGCTTTTAAGAGCGCTTCGATTCATAAATTATAAGATATTTGGCGGCAAAAATAGCTGTATCGCACCGAATTATCGCGATTTCCCGTAAAAATCACCCATATTTCCCCTGATCGGGGTTGTGGTGGGTCAAGCAGAATAATTGGGGGGGGCGAGTGTAATTTCACCCGATGCTTTCTTTGGATGCCACCCGATGAGCGTGGCGACATGCCCGATTGTTGTTTTAGTCAAATGGCCATCCAGGTGTCCGGCCTAATATCGAGGTCGTTAATGATGGATGCCCTATACCGGATACCGGATAAAGAACCGCATAATTTCTCCCGAATCCGCAATTTTCAGTTTTCGCATATTTTTTGTCTATCTTATTGATTGTCAATGTGTATGTGGGGAGCAAGCGGGTAGTTTGCTTCCCGAAAAACTCCCGAAAAACTCCCATCGTTTTTACTCATTCTGAATGCTTTTGGGGCAACTGCCAGCAATACAATAAAATCACCGCACCTACCTTTTAGCCTCATTTCCTGCAACATCGATACAATTTACAACCGGGAAGGCAACGGGGCAAAAAGAAAATCTATGACAGTGCGTTTTGTGTAGTACGATAGAACATGTTGCGGGGAATGAGGAGGGATATTCTTCTCCTCTCAAATAGGGCAGTCAGTGCAGCATCGTTGTCTTGTGTGCTCATCCTGTCGGGGAGCAAAAAGTAAATTATTGACCCTTCCCACAATTAATTCGCCCGAGGCGTAATGGTCTAAAACAAGGCGCCCCCGCACGGTGGGTGCAGGGGCGCCAAAACAAAATAGTATCGGATTTAGTTGACCATGAGTTTTGCTGCTGAATGTCCGTGGCTTGTGGCCACAATAACAATGTAGAGGCCCGCCGGCACAGGCAGTGTCACCTCTGTTGATTGATTTGTACGACCCGTTCCTGTATAAACTGTGCGTCCTGTGATGTCGCTCACCGTGATCTGAACATCTTCGTTCACGTTCGACGTCAAATTCACGTTAAAAGTGCCGTTGGTCGGGTTTGGTGAGATCTGCGGAGCAGCTAACGCATCATTGCTGATATCGTTGACACTATTGACTAACGCGCCGCACAACACGCCCGAAAGCGGCTTGGCAGGCGTAATAACACGCACACTGTATAGCGGGCTTCCAACATACAGGTTACCACATTCGTCAAACTCAAGACCATATGGAAGTATGCTTGCTGACAAAGCTGCGCCATCATCACCCTTACTGTCCACATAAGGGATGTTTTTACCGTCGCCGGCATAGGTGGTGATGATGTTGGTGCCATTGGCCACCTTGCGTATGCGCTGATTGGCTACATCGGAAATGTAGAGGTTGCCATCATTGTCTTTGGCTACGCGCATTGGCTGCGCCAGACGTGCCGTATCGGCCTTTCCGCCGTCTCCGCTGAAGCCCGGAGCGCCGTTTCCGGCCACAGTAGTAATGATGCCTGAAGAAGAAACTCGCCGTACGCAGTTGTTGTCATAGTCGGCAATGAAAAGATTGTTACCATCATCCAGAAATAGTCCTGAAGGGTGGTTGAATTTCGCATTGGAGGCTACACCGCCATCGCCACTATAACCTTTGGCGTTGCGGCCTGCAATAGTGATGATATTTCCTGTAGCGCCGATCACCTTACGTATTACATGGTTGTTGCGGTCGGCGATATAAATGTTGTTCAATGCGTCGGTAACAATATCGCAAGGGCCGTTTAGCAGTGCTCCGGTTGCAGGGCCATTGTCGCCGGCATATCCTGTTTTGGTGCGGTTGCCGGCTATGGTGGTAATGATGCCGGTCTTCATATCCACCTTTCGGATGCTGCCTATCCCATCGGCAATCAGCAGATTCTGAGCGGTATCGAAGCAAATTGCGGCGCAGCCACCCAGCTTGGCTGCCAGTGCTGAAATGTTGTCGGCTGTGTTGCCCGGCGAATCGGGAACATTGATAACACCGGCTATAGTTGTGATAACACCCGTAACAGCGTCTATGCGACGAATACAGGCATCGTTCACGTAGCCCATTGGGCCGCCGTCAGCAATATACAGGTTCTTCTGTTTGTCTTTGCAGATATCTGAAGGGGAGCGCAGCAGGGCGTAGCGTGCCGGGCCGTTGTCGCCGGTATGCCCGGGTTTGTTGGCACCGGCAACGTGCATGATGTACTGAGCGTTGGCCGCAGTGCCGGTAAATATCAGGGCTGTTGCAGCGACAATTTGTAGTGCTTTCTTCAATTTTGGTAGATTTTTCGGTGTTCTGATAGATTTTGTTTCGTAAAAGTAACGAAATATATTTCGTAATTGTGCCCCTTCTCAGGTTGTAGCACGTGTCTAAGCGGCAGACATACTACATTATTCTATAATTTAACGAGTGTTTTTACGCGTGTATACATTACCTTTGCGCCCCTCAGCGGACATTGCATGGGTAAAAGGAAGCCTTTACCCGCGGTTGGCAGGCAACGATTTAGGAAAAAAAATCAAAAAATATTTTGGTAATTGAAAATGTTGCTTACCTTTGCAGTCCCAAATTTTTAAAGGGAAGAAGATATTTATAAGTATGTCACAGCGTATCAGAATAAAGCTAAAATCTTACGACCACAATCTGGTTGATAAATCAGCTGATAAAATCGTTAAGACGGTGCGCAATACAGGAGCAGTGGTTACAGGCCCTATTCCTTTGCCCACAGAGAAGAAGATCTTTACAGTTCTGCGTTCACCGCACGTAAACAAGAAAGCACGCGAGCAGTTCCAGCTTTGCACGCACAAGCGTCTACTGGATATCTACACGTCTTCTTCACGTACAGTTGATGCTTTATCAAAGCTCGATCTGCCAAGCGGAGTGGAAGTAGAAATCAAAGCTTGATGAGACGAATGGCGGCAACGCCTGACGTTTTAAACAGTTCTTTAAAAAAATTGAAAAACAGCTAATCCCGGACCACACAATTTCGGACCCGGGCGCTTAGCTAAAATATAATAATAATGAAAGGTATTATTGGTAAAAAAATCGGTATGACCAGCATTTTTGAGCCTAATGGTAAGCAGACAGCCTGCACCATTATCGAAGCTGGACCTTGTGTGGTTACTCAAAAGAAGACCGTAGATACCGACGGTTACGACTCGCTGCAGATAGCATATGGCGAGGCTAAAGAAAAAAATACGCCTGCGGCACTCCTCAATCACTTCGCCAAGGCTAACACTACTCCCAAGAGTGTTGTAAAAGAAATTCGCAATTGTTCCATTGATAAGAATGTAGGTGAAAGCATCACCTGTGAAATATTTACCGAAGGTGAAAAAGTAAGTGTTATAGGCACTTCGAAAGGTAAAGGTTTCCAGGGTGTTGTTCGTCGCCATGGTTTTAGCGGTGTGGGTGAAGCTACCCACGGCCAGCATGACCGTCAGCGCGCACCGGGTTCGGTGGGTGGCTCGTCTTACCCTAGCCGTGTATTCAAAGGAATGCGCATGGCTGGTCGCATGGGTAACGATCGCGTAAAGATCAAAGCACTTCGCGTTGTAAAAGTATTCGCCGATAAGAACTACATTTTGATTAGTGGTTCAGTTCCCGGACATAACGGATCTATTGTTTTAATTCAGAATTAATTAAGTCATGCAAGTTGACGTTTTAAATAGCAAAGGTGTAAAAACAGGCCGTTCAGTAGAACTTCCTGACGAAATTTTCGGTGCGGAACCTAACGATCATTGTATCTACCTCGCGGTAAAACAATATCTCGCTGCACAGCGCCAGGGTACCCACAAATCGAAGACACGTGCTGAAGTGCAGGGTTCTTCAAAGAAGCTTCACAAGCAGAAGGGTACAGGTGGTTCCCGTAAAGGTAACATCCGTAACCCGTTGTATAAAGGTGGTGGTGCCGTTAACGGTCCAGTTCCACACGCATACGGCTTCAAGCTGAACCGTAAGGTGAAGGATCTCGCTAAGATATCTGCACTCGTGTACAAAGCTCGTGAGAACAAGATCGTTGTGGTTGAAGACCTCGACGTTGCAACTCCGAAAACAAAAGATTTCGCGTCTATGCTGGAATCTCTGCGCGGCGAAAGCAGGAAGTCTATGATCGTTCTCCCAGAGTACAATACTAACGTATACCTCAGCGGTCGTAACATCTCTTCGAACAAAACTGTTGTCCTCAGCGACCTCAACACATACGACATTACAAATGCGAATGTGCTGATCTTCACTGAAAGTGCAGCGAAAATGTTCAGCGAAGAACCTGCTGAAGCGTAATTGAGCAGAATTGCCGTAAGGCGAACAAAGTATAAAAGACAAGTTTTCGGGCATTCGTCCGGGGGCTTAGGACTAACAACATAAAAAGTTTAAACAAGATGAAAGCATCAGACGTGTTGGTAAGGCCGGTGATCACCGAAAAGGTAAATCTCCAAATGGAGCGCAGTGGCCGCTACACATTCGTTGTAGGACATAGTGCCAACAAACTGGAAATAAAGAAGGCTGTTGAGAGCTTCTATGGTGTGCGCGTAGCAGACGTAAACACTATCGTGGTTCCTGCCAAAAACAAATCTCGCTTCACTAAAGCGGGTTTGCTTACAGGCCGCAAGCCATCATACAAAAAAGCAGTGGTTACACTGGCTGAAGGTGAAACGATCGATCTGTTCACTGCATAAGAAACGATAAGAAAATTAGTTAAATGGTTAAAAGGCTTGCTCGTCGGGCCGTAAATCAAGAATAAAAATGGCATTACGTAAATACAAACCGGTCACAGCCGGAACCCGCTGGAGGATAGGTAACGCTTATGCGGAGGTTACTACCAACGTACCTGAGAAGAGCCTTCTGGAGGCACAGTCAGGCACAGGTGGCCGTAACGTTCAGGGCCGTCGTGCAATGCGCTACATTGGTGGTGGGAACAAAACCAAGTACCGTATCATCGACTTCAAACGTAACAAAAACGGTATCAACGCAACAGTTAAGTCTATTGAGTATGATCCGAATCGTACCGCATTCATCGCGTTGCTTTCATACGCCGATGGTGAGAAGCGTTACATCATTGCTCCACAGGGTCTTCAGGTAGGTACCGTAGTAGTAAGTGGTGCTGATGCTGCTCCTGAGGTTGGTAATGCTCTTCCTTTGAAGAACATGCCACTTGGTACAGTTGTTCACAACATTGAACTTCAGCCTGGTCGTGGTGGTGCGCTGGCACGCTCAGCAGGTACTTACGCTCAGCTGAACGCGAAAGAGGAAAAATACTGCGTACTGAAAATGCCTAGCGGTGAGCTCCGTAAAGTATTGAGCACATGCGTTGCAACTGTAGGTATCGTATCAAACAGCGATCACGCACTCCAGTCAATGGGTAAGGCAGGTCGTAACCGTTGGAAAGGCATCAAACCACGCAACCGTGGTGTTGCGATGAACCCTGTCGATCACCCGATGGGTGGTGGTGAAGGTCGTTCTTCTGGTGGTCACCCACGTAGCCGTAAAGGTAAATACGCTAAAGGTGAGATCACTCGTAGCAGGACTAAGGCTTCTAACAAGCTTATCATCCAGCGCAAGAACGGTAAGAAACTGGCTAATAAATAGTCTGTCGGCCAAAGGGAAAAACTAATCGGTTTAAAAGTTCCCCCAAAGGGGATTAAAAATAAAAGTCAAGAAAATGGCTCGTTCAATAAGAAAAGGACCTTATGTAGATGCTAACCTCAGCAAGAAGGTTGACGCTATGGTAGAAGGTAAGACTAAAAGAGGTGTAATTAAGACCTGGAGTCGCCGCAGCACCATCACCCCCGATTTCGTGGGTCAGACGTTTGCTGTACATAATGGCAACAAATTCATACCGGTGTATGTAACTGAGTACATGGTAGGTCATAAGTTGGGTGAATTTTCACCTACCCGTAACTTCAAAGGTCACAGCGGCCAGAAGTAATGGTGTTGTTCCCGCAGGGGATCAGTAAAAGGAAACATAAACTAGTTAGAACAAATTCGTTGGCCTTTGGTGGTCAATAAAAAACAATAAAAATGGAAGCTGTTGCCCGTTTAAGAAATTACCCGACGTCTCCGCGCAAAATGCGTCTGCTTGCAGATCTGGTTCGTGGAATGGACGTTGAAAAGGCTCTGAACACATTGAAGTTCAGCCCAAAGCACAATTCGATCCCGATGGAAAAACTGCTGGTTAGCGCTATTGCTAACTGGAGGGTGAAGAACGAAGGTGTAGACGTAGCTGATGCGAATCTGTATGTTAAAACGATATTCGTAGACGGAGGTCGTATGCTGAAGCGCATGCGTCCTGCACCACAGGGTCGTGCATACCGTGTGCGCAAGCGCAGCAACCACATCACAATTGCTGTGGACAGCCGCAACCCGGTAGCAGTAAACGTAAACGAAAACTCAGGTAACTAAAATATTCAAGTTTAATAATCAACGTAATGGGTCAAAAATGTAATCCTATAGGTAACAGGTTGGGCATCATCCGCGGATGGGACTCAATGTGGTATGGCGAAAAGAAGGACTTCGGCGCAAAGCTGGTTGAAGACCACAAGATCCGCAACTACCTCAATGCGCGTATCAACAAAGGCGGAATTTCCCGCATCGTTATTGAGCGCACACTGGGTAAGCTGATCGTTACCATTCACACATCAAAGCCTGGTATCATCATAGGTAAAGGCGGTACTGAGGTTGACCGTATCAAAGAGGAGCTGAAGAAGCTTACCAAGAAGGACGATGTGCAGATCAACATTATGGAGATCCGCCGTCCGGAACTGGACTCTATGATCGTAGGTGAGACAATCGCCCGTCAGATCGAAGGCCGTGTTAGCTACAAACGTGCTATCAAAATGGCTATCTCTACTGCTATGCGCATGGGTGCAGAAGGTATCAAGATCAAAGCCGGTGGCCGTCTGAATGGTGCAGAGATCGCCCGTAGCGAAGAATTCAAACAAGGCCGTACGCCACTTCATACATACCGTATGGATATCGACTACGCTTCTACCTATGCAATGACTGTATATGGTAAGATCGGTCTGAAGATCTGGATATGTAAAGGTGAGGTTCTGGGCAAGCGTGACCTGAATCCTAACTTCTCAGCAAATTCTGACAACCGCGGAAATCGCCCTACAGGTGGCTTCCAGGGTGGTGAAGGTCGCGGAGATCGTGGTGATCGTCGCGGTGGAGATCGTGGTGATCGTCGTGGTGGCGAGCGCGGAGGCGAACGTCGCGGAGGCGGAGAGCGTCGCGGTGGTGCCGGAGCAGCTGGCGGTCGCAGATAATAATATTAATAGGGGACTTTAATAAAAAATGTAACAATGTTACAACCAAAAAAGACTAAACATCGTAAAGCGCATAAAGGCAGGATCAGGGGTAACGCACAGCGTGGTGCAACTATCGCCTTCGGATCTTTCGGCCTGAAAGCACTTGAGCCAAAGTGGATCACTAACCGCCAGATAGAAGCTGCGCGCCAGGCAATGACCCGTCACATGAAGCGTGAGGGTAATGTATGGATCCGCATTTTCCCTGACAAACCAATTACCCGCAAGCCTGCAGAAGTGCGTATGGGTAAAGGTAAAGGTAACCTGGAGTTCTGGGCTGCTGTTGTGAAGCCGGGTTTGATCATGTTTGAACTGGAAGGTGTTCCGATGCAGGTAGCTCAGGAAGCTCTTGAGCTGGCGGCGCAGAAACTGCCTATCAAAACTAAGTTTGTTGTTCGTCACGATTACGTAGGCGCATAATAGCAATACGCCACTTGTTGGCTTTGAAAATAATAAAGGTTTGGGTTGGATGTATCCAGGTTCGCCGGTCGGTTCAACCAATGACTTACGACTAAAAAAATAGTAAAAATGGCAAATGCAAAAAAAGCGAAAGCGGACGAGTACCGCGCGCTGGACAACGAGGCGCTGAACGAGAAGATCAGCGACGAGGAAGTACGCCTGAAGAAAACTAAATTCAGCCATGCGGTGAACCCGATTGAGAATCCGCTTTCTATCAAGGCAATGCGTCGTCAGATCGCACGTCTTAAGACTGAACAGCGTAAAAGAGCATTAGGTTTATAATAAATTATATTGTCAATTATGACGACCGAAAGAAAAAGCAGGAAAACCCGTATAGGGGTAGTAAGCAGCAGCAAGATGCAAAAAACCATCACTGTTTCTGTTGAACGTAAAGTGAAACACCCCATTTATGGTAAGTTTCTTAAAAAAACATCCAGTTTCCATGCACATGACGAACTGAACAATGCCGGTATAGGTGATGTGGTTCGTATTATGGAAACACGCCCGCTGAGCAAAACAAAACGCTGGCGCCTGGTAGAAATTATTGAAAAAGCTAAGTAACCTCCAAGATGATACAACAAGAATCCCGGCTGAACGTAGCCGATAACAGTGGTGCCAAAGAAGTGCTTTGCATACGCGTGCTGGGCAACTCAGGTCAGGACTACGCAGGCATCGGCGATAAGATCGTCGTTACTGTAAAGGATGCCTTACCCGGTGGTGGTATGAAGAAGGGTACCGTTTCAAAGGCGGTTATCGTTCGCACCAAGAACAAACTCCGTCGTAAAGATGGCTCGTACATCAGCTTTGATGACAATGCCGTGGTACTGCTGAACAACTCAGACGACCCAAGGGGTACACGTATATTCGGCCCGGTAGCCCGTGAATTGCGTGATAAAGGATACATGAAAATTGTTTCCCTCGCACCGGAAGTATTGTAAAATTGTTATACCTTTGCAGCCCGTTTGAGAATTCGGGTGGGGAGTAACACAAAATTTAAAGCAGTGAACAAGAGATTCAAACCAAAGTTCAATATTAAGAAAGGCGACAGCGTAGTAGTGATCGCGGGTGATGACAAAAACCGCACACAGCCACGTACAGTGCTGGCCGTTTATCCTTCAGAAGGCCGCGTGCTTGTTGAAGGTGTTAAGATGGTGACCAAGCACCTGAAGCCAAATGCGCAGAACCCGCAGGGTGGCATTGTTAACGAAGAAGCTCCGATCGCGATCTCTAACGTGATGCTGTGGGACGCTAAAGCGAAAGCACCTGCCCGCATTACCCGCGAGCGCAAGGAAAACGGTTTTGTTCGTGTATCTAAAAAATCAGGTGAAGTAATTAAATAATGGCAACGACAGCAACATACAGCCCGCGCTTACTCAAAAAGTACAGGGAGGAAGCAGCACCCGCGCTGATGAAGAAGTTCGGGTACAAAACGGTGATGGAATGTCCCCGTCTTGTAAAAATATGCCTGAACCAGGGCGTAAAAGGTTCTACATCTGACAAAAAGATGATAGACGAGGCGGTGAATGAAATGACAACGATCACCGGCCAGAAAGCAGTACCGACAATGTCTAAAAAGGACATTTCAAACTTCAAGTTGCGTAAGAACATGCCAATCGGCTGTCGCGTTACGCTTCGTCATGTGAAGATGTACGAATTCCTGGATCGTTTGATCTCTGTTTCTCTGCCGCGTGTACGTGACTTCAAAGGCGTGAATGAGAAATCATTCGATGGCCGTGGTAACTACACAATGGGTATCACTGAGCAGATCATCTATCCGGAGATCAATATCGATAAGATCGCTCGCATCAGCGGTATGGACATCACTTTCGTGACTACTGCCAAGACGAACGAAGAGGCTTACGAGCTCCTGAAGCAAATGGGTATGCCATTTACTAACATGGAGAAGACAGGAAAATAATTTCTTAGCAAAAAGACAAATGAAAGCAACCGGTTGGTTTAGGCCGCCAGAAGCTAAAACATAAAAATACTATGGCAAAAGAATCAGTAAAAGCCCGCCAGCGTAAACGTGAGTACCTGGTAGCCAAATATGCCGCTAAACGTGCGGAACTGAAAGCAGCAGGAAATCTTGAGGCACTTGACAAGCTCCCTAAGAATTCTTCGTCTGTTCGTCTCAGGAACCGTTGCCAGCTTACTGGCCGTCCACGTGGCTACATGCGTCACTTCGGTATATGCCGCAACATATTCCGCGATATGGCGCTTGATGGCAAGATACCAGGCGTACGCAAGGCAAGCTGGTAATCCACTTCGTTCCCCCCACGGGAGGAGTGAATGTTTCAAAGTCGGTTCGATAACGGAATCGATACTCGTAACAAAATTTTTTAAAAAAAACACACAAAATTAAAATGGTAACAGATCCAATAGCAGACTTCCTTACCCGTATCCGTAATGCTCAGATGGCGCGTCATCGTATCGTAGAGATACCTGCGTCAAACGTTAAGAAGCGCATGACAGAGATCCTGTACGACAAAGGTTACATCCTCAAGTACAAGTTCGAAGACGATAACAAACAAGGTGTCATTAAGATCGCGTTGAAGTACGATCCACAGACGAAGGAGCCGGCTATCAAGTCGCTCGAGCGCGTAAGCCGTCCGGGTCTTCGTCAGTACGCAAAACCATCAGATATCCGCAGGGTACAGAGTGGTCTGGGTATAGCTATCGTTTCTACATCTAAAGGCGTTATGACCGATAAGGAAGCGCGCGTACAGAATGTGGGTGGTGAAGTAATGTGTAATATCTACTAAGAAAGTTTCCGGGTTTCCGGTTATTTATAACAGCTGATAATATAAAGTTCTCTATACGGTAACTGAAAACAGCTCTAAAAAATCAAAACAAAAATAGAATTTTATGTCACGTATAGGTAAGCGCGTAATTAGTGTCCCTAAGGGAGTAACGATCACTGTAACTCCTGCAAACGAAGTAGTAGTAAAAGGTCCTAAAGGCGAATTGCGCCAGCAGATGGATCGCGACATCAAACTGAGCATCGAAGGTGATCAGGTAGTTGTTGAGCGTCCTACAGATCAGATCCGTCATCGTGCACTGCACGGTTTGTACCGTTCACTGGTTGCAAACATGGTTGTAGGTGTTACTGATGGTTTCAAGAAAGATCTGGAATTGGTAGGTGTGGGTTATCGTGCTGCCGTTACCGGTCAGCAGATCGACCTCGCTCTCGGTTTCTCTCACAATATTATTTTTGACCTGCCTAAAGAAATTAAGGCTTCAGCAACTGCTGAAAAAGGTAAAAACCCAACGATTTCTCTGGAATCGATCGACAAGCAACTGCTTGGTCAGGTTGCAGCCAAACTGCGTAGCCTGCGTAAGCCTGAACCGTATAAAGGAAAAGGTGTTCGTTACATGGATGAAGTTGTTCGTCGTAAGGCTGGTAAGTCTGCAGGTAAATAGTAGATCAGCGGTTTAAAGGAAATCAAACATTATTAATCAAAAAACTCCGGTAGCCTTCCGGTAAAATGGAAGAGCCCGTACAATAAAATCGAAATAAAATGGCACAAGATCCAAAAGTATTACGTCGTCAGAAACTCCGTTGGCGTATCCGCGCCAGGGTTACTGGAACTGCGCAAAAGCCCAGGCTTTCTGTATTCCGCAGCAACAGCGACATCTACGCGCAGTTGATCGATGACGCAACTGGAACTACACTTGCCTCTGCTAACAGCCGTCAGAAGGATATCGCAGCAGTTGGTGGCACAAAAGTAGAGCGCTCAATGAATGTTGGGAAGTCGCTTGCACAGAAGGCAACAGCGGCAGGAATCACTACATGTGTTTTCGATCGCGGTGGTTATCTGTATCATGGTCGTGTTAAGGCTGTTGCCGATGGCGCGCGTGAAGGTGGCTTGAAGTTCTAATTTCTCCGGGTTTTAAACTGAATAGATACCGGACCAAACCGGTTCTGAAACAAAATAAAATAATTGCGTGTAACGGTTGAAACCGTTCGGCTAACAAAAATAGTATGAAGACACAATTCAATCGCGTAAAAGGCGGCGATCTGGAACTCCAGGAAAAAGTAGTGGCTATCAACCGTGTTGTTAAGACAACCAAAGGTGGTCGTGCGTTCAGTTTCTCTGCTCTCGTGGTAGTAGGTAACGGCAATGGTGTTGTAGGTCATGGTCTTGGAAAAGCCAAAGAAGTTCAGGAGGCGATCACCAAGGGTATCGACGACGCTAAGAAAAACCTCATCAAAGTGCCTGTAATGCATGGTACTATCCCTCACGAGCAGTTTGCAAAAGAAGGCGCTGCTAAGGTGTTGATAAAGCCGGCCGCTCACGGTACTGGCGTGATCGCAGGAGGTAGCATGCGTGCTGTTCTGGAGTCTGCCGGTATCACCGACGTTCTGTCTAAGTCGCTCGGTTCGGCTAACCCGCACAACGTGGTTAAAGCTACATTTGCTGCTTTGGGTATGCTCCGCGAGCCTGTACAGGTTGCACGTCAGCGCAATGTAAGCCTGAAGAAAGTATTCAACGGATAATATTTGTAACAGGGAACAAAGCTGTACCACTAGGGTCTTGTTTTGTTCCCCTATTTTTTCCAATTCAGAATTCGATTCGTTATGTCAAAGATAAAAATTACACAGGTGAAAAGCGGTATCGACCGCATGGAGCGTCAGAAGCGCACACTCCAAGCTCTTGGCCTTCGCCGTATGCTGCAGTCAGTGGAAGTTGAAGCCACTCCGCAGATCCTCGGTATGGTTAAAGCTGTTAATCACCTGGTGAAAGTAGAAGAAGTAAAATAATTTTTTTAACCGAATTGCGAGCGGTTACACATTCCGCGCAAGTTCAAAAATTGTAGACAAATGCAACTGCACAATCTTAAACCAGCAGCTGGTTCAGTAAAAAAGACAAAACGTATTGGTCGTGGTGAAGGTAGCGGTCACGGTGGAACCTCAACAAGGGGTAACAAAGGACAGCAGGCCGGAACAGGTTACCAGTCAAAAAGAGGACATGAAGGTGGCCAGATGCCGATCCAGCGTCGTATGCCAAAGCGCGGATTCAAGAATCCGTTCCGTGTTGACTACAAAGTGTTCAACATCGGTCAGGTTGACTTCCTCGTTGAGAAATACAGCCTTGCCGAATTCACTCCGGATCTTCTGTATATAAATGGCCTCATCAACCGCACAGATCTGGTAAAGATCCTTGGAAGCGGTGAGGTGAAATCTAAAATAGCTTTCAAGGTGAACGCGGCCAGCGCAAAAGCCAAAGAAGCTATAGTAGCCGCAGGAGGTACCATAGAAATTCTTTAAGATAATAAGACGCATTTTTTGGTTAAATGCGTCTTTTATCGTTTATTCGCATTTCATTTTTTGATCAATATCAGTTACAGTGAAGAAATTTATTGATAAACTTAAAAATATCTGGAGCATTGACGAACTGCGCAAGCGTATTGTTTACACAATAGTGCTTGTTTTGGTTTATCGTGTTGGTTGTTACATTGCCCTTCCAGGTATCAACCCCTCTAAGCTTGCTGACGATGGCGGTCCCGGTGGTATTTTGGGTATCCTTAACATGTTTGCAGGTGGTGCGTTCAGTCGTGCTTCTATCTTTGCACTTGGTGTAATGCCATATATCTCTGCTTCTATCTTCATGCAGCTTGCGGGTATCGTAATCCCACAGGTCGCTAAAATGCAGAAAGAAGACAGTGGCCGTCGCAAGATCAATTCTTATACTCGTTACCTCACAGTGATCGTTACTGCTTTCCAGGCCAGTGCGTATGTGGCTTATCTGCGTTCTCCGCAATACGCTTCATCTCTTGCGCCTGAATTCAGCGTGTTTATGTTTTGGCTATCAACTGTGATAGTGCTTACTGCCGGCACATTGTTCGTAATGTGGATGGGTGAAAAGATCACCGATCGTGGTATAGGTAATGGTACTTCACTTATCATCATGGTGGGTATCCTAGCTCGTTTCCCTCACTCTATCGTTCAGGAACTCAGCTTCAAGAACGAAGGTGGTGGCGGTGGACTCCTCATCTTCCTCATTGAGATAGCTATTTTCATTGCTGTTATTATCGGACTTATCCTTCTTACACAAGGTGTTCGTAAAATACCGCTTAACTACGCTCGCCGTATCATCGGTAGCACGAATGCAGCTAAGGAAGTGAGCGGATCTCGTGATTTCATTCCTTTGAAAGTGAATTCTGCCGGTGTGATGCCGATCATCTTTGCTCAGGCAATGATGTTTATCCCTACTATCTTCACTGGTTTCACTACCAACGAAAGTGCGAGTGGCTTCCTGAAGGCAATGTCTGACAACACTACGCTCCTATACAATCTGATTTATGCAGTAATGGTGATAGCGTTCACGTACTTCTACACGGCGCTTATCTTCAATCCTACTGAAATGGCAGATAACCTGAAGCGTAACAACAGTTTCATTCCGGGTGTTAAGCCGGGTGAAGACACTGCCAACTACATTGCTACCATCATGGACCGTATCACTCTTCCGGGTGCTGTGTTCCTGGCAATAGCAGGTATCCTTCCGGGTCTGGCGTCACTCATGGGCGTTACAAGCGGTTTCGCTTCGTTCTTCGGTGGTACATCAATGCTCATTGGTGTAGGTGTTATCCTCGATACACTGCAGCAGGTGGAAAGCTATTTGTTGATGAACCACTACGATGGTCTGATGAAGACAGGTCGTATCACGGGTCGCACAGTATCTGGTACTACCGGCGGAACTACACCGTCAAGGAGCGTATCGGCTTAAGCAGGCACAAAATTCTTTTCCATATCTTTACGGCCTGTCTATTCGACAGGCCTTTTTTTTGAATCATGATCCATATAAAGACAAACCAGGAGATAGAAGTAATGCGCAAGAGTGCATTGCTTGTATCTGCCACGCACACTGAGGTAGCAAAAATGCTCAGAGCCGGTATTAACACCCTATCTATTGATAAAATGGCCGAGACTTTTATACGGGACAATGGCGGAGTACCGTCATTTAAAGGCTATAATGGTTTCAGGTATACACTGTGTATCTCAGTGAACGAAGTGGTGGTACATGGATTTCCCGGTGCTTACGAATTGAAAGACGGAGATATTATATCTGTTGACTGCGGTGTGTATATGAACGGATATCATGGTGATTCTGCATATACATTTGCCATTGGTAACGTGCAGCCCGAAGTGCTTCAGCTGCTGCGTGTGACCCGTGATTCAGTATTTAAAGGCGCTGAACAGGCCCACGAGAATAACCGTGTTGGCGATATCTCCTTCGCCATTGAGCAATACTGCTCGAAAGTACATCCATACGGTGTGGTGAGAGATCTCGTAGGGCACGGTATTGGTAAGAAGCTGCACGAAGACCCTCAGGTGCCGAATTACGGCCGCAGAGGCGACGGAAAACGTCTTAAAGAAGGTATGGTGCTCGCTATCGAGCCAATGATCAATCTTGGGACACGTGAAGTATACACGCTGGACGACGGTTGGACGGTTGTTACCAGAGATGGGAAGCCATCAGCTCATTTCGAACATACAGTTGCTGTGCGTAAGAACCGCGGCGAGACATTGTCTTCGTTTGTTGATATTGAAGCTGCTGAGCGCGCTAATCCTGAGCTTAACAGCAGTCATTACGATGCACCTGCGACGGTCACCGAAATGTAAGAGACTGATGTCCATAGGTTTTTGAATGTCGTTTTCTTCTTAAATTCGTCTATCATTTAGGTTTTATGAGAAAAGTACTTTTTGCAGCATCATTTATTGTTCTGCTTGCTTCATGCGAGGAAAAGGCACCTGTAATTAATTTTGGAGAGCCTATTGCGCAAGACACAACCTTTGTATTGCCCACCGTGCCGGCAGCCGAAAAGCACAACGTTCTTGTGGAGGAGTTCACGGGACAGAGTTGCAGCAACTGCCCTGCCGCGCATGAATTGCTGACCGAGATAAAGAATAGTCATGAGCCCGGCCGCATCAATGTTATTGGTCTTTACTTCGAAGGGATCACACAGACTCGTCCGCCACATGATGCTAAATACGACTTCCGCCACCCTCAGGCAAAGCTCATTGCAACCGACATTTATTCCGGTGTAAGTGCGATACCTGCCGGTGGAGTGGAGCGTGTTGCAAACGGTGGTTCTATAAAACTTGATAGGAGTGTATGGTCAAGTACTATTGAGGCACGTCTCAATGTGCCATCTCCAGTAAACCTAAAAATAGAAAGCGAATACAATACCACAGATTCTATCGCTTCTATCCGTGCAACACTGGTGTACACGAGCAAAGTTGATTTTCCTCACAACATTTCTATTGTAGTGGTAGAGGATAGTATGATTGATAAGCAGGAATATCCGAGCACCCATCCTGTACATCCCGGCTTTGATGAAGCGTATGTATTTACCAACGTTTTTCGTGGAATGGTGACAAGTGCACCATTCGGAGATCCGATACTAACGTCGGTTCCGATAAAAGAACCAGGAAGGGCCTTCATCAAGAACTTCAAATACAAACTGACTAAGGTGCTCGATCCCGGCAAGTGCCGTATAATAGCGTTCATCAATTCTACAAAGACAGGTGACCTGCAGATCATTCAATCTGCACAGGTAAAGCTGAAATAGATTCTATTTTTTCGCTGCAAGTAATTTCACCTTTGTGTAATTGTGCCTTAGTGCCCTCCATGCGGTTGTCATTTCCGCAAATAGGGGAATGTTCTGCGTGCCGCCAAAATCATGGAATTTGGTGAGGCCGATCTCTATGGCCATAATCTTAGTTATTTCCTTGCCCTTAAGACTGTCGCTTAGTATCAGCAGCTCTGGCACCTGTCCGCCGAAAATTGGCGTCAGCATTTGCGTATAGCCCGCAGTATTGAACATCTTGACAACGTGGGCAGAGCCTGTTATGGTAGTGATGGCACATGTAGTTGATACTTTTTCATGTTCAGGTACCATCACGTTCGACGTTACATCAATGATCACCTTTTTGCGCACGTCTTCCAGCCAATATGCCGCTTCGCGCACATCTTTAGGTTCTGTAGCAATAATTATGAGGTCTGCTATAGCCGCGGCCTGCGAAATAGTACAAGCATTTATACCCTCTACGTCCGGTACGCCAGCTCCGGCCACATCGCCAGACTGAGTTGCCATATATACTTCGTGATCTGAGGCGGCAAATGCTTTTGCATACCAAACCGCGATGTCTGTGTTGCCGATGATGGCAATGTTCATTGATGCTAATTTCTTAAATTCCATACGCTTCGTTTTTTAAAACCATTCAATCACTAAGAAATGCTTTTGTATCACTGTCTCAAACCGCGCCAGGCTTTATTTTTGCCAGTATAACAGAGACAAGGATCATCAGTATTTTTTCATCGAATTACTGGTCATGTTTTGTGTATATGAGTAAATTTCTACACAATTTTTCAATCTACCAACTTATAATGTGTGGAAATTATGCCACATTTTTTTGACAAAACATGACATAACGGGTAGCACATTGATTGAATATATTCTATGAAATAGAAAATATAAAATGTAAATAGAAAATATTTTAATGAACTCGTTTTTTCTGTCCGGCCAACATTGAACCGACTTTTCCCTCAATCGCATTACCTTAGCAAACCTAAAAGAATAGTACCTATGCGAATGCACGAAGTGCAGACAGCCACCGACAAAAAGGCCTTTATTCAACTTGCGGTGGACCTTTATGCCAACGACCCCAATTGGATACGTCCGTTGGATAAGGATATTGAGGAGGTGTTTGACGTGGAAAAGAACAAGTTCTTTAAGCGTGGTGAATGTAAAAGATGGTTGTTGAAAGATGAGAATGATAGGGTGGTGGGGCGCATTGCCGCATTTGTGAACAGACAATACAAGCAGGAACAGCCAACCGGTGGTATAGGCTTTTTTGAATGCGATAACAACTACGAACATGCCGCTTTCATGTTCGACCATTGCAGAGAATGGCTCAGAGAAAGGGGTATGGAAGCAATGGATGGACCTATCAATTTTGGCGAGCGCGACAAGTGGTGGGGGCTATTGGTTGAGGGATTCTATCCTCCACTGTATGGCATGACCTACAACCCGCCTTATTATGCTGAAATGTTTGAAAAGTATGGCTTCAGGACATACTTCAACCAGATATGTTTTTCGCTGCAGGTACAGGCGCGTTTACAGGAGAAATTCTACGAGCGACATGCGGCATATGCTGCCAACCCGGAGTATTCTGCAAGGCGAATAGAAAAGAACAGACTGGATAAGTATGCACATGATTTTGCCTACATCTATAACAAAGCATGGGCAGGTCATGGAGGCGGAAAGGAGATGGAGGAAAAGGCAGTGCTGAAGCTGTTTAAGACCATGAAACCCGTGATGGACGAGGACTTGGTTTGGTTTGTGTACCACAAGGAGGAGCCGATTGCAATGTGGGTCAATTTGCCCGATCTGAATCAGTACTTCAAACATTTGAACGGTAAGTTCGGTCTGCTGCAGAAAATTCAGTTTTTGCTGCTGAAACAATTTGGTAAATGCAATCGTTTCGTGGGCATCATTTTTGGTGTTATCCCCGAATATCAGGGCAAGGGAATAGACGGCTTTCTGATCGTATCAGGTGCCAATGTTATTCAGCCAATGGGGAAGTACACCGATTACGAGATGCAGTGGATCGGAGACTTCAATCCGAAGATGATCAACATAGCCGAGAGCCTTGGAACGAAGCGCTCGCGCAAGCTTATTACCTATCGTTACCTGTTCGATCGTAACAAAGAATTTAAGGAACACAGGAAGCTGTAATGCCCTGCTCGTAAAGGTTTTCACAATAAAAGAGGAGAGAAAGAATGTACACTTATTTAGCTCTGGGCGATTCTTACACTATTGGAGAGCAAGTGCCCGCTGCGGATAATTTCCCGAATCAGACCACACGGCTGCTGCGTTTATCAGGCATCGAGGTGACTGATCCTGTTATCATAGCAACCACCGGATGGACCACCGATGAATTGGCGGCATCAATAAGGGAACATAACATACCCGAGACCTTCTCATTTGTGACACTGCTTATTGGCGTTAATAATCAGTACCGTGGGCGTAGTGTAGAAAATTATGAAGAGGAGTTTCTTCAACTGCTCAACACAGCCATCGCTTTTGCAGGTGGTGCAACAAATCGTGTCTTTGTATTGTCAATACCCGATTGGGGCGTAACGCCGTTTGCAGTCGACAGAGACCGAGCAAAAGTGGCAAGCGAGATAGATGCTTACAACGCATCGTGTCGTCGAATTGCGTTGTCAAATGGTTGTCATCATCTCGACATTACAGATAGTACAAGAGTACACGGCAGTGATGCTGCGTACCTTGTTGCAGATGAGTTGCACCCATCGGGCAAGGAATACGCGATATGGGCGGAGCGCCTTACAGAGCAGATAAAAGAAGAATTGACGAAATAGAACAATAGAGAGGAATGAGCACC
This sequence comes from uncultured Flavipsychrobacter sp., assembly GCA_964652995.1. Lineage (GTDB taxonomy): Bacteria > Bacteroidota > Bacteroidia > Chitinophagales > Chitinophagaceae > Nemorincola. Next base: position 27,506 of record CAZZCR010000040.1, on the reverse strand, counting down.
GCAGATAATTCAATACTCGGGCTAAAAATGCCTACCGATCCACGATGGGCCGACCTGGCATCGGTGTCGCTGGAAGAAATACTTACTGATCATGCCTTTTGTGAACAAAAGGCGGCTACACAATGCATTACACTTATTCAGCGCTATGCCGATAGGGAAGATCTTGTGAATGCGCTGTCTCCGATTGTTACGGAGGAGTGGGGGCATTTTAGAATGGTGTGGGCCGAAATGAAAAAGCGTGGATTTGTGCTTGGCAAGCAGCGAAAGGATGAGTACGTGAACCTGCTTCTGGCAAATGAACCAAAGAATGTGCACGGTGAAGACAAGCTGCTGCACAAGCTCATGATATGTGCACTGATTGAAGCGCGTAGCTGTGAGCGTTTCAGGTTGTTATCAGAGAACCTGGAAGAGGAAGCGCTCAGGAAGTTTTACCACAAATTCATGGTGTCAGAAGCAGGTCATTACCGATTGTTCATAGATCTGGCTACACAGTATTTCGATGCTGCCAAAGTACGCGATGCATGGCAGCAATGGTTGAAGATTGAAGAAGGTGTGTTGCAGCAGTTGGTGCCCCGTGGGGATAGGATGCACTAGTGTTTTTGCTGCAGCAGGCTCACACGTAAACTTTTTACAGTTCCCTTGAAGTCTGACGATGATGAAATAGAGACTTTGATCGCACCATTATCAGCCTTGATAGGTATTTTCATAAAGGACGTGTATTCGTTCGTTAAGCTGTCTTTGCTGATGGGGCTGAATAAGCGTATCCTGTTTCGCCTCACCGAACCCTTCATCGTCAATTCAGTATGCAGGTAGCTTTGCCAAAGGTGGCCGGGTGCAAACAATGATGCTTCAACTTTTACTATCATTTCCGCATAAGGTATTTGTTGCAGTCGCACCACAGCTATGGTGTCGTTGCCACCGCCGGCAAAGGCGATTTGTTTTTCTATCTCGCTGCGGAATAGAATTGTTTTTTTATAGTCTTTTTCGTTCTTCACAATTTCATCATTGTCCAGCAGGCTCATGTCTGCCGGCGTAGGGTGGGGGTTCAGGTAGATCGCTCCATAGTACCGGCGATTCATGTCGTCGTAGTGAAGTATGGTGGCATTGTACTGGCCTATCTGAAAGAAGTTAACAGCTATGAGGTACAAGCCTGCCCCGAAAAACAAACCACGGTATCGTTGTTGCATCAGTTTGTCTGTAATAGCAGCAAGCGGTAGCGCAAACACCGCATAACTCTGCACCAGCGCGCGTGTTGAATAGCTGCCACCATAGCGCCATTCGTGCCACCCTATGATGATGTAGATGTTCAGAAGACAAAACCACAATACCGACTTCCGGAAAGGGAATCTTTTGACAAAGAACATGCCTGCAATAAAAAGCAGAGTTACCGGTGTGTAGATGAACCACCCCTTTTCCCAGCCGAACAACACGCGGAAATGAGGATTCAGAAAATCCCACTTACTGCCCACATCAAACATGAAGGAACCTGTTGTGTTTTTCCAATACAGTAGCTGAGGCAGTATACCTAGCAGGCCACCTGCCATCGCGCCTGTCAGGTGGCTACGGTTGTTTTTCACTATTGTCCATTTTGCATTTGCTGCCTCCCTTGTATGCGTGTTCCACATCAGCGGAATGAATAGCATAATAGCCTCGGTTGGGCGCGTCATGGTGGCAAGGCCTATCACGTATCCGGTTAGTGTTGCAAATAGCAAAGATGGCTTTTCATGCCAGCGGATGGTGGTATACAATATGGCGGCATAAAGAACGAATAAGTATCCGTGACTCTGTCCACTGTCAACCGCCGCATACTGAATGTAATTGCTCGCAAGGCACAGCAACAGCAACGTGATGGCTGTTACCTTATCGTTGAAATATCTGAGCAATACCGTGCGAAGCAGCAGCAATGCCAGCAGTGAGTAGAAGATGATACCGAAGCCGAGCGCGTATTGGTAGGGTGGCGAAAAACCATCCGGCGGATAGTGGCTGTGTTGTGCAATAAAATGCCCCACAGCAAAGAATGGCAACTGCATCAAAGCTACGCCGCCCAGATATTTGAAGACATAATTACCGTTGTCCAGTTTCAGTGCTTGCCAGCCATTGCCTCCCGTCACGCCATACTTCCTGTCTATGCTGTCCAACCAGTTCAGTTGTTTGTGATCGTCATAGATACAGAAGGCCGGCAGATACATGTAGTAGCCAAATGCATCCCACTCTGTTATTTTCAGTGGCTTGTGCCCTGCAGTAAGATCAGAGTTGTTAACGCGGAAAAACACCAGCGCTATGCAGATGATAAAACATGCCAGAATAGACAGGGGATTTTTCATTGGCTTGCTCCGGTTTCTCAGGTTGATTATTGCGCGATGCGGAAAATGCTTCCGTTATCACCGGCTATCAATATATTTCCGTCTGTGCATTGAGTTATTGAACGTAGGGTCTGGTCTGTGAATCGCTCATATTCCATCCAGTTCCGGCCGCCATTGTTGGTGTACATTACCACTCCGTGTTCTCCTGCTACCCAGCCGTGCTGGTCGTCGGTAAACAGAATGGCGCGGAGCATAATGCGCTTCTGTGTAAGGTCATTGCCGTTTCTGTAGCGTTGCCAGGTTCCCCCTTCGTCAGCGGAGTAATAGATACTGCCTGCCGATCCGCACACCCACAGCTTGCTGCCACGTCGGCTCATGGCTGTGAAGTTGTCGCCATCTACCTTCAGATAGTGCCAGGTGTTGCCGCCATTGGTGGTTTTCATGACTACACCGTAGCCGAACACAAATCCGGTGCGGCTGTCTTTCATCAGAATTCCGTTCAGTCCGAAATCGAATGTCTTTTCATCTATGATTTTGAAGGCCGTATCAACCCGCGTTATGGTGCACTGCCGTTGCAGCACCGTACTCACAAATATTCCCGTATCGTTTGTCGTAAAACTCCCGCCCCTATACACCAGCCAGTTGTCTATACGGTGAAATTGCCACGTCCTCCCTTTGTCGGCCGAATGTAGCACACAACCGTCTATGCCGCTCAGGTAAATGCGACCATCAGGCGAAATGCCCATGCCATACATTTCCTTGGGCGCCACAGTAGAAGAATCATTCGACCAGGAATAGCCACCGTCGGCCGACCGCAGTATCAACGAGCTGTAAAACGTAGATCCGCCGCCGGCAATGCAGATGGAGTCGTCCAGCACTGCAATGTTGTTGATCCGGTAGGTGGTGTTTGTGGTCAGTTGTTTCACGCGGCTGTACTTCAACTCGTCTTTCTTGCACGAAATGAGCGCGGCTGACGCTAAAACAAAAAATAAAATGAACCTTACCATCGTTTATTGCGGGATAATAACACGCAATATAGCGCAGAAAAAAGACAAGGAACCGAAACGCCCCCTACCTCAGGCGATACACAATACCGGTGTGTCCACCCAATCCGTCCCAGGTAGGGTTCAACACATTGCCCTTTCTTTTGCCGTTGGAGTAGTGCATGAAGCCACCTGCCACATAAAAAGATAAATGTTTCGTCAGACTGAACTGGGCGCCCGCATCTGCAAGAAGCGTAAAATTGACTGCTGTATAAGGGTATTCGGGCAGCATGTAGATGATGCCACCCTTTAAACCGCCGAAAAGGCCCCATTTTTCCCGTTTTAGCGGGTAAAAGCGTAAAGCCGGCCTCACACCTATCCCCAGGCTGCTGTAGGCCGTATTCCAGAATCTATAGAAATTCCCTTCGGCGGCAAGGAAGAGTCGTTTATTCCCGGCCACTACTACCCCTGCATTAGCGGTTGTGAGCCACGAATTCTTGAAGTCAAGCTCTCCGTAAAATCCGGTTTCTGCATACACGGTATGGAAGCGATGCTGACCATTGCATACATGGGCTGCAAACAAAACGCAGAAAACGACTGCTGCGGCACGGTATATCTGTCTCATAGGTGGAAGAACTTGCATCAGAAATATTATAAAGTTACCCTTTCCCACCTGTTCCGCATACCAATGCATCTGTCCAGGAAGCCTGATTTTGGACAGGAATTGCCGTGGAAGTCCGCATTCAGCCCCAAATTTGAAAATTGGGAGTAGTGATGTGGTTTGTTTCAATATTTTTTCTACCTTTGCAGTCCAATTTTTTTGGCGAGGTAGCTCAGGCGGTTAGAGCGCAGGATTCATAACCCTGAGGTCGGGAGTTCAAGTCTCCTTCTCGCTACATTGAAAGACAGGCACTTATACAGGTGCCTGTTCTTTTTTGTATCAGTTCACTACAACAATCCTACAACATAAGGCCGCATCCTCGTGCCCTATGATAAGCCGCAACTAATGCGTATATTGCATAAAACTTGATTACATGGAGGTCATTTGCCTTGAAGATGCGGCATTTTATACGCTGGTTGAGAGGGTTGTAGAACGCATCAAAGACAAAAACACCAGTAAAGCCGATAAATGGCTTTCCGGCGAGGAAACTATGAAAATGCTGCGTATCACCAGCAAGACTACACTGCAAAAACTCCGCGATGAAGGCAAAATCCGGTATTCGCAGCCGGAGAAGAAAATCATCCTCTATGATCTGGATTCCATAAACGAGTATTTAAACAAGAACGCAAAATCGACTTTTTAATATGGCACAGGACGAACTCACGGCTGATCCACAGTATCTAAGGGGCTTCAATAATGGCTATTTGCTTGCAAAGCATGAGCCGGAACTCGCTGTGCAGCTCACGACCCACCCAAACGATCACAACGAGTATTTCAAGGGGCTGGTCGGCGGCAAGGCGGAGTATGAAAAGGAAGTCAGGGAATGGGCAAAAGGCTTTTCCAAAGGCTCACCAGCTAAGGATAACAGAGATATATCAAAAGATCGGTAAGCTTGCAGCATAATGTCTAAAATTTTACGGAAATTTCATTAATAATTCATTAAGCAACTTGTTGTAACATGAACGAGATAGGTATTTGACTCGTCTATGGGTTCATGATGGTTACGGAAACTACCGACAATAGCACCGGCAGCGCGATCACCTCGCAAGTTGTGACACAGGTCGCAGGACTTGATCGCCAATTGTTAGCGAAGATTGTTCCGCAGGCTAATGGGGGCAGAGGCCCAGAAATTGGAAATCTTCCGGCTGTGGCTTTGCAAATTGAATGGGAACGCAAGGAGGCTTTGGAAGCTGTTGAGCAGGAACTTGCAAATCTTTCGCCGATACCTTCCGAAATCATGAACAAAATTGCTGCCCTCAGTACTACACAAGATATTTTGAGAATTCGCGGATTAAAATCGGAGATTCAGCAGGACATCAGTAAAGAAATCACACAACGACAGCAAGAAGCTGACCAGACAAATGCTGGACTGGCGCTGAGTGCGGAACGTGCCGAGCTTGTGAAGGCACTCCATCAATATGATGTTGATAGCAAAGCCGCCCGTGAACAAATGCGCAAAGACGGCTACGGCGATGCCGATAACGAGGCCAAACTCAAAGCCCTTCAATCAGAATTGGATAAAGAACAGGAAGGTTCACCACGCTGGCTCCAAATCCGAGACAAGATGCTGGAACTGGATGAAGAGTATTTCAAAAAGGTCAAAAATCAGGCGCATCAGAACGGCGATGCCGCAACCGAGAAAAATGCAAGCGAGTGCGCGAACAAAGCATGGGAAATGCGGAAAGAGATTGCAGATGCGCGGAATAACGGGAAAGAAAAAGAAAAAGGAAAAGAAGAAACTTTGCAGTTCCAAGAAAAAGGACTTCGCTTGGATGAAGGCGACGAACCGTCAACGGCAGCAAAAAACTCCGCCAGAAAACTTCCTATGGCAGATGCTAACCACAATGAGATTCACACTCCATCTGGAGCCAAAGATCGTAATGCCCATAAAAATAGCGCTGCAATCACGTAAACCAATCATTGATCTTTAGCTCTTTTTCTCTTTCTTCCGCCTCACAATTGTCTTTCGATAATCGTCACGAATGGTTTGTGTGCTCTCCGCCGCTTCGGCAATCATATTGAAATAACCTTTCCAGCTTTTGCAGCCATCTGGTTTCGTTGCTTGAAGTGCCGCTTGTGCATTCAGCGCGTCTTTAGTGTATTGCCCGTCTTTATCTTTTTCGATTGCAGTATTCGCAATACCTAACAGGATTTCATACGTGTCGAATGTTTCCGGGCTTTTAGCAAATTCGGTCACATCGCGTTGGGTCCAATCCGCCATATTATAGTGAAAATCTGCGGGAAGCCCAGTATTGGTTCCAGCACGATGCACTTCATACATCGTATTGTTTACAAAGCTCTGTACATACTTCGCGTTGCCCATATCGCTATACCTAACCACACGGCTTGTTTGGGCCTGGAGCGTAACGCATAATAGCATACATCCTGCCGTGGCAAGATTGAGGAAATGTCTTTTCATCGTTGTTATTGATTTGAAAAATGGTGAAAGCCGCCTGCCAATGACAGGCGGCAAGTCAGTTTGTGCATGGGCTAGCTGGTTATTTCAATTTCTGCTTCGCTCCGCGATGCGTCACGTACACATTGTAAATGGTAACGCCGAGTCCAATGGTATGCTCATGCGCCTTTAGGAAATCTTCCAACCGGTTAAACATCGTGTGGAGCTTGGCTGTCGTGAACGTTTTGTTTCCCTTGGATGTTTCGACTGTATAAGTCGGTTGTTCGTTTGACATTGTTGTATAAATTGATGTTGTGCCTACTCTATTCAGTTTTCGGCATCCCTGTATGTTATTTAGGTGTAGCGCCTACTGTATTTTAGATAATCGCCTCACGACATTATGAACCGTACTTGGATGCCAGCATCCGTATTTTCTGAATGTCGGGATCTCCCGCTTGTTCAATTCTCCTGCAATTGCCCTCACGGTCTTAATTCCTTTGCCTCTCAGTTCACGCAGCAGGGGTTGAAGCGTTCGGGCAAACTGCTCTGCCTCACGCCTGTTGGCTACTGACAGTACATAGCGGCCATGTTTTCCCAATTCCACGCCCCTGCTTTTCGCGGCCTGTAATGCAACTGTTGTGCGCTCACTAATCATATCCCGCTCATGCTCAGCAAATGCGGCCATAATGTGAACGATCAGCTTCCCTGCATACGGATTATCCACTGCCTTGAAGTCAATGCCCGCCTCCATCAATTTCGAGATAAAGGCAACATTCCTCCCCAACCTGTCGAGCCGTGCGATCAGCAATGTCGCATGTTGGCTTTTGCAGGCTTCCAGTGTTTCCATCAGCACCGGACGCTTATTGTTCTTTCCTGATTCCACTTCTACATATTCAGATGCCAGCGTAAAACCATTTGCCTGGGCAAAATTCCGGACTGCCTGCCGCTGCGCATCCAGTCCTAAACCGCTTATTCCCTGCCGTTCCGTAGATACACGGTAGTACGTTATCGCTTTTTTCATCAGCCTTATCTTTTGTGAGTTTTACCCAAATCAGATAAAAGCTGTCTGCGAGTAAACGGTGGTTTATCTTCGTACAGATTTTTACCTAATCGGGTAATTGCTTTGGCAAAGTGTGGAGAGAGAGCAGCGTAAATGCAAGCCTTTGCGGATTGGTAATATCAAAAACACGCTTGTTTTCTGTAGTTTTTGTTCATGGGTAAACCACGGTTTACTCATGAACAAATTTTCAACCGTCTTTTTATAAAAAAAGTGGTTAGGAGTGATAACCTCATCGTAATATACTAGGGGTTCTTCCCTTCAGCTTGTGCAGCCAGCGATACAGCAGACGGTTTGCCTGTGTCTGTGCCATCGTGCCAATTTCATCCGCTTCGGGCTTTGCATCATGGAAATAGTGGTCATCTTTGTAGGTGACAACATTCGCAAGTTCCATTTCAGGATTAACAGCAATCTCGAAGCAGGGATTAGCAACCGTTCGCCCGCTTTCATGTATGTGGCGGCCTAATATAAAGTTGATCTTGTCTGGAGCCGTGTCAAAAACCACGGCGTTAATATCCGGCAGCCCTCTGCCCGCTAAATTCACCCTGTCAAAAGGCTTGAACTGCTGAAGGTCAGGCAGCAACTCGTTCAATTCCCGGTAGATCTGTTTAGATACATTCAGCATATTACCTCCATTGATTGGTGGATGCCCAGTAGTGGACGGATGCCCGGTATGGTATGGAGAAAGCAGGAAACAGGACTATCGTCCGGTACATTCAATACCCCAGCTTCCATTGAAAGCAGCGGCGACGGCGTTTTCTTTTGCTACTTGTGTGTCCTGAAGTTTCGGAGGACTGAAAACCGAAACATGCTGTATAAGTGATGCCGAAAGTTGAATATTCAACTGGCACGGTGGCTGGGATTGAAACAGGTCAAACCAGTCAAACCTTACTAATGGTGCTGGGCTTTCAAGGTCTGGTGCTGAGCGATTAGATAAGGTGAGTTTTGAGGAGCTGAACGAAAGTGAACCGTCCGATGAGGGGTCGTGAAAGATACTTCCTGTCAAAACTGAGAGCCAAGTTCCTCTCAGGATAAATTATGCAGCGCAAACCTGAGCTGGCATAGTGGCAGGCGGCTTGAAGGAGGCAGGAACTCAAAACAGGCGCTTAAACGGAACAGGAGAACCCTATGAAAGTAGGGGGCGGATTAACTCATAGTAGTGTTGACGTTTCTGGAAACGGAAAAAGAGCGAAGGGGTTAAGTCAATTAGTTTTAAATGGTATCACAACCAAAAAAAATGGAAGGATGGAATTATTTGAAACAAAGCAGAAAGATGGTAGAAGTATACCAATCACGCAACCGCAGGTATTGGCAGCATGGCGTAAAGTCAAAGCTGCTGGAGGAAGTGGAGGTGTAGATGGTAAAAGTCTATCCGAAGTAGAAAGCAATCTAAAAAATGAGCTGTACAAGTTATGGAACAGGATGAGTTCTGGTAGTTATTTTCCTAAAGCAGTCAAGGGTACTGTTATTCCAAAAGAATCAGGCGGTGAAAGACTATTGGGCATACCAACGATAATTGACAGGGTGGCTCAGCAGGTAGTGAAAGACTTGTTGGAGCCAGAAATGGAGCAATTGTTTCATCCTGATAGTTACGGGTACAGACCCAATAAGAATGCACATCAAGCAGTAATTCAATGCAATCAACGGTGCATAGAGTGGGCGTGGGTTATCGATATGGACATCAAAGGTTTCTTTGATAACATCAATCACACGCTTATGCTCAAAGCCCTACAAAAACATACAGAAGCCCAATGGGTAATGTTGTATGTAGAGAGGTGGCTGAAAGCACCCATGCAAATGCCTGATGGTAACTTCGAGGAACGTCTTTGCGGAACGCCGCAAGGAGGAGTGATTAGTCCATTACTTGCCAATCTGTTTCTACACTACGCCTTTGATAAATGGATGGAAAAGCAAATGCCTGAAATTAGGTTTGAACGGTATGCGGATGACATCGTTGTTCATTGTCGGTCAAAAGAGGAGTGTGAGCAAGTGAAGATGGCAATAGCCAACCGACTAAAAGTATGTCTTTTGGAATTGCATGAGCAGAAAACAAAGATTGTCTACTGCAAAAATCAAAACAGACCATTGAAGAATCAGGTCGTTTCTTTTACCTTTTTAGGGTTTGATTTCAAACCAAGGAAAGTAAAAGTGCGGGAAGGAAAGTACGTCCTAGGATATGGACCTGCGATAAGTCTGAAGGCTCAAAAACGGATTGCTCAATATTTCAGGAAGATTAAGTTGCACAGGGCAGTATCCAACGAATTGGCAGATATTGCTGGTCAGTTGGCGCCTCGTATAAGAGGATGGATAAATTATTTCGGCAAATTCAGACGTTGGGTTATGTGGCGAATCTTTAGAATGCTTAACAACCGATTGGTAAAATTGGTTAAGAATAAGTACAAAAGGTTTAAGGATAACATCCAACTAGCCAGACAACAATTAAAAGAAATTGCGAAATCATATCCCAATCTATTTGTACACTGGCAATACGGTTTTCTACCAGGTTAAGCTGATTGACAAGAGCCGTATGACGGGAGACTGTCACGTACGGTTCTGTGAACGGCTGGGGGCGAAAGCCTCCGGCCTACTCGACTTCTTGCCGCCGGTGCAAAGAAAAGTAGCGGTGGGAAGAAATGGCAGCAGGGCGTTGCCCCTGCCACCTGCTTCAGTTCCGGCAATTACCTCAACGCTCTGCGCTCACGTTGTCCTTTGACCGTTTCACTGCCGTATTTCTCGCGGATTTCATCAAGGGTCTTTTTGCCGCCCTTTGTCTTGTACTCTTCTGCCCTGTAGTACCACGCTACTTTTTTTGAAGCGAAAAACAGCCCTGCGGTTTTCAGCTCTTTCCTGACCGGGAATGTATTGCCAGTGACCCAAATCCAGTTCCCGACTACCTCAATTGTTATGCCCGCCAGGTTGATTATCTGCTCTATCACTTTGCGATATTCCTCTGACAGCCGTATTTCCTCATCCACTTCCTCGGCTGTGAGATTTTCCCCGCTCAGGATTTTGGCGCAGACAAAGGCATATTCAGTATTTATCGCCTGCATGGTAGCTGTATCGCCGCCACAATCAGGGTGATGCTCTTTCGCCAGTTTCTTGTATTGGCCTTTTACTTCTTCTATCGTATTGCAATCATTAAAGTATCTCATCTGCTTGTGTTTTACGGGTGTGGGAATAAAGCCATCTGGTTAAGTGTCTGCGGTTTTAGCGGCCTGTGGTGGTTGAGCTTGGTAACGAGGTAGAAAACCGTTACATCTTCATTGCTGAAAATTGCCCATGCTGCGGAAAGGGCTTTTGCCCGTGTGTTGCGCCTGTTGCGCTGAATATCCCATGATAGTTTCATCAGGCGGGATAATTGCTTCGTGTTCGTCATTGCTTACGTTTTTACTGGTTATGAAAAAGCCTGATTCGGCGTAAAAATTCATTTGCCTTTGATAAGCCGCAGAAAGTGCGGACGGACGAAGCAGGCAAGGTTTTTGGAAAAAGAATACTACCCGGAAGCGAAGGGAACTTTGCGAAGCACCGCCGTAGCGCATGGTGGAGATTGTTTTTCCAAAACCCGCAAACGGAATGCAGCGATAGCGGAATGCAGTGCCGACCTTGCCAGCGAGGAACGGACGGACATATCTTTGCTGCGGCAAAGGCCAAATGAACATCAGAGAGAGATTAAATGCCCATTAGCCGCATGGCGGTGAAGCGAAGGGAAAGGCAAGTGCGGCGAAGCATGAAGCCGCTCTTGCCGTGCGGAGTGCAAGCGGGGGCTGAAATGAATGATGCGGGAGCGAACGGAGTTTCCCAGCGATAGCGGGTAACGGGAGAGAGCGAAGCGTTAATGAATGAAGCTGCCGCTGCATGGTGCCTGTGCGTTGGAGCATTTAGATTATCAAGAGGTGTGCGGTGCAGCCGCTCTCCTCTTTCCACGAAGCGGCGCAAGCGAATGGCACATTTGCTTGCGCATTGCTCAATCAGAGAACGGAACGATGAACGGTGCCATCGCAACAATAGCAGCCATGATAAAAAGCAGCCGACACCCAAAATTTTATCCTCACTTGGAATTGCACAGAACAATATTCGTAAATCGCTAACTTGCTCTTTTCATGCACAATCACTAGCTGCATAAATCCAATTTTCAACCCATTTTACAACCTACGGGGGAATTGTGGAAGCTAAGAATTGTGAACAATGCAACTGTGCCAAACGCTGCTGGACACCGGAAACTACGGTAGAAATTGAACAGGCACACCTACTTTCCATCACGGAAAAAATTTGTGGGCAATGCCGCTATCCCTTGCTGGCGCTCAGATTGCTGATCTATGTAATTTGTAAAATTGATGCGGAAGGCAAAATCTGCATCAATGCAAGACGGCTCGCAAAGGTTTTTGACGTGCATTATGATACCCTGACGAAGTGTATCAAATACCTGAGAGAAAACGAGATCATTGGAAAAGAACGGTAGTACAAAAGCCCTGCACTTTCCTTTGACCAGCATAGCTATTGATAGGATATTTATGCAGCTCTCTCCTTTGCATCAGTAATAGTGATACGGGTGGCGGTTTCTAAATAATTACTCCACCATTGCATCATGCTCGTGCGCTCTTTCAGATATTCTGCCCGATTGTATGGTTTCCGGCTGTTGTTCTTCTCAATATGGGCTAATTGAGCCTCAATAACATCGGGCCGGAACAGCCCGCTTTCATTCAGTACGGTTGATGCTATGGCCCGGAAGCCATGCCCTACCTGTTTGCCCTCATATCCCATATTCCGAAGCACTTTATTAACCGTATTCTCACTCATTACAGGATGGCGGCGGCGCTGTTGAGAGGGGAACAGATACTCACTGTAGCCGGTGATTGTTCCCAACTCACGCAACAATGCGAGTACAGGTTCTGACAATGGCACTACATGCGGGCGGCGCATTTTCATGCGCTCCGCCGGTATCGTCCATATTTTATTTGTAACATCTACTTCCTCCCATCTGCCATAACGAAGCTCCCCTGGCCGTACAAAAACATGCAGCAACAGCTTAATCGCAATCTTATTCTGTGTACTGGCCTGTGTAGTTTCCAGTTTCTTCAATAACTCTGGTATGCCGGATGGGTGAATCGCAGCGAAGTGCGTTGCCTTCGGCGGCGTGATAATGCCCCTTAGATCGGTGGCTGGATTACTGTTGAGAACGCCACAATGTATTCCATAACGAAAAACGGCATAAATAAGTTGTGTCAATCTCCTTGCTGTTTCGGCTTTGCGCTGTTTCTCCAACTTGCGTAACAGGCGTACAAGTTCCGGTGTTCTAACTTGCGAGATAGGTACATTGCCTATGTCAGGAAAGGCATACAGCTCCAAACGCCTCCACATACGTTCCGCATGTTCCGGCATCCATTTCTTTTTATTGGTTCTGTGCCAATCTTCCGCCACTGCTTTAAACGTATTATCCGCATCAAACAAAGCGAGCCGTTGCGCTTCCTTTTTTTGTCGGTTTGGGTTGATATTATCCCTTAGCTGTTTTCTTGCAGCATAACGTGCGTCCCGCGCTTCAATCAACGATACTTCCGGATATTTCCCAATTGAGAGCGTATTTTCCCTGCCGAGATAATGATATTTCAGCCGCCATAATTTGGAACCGCCAGGTTGGACAAGCAAATACAATCCATCGCCATCCGATAGTTTATACGGCTTCGTTTTCGCTTTGGCATTACTGATAGCTTTTATAGTTAATGGCATCGACTCACTCCTTTCAAAATCCTGCCCCCAAAAATACCCCCACTTTTTACCGGAAGCCGGTAGATTATGGAAGACGAGCGCGGAAAAGCCGGAGTATATTTCCGTGCTTTTTCATATTGTTGATGGATTTTATAGGAATTGTTCGGAAAAGCCCTTGGTGACCTCTACGGCTACCGAACAAAACCTGTAACCATCTACCCATCAAAGGTAATTCTGGTTCGTAAAATTCGCCGTACCCCCAAATCTACCCTGGTAATCCTGAAACATCCAGCGGAGCAAATTTGAGATACGATCAGCAGAACTATACTGCCAATACAGAAAATTCCAATAACTTTTTATGTGCAATACGGTTGATTGGCATGTGTCAAAATTATATGGAGGCACTATGCATACAATCATCAGATTGCCGGAAGTCAAAAAGACGACGGGACTATCAAGAAGCACGATCTATAAAATGATGATGGAAAACACTTTCCCAGCAACTATTTCACTTGGTGCTAAGTCGGTAGGCTGGCTGGAATCAGATATACAAGAATGGATAAAGTCACGCATTGAGAAAGCAAAGTAGTTTTGGAGGAACCTTTTCATGAGTATGGAAAACAATACTGGTAAGCAAAAAGCGGCTACGTTTTACGGACAAAAGACTTATTGCCTTCATCCCTTGATTGCACGCAAGCAAACAGGTATAAAAAAAGTACCCGATTACCGGGACGAGGAATCAGAAAATACCCAAGAAAAATACTCAGCGGGAGCAAAGCGGTCATGACCCTACCACGCACCTACACTGCCAATGATGTGATGCAGTTTATACGATTGATAGAACATGATCCTGACATTTCCCAAGAGAAAGTCGCAGGAATGAAAATGCTGGCCGACATGCTGGCGTGTTTTGAGCGATTGTCAGATGAACAAATAGAGGCAGAGATTGCTAAACACTTCACATCGTAAGGCTATCTACGACAATCAAAGGTGAAGATGCCCGCCTCTTTTTATATCAACATCCATGAGTTTTTTATAATCATCGGGTGTTATAAAATGCGCTTTCTTGATTTTATCTACTGTATTCATGATCTCACCGCCCATTTTCTGAATCTCTTCTAATTCGGGAACTGTTAGCTTACAACTTAGTTCCGCATTAAAAATCGTCCTTTTGAACTCGTGAATATCTACAGGGCTACCATTAATTAAAAAAGCGCCTATATCGCCAATCCTTGTAAACGAGTTGATGTAATCAAACACCGCTTTTTCCTGTAGCTTCTCACTTGATAGTACACATTCGATTTCATTGTTAATATCAATACGACATTGTCGAATTCCATATTCGCCTGAGGAACCCCGTCCCAGAATTTCTTGCTGCATATATTTCCAGTCAGTAAAGCAACAAGCTTCTATCCTGGAGTTAGTGCCAATCGTTAAGTTAAGTGACCTGTCATAGGACTGAGGCATCTGCTCCAACAAACTTTAAAAATAGTTGTTTCTAAGTGGCTTTTATAAGTCAAGTGGCTGTAACTTTAGTAAATAAAACTAATGTATATGGATTTGTGGACTACACTTGCTCCATTTATGAAGAAACTTCCAACCAAATTAAACATGGCGGTTTGTTTTGTCGTTGTTATGCTGGTTCTTTCTTCTGTTTTTTCCGGGTTCCCATTGGATCTTCGCAGTTGGTTGGATATGAGCCACCCTCCAAATAAAAATAAGTCTGAACAAAATGTTAGTCAGACGGCTCAGCCAGCCTCTCAATCACCAAATAAATCTACTGATGATAAACCTACAATCAACATCGAACATTCGCAAGGGGTTATTATCGGGGATAGTAATAACGTAAAAATGGAGTTTCACAACTAAAAGCCATTGTTATGAATGGGTTTCTTTCTATAGCAATCATTCTTCTATTTCCAATTTGCGTCTATTCACAGCCTAAAGAATATTCCCTTTCACGTACGCCAGCGGTTATCGGCAATGGAAATCGAGTGACTATCAACTATATTTTCGAAAGATCAGCTGACCTACGTCAATTATACCAGCAGTTAGATAAATTAAATGACCATTATAACGATATACCACCGACAAACGAACGTAGGAGGCTTGAAATAAGCAATGAGATAAAGTCAAAGCATGATGAAATAGAGTTTTTCAAAAATGGGGTAATAACGCTCTACAATACCTTATTTAAAATCAAAAATCCCACCAAGTTACATAATCAAGCAAAGAAACTCCTAATAAACGGGGAGGTCACTGCTGTCAGAAATTTACTAACAAAGGCAGAAGAGAAATTGCCATTTGACGATGCTTTCTTGCTTGAAGAAGATGCACGCAATTCCGCTCGCAGAAAGAGTAATTCTGAAATCCACTTGTTAAAAGCTCAATCAGAAGCGACGAATTATCTGAATGAAAATAGATATGATACAGTAATCAAGTACTTGAAACGCTCGACACGTATATTCCCTTATTTTGAAAACGAATATTATTATTTAAACTATTTAAACGAAAATTACAAATATAGGGAAGCCATTGAAAAAGGGAATCTGTGCATCTCCAAATATTGTGAATGTAAAAGTGATTCAATTCAAGCATTCATAGCTATCGGGAATGCGCTACAGATGATTGACTCCAATAATGCTTCGCAGACATGTTACATGCTTGCTATGAAAGCATATAGACAATTGTCAAAATCAGATAGTGCCAATGAGCTTCCATACTTAATCGATCTTTACTCCAACTGGGCTAGACTACTATATAAACAAAACATTGAACTGGAACGAGCAAAAGAATACCAGCATAATGCGTTATTACTATATCAAAGAATTGCCAAGAAAAGTGATAGCAGCATTGCTGGTAAATGTCTGATAACCTTAAATGCCTTAGGTGATATATGTAGGAAAATGCGGCAATATGACTCTTCACTGACTTATTATCAAAAGGGTATCGATTTTTACCATAAAACAATAAAATATTCGCCTAAATCGGAGCAATTCCTAGCTTCTTACATCGCAGGCATTTATGCGAGTGCTGGTAACGTATATTCTGACATTGCGAAACACGATTCTGCATTGGTGTATTTTCATCGAGCAGCACATTACAATTTACGGTCTGCAATACAAAGTCCGGCTGAATACTGGCCGCATCTTGCCATAATTTATAATAATATAGGCATGCTATGGAGTAAAAGGAACAATTTCGATTCAGCTTACCACTACTATTCTGAACAACTGAGATTATTGTCTCTGTTAATTGATGAGAATATGGAGTCCGGTAATTCCGACATATACTTATCACAGTTAGCGGATGGACATCACAATCTGGGGAATTTATACGCAAAGAAAGCAAAAGTGGATTCCCGATATTATGACTCGACAAAAATTTGCCTGAAAAAAGCTATTCAACTTTTCCAGAGCCTGGTTGCAAAAGACTCAACGAAGTATCTTCCTTCACTAGCAAGTGACATGAATAGCATGGGAATACTATATACCAATATCAAACAGCCAGATACAGCACTACAATTTTTGTTATCTGCTGTCTCCATATATAAAAGACTGGAAGCTAAAAGACCGGAATATAGTTTTTACGTGGCTAATACTCTAATCAACGTAGTCCGTTTATATTCCATTATGGGATATAGTTTTGATTCATGCATTACCTTAAACAGAGAGTCTTTATCAAGATTTCGGTCATTGCCAGCAAAAGATAGCGCTGTATCAGCAGCATATGTTGCAACGGTTTCTAGCAATATGGGAGATTTATTCTTTAAAGAGAAAATGTATGACTCCGCCCATAAGTACTACGTGGAAGCTGCGACAATACGGCATGGTTTGGTCCAAATTCGGTCTGAAGAGTTTATGTTAAAGTCAATTGCCAGCGATTATAACACTGCATATATTTGCTGTGAAATGTGCAAGGTAGAAGAAGCCTATTTTTATGCTAAAAGAGCCCTCGATAAAGCAACCAAAATAGGTGCTAACAAATTGGCACTTGAGTACATTGAAGGATGTGAAAAAATCTTAAAAAATTGCGGCACGTAAAATTATAATTCAGCTATTTTCGCTCAACGTTAATTCACCTCGAATGTCCTTATGAGCCATAAGGGAAGATGTCTGTTCCATAAATTTCTTACTGCCTCTTTGCGCTAAAAACCGGAAGCAATCAGTTTTGTTCCATTTTATTTTGCGCCACCAGAAGAAAAAGTACTGCACCCAAAGGCGGTGTACAGCACTGCACAAGCGAAGATTAAAGCCCAAGCTCGTCAGCGATAATACGAGCCGTTTCCTCAAATGCCAGCCATGCGTACCAGTTTTTAAGATCGCCCTGGGGGCGTAGCGATTCACCGAATGCCTCTTCCAATTCGTTCCGCAGCTTTTCTATTTCGTCATAATGGGTATCATAGAAGCGATGGGTATCATGATAGTAAATGAGCTTCCCTATCATGCCACTCTGGCAGCCATGCTGCAAAAGGTCGGCAAAGAATGTGGCGACATCGGAGCCATAGCTTAAAGCTTCGGATGCAACCTCTGCCTTTAACGATCTTGGATAATCCCGCATTATTCGGTGCAGGGTGTCTTTGACGGAAAGCGTTTGCATACAACCTCCTAAAATAAATTGAGCTGATTGCTATCGACTGACCGCATTCTTGAAAGCAACATTAAGAGTTCATGGGCATAAGCCTGCACCGATGGTGCCGATACCACTTCATGATTAGCTGCGAAATGACTGCGGTAGCCGGTCGAACTGGAAGGGATTGGCCGCTTCGGCTTATATGGGCTGGTAAATTCAAAATGGTCGTAGCCGGAGAAATATTCGGGGCGGTAATGCACCGAAATTGTTTGCCCCTCGAACATTAGAGAAAATGTTACATCACACGACATAAAATGCTCCTTTCATAAGGATGGGCGGGCATACACCCGCCCATGAGATTATTGGTTTTCCGAGGCATCGCGGAGGGTAATACGCCCATCGAGCGGTACGCTATCCAGTTGGATGCTGAACCCCTTGCCATCTTTGTGCGCCCAGGCTGCGCCGATGCGTGTCCAGTAGCTTTTATCCTTGCTGCCTTCGCGCACCTGATAGGCAATATGTGTCGGTGCTGATGCTTTGGGTTGAGTGTCGGTGGCAGTCATGCCGTTCTCCATTATTTTAAGCAGCTTGATTGCTGTCCTTATGGGAGCGACAGGAAGCCGCCACAGGCGCGGGCTTTGCCGAATCGGTCAACCGAAACAGGGAGGGTCAGCGTAGCGGAAACCCTGTTGGCAGGTTTACCGGCGTGGCTGCGGCTTCAGCTTCTCATAAAAAGGACGGATAAGCTCACTTATAAATCTCAGAGCAACGATATGCGCCAACACTTCTGCTATGCAGTTTGCAGTCAAAGCAATGCTATGCAGTAAGCAATCTAAAAGCCCGGAAGCGTATCACAATTCAGCAGCACAAAGATGCAGTTTACGCCTGTGATGGTTCCACTTGCTATTGCTTGCTTCTACCCATTCCGGCGCAAACAGAAACACCAGATAAGACCATGTCGCACCATATCAGTACAATATTTTATAATATGAAAATAACCTTTGAAATTGTGTGAAAACGGACAGTTTCATGTTACGTATCACACAGAATAGATCGGCCAGCGGCGCAAAGAAATACTATTGCGAAGCCTATTACAAAGAGGGCCAGTCTGCGCAGCATAATTACTATTCAGAGCATGACCAGGGCATTGGCCGCTGGGGCGGCAATGCAGCCGCCACGTTGGGATTGACCGGCGATATTACAAAGCGGGAATTTGCCCAGCTATGCGACAACAACAATCCCCTCACAGGTAAGACCCTTACAGGCCGTAACGATAAAGACAGGACGATAGGATATGATTTCACGTTTAATGCCAGCAAGTCCGTGAGCCTTGCTTATGCGCTGGGTGACGAAAGCGACAAAAGAACCATCCTGAACCTGTTTCAGCAGTCAGTACGAGAAACCATGACGGATATAGAAACAGGCATGCAGGCGCGGGTACGTGCCAAAGGCAAAAACGAAAACCGACTGACGGGCAACATCGCATACGGAGAGTTTACCCATTTTACTACACGCCCTATTGACGGCGTACCTGATCCGCACCTGCATAGCCATTGCTTCGTATTCAATGCTACGCATGATGGTAAGGAAAAGAAATGGAAAGCAGGGCAATTCCAGCAGATAAAGCAGGATGCGCCGTATTACGAGGCAGTATTCCATTCCAAGCTGGCGCACTACCTGCAACAGGCAGGATATAAAATTGAGCGTACAAAGAATGGTTTTGAAATAGCTGGTATCGGCAAAATAACCATCGGCAAGTTCTCGCGCCGGACACAGGAAATCGAGGATTATACCCGCGAGCATAACATTACGGACGAAAAACAGAAATCGGCGGTAGGAGCAAAAACACGGGAGGCCAAGCGCCAACCCTTGTCTTCGGAACAACAGGAAAAATCATGGCTTGATCGTCTAACACCAGATGAGCTGGCAGCCATCCGAAACCTTAAACAAAACAGTGTACCTCTTCAAGACAGGCAAGCAGCGAAGGAAGCTATAAACTTTTCTTTGCATCATCACCTGGAACGCAAATCTGTTGTCAGCGACAAAGAAGTGCTGGCAATGGCAATCAAATCCTCCGTGGGTCAGACGACACCGGAACAGGTACGGCAGGCATTTGACAGGGATGCGACGATACTGGCCGCAAGCGAACATCTACGGACATTCATCACAACAAAGGATGCGCTGAAAGAGGAAAAGCAGCTCATCCGCCACTGCAATGAAGCCCGTAACAGATTCCGGCCTATCAATGAACAGTATGAGCCGCAAAACCCAATGCTCAATGAACAGCAACGGGCAGCGGTGCGCCATGCCCTTGCCTCCACCGATGGCATCACCATTATCACGGGCAAGGCAGGAACAGGTAAAACCACACTGATGCAGGAGGTGAAGCAAGGCATTCTTGCCAGCGGCAGGCAAATATTTTCCTTTGCACCATCCAGCGAAGCCAGCCGGGGAGTCCAGCGCAGTGAAGGATTTGAAAATGCAGATACAGTAGCACGGCTTATCGTGGACACCTCCCGCCATGCCGACCTGAAACATCAGGTGGTCTGGATAGATGAAGCCGGGATGCTATCCAACAAAGACATGAATAAAGTGCTGGCTATCGCCCATGCACAAAGTGCGCGAGTTATACTCTCCGGCGATACAAGACAGCATAGCAGCGTAGAGCGCGGCGATGCCCTGCGGATTATCCAGCAGGAAACGGGTATCAAACCGATAACCGTCAGCAAGGTACAGCGACAAAAGAATGCTGAGTATAAGGAAGCGGTACAGTGGCTATCTGATGGCAAAACGGAAAAAGGCTTTAAGCAGTTAGACCGCATGGGTGCCATACATGAACTAACAGACGGGCATGAACGCATACAGGCGTTAGCAGCGGATTACCGTAAATCCGCTTTTGACGATGAACAACACCGCATGAAAAACGTACTGGTGATTGCCCCCACCCATGCCGAAGGTGATCTTGTTACCCGGCGGATACGGCGCATGCTGCAAACGGATGGATTTATCGACCGCAACGAACATGAATATAACACGCTCGTTAACCGCCAGCTCACCGAAGCGGAAAAGCAAAGAGCGGATAGCTACCGGCAGGGCGATGTGCTTGCATTCCACAGGAACAGCAAAGGTATTAAAGCGGGTAGCAGGGTTGCCTTCATCGAAGCGAATGAAGAAGGCTTGCTTGTGGAAGACAAAGAGCATGCTCGTTTTACAGTGGCCTTCTCGGAAGCAAAGAAATTCACAGCCTATGAGCAAAGAGCCATCCTGTTAGCCAAGGGCGACAAGATACGCCTAACTGCTAACGGAAAAGGTGAGGATGGGAAGAACCTTTTTAACGGTTCGGTCTTTCATGTGGAGGGATTCAATCAGGACGGAAGTATCCATCTATCCAACGGTTCAACACTTCCACCTGAATACGGACATTTTCAGCATGGTTATGTGTCTACTTCTCATGCCGCACAGGGAAAGACCGCTGATAAAGTTATTATCTCCCAAAGTTCCGCCACGTTCCGCGCATCCTCGATGGAACAGTTTTATGTGTCCGTATCACGGGGCAAGGAAGCGGTTTCGATCTATACCGATGATAAGGCGCACTTGCAGCAGGCGGTAAGCCAGTCATCGCAACGCACCTCGGCAACCGAACTAATGGAGAAACGCCAGCAGCAGTTACAGGAGGTCAACCGTATTTCCCTGTTCAGGAAATGGCAGGAAAAGGCGGTTGAAACATACGATCACTTCAAATCACGTTATAAAAATGATGGACTTTCGCCAACGCCTCGAACAGAGCAGGAGCAAGCCCGTTAGCAATGACGAGCCTTTTGAGCAGGACGATCATTTTTCCTGCACTTATTTTGCAACGGCAAGATCGGGAACTCCTGCCTGTCTTGACCTGCGGCTGCCTGATGGAAGCCGAAATGCGGTGCCGTATGCCTATTTCGTTGGAATCAATTATGATGCAGATAAAGGAATTGAAATCCTAACGGCACATAAACGCATTCAAATTACAGGGCGGAATCTTTTAATGTTGTATGATTACCTTGTTGCCTACCGGCTACGATTTGTGCAGGCAAATATCGGCAATGACACCTGTGACGATGGGATATTTATAAAAGCGATTCTGGTCGAACGAATCGATTAACAACAGTTATATAAGTGCTGACAATTGCCGGAATGCTGTCAAGGCTGAGGCGAAATCAGGGGTGTCATCCTTTGAAGCATAGGAAAGACCAGCCACGAAATTTTCGTATTCTCCAGGGTAAAGGTCATCCTGTTCTACAATTGCGATCATGTGCGCACACTTTTCCTGCAATGATAAGGCAGCGAATGCGCCATCTCTGGTGCGTTCGTTATCTGCGTTCATCGTAGCACGCGCCAGTTCCACGAACTGCGGGTCATCGATCACGGCATCTTTGAGTAATGCAAGATCATACAGATGCCGCACCAACGTAGGGTCATCATGCCCTGTACCCCTCTCGCGGGCGGAGATGCGCCATACTGCCGCACTGAATTTATCAGCCGCATTTTCTACATAAGCAAGGCAGGTAATCGCTGCTACCTCAGGGGGTTGTTGCGTAAAGGAAGCAACCAAAGAACTTACAGGCAACACAGCCACGGGTAATTTAGGACTGTCCAGAGTGACCTCTACTTTTATATCCGGCCTTAATGCCGAATGCTCAAACTGCTTTTCATAGCGGATATTGAATGTGAAATACCGGTTATCGTTACGCGCTATGATGCTCCCTTCATCAATCTGGAATCCCGCATCACGCAATGAAGCTATCAGGCTATTCTTTAGCTTTGATAAAGTTGCACGTTTAGGTATGTGGCCCACCGGATGCAGCCTGAAATCAATGTCCTCGGAAAAACGCTGAATGAGGTTATGAGCTTTGGACAGCGCAGTGCCGCCCGCAAACACTAATTGATAGTTGGGATATGCGAGCGCGGCTATCGCAGCAAGTACCTGCACACCGTGCCAGTCCTTTTCAATGAATGCTTCTTCTGTAGCAAGTTCGCGGGCTATCAGTCCGATGGTATGCTTATCGGGGGGCATATTCATAGCTTATGAAAGACCCATTATACCCGATCTTACGGCTGACACGCGATGTTACTGCAATAAGCCGTCCGGTGGGTACTTGTGTCGATCTTCCGGTGTTGTAATCCTGTTCAAGCCGGGAAGGCACCGTCCCGACATGCAAGCGCCCAAGTGCCTCTTTTGCCAAGGCAGGCAGGTTGCGCATCGGAATGATCTTACCGGTAAGCGGCGAACGCTCCGCTTTTGCATAGAGTCCGTAGCCGATCTTGATGACGATACCTTTAGCAGACAAATGACGTAGCACCCTGCCCACCTGGTCATAACCGCCCAGATCGGCAAAGTCTTCCCGCATCACGACGTTCTTTTTCATCCGCCTGATCCGCCTGAGTACTTTATCTTCCAAAGCCATTTTCTGCGACATATCCCAATCTCTTATTTCGTCAAAAATACGACACTTATACCGTACAAAAATACGACATTTTTCTGCTTCTTTCAAGCATTGTATATATTTCTTAACAATTTCTAATTCGCTAAATGGCTACCATCCCGATTCATTTCGTCAATTATACTCATAAGATCAGGATATTGCTGGATAACCTGCGCTGCGACTTCGGGATTGCTCTTGACCGTTTCGGCAGCCTGTTGCATTACCCTGCCCGATGTACTGGCCTGCATCGTTTCATCTTTCAGGTGCATCATTGCTTTTGCCTCGATGATGCTATCCCTGAAATCGAGAATCTTGCTCAGCCTCGCAGTTTCCTTCCAATTGGCATGAATGGCAACAGCAACCGCCGTGAAAAACAGCCAAATACTGGCGATGCCCTGAAACCAAAAAGCCAGAAAAAGCAACAGCAAAGGCTCAAACACTGTATTGGTAAAAACAGTGCGGTCGTTAATGAGCTTTGGCTTTGCCATACCTGCACGTTGCGTAGCAGGAAGCATCCGCACGTAAAGGGCCACAAATGGTGTTGCTAAGGCATTTATCAAGCCTATTACCAGACCTGCGAAAGGCTCACAGCGCGAAGTCCCGTCATCAAACGAGTGCAGCGCCGTGTTGCTTCTGTTCCGCCACCATATTTTAAAAAGATGGTACGAACCCAAAACCAAATAGGCGATAAGCAGAAATAACATGCTTCTGTCCATGACCTGATCGGTAAACGTTATTTCATCTTCTGTATGGAACGGATTGATGGCGCTTGCCACACGGGAAACAAAGTCATGGATGCCTCCCCAAATCGCCACCAGCACATATTGCAGCGTGGCAAAAATGAACATGAGGAAAAGACCGGCATAGAAATTCACTACCGTAAACCAACGCTGCCCAAAATCACGCCGCAGGAACACTTCCGCCGGGATGGTGAACCAGCCCAGCACCAGCATGATAAACCCCACAGTACGCGAGGATTGCGCCCATTTATTTATCCCTGAAATGTCACGGGACTGATCTACGCGGTCGGATGCCGTTACCGGCCTTGGTGTGATTTTCATAATTCATATTGTTTGAATTGGGCAAGCAGATGGGTTTTGCCGTTCTTCCACATACGCCCGTTTTGAAAAATAATTGCATCTACGATGCCGTCATTCAGCTTGCCACCCTTGCGCAGCCGGGTAAATGCCTGCGGCGGCACGTCGTAATCAAAACTCTCGTTCTTGCCGCTACTGACATTGAAATAATCCGCGCCAAAGCTTTCCCCGGAAGTTTGCCGTGTATGCCAGCTTCGCCCGATGGTTTCTGATGCATGCTCGTTGGTCATCGGGTCGCTGTTGGCATGCCAAATCTTGGTCTGCAGGTTGCCGATCAGGGAATCCACCTTGTATTTGCTTTGCGCCCCTCCGCCCATCTCCGCGTAGTAGTTGGGAAGGTTCTGCGTCAGGTAAACCGTGCAAGCCCTGGTACTACGGGCGGTGGCCTGAAACTGCATGTCATATTCCGTAACAAAGTTCTGTGCCTCATCCACCCACAGGAACACGGGTATGGTTTCATTGGTGACGGCCCGCCTTTCCACCGCTTGCTGCCAGAGATATTTATACACCACCTGGGCGGCCCGGCCAGCATCGCCAAATTCCTTAACGGGCAGGTTCAGCACGATAATCACGCCACGGTGGGTCAGCTCGGGATAAGCTATCTTCTTGCGGTCGTCCGGCTGCTCACAAAACAGCCTGCGGAACGGCCTGCGCAGGAAAATATCCATCATGGTCGTCAGTGTCGAAAGAATACTGCTACGGGTTCGTTCTGCAAGGTTCGGATATTCCTCCAGCCAGAACGAAGCGGTACTGTCGAAATCGTGCTTTACCCATTTATCAAGGTCTTTGGCGTGGCCCTCCAAAAGTAGCTTCCAGCAAAGGCTTTTGCTTTTCCACTCATCGGCGTCAATCTGGGCAGTGCTGATAGGAGCGGAAAGAATAATATCCCTTATCTGTGGCACCGATACCGTACCCCGTGCAATCATGCAGAGGTCAATGGCATTGCGTAAAAGCTGCTGCATCGCCCTTGCCCAATATGGATCGTCTCCCTCGCCGCTCACACTGCGGTCGATGGCTTCATAGACAGCGGTGAACAATCGCACAAGGTTCTCCGTGTAGCCAGCCCCCTCACCTTTACGCTCGATCTCATATTGCAGGAAGGGAAACACAAAATCGCCGGTGGCATCGAACACCAGCACATGGTTTGTTCTCCCGGTTTCCAGTGCATAGCGTTTCCAGTCTTCCAACACGTCTTTTTTGGCGCAGAGCACCAACCCGCCGAAGCCCGCATTAAGAAAGGCGCGGGCAATCGCTTCACCGCTGCCGCTGGTCTTGCCAGAACCGATACCGCCGAATATCTGCACCCCTTCGCATGCGTTACCAATGGTGAATGGCTCATTGTCGTTGAAAGAATGAATAGCCCTGTCCAGGCTGAAATCCGATGCAGGCATATGTAGCGTTTTCAAAGCTAATATATGCAATCATGCTGGCTTATCAAAGCTATGTGAAGGAATTAGCGTCCTAACGCCTGTTGCTGGTCGTCCCTCTGAATGTCCTGCGAGGGCCGCGCCATTGCCCGATCCACGGCATTTTCCCTAAGATAGTTATTCCCCTCGCCCTGCTCTATGTTTTCGATGGTGGATTGCACGTTGGGGTGCAACTCCACTACTTTTGATGTGTACTGCCCGTTCGCGGACGGCGTATTAAGCGGTGGGCCGATCTCGTCCACATGCTGCATTGTTTCAAAGGGAATAGTGCGTTTTGCTTCCTCAATAACCTGCGCATGATGCGCAATGGAACTGGCACCGGAGGGCGTAACGTCACCAGGTTGCATGGACACGAGTTTAATATTGGCCCGCGCCTCTTCTATTGCCTGCTGCGCCCTTGCCCGTTGAACTTCGCTTGCGCGGTTCAGCGCATTTTCAACCGCATTTGCCATGCGTTAAGATTTATTATCAAAGATACGGTTATTCTAAAAGCATAGCGAAGGGTTAATCTTTAATTTTGTAAACGCGCAACGTTTTGCTTTTAAGGCAAAACAAGCTGTCGCCAGTCTTTTGCGAAATTGTCAGCAATTCGCCATTGTCCTTTAAAGTTTTGCCCTCAACGGAAATTGTTTTCGTCATGCTAAAATTCATCAATTGCATAAGCGCGGTATCTGCTTCTAACTCTTGCCTTGTATAGTTAATAATGTCCTCCGGCTTGTTAATACCAGCAGCTATTATGGTATCGTTCTGAAATTCCTGTATGGCAGTCAGCAGGTACTTTTTATTTTCAAAAACTATTGAGTGACCATTGAAAGCGTAATCCTCCGGCACATTTTGGTACTCATACAATACGAAATTATGCATCCTTTCTTCCCTTTTGCAGGACATGCATAGCAGGCAGAGAATTGGCAGGTATATAGTCCTCATTAATTGCGTCTATTTGCCATTTAGAAAATCAATTTTTTTGAAGATAACGCTCCAATTTATCTGACATCCTGTACGATATGCCGTTTATCTTACAGTGTATGCCATTCACTAAAACAGCTACGGTATCATCTCTGTAACAGATATTTAGTGAATATTCCGGATAGAATTTGACTATCTCCTTACGCGATTTATTAATCATTTTTAAAATATCGGAAATGGTATTTTGGTCTGTAATTGAAACAGGTTTTATGTCCCGTTGTAAAAGGGTTGTTTCCCCCTCTCTTCTCAACGCATTGATCTGCATGTTAATAGCCACCACGTTCTTGTCCTCAATTAATTTTGTGCTCTTGCAGCCAAGTAATGCAATGAACAATATCGAGATTTTTTTCATGATTAATCAACTTAACAAACCATCAATATTGGCCTTTTTGAATTAGACTAACTTTATGCCTTCCTGCTTTATTCACTTTCAAAATAATATTTGCATTAGAAAAAGGCTCAAAAAAACTGAATGTTACCTGCCGACGGCCTTCTTTATGCCACAGGATAATTTTGTCTTTTGTTTCTTCTGCGGCGCGTTTATTAACGTTTATGACAAATGGCAATAACGTATCAATTGCGAAGTACCGATTGCAAAGCAAGAGGCTAAAATTTGAAAACCGAGCACTTGTATCAATGAGTGTTATCGTGTCCGCAGGATGCTTACATACAAAAAAGAATTCCCTGAATTCTTTACTTTCAATTGCACATTGTAAAAGTTCATTGCTTTTTTGCGAGGTCTTTTGGCCGAAAACATTGCTACAGAAAAGGGATAATACCAGAATAACTATAGTCTGTTTTTTCATGATTATTTTATTGGCTATTTAGTAGATTGGGGAACTGTTGGTATTAAGTCCTTCTTCCACTCGCTGATGTTTTGCTG
>CAZZCR010000039.1:0-48821 GCA_964652995.1 uncultured Flavipsychrobacter sp. | reverse complement strand
ATATATGAAGTTGTCGCAGTTTAAGTTCGACTTACCATTAAATCTCATAGCGCAACATCCTGCAAAAAAACGCGACGAAAGCCGTCTGATGGTGATCCACCGCGACACAGGCAAAATTGAGCACAAGGTGTTCAAAGACGTTCTCGGTTACTTCAACGACAAAGACGTGATGATCGTGAACAACACCAAGGTGTTCCCGGCTCGCCTTTATGGCCGCAAAGAAAAGACAGGTGCCAAGATTGAGGTGTTCCTGCTGCGCGAACTGAACAAACCGAACCACCTGTGGGACGTGATTGTGGATCCTGCCCGTAAGATTCGTGTAGGTAACAAACTGTACTTCGGCGATAACGATGAGTTGGTAGCAGAAGTGATAGACAACACAACTTCTCGCGGCCGTACCATCCGCTTCCTGTTCGATGGTAACGAACAGGAGTTCCGCGGCATGCTGGACCTGCTGGGAGAGACACCACTTCCAAAATACATCAAGCGCAAGCCTGAAGAAGAAGATAAAGAACGCTACCAGACAGTATATGCCAAGTATGAAGGCGCTGTTGCGGCACCAACCGCAGGTATGCACTTCAGCCGCGAGCTGATAAAAAGGCTGGAGATAGAAGGTGTGAAGTTTGCAGAGGTGACCCTGCACACAGGCCTTGGTACCTTCCGCCCTATAGAGGTAGAAGATCTGTCTAAACACAAGATGGATGCTGAGTACTTCAAGGTAGATGACTATGCAGCTAATCTGGTGAATCGTGCCAAGGTAGAGAAGCGCCACATCTGCTCGGTAGGCACTACCACCATGCGCGCCCTGGAAAGCTCTGTGACCGCACAAGGGCTGCTGAAACCTGAGGAAGGCTGGACAAACGTATTCATTCACCCGCCTTACAACTTCTCAATAGCAGACTCGCTGATCACTAACTTCCACCTTCCTAAGACAAGCCTTATGATAATGGCCTGCGCTTTTGCCGGTTACGATCTGATGATGACCGCTTATGAAACAGCCATCAAAGAAAAGTACCGCTTCTTCAGCTATGGAGACGCAATGCTGGTACTGTAAGCCGTTCTTTTGAAACGTATATAAATAGCGCAGCGCACCGGAGACCGGTGCGCTGCGCTATTTATGGAGGGTATGTTGTTAAACGATCTGGTTCTTCAGCAGGTCTTCAAACACATCGGCACGGCGAATGAGTTTCGGTTGGCCGTTCTGGATCAGCACTTCGGCCGGCTTGAGGCGCGAGTTGAAGTTGCTGCTCATCTCGAAGCCATAGGCGCCCGCGTTGTGGAAGGCAAGGTAGTCGCCCTCGCGCACCTCGCTCAGCACACGGTCCCACGCGAATGTATCGGTCTCGCAGATGTTGCCCACAACTGTGTAAATGCGTTTGGCACCATCGGGGTTGGAGATGTTGGTGATGCGGTGGTAAGAGTCATAAAACATAGGGCGGATAAGGTGGTTGAAGCCTGAGTTGACACCCACGAATACAGTGGCAGTGGTCTGTTTGATGACATTGGCCTTTACCACAAACCAACCGCATTCGCTCACCAGGTATTTGCCCGGTTCGAACCAGATCTCCAGCTTGCGGTCGTATTCGCGCTCGAACTCCATAGCGGCCTCTGCCACTTTCTGGCCCAGCAGGTACACATCGGTCTCCTGGTCGTCGTCTTTATAAGGCACCTTGAAACCGCTGCCGAGGTCGATGAAGTCGAGGTCTTTGAAGTGGGTGGCAATGCCGAACATCACATCAAGCCCCTGAAGGAACACGTCGATGTCCTTGATCTCGGAGCCGGTGTGCATGTGCAACCCCTGAACGTGCAGGCCGGTGGTCTTGACAATGCGCTCTATATGGCGGAGCTGGTGGATGGAGATACCGAATTTGCTATCGATATGGCCGGTGGAGATCTTATAATTGCCTCCAGCCACAATATGTGGATTGATGCGGATGCAGACAGGGTACGAGCCTCCGTACACATTACCGAAGCGCTCTAGGATGGAAATGTTGTCTATGTTGATGCGGACTCCAAGGTCAACGCAGGCTACTATCTCATCGAAATCGACACAGTTGGGGGTGAAGAGTATCTCCTGTGGCGCGAAACCTGCCAGAAGACCCAGCTTCACCTCATTGATGCTGACACAGTCCAGCAGCCCACCCAGGCTCTTGACGTATTTGAGGATATTGACATTGGTTAGCGCCTTGCAAGCATAGAAAAACTTGGTAGGGTGTGCCTTGAAGGCATCGGTAAGTTTGTTGTAGCGTTCGGCTATCTGTTCGGCGTGGTACACGTATACTGGTGTACCGAATTCATTGGCAACAGCAATAAGCTGTTCATTATTTAACGGTTGAAACATGGCGCAAAAGTACATTGTAAAGCCGTAATATGCTTAACGTATATGTAACGAATGTTGCAGGTATTCAATGTTGTGATTGGTGAAACCGGCTGTTTTTTCCCTAGGTCGTGTAGCAGTGATCGTTGTGGCATAGTTTTGCAAAAATGAAAGATTGGTATATCTTTAGCCCTTATAACTAATTCAACGAATTTCAACTAACTAAATATCTTGCACATGCAGAGAAAGATGTACATATTTTGCCTTGCCGTTGCACTTATCGTGTCAGCAACACAGGCGGTAGCACAGAAGGGTAAAAGTGAATTTGCTTTAGGTTATGGTCGTTTCAGCATCTATCAGTTTGCGAATCGTCCGCCATACAATACGTCTTCAGGTACATTCAGCCTTACCTACAGGTACTATCTGTCTCCAACTGTGACGCTGGGTCTTGGTTTCGGTCAGGAGCGTATCAGCAACTGGGCAAGCTTCGCCTCATTCATTCCGGAAGTAACTTTCAAATACCTTGACACTAAAGACAGCCATGTGCGTGTGCGCCTCTACGGATCGGTAGGATATGGTTTCTCTGTACTTACAGACCTTCACCCAACAGGACCCGGTCAGGTTGATGAGTCAGGTGCAAAGCCATGGGGTTTCCAGGCTACACCTATCGGTATCCGCATAGGTCGTCAGTTTGCAGGTTTTGCTGAGCTGGGTCTTGGTTATAAGGGATTGTTGCATGGTGGTATTGCTTGGCGTTTTCCTAAGTACTGGCGCAATAAGGAAGTAGAAACAGACCAGAAATAGTATTAACGAACATAATTCAAAAGAAATGTGCGGTGATGCCGCACATTTTTTTTGAGAACGATTTTAAGAAGAACGCAACAAAAGAAAGGGGCAATAGTGGGCAAAAAGCCTCAATTTTGCAGCCGTCTGCCGTACATGAAAAAACTCGACTGGTATATAGTCCGCAAGTTTCTGAGCACCTTTTTCTTCGCCATAATGATACTGGCGGTGATATCGTGTGTGATAGACTATTCGGAGAAGGTGGACAATATCGTGTCTAAGAAGGCGCCCTTTCTGGTGGTAGCGAATTACTACAAGAACTTCGTTCCCCACATCACAGCGTTGCTGTTTCCGTTGTTTATTTTCATTGCCACTATCTTTTTTACGTCGAAGCTTGCCTATAAGTCGGAGATCATAGCCATACTGTCGTCGGGGGTGTCTTTTAGCCGTTTTCTGCGGCCCTATGTGATTGGTGGAGGATTTTTGTGTCTGGTGTCGCTTCTGTCTAACCACTGGGTGATACCGAATGCGAATAAGCAGCGTATTCATTTTGAGGATACCTATATCAATGATGGTAATTATAGGTACGCATCAGACAATCTGCATCTGGGCATAGCGAAGGGTACCTACATCTATATGCAGAACTTCAACTTCGACAATATGACAGGTAACCGCTTTTGCGTAGAAAAGATGGAAGGAACCCTGCTGAAAGAAAAGGTAATGGCCGACTATGTGGTTTATGACACAGTGAAGAAGATATGGCAGATGCATAATGTGGTGATACGCACCAACGACGGTTTGAAAGAGAAGCTGGTAAAGGCGCCTGAGATGAATGTGGCCTATCCGTTCACACCGCGCGACCTCAATAGAGGCGATGCCATAAGAGAGGCATTGACGACGCCGCAGTTGAATGCCTACATCAAGCAGGAACAGATGAGGGGAACTGAGAATCTGAGTAGTTTCTTCATAGAGAAAGAGCGCAGGACCGCACAGCCGTTTGCCGGTTTTATACTCACGATCATTGGTGCCTGTATTGCGAGCCGTAAAATAAGGGGCGGATCGGGGCTGCACCTGGCACTCGGTATCGCCATCAGTGCCATTTACATCATGTTCATGCAGATCTCGTCGACGTTTGCCACCAAGGCCAATCTGGACCCGATGATCGCCATGTGGATACCCAACATGATCTTTGGCATGGTGGCCCTGGTGCTTTATCGTCGCCAGCTGCGCTGATCACTTTCGTGAGGCGTCCCAGCCTTTGTAATATGCTTTTAGTGGTTTTGTGGCAGTTCGCAGTTCGCTTTCCTGCGCCATCAGGCTATCCATGACCAATGGTGTAAAGCGACTTACCACCAGCTCGTAGGGGAAGGCAACGGTGGGGGCGTCGTAGATCTTCTCGATCTTGTAGCGGAGTTTTTGTGCTTCCGTGACAAATGTTTTACGGCTGCTATCGGCAGTGAAGTAGATAGTGTGTTTCACCGTGCGGGGCACATCGGGTTCGTCGCCTTTTTGTAACAATTGCAACATGGCCTTGTTGGTATTCATCCATGCCATGGCCATGCTATCGGGGTACAGGAAGGTGCGGTAGGTCTGCCAGGCGGGTTCATGTTTGATCTTGAGTG
Source organism: uncultured Flavipsychrobacter sp. (assembly GCA_964652995.1). Taxonomy (GTDB): domain Bacteria; phylum Bacteroidota; class Bacteroidia; order Chitinophagales; family Chitinophagaceae; genus Nemorincola. Next base: position 44,099 of record CAZZCR010000039.1, on the reverse strand, counting down.
TGTATTTCCAGGTGGGGTAATGCGTGTTGTACATGCGGTGGAGTGCATTGCGAACGGCAATGGTGTCTTTTACGTAGTAGTAGTTGACCCGTTCGCCGTTGTACATGAGTGTGCCGGCAAGCTTTTTTGCAGTAACCCCCGAGAGGAATGCACTTGTGAGGTCGAGGATCCGCTCCATCTGAGCGATCTCTGCAGTATCGGGGAAACCGGTTATTTTGTTTGGGTGGTCGGCCTGTGGCCCGGTGACAAGCAGGTAGGGCAGGAGTTTGTCCGGTGCGGAAGACAGAAGGCCCATGTCTACGAGGACTGAGGCCGGTTTGCCTCCCATGCGCACCATGTAGGTGTCCCAGTTCTCGGTCTGAGCAGTGACAGCCGAAACCAGTAGAACAGATGAGGCAAGAGCCAACAGGAATTTCATGGTTCAAAATAACGGCAAAAATGCAAGGTGATTTGCCAAATATTTGAGAAAAAGGGTGGACGTGCTCCGGTTCGGTAGGGACATGAAAGCGTGGCTATACGGTGGTAGGCACGTATATTTGCATCAATGAAAACCCTAAGGTGTTTTGTTTTGCTGTTGTTGGCAGTGTTGCCGGGGCTGGTGTATGCCGGGGCCGAAGGCGGTGTGCTACCCAATGGCATGGTGGCAAAGCAAAGGAATTACAGAACGTTTCGGGAGGATGTGCGGCACTTATCTGACGAAGCAAGAAAGGCGAATGCCCGCACCCCGAACCATCCGGAGATGGGTAGGTTGTTTGCCGACGCGCCGTGTGCTGATTGTTATGAGGTGATAGCGGAACGCACTGAGAAGAGCAAGAAGTTTGTGCTGGAAGGAACCGGCGGGAAAGAGGTGGCCATACAGACCTCCACTGATGCCATGCACTACCGTGATGCCGAGGGTAACTGGCGCACAATAGAAGTCGGGTTGCATCCGTATGACCACAATATATATGGAGCGTTTCATCAGCCTGAGCCTGTTTCGATCAACACTAGGAGGAAGGGAGTTGAGATATCTCACCCGAAAGGATGGTTGCGGTTCAATTACAAACTGGAGCTTGTTTACAGAGCTGCAGCGGGTGCAGAGCAATCTCTGGGGCAGGCAAACTGGAGTCAGGCTTCGGTGGGTACAGACGGCATGTATGTGACGGACATATGGCCGGGTATAGATATGGAGGTGTATGTGGGCAGGGGATGGGCGAAGACCAACTTTTTGGTGAAACATGCCATGCCGGCCTATGCGGGTGGCCAATTGCTGATAAGGGATCATGTGGAAATGGCTGATGGATTGCGGTTGGTTTCCGGAGATACCACGGATGTACGTGATAATCTGCAGGTGACGAATGCGAATGGTGAAGCACTGTACAATATTGGTGCTGCAACAGTGTACGATGAACGGCAGCCAGAGCAGACGTTGCAGTTTATCGAGTATGATGTGCATGCAACGGCCCTGGATATTGTGGTGCCGGGAAGTGTGTTTGATAGACCGGCTTCTTCCTATCCGGTGGTGATAGATCCACTGGTGTCAACCACCACAGCGTCTACCGTTGGTGGGTCTTCTTACAGTCCGACAAAGACTATCAGTTGTAATTATCTGAATGCCGCTACAGTGCCTGCTGCGGTGACGGTGACAGACGTTCGCTGGACGTTCAACTATACGGCAAGCGGCGGCGCATTTCTGCTGCACGGCGCGGTTGACTTTACGCTTGGTAGCTGCCGGAGCCCGGGTGCAGGCGGTTTTTTCTGGTATTGCAATCTGGCAAGTGGTGGTACGTGCACAGGTACGAATGTTAGCATCATGTCTGATATCGGTCCGTGTGTAATGCCACCGCAATGCCTATCCTACAACATGAACCTGAACATGAGGTTCTATCAGAATTTCGCGGCAACCACACCTTGTGCCACTACCTACATCACTGCTGCTACGCCGCTTACGGTAACGGTATTCGGCAGGACGGTAGAGACATCGGCGATATCATCTGCAGGAGGTCTTACGGCAGTATGCCTGGGACAGTCGGTGTCGTTGAGTACTACGCCTTCTTTCGGCGTGCCACCGTATACCTACTTGTGGGATCCGGGTAGTGTAGCCGGTTCACCATTGGTAGCAACACCTGCATCAACTACTGTATATACTGTGACTGTATCGGACGCATGTGCCAATACTGCACAAGCTACACAAATGATAACCGTGACGCCGATAGCAGCTAATACCGGTAACGCAGTAGTGTGTGTGGGTGGTATAACAACATTGTCCAACACATCGGGCACCGGTACGTGGAGTAGTGGCACAGGTGCTGTAGCAGTAGTGGGGCCGGCAACAGGAATAGTGACCGGTATATCGCCGGGAACGGCGGTGATCACATTTACCAATTCTGTGGGTTGTTATGCAACGACGGTTGTAACGGTGGTGCCCATGCCGGGGTCTATAACGGGGACGGCAACTGTGTGCGTAGGTAATACAACAACACTCAGCAATCCGCTGGCGGCGGGAACATGGACCAGCGGGTCGACAGCAGTAGCCACAGTAGGGGCCGGCACCGGTGTGGTGACGGGTGTTGCCGCCGGCACTGCGACCATAACTTATACTACCACGGGTGGATGCACTGCTACAAGGGTAGTAACAGTCTACCCAAACCCGGTGATAACGTCGGTAACGTTTACTAACCCGACAACTTGTGGTGCCGCGGACGGATCAATCACTATTGGAGGTTTGGGGGCGGGCGTGATCTATACGGTAGGGTATCTGCATAACAGTGTGCCGGTGACGCTAACGGATACTGCAAATGCTGCCGGGGCAATATTGCTGACAGGATTGAGTGCAGGTGTATATACCAGCATACAGGTGAAATCGCCGGATGGTTGCACGGGCACGTGGGCGGGGACAGTGACGCTGATCGACATGGGTACACCACCTATTCCAACAGCTGGCAGCAACTCGCCGGTCTGTGAAGGGTGGGTGTTGAAGCTGACCGCAACCAGCGCACCGGGTGTCACCTACAACTGGACAGGGCCGGGTGGCTTTACGTCAACCCAACAGAACCCGCAGATAGACCCGGCAACACTTGCTAATGCAGGTGTTTACTCGGTGACTGCTTCTTTGCTAAGCTGCACCACGCTACCGGCAACTGTAACGGTGACTGTGAATGCGTTGCCGCATATCAGTAACGTGAAAAGCAGTAACCCTATAACGTGTGGTGGTAGCGAAGGCACCATTATTCTGGAGGGGCTAACGCCGGGAGTGGTTTATACTATCGGACTTACTTACAATGGCGTGCCCGCTACATATACGGCAACAGCAGACGCGGTGGGTAATGTGACCTTGTATGGTCGACCCGCCGGCACTTACACCGGCATTTTTGTGCAGACATCCTTGTGTGCATCAAATGTGGTGGGACCTGTGGTGTTGACCGATCCGGCTGCGCCGCCGCCGCCGGTGGTAACAAGTAATGCGCCTATATGTGTGGGCGGAACGCTGCTGCTGTTTGGAGCTGATGATAAACCGGACGGCACCTATAAATGGGAGGGGCCAAATGGATTTTATAGTACCGAACAGAACCCTACTATAGAAGGCGTAACAGCGGCCGCGCAGGGAGTTTATACACTTACCTACACCCGGTGGAACTGTGCCAGCAGCACGACAGCTGAAATAAAACTGCAGCCGGTGATAGATCTGTCGGAAATAAAGGCGAACAAATATGTATTGAACTATGGCGACAGTGTGCAGCTGCGTGTTGAAGGAGCTACCTATTACAACTGGACACCCGGGAACGGAACGATCTCTAATTACTACATACCTGACCCGTTTGTGAAGCCGCGTGATTCAGTGAACGAATACATGGTGCGTGGCATGAATGAATGGGGGTGCTATGACTCGACGAGCGTGGTGATAAGAGTAATATTTGACGAGGAGGAATACCTGCCCAATGCCTTTACGCCGAACGGGGATGGCAAAAATGATGTGTTCAGGATAGGGAAGATGAACTATAAGAAGGTTGTGCAGTTTACTATTTATAATCGCTGGGGACAGGAGGTCTATAACAATCCGTGGGACCCTAATGGCGGATGGGATGGGACCTACAATGGTAAGGAACAGGATATGGGGGTGTATTTTTACAGCATCATCATAGAGTCGGCCAGTGGGAAGCTGCGGTATTATAAGGGGGATGTGACACTGATACGATAGCATTTTGATGTAGATGTGAAAGAAAAACGTCAACTGAAAAATGAGTTTGTAAACCTGTTCAGAAATCTTACTTTTGCACCTCATTTATCAGTTTGCATGTTATTAATTGCATCTGTTATTTGATTTGGTTGCGTAGTTCAATGGATAGAATAGAAGTTTCCTAAACTTTTGATACAGGTTCGATTCCTGTCGCGACTACTAAAGCATAAAAGCGAGAGCGGGGCGCGGAAAGCGTCCCGTTTTTTGTTTTGCAAACGTGATGCAGGAGGCTAGATGCGGGATCCGGCGCCACAAACAAATTGAAAATGAAAAAGATAATAGGATACAGGAAGTTATTGGGTGTGAATGAGCATGCCACTTTATTGGCTTTGAAAACAGTGTACCGGAACCTGATGAAAGAATGGCACCCTGATAAGTTTACAGATCAGGTAGAGAAAGACCTGTGTGAGGCAAAAAGTAGACACATAATTGAGGCGTATCACTTTTTGGTGAGCATTGCACCAGAGACAAGGGCGCAAACAGCGGATGCATTCAATCAAACGATCACTTCTGCAGGTATCACCGATTTTGAATACAAGGACGAAACTTTGCAGATCAATTTTGCAGATCAGAGCAGCTATGAGTGGTTTGGTATTCCCAAGGCGTTGTATGTGAAGATGGTGAATGCCCCCGCGCTTGGCCGATTTGCCCGCAGGCACATCTATCATTCATTTCCTTACCGTGTTGTGGGTAAGTAATTGTTATTGCACGTGGCTTGTTGCCTTTGGGACGTGCAAACCAACTTACAATGAATGGTCAGAAAGCAGGCCGTTAGAAATATGCATTTAAAAGGGCATGACGACAGCATTTTTGGCGCCCTCATGGCGTTGAGTCACTCGCAGAAATAGGGGGGGACTAAACGGGGGCGAAAAAAGCGTGGATTCCGTTACTCACTTAGTGGGCAGCTAAAATTAGTTGCTGAAATCCTTTGTGTGATTCTCTGCATAAGAAATCACCAATTCTACGATATTGTCTTGGTGCTCAAAAAAATCTTGGTCTAACACCTCTATAAGATGGAGTTCATTTTTTTGATAACAGACCTCTGCTTTTTCAAGTAATTCCTTCGATCTTATTGCGCCTATCTTTTCCAGCCCGATTATCGCATCCAGCCGTTCTTCCTTATCCTTATTATCAAAATATTGGATGAACCCACCATTCATGACGTCTGATTCGAGGTCTAAAACAGCGTTTAGGAAACGCTCTGTTTCAGTCCAATTCTGATAACGTTGGTTGCATAGCTGATGGAGTGCGATTACCTTTTGAGTTGTGTTTTCAATTTTGAGTATCTCGTTTATGTCCATAGACGAATTTACAAATGTTACCTGAAAGCAAATGTTCAGGAAGTTAAGCGCCGAATGGCAGTTTATTGATCCGAAGGCTTTGTTGTATTCTCATTGATGAATTCATAAATCTGCCGGAACAATGTTATGAGAAGGTTTTATGAGGAAACAGCAAAGACAGCACAATATGATAGTGAGGTGCGGAATGCTTGCCGTTTTTGTTTTGTAAGTGTTGATTCAGGCGTTACAAATGCCACCCTAAGGTGGATCCGCATTGCAAATGTTGACCAGTGGGGCTTTGGTATGTTTGACCGGCACAGCAACAAAAGTGCTATTATTGCTGAACTATGGCGTGGTTATTACTGATCATTGGCGGGTTTTGTGAAGTGGCGTTTGCGTTCTGTCTGGGTAAGGCTAAGGAGGCCACCGGAACAGAAATGTACCTATGGTATGCCGGCTTTCTGGTGATGCTGAGCCTGAGTATGGGGCTGCTGATAAAGGCTACACAAACGCTGCCAATAGGGACTGCCTATGCTGTGTGGACGGGCATAGGTGCAGTGGGTACTGTGCTGGTGGGTATATTGGTGTTTAAAGAACCGGCAACGTTCCTGCGGCTGCTTTTTATGGCCACTCTTATAGGCTCTATCATCGGGCTTAAGGTAGTGTCGCATTAGCTGACGGGAATGTTTATGCATCTCTACTCGTTGTGTTACTTCGATAAGAACAGTAGTCTCCTGCCTTTACAGAGTTTCAGTTTTTTTTAGGTGCGGCGATAGGGGCTTATGTCATATCGTTTTCTTTTTTCTAAATTTAGGTTCGGCAGCCCACAATTTGGCGTACGGCAGGCAGCAACTATGAATAAGGAACGAGTATACAAGCTGGTATTTGCGAGTGTTTATCCGCTGTACATTAAAAAGGCGGAGGCGAAGGGCCGGACCAGACAAGAGGTGGACACCATCATCTATTGGTTGACTGGGTATGATGAAGGTGCGCTGAAAGGCCAGATAGAGCGGAAAACGGACTTTGAGACGTTTTTTGCAGAGGCGCCTATGCTGAACCCTAACGTAGATAAAATAACCGGCGTAATATGTGGCTATAGGGTGGAGGAGATAGAGGATGAGCTGATACGCAAAATGCGCTATCTGGATAAACTGATAGACGAGTTGGCCAAGGGAAAGGCTATGGAGAAGATATTGAGGAAGTAGTGGCAAATACTTATTGAAAATGGAACTGAAACTGGTCTTAGCAGGTTTGATGAAGAAGATATCACCGCAGATGCCCGTAACTGGTGAACAGTTGCAGCGCATTCTGGAGGTGTTTGAGGAAGTGCCTATAAGTAAAGGTGAGTGGGTACTGAAACAGGGTAAGGTGAGTAATTATTACTTGCTTCTGGATGGCTATATGCGGGGTTATACGTTTGATGAGCAAGGTGATGAGGTTACCACGAACTTCTTTGCCGGGCCGAGGGCGGTGCTGGATGCTGCATCGTTTTTCGGCAGGGTGCCATCAGCAGAAAATATTGTGGCTATTTCTGAATGCCGGGGATATATGCTGACGCTGGAGCAGCTGAATAAATTGTTTCATGAAATGCCTGAGTTCAGAGAGTTTGGCCGGGCAATACTTGTACGCGAGCTGGTGATATCACAAGAGCAGAAGCTGGCGCACATCAATCTATCGGCTGAGGATAGATATAGACAGTTAGTGGAACGCGATGCAGGATTGATGCAGCACGCTCAGTTGCGGCACATTGCCTCGTTCCTTGGTGTGACAGATACATCGCTAAGCAGGATAAGACGGGAGTTGGCAAACAAGAAGTAGATGCCAATACTTGTCAAATGGCAGTTAGGTTCTTGTCATTTGGCAAGTGCTCCCTCATTTTCAGATTGTTCCTTTGCATTGCAAATGGCAGGGTTCGCAAGTGCTTGTGATCTGCCGTAGCGATCATCTGAAAATCTTTGTTTTATGGTTTCTCTTCCTTTTTATGTTTATGTGGTTTTTGCCGCTGCGGTGATATTTACCGCTTCTATGCTGCTGTACTCTGTAAGGTTCGACAGGCGATGGGTACTTGCAATAGCCGGGTGGCTTGTGTTGCAGGCCGGCCTGGGCCTGTCGGGTTTCTATACCGATTTCAGTAGTGTGCCTCCGCGCTTTTTGCTGATGGTAGCGCCACCAATGATAATGATAGCGTTAGGAGCGCTAACTGTAAGGGGCCGAATGGTTTTTGATGGTATGAATGAAAGATCGTTGTTGTTGCTGCATACAGTGAGGGTGCCCGTAGAGTTTTGCCTGCTATGGTTGTGGCAGGCAGGTATGGTGCCACAGGTGATGACCTTTGAAGGGAGAAATTTTGACATTATTTGCGGACTTACTGCCCCCGTGGTCTATTATCTAGTGTACGTGCGTAAGGTGGCCGGGCCCAAAGCTATGTTGTTGTGGAATGCAGGCTGCTTGCTGTTGCTGGCGAACATTGTGATAAATGCCGTTTTGGCCGCGCCAACACCTTTTCAACGTATTGCGTTCGATCTGCCGAATGTGGCGATCGGCTATTTTCCGTTCAATCTTCTGCCGGCATTTCTTGTTCCGGCAGTGCTACTGTCGCACGTGGTGAGCCTACGGTCAGCAATGAAGGGAAGATCTTGACGGTGTGTCTATTCTCAAAAAGTCATAAGCGAGGCTGCCTGATACCAGACAGCCTCGCTTATCAAGTTGTTGTCACTTATAAATCCGATTATTGTTTCAGTATGCTATAAACTGAAGCATTGCCTTCCTGATCTACCGCCTGCAGGATGTATACTCCTTTGGCGAGTGGCGTAGTGTCGAATGAGCCACGTACTACGTCGGACATTTCAGCAACTACCGCACCTGTTACAGAGATCATTGTTACCTTCTTCATTGTTTCGCCGCCCTTGTTGTTGAAGTTCAGCATGCCGGTTGTTGGATTAGGGAAGATATCGAGGTTCCTGTTAGTCGCAATTCCGGTTACTGATGCGGTGCTGGTTGGTAATGGGATCATAGCACCACCTGAAGCAAGTGCCACCCACAGGCCGAAAGCAGGACCGTTGCTATTGGCAGCCGGCGAAAGGAAGCCTGAAGCTACTACCGTGATCGCGTCGCCATCCAGGCCAAGCGTGGTGAGTGGAGCGCTGTAGCGCTTGAGTATTGTAGTTGCCGCTGCATTGAGCAGATCAAGGGTGTAGTTACTTGTTTTTACTTTTACATATCCTCCGCTGGCAAAATCGCCGAAGGCAATATCGTTTACGAGTGTAGCGGAACCGGCGTTCACGTCGACAGCCGGGGCATCAGTGCTGCCGTGAACAACCAGAATGTCAGTGCTGTCTGATGTTGAAGTAGAGATCTCACGACCCTGGTCGTATATGCTGAGACGGAAGGGAGCAGCCGCTGCTGATGGAGTGTATCCGGTTGGGCTCACAATTCCATTAGCCACTATGATGTACCGTTTGTCAGATGTAAGCGTGGTAGTAAGGCTGTAAATAGTGTCTGCTACGCTCATACTGTTTTTTGGAGCTACGCCAAGAGTCACGGGTACACCTACCGGTGCGTTTACGAATTCAGATGCAGTGCGGAATGCAAAGTTATCGAGTAGAATGGAGCCGTTGAGGTACACGTCTACACTGTCGGCAATAGCATCTGCACAGTTGTGGATCACCTGTACGCGCGCCGTTTCATCGAGCGGAATGAGCGCACCGCCAGTAGCCGGAGCAGCCCACAGGCCAAATGCTGGGCCGCTACTGTTTACTGCGGGGTTCAGGAATCCGGATGCCACGACCGTTGCTGAGGCGCCTGTGAGGCCAAGTGTAGAAAGGGGGGCAGAGTACCTTTTTACCACCGTGCCGGAGGCAGTGGTTATGTCGATGATGTAATTAGCCGTTGGGAGAGACAGATAGCCCGTGCTATTGAAGTCGCCGAAGGGAATATCATTTACAAGAACAGAGTTACCGGCGCGCACGTCTACCACCGGGGCGTCGGTAGAGCCATGCACTACAAGCAGGTCTGTGTTGGTTGACATTGATGCTGCTTCGCGTGCTGCGTCATATACCGACAGGCGAAACGGCACTGCGGATGAAGACGGGGTATATCCTGAGGCGCTTTCAATACCGTTTGCCACAAGGACATATTTTTTTGTCGGGTCGAGCGTTACGGATACGCTGTAGAATGTGTCAGCGACACTTGTGCTGTTTTTAGGAGCTACGGACAACCTGATAGGTGTTCCGGCAGCAGGGGCATCGATGAAGCCCGTTGCGGTGCGGAATGCGAAGTTGTCGAGCAGAATGCCATTGTCCAAATACACATCCACTGAATCGGCGGCGAGGTCGGCGCAATTGTGGATCACCTGTACACGTGCTGTTTGTGCGTTTGTAGCGATTGATGCTACCAGAGCTGTTGCTAAAAGAAGTTGTTTTTTCATTTTGTTTAGGTTTTCGCCAAAAGTATTAAACAAAAATCCGTCGAAAATCATCGATTATTTTGTTTAACAAATGTTTGTGAATATTAAACAAAAATTATTAATTGGTAATTAATCGAACGGAGAATCGGAGGTTCGATAGGCTCTTGTTGATGGTTTCCGGTGCAGAGTTTTCTTCGGTTAAATGTTCGAAATGATCTGCTTTCGACGTAAAGTTTCGCGCCTGTGGCTACGAGTGGTAAGGCATCGTAGTTGATCTGTGCGCACTATTTCGTTTCTTTTTTTGATCAATGGACAAGTATCTTGTGTGCAGTAATCGAAGCGACCGATAAAATGCCTGAAAAAGTCAGAATGATATTGCGATGGTGCGTTCTAATTGCAGTTATTGCAGTTGCTACGGGCACGTCAGTGGCTATGTTCCTGTATATGCTCGATCGGGTCACGCAGGTGAGGTGGCAGAACGAGTGGCTGCTCTATTTATTGCCGCTAGCGGGAATAGGAATATACTGGCTTTACCGAAAAGCCGGGGTGCCGGCTGCAGGTGGTAATGACACCATTCTTCGGGAGGTGATGAGGCCGACAAAGGGTGTGCCGGTAGTAATGGCACCGCTGGTATTGCTAGCTACACTGATCACTCATTTGTTTGGCGGATCGGCAGGGCGCGAGGGAACTGCCGTGCAGATGAGCGGTAGCCTGGCGGCGGCGATAGGGAAGGTGTTTCCGCTCTCAGATGAAGAAAAGCGGCTTGTGTTGCTGGCCGGAATTGCAGCCGGATTCGGAGCTGTATTCGGTACGCCACTTGCGGGGGCGGTTTTTGCGTTGGAAGTAATGGCGATAGGGAGACTGCGATTAAAAGCACTGGTGCCCTGTTTTGCAGCTGCAATGGCTGCTCATTTTGTGTGTATGGCGTGCGGCACGAACCATACAGATTATCACCTATTGTTGCCGCACAATTACTTCCGTTTTTCGATCGACAATGAGCAGATGGTTCTGTTTTTGAAGCTCATATTAGCGGGAGCTGTGTTTGGTGTGGTGGCCCGATTTTTTGCCTATTCTTCTCATGCGCTGAAGGAGGTCGCAGGCAAGATCTTTGGTAAGCGTGAGTGGTTGTCTCCTGTAGTGGGTGGAGCTGCGATAATTGCCGCTACCTATGTTGTAGGTAATACTGACTACCTGGGGTTGGGTGTAACGACCGCAACGGGTAACGGCACATCGATTGTGAATGCGTTTCATGCGGGAGGAGTAGGGCAGTGGAGTTGGTTGTTAAAGCTAATGTTCACCGTCGTGACGCTGAGTATGGGATTTAAAGGAGGTGAAGTTACTCCGCTATTTTTCATTGGTGCCACCCTTGGAAGTGCCATGTATTTGTGGTTCAACGTACCTGTAGAACTTATGGCGGGTGTTGGATTTATAGCAGTGTTCGCAGGCGCTACGAATACACCCATTGCCAGTGCGGTTATGGGAGGCGAGCTTTTTGGATGGGAGAATATGGTTTGGTTTGTTCTTGTGTGCGTTGTTGCCCGGGCTGCGAGCGGCTCTCTGAGCATTTATAAGGCTCAGCGTGAAAAATGGTTGGTGATGGAAGACCTGTGATGATGTGGTGACTGTTTCTTCGTTTGAGTGTTAGGTGGCGGAGTGTTCCTTGAATCAATTGTGATGGTATCTTTGCGCCCGTGACCAAAACTACTAAGGCGCACCTTGCATTGCTGGGGGCCAATATCTTCTACGGTGCGGGATTCACTGTTGCCAAGTCGGTGATGCCACGGTTGATACAGCCGCTGGGGTTCATTCTTATCAGAGTGGGTGTTGTGGCTTTTCTGTTCTGGCTTAGCTATTTCGGGGGCAGTAAATACAGAGCACAGATACAACGTAAAGACTGGCCTATTCTTGTTCTCGGTGGTCTATTTGGTGTGGCACTCAATCAGATGCTCTTTTTCATGGGGCTGAATCTTACTTTTCCTATACATGCTGCTCTCATAATGATGAGTACGCCGTTGCTCATAACAATCATAGCCATCTTTATGTTGCGCGACAGGCCGGGTGGCGGTAAGATATTCGGGCTGCTGTGCGGGATAAGCGGCGCTGTGCTACTTATGAGTGCCGGTAAGGAATTGACCGTGACCGGTAATTCATCGAGAGGCGATCTTTTTGTTTTTCTTAATGCTACGTCGTACGCGATTTACCTTGTGATGATAAAGCCCCTTATGGCGAGATATCGGCCTATTATTGTGATCAGGTGGGTATTCCTGTTCGGCTTCCTGATGGTGTTGCCGTTCGGGTGGCCACATTTTGCAGCCGTGGATTGGGCTGCTTTCCGGACGATAGATTTTGCTGCAGTGGCCTTTATAGTCATCTGCGTTACTTTTTTTACCTACCTGTGGAATATCTACGGGCTCCATGTGCTGAGTCCGTCTGTAGCGGGGGCTTACATTTATATACAGCCCATTTTTGCTGCGATCATTTCTGTTCTGTTTGCAGGCGAGCAGGTGACACTTGTAAAGCTCATTGCAACGGTGCTCATTTTCAGTGGTGTGTACATGGTGAGTTTCGGGTTTAAAAAGAAAGATACTGCACCGGTAACGGCTGATTGATGGTCGTGAGTATATAAGAAATAATTTTAAATAAAAAATGGTGGAAAACACCCTTTTTTAGACGAAGTGAAATGTGTGTTTTTGTGTCGGGAGATATTTCCCCGGGTATATAGTAAACACAACACATTTCATGAAACAGAAACTAAAAATGTCGCTTGCCGTAGCGATGGTTGCAGGTTCGGCGATAACTGGTTGCCAGCCAGAGAAGACAGAAGCATTGCCTAACAGATTGCCACAAGATGTTATGGTTTCTTGCCCTCTCAATAACGGTAATTCGTGGTTTGAGGGCGATAGCGTTGTAGAGAATGGGAAAGTACTTCCCGCGAACAGCGTTACATTCGATCATGCCAATAACTGTGCTTTTTACAATTGGGCAGCGCAGATGTTCCTATGGGTCACTTCTCCAATGACCTCGGGAACCTACGTGCCAGGTAACACGGTAATGGAGTCTCCAACCTTCTACACGGTGCAGCCTGATACGAATAACAATGGCGGGCAAAACCGCATCTTGGTCCAGAATATGGCGGGCAAACAGCTTCGCGCTGTGCCGCAGATGAAGAAGTCGGGGCCTAACCGGTTGCCGGTGATCTTCGATAAACGTGGTCGCATGTTTGAGGTAGAGACGCATTCGTCTGGTTCAAAGATGCTGACAGTAATGAGTGGCGGCAAGCAAGTAAAAGTACATCATGTAGAAAAAGGGGCTGGTGGTGTTGTCATGTTCTTTGATGAGAAAAATCAGGCAATAGCTTCTCCGGCGGCAATTTTGCAGCACGCGGTAAACAAAGAACGGATTGTGCATGGGTTCCTAACCACAGACGGAAGTAGTGTGTATATAGACGGTAATAGCAATCTGATAGAGACAGAGACCGGTCAGGCCACCAATGATGTGTTGGTTGCCAATAACGGATCAATGGTGTACTATATTCTCTTTGTGAACGATGTATATGCATATTATCAGGCGGGAGTTTCTGCCGGTTTGCTGGATGGTTCGAAGTTTCCGACCACGGCAGGAGAGTTAAGCAAGATAACCGAACTCGCCCGCAACAATGGAGTGACGCTTGCAGATTCTAATGCTCTGGCCATAGAAATGAAGACATCTTGGGTGGAAGCAGTGAATCTGCCTGACTCGAACTCATACATCACTACCTATGCCATAGTGCCAGTGTACAAAAAGGTCGGTGACGCGGCCTGGGTATTGTCAGGCGAGAAGCTCACGAAATTGGCATTGATAGGTGCGCATGTGGTGGGTAGCGTTGCCGGTCATCCTGAAATGGTGTGGGCGACATTTGAGCACGAGGATAACGCGCCGAACGCGGCCTACCAGTATGTTGACAAGAACAATAAGGTTAAGATGGTGCCGCAGGATACCGGTTCTAAATGGTTATTGAGTGGTAATGCATCCGATCCGAAACCAAACGTGACAAATCAGTATTGGAGTAATACCGGCGGTGATACCATATATGGTACTTCGGGTGAGTTTACGGCTTCGAATGTGCTGCGTACCATGCCGTGGGGCAGTGCTATGGATTCTGTAACTAACCCTGAGGATAAAAGCTCGGCTGCATCCAACAGCGAGATCATTTCTTTGAATAACCAGGTTTATAAGTTGCTGAAAGGAAATGACATTCGTAAGAACTATCAGCTTATAGGCGCAACCTGGACGTTTGGTGGTGCAGCGCCTAACGGTGCGACCTATGGTTCTGTTACTACGCCTGGTGTGTCTATAGGTACGAATGTGTGTGCAAATAGTACAATGGAGACTTTCTTCCAGGCGCCCAATCAGTCGTGCTTTACCTGCCACTCGGGGAATAATTCACTCTCGCCAACCCAGTTGAGTCATATATTCTCCAATATTGTTCCGATAAAGCTTGCTTCAGTTCCGCCTGCTCTTAAGAAGTAGCAAGTGAGGTTTTTTATTGAAGGGGTGCCGGTAATCATCGGCGCCCCTTTTGTTTGGTAGTTGCGGCACATGGTGATATTTTGTACATTTATCTTGACTACTACCATGAGGATACTCCTGATCGGCATATTCGTTTTTGTCACTTCCGTTTGTTTCGGACAGTGGGGGCAATATGGGCGGAACCAGCCGCGACTGGAGGATCTCAGGTTTACACTGGATACGTTTTGGTTCAAAGGAGACCATGTGGTGTTGCAGCGTTTTGATACACGTGATATAGTTTCCGTTTACAATAAAGATGTTGATCAGAATCTGGCGACCCTTGCTCTTTTTAAATTGCTTCCTGAATTCGATGCCAGGAGGGCTGAAATGTTGCGTGGTGTAACGCTCGGCAATCTGAATTTCGCGAGAGAGCAGTTGGATATCATCAGGGGGCATTGCCGGATTTTTGACAGACGATATCTTGAGGCAGAGTACAGATTGTACTATAAATACCGGAATGTACTTACAGACGAAGAACAAAAATCAATCGAAGATAAAGCTGCATATGAACTCGCAGTTGTGCAACAGGAAGATAGTAATGTCATTACTCCGTTCGATTCTATTTTAGTTGCGCGGACAGACAGGCGTGGACGGCCGATTTGGGCTGAACGCTTTGCTGAACAGAAGATAGCTCGTATTGAGGCTACCAGGCGGCAATATCTCAGGGACTCAGCATTGAATGCCGGAGATGAAGAACTGGAGCGGGCTGTTGCCGCGCGGTATGCGAAAAATGTGCCGTCAACGGGAAAGAAGAAAACAGATTACATACAGAAGTACGGTCCTGTTGTTGGCAAGGCAATTAACGAACACAAGGTAGAGATAGGGTGGAGTAAGGAGTTGTGCCGTGCATCATGGGGTGCACCGCAACGGGTGGGGCGAAACACCACGCTGCGCCGCACTGAAGAGACCTGGTATTACGGAGGTTACAGAAAGCTGGTTTTTATTCAGGACGTTCTCATCCGGTTTGTTGAGTAAGTGCTTAGTCCCCGTTGATATATACTCTTTTTACGCGCTGGGAAATGCCTGCCATTATCTCATAGGGGATGGTGTTCGCCCACTCGGCAAGTTTACCTACTGGTAATTGCGGGCCGAATATAATAGCGTCATCGCCTTCGCGCACATCGGGTATGCCGGTAATATCTACCATGCACATGTCCATACATATTGAGCCAATGGTAGGTGCTATCGATCCATTGATCAGCACGTGTGCCTTTCCGTGCCCCATGCTTCTTGGGTATCCATCAGCATAGCCAATGCAGATAACCGCAATTCGCTTGTTTTCTGTCTGAATATTCCTGTGGCCGTAGCCCACACTCTCGCCGGCCGCAATGTCGCGTATCTGTGCAATGCTGGTGCGCAGGGTGCTGATCTGTCGTAACTTGTTTCCAAGCGCATCAGAATTGTCAATACCATACAGTCCTACCCCCAAACGAACCATGGAGTGTTGTAGCTTGCCATGGCGAGAGATACCGGACGAGTTGGATATGTGCATGAGCGGCGTGTAGGTCAAGGATGACAGTATCTTTTTGCTCATATTGTCAAACCGTTCTGCCTGTCGGGCAGTGAATGGATCTTCGTCAGGATCGTCGCTGGCAGCGAGGTGGCTGAAGATGCTGGCCACTTTCAGTTCCGGCGTTTCGTGCAATAGGGCAATCAGATGGTCTGTTTCCTCAGGGCCGAATCCAAGGCGGTGCATGCCTGTATCCAACTTTATGTGGATGGGGTAGTCTGTCACTTTGAGCGTTGATGCCACTTGCTTCATTGCCAGGAATGAACGGGTGTTGTAGATCTCGGGTTCGAGTTTCCACGCAATCATTCTGTCGAAAGATGAAACATCTGGGCTCATTACCATGATGGGTAGCCTTATGCCTGCTTTGCGCAATCCCACGCCTTCGTCGGTATAGGCAACCGCCAGATAGTCTACTCCAGAGTATTGCAGCAGGCTGGCAATTTCGTAGCTGCCGCTACCGTAGGCAAACGCCTTAACCATTGCCATTGTTTTAACACCCGGTTGCAGAAGAGAACGGAAGCAATCGAGATTGTGTTTGAGTGCGGACAGGTCGATGGTCAATACGGTCTGATGTATCTTCTGTTCCAGCAATACACCTATCTTTTCGAATGTGAATATCCTGGCCCCTTTAAGTAGGATGGCTTCCCTGTCAAATGTGAGGAGGTGAAAGTTTTCGAGGAAATGTTCGGTGGATCTGAAGAATATGCTTCTGGTCTTGCGGTGTTTCCGGAACGCCGCCTTGTGTTTATAAAGAGCAGGACCAATGCCTATGAAGCGGTGAATGTTGCGCCTGCTGATATAGCCGGCAACTTGTTCATATAGTTCTGTGTCGCTTTTTCCGGGCTGCAGAATGTCGGACATGATCACTGTGTGGTGCGCGTGTTGCTTCTGTTGTTCCAGGAAATTCAAAGCTATCTGCAGCGATGTGAGATCGGAGTTGTACGAGTCGTTAATGATGGTAGAGTCATTAATGCCCTGCCTCATTTCCAGTCGCATGGATACCGGTTGCAGCATTTCCATTCGTCCCATTATCGTCTCTTGCTTCACACCAAGGAGCAGCAGTACACACCAACAATGTATCGCATTTTCTATTGACGCGTCATCAGTGAAAGGTATCGTGATGTTTATGTCGTTTCCGTTGTAACGCGCTGATATGGTTGTCTTGCCTTGGCTTACATTTTGGCCTGTGATGCGTAAGGTTGCATCATGTCTTGCAGACCAGGTGAATAGTTTTTTCTCAGCACCGCTGTGGGTTTGGTGCATGTATTGAGCAATGCACTCGTGCACATCGGCATGGTCAATACAATAGATGATGGTATCAGCATTTCTGAAGAGCGACAGTTTTTCGTTGATCTTCTGCCGCATAGTGAGGAAGCCCTCGCTATGCGCTTCGCCGATATTTGTAAAAATGCCGATAGTGGGCTGGATGATCTTTTCAAGATGTTCCATTTCTCCGGTCTGTGATATACCGGCCTCGAAGATCCCCAGTCGGTGATCTTTTGTTATTTGCCAAACAGAAAGAGGTACGCCTATCTGGGAGTTGAAGCTTTTGGGGCTACGTACAATGGAAAAGGAAGTGTTGAGAAGGGTGCCAAGCCATTCCTTCACAACAGTCTTTCCATTGCTCCCCGTAATTCCGATAACAGGAAGGTTGAACAATCGGCGATGGGCTGTTGCTATTTGCTGTAAGGCGATTACCGTATCGCGTACCAGGATGAAATTAGATTCAGGAAAGGCGGCTGTCTCAACTTTTTGGCCTACAATGAAGTTGCGCACCCCCTTGATATAAGCATCTGAGAGAAAGTTATGGCCATCGCGTACAGAAGTGGATAGGGCAATAAAAACCGACAGTGCCGGATTTTCAAGAGATCTTGTGTCGATTGACAAATATTCCACTGAACTGTCGGCATCCCATAAAGAGAGCCACTCGCCCGAGGTCCATGTTCTGATGCGGGAAATGCTGTGCATAGTAATGCAACAAATGTACCTACATATCTGTAAGATAAATGTGAAATGTGGTTTTCTGTAATATGGCGGATGTTTGTGGGGTGGGTATTTACTTGATGTAAATGGCCGGGTTTGGATATAGGTGGATTAATTATATGTGCATTTGCAGGTGATATTAGATTCGTGTTGAAAAATAGGTGTTGCGAATGTGAAGCCTATTTTTACTTTTGTGTGGTTGGTATTATTCATAGGTTAATATATGTTATATTAATTGCTGACCCAACTAAAATAATATTTGCCAATGTCTTGTTAGAAAGGAATAATTGGCTTATTTTGCTGACATAATTTTTTATACTGATTCTATAAAAGACTAAAAGATGAAGAAATTATTATTTGCGGTAGGTGTTGCAGTGTCGTTGTCGGGGGCAGTGGAGGCTCAGGATATACACTTTACCCAATATTTCACATCGCCATTGACATTGAATCCTGCTATGACGGGTCTGGTTACTGATGACGTAAGGTTTTCAGGTAACTACCGCTCTCAGTGGGCATCTGTGTCTCCAAATCCTTACGTTACAGGAACATTTTCTTTTGACTTAGCAACCCTTAAAGGTAAACTTCCGGAAGGAGATGCGTTGGGTATTGGCGTTCTGGGGCTATATGACAAGTCGGGTTCGGGCGGCCTAACCAATACAACAGTTGGTCTGTCTACGGCCTACCACAAGGCATTCGGCCGCGATCGTCAGCAACATTTGTCAATTGGTCTACAGGGTATGTTGGTTCAGAAGAACCTGAATTTCGCTAAGTTGACCTTCGAGGACATGTACAATGCTGCGAACGGTACACTGGCAAATCCAACGAAAGAAGTTTTCAATAACGCGGACCTTACTTATCCAGACTTCAACCTGGGTGTGATGTATTCGGGCAGGATCACAGATCATGCTACGTTCTATCTTGGCTACTCCAACTACCACCTTACTCGCCCGGCAGAGACATTCCTGAATTCAGACACGAGCAGGATACACTCCCGTCATTCAGGCTATATGGGTGGTTCATTTGATATGAATCCTAACACAATACTCTATGCAAGCGCTCTTTATCAGTCTCAGGGTGGTGCACAGGAGTTTGTTTTTGGTGCTGCAGTTGGTTTTGTACTCAATCCGGGTCATGATGAGGAATATCAGAAGAACACTATTTTCTACCTTGGCGGATGGTATCGTTATCTCGACGCGGTTTCTCCATACGTAGGTATCGAGTGGGCTAAAATGCGTTTGGGTATCAGCTACGATGTGAACGTTTCCAGCTTCACACCTGCAACAAGGAGCGCAGGTGCTTATGAGTTGTCTCTGATATATTTCGGTCGTATCAACAAGCGCGAGGCCAACCCCAATTACAACTGGTCTTGCCCTAAACTGTATTAATAGTAATAAGTATTTATTTAAAGATATCAGAAGCCGGCTCAAGTGAGCCGGCTTCTTTGTTTACAGCCCCTTTGCTTTACTTACAAAACGGCTGCCGGCAATATAGAACCGGTAGGGGAGCAACGCATCGGTACCCGCATAGGCAACGCCCACCCGGGTGGCGGCGATGATCTGTGACGGGGCAATGGTTGTGCCCAAGTCGTGAATGGAAATACATTCGCTGTTCAGCGCAACACCGGAGTGCATGGTGCGGATGCCCAGAGCAGCGCTTAATGTTCCCGGTCCGGAGGTGAGTGCAGGAGTAAACGATCGTTTTTCCCGGCGCAATAGCATCTGGTCTATTCCATCCAGCGGTTCTCCGGCACGAATGAGTATGGCATGCGGAATGCCGGCGATGTTGGTCACAACGTTAAAGAGATGATGAATGCCGTAACATAGGTAAACATATGCTACGCCGCCTTCCGCATACATCACTTCAGTCCTTGCAGTACGGCGGTCGCCGAACGCATGCGATGCTCTGTCGGTAGTGCCGGCATACGCTTCGGTTTCAGTGATCATTGCCGATGTAATATTGCCATCGAAGGATGTAACAATGACCTTGCCTAGCAGCGATTTCGCCAAGGCAACAACATCATCACTCAGGTAATATGAAACGGGTAGAACCACCTATCAAAAGTAAATTGGAAATTGCATTGGTAATGCAGTAATTTAGGCAAACATAGGTGGACAGAAATATGCAGAAAAATTCAGGAAAGGGGATAATATATATGGTGCCGTTGCCGGTTGCAGAGGATGCCAATCACACACTGTCTCCGGACGTTTTGCGACATACCGCTAAACTGCGGCATTACTTTGTTGAAAACGCACGCACGGCGCGGCGCTTTTTGCGCAGTTTGCATCAGTCATTGGTTCTGGAGGATATCCAATTCTCTGAAATAGATAAACATGCGGGTGCGGACACTCAGTTGCTGAAAAAGTGGCTTGCCGAGGGGCGGTCTATTGGCGTGATGAGTGAGGCCGGCTGTCCGGGGGTGGCCGATCCGGGTAGTGTGGTGGCATTGGTGGCTCATGAGATGGGGGCAAAGGTGATACCGTTGACGGGGCCTAGTGCCATATTGCTTGCGCTGATGGCCTCCGGGCTAAATGGTCAGAGTTTCGCGTTTCATGGATACCTGCCGGTGAAAGAACCTGCAAGAGGGAAGCGCATAAAGGAGTTGGAGGCGATCTCGCAAAAAGAGAGGCAAACACAGATATTTATAGAAACGCCATACAGGAACAGTCAGATGATGACAGACCTGGTGAAGAACTGTCAACCCCGCACCAGGATATGTATGGCTATGGACATGTCAGGGCCCGGAGAGCGGATAGAGACCAGGACTGCAGCTGAGTGGAAAACGCAGCTGCCCGAGTATGAAAAAAAGCCGGCTGTTTTCCTGCTGCTTGGGTAGGATTTCGGGTATTGTAGCTTGATAATTAGTTCTCTATGAGATAAATAAATAAACTATATTTATTGTAGGGGGTAATATGTGCCTGCAATAGCCATTACGAGCGAAATATTGGTTACTTTTGCGCCCTGATTTATCAACTCAAAATATGCAACTAGCAATCATTGGCACCGGCTACGTAGGGCTGGTCACAGGTACATGTTTTGCCGAAACAGGCAATAACGTAATGTGTATAGACATTGACGAACGCAAGATCAATAGTTTGAAAGAGGGTAAATCTCCTATCTATGAACCGGGCCTGGATGTATTGCTGGACCGTAACATCAAAGAAAAGAGAATCCACTTCACCACTGATCTCGCCGACGGCATAAAGGACGCTAAGGTGATATTCCTTGCGCTTCCTACACCTCCGGGCAAAGACGGTTCCGCTGACCTTCAATATGTTTTGAACGTTGCGGAATCACTGAGTAAGATCATCACGAAATATACGGTTATCGTGAACAAGAGCACGGTACCAGTAGGGACCGCAGAAAAGGTTCATGCCGTTCTTGCTCAGCGTCTGGATCGTTCTTTGTTCGACGTGGTATCTAACCCTGAATTCCTGCGCGAAGGCGTAGCTGTTGACGACTTCCTGAAGCCGGATAGGGTAGTTATAGGTACATCTTCGGATAAAGCAAGGAAAGTGATGGACGAGCTGTACCAGCCTTTCGTTCGTCAGGGTAATCCAATTTACTTTATGGACGAGCGTTCGTCTGAAATGACCAAGTATGCTGCCAACTCTTATCTGGCTATGCGTATCTCGTTCATGAACGAGATGGCAAATTTGTGTGAGAAGGCAGGTGCTAACGTGGATTGGGTGCGTATAGGTATGGGTGCAGACAGCAGGATAGGTAAGCGATTCCTGTTCCCGGGTATCGGGTATGGTGGAAGCTGTTTCCCCAAGGATGTTAAGGCACTTGCTCACACCGCGCTTGAGATGGATTACGATTTCAAACTGGTGAATATGGTGATGCAGGTGAATGACCTGCAGAAGAAAGTTATGGGTGCTAAAGTGCGCAATTATTTCGGGGCTGATCTGTCGGGTCTCACATTCGCTTTGTGGGGACTTTCGTTCAAACCTGAGACTGATGATATACGTGATGCTCCGGCTCTGGATCTTATTGAAGAGATACTGAGTGCGGGAGGTAATGTGCGTGTGTTCGATCCGGAGGGAATGAATAATGTGAAGCAGATCTTCGGCGATAAGATTTTTTACGCGGAAGACCAGTACGACGCGCTGACCGGTGCCACTGCGTTGATCATAGTAACAGAGTGGAGCGAGTTCCGCAATCCTGATTTCGAGCGTATCGCGTCGAGCTTGGTTCACCCGGCTATCTTCGATGGACGTAACGTTTACTCAATCGAAAAGATGCATGAGCAAGGGTTCTACTACGAAAGTATAGGCCGCACAATTGTTCACCCGCAGATAAGGGAGCAACTGCACACCAAGGGTGGCACAGTGATAAGAGAGCGTGGGACGCTGGACTGATAAAATTCATACAAGGAAAACGAACTATAATGGCAAAACGCATTCTAATTACCGGCGCGGCAGGCTTCCTGGGGTCTCACCTGTGCGACCGCTTTTTGAAAGAGGGATACGAGGTGATCGGCATGGATAATCTCCTTACCGGAAACATCAAGAATATTGAGCACCTTTTTCCGGTTAAAGAGTTCCAGTTCTATCATCATGACGTGACCAAGTTTGTGCACGTGCCGGGTAATATAGATTACATCCTGCATTTCGCATCTCCGGCGAGTCCGATAGACTACCTTAAGATGCCGATACAGACCCTGAAAGTGGGAGCGTTGGGTACGCATAACCTGCTTGGTCTTGCCAAGTCTAAAGGAGCCAGGATATTGGTTGCATCTACATCGGAAGTGTATGGTGATCCACTGGTGCACCCGCAGACAGAAGAATACTGGGGCAATGTGAACCCTGTGGGGCCACGTGGCGTATATGATGAAGCGAAGCGCTTCATGGAGAGTATTACGAGGGCGTATAAGACCTTCCATGATGTGGAGACCCGCATCATCAGGATCTTCAATACGTATGGTCCCCGTATGCGACTCGATGATGGCCGTGCGCTGCCAACCTTCATGAGTCAGGCACTACGTGGTGAGAATGTTACTGTTTACGGTGATGGTTCTCAGACACGTTCTTTCTGCTACGTTGATGATCTGGTTGAAGGTATCTATCGTTTACTCCTTTCGGACTACAGTATGCCGGTGAACATAGGCAATCCTGCCGAGATCACATTGCTGCAGTTTGCTGAAGAAGTGATCAGTCTTACCGGTTCTAAGTCCAAGATCGTATTTGAACCACTGCCTCAGGATGATCCTAAGCAGCGTCAGCCAAACATTACCAAGGCGAGAAATATTCTTGGCTGGGAGCCGAAAGTTGACAGACACGAAGGCCTGAAGCGTACGTTGGAGTACTTCAAACAACACATTTAATAACCGGCAGTTGCAAGACTGCTTCTTTTACGGTAATATTTTGAATGGCAACGCAAGTTGCCATTCTCTTTTTGAGTAATTTTAGTTTGACATGAGAGTCCTATTGATCCTGATATTGGCCGCATTGGCGGTGCCCGGTTGCAAAAAAAAGCAGGAAGTTGTGTTGCTTCCTGTGGGCGACACCAATTTTGTTTATAAGCTTACTTACGATACAATTATTCAGACTGAGGCGAATCTGGTTTATTATTTCCCATTCAATACAAAGGTGGTAAGTGGTGATATCTCTGTCAACAAGCTCACGTGTTCTTTGGAGGGGTTGCCCCCTTACGTTTCGGCAAGTCCGAAGAGTCAGGTGGTAGGCAGACAGCAAAGCGGCATATTTACGTTGGCTATAGGCGCTCTGCCGGCCGGCGATTATCCGTTCAATCTGAAAGTGTCAAGTGCAAAATATGGAGACAGGCTTAGTCCTGTAATTCTGCGCATTATACCGCAGACGGATTATGTTCCATCGCTTGCAGGAGTGTATGATTCCTGCTATGATTATTGTCCGGATTCTGGGTTTTATTATTATACTTCAGTGGTATCTGCAATACCCGACACACCATATGTTATGAAGATCACTAACGTACGTGGCCTGGGCAACGATTTTGTGGTGCGTGCCACTGTGGGAAAGGGCATAAGGATTGCACCCCAGACAATAGGTACACGCACGATATGGGGTAGTGGTACATTCAGCGAGGATGCCCGCCCCGGTCATGGAGGGGACTATGTGATGTCTATAGCCGATACGATCGTGACGGGAACAGATACCCTGCTTTGTACGATGCATATTGAGCATTAATACGATCAGATGTGCACCTGCCTGACAGGTGATTCCCATCAGGCATAACGACACGATTCTTTTTTATTTTTGCATACAAATAATGGATATGAAAGCGAATATTGGAATAGCCGAGGCACATGCAGCCGAGATATGTAAGAAATTGAATGTACTGCTGGCAGATGAGATAACACTGTACTCAAAAACAAGGAACTATCACTGGAATGTGACAGGCCCGGCTTTTTCAGTACTGCATAAGTTTTTTGAAGAGCAGTATGACGAACTGGCGTCTATCACCGATGAGGTTGCTGAACGGGTAAGGATGCTTGGAGGAATAGCGGCAGGCTCATTGACCACCGTTGTAGCTAACAGCAGGCTAAGTGAGGCGAAGGATGAAAGTGGCGCGATGAAGATGGTGCTGGCATTGCTTAATGATCATGAGGCCATTGTAAGAGCCATAAGGGAAGATATTGATGAGATAAACGATATTCACAAAGATGCAGGTACGGCCGATTTCCTTACGGAGGTAATGAAGGCCCACGAGAAAATGGCCTGGATGTTACGGGCACACCTGTAAGGTGAACTGATAATAGAAGAACAGTGGGCACGTGCATTTTGCACGTGCCTTTTTGTTGTCTATGGTAATGGAATTGTAATAATGCCGGACGACTGACCGGAGACAGCAAAACCACGAAAGCCGGTTGTATTTTTGGGCCGGAATTAAATACCTTCTGACATGCAATTGAT
Organism: uncultured Flavipsychrobacter sp.; assembly: GCA_964652995.1. Lineage (GTDB taxonomy): Bacteria > Bacteroidota > Bacteroidia > Chitinophagales > Chitinophagaceae > Nemorincola. The sequence goes on along the minus strand of CAZZCR010000039.1, from coordinate 19,267 downwards.
AAGGAGAAACAGAATATTGAGACAGTCGCCGGCGGTGCGCGCCATGGTAGCGGAAACACTACTGAAACCATCGGATTTTATCGCGCCCTTGTTCATAATTGAAGGAGCGGGTATCAAAGAAGAGATCTCATCAATGCCCGGCTATTACCGGCGTAGTGTTGACCTTACAATAGATGAGGTGAATGAATTGTGGGCGTTCGGAATAAAGTCCGTCTTGTTGTTCATTAAGTGCAAGGACGAACTAAAGGACAACAAAGGCACTGAGGCGCTGAATGAAGATGGTTTGATGCAGCGTAGTATTCGTGCTATCAAGGCAGCTTGTCCGGGTATGGTGGTCATGACCGATGTGGCGTTGGATCCGTTTTCCAGTTTCGGGCATGATGGCATTGTGGAAGAAGGAGAGATAGTGAATGACGCAACGGTGGAAGTGCTGGCTAAGATGAGTGTGAGTCATGCACGTGCCGGTGCCGATTTTGTGGCGCCCAGCGATATGATGGACGGACGCATATTGGCGATAAGGACAGCGTTGGAAGAAGCTGGTTATACCCGCACCGGTATCATGTCTTACAGCGCGAAGTATGCGTCTTGTTTTTACGGACCATTCAGAGACGCGCTGGACAGTGCGCCCGGTTTTGGCGATAAGAAGACCTATCAGATGGATTATGCGAACCGACTAGAGGCAGTGAAGGAAACGGTAATGGATGTGGAGGAGGGTGCCGACATAGTAATGGTGAAACCGGCGATGGCGTACCTTGATATAGTGAGAGAAGTGGCCGACAGTGTGCAGGTGCCCGTGAGTGCATACCATGTAAGTGGTGAATATGCAATGATAAAGGCGGCTGCAAAAATGGGCTGGCTGAATGAAGAGAAGGCCGTTTTAGAAAGTCTTACGAGTATAAAGCGCGCAGGCGCCTCACTGATAGCCACCTATTACGCGAAGGACGCTGCAAGGTGGCTGAAGGGGTAGTATGGTTTTACATTTCATTTAACAGCGTTGGTGAATTACCTTTTGCGGTAAGCGGGCATAAACTCTTTGAACCTCAAACACAAAGATCTATGTTCTCTTACCGCAAACTTTTGTGGCTGTTGCCACTGTTCTTTCTTGCTGCCTGCGATTCGGCAGATATTACACCTGTACATGACGCTATAGCTGCCTCTGAGCCCGCCGTGCAGGAAGTCACCGATACCAGCATTGTTGACGAACAACCCGGAGACCTTGTTTCCGGGAATAGAAAGGTGATACGAAAGACGGATCTATATTGTAGGGTGCAGGACGTGTCTGCTGCGGTGAATGGAATGGAGCAGTTGGTTGCAGCAATGGGTGGCACCGTAGAGCAGAGTCGGGTTGATAATAACATAATTCAGGACAAGATGGTCGCCTATAAGAGCGATTCTCTGAAACACGTGCAGGTTTTCGCAACAACTGCAACAATGCGTTTGCGGGTGCCGGCCTACTTATCAGACACACTTGCGCAGATGATACAGTCGCGTTCCGGTTTTTTGGAGCGTAAAAGTTCCAGTCAGGAAGATGTGACGTTGAAGTTGCTTTCCAATCAGCTGATGAATAAACATGGGAAGGGTAAAGCAAACGGCGAAAAGGTTCATGATGGAGCGGAGGAGAAAAAGGAAGCTGAGATCAGGCGCTATATTGATAACCTGAAGATGATAGACGATGTGCAATACGCGACACTCTCTGTAACGCTCACTCAGCCAGATCTCCCGGTAGTGCAGATTGTGCCGGATATAGATGGAATGATGAAGGAGTCGTATGCTACCCGCTTGCGTATAGCGATGAGCGGCGGTCTCGATCTGATAATCGGGCTTGTTCTGGGGCTTCTGAGTATATGGCCGCTTCTGCTGATAGCAGTGGTGATCGCTTACCTCATTCGCAGAAACAGGAAGCGCAGGATGGCGGCATTCCGTGGTGGCGGCAACGGTGTCGTATAATTCATAGGAAATTTGGATAGCTTTGAGTTCAGGAGATGAACGAAAGGCTATCCAAATATTCATTGTTGCTGTTACTTGCGCTGCTGGTATTCGTCTTCTTGGCAGGCGATGGGCCGCGTATCATTCAGTATCCGCCGCGTTCCATACACATGTTCCGGCAGAGCGATTGTTTTGCTTACACCAAACACTATTTTCAGCACAAGAACGGTTTCTTTGAGCCGGCTGCTTACAATCTTATCGGGAAGGAGGGCAGAGTAGTGAGTGAATTTCCCTTGTTGTATTATTTGTCAGCCAGATTATGTGAGGTCTTCGGGTTCCATTTCGCCATATTGCGCGGTGTGACCTTATTCACCTATCTCCTCGGACTGGTATATCTGTTCCTGATAGTGCGGATGTATGTTAAGGACGTTGTCCTCTCACTTTTTCCGGTTGTGTTGCTGGCGTCAACGCCGGTTTACTTTTACTACGCGGTAAATTTCCTGCCCAATGTGCCTGCAATTAGTTTTTCGATTGCGGGTCTGTATCATTTGCTGCTTTATCGGCGCACTACCCGTTTTCGGCACATCGCTGTGGCGGCGGTGTTTTGGACTCTTGCTGTCGTACTGAAGCCAACTGATGGTGGTCTTTTGTGGGTGGCAGGGTGCGTTTCGTTGATCGGTGTCAGGGAGGACACCGATGGTAAATGGTGGCGTAGGTGGCCGTTTTTGATGAGTGTGCTGTTAGTGGCATCATGTTTCGTGGCGTGGTTTCTGTTTGTGCGCTATTACAATGGCGCTAACGGCAATCAGATCAATCTTCAGGGACTTTATCCGATATGGGAAATGGACTTTGACGATGCGATGATCACGTTTTATTACAACATCTATCAGCAATGGTGGAGTAGCTACCAGCACACTGTTATCATTGTTATGGCTGTTTTGTTTCTGGTGGTCTTTGTACTGAAGTGGAAGTCGCTCGATTTGTTTCTGAGGCGGCTCACCTTGCTACTGATAGTTGGCTGTTTATTGTACACGCCACTATGGTTCAAGGCGTTTCGTCATCACGATTATTACCAGTTGATCTTTGTTCTGCCCACGGTTTTTCTTTGTGTCACTTTGTGCGCGTATTATGAACGTCATTTGCTGCCGCGTGCCGGAAAGCCAGTTTCTGTTTTGGCACGCCTTTTGCTTGTAGGGATAATGGTGCTGAGTATCTTTCACAATCAGGAAGTTCAGTTGGAGCGTTATTCTGATGTGAATAGGGGGTATGCGAACACGAATATTTATGAGGTGGAGCCATATCTTAGGAAAATAGGAGTAGCTGCAAGCGATCCGATACTTTCGCTGCCAGATAATACACCCAATGTCACCCTGGCAGCCTACGGGAATTATGGTTGGACCAGCGATCTGTTCTCAGAGAATACGTATGGTCCGGAATATTGTATCGGCAAAGGGGCAAAGTACATGATAGTGGCGGATAGTGCCCGTTTGCGCGATACGCTGTATTCGAGGTTTGCAGGCGAGCTGGTAGGGAAGTATAAGGATATTTATGTTTTTCGTCTTACCAACGACCTGTTACGATAGTATATGCGGCAACTGAAAGCTATAGTAGGGAGGTTTCCGGTAGCGACGATGTTGCTATTGCTCGTATTTCTGTTTGTTGCTGCCGACGGGTTAAGGATCATTCAGTATCCGCCACGAACCACACACATCTTCCGACAAAGCGATTGTCTGGCATACACAAAGACTTACTACAGAAATGATCTTCCTTTCTTACAACCCGCTACCTACAACCTTATTGGCAAGGAGGGGCGGGTGGTGAGTGAGTTTCCTGTGTTGTACTATCTGTCAGCAAAAATATGTAAGGTAGTGGGGTATCACTTGTGGGTGATAAGAGGAGTAACTTTTCTTTGCTACATAGTCGGCCTTTTGTACTTGTTTGGTATTGCCCGAATATGGCTGCGGGGCTTTTTATTGCCTGCATTTGTTGTGGTTATGTTGGGGGCTTCTCCATTTTATTTCTTCTATGCTGTCAATTTTCTGCCCAATGTCCCTGCCATTAGTTTTTCGCTTGCCGGGCTATGTCATTGGCGCCGCTATAACGACCGGGAGAAGATGTTGCATCTGGTGGTCGGAGCATTTTTCTTTGCGCTTGCGTTGCTCTTAAAGCCTACCGATGGAGGTTTGATCCCGTTGGCGTTTCTTGGGGCTATACTATTTACAAATGCGAGGAAGGCAGTAAGTCCCGGCCACCGTTTCCGACTTTTGGTGGCATTCGTAGGCGCGGGGGTAGTGATGGTGTGGTGGATTCTGTTTGTAAGGGCTTATAATTTGGAGAATGGGAATAATATCAATTTGCAGGGCATATACCCAATGTGGGAAATGCGCCGATGGGAAATATTCGAGACATTCCGGTTTCGCCTGCTGGATCAGGGACCTAAGTGTTTTCATTCAGTGCCCATGTTATTGTTGTTAGTTGGGTTTGTCTTTGTATTCCTTGCCAAATGGAAGAAGATGGACGTTTTGCTGCGCAACTTCGTGCTGATGCTGGTTGTCGGAGCCGTGGCATATGGTGTGTTATGGTTCAAGGCATTTATTATCCACGACTACTACCAGCTCATTTTTGCGATACCCGCTGTTTTTTTAACAATAGCGGTGCTGCAATACCTTCAGCAGTATGTGCTGAGCAGTATGCCAATAATGAAGATCCGCGTTATTGAGTTGGTTATTGCAGGCTTAATGATTGCTGCCATTTATTACAATCAGGCGATACAACTGGATAGATATTCTGACGCAAACATCGGCTTTGATAATATTCAGCAGATCAATGAAGTGGAGCCTTACCTCAGAAAGATAGGCGTGAAGCCAACTGATATTGTCTTGTCGGTGCCGGATGGGTCTCCAAACATATCGCTTGTAGCCTATGGAAATCCGGGCTATTCTTCCGACCTGTTCGGGAAGGAAACTTACTCAGTGCAATTCTGCAAGGATCATGGTGCGAAGTATATGATCGTGGCAAATGGTACTGCTATACACGAACCTGCCTACGAACCGTTTACGAAGAAGCTCATAGGCAGGTATAAGGATATCTATATCTACGATATCAGCGAGTGATCTGCCGATCACAGGTGCTTCAGCATACCCAAGTCGAAATCTTCCATGGAGCGCAGGCGGGCATCAGCTATCGAGAAGCGTGGATCATCGAAGTGAATTTCTTCGGGAATTGCAATTACCTTCATTCGTGCAGCCTTGCCGGCAATCATGCCGTTTACAGAGTCCTCCAGAACCACGCATTGATTGGGGCGTGATCCCAGCTCGGCGGCGCAGTGCAGAAAGACTGCCGGATGCGGTTTACCAAGATCCACTACGTCTGCAGATGTGATAACATCGAAATAGTGTGTGATGCCGAAATGGTCTACCAGTTCATGTATCATACGTGCAGGCGAAGATGATGCAAGTCCTATTTTGAATTTGTGTTGTCTGAGTAGTTGCAGTGTTTGCTCCACGCCGCGCATCACAGTAGCATGGCTTTTGGAGGATGCAATTATCTCGTCAAGTATTTCCTCGGCTACTTCTTTTGATGACCTTCCCTCCCAAGGATAATGAATGGCCCAGTGGTCGGTCACCTCATAGATGCGTAACCCGGTTGTTTCCTTAAATCGCTGCGCGGTAATCGGTATCTTGTGTTTTTCTGCTACTTGCAGCATGCTCATGCCCCACAGTGGTTCGGTATCCAGCAGCAGGCCATCCATATCGAATATTACGGTATTGATCATTGTATTTGTCTTTCTGATCAGAAGTATCCCAGGTAGTGTTTTGAATTTGTTGCAAATTCTATGCTCACTTCGTCGCCTTCATTGTAGGCATTAAAGTCTTCCGGAGATACTTCTATACTTAGTTTTGTTTTTGAATCGGTGTAAAAGTAGTACGCATTCCCCGAAGGGTGAGCAACTTTGCGGGTTATCTTATGTGTTTCAACCGTTTTGGTCCTGTCGCGCAGGTCCAGGAGCAGTTTGCTGTGGTAGGCGCGATAGCTGAAGTACGTAGCAGCACTGCAGATTCCCAGCAATGTGCCCGAGGTAACAAAAAAGCGCACAAAAGAAAAAGTGTTTTCGGCGCCTTCGTATTCCCTGTACCAGGAGGTTATGAATGGTATTACAATGCATGCCACCAGCAGCGCACGAAATACTTTGAAATACTGCCCCCTCTCGTTTGCTTCCTTTTGGGTAAGCACTTCCAGATTATCCGGGTTCAGTGGTTCATTATATCTTACGCTCGTCTCAGGCACACTTTCCTGGTTTTGTTACAGATCAATGTTGTAAACGGACGCATATTTCTTACGCGCATAATTAAGGAAGTATTCGGTGTTCAAGCGTTCGCCGGTCACTAGCTCGCATAACTCTTCCGAAGTATATCTCCTGCCGTGCACATGTATGTTCTTACGCAACCACGAAAGCAATTCGGCTGTTTGGCCGGCCGCTATGTCGGCGTCCAGTGTCGGTATCGCATTCCGTGCATGCGCGTAAAACTGTGCCGCATAGAAACTTCCCAGTGTGTAGGTGGGGAAGTAGCCGAAGCTGCCATGGCTCCAATGCACGTCCTGCAATACCCCCGTCACATCATCGATGGGTGTGATGCCCAGATAGTGTGCATACAACTCGTTCCACTTTGCAGGCAGGTCTTTCACCTCGATTTTACCTTCTATCAGCTCTTTCTCTATCTCGTACCTTATAAGTACATGGAAATGGTAAGTGATCTCATCAGCTTCGGTCCTGATAAAAGAAGGCTCAACCTTATTGGTGGCTTTGAAGAAGTCATCGGCTGTTATGTCGCTCAGCTGGGCAGGGAATTGTTCTTTCAGCTTGGGGAAGAAATGATTCCAAAAGTCAGCACCGCGGCCGATACAGTTTTCCCACAGTCGTGACTGCGATTCATGTATGCCAAGAGATGCTGCTGCTCCGCAGGGCATGCCATATTCATCTTCTGGCAGGCCTTGCTCATAAAGTGCGTGCCCACCCTCGTGAATTGTGCTCCAAAGTAAGGAAGCGTAGTTGTCTTCACTCACACGGGTTGTCACACGTACGTCTGTGGGGGCGAATGAAGTTGTGAAGGGATGTTCAGACAAGTCTTGTCTGCCGGCTTCAAGGTCGTATCCCATGGCTTTGAGCACTGTCATGGAAAAATCCCATTGCTGTTGTTTGGGATAGTGACGGTAAAAGAAACTATCGTCAACCTGTTTTGCTGCCTTTATCTTTGAGAGTATTACCGGTAGTTCGGTTTTTATGCCGTTGAAAACTTGGTCGAGCGTAGCTACCCTAATGCCCGGCTCATACTCGTCCAGTAGCGCGTCGTAAGGATGGCTTTCATACTGGTACATCTCAGCCTGCTTTCTTTTCAGCGCTACCATCTTTTCCAGGGACGGGGCAAATTTTGAGAAGTCGTTGGCCCGGCGTGCCTCTATCCATGCATTGAAACATGCGCTCGTTTGCATGGAAAGTTCTTCAACAAACTCGGCCGATAATTTTCTGTTCTTGCTGTAATCTTCAAAGCTGCGAAGAACATTGGCCTGTTCGGTAGGGTTCAGGTCGTTTGCGAATTTTAGTTGATCCAACAGGTGGCCAAGGCGCTCACCAGTAAGCAGTTCGTGTGCCTGTGCCGCGAGTGTAGCCAGTTGACGGCCTCGGAAATGAGCGCCCTTGGGTGGCATATATACTTCCTGATCCCAACCCAGTACTGCCGCTGCATTGTTTATGTCGGCTGCTTTTTGTAGTATCTGTTTGTATTCCTTGTATAGTGAATTGTTTGTCATTTTGTCTTTGAGTCTTCTGTTGTTTAGCAACGTTCAATGATGCCGGCAATACCCTGTCCGCCACCTATGCAGGCCGTGACAATGCCGTACTTTTTGTTCAGTCGTTTAAGGTCGTGCAGGAGCTGTATGGTTAGTTTTGCGCCGGTACATCCCAGCGGGTGACCCAATGCAATGGCGCCGCCGTTGATATTCACCGTTTCGGGGTCCAGCGCCAGTTCTCTTATAACCGCAAGCGATTGTGATGCGAAGGCTTCGTTCAGCTCTATCAGGTCTATATTGCCCAGATTCATTCCTGCAGTTGCAAGAACTTTGGGTACTGCCTTTATGGGGCCAATGCCCATAACGCGTGGATCCACGCCTGCACTGGTACAGGCTACCAGTCTTCCCATTGGGGTGATGTTGAGTTTTTGTGCCAGTCGTTCACTCATTACAATGGTGAACGCGGCCCCGTCTGACGTCTGGGAAGAATTGCCTGCGGTAACACTGCCGCCCTGTGCAAACACTGCAGGCAGCTTTGCCAGCACCGAGGCTGATGTGTCGGCGCGAGGTCCCTCATCTGTATCTACAATTATTTCTCTTTCTGCCCTTTTGTTCTTGTCATTCAGGTAGACCTCTTTGACTTTTACGGGCAGGATTCCGTTCTTGAAATAGCCGTTTTGTATGGCATTGACAGCACGTGTGTGAGACCTCAGGGCGAATGCATCCTGATCTTCGCGAGATACTTTGTAGTCTTGTGCCACCTGTTCTGCCGTAAGTCCCATGCTCAGGTAGTAGTCGCCATTATCTCGGGCATAGTCGTAATTGGGCATCGTTTTCCAGCCTGCTGTGGGAACCAGGCTCATGCTCTCTGTGCCGCCGGCTATAATACAGTCGGCCTGACCCGTGCTGATCTTTGCTGTTGCGATGGCTATTGCTTCCAGCCCCGATCCGCAATAGCGGTTTATCGTAAAGCCCGGTGCCCATTCCCCAACCGCACGGTTGGCAATTATCCTGCCCACCTGCAAACCTTGTTCGGCCTCGGGTACAGCGTTCCCTACTATCACGTCGTCTATCAGTTTCGGGTCCAGCTGCGGCAGCGATGCCAATAGCCCCTTTATCACCTCTACTGCAAGGTCGTCGGGCCTGAAGGCTTTAAATGCACCCTTTTTCGATTTGCATACTGCTGTCCTGTATCCCGAAACTATGTATGCTGTTTGCATAAAATTTCAATTTTTATTGACTCCCGGTCATCATCACATGGCCTCGTTTTAAGCCGTTCACCTGCATCAGAAATCCGATCTTAAAGTTAGCAAGAAAGCACTACATATTGGGGCGGTCAGGCTATTATCCTACCTTAGTAGCCCGATATTTAACACTATTGTGCCATGAAGCAACTGTTGTTTGAAGGTGACATTCTGCTGGAAAAGATGCCCATGAAGGGAGGTTGGACCTATGCACTGTTACCGCCCGTCATAAAAGGTGGAAAGAAGAATTTCGGATGGACACGTGTTGATGCGACCATTGATGGGCACTTGATGCAACAGGTGAGCCTGATGCCTATAAAGGGTGGACAGTTGTTTCTGGCAGTGAAAGCCGAGGTGAGAATGAAAATAGGTAAGGAAGCGGGAGATAGGGTGCATATCCAACTTTTTGTCGATCGGGCAACAGAAGAACCTGCACTCGCCGACTTTTTGGAGGCGCTTAGCGATGAACCACAGGCACTTAGCGTTTTCAATAGCTTTACCGAAAGTGAGCAGCAGGCATGGACAAACTGGGTACTGGCGGGGTCAACGACAGATGAGATTGTGCAGCGCATGGCGTCGGCCATTGATGACATTGCCGCGGGACGCCGTTGCGCTGATGCCGGGAGGAAGCGGCTCAAATAACCCTTTATTTATTTTCGATAATATGTGTTTGCTTTGAATAGTGTGAAAGGTATTTTACTAATTTCACACCATGGAAAAAAAGGAACGCAAGCCCGTCTATTACAGCGAATATCTTCAGTTGGACAAGATCCTGAATGCGCAATCTCCCGAAAGCCAGAAGGAAGGGGTACGTGCCGATGATGAAATGCTTTTCATCATCATCCATCAGGCTTACGAGTTGTGGTTCAAGCAGATACTGCATGAATTGGGGATAATCCGGGGAGTATTTTCGCAAAGCAATATCGAGAACAACACTCCGGATATTTACAATAGTGTGCACAGGTTGAAGCGCATCTGCAGGATATTGGATGTAGCCGTGATGCAAATGGGCGTGCTGGAAACTATGACTCCGCTTGATTTCCTCGATTTTCGTGATCTGCTCAGGCCGGCCTCAGGTTTTCAGAGCATTCAGTTCAAAATGATAGAGGCCTCGCTGGGGTTAAAGTACGATCAGCGCCATGGGAAGGCTTATTATCTTTCACAACTTACTACGGCTGATGTTGACAGGGTTAAGAGTGCCGAATCAGAATTGTCATTGCTGGTCCTTATCGATAAGTGGCTCACTCGTATGCCGTTTGTTAGTAACCTCGAATATTGGGGCAAAGAAGGTACAAGCGATTTCTGGAACAAGTATCGAGAGGCCTATGTAAGCAGCCTTTCGGAGGCAGAAATGTCACAGGTAAAAGTGTTTGATTCGATTTTCATCAATAAAGGCGAGTATCCTGAGGGCCGTTCATTCAGCGTAGATGCGGCCCGTAATGCCATGTTCATTATGCTTTACCGCGATCAGCCGCTATTGCAGCTTCCTTACGAGTTGCTCAGCACGCTGCTTGAGGTGGATGAACTGATGTCTATGTGGCGCCACCGTCATATACATATGGTGCAGCGCACTATAGGCAAGCGCGTGGGTACAGGTGGCAGCTCGGGTGCTGAATACCTGAGAGGCGCTGCCGATAGTCACTATATCTTTAAAGAGCTTTCTGAGCTTACCTCTTTCCTTTTGCCGCGGCATTTGTTGCCTGCTTTGCCGGGGTCACTGGTTGAAGATCTGGGGTATCGGAAGTAAGCTCATATACGTTAGTCGTTCAGTTTTACCATACACGTCAACTCTGTGGGACTTAGGTACACTTCAAGACAATATCCATCGGGAGCCACATTTGGCTCCCGTATCATTTCAGCAAATGATGCCCCGATCACGGGGAGGTTAGCCATGTAGTTGCTGATGTTTTTTGACAAGTACCTGCCTTTCTTTATGGTGAATCGCTCATATTCAGAGGAGGGTGTGCCGTCTGTGTCGTTTAGCTTCACGGCAGCCATGTAGGTGATCTTGCCATCGGGCGCGGGTCGGGAGATCCCGAAGTAAGACCGGCCACTCTCCGGTGGATATTCGTTATGTAGTCGATCGTATACGGCGCCGACCCCGTCGGGGAATGATGATGCCTTCAGGCAGTAAACTATTATGTCGTCGGATATGGTCGTGTGGTACATAGGTCGATTTTTTGTAAAGATATTGGGGCTCCGGGTAGTTGTACGGTGTCTATGCGACAGTTATCGGGTGTTTTTAACAAAGTGGTTGGGTGGTTTTGATATATTTGCTTTGTGAAGAATTTGCTCCTGATACTGTTTTTGTGCATAGCAAGCACTGCCGTTGCGCAGAAGAATGCTAATGCATATGCCGCTGTTGATAAGGCAGCATTGGCAATGCCTGCTGATAAAACTAATTCCACTACGGCCATCGCAGACTACATCAATAGTAATTTCCGGACTCAGGCCGATAAGGTGAGAGCTATCTTTATATGGGTAGCCACAAACGTTTCTTACGATGTGGACAATATGTTTGCCTTCAACGAAAAGGAAACCACCCGCGATAAGATCGACAAGGTGCTGCGCACCCGAAAGGGAGTATGCGAGCATTACGCTGCGCTCTTCAACGAGTTGTGTGAGAAGTGCGAAATACCGTCATCTGTGGTAGTGGGTTATACAAGACAGCAAGATCAGACGGGGTATACGCGACATGGTTGGTGTGCCGCCCGTGTTGATGGAAAATGGAGTTTGTTCGACCCTACATGGGGCAGCGGCGTCATTCTGAACGACAAATTCAACGCTACGATAAACAACTTGTATTTTTTGGCCGATCCCACTGCGCTTGTGAAGACGCATATGCCTTTTGATCCAATGTGGCAGATGCTCGAAAGGCCGTTGACCAACAAAGAATTTGCCGACGGCAAATTGATGCAGGGGAGGGTGGTGCCATACTTTTCTTATGCCGATACGATTGAAGCATTCCTGAAGTTGAATGACGAGGGTAAGATGGAGGCAGAGGCACGCAGGCTGGAGCAGAACGGTGTCAGCAATCAAGTGGTTCACGACCGCTTATATAACCTCAGAGAGAACATTGAGATATTGCGACACAACGCTACCGTCGATCGTCAGAATAAATTGGTAGATGCATATAATGCCGCTGTGAGCGATTTTAATGAGGGTGTCAACGATCTGAATGACTTTATAAATTATCGGAATCACCAGTTCACCCCTGCACGGTCTGATGCGGCCATCAGGGCTATGCTGGATAAGGCTGATGCCCGCATCAGTAGCGCCCACACCCGTCTGAAGCAGATAAAGGGTGGAGATCCCAAGATCGATGAAATGATCAAGCCTGTTCTCAAGACGGTGAACGATGCGATGTCTGCACTTGCCGAACAAAAGGCATGGTTGAATGAATACATGGGTAAGAGTAAGTTGGGTCGCAAGACCATGTTCAGGAAATACACCTGGATGGGAATGCCCCTGAATTGATGCTCGTGCCCGATTTCATTCATGCGTCTGCGGTGGTTTGTATTACTTTTGTCTCTGTTTTTAGTATTCTTCTTTCTATGGTTCGCTTGTATCGTATTCTGATTTTTGCTGTATTTTTTGTTGCCCCGGTTTCTGCGCAAGAGTATAAGAGCGTCGCTCAACGCTCAAAGGAAGCAATGGAGTCGACAACAACAAAGACCGGCGAACAGGACAGGAAGAGCGAAGAGCCTGCTGCAAAGAAGAGGCATAAGCAAAAGGACGAAGAGCCAATTATCGCTCAACCCAAGGCCGCACCTGTCGTTCAGGAGGAGGTGAAGCCTTTAGCTAAGAAGAAACAGGAGATATATTATCCTGAATCCAAAAGAAAGAAACGTTATCGTGTTAGCGTTATTGCGCCGCTCTATCTCGATGAGCTGGTACGCGGTGAGGCAGTTACATTCAAAGAGAAAGTGCCTGAAAAGGCCGCGCCGGGATTGGCTTTTTATCAGGGTGTGAAGCTTGCCGCCGACAGTCTGAAAAGTATGGGGCTGAAGTTGGATATAAACATATTTGATGCAGGTTCGTTTTCTGAATCTCCTGAGATGCTCATCAATAACCGCCGACTCGATTCGACAGATCTCATTATTGGTGCGGTTGAGCAGCATGATATCCCTGTGCTTGCCGGATATGCGAAAAAGAAGAAGATCAACTTCGTGTCAGCTATGTCCAACTACGATGGTTGGGTAAAAGACAATCAGTATTTCACCATGCTTCAACCCACTATCAAAAGTCATTGCGAGTTTATAATTGATGATCTTTCCAGGAAATATGCAGGCGGTAATGTAACGCTGCTGTATCGTACATCTTCACTCGCTGATGACAACGCGGCGCTTTACATTCTCAACGATTTGTACAGTGACGTAACATTCAGAAAGTTGTTGTGCAACAATGTGCCGGGCCGAGAATTGCTGGCAAATTTCCTTGACACGACAAAGCCCAATATTGTTGTGGTGAGTATCCTTGATCCGGTTTTTGCAGATAGTTTGCTCGCGGCTTTGTCCGTTGGTTTTCCGGGTACGCACATAGAAGTCTATGGCATGCCCGGTTGGAATGCGATGCCGAAGCTAAAGAGTGCTGATGCCTACAAAAATCTCACTATCAACGTGTCTTACCCGTTCAATTTTGATTCAGGTAATACCGACGTACGTCGGTCAGTTGCCGATAAGTTTGCTAAGGAGTTCGGAGGTGTGCCCTCTGAAATGATGTGGCGCGGGTATGAGACTATGCTCTGGTATGGTCTCCTGTTGAAGAAGTATGGCACTATCTTCAATAATGATTATACTGATCTGTCAGGGGCGCCGTTCACCCGCTTCAGAATAAAGCCCCGTTGGGACCGCAACGGCTATTTGCTTTACTTCGAGAATAAGAATATCTATCTATCCACTTACCAGGGTGGTGTTTATCGCACTAACTGATGTGGTTAGAAAGACACACGGGCAAAGCAGATCTGTTTCTTCTTAACACAGGGCACAACCAGCGACCGTCCGGATACCTGACGCGAACTGCGTGGCAACCAGTCAGGATAGTCATTCCCATCAGCCGCAAGGCCATGCGTCTCTGTTTTGCCGCCCTCCGGACTTACGGTTGATAGCTGAATGCGTGAGTGTCGTACATCGAAGTCGTTGTAAAGGAAAGCAAGTGTGCCGCCCGTGTTCAGGAGTGCATAGGATGAGAATACTCCTTCATCTTCCTGCGAGTACTGCTGTTTGTGAACGAACGAGTTCCATTCTCTTACACCATTCTTGTCGTAGGAAAGTACCATGATGTCGTTGTAATGGTATTCACGAACAGACGAGTTCATATAAGGAGTATAGAAGGAATAGTAGCCAAATCCCGGTGTGAAGCTGCTTCTGGTGGTTATGTAGGTCATTTCTGAGATCATAACAAAGCCGCCATCGTTCTTGGCTATCAGCTGTCGCACTACATAGTTGTCAAAAATGCCGCCACGCCTTGATGAGGCAGACCCTCCGGCTAACTGTCCGTCAAAGGGAATAAATTTGTTAATGGTGTACTTGTCTTCCGTGTTGCTGTAAGCCGCATAAATGATGCCGTCGAAGTTGCCGTTCTTGTCATTCGAATAAAAACCACCTAAGTAAACGATGTTGTTCACGTTATCTACCTTGGTATACCCGCCGGCAGCATACTTCTCACTCAGTGGCAGCTCTTTTGCGTCAAATGCGGTTGCTCCCGGTTTTAGCTTCAGGATCCAGTATTGGTCGGCATAGTCCTCCGATCCTACTGGCGTATACGCTGCCATGTACACCGTGCCGTCATTGGCAACATTCACCTCTTTGTGTTCTGCTCTGTTTTCGGCAGAGAAAGTTACTTTACTGCTGTTCGTTATTACACATTCGTCACTCAGCCATTTGCAGTCCACTGTTATCTCATTTTCTTTGTCGGTGGCGGTGTAGATAATTATGTTCTTTTTGTTGTCGGAATAAGCCGACGAGAAGTAGTTGCGTGTAGCCCCAAAGATTCCTGTGCGTATACTTCCGAGTTCCAAGGGTTTTCCTTTCAACAGTCCGTTTTCGTCAAGTAGTGCGGCATATTGTACCACTTTGTTGCTTTCAAGTGCCTGGTAGAGAGCAATGATCTTGTCGGGATAGGTAATAAAGCGTACCTGATAAATGCGGGATGGAAAAAAGTCTAGGAGCACCGTTGCGATCTTGCTCAGAGAATCGTTATAGACATCCAGTCGGGATCCGTCATTATTTCTGATGTACGTGAATAGATTCCCACCCGACATTCCTGCTACAGTGTAGGCGTCCGTGTGGTAGTCAAATTTCTCATATTTGGTATAGGTGACTTCCTGCGTATAGCCACAAATTGATCCAATGATCAAACTGAGGCAAGAAATTAGCGCGAAAAAATTCTTCATAGTCAAATTTATATCAGAACGGCCAAACTAGGCTGTTTATTATTAGCTCAGAAACCGTGGGGCAACCGAATGGTCGGGCACCATGCAGGTTTCCGACCGGCCAAACCACCGGTATCGGTTCTTGGCTACCAGGTCGTATACGAGGTCTCTTACAGGTCGGGGAATGAGAATAGCGGGGTAGAGTAGCTTCCATTTTCCGCCCAGTGCCTGTGCTATTTTCAATACGGCGGTAGATTTAGTGTAGTATTTGCCACCTGCCTTAAGGATGATGCTTTTGGGCGATGCTGACTTATTTCCGGCTTGTGACATTGCTTCGACACCTCTTTCTGACTGCAGGGAACAAAAGGTCAGTAATTGATTTTTGTCCTTTCTGATAAGGAATTGTACAGCACCGTTGCACAGGTTGCAAACCCCGTCAAAGAATACAATCAGTTGTGGTTCGTCAACTCGCGTCACTGGGGTTCAATTATTGCGCTGTCGGTTTGCGCCGGTATGGCTGATTTTAGTTTTTCCTGTAGAATAGAGTCGGCTTTTATTTTTACCTCTATTTTTATCCTGTGCTCCAACTCCTTTTGGGCGTCTCTCTCCAGTTCCTGCATACGAGCCTGCGCTATACTGTCTATCTGCCGTTGGATCTCTTCTTTGGAAAGTGGCTTTTTGACTTCCTTGCTGCATGCAGACAGCATTAACGCTATTGCTACACCTGTTATCGTCAGTTTGCTCATATCCGGTGACAAAGGTAATGTGCTGATGTTTATAGGGAAAACCATTTCATTAGAATTAACATATCATATATGTAATAGTTTGGGTCGCTTGCATGTTATACAGTCGGAAATGCCGAAATTTACACAAAGCATGGTGGGACCCTCAGCGTCAGGGGATGTAAAAGATGCCAATGATCGCCTTTAATCGACATATTATTTCGTTGCTCGTTCTGTCAATCAGTTTTGCAGGAACGGTCTGTTCTGCGCAGGTGGGCGTAAATGATACAATACGATTGGGTGCAGTGTTGGAGAATGGCCAAACATACCCGATGGCATTTCTACCTGAGTTTACCAGAACAGCTTTTTATATTAATGAAGAGGCGAGGGTACGTAGAAACAGATTGAGGCGCGATATTTATATTGTTTATCCTTATGCCCTCACTGCCGCTGCGATACTAAAGGATGTCCATGCCACACTTGATACGCTTGAGAGACGGCGCGATCGCAAAAAGTATCTGCGCGAGACCGACCGGAAGTTGGATGTGGCCTTTAAACAACCGTTGAAAAATCTGACTGTAGATCAGGGGCATGTTCTGGTGAAACTCATAAACCGTCAGGCGGGTCAGAACTGTTACAGCATCATCAGAGAATTGCGTGGTGGGGTTAATGCGGTTCTGTGGCAGTCAGTTGGTGTAGTGTTCAACAACAATCTGCGCAAGGAGTATGACCCGTCTGGCGATGATGCCGAGATCGAGGATATTGTACAAGTGTTGGAAGGATCGGCCAACTACAGGTATCACCTATACATGCAAAATGAACTGATGAAAACGATACCGCAAACGGCAAGCCGCAAGTAGGTGGATCTTATTGTGGTTTTCTTTCTTCCTTGCGGTCTTTCCTGAAGTAAAACAAATAATACACTGTTAGTATCAGCAGGCCTGTAACGAACAGCAAAGCTGCTACCCAGCGCAACTCTATGTTGTAGAACTCTCCGAGCATCCATGTCGAATTTCCCGTTATCCAGGCACATACTGCGGCATTGTGGAATGTTTCTGATCGGTGTTGCCTGTTACGTATAAGCAGAAAAAAGGCAACCGCGATAGTGGGTAGGATCATAGCAATGGCACCCGGTTTCCATGCCAAAGCCCAGCATGCATCCTTCATCAGCCACAAAAGGATGTGGATGTTCTCAACCCATCTGTGGCTTGCTATTTCAGATCTCGGCTCACTCATGCTGCATTTATTTCTGATGTGCAAGTTATATAGATTCGGATTTAACTGTACCGTATGGTTTCCGGGCGTTCTGAATTAAATTTGACCGTATTAAAATTGCACAATGATAAATCCTGCAAACTGGATCGGGCATCCGGTGGTACTAGAAGGCGAAATGGTTAGATTAGTTCCCCTTGAAAGGGCGCACTTTCCCGGGTTGCTTAAGATCGGTGCTGGTAGCCGGATTTGGGAATATATGTCGGTAGACGGTAGCGATGAACTTCGTTTGTTGCAATTGCTGGAATCCGCAGTGCTTAAGCGGGCAACAAAAGAACAATATCCGTTTGCCGTCATTGAAAAGGCTACCGGTGCTGTTGTAGGGAGTACCATGTTTCACAACATTTTCCCTCAACATCGCAAGTTGGAGATAGGGTGGACATGGTATGCCCCTTCTCTTTGGCGCACCGGCGTCAATAGGGAATGTAAATGCCTGCTGTTGAATTATTGTTTCGATGTGCTGGCTGCCATCAGGGTCCAATTGGTAACTGATGAGATAAATACCAGAAGCAGGAAGGCTATCGAGGGTATCGGCGGCGTTTTCGAGGGAGTTTTGCGACATGAACGTATCCGGGAGAACGGGATTTTTAGAAATACAGTTATGTATAGTATCCTGCCTGCCGAGTGGGAGTTGGTCAGACATCAGGTCGTGAGAAAAAAATAGAAGAGATTTCCTTCTTGTTAAAAAATGTAACCCAATAAAAAGAACTCGATTTTGCTAACATTTTAGTTTGTCCACACGCCATTCATAAGATGGCAAAATGTTGTTTCGCAACACGCATAGCCATAAATCCTATCTACCCGATTACTCTATTGACTAATAGTTTGTTATAGATTTTTCTTATTTCTATTAGTTTTTGATTCTATTTTTGAAGTTGAATTTTCTGTTGAGTGTCAATATTATTTGTGTTTTTTTAATAAAGTGGTTAAATTTACCCGATTGTTAAGATTGTAAAGATTATTTATTCTAATATACTGTATGAGAAACGTATTTCTACGCCTGATTGTTTTTTTGTTGATCTTTTCGACAAAGGGAAATGCTCAGACCACCGCATCCTATTTTTTCTCTGCTTTTAGTTCTACGTATAGTAGTATCAGTTCTACCGGTACAACTTTTGGGAGCACATGGTGGGGAGACGACCGCACTCAGACCTCTATTGGGTTGGGATTTACGTTCAACTTCTGCGGTACTAACTACACGCAGCTGTCCATTTGTACAAATGGCTGGGTGTCGTTGGCAAACTCCGGGTCCATAACGTGGACAAATACCGCAGGCAGTATCACAGGCGCTGGCTTTCTGTTCCCCTACTTCGATGATCTTATCTCTCATGCATCAACCAGCATGTACCAGACGTTAGGTACTGCACCTAATCGAATTTTTGTAATGGAGTGGGGGGGGATGACATTGTACCCTAACTTTAGTACTTCGCCCGCAGGTAGTTTTCAGCTTAGGTTATACGAAACTACAAATGTGATCGACTTTTGTTACAGCACATGTTCCTTTTCCAGCGGATCTGGTGCATCAATTGGTATCGCCAATAGCACTACCGATTACCGTACGCTTCCCAATTTTGGTACTTCTCCTACACCCAATACAACATTCAACAGCGTTTACGATTTTCCTGCAGCTAACCAGGTTTACCGTTGGTCACCTTGCCCTGTTATTGTAACTGCAGCTGCTAGCGCAGGTGTTTGTCCGGGAGGAACAGTAACCTTGACGGGAACAGTATCCAGCGGCACTACGGCTTATTCATGGACCGGTCCTGCCGGTTTTACATCAACGTCTTTAACACCTGTACTCACCGGTGTTACTTCGGCTAACGCTGGTACGTATGTTCTTGTCGCCACAGATGGTACGTGCTCAATGAGTGCGTCTACAGTCGTAACTGTTAACCCCGTACCTCCTGCACCAACCCTTACTCCATCGGTGACAACCATGTGTA
>CAZZCR010000038.1:0-49268 GCA_964652995.1 uncultured Flavipsychrobacter sp. | reverse complement strand
GGAAGACACAGGAACAACTGATCCTATTGTATATGGAGGAGACGGACTAATGAGTCTACACATCAATCCGAATTTTGAAGCAGGCACGGCAATAATCCGTTATTCCATCTTTGCAACAAATACTCCTACACAAATAGATACCCTCACGTGGATTATTACAGCCACTGCACCAAATGCAGTAGTAACGACCAGAAACACTCTACCTACGATATACTATGATAATAAGCAGATCATTTGCCGAAACGTTCACGAAAACTATTCCAAGGCATTTCTGTATGACATGAATGGCAGGTTGTTATTGCAGAAAAATATTGAAACAGAAGAAGTTACTCTGTTTACTTACGAGTATGGCCCTCAATTGCTTATTCTTCAATTAATTGGAAAACAAAATTTCATCAGTAAAATTTTCAACTACTAAATAGCTATGTCCAGTGTATTAAAAATCGGAATATTATTATTGTTTCTCTCGTCAAATTGTATGGCACAAAATGTCTTGAGTATTCCGCCATTACTTACAGGTAGTGTCTTTAATTTGAATGTCCAAAGCGGTACTCAGAGCTTTTATCCAGCGACTACCACACCTACCTATGGCATCAATGGCACATGGATGGGGCCAACAATTTCAGTAAATAAAGATGACAGCATTACATTGAATGTAATAAACAGCCTTACGGTAAAAACGACTATGCACTGGCATGGGCTACATGTAGCGGCGTATAATGACGGGGGGCCACACCAAGCAATAAACCCCGGAGCCACCTGGAGCCCTTCCTTTAAGATCAGGAATAACGCAAGTACGTTTTGGTATCATCCACATGGTGCCGGACAAACAGACCCGCAGGTTTCAAAAGGGTTGGCAGGCTTTTTTATTGTACATGATGCAAGCGAACTTGCCTTAGCAATTCCGCACACTTATGGAGTTGATGATGTTCCTATCGTTGTGCAAAGTAAAGCCTTCGATGTGCTACAACAAATTGCTATTGCAACAAACATGGACACAGCTATTTTTGTAAATGGTACTCTGAACCCATATTTTGATGCACCGGAGCAGGTGGTAAGATTCAGGATATTAAATGGAAGCAGTTTACGTAGCTACAATTTTGGTTTCTCCAACGGACAGACATTTTACCAGATTGGTACTGATGGTGGTTTGTTAGATAACCCAATTACGCTAACCCGGTTGATCCTTGCTCCGGGTGAGCGGGCAGAAATACTGGTCAATTTCTCAGGGATGCTCGGTCAAACGATTTACCTGAAAAGCTATGCATCAGAACTTCCTACCGGTATTTACGGTGCCGATACATTGGGGAGTGGAATTGACACAGTACATGAATACGAAGAGAATTTTCTTAATGGGGCTGATTTTAGCTTGCTGCAACTTAATATTGTTGCCGCCACAGCAAGCCCTATTTCAACAATACCAACTTCATTAGTCACACTTACTCCTTTTAGCCCTGCTGCTGCTACCAAAAACAGAACGATAGTATTTGATACCCTCCGTTTATTACCCGCCGATGCACCGAACCGCGCTGAAGGCCCTTTTGGCATGAACAACAAAAGCTTCGACATGGACACTATTAATGAAATTGTGTATTTAAATACAACAGAAATATGGACATTAAAAAACAACACTTTAGTAGCTCACCCGTTTCATATCCACGATGTACAGTTTAACATTATCGAAGAACATGGGATTGCGATACCCGCAAATCAAAGAGGCTGGAAAGATGTTGTGTTGGTGATGCCGATGGATAGTGTAAAGTTCCTGACCAAATTCGAGGACTTTGCAGACCCAATGGTGCCCTACATGTACCATTGCCACCTGCTTCATCATGAAGATGACGGTATGATGGGTAGCTTCCTGGTTATTGACAATACATCGGTGAAGAATGTAGCAGCCAACATTGAGGATGTAATAATTTACCCTAATCCCACAAAGGATTATTTAATTGTCCAACTTTCTAGTGGTTCAATTTTTCAATGTGAAATTGAGGCATATGATTTAATAGGAAGAAAATTGAATATCCTCACCTCGAAAGTTAATAATCAAATATTAATAAACACATCTACACTGGCACCAGGTATGTATTTCATAAGAATAAAGACGGAAAACGGTTTTCAGACACAGAAATTTATCAGAGAATGATCTTGATAATTATTGACTGAAAGCCATTTGGTAAAACAATTAGAAGGCCGATTGTTCTTCTGACAAAATTGACAACTGTTAATATAAGTCTTAAACCATAATGACAATGAAAAAATTAAAAGCATTTGCAACAGCTATCTTATTGTTTGCGGGAATTACAAACTCATTTTCACAAACAAAAACAGAATCTATCAAAGTGTCCGGTAATTGCGGTAGCTGCCGCAAACATATAGAAACAGCCGCAAAAGCAGCAGGAGCAGGTAAGGCCGAATGGGATAAAAAAACAAAAATTCTTACTGTTACCTACAATGCTTCTAAAACATCGAACGATGCCATTCAAAAGAAGATTGCCTCCGTTGGTTATGATACTGAAAAGTATACCGGCGATGAGAAAGCATACAAGGAGTTGGATGAATGCTGCCAATATGATGGAAAGAAGAAATAACGTTCAAAAAATGAAAAGTATTATTAACAAAGTCGGGATGGTCTTATTAGGCATCCTGAAATCAATTTTTATCAGAGAAAAAGAATGTTGTAAACAATAAAAACCGAAAAAAATGAAAAAAGTAATCATAATCATGGCAATTGCAGCCATAATAATAACAAGCGCGTGCAACAACGCAGCCAACAATTCTGAAAAAACAGAAAGTGTAGCCGCTACCACAGCTACTGCGGAAACACCAGCAAAAGATGCAGCTGCATTCCAGGCGATTGACACAACGAAGCTCAGTACCGGGGCAATGTACTACCAATGTTCAATGGATCCAGAAATCATAACAGACAAGCCCGGCGATTGCCCTAAATGCGGTATGAAGCTTGACATGAAACATAAAATGTAATCGCCTTAAAGTATTTCCTCTTGATTAAACTATCTGCATGAATTCACTTGAGCTATTGAAAATACTGCAATTACGCTTTCAACTCCGAAAAAGATATGGCTGGAGGAGAGGTCAATTAATATCGTATCAGCAATCTCAATTGAATGAGCTTAGACAATTCACCTATGCCCAATCGGGATATTATAAAGAGTTTCATAAAGGCTTATATAAAGCACCTCTTAACCAATTACCGGTTCTGACAAAAAGGATGTTGATGCAGAACTGGAATGATGTAGTTACAGATAAGGAACTGCACATTGATGACATCAAATCGTTTATTGAAAGAATAAAACTGCCTGAACTATTTAAAGACAAATACTATATCAATTCTACTTCAGGCAGCTCAGGTTTAAAAGGAATATTCGCCTACAACAAAGAAGAATGGAGAAATGTGATGACATCCTATTCGAGAGTATATGATTGGGCAGGGGTCAAAATTGGAATATTTAAACATTACAAAGTAGCTGTTGTCAGTTCTCTTATGCCCTGGCACCAGTCTGCAGTTGTTGGTTATACGGCTCAAAGCAGGATAATGCAAACGCTACGCATTGACTCTACCCAACCGATTGATGAAATTGTATCACAGTTAAATGAGTTTCAACCTGAAGTTGTAATTGCTTATGCCAATATGGGTAAGCTTCTTGCGTTACAACAAATTAATGGGACTCTTCGTATTCAGCCATCCTCAGTGATTTGTGCTTCAGAGGTATTAACTACACATGCAAGGAAACTGATTTTTAAAGCATGGAATATTGAGCCGTATAATACATACGGAGCAACCGAAACGGCAGGAATAGCAAGTGAAACAACAGAACATAACGGGTTAAAGGTGTTTGACGACCTTGTAATTGTGGAGAATGTAGATGATAACTATAAGCCTGTCATTAACGGAAAGTTTGGAACCAAAATATTAGTTACAGTTTTATTTAGCCGTACCATTCCGCTTATTCGATATGAATTGGATGACAGCATCTGCTTTTCAGAACACCAGGAATATGACCGGCTGCCATTTTCTACGATAGCCAACATCCAGGGTAGACAGGAGGAAATTATTTCGATGAAAGGCAGTAATGGCAACATTACCATTCAACCCAACTTCTTCCATAACCTTTTTGAAACTACAGAGATTAATGAATGGCAGGTTCAGCAGGAAAAAGACAATTTGATAACCGTGTCATTAGTTAAGCCGGTTAGTAAAGTAATCATAGATAAAACAAGAGCCATACTTCTTTCAGCATTGCTGGAAAAGGAAATCTTATCGCCTGTTGTAGATATAAAAGAAGTAGACAAACTTCAAAAAACAGCATTAGGAAAAACATTTCTAATTAAATCAAACGAAACAAAATGAGTGCTAACATTTTACTGCAATCGTTAGGGGCGGCGGGAACCGTTACCGGGTCAAAACACTTGTTGAAAACCCCAGAGTTAACAATAATGGTTGATTGTGGGCTTTTTCAGGGGTTAAAGAGCTTGCGTCTGAAAAATTGGGATAAATTCCCCATTGCCCCTGCGTCCATTGACGTGTTGCTGTTAACTCATGCGCATCTTGACCATTGCGGCTATATCCCCCTGTTGATAAAAAGAGGGTTCAAGGGTAAGGTTTATATGACACCACCAACCGGAGACCTGACTGAAATAATATTAAGAGATAGTGCTAAAATTCAGGAAGAGGACGCACAAAAAGCAAATGAAGGCGGCTATTCGAAACATACACCAGCACTACCATTATATACCGTCAATGATGTAGAGGCCGCAATAAGCCATTTTCAAATAGTTGACCATAGCATAATAACGCAACTATCGCCAAACATCAGTTTTCAATTCCGGAAGAACGGGCATATACTTGGTTCTTGCTGCATTGAAATCAACTGTTATGGCAAACAGGTCATTTTCTCAGGTGATATAGGAAGGTATAATTCTGAATTTTTACTCCCTCCTTCTAACATTGAAGGTGCTGACTATGTAATAATGGAATCGACTTATGGGGACAGGCTTCACCCTAAAGAAGACCCATCAATGCAATTGGCAAATGTCATCAACGATACGCTTCTACGACATGGCAATATTCTTATCCCAAGCTTTGCCGTGGGGCGCGCGCAGGAAATTATGCACCTGATAAACGAACTAAAGCAAAGTGGTAGCATTCCCAAAATTTTGCCAGTTTACTTAGACAGTCCTATGGCAGCAAATGCCACTGACATCCTGTGCAAATATCCAAAGTGGCATAAACTAAGTAAGGAGCAATGTATGAAGGTATGCCATGATGTGATTATTAACAGGGATTATCATAACACCAAAAAAATAATTGCCAAAAAAGAAAGTAAAGTCATTATTTCTGCAAGTGGCATGTTGACTGGTGGAAGAGTGCTGGAGTATCTAAAGCACTACGTAACAAATCCTGCCAATACAGTATTACTTATTGGCTACCAGGCGGAAGGAACAAGAGGAAGGTCATTACAAAATAAAGCTCATGACGTAAAGTTGCATGGTAAATTCTATTCTGTTTTGGCGGATGTTGTAGAGGTAACTGGCTTATCTGGCCATGCAGACCAAAGTGAATTATTAAAGTGGTTAAGAAATTTTAAAAAGATGCCACAAAAAATATTCCTTGTACATGGCGAGCCAAGTGCTTTAGATAATCTAAGGGTAAAGATAGAAGACGAGTTTAAAGTAGAAGTTCAAATACAAAAAGAAGATAAAGAAACTGTATTGTTCAGTGTATAAATAATGCAAAACCATAAAGAACATAGATCACAGCTTGTCTTTAAAGACTTAAAGATTGATACTAACCAGGAACTGGTGGTGTTTATGCCTTCTGATTGTCACGTATGCAAATCAGAAGGGTTTCAGGCGTTGACCCGTGTTACCATTTTGTCAGAAACAATGAGCATTATCGGGACATTGAATATAACCGATAACGGCTTATTGAACGAAGGGGAAATAGGATTGTCTGGTAGTGCAATGAAGAAATTGGGCTGTAAAGAAGGTGATTTGCTTTCTGTCAGGCATTTACAGCCATTACACTCTATGGAACATGTACGGTCAAAAATATTTGGCAATTCACTTGATCAATCAGCATTCAACGAAATCATTAGAGACATAGCCGATGAAAAATATTCCAACATATTTCTTTCGTCCTTCGTAACTGCCTGTTCTGAAAAAAACATGAGTGTAGAAGAGGTCTGTTATTTAACCAAAGCTATGATCAATGCAGGCAATAAACTTAATTGGGGTAAAGACGTGATTGCTGATAAACATTGTATTGGTGGATTGCCTGGCAACCGCACTACCTTAATTGTCGTTCCTATAGTTGCTTCGTTAGGAATAACAATTCCAAAAACATCCTCAAGAGCCATTACATCTCCCGCAGGAACAGCAGATACGATGGAAGTGTTTACTAATGTTAACCTTACTTTAGACAAAATGCAAAGCGTACTTGAAAAGGAAAACGGATGCATAGCATGGGGAAGTGCCATTAAGTTAAGCCCAGCCGATGATATTATTATCCGGGTTGAGAAAGCTTTGGATATAGACAGCGCAAACCAAATGATAGCATCTATCTTGTCTAAAAAATCTGCCGCCGGTTCCACGCATTGTGTCATTGACATACCTTATGGGAAAACTGCCAAAGTAAGAAGTTTAGAAGCCGCTCAATCATTAGCAGAACGGCTTAAATGCGTTGGTGAATATATCGGCTTAAATATCCGCACATTAATTTCTGATGGGTCGCAACCAGTTGGATTTGGGATTGGCCCATCTTTGGAAGCAAGGGATGTTTTATCTGTATTGCAAAATGACCCCAATGCCTCCGGCAATCTTCGACAGCGATCAGTTAAAATTGCCGCTGAAATAAT
The DNA here is from genome assembly GCA_964652995.1 of uncultured Flavipsychrobacter sp. Classification (GTDB taxonomy): domain Bacteria; phylum Bacteroidota; class Bacteroidia; order Chitinophagales; family Chitinophagaceae; genus Nemorincola. The sequence continues at coordinate 42,390 of CAZZCR010000038.1, read as the reverse complement.
CCAGATGGTAAAAGGGGTGAGCGAACCTGATGCACTATCACTTGCAGAGTTGCAAATTACAAATGGCAATGCCTTGAATAAATTTATTAGAATTTGCGAAGCACAAGGAGGGTTTACTACTCCAAAATTGGGATTATACAGCAAGACTATTGAAGCAAGCATAGGCGGGGTGGTTTATGAAATTAACAACAGGAAGATTGCACTCCTTGCGAAACTTGCCGGAGCACCATCTGAAAAAGAAGCAGGTATAGATTTATTGGTACACTTGGGGGAGGAAGTAAGCAAAGGGCAACCATTGTTCCGAATATATGCAAATTCGGAAGGGGAATTAAGCTATGCATATGATTATTTCAAAGAAGTAGAATTGGAACTAATAAAAATAAAGGCATGAGCATACCAATTGTTTTTGCACTTCCGGGCAATGAATTAATTGCAAATCGTTTGACAGGCTTATTAAAAGCTGAAGCCGGGATGTCAATTATCCGGCACTTTCCTGATGGCGAATCCTATGTGAAAATAGATTCTAATGTCGCAGGTAGGGACATTATATTGGTTTGTACTCTTGATCGCCCAGATGACAAATTATTGCCATTATACTTCACCAGTAAGACTTTAAAGGAGTTTGGAGCGGCAAGAATAACGCTCATAGCCCCCTACCTCGCATACATGAGACAGGACAAGAGGTTTAACGAAGGAGAAAGTATTACCTCTTCCTTGTTTGCTACCCTAATATCATCTTTTGTCGACAAACTAATTACTATTGACCCCCATTTACATAGAAGAAGTAACCTTAGTGAAATTTATACAATACCAACAATAGTATTACATGCAGCTCCGCTAATATCAGCTTGGATAAAAGGCAACATACCTAATGCACTGTTAATTGGCCCCGATGAGGAAAGCGGCCAATGGGTTTCAGCAGTTGCAAGAGATACGGGTGTGCCTTACATTGTTTTACAAAAAATCAGACATAGCGATAGTAATGTAGAAATAATAGTTCCTGATGTATCTCAATGGAAGGAACACATCCCTGTTTTGATAGATGATATTATTTCTACGGCGAGAACTATGATTGAAACAGTAAACCATTTGGTTAAAGATGGTTACAACCCGCCGGTTTGCGTTGGCGTTCATGGCATTTTTGCCAACAACTCTTTTGCTGAGTTATTAGCAAGTGGTATAGATAAAGTCATTACAACCGATTCAATAGCACATGCGACTAATCGCATTTCCATAAGTGAGTTAATTGCCGAAACTGTATATGGGAAAAATGGGTGAAAATATGTTGTATTAATGACTTGAAAATGACGTTGCTAATGATTGTGTAGATATAAGTATAGTTAAATGAAGTTGTAATGATTGAAAAAATTATTTCGTGGTCTATTCATAACCGTCTGTTTGCATGGCTGGGCATTGCTGCTATCGTCATCGGGGGCGTTTATTCAATTTACTATACTCCTGTTGATGCTATCCCCGACCTATCTGAAAACCAGGTTATCATCTTTACTGAATGGATGGGGCGCAATCCCCAAATAATAGAAGATCAGATAACATATCCGTTGGTCAGCAATTTGCAAGGCATCCCTAAAGTGAAAAATATTCGAGCAAACAGCATGTTCGGTATGAGCTTTGTATTTGTTGTTTTTAATGATGACGTAGATATTTATTGGGCACGGACGAGAGTATTGGAAAGGCTGAATTATGCGCAACGTTTACTACCTGAAGGTATCATCCCAACACTGGGTCCAGATGGCACTGGCCTTGGACACATTTTTTGGTACACATTGGATGCACCAGGCTACGATTTGGGTGAGCTAAGGGCACTACAGGACTGGTACATACGTTTCGCTCTTCAGACCACCGAAGGTGTCAGCGAAGTAGCCTCTTTCGGAGGGTTTCAACGTCAGTATCAAATCGTTGTTGACCCTTATAAACTACGTTACTATGGCATCCAGCTAATGGACGTAGCCAATAAGGTAAAAGCAAACAATAATGATGTAGGTGGCAGAAAATTCGAGCAGTCGGATATTGGTTACATTATTAAAGGCTTAGGCTACATAAAGAATATAAAAGAAATAGAAAACATCCCACTAAAGACAATCAATTCTGTTCCGGTAAGGGTAAAAGACGTAGCCGCAGTGCAGATGGGAGGCGAGTTGCGATTGGGAATTGTAGATGAAAATGGCGAAGGCGAGAAAGTAGGCGGTATAGTTGTGATGCGATATGGCGAAAATGCTAAGGATGTAATTGGCCGCCTTAAAGAAAAAATAAAGGATGTAGAAAAAGGACTGCCGCAGGGAGTGAAACTAAAGGTTGCTTATGACCGTTCTGATCTGATAGACGCAACCATTGCAACCTTAAAAGAAGCAGTCTGGGAAGAGATTATTGTTGTGTCGATAGTGCTACTGATTTTCTTACTGCATGTCAGGAGTGCCCTTGTTGTGGTAGTTACCATTCCCCTTTCAGTGCTAATTGCTTTTATCATGATGCGCTGGTTTGGTATTACTTCAAATATAATGTCGCTTGCCGGAGTAGCCCTGGCGGTGGGCGATTTAGTTGATGCAGGAATAGTGATGGTAGAAAACGCAATGAAATCCATTAGTGGCGAAACAGATTAATAATAATTATCAATGCTGACAAACAAAGAAAGAGAGAAAAAAATTGAAGCCTCATCCAGATTAATTGGAAAGGCAGTATTCAATTCTATTCTTGTAACGTTGGTATCGTTCAGCCCTATCTTATTTCTTGAGGGGCAGGAGCATAAAATGTTTGCTCCATTGGTTTGGACCAAAACCTTTGCAATGATAGGTTCGGCCTATGTTGCAATATTTCTTGTTCCTGTCTTAATGGTTACATTTTTGAAGGGGAATGTACGACCAGAGAGCAAGCACCCGGTTTCGAGGTTTTTTCTATGGTTATACAACCCGGTTATAAGGTGGTGCCTGAAATGGAAAAAAACCACGCTTGCGCTAAGTGTTGCCCTGGTATTGGGTAGCGTTCCTCTTATTCTAAATCTTGGAAGCGAGTTCATGCCGCCCTTGGATGAAGGTTCACTCCTTTTTATGCCGGTTACATTGCCTGATGTCTCTAATTCCGAGATCAAGCGCATTCTACAGGTGCAGGATAAATTGATAATGAGTGTACCCGAAGTACAAAACGTACTTGGTAAGGCAGGGCGGGCTAATACTGCTACAGATAATGCCCCAATCAGTATGATCGAGAGTATTATCCTTTTAAAACCCCAAACTGAATGGCGAAAGGGCCTCACCAAAAATGACATAATAGATGAACTAAACGCAAAAATGCAAATACCGGGTGTAATTAACGGTTGGACGCAGCCTATCATAAACCGGATCAATATGCTCTCTACCGGCATAAGAACGGACGTGGGCGTTAAAGTGTACGGGCAGAATCTTGATACGATCAACAAGCTGGCTCAACAATTCAAAAAAGAACTCGAAGGTGTGCCAGGAGTGAAGGACTTATATGTAGACCCGATAGTAGGTGGTAAGTACATTGAAATTAAAGTAAAGAAAGATGAGCTTGGCAGATATGGGCTTTCGGTTGATGATGTAAACATGTTTATTGAAACTGCCATTGGAGGAATGAATGTTACAACAACCGTTGAAGGCAGGCAACGTTTTACGGTTAACATACGTTTCGCACAAGATTTCCGTGATAAAATCGGAAAATTGGAAAGGATGCAACTGCAAACAATGGATTATGGCCCAATACCGCTCTCGGCAGTAACTGATATTAGTGTAACAGAAGGGCCGCCTATGATTACATCTGAAAATGCAATGCTGCGTGGAACTCTGTTATTTAACGTCAGGGAGAGAGATTTAGGCAGTACTGTAAATGCAGCAAAAAAGAAGTTAGAGAACGTTGTGAAAAAGTTGCCAAAAGGTTACTTCTTATCATGGAGCGGACAGTATGAAAATCAAATAAGGGCGAATGCAAGGTTGAAAATGATTATCCCCATTGTTTTGGTAGTCATTATGATAATCCTCTATTTCACATTTCATACGTTAAGGGAAGTGCTGATTGTTCTTTCCTCTGTACCTGTTGCATTAGTTGGCGGGGCGTATTCCATGCATTTTTTTGGTGTCAATTTCTCTGTAGCAGTTGCTGTTGGATTTATTGCTTTGTTTGGGGTTGCAGTAGAAACAGGCGTACTGATGTTGGTTTATATGAACAATTCAATCTTTAATAAAGTAAGTAAGCGAAAAGCTGAAAGTACAAGCTTAACAAAGCAAGACATTGAGGACGCAATATATGAAGGAGCAGCTTTAAGGCTGAGGCCAAAATTAATGACGGTATTAGTAGATATAATTGGGCTGATGCCCGTATTAATAGCGACAGGAACAGGAAGTGATGTAATGAAACCAATAACCATTCCATTTGTGTTTGGTTTAATTACTTCCACTTTGTTTGTGTTGATTGTATTGCCGGTTCTATATGCCCTTGTCAGGGAATATGAATTTAGGAAGTATGGGAAGTTAATTGTACAAGAATTTGAAGATTGATTATTAAATCAAAAAAATGCCGATAAAGAAAAATATTGTAATTCAAATGCTGCTCATTGGGATACTTTTTTATCCCGGATATGGTGTTGCACAAATGCTAAATATTGATAGCATACTTACAGCCATAGAAAAGAACCATCCTGAACTTAAAATGTATGATGCACAAATAAAAGCTTACAACACTTATGCAACCGGGGCTAAATCGCTTGACCCACCGCAAGTAGGTGCAGGTTTTTTTATGACGCCATACAATATACAAATGTGGAAGCCTGACGGAATGACCGGAAGTAATGGAATGGGGGCATTTATGCTATCAGCGCAGCAAATGTTTTTTAACCCAAAAAAACTAAATGCCAATGCAACCTATATGCAGGGCATGTCGAATATAGAAAAGGAAATGAAAAATGCCATGAGGAATGAACTGTTTAGTATGGCTAAAATGAGCTATTACGAGTGGCAGGTAATGAAAATGAAGATAAAGATTATCAACGCAAGCGAAGACTTGTTGAACTATATTATTAAATCAACAGAGATAAGATACACGTATGGCATGGATAAGCTAAATGCTTACTATAAAGCAAAAGCCATGCTGGGGGAAATGCAGCAAATGAGGATTATGACAGAATCTGAGATCTCACAAAAGAGGATAGAACTAAATACATTGATGATCAAGAACAAAGACCTGGATTTTGATATTGACACGGTGTTCTTATTCAAAAATTACGAAACGAAAATTGATGATTCAGGCACTGTAACGGCAAACCGTAGTGATTACAAAGCACTGACGCAGAACGTTAATTTACTAAGATCAAAACAAGCCTACGAACACACGAAGAGGTTACCGGATTTTGGCGTTAAGTACGATCACATGTTCGCTTTCGGAACCCAACCACAGCAATTCAGTTTGATGGCTATGATGACTGTTCCAATAGCTCCCTGGTCATCAAAAATGTACAAGTCATCGGTAGAAGCACTAAACTATGACATTGAAGCTGTAAACAACCGGCAACAGGCGTTGATCAATAATGCAACCGGCAATATCCATAATATACAATCGCAGATAAAAAACAAAAAGCTCCAGATGGTCCTTTATGAAAAGACAATCATTCCATCTTTACGGAAAAACTACCAAGCTACCCTATTGGCGTATGAACAAAATACGGAAGAATTATTCATGACACTGGATGCATGGCAAAACTATAAAATAGGCCAATTGGGATACCTTGATTTAATAAGCGACTTATTGCAGCTACAGGTACAATATGAGAAGCAATTAGAAATAAGATAACGGTTTAATGAAAACAAATAGAAGAGTATTATTGTTCTTACTAGCATTCCTCCTGCTATCATGCGGGAACAAGCAGGAATCTGATAGCAAACATGCTACCGGATCGGAACATGCTGAACAGAAGGTGTTTACTTGTCCAATGCATCCACAGATAATTAAGGATAAACCGGGCAAATGTCCTATTTGCGGGATGAACCTGGTAGAGAAAATAGCTGATGGAGAGAAGGAAAATGATCGTGAATTAGAATTGTTATTAAAACCTACGAACACTTATGTAGTTAGTCAGGTAACTACTGTTAAGCCCACTGCAAGGGAATTGCCTGTTACTATTTATGCTACAGGGTATATCGCATATGACACAAGGCAAATTAACACAGTTGCAGCGAGGGTATCGGGCAGAATTGAAAAATTGTATGCCAAATACAGGTATCAACCTGTTGAGAAAGGACAAAAGCTCGTTGACCTATACAGCAAAGACCTTGAAACTGCACAACAAAACTTCCTTTTTCTTTTAAATAATGACAAAGAAAATAGCTCTTTGATAAAAGCTTCTGAACAAAAGCTCTTATTGCTTGGTCTGACACAAGAACAAATCAATCAAATAAAGAACAGTGGTAAAACAATTAATTCTGTCAGTATATATAGCCCCTACAGTGGCCATCTGCACGACATAACATCTTCTGCTAACACTACCAATAACAGTAGCGGAATAGAAAGCGGCAATATGGCTGCCGGATCATCAACACAGGAGCTGCAATTAAGAGAAGGAATGTATGTCGCTAAAGGGCAAGGTATTTTCAATATCTACAATACCAGAAAAGTGTGGGCTATAGTCAATTTATATCCCGGCACACAAAACACTGTTGCAATAGGACAAAAAGTAAGAGTTGAAATAGATGGGTTAAAGGATAAAGAAATCGAAGCTTCTATAGATTTTATTGAGCCGATTATTAGAAATGATGAAAAAAATATTACTGCCCGGATTTACCTCGATAACCAGAACAATAACATAAAGGTCGGTGCGATTGTAAAAGCAAAATTAGAAAGCAAAAAAGGAACCGGGTTGTTTGTACCTGCATCAGCAATTGTGAACCTGGGAATGAACAACGTAGTTTTTGTAAAAAGAGGAGATTTGTTTGAAACAAGGAAAGTGCAAATTGGCACTCATTCTGATAATTGGACTGAAATTATTTCGGGGGTAAACAAAGAAGATATATTAGCTGAGAATGGGCAACTATTAATGGATAGCGAGAGTTTTATTAAAACTGAAAATAAATGAAATGCTGAAAAAATCATTAATTATACTGATGCTGTTTTTCTTCATTTCGTGTGGAAAGAAGGAAGAGAAAGTAAAGGAAGGTGTATATTATACCTGCTCTATGGATCCACAAGTCGTGGAGCCAAGGCCAGGAAAATGTCCGATATGTAAGATGCCGCTGACAGAAGTGAAGAAGACAGAAAAGCTGAATGAAAATGAACTACAACTTAGTGACCAGCAAATACAGTTGGGCAACATCACAGTTGACACATTGAAGGAACATTTGTTGGGTGAAGAAGTATTGTTAACAGGGACTGTAAATGCAAACCAAAACAAGATTGCTGCGATCAGCTCAAGGGTAATGGGTAGAATAGAGAAACTATATCATAAAACAACAGGGGAATTCATTGCACAGGGCCAGCCACTATATGAGATATACAGTGAAGACCTGAATGTGACCATTCGGGAAATGCTTCTTGTTGCCGAAAAGAAGAGAACACTAAAAACAAATGAAGTTGATTTAGATAAAATCCTCAAGAGCGCAAAAAACAAATTGCTATTATATGGGTTAACAGAAAACCAAATAAAACAAATAGAAACATCTGCTACCCAGCCCAATACCGTCAATATATTAAGTAAAGCCAGCGGAATAATATATTCTATTGATACTAAAGAAGGAAATTATATAATGGAAGGAGGCGATATACTTCACCTGGCAGACTATTCAACCCTCTGGGTTGAAGCACAAGTTTATTCTGACTTCTTAAATGAGATTTCAAAAGGTATGCAGGTAAAGGTTAAACTTCCGGCTATGGCGAATAAAGAGATAGCCGGGAAGATATCTTTTGTGAACCCTGAGCTTAATCCTTCTTCAAAGATCAATTTAGCGAGGGTTGAAATAACGAATGTTGACAAGGATATTAAACCGGGAATGCAGGCTTATGTAAGCATAGTATTAGACCAAAGAAGCGTCCTTTCGCTACCCACTGATGCAATAATAAAAGAAGGCTATGGCTCAACGGTATGGTTGGCTACCGGGCATAACAAATTCAAAAGTGTAATGGTGCATACGGGCATAGAATCGGATGGATATACCGAAATTCTGCATGGTCTTCATAAAGGCGACATTGTAATTATTACAGGTGCCTATTTATTGAATAGTGAATACAACTTCAAAAAAGGTACAAACCCGATGGAAGGGCATGACATGAGTAAAATGTAAAGAAATAGACCTTCTACCTGACGTTATGGAAACAATTAGTAATGCGCATTCAGAAGATATTGAAAGCATCATAAAAAACTTTTCAACAGACATAACTAAAGGTTTGGGTGATAGTGATGCATTAAGCAGGCGTGCGCAGTATGGCTTAAACCGCATAGAAGAAAAGAAAAGCGAAAGCCCAATTTTCATTTTGTTCAATCAATTTAAAAGCCCCTTTTTAATCTTACTATTTATCGCTGCCGGTCTTTCATTTTATTTCAAAGAATGGCTGGATGGCATTGCAATTATTATAGTTATTATTATCAATACCATTATAGGATTTATAATGGAGTATAAGGCCGGACGCTCAATGGAAGCACTGAAAAAGCTTACCAAGGTCTCGGCAAAGGTATTTCGCAATGGCAAGCTTAAAGAACTTCCATCTGAGGATATTGTACCGGGCGATATTCTTTTCTTAGAAGCAGGCGACATTATTCCGGCTGACGCAAGAATTTTTCATTTGTCACAGCTCCAGGTTGATGAATCGGCACTTACCGGTGAATCAGTGCCGGTCGAAAAGGATGAGAAAACGTTGAAGAGTGATATGACACTTGCGGAACGTTCAAACATGCTCTACAAGGGTACTTTTGTTACTAAGGGAAATGGGAAAGCCATTGTTATCGCCACTGCAATGACTACTGAATTAGGCAAAATTGCCGCTATGGTTCAGAATTCCGACCGATCAATGACCCCATTAGAACGAAAAATTGCGCAATTGAGTAAAAATATACTATGGCTAACCATTACTTTAATAGTTATTATTTTTATTGTTGGCGTATTGAAGGGAGACAATGTAATGTCAATGCTACAAACGTCAATAGCACTTGCTGTTGCAGCTATCCCAGAGGGCTTACCTATTGTTACAACTCTTGCATTAGCCCAGGGAATGCTACGCATGGCTCGGCAGAATGTTATAGTTAAGAAACTGGCGGCTGTTGAAACATTAGGCGGAACAACGGTTATATGTACTGATAAAACAGGTACTTTGACACAAAACAAAATAGAGGTCAACACTATTGCATTCCCGGAAAACAGAGAAAAAGGAAGCCAAAGCAATCATTTACAAATAGCTGATTATCATGTGGATAATTCCACAATTAAAACCAACGGAAATTATCAGCGCATTATTCAAGTCGCTACGCTTTGCAATACTGCTGAGTTGCTAATTACTGGCAGTGAAATAAATGAGGTTGGCGACCCCTTGGAGACAGGTCTATTAAAATTTGCCACAGCTAATGGGATTTCAATAGAGGTGTTTCGGAATAAATATCCCAAAGTAAAAGAGGAGCCGTTTTCTTCTGAAACCAAAATAATGTCAACAATTCATAAAGATGAGAATAGGTATATCATAACGGCAAAAGGAGCTGTTGAGGAGTTATTAAATAATTGTTCTCATATACTGATCAATGATGTGATAGAATTGATAGATAGTCAAGACAAAAAAAGCCTGATAATAGAATCCGACAAACTGGCAACAAACGGACTTAGGACGATAGCGTTAGCATTTAAGGAAGTACCTGGCATACCTGACAAACTGCATCAAGACCTTGTTTTTGCCGGGTTTGTCGGTATGATAGACCCACCCCGCATAGAAGTAAAAGCAGCCATAAATGAATGTAGAGAGGCCGGGATAAATATAATCATGATTACCGGCGACCATCCTGCCACTGCCAAAAATATAGGCTTGGAGATCGGGTTGCTGAATGCTGAAAGTAATGAGCCAATGCACGGCAAGGAAATGTGTGACTACAATATCCTTACACAATCAGACAAGGATAAATGGCTTAAGACAACAATTTTTGCAAGGGTTTCCCCACGTCAAAAACTTGACTTAGTATCTGTTTTACAGGAAAATCACCACATAGTTGGAATGACGGGTGATGGCGTAAATGATGCCCCTGCATTAAAAAAAGCAGATATTGGTATTGCTATGGGGCTAAGAGGGTCGCAGGTGGCGCAAGAAGTGGCTGACATGGTTATAACTGACGATTCGTTTTCATCAATAGTATCTGCTATTAAACAAGGAAGAATAATCTTTGATAACATACGGAAGTTTGTTATTTACCTTTTATCATGCAACCTGAGTGAGCTATTAATTGTATCATTTTCGTCTATTTTAAACCTGCATTATGCCCTTTTCCCGCTTCAAATCTTGTACATCAACCTTATCTCCGATGTTTTGCCTGCATTAGCATTAGGTGTCACAGAAGGCAGCAGTTTGATAATGAAAATGCCTCCCCGCAATATTAATGAACCAATAATTGGCAGGAAACACTGGAAAGCGTTGATAGTATATTCTTTAGTACTTACCATATGCTCATTAGGTTCAGTAATGTTCAGCCATTACACAGTACATAAAACAGAACTTTGGAATCCTGAACTATGTAATAACACTTTATTCATTACACTGATCCTTTGCCAATTGTGGCATGTATTCAACATGACGCACGATAGTTCAATTTCTTTCTTTAAGTCGGACGTTTTTAAAAACAAGTACATTTGGTATGCGGTAGCAATATGTTTGTTCTTGACTTTCGGAGCTTACTTGATTGCGCCAGTTGCCAAAGCATTATCGCTGTATGCGCCTAGCTTCAAGGATATTCTCATCATGTTTGGATTTAGCATCCTGTCGGCAATAATAATTCGATTTTTGAAAAGCGTAAAGGTTATTCTGTGAATAATAGATATCTTAATGGAGATGAGCAGATAGCAGATATAAATGTAGTGATAAAGAAAAATGAATTAAAATGGAACACCAACACCACCCAAATACATCTGCAAAAATGCCAGCAACGGGTCATTCGGAAATAAGCCACGGCAATATGCAACACGGGAATAATCCACCAATGGGCATCGCAGGGCACAACCATCATGCCATGATGATTGCCGATTTTAGAAAACGGTTCTATGTTGTGTTGGCACTTACTATCCCCATCATGCTACTGTCAACCATGATACAGCACTTTATCGGTGTTGATTGGCGGTTCATAGGTTCTTCATACATCTTATTTGCATTATCATCGGTAGTGTTCTTTTATGGTGGCTGGCCCTTTCTAACAGGATTGGTCAATGAAGCAAAAACAAAGAACCCCGGCATGATGTTTTTGATTGGCTTTGCCATTATGGTTGCATACCTCTATAGCGTTGCTATCGTCTTTGGGTTGCAGGGTATGGATTTTTTCTGGGAGCTTGCAACCTTAATCCTAATAATGCTCCTTGGTCATTGGATAGAAATGAAATCTATTGCGGGAGCATCAAAGGAACTTGAGCTATTGGTGCAGTTGATGCCATCAGACGCTCATATGGTAATGCCGGGTATGGTACACGATGTAAAAACAGGCACACTGAAGGAGGGCGATATTATCCTCGTAAAACCAGGAGAAAAAGTTGCAGCTGATGGAATAATATTAGAGGGTGAAAGTTATCTGAATGAATCAATGTTGACCGGCGAATCAAAGCCGGTACAAAAATCAAAAGGAAGCAAAGTAATTGCTGGTTCTATTAATGGGAACGGGTCTTTTAAAGTTACCGTATCTCATGCCGCTAAGGATTCTTATCTCTCGCAAGTAATAAAGTTGGTTGATGATGCACAAAAATCAAAATCGCAAACACAGCTATTAGCAGACACGGCTGCAAAATGGTTGACTATTATAGCATTGGCTTCTGGTATTGCAACATTTCTATACTGGTATTTAACCGGACAAACTATAGCTTTCGCTATGGAAAGAATGGTGACAGTTATTGTTATTTGTTGCCCTCATGCATTAGGACTGGCTGTGCCATTAGTAGTTGCAAAATCAACTGCTTTATCAGCAAAAAACGGATTACTGATAAAGAACAGATCAGCATTTGAAAATGCAAGAAAAATTACCACTATCGTATTTGACAAAACGGGAACACTTACTGTAGGGAAATTTGAAGTGTCAAAAATTATCTCACTCCAAAGTGGTGTTACTGAGAACGAAATCATTCGCCTGGCATCTGCGTTAGAACAAACGTCTGAACATCCCATTGCAACAGGTATCCTACAAAAAGCCAAGGACTTATCTATCACTATACCAGCTACGGAGAAGTTTAATGCAATTACTGGCAAAGGTATTGAAGCAACTGTAGAGGGGAAAAAGTTATTGGTCGTTAGTCCGGGCTATTTAAAAGAAAATGACATTGCTGTTCCCACAAGCTTCACAGCCAATGATACAGAAACGGTTGTTTTTGTATTAATTGATAATGAATTGGCAGGATACATTGCACTGTCCGATGAGATAAGACCTGAATCAGCGGAAGCGATTAAAATTTTAAAACTAAACAATATCAAATCAATACTATTGACAGGGGACAATAGTAAAGTTGCAGCGAGCGTAAGCAAAACATTAGGTATGGATAGCTTTTTCGCTGAGGTATTGCCTCATCAGAAATTAGAAAAGATAAAAGAACTGCAAGGAAAGGGTGAATTTGTTGCCATGACCGGCGATGGTGTGAATGATGCGCCAGCATTAGCGCAGGCTAATATTGGCATTGCAGTGGGTACAGGGAGTGATATTGCAGCAGAAACAGCAGGGATTGTTTTGGTGAATAGTAATCCAAAAGACATTGTGAGTTTGATTTTATTTGGCAAAGCTACTTACCGGAAAATGATACAAAATTTGGTATGGGCAACAGGCTATAATGTAGTTGCCTTACCTCTTGCGGCAGGCGTTCTTTACAAAATGGGTATTCTATTAAGCCCTGCGGCAGGGGCTGTATTGATGACTGTGAGTACGGTTGTTGTTGCTATAAATGCTAGTTTATTAAAAGTCAAATGACATTATGAGAAGGGTTCAAATTTCAACAATAGCTTTTATATTCTTTTCTGTCAATGGTTATAGCCAAGCCAACGAAAGTGGCATTTATATGAACACGGCTGATTTTACAATACACAAATTGGCCTATAAAATTGACTGTAAAACCGAAAAACATACAATTAATCTGTACGATTATTGGCACAAACCGTCAATTACAGTTATTCACAACGGTAAGAAGTACGTTCATTTGAAAAAAGAATTATTTGGTTTTCAAGATTGCGATAATAGTGTTTATCGATTCTTTAAGGATCAGGAATATAAACTTGAAGAAGCTGGCAGTATTACTATTTATACAGTAGAGAGAGCATCTCTTCCTGGTCAGGGTTTTAAAAAAATAAAGAACTTTTATTTTAGCAGAAGTATAGATAGTGAGATATTTCCATTGGAGATCAAAAATCTAAAAATTGTTTATTCAGAAAACAAAAAATTCTGCGAACTTTTAGAAAGCACCTTTCAAAACGAGATTATTTCTATTTATGACAAAAAACACAAAAAATATAAAGCAAACTATCTGTATGACATTTCAGGAAAAGCAAAATAATGGTAAATAACCTTGTTAGTAGAGTATTATTGACGGTAAAGAAGAATCTACAATACCATTAAGGCTCCTAAAATATGGCATAGTAAATATACACATGATGCAAAATCTCACTCCCACTCGTACCCGTTTGTAACGGGTATGCGGCGGTGTGGCGTTTATAACGCCCTGCTAAGAGAAGTGTTCCTTTGTGATCAAAACTGAAGCGTGGCATAGTCTCCCGACAAGGTCACAGTGTTGGCCAATCTACTGATCGGCGAATGCTCGCTATTGAGTTCCTTACAGCCCAATCATATTATCCACATGATCATTTAAACACCAACAACTTTCTACCATACTACAGAAAACGCACTACCATAGATATTCTTTTTGCCAGGCCAACACAACGGTTGTAACTTGTACGAAAGTTGAAGAATATGAGGCAAAGTAGCACGTATGTGTATTTTTCTCACTTCCCGGGGTGGGAAGCACTGCGCAGTTTTTGCGCAGTTTTAGGAAGAAGTGCGAAGCAAAACTTCCCACATGCCCATTGATAATCAATGAAAACAGGCAAAATGAGAAAAATAAAAAAAATAGCGGCGGCACGGCTCCCGCGCACTTGATCACCCGCCCGGCTAAAGGTAGACCAACCGAGGTCATTCTCTTTTTCGTCAGATATATATACTTTCAACCCCGAATGAAAAAACTAATTACATTCCTCGCATTGTTTCCCTGCTGCTACTTAAGGGTAGCAGCACAAGACAGCGCAACCACTACCCCTCTGCTCACATTTTCCGGTGCCGTTGAAACGTATTATACATACGATCTCGACCGCGAGGCCGGTAATACCTACCCGGCTTACGTGTATACTCACCACCGGCACAACGAGGTCGACATCAACCTTGCCTATATAAAAGCAGTGATCTCTGGAAATAACATCCGTGGCAACATTGCCTTTGGCACCGGCACATACATGAACGCAAACTATGGCACTGCAGCCGGCGTCTTCCGATATACATATGAAGCCAATACCGGCGTAAAACTCCTTCGTAGCCGTCAGGTTTGGCTCGATGCAGGCATCATGCCTTCACACATCGGTCTGGAAAGCGCATTATCATCAGTAAACACAACACTCTCGCGAAGCATAGTGGCTGAGAATTCTCCCTACTACGAAACAGGTCTGCGTCTTTCGTCCACATCTCTCAATAACAAATGGTACATGGCAGCGTTGGTGCTAAATGGCTGGCAACGAGTGCAGCGGGTACCCGGCAGTAATGCAGCCAATGCGGGCACACAGGTCACATACACCCCTTCAGCCAAGTTCACAGTAAATTATAGCACCTATTTCGGCAGCGAGTTTCCGGACACTGCTCGCAAGTGGCGGCATTTTCACAATGTGTACACGACCTTTGCTGCTGCACCCCGCATCACCATTAGCGCAGGTGCCGACTATGGCGCACAACAGTCTACCAAAAACAGCAATGTGTGGCACCCCTGGTATGGTGCTGTCCTCATCGCCCGATACAAGATCACTGAAAAACTGGCAACCGCTCTTCGAACGGAATATTACTCAGACCGCAACAGTGTAATAGTAAATACCGGGATACCCGGCGGCCTTGCTGCTGTAGGTAGTTCCCTTAATGTAGATTACCGCGTGAACAAATTCGCGTTATGGCGCGTGGAATCGAAAATGCTTTCAGAACCGAAAGAAGTATTTGCTGCCCGAAAAACAATGTCACAAAGAGATTTCACTGTCACCACGTCGTTCACCGTTACTTTCTGATGATTGTAAATGCTGGTCAATCCTGTATCAGGCATGATCGGCGCGGAACTACCAGCGCAGTCCCGCCACCTTCAGCACATCTCGCACGGCTTCATAGGTGCGCGCCGCATAGTAGCCGATCTCTTTCTCCGGCACCCATTTGGCTTCGAGGATATTTTCTTCTTTCTGCGGCAACAACTTATCAGTAACGGTGCCCCTCATTCGGTACCATACTGTATGCTTCAGGTACGCCACCCCATCCTGACTATATATATGAAAACTATCGCCCAACTTCGCTTCAGACATCAACGTCACCAGCCCGGTCTCCTCCCGCACCTCGCGCAGAGCACACTCAGCAATATCCTCGCCTTCATCAAGCTTCCCTTTCGGTATATCCCATTTTCCCCTTCGGTATATCATCAACAATGCACCATCCTCATTAAACACAAGACCACCGCCGGCAGAAATGGGCGTGTACATGGCTGTGAGTTGTTCCTCCAGCGCCGATTCGGAAGCGTCTTCGATTATGGCACCCGGCGCACCGGGCCTGTCCAGCAGTTGCAACGCCTGCGAAAAGCTCTTCACAGTTGCCCCCGAAAAGAACTGATACATTTCCGCAACAGGGTTTGCATCAAGGTACGCCTCAAGGTCCGTTACCAGCACCAGCGGCTTGTCGTTGTAGTATATCTTGCGGGAGAAAATCATAGCGTTATTTTGGCAACTTACAGATTTGGCGTAGGTTTGGGTCGGCATATGAGCACTCCAAAACAATTCGCTGAAAAACTACTGCAAATTAAAGCATTGCAGGTCAACCTGCAAACTCCTTATACCTGGGCATCGGGTTGGCGTTCACCTGTTTATTGCGATAACCGCAAGGTTTTGTCTTATCCGTATGTACGCGACTTTGTAAAAAGCGAACTCGCCAATATGATATTGGATAAGTTTCCGGATGCTGACTGTGTTGCAGGCGTGGCAACGGCTGGTATTGCACATGGAGTGATGGCTGCCGATCTGCTGAAACTACCTTTTGTTTACGTGCGTTCTGAACCTAAGAAGCACGGCATGGGCAACCAGGTGGAAGGTGTACTTACGCCGGGCCAAAAGGTTGTGGTCGTGGAAGATCTCATATCTACCGGTAAAAGCAGCCTGCAGGTGGTTGATGTGCTTCGTGCACAAGGTGCTGAGGTATTGGGCATGTGCGGATTGTTCACATACGGTTTCCCTGTGGCTGACGAGGCTTTCGAAAAAGCCGGACTGCCTTTGTACACCATCAGCAACTATACCGCTTTGATGGAAGTAGCAGAAGAGCAGCACATCGTTCGCCCTGAAGACAAAGAGGTTTTGGCGATGTGGCGTAAAGATCCGGGCAACTGGCAACCACCGATAAACTAATTCGCCCCTAACATATTTAATTGAACACACTTTCAAATACCCGCTAATAATAGTAGGCAATCAGGTTGTTAGAAAGAAATCCCTTTCGCTATCTTTGCAGCGTGCTGAAAACCCATTTCAACATCCTGAGAAATATATCCCCGATTCGGCTGTTGGTCATCGGCTTTTTTGCAATTTTCACGCCACTCATGGTGTTGGGGGGTGAAACAGACAGTTTGCTCAGCAAGTTGTCATCCTACAAAAAAGACGATACCGGCAAAGTTTCGCTGTATATCGCATTGGCTAACGCACATCGCTATTCGGGCCCCGACTCCGTAATATGGTATGCTGAAAAAGGGCTTGCATTGTCCAATAAGCTCAATTTCACACGAGGTAAGGCCGGATGTGCGGTAACTTTCACTCTGGCTGAGCTGCTATCAGGAAATTTTGATTCCGCGATAAATAAAGCTAATCAGGCTGTTAGTTACTTCCAGAAACTGGGTGACAGTGAGTCGATGGCAACACCATTCTATTACATTGGAGCTGCCTATTATAACACGGCCCGTTTCAACGACGCGATAAATTATTACAGAAAAACATCCATTGTACTCCGCAATTCAACCGACCAGGAACTATTGAGTGGCGCTTACGACAATCTGGGCGTTACCTACAGCACCCTCGGAATCTTTTCGGAATCTCTGAAATACTACCTGAAAGCGCTTGAGATAAGAGAGAAGACCGGAAACGAAGCTGCAGTTATTGGCAGCATGGGCAACATAGGCCGTGTGTATGCCAGCCTCAGCAACTCGGCAAAAGCTCTGGAATACACTGAAAAATGCCTGTCGCGGATAGATAATCTTCCAAAAAACCTGAAGATATCAACCTATGAAAATGCAGGCACAGTGTTCATGACTGTGAAAGATACCGCGAGGGCAATAGCTGTACTTGAAACTGCACTGAGTCTTGTTGACGCCAATTCGCTTCCCTCAGAGGTTAACCGCATCATGGCCAATACTGCCGAGGCATACCTGCAAAAAGGCAACTTCGCAAAAGCCAAAGAGCTATATAATAAATGTCAGGCGAATGCACCTGAAACAAACAGCCCCGCTGTGAACGCGCTGATCCTTCGCGGAACAGGCCGTGTACATGCACATGAAGGCAACTATAGCCTCGCCGTTTCTGAGATGAAAACCGCCATGGGCATCTTCCTTTCAAATGAAATGATCGATCATTATGCGATCTCATTAAAAGACCTTGCCGGCATATACGCTTCTATAAGGGATTATGAAAACGCCTATCGCACAATGGCTGAATTCACCAAATGGAACGATAGTATCATAACAGAAGAATCTGCGCGAAAAGCTGCCAACCTCCAATACGAACTGGATATTGAAAGGAAAGAGGACAAAATCAATATGCTATTGAAAGACGAATCCGTCATCAGAGCCCGTTCGGAAAAACAGACGATCCTTAACATTGCACTCATAATCGGGCTGATTTCCCTTCTTTTTACCGTGGCCGTGATACTTCGTAGCAAAAAGCGACTGCAGGAATCAAAGTCTGTTATCACAAAACAAGCACATGAGCTTTCAGAACTGAACAATTATAAAGACAAGGTGCTGTCCATTCTGTCGCACGATCTGCGCGGTCCCCTTGGTTCAATTCAAAGTTCCCTTTCGTTGTTGGATGAAAAGGCGATCACGCCAGACCAGTTCAGTGAGATCACCAAATTATTGCAGCAGCAAATGAGTTCTGTAAACACCCTGCTTGACAATCTGCTGAAATGGTCCATGGCCAACATGGCTGGAAAGTCGGCACTACAAACTAGCGAGCTAAACTTATCTGAGCTGGTCAAACAGAATGTATCCCTACTAAAGGCATCAGCAGAGGAAAAAAACATAACCCTCGAGATAGACCTACCTGAAATGCTTAACGCCACGGGTGACTATGGAAACGTTGATATTATCATCAGAAACCTAATTACCAACGCGGTGAAGTTTACCGGGTATGGTGGAGAAATAAGAATTGAAGGAAAAACAGACGGCAAGGACACAACCCTGTCAATAATTGATAATGGTGTAGGTATGAATGAAGAAAAGATCAGGAATCTGTTCTCCATATCACCATCAAAAAGCACTGCCGGGACCAATGGTGAGCGGGGCATAGGGCTTGGACTACTTATTTGTCATCAGTTTGCTGTTGCCAATCGCGGCAAAATTCTGGTTGAAAGCGAGACGGGTAAAGGAAGTAAGTTCACGCTGGTCCTTCCGGCATAAAAGGCAAATACCACATCTCATGATGTTGGGTCTGCACATTTATTACCAACGTACTCTTGCCCGAATTTATTCGTTTTCGACATACATGTAAATAGCTATTTTTCCGCCATGTAGACAATCTAAATGTACCTATCTGACAATTTTCGATGAATATTCCTGAATATCTTAGAAAAGAAGTAAATTTACACCGATATAACAATCCTACTTATGAGATCAAGCCTCAACACAATTTTGTTGCTTTCTTTCGCTTGCCTGCTTACCGTATCGTGCAAGAAAAAAAAGAGTGAGACTTTTGAGGCGCTCCTTGGTTCCTGGAAGTTGAAGAAAGTTGCTGTTGACAACAATGGCAATGGCACTATGGATGCTGACGAAATAGTGAAAATGAGTAATCCTGTGCCCCAAAACACATTTCTTTTTGAGCGCGACCGTAACGGGATGTACTTTACGATATATAAAGACACTGCCGGTAGGATTGTTTCAGACAATACACGCTTCCTGTATTCGGTTGACGGCACTGATCTCACTATTGAAAATACCAATGACCGGGGGCTTCTTGCTAATGGCAAACGTGTTATTGAAAAGATATCATTTGAAGAAATGACGCTTCGTGAACCTACCACAAGCAAAGCGAGCTGGAGCATCTACAGCAAGATGTAACCATCTGTAAACACTCGGTCTTTTCAGCGTTTCTTTATTCATTTCTTGCTAACTTAGCGGTCTCCCGTCTGCATGTTATGGCATGTCACATGCTTGCCTTAGTCAAACGGGATGAATCAGATATTAATATGAAGAAAATTCTTATCGCTAATCGTGGCGAGATTGCTATGCGTGTGATGCGCACTGCACGCGAAATGGGTATAAACACTGTTGCTGTTTTCTCTGAGGCCGACCGTAACATGCCATTCGTAAGATATGCCGATGAAGCAGTTTGTATAGGCCCGGCACCGTCTTCACAGAGTTATCTGCGTGCAGATAAACTGATATCGGTAGCAAAAGAAACCGGAGCTGACGCTATCCATCCGGGATACGGCTTTCTCAGCGAGAACGCTTCATTCTCTAAAGCAGTGACAGACGCCGGTCTGATCTTTATTGGTCCGTCGGCGCACTCCATCGAAGTGATGGGCAGCAAGATCGGAGCCAAACAAGCCGCCAAGAAATTTAATGTACCAATGGTGCCCGGTACCGAAGAGCCGGTAAAAGACGTTGCGGAAGCAAGGAAAATTGCACAGCAGATAGGTTATCCTATACTCGTAAAAGCGTCGGCAGGCGGTGGTGGCAAAGGTATGCGTGTGGTGAACAGCGACGATGAATTCGAGGAGCAGATCCGCGCGGCAAAAAGTGAAGCGCTCAACTCCTTCAGCAATGACGATGTTTTTATTGAAAAGTACGTTGGCTCGCCAAAACACATCGAGATACAGTTGATGGGCGACCAGCATGGTAACTATGTGTACCTTTTTGAGCGCGAGTGCAGTGTGCAACGCCGACACCAGAAGCTGGTAGAAGAAGCGCCCAGCAGTTGCCTCACGCCCGATATCCGCAAAGCTATGGGCGAATGCGCTATTGCGGCCGCACGCTCATGCAACTATTATGGTGCAGGAACAGTAGAATTTCTGGTTGACGAAAACCTCAATTTCTACTTCCTTGAAATGAACACCCGCCTTCAGGTAGAGCATTGCGTCACCGAGATGATCACTGGAATAGACCTGGTAAAAGAACAGATCAATGTAGCCCGTGGTCAGAAACTGTCTTTCACACAAGACGATCTAAAAATTCATGGGCATGCTATTGAATTGAGGGTTTGCGCAGAAGATCCGTTAAACAATTTCCTTCCTGATACCGGTAGACTCGAAATGTACCAACCTCCCAAAGGTCCCGGTGTGCGAGTGGATGACGGCTACGAAGAAGGGATGGACATACCCATCTTCTATGACCCCATGATAGCGAAGCTGATAGCTCATGGCGCTACACGAGACGAAGCCATTGACCGCCTGCGCAGGGCAATTGACGAATACTATGTGAAAGGCATAAAAACTACGTTGCAATTCGGCAAATGGGCTGTGAACGTAGATGCATTCCGCTCAGGTAACTACGATACAAAGTTCATTGAGAAGTACTTCAAGCCCGAGCTCCTGTCAGAATCGAACGATGCCGCTGATGAGGTAGCCGCACTACTTTCGTCAATTGTATGGGAGAAAAACGGCACCGCCAAACCGTCCGTGTCTGCAGCAGGAAACGGCACCCGCTCCTTCAGCAAATGGAAAATGAATAGGTAGTTTTAACAGAATAGCCTTTATTGTAAAGACAAAAATGACTTCGATGTTGATCAATGTGCAAAATCAACATCGAAGTTTTTCATTCTTTCTGCCGGTGGGTTGAAATACCCAAACTTAACGTTCGGGAATTCGTCGTGAATGAGATCCATCATCTGACGTATGCCCATAAATTCGCCGGTATCTGTTACACCAATTTTGCCAAGATACCAGTCCGGATCAATATTGAAATTCCGCCATTGTATCATGTTGATGTCGGTGGCTCGAATGAGTTCACACAGTGCGTCATACTCTGCAATGCTGTCCGTCATTCCGGGGAATACAAAGTAATTGATCGACGACCAACCATTATATTTACGCACCACCTTGAGGCTCTCAATAAGGTCTTCAAACTTGTAGTTATTGGGCTGATAATACTTTGTATAAATGTCGGGACGAGCCGAATTCAGACTCACCCTGATACTATTAAGACCGGCCTGCATCAGTGCCTCAACCGCTGCCGGCTTACTTCCGTTTGTGTTAATGTTGATGCTACCTTTTGACGTATGCTTACGTATCTCAATAATAGCTTCGCGAATTGTCTCCCACATCAGCAAGGGCTCGCCCTCGCAGCCCTGACCAAAGCTGATGAGTGGATAAGGCGCTGTCTCGAGGTGCGGCACAGTGAATTCAACGATCTCGGCTGCTGTAGGCTTGAACTGTAACCTATCTTGCGTAGAAACAATGGTCTCTTCTTCGGGCTGGAACGAGATACACCCCAGGCAGTTGGCATTACAGGCGGGCGACGTAGGCACCGGACACTCCCATCTTCCCAGAAAGTAATTGCGGGCAGCCGGGCAATGATAGGTGAGTGCGCAATTGTCAGCCAGGTGCTTCACGAGTCGGTTGTGCGGATATTCTTTTACAAGTGCTTCTACGCCGGTGTTCACCTTATTCTGATCGTATCCGCTGCATTCCTGCCTGATATCACGCTCAATTCGGACGGCAGGCACATAGAATTTGTCGTTTAGCCAGCCGGCTGCAGTATAACAAAACAAAGGAAGTGTAGGAGCATCCGGCATCGTCTCGTATGCTGCCAGATAAAACCCGGTATGAGCAGGAGGTATAAACG
Organism: uncultured Flavipsychrobacter sp.; assembly: GCA_964652995.1. Lineage (GTDB taxonomy): Bacteria > Bacteroidota > Bacteroidia > Chitinophagales > Chitinophagaceae > Nemorincola. Next base: position 19,909 of record CAZZCR010000038.1, on the reverse strand, counting down.
CCGCAACGGCCCATCCTTTATCACACAGGCGCATCTCACCCGTTTTCACATCTATCCCAATCCCACGACGACCCGGCAACTCATAAAGGTTACCACCGTCCGGCAATTCTATCCAGTCATCTTCGGGAATGGGTAATGCATCCCATCCGGTACGTCCGACAACGTAAAGAGACGTGTCCTCAAAAATTTTCCCTGCCCCATCGGAATACATCAAAAACGGAGATGCCATAACAAAAACTAATTATTTACTTTATGCAGAATCTTAATATTGGAAAGTCCCACCCATCTATGCTGGCATTGACTCAGAAATCTGATACTTTGTCAGAAACTGCTCCCAGTCCTGAAGCTGTGCGCCTTTAAGAACCCTCGGAAACTTGCTCATTGCACCCTCTTTTCCTTTATCGCGAAGGTATCCTATGAACGCATCGTTGGGTAATATTTTCACAAACACCTCTTTAAGGGCAGAGGTACGCTCCACGAGATAATCATCATTGAGCTTACATAAGGTTTCATCAAGTAGCTTTTTAACTTGCTCCGGATCCACCTCACTATCACAACCGATATACCATTTGTGAGCGAACAGATTATCATATTTCATACCCGACACTGCGAACTCACGAATGGTAATGTTCAACTCCTTTGAGACGGTTTCGATAGCTTTATTCATATTATCCACCGACATATGCTCGCCACAAAGACTCAGGAATTGCTTGGTGCGTCCTACTATAGCAATTTCGTATTCCTTTGCATTAGTGAACCGCAACACATCTCCGATCATGTAGCGCCATGCCCCTGAGCAAGTACTCAGAAGTACTGCATACTCCACCCCTTCCTCCACCTCAGAGATCGTTACTGTTTTGGCGGTTTTCCTCACATTACCATCGTCGTCAAAGTTCTCACTTGTGAATGGAACAAACTCATAGAAGACACCTGCATTGAGTACCAACTTGATACCGGCACCCGGGCGGGCCTGAAAACCAAACGAACCTTCAGAAGCCATATACGTCTCAATAAAAGTTACCGGTTTACCCCATAACTTCTTGAAACTCTGCCGATAAGGCTCAATTGAAACACCGCCATGAATGTACACATTCAGGTTGGGCCATATCTCATGAATGTGTTTTACACCGTGATGTGCAATGACTCTTTCAATAACTATCTGTACCCATGCCGGTACACCACATACAATACCCACATCCCACGTACGGGCATTTTCCACTATCAGTTTTATCCGTTCTTCCCAATTAGGCCTGCGCGATATCTTTTGACCAGGCTTGTATAAAAGCGATGACATCCACCGAGGCATATTCTTGGCACTGATGCCACTCATGTCGCCTTCGTAGTACTCGCCCTTTTCAAACAATGAAGTTGTGCCGCCCAACATCAATACGCCCTTACCGAATGTGACAGGCTTGATCTTATAGTTGGCCATACTATAAAGTTGCTTGAAACCAACCTTCTTTATTGACTTGATCATATCCTGCGTGACAGGAATATGTTTGCTTGCAGATTCGGACGTGCCCGAGCTGAGCGCAAAGTATTTTACCTTCCCAGGCCACGAAACATTCTCCTCACCTGCCTGACAGCGGCTCCACCACTGTGCATACATGTCTGAATACGTATGGATAGGCACCCTTTCGCGGAATGCAGTAACCAGATCGATCTCCTTACTCAATATCTCTCCAAAACCATAATGTTTGCCAAAAGCAGTGTATTGTCCCCTATCCAGCAGCTGCCTTAGGGTGTATTTTTGGTAGGTCTGCGGACTAGCAACCGGTAGGTTGAATTTCTTACGAAGTTGAATAGAGCGAGATATCAGATTTCCTAATATTGCCATTAGTGCCTGAACTTAGTTGTTGGTTATTTAACACAAAGGACAAAAATACGCCTTACTTTGTTAAAACGATGGGAATAATAACAGAGTAAAGCAATACAGCACCACTACCCCACCCACCATTTCGGAAACATCGATCGCTTTCTGAGAAATTCCGTTCATATTTGCAGTATGAACTGGCGGACAATTGTTGGCACAATTTTGACAATTTTGGGAGTACGCGGGCTTTATATAGCCTTTCATGCGCCATCGGTGCCCAAAAATGCAATTGCAGCTACTGTTTTATGGACTATAGTTGGACTGTACTTTATGATGAAGGGCATATTTGTGAAAAACGAAAAATCAATGTGATCGTTCGGGCTGCCCGATCTCCGATTTATCCCCGTTATTGTCTATTTTTGTCGCTGAAAAATACAAATACATGAAATTTTTTATTGACACTGCGAATCTTGCGCAGATTCGGGAGGCAAACGACCTTGGTATACTTGACGGAGTAACTACAAACCCCTCGCTTATGGCCAAAGAGGGCATCAAAGGGCACGATGCCATCATGGCTCACTACAAAACTATCTGCGAGATGGTTGACGGGCCGGTAAGTGCCGAAGTATTGAGTACTTCATTTGCTGAAATAGTGGAAGAGGGCAAGAAACTTGCAGCTATTCATCCAAACATTGTAGTGAAAGTGCCGATGATAAAAGACGGCATAAAAGCTATCAAGTGGTTTACGGACAATGGTATCAAAACAAATTGTACGCTGGTATTTTCTGCCGGTCAGGCGATTCTTGCAGCAAAAGCAGGTGCAACATTTGTGTCTCCTTTCATAGGACGCATCGACGACAGCAGTTGGGATGGGGTTCAGCTGATCGAGCAGATCGTGAATATATATAATTCACAGGGCTACATGACAGAAGTATTGGCTGCGTCTATCCGCAATCCGCTTCACATTGTTCGTTGTGCCGAGGCCGGTGCAGACGTATGTACCTGCCCGCTTCCTTCTATCCTCGGTCTGTTGAAACATCCGCTTACAGACCTTGGTCTGGAGCAGTTCCTGAAAGACGCGAAGAGCATGCAATAGTCTACAAGCTATAACGACAATAAGAAAAGCCGCACAATATTATTGTGCGGCTTTTCTCATTTCTGAAAGTCTCCGTTGAAATCAACCTTTATAAGTAAGTCCCATATTCCACAAAAGGAATGACCACTTGTCGGCTTGCTCGGCTATTATCATATCAGTAGGCTTGCCTGCTCCGTGACCCGCCTTTGTCTCAATTCGGATAAGCGTTGGAGTGTTCGCGGTCTGTCCTTCCTGGAGAGCAGCTGCAAATTTGAATGAGTGTGCAGGTACTACCCTATCATCATGGTCGCCAGTGGTGACCATTGTTGCAGGATATGCCTGCTTCCTTACATTGTGTACAGGAGAATATTTATACAGATATTCAAACATTTCTTTACTGTCTTCTGCAGTACCGTAGTCATATGACCAACCGGCACCCGCTGTAAATTTGTTATAACGGAGCATATCTAATACACCTACCGCAGGGAAACAAACTTTAAACAGATCGGGACGCTGAGTGAGACACGCGCCAACCAACAAACCACCGTTAGACCCACCCGCTATCGCCAGATAGTCCTTTGACGTGTATTTCTCACTTATCAGGAATTCTCCCGCACGGATAAAATCGCTGAAAACATTCTGCTTGCTCATCTTAGTGCCGGCATCGTGCCACTTGTCACCATACTCACCACCACCGCGCAAATTGGCCACCGCGTATACGCCACCATTCTCCATAAACACAAGATTGCTCACGCTGAAAGACGGTGTCAGACTTACACTGAACCCACCATATCCGTAAAGCAACACAGGGTTTTTACCATTGAGCTGCATTCCCTTTTTGTAGGTGATGATCATTGGAATACGTTCACCATCTTCAGCATCATAGAACACCTGCTTGCTTTCATACAAGGATGGATCAAATTTCACCCCTGATACTTTATACACCTCAGACTTACCGGTCTTGATGTTGTACTTGAAAATTGTGGGTGGATAAACATAAGACGTATAGGTATAGTAGGTCTCAGTCTCGTCCATTTTACCACCAAATCCACCTGCTGTTCCCAGCCCCGGCAGAATGATCTCTTTTTCACGCTTGCCATTCAAATCCACCTGATATACTTTCGAAACAGCGTCCTCAATATAAGAAGCAAACAATTTACGACCACAGCTCGAGATGCTGAGCGGGAATTTACCTTCGGCGATGATGGTCTTCCACTGTTCCTTAACGGGATTAGAAGCATCAACAGTTACCAATCTTTTATTTGGCGCACCCTGATTGGTAAGGATGTAAAGTTTAGAACCATCGTTATAGACCACATCCTGTTCAAACTCAAAACCGGTAACCACCGGTATGATCGGAGATCCCGGCTTTGAAAGATCCTGCAGGTACAGTTCATTTCCGTAAGTAGCATTGGCCGCCGAAATGACCAGGAAACGCTCGTCCTCCGTCACACCACCGCCTATGTACCTGCGCGGTGTGGTATCACCGCCGAATATGAGTTTATCCTGATTTTGTGGTGTACCCAGTTTGTGATAATACAGCTTATGGATCTGGGTTTTTTCAGATAACTGACTACCCTTTGGCTTGTCGTAGCTACTGTAGTAAAAACCTTCGTTTTTGTACCAGGACGTACCACTGAATTTTACATCCAGCAATGTATCATCAACTTTTTTTCCGGTCTTGGTTTCAATAACTACCACCTTACGCCAGTCAGAGCCACCTTCGCTTATCTGGAAGGCAGCAAGACTTCCGTCTTTTGTAAAGCTGATACCCTGTAATGACGAAGTTCCGTCGGCAGAGAACTTATTAGGATCAAGGAAAACCTCAGGCTTCCCATTACCCATTTGTCTGTACAGAATGCTTTGGTTCTGCAGACCGTCATTCTTGTAGAAATAGGTATATTCTCCTTCTTTAAATGGCGCACTGTATTTCTCATAATTCCAAAGTTGCGTGAGGCGCTTTTTTATGGCATCACGGAAGGGAATTTTTGAAAGGTACTCGTTGGTAACCTTGTTTTGGGCAACAACCCATTGTTTCGTCTCTTCTGACATATCATCCTCCAGCCAGCGATACGGATCCTGAACTTTGGTTCCGAAATACTCATCGGTATGTGCGACTTTCTTTGAGGACGGATACTGCCCGGTGAAAGCCGACTGTTGTGCTTGTGTCATCATGCCTGTCAATAATAATGTGGTACAAATTGATGCGACCTTCATAATTCAGATTTTACATTTAAAAGTTGAGTCAAATTACGGGATATTACTGATTCAATGATTGCCCCGGTGTAGTTTAAGGCAATTTTACCCCCATTGAGGGGATCATCTGTTGCTAAAATACTGCTCAGCACGTGAGTTCATATTTACCCCTGCAGATGTGGAGGCACTGTTTGTAGCAAACAGATACAAGCGCCAGGCAGAGTTCATCATTTCGCCAGGCACTGTTGAATGCAACAAACGATAGTCTCCGATCATTTGTCCCGGTTTGTAAAACAAGAACAGAGCATTAGCCAGTTCCTTTTTGTTGGAGAACTGCGTAAGCGTATTATACTGCCATATTTCATATGGCAAAGCTCCTGTCTCGTTGGTGACGGTCACAATGTCAGTAGGCGGGCCATAGCGGAGATAGATAAAGCCGCGTTCAGTTTCGTAACCAGCGGTGCCCTGTGCTGAGAACTTCTTATTAACCGCCATCACTTTCTCAGAGTATTCTTTCCATGCTTTACCCGGATCCTTTGAATTGAGAGACTGAAAGTAGTTATGCAGGTAGTACCTCATGTACATCTCATCGGGGTTCTTCAGGAAATTGTTAATAGTACTTGTTTGCATAGGATCGCTCAGCGGCAATAACATCTTCAGCATCGCCTTGATCTGTGCGAGATTGTATTTAGTCAGAAAAGTCTTATCAAGGTCCAGGACCGTTATCTTTTCCATCGCCGAGTCGGCCAACATTTCCTTGATCGCCTTTTTGGGTGTCTCAGAAACCTCAGGATGGAGATTCATGCGTTGAAAAAAATGACTCTGTGAGCAAAGAATACGTCCGGTACGGTCCTCAAGCGACACAACAATATAGTAGTTTCCGGATGTGAGCTTGCCCACCGGGAATGTACCGAGGACAAGGGGGACCCGCTCGTTTAAAAGCGTATCGGAAACTGCCGGATCAGCAAGAAAAGCCTCATTTTTCTTTTTAGCCAAACGAACCCTGTGCACCAGCGGATAAAGCTCCGCTGGTACGCTACGAAGGTTATTCAGTTCGGCATAGTAATGCAGATTCCGTTTATTGTCACCCAGAAAATCAGCACACATCGGAATATGTTGGCGCCCGTATCGCTCAAAAGGCGTTTTTGAACTGAGGGTAAAAAACGTATCAAGAAGTTGTATATCGCTGTAGTAAGGAGCACCTTTGGGAATAACCACCTCAACACTATCCACAAATTCGAATCGGGAAGTGCTATCGTTCACGTCGGAAAGGCGAAACAAAAGAAACAATTTACCTTCCGCAATCCGCAACCTTCTGGTGTCGATTATAGTAAGTGTTTCCAGTTCTTCGGGAGTGGAACGCGGGCTAGTCTGTGAAATAAAATGTTCTTCGTTAATAATACCTTTATCATCTTTTACCAAAATATCAGTACGGATCCTTCCGGATATTCGGCCATCCGACATTTTAGTAAAATGTACGGAGCTGGGGTTTACCTGCCAGCTTACTTCGAGATAAGGCCGATAATTTACACCATTATCTGCCGATGCGTAAGACACAGACCGGGTCACGGTTGCATCGAGCGCCGGTGAAATGCCCGGTAACAAAACAGATATAAGACAGACCACAAAAAACCGATACATCAACGCAATTGTTTTGCGCAAATTAATGAATATAGGGCTGCAACGACCGATGAAACTGTTAATAAATGTGCCGCGATACGCTTTCAAAATCATAGCTTTGATTTCGGGAATAACAAATGAAAGGAAAACTACCTCTTATTTTTTTGGCTTTCAGCGCATCATTCGTCATCATGGTGCTACTTTCCTTTTTTTCTGTGGAACGTTATTCAACGTTTACTGAGCATTCAGACAGAGTTACACATAGCAACCTGGTGATAAAAATGCTTTACAAAACAGAGGTGTACCTTAAAGACATTGACAGGTGGGAAAGAGGCTATCTATTGACGTGCGACACCAGTTACCTGCGAACCTATCATAGCACCATCGACAGCCTGAACGGCTCATTGGACATCCTTAGCAGACTGGTGATTGATGATCCACTGCAGACCAAGAACATCATTTTCCTGAGAAAAAACATCAACTCTAGGCTACAATTTTCGGCAAACAGTATTCATTCTGTCGGGAACACTCCAAAAATTGAGCCGGGCCCCCACTACCACGATGGCCGAAAGTACATGGTGGCATCTAATAGTATCATTTCGCTGATGCATAACATTGAAGACAAATCATATGCAGAACGTTACAAAAAACAGCAAGTATATGAAGAGCTCACCGGCAACACACTGATCTCCCTGCTTTTTATCTTCTGCTTTATCACCCTTATACTTTTCCTTCTGCTGATGAAGTTACTGAGATCGGGCATGGTGTTTCAGGAGGAACTACAGGGAAAACTACTGGATCTGAAACGCTCACACGATGAACTTCAGGACATTGCCTATGCCATTTCTCATGATCTGCAGGAGCCAATCAGAAAAATTCAGGTTTTTGCAAATATGCTCGCAGTTCGGGGCGCATCGGTCGGCAACGAAAAAACAGTAAACACCCTCGAGCGCATCAATAATTCTGCCTCAAAGATGCAGGTGCTCATCGCCAACCTCGTGAGCCTGACCAATTTGTCGCAAACAAATGAAAACAGAACAAAATGTGACCTCAATGAGATCCTTGCCGATGTTCAAAAAGACCTCTCAGGAGAAATCAACCGAAAGAAGGCACTCATTTTCACGCAAAAGCTACCTACGGTCGATGCATATGAGAACCAGATGAGGATCCTCTTTCAGGCAATCATAGACAACAGTCTTAAGTTCTCAAGGCAAGGCATTCCCCCCAAGATCTATGTTCGGTACGATATTGCTAAAGGAAGTAAATTAAAGGACATCAACGCGTCTCAGGCTACCCAGCAATTCAAACGTATATCTATCACCGACAACGGAATCGGATTTGACAACCAACATATAGATAATATTTTCAGAATATTCAGAAGACTGCATGGCGACCAGTCGCAATATGAGGGTAAAGGAATAGGGTTAGCGATATGTCAACGTATCATGGCAAATCATGAAGGATATATTATAGGAGAAGGTGAACCGGATGAAGGTGCCACATTTGAACTGTACTTTCCGCACTTTCCCGGATAAAGACCATACGAAACATGCAGTAGCATGGCACCCGCTTTAAGAAGCAAATACCACATTATGCACATCTGATTTTCGATATTGTTTTGCAAAAATCAAACCTGCGTCATTGAAAATCAACTACATCAGCTGAAAAAGGTGTTGCTTACCCCGAATTATCACGCAACCCATACATACACGATCAAATATTTAAATGCCTAATTATGATCTCACGGCAAAATTTAATACACCGATTTACGTCTTTATGTATTACTTTTGTCGCCTGAAAAATTCTTAATAAAAACTTAATCTATGCAGGAATTTGGTAGAAAAAATCCGTCAGTAAATCTGTCTGACCTCGGATTAAATGTTGGAATTGCCCACTGGAACCTTTCTCCGGAAGAACTCACTAAAAAAACACTTGAACTTGGTCAGGGCGTGTTAAATGATACAGGTGCGCTATGCGTAAGCACCGGTAAATTCACCGGCCGCTCTCCCAAAGATAAATTTACTGTAAAGGATGCGATCACCCAGGACAGCGTTGATTGGGGTGATGTGAACATTCCGTTCACTCCGGAAGCGTTCGATAAACTGTACGACAAAGTTTGCTCATACATGGCCGGCAAGGAAGTATGGGTGCGCGACGCCTACGCTTGCGCAGACCCTACCTACCGTCTTAACATCCGTGTTGTGAACGAAACACCATGGGCGAATCTATTCTGCAATGACCTTTTCTTGCGTCCCACAGACGCCGAGATCGCAACACAAAACCACGACTGGCTGATACTTCAGGCACCTGGTTTCCAGGCCGATCCGGCAACAGATGGCACACGCCAGGCTAATTTTACTATCGTGAACTTCACTCGCCGCATCATTCTGATCGGTGGCTCGGGTTATACCGGCGAAATGAAAAAAGGCATCTTCGGTGTGCTGAATTTCCTGTTGCCACACAACCACAAAGTGCTCAGTATGCACTGCTCTGCCAACGAAGGAAAGAACGGCGATGTTGCTTTATTCTTCGGCCTTAGCGGCACCGGTAAAACTACGCTCAGCGCCGACCCTGAGCGCGCACTGATAGGCGATGATGAGCATGGCTGGTCAGAAGAATCAGTATTCAACTTTGAAGGCGGTTGTTACGCAAAATGTATCGACCTCAGCGAAGAAAAAGAACCACAGATCTTCCGTGCCATCAAGCCGGGCGCACTGCTGGAGAATATCAAATTCTTCGCCGGCACAAATACAGTCGATTATGCTGATGCGAGCATCACAGAGAACACCCGCGCTGCCTACCCTATCGATCACATCGACAACGCTAAAAATCCTTCTTACGGCGGACAGCCTAAGAATATTTTCTTCCTTACCTGCGACGCATTCGGAATTTTACCTCCTATCTCAAAACTGACCAAGGCACAGGCAATGTACCACTTCATCAGCGGATATACAGCGAAAGTTGCCGGTACGGAAGTAGGCGTTACCGAACCGCAAACTACTTTCTCAGCATGTTTCGGTCGTGTCTTCCTGCCATTGCATCCTGCTAAATACGCCGAATTGCTTGGTGCTAAACTCGAGCAGCACACCGACGTGAACGTTTGGCTGGTAAACACAGGCTGGAGCGGAGGTGCCTATGGTACCGGTAGCCGCATGAAACTGCGCTATACGCGTGCAATGATCACTGCGGCAATGAACGGTCAATTGGACAACGTGAACTTTGACGCACATTCTGTGTTCGGAGTACTGATGCCATCAGCAGTTCCTGATGTTCCGTCTGAGATCCTGAATCCACGTAACACATGGGCAGATAAGGAAGCTTATGACAAGAAAGCAAATGAACTTGCAAAACTGTTCGTAAACAACTTTGCTAAATATGCAGACAAGGCAAACGATGAGATCCGCTCAGCTGCACCAAAAGTGCTGGAGAGCGCATAGTTTGTGTTTGATAAGATTCAAAAAAAAGAGGGGCAGTAAATGCCCCTCTTTTTTTTGCACAACACACTAACAAATGGGGGCAAGAACAAAAGGATTTTAGGACGGTGCGGACATTTAATTTAATTTCGTGATTTTCCAATGTTAAGTTTATATTAAGTCCACGTTACCAACAAGGAAATCGGGAATTAGCGATATAGCTTTGCACCATTAATAAAAGGATCAACATTTTCACATATGTCATTCAGTTCCATCATTAAGATTTTCCTGCCAAAGGATAAGGTATTTTTCAGTTTGTTTGAGGAAGTGGCAACGACCTTGGTTCAAATGGGCGACACGTTTAAAAGCGCTCTTAACGAAAAGGACCTGGTAAAACGCGACGCATTACTGAAGAGCCTCGAAGATCTGGAACACAAGAATGATGAAACCACACATCGTATCTTTATTGAACTGGGAAGTAATTTTATCACGCCTCTCGATCGTGAAGACATCCATTACCTTGCAACCTCTCTCGATGATATTGCCGATTACATCTGGGGAGCGGCCAAGAGGGTTGTCAACTACCAGATAGATGATCAGCACAACACGCTCGAAGCATATGCGGAGATCATCTGCAAAGCCATCAAAGCGATAAATACCGCTATACACGCACTTCGCGACATGAAGGACCTCAGGGCTATTACTGCCGCATGCGTTACTGTCAACAGCCTCGAGAACGCAGCCGATGATCTACTTGACACAACAATGATGCGCCTTTTCTCTTCCAACATCAGTGCGGTTGAACTCATCAAACAAAAGGATATTTTCCAAATGCTCGAGGTGGTCACAGACAAGTGTGAAGATGCGGCCAACGTAGTAGAATCAATTATCATTAAATACGCTTAATACCTGCCAGGACATGTCGGCCTTACTTCTCGTTATTCTATTCCTGGCATTATTGTTTGATTATATCAACGGTTTTCATGATGCCGCCAACTCCATAGCAACGGTAGTTTCAACCAAGGTACTCACTCCTTTTCAGGCGGTGATGTGGGCTGCGTTATTCAACTTTGTGGCATTCTTTATTTTCAAAGATCACGGAGTGGCCAAAACTGTTGCCAAAACCGTTCATGAAGAGTTCATCACCCTTCCTGTTATATTCTCAGGACTCGTTGCGGCTATTTCATGGAACTTGCTCACTTGGTGGTTTGGGATCCCTTCCAGTTCTTCGCACACCCTAATCGGCGGTTTTGCCGGAGCCGCTATCGCACACGGTGGATTGGGTGCTATCAGTTCAGAACCTATTATCAAGACGGTAAGTTTTATAGTTCTTGCACCCTTGGTAGGTATGATAATGGCCTTCATAATATCTCTTTGGTTTATATATTCCTTTAAAAAAGGATTAGCACCAAAGATCCTTTCAATTTGCATTTTGATATTGGTGATGCTATTACTGCATCAAAATATAGTTACCGACCCTTCAAAACTAAAAAACTACCATGAGAGCTACCTTGCTAATGTTCTGCTCGAAAGCAAGAATCTAAAATGGTTACTACTCGGACTTATTATGGCTGTAATGGCGATATTTACCATGATACTTGGATCTCTGAATACTGCGAGAGCAACGTTATATCTAAAAAGATTTCAACTTGTTTCTTCCGCAATTTTCAGTATTGGCCATGGTGGAAACGATGCCCAGAAGGTTATGGGTATTATTACCGCAGCATTGATGTGCGAAGGAAACATAACGTCGCACGATCAAATGCCGGCCTGGGTGCCTCTCGCCTGTTATTCAGCAATCGCACTCGGCACCATGAGCGGTGGATGGAAGATCATTAAAACCATGGGTACCCGTATCACAAAAGTCACACCTTTCGAAGGAGTTGCCGCAGAAACCGCAGGTGCCATCACGCTGTTTCTTACCGAAAACCTTAAAATACCTGTGAGTACCACACACACAATTACGGGGTCCATCATCGGTGTAGGGGCCACCAAACGCCTTTCAGCTGTTCGTTGGGGCGTTACCATCAATCTCTTATGGGCTTGGATTCTCACAATTCCGGTCAGCGCAGCCCTCGCAGGAATATGCTTCTGGATTGTGAATATGTTTGTTAAATAATTTTACATGTAATTTTTACATAAAAAGCCCGATTTAGATCGGGCTTTTTGCATTGTGTAAATGTATTGAGGTCCACTAACATTTACACTGAAAAAAGCGCCTGATAAATGGTGTGTTAACAACCAACCAATTTGCGGCAAGTACATGTCTAACAGTAACGTACACATGAAAATATGTCTCAAAGCTATTAACTAACAATTAATAAGTGAATATCCTCTGAAGAAAAAATCGATTCAGATTACAGATTTAGAGTGAATTATAGGTATTTTTAAAGCTAGCTTGTATAACGAGTTCAAACGACGGAATAGTAATGAAAAAATTAACTACTAAATTCATCTTCTTTCTCGCATTTGTGCTGTTCACACAACACACTGCATCTGTAGCACAGATGGTTGGTGATCAGATCTTTTTGAAAGGAAAATGGGTGCAGGTTGGGGTTGCACCGAATGGTTCCCTCGGATCCACAAGGCTTCCACCTGCAGGTATGTACAATTGTGCGTCTCCGACTTTCAATTTCTGGGATCCCGGGCTGGGTGCATTCACAGGTGGATCCAACCAACGGCTCATGATGGTTTATGATGCGGGACTTGACGGGTTTACGGTCGGTACTCCGGCATTTTTTGGTGATTATTCAATGCCCGGAACTCCTTATGAGGGGTGGGGAATACAAATAAATGGGGCGCACAGCGAAGCTCAGATGCAGTACTTCCTTGCCTCCGGAGCCACCGGATATGCTGGTGGTGCAAGTCTTACGGGTTCAACTACTGCTTATCTGAATCCTTCGGGAAAAACAATCGGCGTGTGGTCTGGTACAGCCGGTGCTGGTGGTCCGCTTTCTATAGTGCAAACTACCACACTTGACACTAACGCAAAGTGGGTGAACATGAACGTGAAGTTTAGAAACACCGGAGCAACCACTCTTACCGGCGTTTACTACTTGCGTGAGACTGACCCCGACAATGATGTTATGGCGGGCGGTCCGTTCACTACAGTCAATACGATCAATTACCAGAACGACTACTACCATCGTGTGATGGTAACAGGTACAGGTACATTCTACACTTCACAGACACTTTCTTTGGCAACAAAAGACTGTCGTGCCAAGTGTTTCATACATTCCGGCTGGCCAAGTTCAACAGCAACAAACCTTGCAACTTTGTGGGCATCAGGAGGTGGAGGCTACACTTTCAGCGGAACGGTCACTTCGGATGTTGCGATTGGTTTAGTTTTCAATTTGGGTAACATAGCAGCCGGCGACAGTACCGAGATCAACTATACATACATCTTTAATGGTCTGACAGGCATTGACAGCGCTGTAGCAAATCCACAGCTGGTTGTAAACGGCATCGCACGTGACACAACAGACACCGTTACATCGTGCTCATTCACTGGTAGTACACTCGCTTGCAGCATTATTAACGGATCTACAGCAGACTGGACAGGCAGCACCTGGACATGGGCTCCTTCTACTTATTTGGCTGCTACAACCGGTCTTACAAACACCATTTCTGTTAGTTCTATCACAGCTCCGATCACCTATACCATTACAGGTACAACCGGATTATCGGGATGTGCAGGTAGAACGTTCTTGCTGACAGTTATGCCTCCGGGAGCGACACCACCTCCCACAACAACCACACCTCTTTCTTATTGTTTAGGGTCAACAGCCCCTCCACTCACGGCATCGGGAATCGGTACCATATACTGGTGGACGACGCCAACGGGAGGTGTGGGTAGTACAACTGCCCCAACTCCGTCAACTGCCGCAGTTGGCACAACTACATGGTATGTGTCGCAGGTGGTAGCCGGTTGTCCAAGTACACGAATACCGGTTACTGTGACGATCTTCTCACTATCGACCCCGATAACCGGAAGTGGCTTTGTTTGTACAGGTTTCACAACCACACTCGCAAATGCCACAACGGGCGGAGTATGGACTAGTAGCAACCCGACAGTTGCAACTGTCGGTACTTCCTCGGGTGTAGTAACCGGTGCATCACCGGGAACGGCAACGATATCATACACCGTATTGGGATGTCTGGCATTAAAAGTGGTGACTGTTACAACCACACCGGCAGCGATAACCGGACTTTCAACCGTTTGTATCGGAACTACAATCACGCTCTCTAACTCGGTGGCGGGTGGTTCATGGTCATGCGCGTGCCCTACAATTGCTTCGGTTGGATCATCCACAGGAATAGTCACGGGTATCGCAGTCGGTCCTTGTATAATTACCTATGATATGGGAGGAGGATGTTATGTCACCAAGAGTATAACTGTAAATCCGTTCCCGGCAGCAATCTCCGGTTCAGGTTCTGTATGTGTGGGTGCAACAACGCCACTATCCAGCACCACCCCCGGCGGTATCTGGAGTAGCACTGCGGTTACGATAGCTACTGTTGGCCCTACTACCGGTATCGTAACCGGTGTCAACCCGGGCACTGTGACAATACGTTACACCGTGGGCGGATGTGCTGCTACTTTTGTTGTGACGGTTGTTACTGCAGCAGCTCCAATCGTTGGACCTACCACCGTTTGTGCCGGTTCAACGATTACTTTGACGAACCCGTCAACAGGTGGAACATGGTCAATGGCCTGCCCATCGATCGGATCGGTTAATGCAACAACCGGCGTTGTAACCGGTATATCATCTGGCACATGTACTGTCACTTACTCTTTGAGTGCCGGTTGTACCACCACACGTGTCATTACAGTTACACCAACACCTTCAGCTATTGGAAGCAACATTCCACTATGCATTGGTCAAACGAATACTTTAACCCACAGTACTGCAGGTGGCACATGGAGTATGGCCTGCCCTACTATTGCTACTGTCGGCATTTCTACAGGACTTGTCACAGCTGTGGGTGCCGGTACTTGTACCGTTACCTACACGCTGCCTTCAGGTTGTATCGCTACCGCAGTTGTTACCGTTAACGGTGCACCGGGAGCTATCACAGGAACACTCGCTTTGTGTCAGGGAGCTTCGGCTACGCTCAGTAGCGCTACCCCATCCGGCACATGGACATCGGGCACCGGTACGGTCGCTTCGATCGATCTGTCAACCGGTACCTGGACCGCACTTACCGGCGGTACTTCGACCATTACTTACACTGCACCAACAGGATGTATCACTACTGCTGATGTGACTGTGAATCTCGCTCCGGCGGCCATCACAGGGCCTTCCTCGGTTTGTATCAGCCAAACGATAACGCTTGCCAGCGCTTCACCTGCAGGTGCATGGAGCAGTTCTGATCCTACGGTAGCTACTGTATCAGGCGCAGGTGATGTGTTCGGGGTATCAGTGGGTACAGCCGACATCACTTATGCTTTGGGCTCAGGTTGTTTTGTCACTAAAACAATTACTGTTAATCCCGGCCCTTCTGCCATAACCGGACCACTGGCTATGTGCGTAGGTGCATGTAATACTTATACCGTTTCAACTACGGGTGGTACCTGGAGCAGCAGTACTCCATCGGTAGGCGCTATGCTTAGTCCCGGTTACCTCTGTGGTTCTTCGGCAGGTACTACTACCATCACCTACCTCGTAGGTGCAACAGGTTGCTTCTCTACACTAAACGTAACAGTGAACACATTGCCGGGTACAATAGGTGGTACGCTTACGGCTTGTGTTGGTCAGTGTAATACTCTGACCAACTCGGCAGGCGGCGGTACATGGAGCAGCAGCAACCCGGCTGTGGCCACGATTGACGCTACCACAGGTCTGTTCTGCGGTGTGGCTTCAGGTACAAGCACTATTACTTATTCGCTTGGCTCAGGCTGTATCACTACTACCATTGTTACTGTAAATGCGCTTCCGGGTGCTATCAGTGGTTCACTCAGCCTCTGTCAGGGTGGAACAACAACAGTTTCAAGTACACCGGGCACTGGCACATGGCTCAGTGATAACCCGACCACTGCGTCTATAGGCGTGGGCACGGGCATCATCACCACAGGTGCAACGTCTGGCACAGCAACGATTTCTTATACATTGAGTACCGGTTGCCGCAGAACAGCAGTGGTAACAGTGAATCCGCTGCCTACAGCTATCACGGGCACTACCAGCATTTGTGCTGGTCAGTGCACTACGCTGAACAGTACGCCTGCAGGTGGTACATGGAGCAGCGTATCGGCTGCGGTAGGAACCATTAACCCGGCTACAGGCGTATTCTGCGGCGTGGGTGCAGGTACTACAACAGTTTCTTACACATTGAGTACAGGTTGTGCACGTACCACAGTAATGCTGGTGAACGGACTACCAACATCGATCACACCGGCAAGTGCACAAGTTTGTGAGGGCAGCACGATCACCATGACAGGCTCTCCTTCAGGTGGTACATGGAGTGCTTCCTGCCCAGCCATCGGCACCATAGCAACAGGATCGGGCACTTATGCAGGCATCAGTGCAGGTACTTGTAACGTGACCTATACGCTCGCTTCAGGTTGTTCACTCGTATCATCACCGATCACCGTTAACCCGCTTCCGGGTGCAATCACAGGTGTGCTTTCCGTGTGTGTGGGACAAACCACTACCGTGAGCTGCACTCCGGCAACAGGTACCTGGTCTATCTCAGGAACTACTGCAAGTATCGGAAGCACTACAGGTGTGATTAATGGCATCAACAACGGTACAGCAACCATCACTTACACATTACCAACTGGTTGCCGCAAGACAGCTGTCGTAACCATCAACGCACTGCCGGGCCTCATAACCGGTGCAGCCAACGTATGTGTAGGCGGAACAACAACTCTCAGCTGCCTGCCTTCAGGCGGTACCTGGACTCTTTCAGGTGCAGCTGCAACTATAGGTCTGACGACAGGAACTGTATCAGGCATTTCAGCAGGCACAGCAGATGTAACCTACACTGCAGGTGCAGGATGTTTCAGTACACGTACAATAACAGTAAATCCGTTGCCGACAGCTATCACAGGTACACCTACAACATGTGTGGGTCAGTGTACAACACTGGGTAGCGCTACACCGGGTGGTACATGGAGCAGTAGTGCTCCGGCTATCGGTTCTATCAACACTGCTACAACATCGCTCTGCGGTGTTACAGCAGGCACAACAATTGTGAGCTACACATTACCAACAACTTGCCGTGTTACACAGATCGTAACCGTATATGCTTTGCCATCTGCGATCGGCGGTTCACTGCAGGTATGTCAGGGCGCAACCGGAACATTGACCACTACAACACCGGGCGGCACATGGGCTTCATCAAACCCTGCGGTTGGAACGGTTGACGCAATGACCGGAGCTATTACAGGTATCTCAACGGGCACTACCACTGTAACATACACGCTGGGCACAGGGTGCTCGGTATTTGCAGTGGCAACCGTGAATGCTATACCTGATCCTATAACCGGACCATTGCAAGTGTGTGTTGGTCAGACAACTACTAGCTTCAGTGGACCGTTACCTGGCACATGGAGCAGTTCTTCAACAGGTATTGCAACAATATCGTCAACAACCGGTGTGGCTACAGGTATCGCCGCAGGTACAACCACAATATCTTACACATATGCTACAGGATGTTCTCGCACAGCCACGCTTACAGTGCATGCACTGCCTGCGATTATCACAGGCCCTGCTCCGATGTGGGCATGTGAGAACAGCACCATCACACTCAGCAGTAGTCCTGCCGGTGGTATATGGAGCAGCACTAACGCAGAGGTGTCAGTGAATCCTGTTTCAGGAACAGTTACCGGTGTATCAGCCGGAACTGCAACCATCAGCTATACATTCGGCATTGGCTGCGTGCGTACAACAACAGTTACAGTGAATCCACAACCGGCTACAATAACAGGCAACCTGAACGTTTGTATCGGGTTGACTCAAACACTGGCAACAGCAAGCACAGGTGGTACATGGAGCAGCAGCAATCCTTCTATTGCTCCTGTCGATGCAGCGGGAGTAGTTTCCGGTGTGGCTTTGGGAACTGCAAACATCTCTTACACACTTGCCGTAACCGGCTGTTCACGTTCAGTGATAGCTACCGTGCAACCGCTGCCTACAACCATTACAGGTAGCTCAGGCTTCTGTAACCTGAGTTCAACTATGTATCTGAGCAGCCCCGGCGGCGGTACTTGGACCAGCGACGACACAACCATCCTTACTATAGATCCGGTATCGGGTTTGGCAACAGGTGTGAACGTGGACACTGCTACCATTACTTACACATTACCTACCGGCTGTAAGACTACTAAAGATGTATTCCTGATCCTGGCACCCTATCCGATCACAGGACCGCATGACATGTGTTTAGGTCAAACTAGAACACTGAGCAATGTGATCTCAGGTGGTGTTTGGAGCAGTAGCGATCCTTTCATTGCATCAGTTGGAGCATCAACGGGCGTTGTAATGGGTAGTAACCTTGGAACCGGCACAATTACCTATGTACTTTCAACGGGTTGCCAATCTACCCACAGCATAACTGTAAACCCGATACCGGTCGGAACTTCGGGGCCAATTCAGGTGTGTGTTGGTAATACTGCTAACTATAGTAACTCAACTCCGGGTGGTACATGGAGCAGCAGCGACACAACAAAAGCAACTATAGGAGTTGGCACCGGCGTCCTTACAGCACTATCTCAAGGCGTGGTTACAATAACCTATACTTTAGGTTCAGGATGTAACGCAATGTTCACCATTACAGTTAACCCATTGCCTGATACGATCACAGGTCCTAACCAGGTATGTGAAGGTAGTTCGGTTATTGTTGCTACAACATCAACTGGTGGTTTGTGGAGTTCGCACGATCCGGGTGTAGCCGACGTAGGCGCACTGACAGGCCTTGTAACCGGCATGTCAGCAATGACACCGGGTGTACTTGGCACAGGTGTTACCATTATCACCTACACCCTCCCTACCGGTTGCTTCAGAACAACCAACATGACAGTGAATCCACTGCCGAATCCGATCACAGGTCCTACAGACATCTGTGTGGGTGACGTAGCAATGTTCTACAACTCTACACCGGGCGGTGGCTGGGTGAGCAGCAACCCTGCTATCGGTACCATCGATGGCGTTACAGGCCTCGCGGGTGGTATCAGCGGTGGAAACACCATAATTTCATACGTATTACCATCAGCTTGTGTGGCTACACGTCCGCTGCAGGTTCACGACAACCCTGCTCCTATCTCAGGTACTCTGAGCGTATGCGCCGGCTTTGCAACCAACCTCATAAGTAGCCCTGCAGGTGGCACATGGAGCCAGAACCCGACATCAACGGTTTATGGTACCATCCATACGCTTACAGGCGTAGTGAGCGGTATCACAGCAGGTATCATCCCTGTTACCTATACACTGGGTAGCGGTTGCCGCGCGGTGAACGAAGTAACAGTGATCACACTGCCTGCAGTTGTGGGCGGACCATCACAGGTATGTGTGAACGACTCAATAGTAATGACCCATCCTACAGCAGGTGGGACATGGAGCAGCAGCAACACTGCCCGCGCTACAGTAGACCCGCTGACAGGCATGATACACGGTATATCGGCAGGAACAGCAGTGATCACCTACTCGGTGAGCACCGGTTGCTTCAATGTACGCACCATCACGGTGAACGCACTGCCTACACCGATAACAGGACCACTGCAGGTGTGTGAGGGATCGACCATCACACTGGCCAGCACACCTACTCCGGGTGGCATCTGGGTGAGCGACACCA
>CAZZCR010000037.1:0-50038 GCA_964652995.1 uncultured Flavipsychrobacter sp. | reverse complement strand
CCTGTTTTGGTTCTCGCCCCGAAGATGGTAGCAGAGACAACCTGGCCGGAAGAGGCCAGGAAGTGGAAGCATTTACGTCACACAAGAGTTGTTCCAATCATCGGCGATGAGGCAGCGCGCCGCAGGGCGTTAAGTGTCGATGCATCGATTTACACAACGAACTACGAGCAAGTGCCATGGTTGGTTGAACACTTCGGTGAACGTTGGCCTTTTCAGCATATTATCGCGGATGAGAGTACCAGGCTGAAAAATTTCCGCCTTCGACAGGGTGGGGTTCGTGCGAGAGCTCTGGGTTCAATCGCGCATTCGAAGGTTAAACAGTTCCACGAATTAACCGGTACGCCTGCACCGAATGGATTGCTCGACCTGTGGGGCCAGATATGGATGCTTGATGCAGGCAGGCGCTTGGGCAGATCGTATACAGCTTTCCGTGATCGTTGGTTCGGTTCTGGGCAGGATGGCTATAGCTGGCAACCATTCGATCACAGTGAAGCGCAGATACACGAAGCTATCAAGGATTTGTGTCTGACGATCAACCCGGCTGATTACTTCGACTTGGAGGAACCGATAGTGGTCAACAAATATGTCGAACTGCCACCGAGGGCGAGAGCGTTATACGAAGAGATGGAGAAGAAATTCTTTATTGAGATTGAAGGGCACGAGGTAGAGGCGCTCCACGCAGCGGCACGCAGCCAGAAGCTACTACAACTCGCTAACGGCGCGATCTACGTGGACCCGCTGGTAGAGACGGATGAAGATCCCCGCAGCCTTGAATTCAAGGGCGTGCATGACGTGAAGCTTGAAGCACTGGCAAGTATCGTGAACGAAGCAAATGGCATGCCGGTGTTGGTGGCATTCAACTTCAGATCGGATTTAACAAGATTGAAGAAGGCGTTTCCGAAGGGTGTGCACCTGAAGAGTAAAGGCAACACCGGCATACAAAGGGACTGGAACGGAGGCAAGATCCCGGTAATGTTCGCCCACCCCCAAAGCGCCGGGCATGGCTTGAACCTACAAGACGGGGGGAATATACTTGTGTTCTTCGGACACAATTGGAACCTGGAACACCGCCTACAGATACTCGAACGGATAGGACCAATGCGGCAACTACAGGCAGGCAACAACCGACCTGTTTTTATTTACAATATCATCGCAAGGGATACTATCGACGAGCTAGTAATGGCTCGTGTAGAGACCAAGAAATCGGTACAAGATATTTTGCTCGAAGCGATGAGTTCACGGAAAAGGAAATGACAGACCAAACTAAAGAATTCGGTGAGTGCGAAGTCATCACCTCGGACGAAGTACCATGGCGGTACTGCGCTCCACCGAACAAGGAAGCGAAGAGCCTGCTACTGACCACGGGCAAGGTGGCGATAGTAGGCCGATGGGGTAATGGGCAGGGCGTGATAGCCTGGTGCCCGTTACCGAAACGCAACAAGCAACTGGAAGAGGAGTTAGGGGTATGAACATCTGCGAGGAAATACTACGGGAGCTATACCGGTTAGTTAGGGAAGAAGGGTACGCGTCAGACCTGAGAAGGATGCAAGAGATACGTTTTTCGTATGCAGGGTTCAACGAACTAAGGGCGACAAGAAACCTAACCCCGTTCGTAACTTTTAACGTGGACTGCGAGATAGAAAAGTTCTACGGAATACCTGTTAGAATTGACGGTAGACAAGAAGCAAAATTCAGAGTAGTATGTAAACCCACTGGCAGATTAGGCAACAACCGAACAAGGGCGTACGATGGACATCACTGACTTGAAGCCGAACACTTTGCTGGTAATGACGACAGAAATGCACAGAGTATTTAAAGCTGCGGGATGTGATCCCACTTGCCACTGTTGCGAGAACAAAATACCAGTTGGTGAGACCTACAAGTTAGGTTCTGTATCCGTAGAACTTGCGGTAAGGGGTAACAGAGTTTCGGCCTTCGAGAGTCGTAAACCCTTCAAAACCGAAGTAGCGCACGAGGTCATGCTGTGTGGCAATATTGAGTGTACTCCTGAAAAGATGGTTGCGGAGGCGTACAGATTGAAGACTGAACGAGCTGCCGCAGCGCGAAGCAGGGCAGGAGGCTGCTCCGTAGTAGATGGCAAGATAGTAGTTTAGCAGCGTAATATGTGTAAACCCACTGACGATTAGTCAGTACCAACAATTCAGGGTTTATGTGCGCGAATGCGTAAGGCTTACAGGTCTTGAGGGCATGAACCCTGAATTGTTGGTTTAGTTTAAACGGCAGAATACCCCTAGGGGAGGTGAGGAAGCGCAGCCTCAGCCAACAGAATGGCTGTAATCCGTATTGACTTGAAGCATTTCGGACGCGGGTTCGACTCCCGCCAGCTCCACCATCTGAACTTTAACGCCCCGCGGAGAGGCGGTTATCTGACAATAGCGAAGCTCTACAAAGGTGTCAGCCTTATAAGAGTAGATTAGAGTTCAGTTGATGGGGCTGACAAGGTTTCGACGGGGTGATGGATGGAAGGTACGCAGCACGAGAGGCGACTGACGTAAGCAGAGCAAATTTCTAAGTGCAAACGACGAAATGTACGACAATAGACTAGCCGCCTAAAGGCTGTCTGGGGTAACCGGGCTATACCTTGCAACAGAAATTCCGGTAAGAATGTATTTTTGCTACTATGAAGTTGTGAAACTCAGCGGGTCTTGTGTACGCCAAGAGCCAACAATTCAGGGTTCTGTGATCGCTTATTAATGGTTATGGGAAATTCCCCGCTGTAGTTCTCACCTGACGGGGTTGACAAGGAAAACAAATGAAACTATCAGATTGGTTAGATGGCGAAGACTTATATACCGCCGCGAATTTAGGGTTGTGCGCCTTGCTTCTGCGCGTCCTTCCAGGTAGGAGGGCGCATGAGTTACTTAACTTGTTGTGGGCGATTAAGTGGGCGGAAGATGACGCGAGGTTTTGGGCACTGGAACAAGAGGAAGCCGACAACGTAATATGGGAACGTCGCGCTAGGCACGAGCAGGTAATCAACAGCTACCGGGTGTGGTGGTTTACCCAAACATATAACAAGGAAAAATATTTCTGGCTCCCTCGGGTAACCAAGGGGAGGCAGTAGCACGATGGATGAAGCGGACGTAATCGTAGCGAACTCACTAAAAGAAGAAGAATACAGACGGAAGGAGTTCGCGTTACGTGTCGCGCGGATAGAACCGGGCGAACCCGGTGAGTGCGCGGAATGCGGCAGGTCATTCAACCGTTTGGTTAAAGGTTGCTGCGGTGCCTGCCGCGACTGGTTAACTAAAATGAGAGTGCCGTTCTAGTCGAGCCACAATGGAATCGAAGCACCAGCGGCCAACGCCGCTATAATCGCTACCAAGAATATGACTGCTGTGTATTTACTGCCTACTGCTCTAGTCGCGAGTTTATCCGCAGCCTTTTCCGCTTTTAATCTGACCGCTTTTAACTGTTCTTCGGTAGGGTGTAAGGGACCCATATCATTCTCCTAATCAATAATTTCAACGTACTCGGACAACATTGCCCGGCATTCCCGTAATTGTATCACACCTTGTTTCTGTGCGTCTTCGACTAAGGAGATAAGATCCTCTTCAACCTGCCTGGGAAGTCTTTCTCTGTCGGCTCGGCCAGCAACGACCGTGATACCTTCTCCTTTGGTGGGCACTTTTCCACTATCGTTTCCGGTGCGGTTCTTAGGGACGTACAGCCCAGTGTTACGAACATCACGAATAGAAGCACTAAGCTGCTCAATGTCTTTCTGTTTATCATCTTCAATCCTTGCTAAGGTTACTTCGTGTTGCGCTCTGCGCAGTTCATTTTCATTACGTAAAGCGGTGATCTCCTTCTGTGCTGCAGCCGCCTTGGCGTCCGCCTCTGCGACGCACTCGGCGCGAGCCTCATCCCGGCCGGTGTGTTTTATTTTCAAGTACAATCCGCCGACTAAACCGGCCACAAGTAAACCGGGCAGGACATACCTTATAAAAATATCAATTATCGCGTTCAATTTTCTTGCTCCTTTCTGCTGTATACATCCTGAATGAATACAAGAATATCGCGGTAACTGGTGCTTGCAAAACCGTTACTACACCCGCGATTTCGGCACCTGCCACGTTCAACGTGGTAGCGTGCATGATGTAATTATACGATAAGTACGTGATCCACAAACCCGCAAGAAATTCAATCAGCAACATCCCCCGGCGGAAGAGGTATTGATCCTCGAATGCTTTGGCTATCTTACCCACACTAACCGCCGAATAGGTGTTTTAATGTCAAGAACGCACCAAAAATAAGAACCGCGTAGGGTATCCCCTCTGTGCGTATCCAGTCTCTTACGGTGTACTCTTTTGTTGATCGTTCGATCACGGGTAGGACTTTTCTAATTATCGTGTCGTTGATACTGGTTAAGGTTTCGGACAAGACAGTCATAGCCTCCGCGTTTTGTTTTATCGCCGCCCGGTTCTGTTCCGACTCTTCTCGGTGCTGTTCGTCTCGTGCGTTCCAGTGAGAATGTTTCTCGTCGCAATGCTTATCATGCTCCTGTAACGCTATTATCTCTGTTTGCATGAGGTTTACCCTGTTCCATAGTTCTGCTTCACCGGGTGGGGTCTTGGCTAAACCCGGTCCATCGATGCTATCCGCCATGATATCCCTTCTTAATGTTTTTGTACGTGACTTTTACCACAATTACGTTACCGACGCGATAAACATTTTAGTTTGGTAAGTGCTGCCCACACGATGAGTAAACGCTCCGAGTAGCAGATTTGCCGCGCCCATCGAGATGATATCCGGGGTATAAACCACGTCCGCCATTTCCGTGCTGAAGGCGTAAGAACTAACCCGTGTTGGCGTTGTCGTTACCGTGCCATATTCTGCTATAAGAATCTGGAAAGGATATTCGTCACGGATAGCCATCAGTACGACGACCTTACTGTTGTGTGCCGCTATCGAGGCTACAGGCTCCGCCGTCGGTACACCCGCGCGGGTAACCGAATCTTCATCGATCAATTTTGTAGTCGAGGCCGTTACCCCCGCCGTGTCAGTAGCAACGAACGCGCCGTATCCGATATCCTTATCCGTCGCCGAACGGGAGACATAAGCCCCGCCATACGGCATCGCTTTGGTCGTTGACGTTGGGGCGATATCGTAGAGAAGGAAACGTTTATCTGTCCCGCTGGTGACCTGTGACGTGTTCCAGTATTCATTCTCAGCGTTGAACCCAATCACGGTGCCCGTGATACTGAACGAAGCAAGCGTACACGAAGGACTGTTATTGCTTCTGTCCCCTGGTGCCGTTGCGATCATCCCGAGAGTGGCGTCACAGATTGCTATCTTACCGCCGATAGCATCGCCCCAAGGAGTCTCGTAAATTGTTCCGTAGGTTATCACGTCGGAGCCATCTATCTCGATGACCTGTACCCCGGTTTTGGTAGCGGAGGTGTCCAACGCGACAGGCGGCGAGTTAACGACGGCCGTTGTTGGTGCCGAGATAACAACTTTGCCCGAAGTTACCTTCCTGAGTTCCAGTTGGTTCCAGTCCAAGTCTGGGTACATCGATGTGTTAACCGATACTGCTGTACCAAATGTCGCTGTCACACCTGTCACGTTTCCGACTCTTACCCACAGGTCCTCAGTGTTGCTTAATTTGTAAGCGAGACACACTTTATTGTCCGCCAGTCCCACCGCTGCGAAGGCTTCAATGTTTTGATCTGTAGTATTTAGTAGTGTGACTTCCGCCTCTTGCGAAAGCAAGAGCGAGGTCAATACAACAATCTTGTGATAAAGTTTCGTCGCGTCGTTGATGTTACGGTAAAACACCATTCCGGTGGTCGTTGTCAGTTTCGCGAGAACAGGCTGCACGCGGTCATTGGCTGGTAGGATTTGGAGCACGTTACCGATGTATTCCGGTAGTTGTTCAGCTTCTCCGCCGCCTACAGTCGAAACACTACAGCGTGCTACGGCTCGCGCATCGAGTAACGCTTCTGTTCGGCCTAGGTAGTTCAGTACGGGTTTGATTTTAAACATCGCAGATTCCGGGAGGAATATTTATCGGGTAGGTCCGTATCGTTCCGCCTGTAGCCGAATCTCTCTTCATCGTAGCGAGCACGGCATCTTTAGCCGACATACCTGTGTCCATAAAGGCGAGAGCGAAGTCTCTGCCGCTCCCCAACGCTATGCAGTTGGTCGATCTAACCGGCGATTTCCAGAATTCGCCTTCATGTACCGCACATGTAAAGAGGTTACTCCTATCCAGTGCCAACAATGTCGCCTCTACCTTTTCGCCGTTGCCGACGTACTTACCCGCAAGATAGCTTTCTATCAAAACGTCAAAGTCTGAGGTGGCTCCCGTACAGAAGAAACCTACGTCACCACGGATAATTAGTTTGTCTGCGTCGTCGTCGATGATAACATTCTCGTTCGTTATCCGCGAGTCATAGGCTACTATCCCGTCTTTGTATGCGATTGTCGTCATGTTAATCCTTTGGTGGCCCGAATAACAGAGCCGGTAATATCGAAGCACCCTCTACGTCGCCGTTTTCTACAGCCATGATACCCTCGACAGTGTTGTTGATTTGTCCCGCTGGATAGTGTAGCACAGCACCCGCCACATTGTTAAGGCTTTTGAACATCGGCATGTCCGCCTCGCCTTGGTTAACCTGTACCCCGGCTTTGTACAAATCACCGAAGAAACGCAAACCGGCAGGGCCTTGGTAGCCGTACTGGTCGCCGCCTGTCGCAACGCCCGCCGCTGCGCCGATCTCGCGCAGTAGAATCATTTGCCCGAGCAGGTAACTGATCTGCTCATTGGCCAGCTTACCGGCAATGCATTCAAGATCGTCTCCGCAGCCCCCCTTGGTTGCTTCCTTCAACGCCACGGCAAGCAACACCGGGACGACGTTCAACACTATCAAGTTGTTTGCCAACAACATCACCTCGGCGGGTTTCATGAAGTTTGTCTTGCGTACCGATTCAATGTTCAGATTATAGGTTGCACTAAAGTACGAATAGAAATTCGTAAGGATCTTATGCAACGGTGATCCCCGTTGTACTCTGGCCAGATCCTTAGTCATACCGCTTGACTGTGAATCGATCACGGCCTGGTCTGCGAGGCGTACCGCATGTTCTTCCATCGTTTTACGTTGTGCGTCATCCGCTGCATTCTCGTAACTGACTTCTGCTAGTCCTTTGTTGTACGCACCAATCCACGTAGGAATGTCCACCGTGCGTTGCATCTTGGCAATCAACCAGAAGTAGCTCGCCGTGAGGTTGGATACCCCCTCGCCCGTTCTGAGCGTGTTCAGGACTTCATTAATCTCGCGATTCATCGTCGTACCGCGGTGCTTCATGAACGTTGAACGGCTATCCACGAATTCTGCGGAGCCGTTCGGGCTCGTCAGGAATTGCAGAATACCCTGCGATACCCACTTCGGCCCAACACGCACATACGATTGCGCCAAACCGGAAGGCTGCAAGAGTGCCGTCGTAACCCGCCAACCCATACCGACAATCGTGGAACCTATACGCAACCGGTTGATGGCGGCTTCTGTTGCGTTCTTCGCGGGGGCGTCACCCGTCGCGATGTCCATGACGGTATCGCGCATTTCCCGTAGTATCTCCGTGCCGTAATGTTCTCTGATCGGGCTGTCAAGGTGTCGCAGAATACGGTTCGCATCCGTTAACCACGGTTGCCATGAAAGGCGGTGTATTACCTCGTTAATATGCTGCGGTATCACGTTGAACGAAAGCAGCAACGGTCTGCCGATAACCTGCTTCGAGCGTTCTTGTGTGTAGCCGTTACGGGTAGCTGCTGCGCCGAATGCACCTTTCATCCCCATCCGCATGTCGGTTACGGCTTCAAGTGACTCGCTGCGGGTAGACAACTCCGCGTCGTACTTGGCAGGGAAGTACCCCCCGGCATACGTGCCGAACTTTGTTTCGACTGAAGCGGGCTCAATCCACAACGGCTCTACCCCTGTCATCTTGCGCTCAAGAGCGGCAATCTGTTCCTTGTACGTACCGACATAATCCCAGGTAGCCTGTACGAAGTCCCATTCGGGTTTTGTCAGAGTGTCGAGAATACTCTGCGCCTGAGGCATTGACAACGCACGACGTCCGGTGATCCCGCCATCTAACAACCTTTGCCGGTTGCCATCATTACCCCAGTTCATCGCGAACATGATCCGTTGCTCATGCGTCATACTGATATTTGTACCAGGAACCAAACGCTTCTTGGCTGACAAGTTCATGAACCCCTGATCGAGTTCGATCATCTTAAACAATGACGCAACTTTTTCCGCTGCTTGTTGCCGCATCTCGGTTTCCGTGTCACCGGCTTCATTCATCGCACGAGATAGCAAGTTCCACATTGTTCCGTTATCTTTGCCGCCATCCATCTCGCGGATGATCGAACTGAATTTACGGTGCCCTGCTGTCATCTGCCGGAACCATTGCCCCATCTTGCCGAGGGTGTCCGTTGGGGTTGCACGCTCTTCTACTGTGCGATTCGCGTTATCCCGTATTGAATCCTCTGCTTCGAGCATCCTCTCGTTGAATTCGCGTCGATCTTTAGCAGTGAGTAGTTTGTCCTTGTACCGGCCTAAGTGTTCGATTTGCTTGATCGTGTCTTTCAAACCTCGCAATTCTTCAAGGGTCATGTCCTTGTAGTTCTTGAGCTTGGACTTCTCTACTGTATCCACGTCGATAGCAGGCTGGAAACCGTTTGCTTCCTGTTCTCCTATCCAGGCGGCTAAGGATTTGTTCTTGTCGATCTGACGCAATGGCAAGTTCTTAAACTCGAACGGACTGAGCAAGTCAACAATCTGTTCCAAGTAATCGTGGTGGATCACCTTACCCAGTTTCCGATTGTCGAATTTACGAACGTATTTCAAAATGCTGTCTACTTCGTTCTTCGCGTCACGTGCTACGGAGTACAGTTTGTTGTTAAGTAATGCGGCTCTCTGCGCTTCGGCTGCGCCTGCCCGATCTTTCGGCGCACGCTTCAGCGCTTCCTTGTTCGCCTTTGTCTCAGCCCGTGCGTATTGCCCTGGTCTGATGTCGCGTATCGGTTTACCTGCGATGGCCTGCTCCGCTGCTTGCTTGGCAGCTTTTACAAGTTGCGAGGACGTTGCCGATGTCTTGAGTAGCATCTTCAAACCGGTGGCCATGAATCGCGCTCTGGCTTCGTTGTGAACGGCTTCGTCTGCCGCTGCGCTCAAGGCGGCATCGTCAACCAGATCCCCGTACTGCTCGAGCATCCGCTTATCAACTTCAGCGGCTACCTTGTCACGGGTTGGTTCGCTGTCGTTCAGTGCTTTAAGTAACGCTTCACCACTACCGAATCCGGTTAACTGTGCCGCAAGATCGAGAGCGATACCGTCGTCTGAAGTCATGCCTCTTAGTTTCTGCATGTCGATGTTCGGCATCAGTTCCCGTACTTCGGCCTCGTTCAGTTTCGCCTTGACCTCGGCTTCGATCACCTCACCAATATCGTTGGTGTATTCACCCTTGGCAAAGTATGACTTGGCACGTTCTACGGGTTCCTGCACGATGTCTTGCTCGACTTCGGTGCGCACCATCTTCCGTTTGGTGCGTGCTTCGGCCTGTAGAGAATTGAGCGCTCTCGTGCGCGCACCCGTTAGCCATTTCATATCGCGGATACTTCGGGCATCCAGTTCGCTTGTCGCTTCATCGGCTGACCGTCTGCCCTCGTCAACGTACTCCTGGAACTGCTTATCCGTTACACCTGCTTCTTCAGACGTGGCGAACAGCGGCGCGTAACTTCTCGCCTTCTGCGCTTCGGATATCGCTTCGTCCGATGCAATCAATCGGTCGAACACAGCGCGGATATCGTCGTTCAGTTTTCCTGCGAGCGGATTGTTCCGCAGGAATTCTTTCATTGATTTGTAAATGTTCAACATCCAAGCACGGAAGCGTGCAAACACGGGTTGCATTTCAAGCGTCGGTGCCTTGCCTTCCAATGCGTACCGTTCCCAGGACTGCGCCCACTGTTCGTGATACGGGCGTTTCTGGTCAAGGGTCATGTTGTTCCATATTTCTTCAGGTGTTCTACCAGGGGGTAGCTGTCCGTCTGTGCTGGTTGCGTTGATCGGGCGTGGCGCACTCTCGTTTATCTCGCCATTGAAAGTTACAAGCACTTCACCGTCGGGGGTGTCCTGTGTTGCCGAGGGGCCCGTTAGCCGCCTTTCGTCTCCTGTCAGTCTCATGCGGCCTTGCGTGTTGCGTGCCTCTACCTCCCCCGCCAAACGACGGTAGGTGGAATACCCGTTATCGTAGCCCCCATCAGGCAAGCCCTTAGCGAATGCCTCCGGACTGCCTCCTCTGGCGAAATCCTCTATGCCCTGAATTCCGTGCTGGATTTCGTGTAGTAGTACCCCTTTCCACGCTTCTATGTCGGAGGGGTCGCCTATCCTTATCGTTTTATGCGCTGCGTCGAGACTCGCGGTTTTGCCCATGTCAGGGACGAGCATAACGTCGTAGTCAAGCAATTGTGGATACGCCGCGTACAGCTTCGGGTGCCGCAGCACTCCCGGTAGTCTTCGGTGTTGAGCGTTAATTGTGTTGTATTCGTCTTCAATCATCCGTTCAAATTTACGGGCATGATTGAAACGTTTAATCTCGCCCCCGTTCTCTAGTGGTTTGAATCTGTCCCTTATAGATCTCTTTAGGTACTCCGGCCACGCCTCGGCGACAGGAGCATTCACTAAGGTAGCGTCACTGTCGTCTATTTCATATCGCCACTTACCATCAACCCCTTTAAACCAACCAGTTTCCTGCCTGACCGTTTCGGCGTTATCACCCGCACTAATACGTTGTTGCGCAGTAGCCAGCGCGTACTTGTCTGCTGTCCCTGAATAGATACCCGCGAACTGCGCCAATGTCTCGCCACCAGGTATTCCGACCTCATTGCCCGTGATACCGAACCACTCCAACGTTTTACGAAAATCGTCTTTGATCTGCTGCGGTGCCTCTGGCCTGGTGGCCATTTCGTTCAACGCTTCAAGGTAGAAGTGTCCACCTTCGTGTATCACCGAAGACAGATCGGAACCATCGAGCAAGGTCATCGTGAACGTGTTCGGGTTGAATCCAGCACGGTTGCCTTGGAATAGTGGTAGACCTTGCATGATCTTGTCACGCATTTCCGGTGTGATGTCGAGGGAGTGCTGCGCTACCGCGCCGTTTTCGCCTTTAAACTTTCTTACGGTTTCATCGGCATCACCCTTCTGCCACATACGGCGCAGAACATTCTCGGGCATACCGGGTTGGTTAGTCTCTGCCCACTTCAGAAAATCCTTTTCTGTTTGGTTCGCTTGTTCTGAGATTAGCGCAACACTGCCAACCTTACCCCCTCCCAATTTCTTCGAGACATCGTTCACGACCTGTGGGACAATTTGATCGTAGAAGGCTTTCATCCCTTCACCGCCAATTTTCAGAGCTAAACCGGATAGCCTTTTAGTCGTAATAACGTCCCCATTGTCTAACTCAGTCTTTCTCGTGGAGCCTTCACCTTTCACTATCTTTTCAGCCAACTCCTTACCAACAAAGTCAGATAGCTCGCCCGACTTAACGGTACGGTCAGCGATACCTCTGTCGCTGCCTATCGTCTCGAAATGCAGACCGTAGGAGTTCGATTCGGGATAGTGCACGTAATTAACTGCGGCTATCTGCTTACTCAAATCATACCGCGCAGCCTGTTGCTCGCCTGTAGTCCACGCGATCTTGTCGAAACCGTTTTCGGCTGCGTAGCGCATGAGACGTTTTACCGCGAGGGCTGTCCAGGATTTCGTGTTCTGTACGAAGGGGCCAGCGGGGGTGCCGCGTAATCTACCAGTGACGACCTCCTGTATTTCTATTTTATCTGTAGGTTTTGCGGCCTTAGAAGCCTCTTCCGCTTCGGCCTTCGTATTGAAATCTAGCCAGTGTTCTCCATTAAGCAGCACTTCGTATCGTGTTACGTTACGTTCGCCAAACCCCTTATCCCGCCCTTGCTGCGCCCAGTCGGATTGTATCTCTTCGACGAGTAGGACTCTCTGGCCGTTTACCCTTCTTTCGTTTACGCGAACGTGTGCGAGGATATTAGGTTGATCGAAGTGAGCCGACGTGAATTCTTTACCGCCGTTATCCGGTAGCGTAAGTAATAACTCGCGGTAGTTCTCACCACCAGGTAAAACGTATTGGTTGAACTTGGTTTCTCCCCCTGATAGCGCGTTCGAGAGGTTTTCCCTCGCGCCGGTCATGTAGAAATCCATCTCGGACTCCCAGGCGTCTTGGTACTCCTCTTCGGACATATCGCCTTGGGGGTTGTCTTCCGCGAACGATGCGTAAGCGGTATCGAATACCTGATCTTCGTCTAAGGTGTTTTCGGGACTCAGTAGCGTCTCTTCGATCTGTACCCCGTTCTCCCGAACGAAGTTCTCGATATCGGCAACAGGTACTTTCCCGTCCTGAGTGTCGAGCCAGTCCATCAGGCCGACTGCTTCAATTTCTTCCTTCTTGAACTTACCTTCCTTCTGACGCGCTTCGATCCACGCCTTGGCCTGTTCTGGTCTGATATTGCCATCCTTACCGGCTACCTTGCGAAGGTTTGGTATCTCGCGTTCAAGGGCTGAGTAGAAAGCGGATTGAAAGAAGGTGTCGTAAGCCCTGCTATTGAATCTCTTAGACAAGGGTACTACATTTCCTTCATCGTCATAGGTC
Source organism: uncultured Flavipsychrobacter sp. (assembly GCA_964652995.1). Lineage (GTDB taxonomy): Bacteria > Bacteroidota > Bacteroidia > Chitinophagales > Chitinophagaceae > Nemorincola. Next base: position 37,342 of record CAZZCR010000037.1, on the reverse strand, counting down.
ACTGCGTCCAGTAATTTTCTATTGTTCTTTGTGTTCTTGTATGCGTACTCTTTGCCATCATCGTAACCGAGTTCGTTTATCGAGTTGGCATCCCACCACACATCTTTCAAAGATACTCGTTGTGCTATTATCCTGTAGCCGCCTGGAATACCTTCGCCTTCTAGCTTCGCGTATTCTCTGGATGGACTTACCCAATCCCCGTTCCTTATGAAGGTGTCCTTAACATCCTTCGGCACCGAACGGTATACCCACATCTTTTGTGATTTACTTTCGATAGCCTTCTCGACGGTATAAAAGGAATTTCGCTCAGTAGCATCATTCTGATAATAATGTGGGTGCGTCCAGTAGTCGTCAGGTACGATACCCGCATCCTTTATAGTAGCAAGATTGTAGTCCTCGCGGTTAGGGGCCTGGTGCATCATTCGGTATTCGTTACCTGAGATGTACCCCTTGTCCTTGGCAGCCTCGTACACCATTTCTTGCGCTCGAACCATGTCCCCATCTGCTACTGCTTTCAAGTAATCTGCGTCTCTCCCTGTTCTTGCCCTTTGGAAAAACAGATCACTGAATTCGTTTATCTTCGCGAGTCGATCCTTGTTGTCCCGTGGTTTGTAGAACTTAATATCTTTTACGCCGTTCTTCCTGAGGATGGCAATCACCTGCTGCCCTGCATCCTTGGGCACTACCGCACCTGAGAACTCATTAAGCCCAACACGTCTCAGTAGCTTAACCTCGAAGTATTCGGTAGGCATATCGGCGAGTTTCGACAAGAAGTCCCCCATACGTTCTTGTGTTTCTCGGGGGACGTTCTCGAATTGGTTTTCTTTCAACGCCCTTGGTATGCCGAGTTTCGGCGCATCGAATAGCGCTTGAGACTCGGATACGTAAAAGTTATCACGACTGGCTTTGTGCTTATAGTATTGACCCATCTCGTCCATTAGGGACTCGAATTCTTTTTCTACTTCTCGTTTAACCAATTCAAACGCTTCAGACGAAAGCAGTTTGCCGTTCGCTTTTCTTATCTGTTCAATGGACTTGAATTGCGGGGTGAACTTAGCGCGTACAGAACCCAGGCCATAGTTAAAGGATTCACCTCCGCGTATCTCCGTCTTCATTTCCTTGATAACATTCTCGATGTTGTGGGGTACGTATTTCCGGTTACCGCTAGGAGAGAAACCTTTGAATATTTTTTCAACCGGATTGAGTGAGATGGCAAGGCGGTAGAGGTGTGCGTCATACTCCGGTTGCAAACCTTTAGCTTGCATCTGTCTTGTCATCTCCCGCAGGGAACTTTCTGGATCTGCCTTACCGAAGTTAGGTTTGTTAGTCCTGTAGGCCTCTATCTCGTAAGCCTTACTGTTTGCCAAGCTACGAACCATCCTCGCCTTCTCTTCTGGCGAATCATCCTTTACATGGTCAAATACCTCCGCGTATTCAGGCGCAGCGGCTATGTCGTTTAAATACGCTTCCGAATCCACGTAAGTGTACCGTGGTCTATCCGCGTACTTCAACGCCCACTTCGGTAGAGCACTCTTCTTAGTTTTTACGAGTTTCGGTTTTACTTTTTTACCCTGCAAGAAAGAATACAGCACAGCTGCGTTTGCCTTGAGTGTCCTCTCTACGTCGCTCTGGTTGCCATTCAGCGCGTATGTCTCGAACGGCGTAGCGTTCGTCGCTTCGAGTGCGTCCTTCAAGTCAGCATTCAACCGAGTTACTGATTCCTTGCTGAAACTGTAGTCTATCTGTGGATATCGTGGGGAGTAGATATCTGCACCGAATACCTTGGCTCCGCTCTTCGGGTCTACCATGTCCCTGCTCGACAACAAGGTTATGTCACCGAAAGAACTGAACACGTTATCCTTGTCCGTTATCGCGAGAGACGGGGCAGCGAGTCCCCCCATCCGGTCGGCGTGTACGAGGTTGTTCACCGAGATGTTGTGCTGCGCCACGAGTCTGCGCTCTACTTCTTTTTGCGATAGCGTTGTTACGTCTTCCTGTTCCAGTCCCCCATCTTCGATCTGCATCTTAGAGAAATTCAGCGGTAGGCGTGCGTAAAGTTCAGAAGGTAGTATCCCTTCCTTGGCAGCATTGACCGCGTAGAACTCACGGAAAGGCACAGCGTAGACCACGTTAACCGCACGGTTGAAACGCTTTGCGGAGTTCATGCCTGTGAGTATCTTGTCATGAACTTCTTGAGCGTCACGCGCAAAAGCCTCGACTTTGTTCTCGTGCGCCTTCAGGTATTCCGTGTAATCCTTACCTTCGTTCTGAGGCTTCGCCGCGAACTCTTCCCGTGTCAATACTGGCTGTGACGAAGTAATAATCTCTTTCGCCTTCTCTGCAAAGATATCTTTCTGCTGCTGGAAGAATGTTTGTGATTCTGAATACGTCATACCTTCCGGGGTAGTACGTAGTTCGTTCAAGATCATCGGCTCCAGTTTGGAGCCTGCCAGATAAGTGGCGTAATCTTCTATCGGTATGCGAACTTCTCCACCGGTTGCTAATGCCGTCTGCAAGTCCCTCGCAACCTCTGGCATGTTCTTGACAAACTCTTCAGGCTTGATTCCAGACTGCTGTAAGGATTCTTCCAAATGTTTCGCATCGATAAACACTTCCTTGACACCACTGTGTTCGTCGGCCATCGTCTTGATGAATTCTTTGAACGCAGAGGGCGATTCTTTACGCAATTTATTGTTGACAATTTCCTCCGACCACTTCTGCAAGGCAGCTTGTTGATCCTCCGCGCTGACCGCTTTGCCTATATCGTTCAAGTGTGCGTCTGTCGCTTTACGTAACGGGTCATCCTTGACCGTGCCTTGTCTTCCGGTAGTAACCCCCGCCTGTACCGCTGCACCCATAGCCCCGCCCGTGACCAGACCAAGCGCTGCGGCTTCTGGTACACCTTCATCCCAAGGACGGCTAAGTGCTACGTTCTGCGCGATCTGTTCCACGATGGATTGTGGCATCTCTTCGATCGCCCCTTCTGAAACGAAGCCCCCGATTAGCCGTGTCGCAACTGATGGTGGCATCCCAGATTTTTGCAGTGTATTGGATAGCTGCCCGGTAGCGATTGCTACGTCAAGATCCTCAATACCTATCTTCTGTGCGAACTTCACACCCAAGAAACTGATACCCGCACCGGCTACGCCAACACCTGCCGCCAGTAACGCTTGCTTGTAGTCAAGATCCTTATTCGGGTCTTGCGCCCGAATCTGTTCGGCTGAACTGCCTGCCATCGTCAACCCTTCACCAATCGGTACGGCGGCAATTGCTGGTAAGGCAGGCATCATGCCACGAGCCAAGGCTCCGCTTAAGTAGATACTCGGGAGGCTCGTACCAATCAGCTCGCCAATGGCAGCGGGGTTCTGCGCCGCTGCTTTGAGTGTGCCCAGGAAACCTTCACCTGCCTGCAATCCTTTGATCGAGGCCTGCATTTCCGGTGTGTACAGGTCAGTCAAGACTTTGGAAATCTTATTGAAATCCACCCCGTTGGCTTCCAACGTCCTGCCCAGTCCGCCAAGATCGGCGGGATTCAAGTCCGCGATACCTACCAGCGATTGCGCTGCCGCTACGAAGCCTTTGGCGGCTACTATCTCCGGGTCTTGTACAGCGCGACGGAAGAATGTTTCAAGCGTCTTCAAGTGCCCGATATCCTTACCGACGAGTTCAGCGTTTCCTTGCACTCCGAGGTACTTGGCTACCGCTGGGAAGTTCTTGATTAACTCTTCGGGGTCATGTTCCTTGTAGAAGGCGGTATCTTCAACCTGTGGTGTAACAAGTCCGGGGTTAACCCCCGTCCTCGCTGCCACATCACGGCGATGCGCTGCCAGTGCTGTATCAGATTTGATACCCTTACGAATAGCCAACCCTAGAACGTCGGCTTCCACTTGCCTCGGTGTCGGGCCTGTGTCCACTGGTTGGAATTCTGGTACGGGTTTGCCTTCGAGCACGGCGAGGGAAGCGGCCACATCATCGGGTATACCCGCTTTCTGTTGCGTGATATCCTTGCGAATGCTCGGCACGGCGGGTATCTTGTCCAAAGGCTTCGCGGTATTCGCACTTGATTCAAGAAACGACAACGACGCTGCAACGTCGTCAGGTATTGTTTTCGCCATATCGTCAAGCCCTATTTAGGTTGTTTCCTGTTTATCGTTTCCCAAGCACGAATCAATTCTGCGTCAGAGTACGGCCTGCTTCCCTTTGGAGCGTATTGCCGTATGCGTTGCGCGTGTGCGTACGCCGCAAGTATATCATCATCGTTGTACCCTTTCATCAATTGACCAAATGTCTTCGGGTACGATCTGGTAGGATCGGCGCGGTATGCTTCTCTTGTGGAATTGAAGATCGTGCCGACCTGCACATATTCTTCGTTGGCCTTATTGATGATGTTTGCTTCATCTTCTGCGGTAGGCATCTTCTTTGGATTGGCCAACTTCCACTCGTCCAGATTCTTTTGTACTGCGCCTTTAAACGCCATCTTTAGCTGCGGGTCTTTCGCACTCTTCGGCATGCCCATGTTAATCAGATCGGGATCAATTGTCGCACGTTCTGCCGCCTTGCCCTTCGAGGTCGACTTCGCCATTAGCGCATTGATCTGTTTCTCCGGTAATATGCCCATATAACTGGCAATCTCTTGCGGAGATGGCGGTACGTCGCTCTCGTCAATCCGTTGTGATAACTCAGCGTACAACTGCATACCGGCGTAAGTAGTCGTTGTGCCCTTCTTACCCGCTTGACCTTCTCCTAGTGCAACAAGCTGGTTGCGTATCTTGGTTGCCAGTACGGGATCGGTAGAATCGAGGTTCTTCAACGTATCCGATCTTAGCGCGTTCTCAATCCCGATATTCTTCGACTCGAGTACGACAGTACCTTGGGCTATGCGACGGTCTTTCTCTCTCGCACGTACACGGTCATCGTAGATCGCGTCAGCTACCCGCATCGTCTCAAGTGACTTGCCTTCTGTCGCTTTCAATTTTTCTGTGAAGATGTCGCTTTCGGATTTGCCCGATAAATGCATCGCGAAGAGTGACTCCGCTATGTCCCTGCCTTCTTGTGTGGCGATCTGCGGCTTCAACGCCTGTTTCGCCTGCGTTACAGCATCCACTGACATACCGTCCTTGACAGTCGAAAGATAATCCTCCGCCGCTTTGGGCTGGTCGTTCCGCATGTAGCCTTCGATCACCGATTGATGCGCCATCGTTCTCGCGTCGAGCAGAAACTTTTGACGGAGTTGCGTATCGGTTATCCCATTTTTGAAAACGTACTCAGCTACCGTCCTGTCGATACTGCTCAGTTCACGTTTAACGGTAACCGGGTTGTTGTAGTTTGCTCCGATAGTGTTGGCGATTACTTCGATGTTGGCTTTGTATACCTGCCCTCGGTGTCGCAAGTCCTCGTTCATGGCATGGCTGAGGAACCCGGCTTCGTAATCTACCTGTTGCCGTTTTGCCGCTTGCTCGAACTTGCCACGCGCTAGGGGTCCCAGTTGCTGCCCCAGTTCTCCAACTTTAACCTTGAACTTGTCCTGGTACTTCTGCATCACCCCTGGTTTGGTAGCGTCGCCGTTCTGGAGTTGGGCATACCCGTCAGGCCCGACGGTCATTTCGTTCTGCGCCTGCTTAAGTTGTACGAGCGCATCCTGTGCGTGTAATGCCGCTGTTTCGTGCGCCCATTGATCGACACGGTAAGCAGTATTCTCTATCGCTCGGCCGGACTGCTGCATCGCAGCCCCAACCCGCATCTCCGCTTCGCCTATCTGGTTCGGGTCGTAGGTGGCCACTCGACCGCTTGGTTGCAGTCTAGCGCGCCCGATATCGTTTGCGCTTGGTAATATAGGCATTAATTAAAACCCCCACGGTTAATACCTCGTTGGAAGTCGATGTAGGACGGTGTGTTACCTGACACTCCTTTCGGTGTTGACATGCCGAAGTATGCCATGCTCCCCGCGTCGGCCAATCCACTCAGTGCGGTAGAGAACGCTTGAAGCTTGCTTCCTTTGGCTGCTATCTTACCAGCTTGTAATGCATTGTAACCCTCGTATCGGGTGGCTTTCGCCTGCAACCTCTCGGCAGCGGCTTGTGATTCTGCGTTGTACGTTTCAGTTTGTACGGCTCGCTCCCCTTCCTTCGCTATTCCGCCAATGATATCGAGCACTGTCGGGTCAACCGTGCCTGCTCCCGATGCGCCTGCTATGGCCAGCGCTCTCGATTGTAGTAGCTCTGCCTGTCTCTTCTGCTCAAGCGCGGCGTACTGCCCTGCGGCTTGTGTCTGCGTCGCTTGTTGTTCAAGTTGCGCCGCCTGGAACTTGGCGAGTTCATTCTGCGCGGCGGCTTGCTTCTTCTGCGCCTTGGCCTGCTTCAACGATCCCATGACACTCAGCGCAGTCCCGCCTATGCTCATCCCCGCCATTGCAAAAGGTAGTACCTGTGCCATGTTTACCGCCTCATTTCAAATAAAGGGCTGCCGTCGTATTCTACGCCTTCTACCCGTTTGAAACCAAGATGCTCAAGTAACGCCTCCGCGCCTTTCGTGTGTTTGTCCGCGAGTGCGTATCGCGGGTTAAGTTCTGCGACGATTCTTTTTGCGACACGAACCATTGTCTTCTTGAGCTTCTTGCCTTCTGGTTTGATTTCACTGAACAGAACTTTCTTGCCTTCATTCCAGTATATCCCCCCGATTCCGATTATCTCGCCCGCGTGCTCTGCTACGAAACCCTGCATCGTTAACAGCGGCATTTTACCATAGAACGATTCGATATCCTTTTGCATCGCTGCCCTTATCGTGATCATTGTTTCTCCACTGTAATGACGGCTGCCCTTATCGTGATCATTGTTTCTCCACTGTAATGACGGCTGCCATTACAGTGCAAGGCATAGGGGCGTCCGCACGTAATACGAGCCTTGTATCTGTACTGAATGTCCCGTTGAACGGTATCGGATCGGCGTCAAAACTGCTCCAGAGTGTGCCTTCCGCTATCTCTGCTTCTGCCTCTATCGGGGGTAAGTTATCCAGATGCGCATCATCCGTGCCGTATCTCAGGCTGCCGTGGTCGGTATCTTTGAGCACTAACCCAGCCTTTAATACCCGTGTTCGTTTGGACATCGCTCCTGGACCTGCTGTAAGGAACCCCAGCTTTCGACTGATGAACTTACCGTAGTAAGGTAATCCGATTACCGCATAGGTTACCGCTTCCGTCAGCACAATACGGCCTCCTACTACTCCGTAAGTGCCTAGGTATTTACTGTTGCCCCACACCGTTACCTCTTTTTTCTCCAAATGGTCTAGCCCGGTTACTGTAGCGGAAGAGGACTGCGTTACTTCGATAAAAGCGTCGGACATCTTGTTCACTGTTCCGCCAACCGTTTCGCTGGTCAGCGCCCACCTTTCCAAGTAACGTACTACTGAACCGTTGACCACGCGCGCCACTACGTAGTACACCGCGTCTTCTGTCGCTCCTGGCAGTACCGCTATGTCTTCTACTAATCCTTGGGTCTCAACCGTCACGAAGCAATTCACTTGTTCGATCTTGTCGTAGATCAACACGATAACTGTCCCGTCGCAACGTAGTAAGTGTATTCGCATATCCGGTCTGCGTTGTACGGCTACGCGCTTAATACTTGGCAGGCACAGTTCCGGTGTTAGTATTGATAGCTCTGTTACCTCCGCCGCGTCGTCCGCTGAAGTCAGGCTCATTATCCTGGCTCCGGTTCGATCAACAAATATCGCGGTATCATCGGCGCGCACCACTTCTACGCTCGCGCTGCCGTAGGTCCCTTCTTGCCGGATATTAAAGTTCGCCGGTGTGAGCGGATCCCCTAATGTGTTCGACCGGCACGAGTGCTCCGCGCCTTCCCCTCCGGCGATTAACTGCCTTAATGGACATAGCCACTGGATAACGTCCACCGCACCAATACCCATACTGCGGCTTATCGGACCGGCCTCCCCTAGGTATTCAGGGTCGAAGTTGTAATAGTCATCGACCACGCTCCCCCATACCTTATCTTTCCCCGCCCACCACAACCTGCCTTGGAAGAATGCCACTGAAGAAGGGTATCCACGCAGCGCTGACCACGCGCCTTCAGACCAGTCCTCGGTAGGGTCCAGGCTGCCTAACGTTTGTATTACTCGCGCTGTTACGACCGTCGGGCTTGTATACCCGGTAATCTCGACCACCCCGGTCGTAGACCCGTACTTCGTACGGATAGAACAGGTCGCGGTGCCGGAGCCGCCACTCTCTTTCTTGAACCGGTAGTAGATAACCGCGTTGTCTATGCTGTCATTTTGATCGACTAATGCGATGTTCGTACCGTAGGTAGCCAGGGTTACCCATCTCCCTGGTTCGGTCAACGATTTCTCCAGTAAGACGTTCCCGCTCCATGTTCCTGTAATAGTCAAATCCGCATTTCGTACCGCTCCGACTCCGCTGATCCTTATCGGTTCGGTTGCTGCGTCTGTTACTCCCAGCGCACGGGTAACTAACTGCCCGGAAGAATCCAGCTTCCACATAGCCCCCACATGTTCCTCTCGGAATATGCCCTGTGAAGCTGTCAACGTAATGGCGTTGCCTGTCGTCGCGCTAGGCGTTATCGTTATCGGAGCGGTATTGGCTGGCAGGAAAGGCCCTGCCGTCGTCTCATAATTCACGACCGACCAGCTTCTTGTACCCCTTCTCTCTATCTTTATCGGTTTGTACGTGCGCCCTATTGTTATGAAGATGGTATCACCAGATTGTGCATACCGTACGTTGTCCAGCGTTTCTTCCAGCAATAACTCCGCCGGTATGTACAGCGTGCCTGGTACAACGGTCATCAGGCAACTGTCCACTAAGGCGGTTGTTTCTTTGTAATTGTAGAATGTCACGTAGACCGCGGTGACAGATGCCCCTGGTGTGAATGCAAGGTAGTGCCTACCTGCCTCTAATTGGGTGTCGTTTATGAGGTCGTCGTTCGTACTCGTTGTGCCGACGCGAAGACCTACGATACCTTGTGTTACGTGTATTTCCAGGCCATGTTCGACTCCTCTGTCGGCCAATGCTACGCCCATTGAGTTCGATCTTACCGCTCGGTGAGTGTTCGTGCCCGTCAGGCTCATGTACCCCCCGGTTGCCCATACAGATGAGGCCAGCCCTTGGTCGGAATTCGACCATCCTGTTAGGTCCGTACTGAAATTGCCGTTCGTTATCGTGGTGGATACCGTTGGGCGTGATACCAGAGCATCGTCGACCCATATCCGCAGGGCAGTGTCCGTTACCTCAAGCAGTGCTACGTCGCTGTTGCTGAACACGAAGGGGATTAGTTTCACTGACCCCGTGGTTCGGTAAACGCTGCCGAGGTACTCCATGCCTGGACGCAGGGACATAGGCCCCATCGTGCGGGGGAGCATATTCATCTGCGTCTCTGCTGACATGCCAACCCGCTTTATATCAGCGCGTGCGTTCGCTAGCGGACTTATAATACCCCTGTTGAAGGCTAGTACGTAGTCTTCGCTAGCTGCCATATAGACTGCTCCTGCTGTTGCGTCCCCCGCCGTTGCGGTTACGTGAAGAAGACCAATTACCTTGTTGCACGAACTGGATCGGCCCCGCTACCGCATCCTTCGCCAAGGCGTTACGTTTTGCCTCCACGATACCGACGTTTCCCGGTGCGGTTATCGTCTCTGCTTTTCTCTCTGGCGCGATTCGTGGCGCGCCGAGGGTGGCCAGGTACAGCGCAACGTATAGAACGAAAGTCTCTGGCCACAAGGTCACGTCCATCCCGTAAGCGTCGTCATTCGACACGTAACGAAGATAAATGGTATCCAAGTCGCAATACCAGAAAAGCCCTCTCTCATGGATGTTCAGTATTGGGCTTCTGAAGAATTCATCCGAACAGAGAGCGTTCATCCGCACGTAATCCGTCGGTTTGTCGAATGCGTTAGTAAATCCGGTTGTCGGTAATTCTGTCAATGAGGGCGTTAGGACTGCTTCACGTTCTGCAAATTTCCAGTGCCCCTGTTCAAGGCAGAATTTCGAGGCGTGATCCCAAAACCCGTTTATTACCCTAACAGGTTCGGTGGCATCTGATACCGTTAACGCGCTACGTTCACCAAGGAAACCTAACGCGAGGTTGTAGATCCCTGCCTGTGTCGTAGCCATGTGTTGTTACTCCGTTAAGCCTAGTTCTTTCTGTTCGATCCAGTCTTCCGCATCCTTCTTCGACGGGAAGCCATCCTTAATCACCTCGTTGCTCGCAACGAGTGTCACAGTGTGTTTGGCATTGTCACCGCGCCAGACAACCTTATACGTCCCTGTTTCCTTCGCCGTTTTCGTCGCCTTTACTAAGGCAGCGTTCAGGTCATATTTTTGCAGTAACACAACTCTGATCTGCGGGACCAGTCCGCGCTTGTCAACATTGGCTACGTACAACTGCGCGAAGTAAGCACCGTCTTTTGCTCGCGCCTCGATCAACGCCCCCTGTGTCAGGTTTTTGGCTACATTTGACCAGTATTCAGGTTTCACGATATCTTCGACCGTAACACCTGGCTCCGGTTGGATGGTGAATATATGTCTTTCGTACTCGGCTAGTTTGAATGAATTCTCAATGAGTGCTAGTGCCATTTCGGTGTGTCCTTAAAGAAATAGAGGGAGGAGTCCAAGACTCGCCCCTCTAGCTTATACCATTAACTGTTGTCTATCAACCGTTAATCGGCGTTAGCCTTCTCACATATCGCAGTACCGTCAGATAAATCGACCGCACCGGGATACGTGGAGCTTACCGTAATCACCCGGTGCATAGTTAGGTCTCCGTCGGCTTGGCTGTCCTGGTGCCATACGAAGTCACCCGCTCGAAGCCCTTTACTCCCCCCGTCGGTGATGAACCCCGAGGTGTTCACCGCTGCGAGAGCGTCGGCGGATTCGTGATACCACAAGCGCGGTCCGGTTCCACCCAGGGCGGCGTTTGTCATGCAGATCAACGGGTCAGTTATCGCGTAAGCCATGTCTTTCTCCTAAAGATTTTCAAGGTGCCTCCTGCCCCGCAGGAGGTAAGTCAGTTATTACTGTGCAGCGAAGACCGAACCGTCGTGATTCATCACAACAACACCCGAGTTCTGCATCAACTTGGCGCCCATGTAAGCGGTACACAAAGCGAATGAGTAATCGTGTTCCTTGTTATAATCGACAGTGGTCTTGATACCTGCCGTGTCCATCGCGTGGCCGATAGCTGATTTATGGAACAGGTAACATTTCTCAGCGTTGGTGCCCTTACCTGTCAGGTTAGGGTGAACGATGAAGTTAACGCCTGCCCACTTGAACGCCTCGTACTCGCTATCACTTCCTTCTGCGAACGCTTTGTTGTTCACGTAGTCAGCGCTCGTGAATTCTTTGGTCTTCATCAAGTACGCGTGGAACGCAGGGGTGACCAGAGCGAACAGGTTGCCGGTGGGTACTGAGTTGTTGCCTAAGATGGTCTTCGCCCAGATAACCAGATCCAGGCTACCTTGTTGCGCGGCACCGGTATCTTGTGTCGCATTGGCCAGTTCGGTCAGGATGTCAGTATCAATCTTACGATTGATTACCATCATGCTTGTTTGCTGCATGATCTGACGTTGATCGCCTTGAGATGCAAAGACATTGAAACCTGTCTTGATCGGTTTGTCATGCCATTCAACTAGTGTCGCGGTAACTTGCGTCAGGTCGTCTGCACGTCCTGGGATTAGACCGTTTAGACCCCGGGTGACTGCGCTCGCGCCGCCTGATCCTGCTACCAGGAACGTGGCTTGATTGCCTTTGATTACGGCTGTCGTGGTTACTGCTTGGCGTACCAGGGATTGGCTTTGTTCAAAGCTGGCAATAAATTCTTGTTGGTACTGTACCTGAAAGGCTGATTCGGCCATGATCGGCTCCTATTAATCGTTGTAAAGAATTCATACAAGTATCAAGAGGTAGCTATCGTCCGGCTTCGCAGGATTGCCCGATGTGATGGGGGCTGGATGCGTTGACTCTAGGGTCTTTCTAACTTTAAGTTTTGCTTATATACCCAAAGTTAGAAAGTGTCAAGCGTTAAATAGTAATTACTTTTTTCGGTTTCTTGGTGAAGGCATCGCCGAAGAGGTCGACCGCTAGTAGATATAACTCAGCGATTGCTCGACAAGAACCATCTTCTACCATCAGATCATGTAACGCGCGGTCGGCTGTCCCTTTCCAGCCGCGTTCTAGTAGCCCTTCCTGTATCAACTGGTACAAAGCATCGTGTACCAAACTGGCCCGCATGTTGTGTTTAGTGTCGACGGCGAGGGTACAACCGTTCCAGGCGTATCCTCTGTAAACGAACAGCTCTCCGTCTGTACCAAGGAAGACGTACCCTTGCACGATGCAAGGCTGCTTTGGCCGGATGTTCGTTTGCACAATTACGTCCGACTTTAGCTGGTATTTATATCCGTCTGAGTATTTTAGTTTCATGGCTTGCACTCTGTGTTGGCTGATTCCGTTTTTGATTGCATATCGGCTAATGGTCCCCCTGTCGTATGTGCCGCTGCGATCAATAACCCATACGCTAGGAGGCTAACCAGCAGCGCCGTTGTTGCACTAAATACTCGCATACGCCTCTCGTCCATTATCTTTTACCTTTGTTCGCTATCAGTTCCCTCTTTACAACAAGTTGCCGGTATTCTTCTTGCAACCCCGCCGCGCTCGATCCTTTCCAGTAATCCGAATTCCTGTCACCCATCATTTTTTCGAGAGAAGTTAACCGGCTCTGGATACTCGTTACTGTGTTGTCCGTGTTGCCTGGCGTGAGTGTAGCTGTCGGGTTCAGTTCACGCGCTACAGAAGCAAGCCACTTCAACGTAGGCGCATGATTGCCGAGCAATGTCCCGTCGGCTAGCCTCGCGTTCTCGATCAACCCTTTGACCCCCTCCGGTGCTTGGTCGAGCATGTTGTTGATGAGGTTCCTGTTGAGCCGCGCTTCGCTCCCCCAACCTGTTTCTGGTGACAGTAGTTCGGCTATCGACGCTTCGCGTGTCGCTTCGTCGGCGGCTTCCTGTTCTTCGATCATTTGATTCTGCAAAGCCAACTGTTTAGCGATGATAGCGTTAGCGGCGGCCGGTGGTATATTGTGTTCGTGCGCTACTTCAAGAAATGCATCGACTAAGGGCTTATCCACTTCACCCACAATCACCCCGTCTGGTAGATTAATCTCGTACCCGTCGGCCTTCTCTGGTATGCCGTATGCTTCACGGTACGCCTTAACCTCTTCCGGTGTTGAATCCTTCGTGATAGGTGTTACGGCTTTCTTAGCACGTAATTGTTTTTGCGCTTCAACGCCACCCTTCAACGCTTCTTCAAGGGTACCGTATCGAGAAAGCATGTTCTCAACCGCTGTATCACCGTTAGCAATTTGCTTACGAACCGCTGCCCAATCGTTTGCTTTCGGCGTTGTGTCCGTTTTCTTTTCGGTCGATACTTCTCCCTTATCCTCCGGGTTAGTACCTGCATCCGTCTGTTGCTGTACGTTCGCATCAGTCGTTCCTTCAGGTGCGTCGGTGGCGGTTACGGAAGCACTGCCCCCGTCACCTTCTGGTATGTCCGCACTTAGCGCTGTGTTGTTTTCTGTTGGCATTTTCTTATCCTTCAGTTAGTAAAACGTCAACGATTGCGTTGAACAATCGATCTTTGCGGTTCTCGATCATAGCATCGTAGACTTCGGTACGTCCGTCGTGCTGTGCGGCAGCCCTGTCCTCCACTCCTTGCAAGTAACCGGCTTTGTTAGCAGGCATTGCATCACACCAAGCGGGGAGTGAGTAGTTCAACTTCTCTCGCTGGTAGGCTCGCTCTGCTTCATATGCTACCCGTGCTATCATCTCTGTGCTATTTTCGCTCAACGGAAGGCTCCTTTATTCAATACTGTAAGTTTGTAAATCTGCATCCCGACATATCGCCTGCCGCTCGCGAAGGCGTGATCCCTGCCGTCCGTGCGGTATTCTAGGTCGTTCATGTTCGCGGCTTTGTACATAATCCACTCCATCGCGCGCTTCTGTTGTTCGGGCGTAGCTTCCCCCTTCAGACAAGCCTGGATTGCTGCGATATCGGCCACGTCATACGTGGCTGGTAGGTAGGGCGCTGGGGGTTCTTTTGCCATTACATAGCCTGTCCTGTGTCAGCCGTTCCTGACGGTGACGGGGTTATGCCAATCGTCTTCGCCACGTTCGCGCCCGTTTGCATTTGTTCGAGTACCTGTTGAATCTGAGCCTGCTCTTCTTGGGCTTTCACGATGTCTTCCACTTCACCCTCTGTCCTGAGCCAGGCACTTGGCACGCCTGTACTCTGTAGCGCGTCGCGTGCGCCTTTGCGTGCGTCCATAATGTGTATAACACTCGGGTCTACCGCTGCGGCATTCGCAATCAGTGATGTCGCTTCTAGGTATTTCTGCGCTTTGACCATTTCAATCGCATCGTGTAATGGTGACTCGAAGTTGAATTCTATTCGCTGCCCTTGCAACGTTTCGGGTATTTCTTCCACCCGGCCGAACACACCATAGTCGAGCAGGATATCGAAGGTCGACTCACAGAGGGGAGCATTATACTCTGATTCCATCGGCTCGAACAGTGGTAAAGCCTGCCGGATGTATTCTTGCACTCGCTGGCCGACCTCATAGGCTGTCATCTGGCCATCTTGCGCCGGTGGGAGGTTTAACTTGTTCAGGTAGAACGCTTCGTGTAGCTGTTCTGTAATGTCCCTCGACATATCGATACCGAGCGGGATGCCTCTGCTATCCGTTGACAACGGTCGCAAGACTTCCCCTAAACGGGAGTCATATTCCATGTCGACCCAAGTAATACCCGCCGCCATCACGTTGATATCTGAGCGTAAAGCCCCTTGTACACCGAGCAGTGGTGGGGACACCGCTTTCTCTCCGGCCTCGAGTAATGTGATCGTCATCTCCTGTAACGTGCGTGCGTCAGCCAGAGCGACGACAACGGCAGGAGAATAGGCATACTGTGAACCGGATACCGTTGACCAGCGGGGGATCGTGTATTCATTGCGCTTCATGTTGACCGCTTCCAGTACGCAGTCATGTTTCGCGTCAATGTGCAGAGACCAGAACGGCAGCTTACGCCCCTTCTTTGCTTCTGTCGACTCATACATGTCGAGAGGCAATACTACGTGCCAGATTTCACATATTGCGTAAGGGTCTTTGTTAGCAAGTACCCGCGTCTCTGCGTGTACGGTACCAGGGAACAATCGTACCATGTCAATCGCTGGTAGATTCCACTTTCGGTAAACGCAATCGATATTACCGCTTGAGTCTTCTGTCCAAGCAACGTCTCTCAGGTGCCAGCACCGGTACAAGAGGTTGTTACCCTCTCGATTGACGGAGGATTGAATCACGCACTGGCCGAAGGTTGCGAAGTCGTTGTCCCCTTCTTTGGTTGCGCGTGCGAACCCGGTACCTTTATGGTACATGGCTCTGCGCTGTCGATCCTCCGCCATCTCTAGCCAGCGCCGCCCTTCTGTGTCAACCTCATCCCACGGGTTGACGCGGACGTGCGCCCATACCTTGTTCGTCGGGCGCAGCATGCCGCCGATTGCGTTGGCCAGATCCCGGCGTACCAGGACGGGCTTACCTGTTGCGAGACCCTTGGCGAGTTCACTGCCCACGGAACGTGACGTGATAAAATCCGCCCTTTCCGGGTAGAAGTTTTCCGCTATGTCTTGCCATAGACTCAGCAATGGGGCCTTCGCCTCGAACAGCTTAGTACCTTTTTGTACCAATTCCGATACGTTAGACATGCCGCCTCCTTGTGCCTATAGCCCGCCGCCTAGTCTGTCCGAACTTCTATCCGTCAGGATCGTCGAAGCCCTTCCACGTCTTGCCGCTTGTTTTTTCTTAGCTGTCTTCTCGGCATTGGCTAGCGCTTCTTCGTCCACCATTACGGGTGGTTCTTCAACCACGGGTGCTGGTGGAGGTGGTGGCGCTTTCTTCTTTTTACCTAGTCCCAGCAATTTTTTGAATCCGCCCATGTCATTCTCCTTTAATGTCTGTATCTTTTACCTCGTTGTACCACAGGTGTGCCTCTACGTCCATCCCACCCACCGGCTGTGTTTGCTTGCTTGATCCCTTTGTGGTATGCCATAATTACCGCGTCGCCCTCGTCCGTTGATCGTCCCAGCCTGTCGCATACCTCTTCCTTGCTCTCGGCTATCAATACCGCGCTTTCCCCCTGTCCTTTGACTTTGTACGCAGGAGCGCACAGGTCGGCCTTTAATGTAACGCTTGGGGGCAATGCAATTGGTGACCCACCTGGCTGTGAAGGGTCGAGCGCCTCGCGAAATTTCCACAGTGCTTCGGTCCGTATGTTACTGAACCCGAATCTGCCTTCTCGTGAACGCGCTCGTGTTGCCTTTACCCCCATGTAGCCAGCACAGGTTATCTGATTCGCTGCAAGCTGTGCGTAACAATCGGCACCCCATCCGCCCCCCACGTCAACGATTACCATCGCATCATCGCGGCGCATCGCTACGACTCGCCCGGCTGCTTTCTTAGGGTCATCCACATCACTGCCTTTGATCTTGAGCAGAGGTGCAAACCAACTATCGTGCCGACAGGCTACTACAAAATTATCCTTGGCAATTGCTACGTCAACGCCTATAGCGCACATCGGCACCCCTACAGGAGGTTGTGGGGTCCATCGTTGCTGTGCTTCGACTACCCATGCCGTGGGGATTATCTGGTACGGGTCATCTTGCAGCGTTGTACCGAAATTTCCATCGCGATAGGCTGCCCGTAATTCTGCCGGAAGTGCGTCGAGCGAAGCCCGGTAATTAGTGTCACGTAGATCGGGATTGTCGTCGAGTTCCGCAGGGATGAAAGTGCGGGAACGTGCGAGTACGGGCTTTCCGCCCAGGTTGTGAGGACCTCTTCCATCGACTTCTACCTCTTCCCCGTCTGGGCCTGTTGTGTACCAACGGAGTTCGCCTGGTTGTGCTGGATTGGGGTGTTGTGGATCGAGCCACGCTGCCCATCGACGCAATACCCACAACCCTTCTGGCCTTGTTGGTGGATTGCCTGCCGCTATCACCCGGCATCGTTGCCCAGGAATAACTGATCGGTTCCACCCAATAATAAATTCGTATTGACTTTGCGTAAAATCGGACACCTCATCGAACCCGTAGAAGTCCCTGGCTCGTCCTTTGTATCCTTGCTTGTCTTCTTCAGTCTGGCAACCACCGAAGGTTATCGTCTTGTTGGTCTTGGGTATGCGCCAGATACCGAGTTGTCCGTTTAGTCCGTCGCGGTTCCCGAATATCTCGGCAGCCCTGTCGATTAATCCACTTACCTCTTTATTCAGCCGACGTAGTATTAACGAACTTTGGTGCCCATTCCGTGCTACCCCAATAAGTAGATCAGACTTACCACCGCCTGCTTGTCCGCCATAGAACAACTCGTCTGCTTCACAGTAGTACGCATTCGTCTGCGGATTCGGATTCGGCACCCACGGTAAATGTGCTAACTCAGGCAGAACGAGACGTTCGATTTCTGCCTGAGTTTCTGGATCGGCATCCGCTAGGGCTGCTACGATGTCGGCTAGATCCACGTGTTAAGTGAAGGAATACGTCAACGAGGCTCTATCATCCGCTACGTTGTCGTAGTTTGTGTCCCCGTCCGCATACATATTCTTACCTGTTGCGTACTCGTACCGGGAAATACGCCATCCCGCTGCTGATGTAGCTGTCCCCGCTGGTGCTTCGCACGAATACGAGTAGCTGGCGCTAGACGTTGTATCATCCCACGTTTGAAAAGGCGCTTCTTGCGTGTACGCATCCGGTAGGTCCGTTAGGTCCGTACCTGTTGTTGCTGCGCGTCCTGGTTGTATTCTAGCCATGCTCTTCTCCTTAGAAAGCGTTATGTTACTCTCAGACTCGAAGATAACATAACGCGATTCTTATTTACTCTTAGGCACGCTTCATCGAGCAACCGACATAGTTGATCGTCGCGGTCATGCTCGCTGCTACCGAGGTTTTACTGACCGCGATTACTGGGGCCAGATCGGTGGCCGCTGTTACCGCCCCTGACATGATCGTACCGACTGGTACGCCGTTACGGTAGAAAGTAGCCTTGCCGCTTGTGTCCAGTACGATACGTAGCACTTCATACGTGTCTGCCACTGGTGCGTACCCGCTGTTCTGCGCTGTCGCGTCGGTGTTCGCTGCCACCCCTGTGAGCCACCAGTTGTCTGTGGACATGCGGGTATCGAACATCCAGCCTACTGCATCGGAGGCGTTTGTCGTTAATGTGTTTGCCGAAGCGGCGGATTCGATAGGCGCTTCAAGCGAAGCGGCTACGGTGTCGGTAAACCCGACGAACGCCCAGCAGGTCGTAATCGCGGATAACTTGATCCGTATTTCGAAAGTGAGATCGCCATTCGAGGCTTGCCAGAACAGGTTCTTGGTAGTCAGTTGGCAGGTATCGGCCGCCAATCCTGTACCTGCATCGCCCGTAGTGAGAATCAAGCCTCCGCCGCCTGCTGCTAACGCTGCTGCTGAAGTGGCACTGTCCGTACCCTCGGTGTACGTCCACACGTTCGTTGTATCGAACCCCCGGGTGAAGTCGTCGAAGAACGTCAGGTGTGTTGGTGAAGAAACAGGTAGTTGCCCGTAGACTGATCCACCTTTCGCGGAGCCAATGTGTACCCCGCTTCGTGCTACCAGCGAACTGTCATGCGCCAGCCCCAGCGTGTTTGTGTCGTGAATACTTGTTAATATCTTTTTCATGATCGTGTTGCTCCTCTTAAAGTTTTACTTCAAAGATACTACGTGCTGCCTTCCACGGCTGTGGAATCCTCTTGCTCTTTCTTGCGTAGTGCCTCTTGCAGGAAGAATGCTATTCGTCTGGCCTTTTCGTTCTTACTCATCTTACCAATTTCTAAACTGCCTTCGACTTTCAAACTGTCTTCATACAATTTGAGTCGTTTTGCGAGTACGCCCAGAGCGTTAAGTTTATCGTACATCTTGACTTTGTGCGTGTCGGTCTTCATCACACCTTCTTTGTCCCCAATGGTTTGGACTTCGACAGAGGCTACTGCTGCCGCCGTATCGTCGTCAAGTTCATGTAGAGGGACAAGCGTACCGTTGTCGTCGAAGATACAACGTATGTCGGCAAAGGCGATGCGTGCGTATTCTTGGAGCACACGTTCAGGAGTGATGTTGAGGTTCTTGCGGAGTTCTAAGATACGGGCGTGTAACCGTTCGCGTCCTTTTATGCTGCAAAATAGTCCACGGCTGTTAGGTTCCATGCCTAACGCCGCATTTGCATCTTTCCGGGAGCCGGTGGCCATCAAAGTGGCTAGGTAGGCATCTTCCCGTAGTTGTTGCACCGCATCCATGTCTTCCCTGCGATGCTTTCCTAACGTGGCATGGAACTTTTCCGACTTAGTACGTCGGTCAGGCGCTTCAAACAGGTCAGCGAAGTCGGGGTCAATATTCTCCATGCGCGGAAGCTACCACGAATATGAGTTGATTGTCAACCACCGAGCGAATAGAGCCGTACCTCGTTTTTGTCTGCGGCTTTTATAATATCGATATCCTTATCGGATTCAATTGGTTTGATCGTCTCGCCACGTATCCGGTAGTACCAGCCGATTTGCGGATTACCTATCAATTCCTGCGTCAGCTTTAGCTCTTCCGGTTTTAGGACACTGATGTTCAGTATATAAAAGTCCACGCCATCGGGTGTGGTCTGTAGATCACTGATGGACAGAACTTCGTCGGCTATCTTACCGTCGGGGAGTTCAAGAACGTTGTTGATTATCCTCTTAGCCATAGCTCGCTGTGTTTTTAAAGGCTTTAGTTACTGCATTAAGGAATTGCCTGAAACGCGGCTCTTCACTCCTCGACAGATCAACCTTGTCGAACATTTTAGTGAATCGGTTCAACCGTAACCGTATCGCGTACTCAGTTTTTACTGTAAAACGTCGCACGAACTGGTAATACTCGAACTTCCAGAATTGTTTCTCGGTTCCCGAATGGTTGTGTATCCGCCCTGGGCCGCTGCGTGTAAAGTGTGGGGACTTCTGCCCTGTTAAACGTACTGCGCGGTCGCGGCCTGCTTGCCAAGGTTGTGATTCTTGGTCGCGGTACCCACGTCTACTTACCTCCCGCTTTTCTGCCAGCTCCATGAGAACCTTAGCCGCCCGTATGTTTGTGCGCGGTTGCGTCATCGATATTCGCCATATTCATCACCCAAAAAGTAAGTTGTTAATCGTTATCTCATCGAGTTTGGAATGCGCGGCTTGCCACAGCTCAGGCAATTCTCGCAGACGTTCCTCGTCCGTGTTACTCTCGAAGCCCTTACCGTTCCACAACACCCAAAAAATAAGGTATTTAACAGTTTTGGGGTTGTGTGTTACCACGTTGAACACTGTTGCGGGCCGATATTGGTGCAGGGGTTGATCGAGTTCAAACAAGAAAAATTCTGCACCGGAATGCGTGCCGAGTGTTCCGTGTGGTATCCATCGCCCGTCAGTCAGGTAGTGTTCGTTCACCATGATATTCACCCTTTTCACTATCCAACGGAACCCTGGCCGGGAGTTCCGCGAATTCTGCGTTTCATCCGTTTATCGTAACCCGTCAAGGTTAACCCGAAACGGTTTCGGTACTCGCTTGCCTAGTTGACGCTAGGTTCCCCGGTACCCGAAGTCGTGAACCCGTCAAGGCACGCCGTGCTTCGTTGTGGCCTTCGCTCTGCTAGTTGACGCTAGTTTCGCTCATGCCCGGTGTGTATTGCCCTTGTTGCGAGACCCAGCTCGACTTTTCTACACCGTTGGATGTTTCGGGGGCGCTCCCGTCCTGCTTTGCTCAAACCAATTCTTCCCGAGACTTTTCTTTTCTTCAAACCATCCATGCCCAACATCGTATCGAAAAACTTTTTACGTGTCAAGCGGTGGGTGAAAAATAATTTTCGAGCGAGTCAGAGAGTTCCCCGAGAGGTGAACAAGAATAATATTCCGGTTGGGAGTCTTTTTACTCCTCCCTACCCCTCGCAAACCTATTAAATTTTCATCGAGGTTCGTCTAAGCATGCACAGAGGGGAACCCCCCTAAAGGGGGTTTCCTCTTTGCACTGCATAGCCTTCACGCTTACCTGTTTTTCTTGCATCCAAACCCCCTGTTTATGCGCTTCTTCAACGAATCGCGTAACACGAATCACGAGCCACGCAAAAAGTGCCCCGAAACACGTAACCGAAAACCAGTTATCCACAAACCAAACGATTAGCCCGTGCCGCTTTCCACGTATTACACCGCAAGTATCCTCGCCCGAACGTAATTCTTGTTACCCACTGCCAAATAGAATAAAAAATACCTTAGAAAAATATTCTTTATAATCGTTAACATGCACGGATTCATTCATGCATGCACGTGCATAATCCTTGCATAATTTAACATAATACAACTAGATTTTTTATACAGATTAAAAATTAATCAGAATGAAATCACTAATTGCACACCAAATAATCAGAATGAAAGCCGTATTCTTCGATTACTGCACAACGTGAATTTTATTCTGATTAATTTCTAAGCACACCACGTTGAAAATGTAATGCGCGACTGGTTAGTTTTATCTGTTAATAAATAGAAATGACCCAACGGGTTGTAAATCTATTTTTTATGATACTATTGACACCAACTAAATTCTGTGTCCAAAGGAGATCATATGAACATTTCTATATTCAGGCGTTTTCTAAATAATATCGGCGTACCGATACAAGACCCCGCGACGGGATTCCTAACCATCCGTAACGTAGCGATGGACGGGGCACCGCCGTCATTTACCTGGGCAGGCAAACCCGCCGCAGGGGCCACCGGGTACGCCAACACCGTGGTGTTGATAACCGACCTGCATTCGCGGAGCACAACCGGCGGGTCATTGTGGTTGAACACATCCGGTGGGTATATACTGATCAGCAACCCGGTTAACGTAACCTGGGCGCAGGTCTCTTCGGCTAGTTATTTTGGAACCGCTGGTGGTGCGTTGGATGCTGCCACATGGCCAGGATTGCGGCTACATGTCACCGACTACGGCCTAGGCGGATTAGACATATACAGTGACGGCACCCGTTGGAGGTTAGCAGGCGGTCAGGCTACGCTGAAAAACTACACAGAAGCACAACTGAGCACAGTCGCCATAAACCAGAATGACTCCATTATCGCATCCGCAACCTGGCCAAAGGGTTTATACGCCGACGGGGACAGGCTAAACGTACACCTAACCGGGCAGAAGTCTGGCGCTACGGATACCATCACGTTGAAGCTTGCCTACTCTACCGATCCTGGTGTTTACGCAGGAAGTGCAGTGATAACAAACACGGCTGCCGTAACGGGGGCAACCGACTCAGTATCGTCTATGCTACCTGTTGGCAGGAAAGACAATGTTACTATGAAAGTAAGGGGGACAGGTGTATGGAGTCCAATATCGGGACCATCCTCCTCGAATATCGCCTCCGATACCGCTGTAACAAATTTGGATACTACGCAAGGTTATCTGATCTGGACCTGCACCACCGCGGCGAATGAGACTTTCCTGCCGTCCAGTTTTATGGTGAAACTTGACACCTGCGGAGCCTAGGAAATGACATCTATCCCAACACAAGGCTATTTCTCCCGTTGCGCCTTTCAATACCGGCCCGCGAGCCGCCAACGAGTATGGAACCCAGGTCATTACCTGTCACTTTACAGTTCACTAACCGATCTCGACGCCGGAGAGATAAAATCTAACTGTGCAGCAATATACACCGCCATAAGCACCCGTCCGGCTGTCAAAGGGGTTTGTCTCACTGTCACATGGCCCGATCTGGAGACATCCTACGGCGTATACGACGACAGCCGGATAGATGCGCATTTAGCGCGCTGCGTAGCGGATGGCAAGCATTTGTGTGTGCGGATTGGTCACAAGACATTCTCACCATCGGACCATGCCGTGCCCGCCTACATGCAAGCCGGTGCAAATGACGCGCTTTACGGTGACGACGACGGCGGTGGTACTGGTGCGTCAACCGGGGGTGAGTACCAGACTACAGTGGGATATGTTGCGAAACTGAACGTCGCGTCGGTCTACGCGCGGTTCATAGCCCTCGTGCAGCATATAGGCGAACGGTACAACGACAACGACAATTTTGAAATGATATATTTCAACGAAACAAGCCAGGGCAACCCCGTGGATTATACATTCACAACGGCGGTAACGGATGGTTTTTACGCTAACATGGCTCTCATGGTCGCTGAAGCCAGACTCGCTGCCCCGAGGAAGGTGGTGGTCCAGTTGTTTAACTACCCGCAAGAGAGACTCACGGCGATCTACATGGCACTGAAATCCGCGGGGGTTGGTATCGGACATCCAGACATATTCACCTCTACCGCAATTGGCGAGACGAACAATACGGAGCCGCTGAACCATAATATCCAATTAGCGGGCGCCGCTGCTGCGTTCAACTCTCCCAATGATTACGACAGAGCGTATACCTACTGCGCCGATGCTAACGATAAAATCCCTATCATGTGTCTGGTATCACCGGACAGTTGGACGCATAGCCGGTCACACCAATCAACGCCCGACACTTACCTGCCGCCAGCAACAGCCTCCGAGATACTAACCTGGTGTGCCGAACAGATGTTTGCGACCCACGTATTTTGGTACTACGATAACGTTACTCCTGACACGTATAACGTGGCGACTGCCTACGACTACAGAGAGCTAGTAGTATCTGGCGGTACGGTTTATCAATCAAAAATAGCAGGAAACGGAACTAACACAGGAAACGCGGTAGGCAATACAACATACTGGGAGAACTTGGGAACTAATTTCCCGGCGATAACTAACCAGTTCTACCCGTTAATGGACACGATGGCCGCGGTTGAAGCGGGCGGACTGAACGCTACTTATCCATCGTTACTGTAGCACTTACGGAGGATTGCAAACGGTTCTCCGAAGTTCATAACCAAGTTTTATTATTTCATGGTTAAGACTTTCGGCAAGCCGTTTGCGTATTCGCCTAGTCGATGGGATATTTTTCTCCAGTATTTATCACCGTGTTCAGATGGCTCCCAGAAGAACATACCACAAAGATACTGGGATTCACGAGAATAATCACCTCCTAAAGAATATTTATCATTAAGCAACTCATCCCAATGATCCACGATCCACCCCGCAGCTTTGATATCAATTGCCGCGATGCGCTTGACAAGTGGAGTCGGCCAATGCTTTGGATCTGGATCGTATTCTATCCAGTCTGATAGCCAATTTAAATCATCTCGATAATTGCTTGATAACGACCCGTCTGGATGTCTGTCAACCGTGCCAGTTAAATCACTATCGTCGCTTTTATAAACCCTGTAAGCAGGTTTCATTTTTGGCTTTACTAAGCGGTATTTTACCGCAGGGCTCCAATCTGGGCGGGTGGCTGTAACCCATTCCTCATTATTGGTTAGATATTCAACATCCCGTCCAGTAAGCAACCATTCCGCAATCAGCGCAGCATGTGGATCCTTGCTGCGCTCTGAAATATATTTAATTACTTGTTCGTTGTTCATTTATTAATTAATCCTCAAATGGTGTGAATCGGTACTCCGCGTTCGGAATGTTCCAGTCTGGCTTTGTTGTGGAGTGGGTTTCCGTGTGCACAACGCTATCGATAAATTCTTTAAGTTCTGTAAACTCATCCGCACTTCCTTCTTTTGTTACCCTCACCTAAACAGGTTGCCCAGTACGTGCTTGCTGACATATCATGTCTGCGAACGGGTGAGGTTCGCAGATTAAGTAATGGGTAGTCGAACAAGACATCTCGGGGATATAGTTTAGAAATGCATCGGGCAGGGCATTTTCACCTTTTATCACACTTGCGCAGATGCCGTTGGCGTCTCTTATGATAAATCCGTCGTTAGTACAAGCGGCTCCTAACTCAGCGATCTGCTCATCGCTTCCGCTATACTCTTTCCATTCAGTAATCATTTCGTGCTCGCTAAATGTCGTTGTCTGCTTCGAGGATCCCCAGTACCCGCCTGTGCAGGAGCTCGATATCGCCGTCGTTTGTTATAATCGGGTCACGTTGGCGAGGAGGTAAACCCTCCTGGCTCACATGACTCTCCCGCGGCAGCGCATAGGGGTTATCAGGGCGGTAGACATGCCACAATACCCCACCCTGTTCGGCTAACCAATCCCGCTCATCCACGAACCGCACATCACTGATAACTATGCCCCTCGCATTGACATGCCCTATGGACACCTGAGCACGTAACTGATTGATCTTCATACAAGCAGTCGTCAACCAGATATCGTCAGCGAGGCACACGCGCCCCCATTCCGTACCGAGAGTGTTCATCGCCTCGCGGATGCTCTTGCCGCCCAGTATATTCAAAGGGATGTGCTTTATGGCGCGATCCTGAAGCATGTGCATGGGTATTCCAAACATCGCTTGCAACCCGCGGCGCAGGGGGTCCGCGAGGCTGACCCTGCGGAAGTCGTGGTGCTCCACCAGGTAATCCGCGACCGTGTCCTTACCGCTACCGGCCTCGCCGGTTAATCCTATAATCCTCATATCTTTTTCTCACAGGTTAGTGTTGGTACATTCAAAAATATCCTCGCCCTCGCCAGCTACAACACTGGTATGACTATCGTTGATACATCGGCCGGGTAATACCTCGCCGTAGTCGTGGTATTCACGTGCCGCATCTTGGTTCATGACTACCAATTTAACCGGTTTACTGCCTATTTCACCGATAAACGTGGATGGTTCTCGACACACACACCACCGGCATGTTGAGACAATTCTTCGAGAAGTTTCTCGAGCTCTGATGTGTTTATTTTCATTTTTGTTCCCCTATTTAGTCCGGCCCTGTTTCTGGTTTAGTTTCTCTGACTTGTGCTCATTTCCCCTACCCCCTAACAGTTAATCGAAAACACAAGGCCAGGATATACGAGTGTTTATCGCTGGTCAACAACTATTTTACATTCGCGCTCATATTTCTTTAGGTCGGCTACCGACCATTGAAAGTTGCTGGCAGTGAAACCTTTCCCTATAGCCGTGGGTTTTGGTAGGTATCCGTTCCGTACCAGGTAACTCACCCCAGTTGTTTCTGAGTACCCGAATATGGCTTTAACCTCACTCGCTCTCACCCTGGCGTTATCTGGTAATCTCTTCACCCAATCAGGCAGTGTTATTTTTCGCATGTCGTTTACTCCTTCGGGTCTGGTGGCAGTTCTTTGTAGTATGTAGGAGTGATGGGCATGTGATTCGCTACCCACCATCCCCCTTGATTTACACTAAACCATTTGCCAATCACTTTTCCATATTCTTTTGTAATAAACGCCAATTCTCTATCTTTTGGTGTAGTCGCATCAACTACCAGCCAGGGGTCGAGTTCTTTGCAATCAGCTATTAACAACGTAAGAAGTGTATGTCGTCCTACGTCTCTTATGTCTACAACGGATAAACACTTCTCTAAATATTCCTTGCTTAGTCCTTCCATGTCAGTCTCCTATCAATCCTGAAAAATCATCTTCGTCAACGTCCGCCGTGTGGAACGTAACAATGTCCCCCGTCAAACGTAACACCATCTTGTCAACCATTTTGCGTATTGAACGTTTAAGGTCTGCTTTCGCGTGTCCCGTGTTACCGTTCACGTAAACAATCAATGCATCAATTGACGGCCATACTTCATTGTCGTTGTAGTAATCGCTCAGGCCATCGTACAAAGCGACTTCTCTAACGCCTGCGGGTTTACCATCAGGCCCCTGCGGTTTCTCGTCTGTGTGCTCGATTACACACGACGTTACGGGATCAAGGTCGTCATCTATTTCGAGTTCAATCTCTTCCAGTTTGAAGTGGTACTCGAATCCGTCCTTGCCATCTTTTTGCTTTTGGTTCAAAAACGTGTGCAGGTTGCCTGTCTTTGTCACCAGGTATTCAAATTCCACACCAGCCCGAAGAGATGAATTACCCCGAGCACCACGGGAGATGTCCTTACCTGAGTGATGCACAAGGATTACCGTTGTGTCCAACGCAGCCTTAATCACATTGCACGAGTTCAATACTTTGGTCACGTCCTGCGCTGAATTCTCATCCCCGGTCATGCAAGAAGCGTAAGTGTCAATCACAACGGCAGCCACTGGAACACCCAACGCCTCACACGCGGCAATCAAATCGGCTACGTCCTGGGCTTTCAGTAAATCCGGCCTGCCGTCAAGGATAAAGATATCTAATTCGGTGAGTTCGTGCTTCATCATGTAAGCGCGGATACGGTTACGGAAGAAGTAAGCACCCTCCGCGCAGATATAAACCACGAAACCCTTCGACGTTTTATGCCCACGCCAGGGGATACCGCGGGCGATAGCACATATGATATCGAACGTGAGAAAGGTTTTCCCTCCCCCTGACGGCCCGTAGACGTAACCGATAGCAGACATCGGTATTAATTCCTTCACCAACCAAAGGGGTTTGCCTCCCGACATTGCGAAGGTGACCGCTGGTCGCAGTAAATACCGTAACGGATTTCCTTTCTTCTCCTTCTTAGCTGGTTTAACTGGTGGCTCAAATGCTTCGCTTGAGATATCGTCGAAGTCATCGAGCACTGAAATTCCCAGTCCCTCTTTGAAATCCTCAGTCGTTCTTCCCGCGCAATGGGCGTGCAGGCATTTGATAGAGGCGTGAGCAAATCCGCCAGTGTGTGGTGGCCAATAGACTGTGGCCGATTCCGCGCTCTCCGTGGTGTGTTCATGCGCGAACGGGCATACGACATTGTATTCGCCGTTTCTTCCCTCCGAGATAATTAAATCCTTTTCCGTTAACGCTTTCAGTATTGGCTCTTCCGCGTCAACGGTCACCGTCTTGCGTTCTTTCGCAGTGATAGCAGGCGCTACGCCGAATTCTTTTTGCAATGCGTCCCATAGTCTGTCGAACTGGGAGAGCGTGAGTTCAGGGAATCGTGGGTGTTCTTCTGGCCAGTCCCATTCATACCGGCAGCCGCCTTCGTGTGTCCCTATCGCTATGAATTGTTGGCGGTCACCCAGGAATTCTATTATGCCGTGTTCAGTAGTAATGACTCTTTTAAGCGTAAATTCAGGACAAGAGAAAGCTAGAAGGAACTTGGGCGAATCATCTCGATAACGATGCGGTAACACAACACCGGAGCACTGTCGAAGAAACGCGCGTATGTAAGTATGCAATTTCTTTGATAACGCCTTGTCCGTGATATCACAATCAATCGCTTTGACGTGCCGCGCTATCAGGCAAATACCATAATCGGAGTGTCGCTTCCACGCCGCAACGTTACGTTCTGTGGATGTGTGGTTCGTCCAGTCGAGAACACCACCGGCGTAACCCTCGCTGTTGTACATGGATGGCGTTTTGCCGACAGTCTTTATCCTCGAACGGATTGATATCTTCGCGTGTGGGTTACTGACAACGGGAAGCAGGTCTTCCGTCAGTCTTAACGTATCGGAGAATAGATCCCAGTCTTCGGGATTGGCACCCCATCGTTTATTTTCCGCCGTTGTCATCGGCTGCGTCCTGGCTTGGTACGTTGGCGATGTCGTCGATGGTAAGCAGTGGGGGGACGATGTAAGCATCTTTTGTTAGGTGGCCCCCGTTTTCTGTCAGGATACCGTGACGCACCCCATTCGCCGCGCCAACAATCGCCATAGCCAAACGCACACGGGGGTTCTCTCTATGTCCACCAGCTAGTACGTAAAGGTAGTTCAACGAACAACCAGAACGTTTGGCCAGTTCTTCTTTCATCGCTTTATCTGACACACTTAACCACTGCGCTAGTTTAACAATCGGTCGTTTCTCTTTCACGTCAATACCTCCTCAAATTTGGTAGTGTAGGCAAGATATCACACCTATTGCACAAAGAAAACTATCTACCGTAAAAAATAATTTCACAAACGTGTTGACATGTGTTTTCTATGGGAGTAAATTTCGTTCTGCGGTTCAGAAATTATTTTAAACTTTTAATGTAACGGAGATTTGAAAATGAAAGTAAATCCGAAAACCATCCAGGCACTAACGCTCTTCGTACTAACGCTCTTCGTACCAAGGAAAGACATACGTGAATACCTGAGGAACATTAACTTTGAGTTGCAATTAGATAAAACAATTTTGACAGCAACAAATGGACAGGTTTTATTAACGGTATGCGTTGACGCGCCGAACGAGAAAGCGGACACTTTCAGGATCCCACCCGGGTTTTTCCTAAAGTCTGAAATTGATTATGAAGTTTCTCGCGCCGAAGACGGGAAAGTTTACATTACCAACGGCTTCACGAAGACAGAGGTGCCGCAGACTGAAGGGGTGTACCCGGATTCTCGTCGGGTAATACCAACAAACCCAGCGAAGGAGCTAGAACACAAATGCTACGACCCAGAACACTTGATGCTGTTTAAGAGGGCATCAAAACTATTGGGGGGAGCCGAATACCCGATCATTTATCCAAATGGCGTCGTGGATATCGGATTGTGGAATGCCGTAGGGGTCGTAGCCCGCCTCAACTTAGCTAATCTTAGGGATAAAGGATACCAGGTAGTAGACACTTCACCGAGCTGGCTGTACACATAGCACCCGCCAAAAAGGGAGATTTGAAAATGAGAATATTCGGATACGAAATAGTAGTACGTCGTGCAACAGAACCGGAAGCTGAATACGCAAGAGTAAAGAACGTGGTGTGGAACAGATCATTGTACAAATCAGTTCGCTTAGGCGATTTGAATGAACAAGAATTACGAACGGAACTGGCCATCGTGCACGAGTACCTGCGTAAGGGGCTGGTCATGCTGATGGCCCGCGACAGCCACCAGACGATAGTGTTCCAACCAAGGAGTTCAAAGTAAACAATTTTATCAACCAAGAAGGAGAAACACATGTTAGAAAAGATATTAGAAACACTTGTACGAATCGCGGTAGCGCTGGAAAAGATAGCCAGCAAAGAAACGGCTACCACGATAACCGAGAAGCACGAACACAACAACGACGGTACGGCGAAGAAGGTAATGGAAGACAAAACAAAAGCCGCCAAAAATCTAGAACCCAAACCAGAAGCGAAGAAGGCAGAGACAAAGAAATCTGCTGAAGACGAAATTACTTTCGATCAATGCAAAGCAGCGTTCTTGAACCTGGCCAAGGGATTACGGGACGCTCACGGTGTCGATAAAATGAAGAAAATCACCCTCGGCATCTTGAACGACTTCACAGGCGGACAACCATTGTCAGCGGCTTCTCTGCCAGAAGATCAATACTCCGAGTTTCTGGCAGCAGTGGACGATACGCTGGCCAACCTGAACGTTGAAACAACGGAAGGATAACACCATGGCCAAGCACGCAATACTATCAGCATCAGGGGCAGAGAAATGGAGCAATTGCGTTGCTGCCCCGAGAATGGAGATGCTGGCTCCGAACGAAGATAATTCCTTCTACGCAGCACAAGGAACGGCAGCGCACTACCTGGCGTCTGAAACGCTGGACGAAGGGCATTTCAGGGTAGGGGAAGCAATGTTCGGGTGGACGATCCACGTCACACCTGAGGGGGATTGTTGCCTCGACCCCGACGGGAAGGACGCGAAGATAGCTAATGCAGAATTCAGCTTCACAATCGACGACGAAATGGTAGAGAACGTTAACACGTACCTCGCTGCTGTCGAAGACTTCAAAGGCGACGGTATGCTCTTCGTTGAACAGAAGGCGGGTATCGAAGTTATCACCAAGGAAGAAGGCGCAGAGGGGACCGCCGACGCGGTGATTATCAGAGGTACTGAACTTCAGATCCACGACCTGAAGTACGGCATGACGTGGGTACCTGTTGGTAAGCAGCTGCTAATGTATGCGAAGGCCGTGTACGAAGAATATTCTCTGTTCTGTGATATCGATAAGATCCTACTGGTAATACATCAACCCCGGTTGGGGAGTATGCCTACGCATTCAATAACAGTTGACGAGTTGAATGAGGAGGTTGCCAAACTAAGCACAGCGGCTGAACTGGCTACCTCACTGCTCGAAGCCGAAAGCATAGCCGATGTCGAGCCGTACCTGGTAGTCGGTGAACATTGCCGTAAAAACTATTGCAAAGCACGTACTTTCTGCCCAGCGTATCGGGATGAAATGAACAAGGTTCGGCTCGTCGATTTGACGAGTATCGAGTCCTTAGTCGAGGCAGCGCAACACCTGGAAGCAGCGGAGGATTGCTGTAAACAGATCCGTGCCCGTATCATCACGGAAGTGTTGAACGGCAACGAAGTACCGGGCTACAAAGCCGTGATGGGTAAAGAAGGTAATCGTAAGTGGGGAGATGAGAAGGCAGCGGAAGAAATGCTCGCGTCGTCAATGAAGTTGAAGCATGAAATCATCTACGACAAATCACTGAAGTCGCCCACTTCAATCGAGAAAGCGGCGAAGAAGGGCGAGGTAGGCCCAAAACAATGGAAGCGTATCCAGGAAATCATTGTACGCGACGAAGCGAAAGTAACAGTAGTGCCCGAATCGGATAAACGGCCAGCGGTCAAGGTAGGAGGTAGCGATCCGCTTGACGACTTCGAGCTGGTTGAATGATTAATTTTAAAACGTAAGGAGTAACAACCATGAGTCAACGAGTAGTATTAAAAAATGTTAGACTGTCTTTCCCGAAACTGTTCAAGGCGACACAGTTCCAGCAAGGACAGGGTAAAGCGCGGTACGATGCGTCTTTCCTAGTAGCGCCTGGTTCGGACAACGATAAGGCGATCTTGGCAGCGATCAAGGAAGAGTGCAAGCTTGCCTTTGGTGCCAAGGCAGACGCGAAACTTAAAGCGTTACAGAACGACTCTGGTAAGTTCTGCTACCAGGACGGTAACACTAAGGAGTACGAAGGTTACGAGGATCACTTCTTCTTGTCAGCACACCGCAACGAAGAACAAGGACCGCCAAAGGTTGTGGACAAGGATAAGACCCCTCTCACACCAGCCGATGGCAGACCGTATGCTGGTTGTTATGTTAACGCATCGGTGGATATTTGGGCGCAGTCGGGGCAGTACCCTGGGATACGCTGCACTTTAATCGCGGTGCAGTTCTGCGGTGATGGCGATGCGTTCGCGGGAGCACCGGCTACCGATGAAGACTTCGATGACATCTCTGACCCTGATGAAGGCGACGACGACATGGACGACCTGGTAGGCTAAAAGAATTCAGCAAGCGGTATCCTACATACCACTATATCTAAGCGCCGCTTGTGGAATCGTGAGCATGTAACACGTAAAAACATGCAACCTTTACAATTAACTTTACATTTAACGAGGAATTAAAATGCGAAACATCCTTATGCAAATTAAACAGAGTATTACGTTCTTCTTTCTGATAGTGTTAATTGCCTTTACGGGCGTGGCGAACGCAGCGGATGTGCGCCATGTGGTATCTGGAGTTATCGTTACCAAAACAAACGGAGCAGGACTTACAAACCCGGTTATCAGTTCCGCGAGTATCGCAACCCCCGTGGCGTTCAGTTCATCGGCACTATGCAACGCTCACTTAGCCGGGTTGGAAGAAGCTATACCCGTCACTGACGTGGGCGGAGACGGTTCTACCTTCCCGACAGTACGCTTCTACGTGTTGGGTAAATGCAGCCCGGTTGCAACAGTAGCGCCGTAGCAGGTAATACGTGGTCGATTCGCCGCAGCGCGTACAGATCGACCGAACATTATAGAGGGAGGAGCACTCCCCATAGGGTACTAGAGTTCTGGCCGTTTGACGACGGTGTACCTAGATCGGCCGCTATGCGCTAACCGACTGTTGACCCTGCCATCACGAACAACAGTCGGCATGCCTAAAACCTTGCTCCTTTAAACATAAAGTAGGTCAATAGCGGCAGACAGAACGAACGGGGAAGGTGTTCAGAAATGGGCACCTTCTTTTAATGAGGTAATAGGAGATTGGAAAATGTTAATGTGGAGAAAAGAAGGAATTTTCACTGTAGGCGCGACGGAAAGGTACGCACACGCTGTTGTTCTCAGTGATACAGACAAAGAGGCGGTAAATATATCCAGTAAATTGACCCCTGACGAGTTCAGGCTAGGTACTACAAGGTGATGATCCAAAAACTCTGGCTCGATACAGAAACGTACTGCGAAAAACCTATCAAGTGGGGGACGTACCAGTACGCCGAAGCGTGCGAAGTGATGATCGTAACGTATGCCTTTGATGATGGTCCCGTGCAGGAGTGGGACGTAACGAGTGGCGAGCCAATGCCTGACGATCTTGACCAGGGTATCAACGAAGCCGAAGAGCTGTGGGCGCACAACACACCGTTTGACCGCAACGTGTTACGCTTCAACTTCCCCGGGTTCGATTGGTCTCGCGAGCGTTGGCGCGACACGATGGTACAGGCTTACGAACACTCTCTCCCTGGTGCGTTGGGTAAGGTAGCCGAAGCGTTAAAGTTACCGACTGACGCACTGAAAGACAAACGCGGCAAGACACACATTCATTTATTCTGCAAACCCCGCCCGAAGACTTCTAAGATCCGCAGGGCAACACGGGAAACGCACCCGGTAGAATGGGAAGAGTTCCTTGAGTACGCCAAGCAGGATATCGTAACGATGCGTGCCGCCCACCACAAAATGCCGAAGTGGAATTATCCAAACAACTTGAACGAACTGGCGTACTGGCATCTCGATCAGAAGATAAACGACAGAGGTTTCAAGGTCGACATGGAACTGGTCGAAGCGGCCATCGAGACCGTGCGAATCGAGAAGCTTGACCTCAAGAAGCAGACGATAGAAGCGACAGACGGCGCACTGTCCAGCACAACTAAGAACGTGAAACTACTGGAACACATTCTTGAGTACCACGGAGTGAGCTTGCCCGATTTACAGAAGGCCACGCTACAGAGAAGGCTCGACGATCCCGACCTACCCGACGGTGTGAGAGAATTGCTCGCTATCCGATTACAGGATGCGTCCGCGAGTACAAGCAAGTACGTCGCGCTGCAACGTGCTACGAGTTCCGACGGGCGATGTAAGGGTACGATCCAGTTCTGTGGTGCGAAGCGTACAGGACGCGGGGCAGGCCGTACATTTCAGCCACAGAACTTGCCGAGTCGGGGGATCATCAAAGGCGACGAACTGGATATCGGTATCGAATTTATCAAGCTGCTATGTGCGGGTAAGGTGTTCCCGAATTTGATGAAGCTGCTCTCATCGGCTGTGCGGGGTTGCCTCACGGTAGACGAGGGTAAGAAGTTGGTTGTAGCGGATTTAGCCAACATCGAAGGCCGCCTCGCTGCCTGGTTCGCGGGGGAAGAATGGAAGCTAGAAGCGTTCCGTAAATACGATACATACAAGTTGGACGAGTTCGGGGAGCGCGTACCGCGCAAGAAAGACTTCGTTAGAGAAGGGGACGATCTTTACAACCTGGCGTACTCGAAGGCTTTTAAAATACCTGTGGATCAAGTCTCAGAACATCAGAGAAATATCGGCAAAGTTTTAGAGCTGTTTTTGGCCTACGCCGGAGGATGCGGTGCTTTCGTGACAGGAGCCACTGGCTACGGGTTCGATATCGAAGAACTGGCTGAAGACAACTACGACACTCTCCCAACGGAGCAACTTCAACAAGCGGAAGACTTCTACGACTGGATGATTAAGAAAAACAAATCAACGTTCGGGCTGTCGCGCCAGGGGTTCGTGACGTGCGACGTGTTCAAACGGCTATGGCGTGAATCGAACAGCGCGATTGCTGCGTACTGGAAGATACTCGAAAATTGCGCAAAGAAGGCCATCAGAAAACGTGGCCAATGGTTCGATGCAGGGCCGCACATTAAAATGCGCTGTGATGGCGGTTGGCTGCGTGTGCGCCTGCCTTCCGGTAGATTCCTGTGCTACCCATCTCCGCGTCTTGAAGGGTCGGATGAATCGATTACCTATATGGGCGACAATCCTTACACCAGGCAGTGGACTCGACTGAAGACTTACGGCGGCAAGTTGTTGGAAAATATCTGTCAGGCAACAGGGCGAGAGATACTATACGCCGGTATGTTGGAAGCCGAAGCGCAGGGATATGAAACACTTATCAGTGTTCACGATGAACTCGTTACAGAAACATTAGATAAAAAAGAGTTGACAGTCGATAAACTCTCTGCAATAATGAGCCGTGATTTGAGTTGGACTAAAGGGCTGCCGCTCGCTGCGGCAGGATTCGAGAGTTACCGATACAGGAAATAAAAATGGATACAGTTACGTGCGAGCAGTTACGCAGCCAGAGATTTAAAGGTACGGTAAAACGGATAGAAGATATCGCGTACACAAACGAAATTGAACTAGACGCGGTTTACCATAATCGGCAAGAATACCTTCTACATGTTCTGGTGCTGAAGATAGCAGAGTTGGAAGAACGTATAGATCAACTTGAAAGGAAGAAACAATCATGAGAGATTACCATCAACACGACTACAACAAAGGATACAAGTCATCGCCCGAGATTGTACTGATAGCCGTGATCTTCGGCTACCTGGTCGTTGAATTGTCTTGGGAGCACGTTTTTAACTACTTTGGGTTTTAGGATTATGGTTATCGAAGCGGATAAATTACTGTTAGACAGAATGGAAGAAATAGACAAGTCGGTGGAAGACACTTGTTTGAGAAACCCAAAGGCGACCCGTTCGACGTGTGAAAGGGCCGTAACTTTTGGAAGGCTGGCGGCACTAGAACTTGAACTGGAAGCGCTGATAGCCGCTCTCGGTGATGAAAGAAAAGGTAGTTGAATCGTACCTGAAAGACCAGGTCGAGAAACACGGCGGTGAAGTCCGTAAGGTTCAGTGGATCAACCACAGAGGAGCGGCAGACAGGGCGGTATTTCTGAATGGTGTGTATTTCGTAGAGTTGAAACGCCCAGGCGAGAAGTTAGATCCACACCAGGAACGAGAAGCAAAGCGGTTACGGAAGCACGGAGCAGATGTACGTATGGTTGATACCCTCGAGGGGGTAGATAATTTTATAAAGGAGATTACGAGAAGTGAATGATCTGAGAGAAGAGGATACGTTGCAAGAAAAGCTCATACCTTGGCTCAAGAGAATCGCTATTACCGTGCTCGTTTTGAATCTGGTAATCGACATCTTCTTGGGGTTGATAAACTGGCTTTGCTTAGGGTAGAAAATCAATGGCCCGTATTGAGTTCAAACAGAAGGAGTACCAAGGGCTGATTATCGACTATATCGAAAACACAGACCGAGGTGCGATATGGGCGGGGATGGGCATGGGCAAAGGGCTTGCGATAGAAGAGCCAGTTCTTACCCCTACCGGATGGGAGCCCATGGGGGCCTTAGTCGTTGGCGATAAAGTTATCGGTAAAGACGGCAGACCGGCAAACGTGATCGGTGTGTTCCCTCAAGGGGTAAAAGAACGTTACCGTATTACGTTCAACGATGGGTCGAGCGTTATTACTGACGAGTCGCACCTATGGGCGGTATCCACTCCAAAGAAACGGGATAAGTACGCCGTCAAATCTGTTAGGCAATTACTCGCGGAAGGTCTGAGTATCTCCAACGGTAACCGTAAATTCTCTATACCGTTGGTCGAACCTGTTATCTTCCGCAAGAAAAAACTGCCAATAGAACCGTACCTCCTTGGAGTGCTGTTGGGTGATGGCTGCTTCTCCGAGAATTCCCCTCTGACTGTTACGACTGATGCATCTTTAATACGAGGACACGATGTACGAGTAACTGACATCGGTTCGGGTTGCGTAAAGTCCATAGCTTTCCGGGGTGTCGTTCTCAAGAACAAGTTGAGGGAACTTGGTTTGTGGGGGAAGCGTTCGTGGGAGAAGAGCGTTCCCGCCGTATACATGTTCGGTGACATACGACAACGCCTAGCCATCCTGCAAGGTTTACTGGATACAGACGGATACGCCATGGAAACCGGTGGGGTTGAATTTTCCAGTACATCGGAAGACCTGATCGATAACGTCGTCGAACTGGCACAATCCCTGGGAGGTGTAGCACGTAAGAGCGCGGGGCGTTTCACCAAACATCAAGGCGGAGTAGGGAGGGAATCGTGGCGCGTGAATGTTAAACTGCCTGCTAGGTTCGATCCATTCCGGTTAAAGAGAAAGTTAGATAGTTGGATTCGGCCTACCAAATATCATCCGCTCAGGGTTATGTCAAACATCGAAAAGATAGACGACGGGGAGACGGTTTGTATCGCGGTAGATGCGGAGGATCAATTGTACGTCACGAAAGATTACATCGTTACGCACAATACGAGTTCAACCCTCACAGCTCTTGACCGCCGTTTTCTGCAAGGCTACGACCATCCTGTTTTGGTTCTCGCCCCGAAGATGGTAGCAGAGACAACCTGGCCGGAAGAGG
>CAZZCR010000036.1:0-53323 GCA_964652995.1 uncultured Flavipsychrobacter sp. | reverse complement strand
GCTCCCACCAATGAAAGTACCTTCGCACCCCTCGTTAGTGCTCGCCCGCTTGGCCCCAGCTCCACGTAGTTTGCAACAAAACATGCTTGGCGTATGTCTCCGACTACGTCACAGCGGCAGCAAATCTCCTGATATGCTAACCCACTCGCCCTTGTTGCAACAGCTTCTCCCCTGCAAACAATTTTCTATCATACTACACAAAACGCACTATCATAGATTTTTCTTTTGGCCGCCTTAAACCGTCCTTGTAACTTGTTCTGATGTTGCAGAAAAAGGGGGCAAAATGGATGTATTACAATTTTCAATTACTTCTCGCCGTGAGAAGAAGCAGTTGAAGAAAATAAGGCAAAGCAGCCGGGATACCGTGGGAAGAGGTGGGAAGGAAATGGGAAGTACTGCGCAGTTTTTGGGAAGCAAAACTGCGCGGGAGGAAGCAAAACTTCCCACATGCTCATTGACATTCAATTAGTTAGACCAAAACTGCGCACATGAAAAAAATCCCGCAGTTACTGTGAAGTTTCCCCTAATTTTGTTTAATTATTTGTACGTTTTATTAAACAAAATAAACAATGGGCGATCATCAGGTAATACAGCGAGTTATGGAACACGACGATTCAGTTTATTGCTACTACAGCGACCTGCCATCGCCAATGGCATACATGACCACCGACGAACCGGCACCGGAACAAAAACTCTCAGCGGCCGACATAGACCGCATCATCGAGATGGCTTGGGAAGACCGCACCCCGTTCGATGCCATTGAGTTCCAGTTTGGTCTGCGCGAGGCTGAAGTAAAGGCACTCATGAAAAGCCAACTGAAATTCAGTTCATACAAACTGTGGAGGCGGCGGGTAGAGGCATGCAGTACCAAACACGCCCAAAAACGCTCGCCCGACATAACGAGGTTCAAGTGCAGCCGCCAGCGGGCAATATCCTCTAATAAGATATCGAAAAGACGCGGCAAATAGAAACAATAAAGACCATAAGACGATGCAAAAGACCTTCTCCGCCCAAGACATTCAGAATTTTGAACAACGCTACCGTGCCACCTTCATCAACTCGCTCACGGGTTTCAAAAGCGTGGCCCTCATAGGCACCGCTAACGAGGAAGGACAGACAAACCTCGCCATCTTCAATTCTATATTTCACCTGGGTGCCAACCCGCCCCTATTTGGTTTTGTAGTAAGGCCACACTCGGTTGAGCGCCACACCCTCGACAACATTCTGCGCACCGGTAGCTTCACAGTAAACCACATTCAGGAGCAGTTTTACCAGCAAGCGCACCAGACATCAGCACGCTACCCGGCCCAACAAAGCGAGTTCGACGCCACAGGTCTCACGCCCCTGTATCGCGAGGGTTGCGCAGCACCATTTGTGCAGGAAAGCAACATACAGATAGCCGCGGAATATGTGCGCAAAATAGATGTGGAAGAGAACGGCACACTCATTATTATAGCCCGCATCACAGCTGTGCACCTGCCTGAAGATTGCATCGCCAACGACGGCTACATAGATGTGGAGCAGGCCGGCAGCATCACCTGTGTGGGCCTCGACAGCTACCACCGCACCACCCGCATAGGCAGGCTACCGTATGCAAAACCGTGAGCAGCTTTGAGGGGCAGTAAGCAGATGGCAGGAGGCAGACGTTAGTGCTTTTTATGACTGGCCAAGGTCTTCGTCCACGTGCGTCTTGAGCGCCGGCAGTTCACGGGCCTCTCGCTTGATCACAAATACCGCTGTCTTCTTCACACGCACACCACGCCCCATCTTTCGGGCATACACATCGGTAAACGATGCCCCGAAATAAAGGATGATCGCCGAATAGTAGATCCACGACAGCAGGATGATGAGCGATGCCGCCGCGCCGTAAGCAGTCACCAGTTTGGAGTTGGTGAGGTATAACGAGATGAGGAACTTACCCAGCAAGAACAGTCCGCCGGTGAACGAAGCACCCACCAGCGCATCTTTCCAGTGTATGCGCGCATCGGGCAGCACCATAAAGATGACCCCGAACAGGAACGTCACCACTATGAACAGCACACCCGTGTCCACACTCGTAAGCAACACAATACTATCGCGCGGAATGATGTTCTTCAGGTACTTCATGTGTTGCAACTTGCCGGTAAGCACATCGCCTATCACGTTCAGCAACAGCGATGCCGTGAGCAGGAAACCGCAGCCTATGATCAGCAGCAACGACAACAACCGATCGGTGATCACCTTCAGCCAGCCACGCTTGGGTTTCGCCTTCACCGACCACATGTAGTTAATGGAGCTCTTCATCTCTGTAAAGATGCTGGTGGCACTGAACACAAACACTATGATACCAATGATGCCGAAGAGGGTACTGTTGTTGCTGGTGTTCATCTTGTCCAGTATGCTCTCCAGCTGGTGGGCCTCTTCAGCCCCCACTATATTGGCCACCTGATCGAACACGGCATGTGTGGCAGCGTCCTTCTTCTTGTAGAAGACACCTATAATATGGATAAGCACCAGCAGCAGCGGACCAATAGCGAATATGGTATAGTACGCCAGCGAAGCACTGAACTTGGCCACGTGATCTTCTTCAAACTCGTCTATGGTATCTTTTATCACCTCCCAGAAACGGCGCGCCCTACCTATGGTCTCTTTTTGCACATCCATTGGCTCAAATGTAGTTAATATGGGTAAGATATTAGATGACCTCACCACTGCAGGTCGGGGTCGGTCTCATTGCGCGACTGACGGTGCTGTAGTCGGCTGCGCATCTTCTCCAGCTGGCGGTCATAGACCAGTCTGGCTATGCGGGCAGGCGCGTCCTCCGCCGCCGATATCTCGCGCAGCTTCTTCTCCGATATGTCCAGCCGGTACATAAGCTGGTAGAAAGTGCCCGGCCCCTGCGCAATGATGTCGGCCATGCGCATAGTGAGCAGTTTCAGTATCGTCTCTTCCGAAATGAGATCGGGCATTTGTATCCCCCACTCGCCATGCAGTGCCATGGCCGTGTTTTGCAGTAACTCTATACCCTGTTCCATAGGCTGTTATTTCTCCACACAACGCATCATACACGCCCACAGCTTGTCGGCCGAGGCTTGCCAGTTGAACTTCGCTACCTGTGCGGGGGCGTTCTGTATCAGCTTTGTGCGCAGTGCTTCGTCCTTGTATAACTGGTGCATCTTGGTGGCAATATCTTCGGGGTCGGTGGGGTCTACCAGCAGGGCAGCATCGCCGGCCACCTCGGGCATAGACGATGTGTTGCTGGCTATAGCCGGCACATTGCACTGCAGTGCCTCCAGAATGGGGATACCAAAACCCTCGAACAGCGACGCGTATACCAGCGCATACGCCCCGCCTATCACCTTCGACAGTTCGTCCACATTCATATAACCCACCCACTTCACCTCATCTTTAAACGGCATGGTGGCACGCATCTCTTCCACTTCCTCATACTTCCATGCCATGCGGCCCACTATCACCAGCTTCATATTGGTGCGCTGCCGCTTCTTGAAGATCACAAACGCCTTCAGCAGATTCACAATGTTTTTGCGGGGGTGCAGGGCGCCGGCAAATACAAAGTACTCGCAACCGTCGGCATATTTTGCCTTCACCTCCTCTCGCTCGGCCGATGTGAGCGGACGATACTCGCTGTGCGCACCATTATAGACAACATCTATATTGTCGGGGGCTATACCGTAGCGCTCGCTGATGTCGGTCTTGGAGAAAGTGGACACCGTGGCTATGCGTTTGGCCTTGCAGGCAAACAGCGGCGAGTAGTGCCTCCAATAGAGCTTGTGGCTCAGCACATAATGCTCGGGGTAGTGCTCAAACGCCAGATCATGTATCACCAGGCAGGTAGGCACCTTGGTGCTCAGCGACAGGTAGCCGTCGGTCGACAGGAACAGGTCGGCCTTGTACTTGCGCAGTAGCATGGGCAGGCTCCACTCGAACCACAGGTAGAACAGTACCGGGTGCCGCGCCTGCGGATGCACCACCACCGGGGTCACATTGGGTGCAAAAACGAACTGGGGATCATAAGGCCGGTCGAAGAAGAAGATGAACTCATGCTCGGGATGCTGTTTCACGATCCGCTCCAGTGTCTGGCTGGTGAACCAGCCTATACCTTCCAATTTGCCCTTCAGCAGCAAACGTGTATTTACAGCAATACGCATACCTTATGCCGACAAAAATATACTTTTACCGCTTTATACGCCGTTATTTGTAGGCATGCAGCGTTTTTTTGTAAAAAATATCCTTTTTGTCATCGCGGTGAACCTGCTGGTGAAGCCATTATGGGTACTTTTTATAGACCGCACCGTGCAGAACACCGTTCCTGCCGCATCCTACGGAACCTACCAGGCCCTGTTCAGTCTGGGCATCATTTTCCAGACCGTCCTCGACTTCGGTATCAGTAACTACAACAGCAAGACCATCTCAGGCCATCCCGAGCGGTTGCAGGAACTTTTTCCGGCCATGCTCTCGGCACGGCTGGTGCTTATGTTCCTGTACATGCTGGTGGCCGGCACCTGGGGCTTTGTGCTGGGCTACCGTGGCTGGGAGCTCACCCTGCTGGCGGGCATCCTGCTCATTCACTCGCTCAATGCGCTGCTGGCGTTCATCCGCAGCAATGTGGCCGCCCTGCACCGCTTCAAGACCGATGCCGTCCTCTCCATCACCGACCGCATGCTCATGATCATCATCTGCGGCTTCCTGCTCCTGTACCCGGCCACTGCCGCCGTGTTCCGCATACAGTGGTTTGTCATCACCCAGATCGTTTGTTACTTCATTGCCGCCATGGCGGGCTATATAGTATTGCGCCGGCTGGGCAAGGTGAAACTCAGCTTCTCCTTCAGCGTGCCCGAGATCATGGGTGTTGTCCGCAACAGCTTTCCCTACGCACTGCTCATCTTCCTGATGTCCATCTATAATCGTGCCGATGCCATTATGATAGAGCGTATGTGTACCGATGGCAAGGCGCAGGCCGGCATCTGGGCCGCCGCCTTCCGACTGCTGGATATGGTCAACATCTTCGGACTCATGTTTGCCACCATGCTGCTGCCGCTCTTCGGGCGCATGCTGGCACAAAAGGAAGACGTGCAACCCATTGCCAAACTGTGCGTGAACATGATGGTACCCGTATCGGTGATAGCAGCTATTGCGGCATGGTTCTACGGTGGCGACATCATGTACCTGCTATACCGCAAGAGCGAGATCTACCCCACCCATGCCGAAAGCTATCGCTGGGTGTTCTCCATCCTCATGCTCTCCTTCCCTGCATGGTGCGTCATGTATGTCTACTCTACCCTGCTCACCGCCAATGGTAGCATGAAAACGCTGAACACTATTGCCGCGGCGGGGGTGGTCTTCAACCTCACGCTGAACTATGTGCTGGTGCCCCGCTACAGTGCCGTTGGTGGCGCCATCACCTCGCTGGCCACACAGTCGGGGCTGGCGCTGGTGTTCTTCATTGCCGCAGTGAGGGTCATAAAACTACCGCTCATGGCCCGCTGGCTCATGGCCCATGTGGGCTTCGGTGTGTTAGTGGCGGCGCTGGGCTTCGGCATTGCCCGCTACACCCCTTCATTGTCGCACCCTATGCAGCTGGTGTTGTTTGGTGCGGTCAGCACCGTGCTCATTTTTGTATTCCGGTTTGTATCGGTGGGCAACCTCAAACAACTCATGAACCGCAGCAAGGTAGAAACTGCCTCCTAACAAAACAGCTACCGTTTCCGGTAGCTGCCTGCTTGTCTTTTATGCACCAAATTGCTTCAGGTGGTGGTCCAGATGTTTGTAGAACATATTGTTCCACTCGGTCTTGTTCAGCACACCAAATGAGTGCGACGGCTTACCGTCAAAATAGCTTTCGCCCATCTGGCGCGTCTTGCGAACGAACCCAACCAGGCGTTGTTTCTCGTGCCCAAAGTCCCTATCGTCTTTTATAATGAAATCGGGTGCTGTGGGCAGGCCCTGCTTGTAGGGTTGCTCGT
The DNA here is from genome assembly GCA_964652995.1 of uncultured Flavipsychrobacter sp. Taxonomy (GTDB): domain Bacteria; phylum Bacteroidota; class Bacteroidia; order Chitinophagales; family Chitinophagaceae; genus Nemorincola. The sequence goes on along the minus strand of CAZZCR010000036.1, from coordinate 47,360 downwards.
TCACAATATTGCCTTTTACAAATGCCTTCAGTATCAGGCCCATAAAAAAGTTGGGCTTTTTGTACTTGTCCTCTTCAAACACATATTCATAGCTCACACAACAATGGGCCAGCATTTGCGATACCGACATCTTGCCCCATTGCGGGCGCGTTTCGGGTGTCAGTTGGTTGATCCGGGCGATGAGTGTTTCCTCAACTTCGGTGGTGAATACGTTTGGTAGAGCCATATAAGTAATTTTTGTAAAGATGCAGTTTTTTTCTAACATTTCTACCATTTCATATGCGGCCACCGGCTCTGGAAGAAGTAGTGCGATGGCGCTTTCTGCTTCAGTGCCTGCACCTCCTCGGCATGCTCCTGCACCAGTGCCGATATCGTTGCCGGCGACAGGTAGAACTCCGTCACCAGCAGTCTCAAAATGTCTTCATAACATCTGTTCTTCAGGTAGCCATAATAATAGTAGCGTGCCAGCAGGCATTCGTTGCGCTTGTGCAGCAGGGTGTTGCTGCGGCCCTTTCGGGCGCGGGTGGTCATTGCCGGCTCGCGCATCAGTTCGTTAAAGATCCTTTGTCCTCTCATGGTCGATAGTTTTTATAACACAAAAATACCACCGCCATACACCCCCGGCCGGCCAATAACATATCTGCATTCTTTGCGGGCAATCCTGCGTTGCAGTGCAGGCGCGGCTTTCGCGCCCGTCGTCCACAAAGTTGCGCGCAAGAAAAATGTGGATATGTCCGTCATTTCTGGTGGTGCGGTGCCATGGTTTGTAGTTTTCCCGCATCCGTGGCATTGCCGGGCATCCTACATTTGCCGGGTGCGTTGTCGCCTTTTATACCTGCTGCTGTCCCTTGCCTGTGCCACACAGGCGCAGGCGCAGTTGTGGCAGGGCGCATCGGCCGGGGTTAATGCCGGAGTGGTGTCGGCCATTGGCAATCGCTTTCAGCGCATAGGCATATCCGTACAGGCCTATTATTACTACCGCCATGTGCAGACCAATGCCGAGGTGCGCTGGTACCGCAACTTCCGCACCCTCGGGCCGCGCCGCCCGCACAACGAACTGGTTACAGCTGCCGGCATCGTTTATGCCTGGGGGTCACCGCCCGCATGGAAAGACCCCTTTATTTCCATTACCGGCAACCAGACCGGCCACCGCAACAGCGTGGGTTATTCCTACAATTACTACTGGAACCGCATAGGCACCCGACAGCAAACGGGCATCATAGCGGTGCAGATAGACAGATTCGGGCTGCTCTCAGAGAACGATCTGTTTGCACGACCCACACTCGACAGGTTCCGCACCGGCGCGGTGCTGCTGCAATACCGCTACCGCGATGTGGCACAACTGGCACTTAACTGCACTATGTGGACAGGCCAGATGGGCACCAACAAGGTGACGGCCGATACCTCCTTTCCGCACTATGGCTATATGGACACCACCGGCGGCCGCTATACCCGCTTCTCGCACGGACTGCTGAGCGCACAGGGCAAGGTGCATCTGGGTGCCGGGCAGGTGGCACAGGCCAATGCCGGCATAGATGCCGATCAGGTGCGCAATGCCCTGCAGAACCGACTGTTTCACGACATGGTATTCCTGCCCCGCAGCTGGCGCCAACCCAAAAACTGCCACATACCCATGCTGGACACCGCCGGCAACCCCTACCTATACCTCCCCGGCCAGCACATCAAAAGAACCAAACCTTACTGGAATGTGTTTACCGCTCCGTTTGTGTTTTATTAGTTTGGGGTGCGCAATTTTTTTCTTTTGTGCGCAGTTTTGAATGTTTTCATTGATTATCAATGCACATGTGGGAAGTTTTGCTTCCCACAGCTTCCCAAAAACTGCGCACTTCTTCTCATTTTCTTCCCACTTCTTCTCAGGGTGAGAAGTGCCAAAAACCAATAATATACCCTTGCCCCCCCATTTCCTCCAACCATCATTCAAGTTACAACCGCAACCTAAAACCGGCAAAAGAAAGATCTATGATAGTGCGTTTTTTGTAGTGTGATAAAAAGTTGTTTTGGGGGAAGTGCAAGTGGAAACACTTGCAGGAGGATTAGACACAAGTTGAGAATAATTGCACCAAATGCGAGTCTTTGAAAAAGAAGGTATTTGGGCCCCTATTGTATCAAATGGGAGGGCCCCAGGCGTAGGGGACTATTAGTTGGTCATTGTGGCGGTTGGGGTATGAAATATGGAGCAATGGGTAGATTCAGGATTTCTAGGTGGTTCGCGTGTATTATGAAGTGGGTGCAGGTACCGCCGTACTATCAATAATAGGAGTTGTTTGAAGTTGTTTCAGGCGCTCTTTTTCTTTATAGTTTGCTAATAATACGAGGAGTATAAAAAGCAAAATCATGATAAGAAATATAGCTGTTGCTATTTTGTTTTCTTTTACCTGATCAAGCCAATTCTTTGAATTAATCTTGAATACTTTTCCCGAGTTAACTTCGAGAGATTTTAACTCTTCATCTTTCGTAAAATAAATTAGACCATCAGCAAAGTTGCTGCCAAGGTATACGTCATCACCTAAAGATATTTGGTAAATATTCTTCTGATGAACACTGAGTATGCCTTTCACTGTTTTATATTCTTTTATATAAATGATGCCAACTACAACCCCATCCTTGATAGTTAACTTTTTATCTTTAATTCCAATTAGCTGGTCACCTGTGAGCATTCTGAAATCTTCGTCATAGATTTTAGCTCCATTATCAAGACCTGAATAAGGAAACAATTCACTGTAAAAATAGGTTCTACCATCGGTTAGTTTGAATACTTTTAGCTGCATTTTTTCAACGATCAAACCCTTTAGATAGTTAATGTAGTTCAAATCTGGAACCACCTGTTTATTTACCAATACCCAAGGATTTGACTCTGTGCCATCTTTCTTTAAGAACATCAAACCATCAAATACCAATGCCTGATTCAGTAAGATCTTATCAACATTCCTATCTACAAGAATGCTTTTCGCTGATGCCAGAAACGACCATTTACCAATCTGAGCATCACCATTCAGAGACATGACGAGACTTCCATTCCTTTGAAATATGTAGGACTGCTGATTTCCATTATTATCAATGAAGACCCAGTGCTTATCAACGAATACTTCAATCTTATCCAGATTTGCACTGAATTCCTTTAGTCGAGGTAATAAGTTCTTCAGGTAGTCAATCATAACGGTTCGGCCATGTTAATAGTTATAAAATATTATCTACTGGTAAGCGGTTTAATTTCTCTCTCATTATTCGCCATCTCGGTATTTGTTTGTCCATCTATGCCAGGAAAACCACGTTTCATCTCCGTTCCGCACAGACCTTCGATAAATCAAATTGTTCTGATCAACGAACCATTCTCTTTTCTCAACTCGGTTTTGCCTTTGTTGGTTGAAATTGCAAGATCTGAACCGTGCCATTTTACTCCAACCGCGTCACCGTTGCCAATGGTTCGTACTAGTGTTCCACTTTCTTTCCGGATTTCTATTTTGCCTTTCGATGTTGTGATAGCTACGAGGGTCTGATTGGTATTAAAATCAGCATTGAGAGCATCTCCAGTGCCAATTGTTCGTACGAGTGTTCCGCTGTCTTTTCGGATCTCAACTTTTCCATTCACTATCTTTAAAATATTCATACTATAGTCTTTTGTATTTTGGTCATTGGAAATCGCTTCACTTTCAGACGCTTTCCCGTAGAATTCCTGAAAATACTTCATGTGCTCATTGATAACATGAATCTTGGTCATGTTATCGTTGAATCGAGTCATTAGATTCTGATAGTTCTCAAATTCCGAAGTTACTTTTTGATATCGGATAGGATCAAACTTTGAGTCGATATCCAATTCCCTCTCAAGTTTAAATTGCGGGTCTAACTTTTCTCCCGCAAAAACAAATTTACCCGGCTTTGAAAAAGCAAATTCAAAGATATTCACAGCATATTTATTGCTTATTCGCATTACAATATCTTGTGACGTTGTGTTTATCATCTCAAGGACAGAGTCCATGTCGCTATCTAACTCCAACTTATACCGCAATGTTCCACCTTGCAATGGTCGAACACGGGTTTTAAGAAAAATTATCTTTCTCTTGCCTTCACTTGCAATTGCAATAATGTCCCTCGGCCTTACTTTGAAATCTTCGCCGGAATGTTCGCTTGTACAATGTATTGATACTTCCTCTGGATCGAACACCAAGTCTAAGGCAACCGCTGAATTATTCTCTTTGGTGTAGAAATTGACACCACCTTGTAAAATGGGAATGGCCATTAGACCTCTTATTTTCCACTTCAACCGTTCAACAACAGCGTTCAAGTGTTCAACTTCTTTAACCTTAGATAAGATCTTTTGGGGTTTCTCAAGCGACCCCACCTCATCTGCCAGTTCATATTCTACTTTAAAGCCATTCAACAGCGATACAGCCTTAAGAAACTCAACATCTGGCACATCTGTTTGGGGCAAACGAGCGATGACGTTGCTCAGTGCTTCTATTTCTGAGATACCTACCTCAAGGCTGATGAGTTTATTCTTGTCTTTCATCTGTTTTGATGTTCAATGGTGATATCAACAAACTTTCCGTTCCGAAAAAGTGCTCCTCGTTCTAAAAGGCTTGTTGGCCGTTTTTGCCCCCAATAGCTTTGTGTTACAAATCTAAAAATTATGATACAACAAATCGAAAATCTCGACCTGACTATGGTCAAAATGAAGCTGATGGATGCCGAAGAAGGCCAAGGCTGGAGCAAAGAACATTGCGACATTGCAGAAAAAGAGTACAAACGTTTTCTGCACCTGGTGTACACCCATCAAAATGCTGTGCCAACCAAAGCTATGGATATTTTCTGGCACCAGCACATTCTTGACACACGAGCTTACATGGAAGACTCCAAACTCATCTTTGGGGACTACCTGCACCATTTTCCGTACTTCGGCATGTTCGGTGAGGAAGATAACAACAACCTTATGAACGCCTTTGAACTAACCAAAATGCGCTATAAAGATGCCTTTGGTGAGGAACTGGACAGAAATAATGGGCTAAGTTCTGAGTTTAATAAGTGCCATACTTGCAATGGCAGGTGTAGCCATTGTAATAGACCTTCAGCAAACTAATAAAAAATGAAATGGGGCTTTGAAAATCAAGCCCCATTTCATTACAATTAGGATACTAAAATATATTATTGTCAAATCTTCCCGTCAGCGAACTCCTTATAAATAAATTTTACAAGGGATTTTGATGAAATCTCGTAATGATTGACGCTGCTTGGCGTGTACAAAAATGTAACTTCAAAGCTAAATGTGATTCCATCGGTCAATCGAACACCTTTAAAGTCTTTTTCATCAAAATGTTCATAGAATAGGAGGTTCCCAGTTCCCTTTATAAATATTGAATTAAAATCCCTCAAGTCAACTGAATCAACTACAACATCCTCCAAAGATTGTATATCTCTAATATTTGGAATAATATTTTTTAATTCCTCATATTTTTTTGACTTAATAAAATCTAATAAATAGCTATGCCATTGTGCAGATTCAATGACCTTACTTGGTTGATCTTCTTGTGCAATAACCAAGTGAAATTTAACACCATCTCCAAAACATTTTCTTACAAGTTCACGCTTTTGACTGTACAAGTTCTTTCTATTCTTAACCGCAAGGGACTCAATTGACTTTACTTCAAAAACAATTTCTTCGTTTAGTTCTTTATTGTAGGCATAACCATCAAAATAGTACTGCTTACCTTCAAATGTTCTCCGAGGTTCTATTTTAAACTTAAAGCCCTCCTTTTCATATTTATACTTGAGATTTTGAAGAGTCAACATCTCTAAGTTTTTGATATCATTGCTGTTTCTTTCTTTCATCAGAATCTAACTTTATTGAATTGTAAATCAGAAATTTCAACGTATAAGAATCTTTGCTTTCTTGGATCAACCAAGAAATCAATCAAGTCATCAAAATCCTTGTCGTCCATGTAAGTCACATCTAATTCGTGTAATCCTTGTGCTTTGACATGAACTTTAAGAGTTTCTAAATATTTTATACTCCTGTCATCAGGGTAAGCTCTCTTATTTAACGAATCCCATAAAGGCTTGCTGATATTATCAGCGTCCTTTTTATCTTCAATCTTGTGAATATAATATACCCTTGCTAATAATGGGTCATTAGGAATTGGCGTCATCGTATTCCCAGGTGGAATTAGATTGGCAGCTTTAGTATTATGTGCAGCTTCTAAAATCCCACCTAATGCTAATACATCAGCTAACCTTCTACTATTTTGTGATATCGGCTCAACATTTATTGCGACAAATGAGTAGTGTCTTGCCATCTAAAAAAATTATTTTATTAGAAAAGTACTTCAGCTAACGATTAGCTATAAAACTCACAAAAATAAAAATAACCTACCAGTATTAGTAGGTTATTTCACAAAATAATAAATGTTCAATTACCCTCGTTGTTCCAGATGTTCCGCAGGGCATCGGGAACTGATAATATCAACCGTTCTCCGAACGTATTCACAGTCCAAATGCCAGATGACCTTCCTTCTTCCTGATCAACTTGGATTTTTCATCTTCAACGTAATATCACCAATGTTGTATGAATAAACGCAAGCGGGCAAAAATGTAAACCGCAATCCATTCACTTCTTTAACACCTTGCTGATCGATAGTTGTAACCAATGCATTCTCCAAATCGTTCGCTTTGCAAAATTGAATCATGCTTTTTAACTCCTTTGGCAGTTCAAAATACCTGTTACTCCATTTTATCTCTACCCCCCAAATTGGTTTGAACTTCTTGTCGTCTACCAACACCAGATCCACCTCCCCTTCTTTTTTCCCATCTTTCCATCTTGCATAGGTTAAGTCTAACTTTTCACGATGCATCCATTGCGATAGCACGGCCGTTTCAACCATATTACCCATTTCATCATCGGTCTCTGATATGGGCGAAAATAACGCTGTTCGTAATGAGGGATTGGTTAAATACACTTTGAAACTTGTGACCCGTTTCAGTCGCTTCGCATTCACATCTACTTTGTTCAGTACTTTGATCAGGAAAGCTGCTTCAAGGTATTCCAGGTACTTTTTTAATGTATCCTTCTGAATGCCGCTGTCTCTCGATATTGTTTCATAAGAGAATTCGTTGCCCGAGTTGTAGGCCAGATAGGTAAAAAAACGGTTTAATTCCTGAACATCTTTAATACCATACAACCCGGGCAGATCTCGCAACAACACTTTGTCTACAATGTCGTTTTTCACATACCTGCCCATATCGCCTTGTATTCTTTCTGACAGTACTACCTCGGGATATCCGCCGAAATTCAAATAGTGTAGGAATTCTTTGTTCAGTGTCCTTACATCGTGTGTCAGGCAGTATGGTAAAGACTTGCCTCCATAATCGATAGCGCCCCTGAAGATGAGATGATCCATCTTTCTGAGATGTATATACTCCTGAAAAGTAAGGGGAGGAAGCATAAAGTCTGTAAACCGGCCTGTTCCACTCTCTGTACTATGCCATTTTAAAGCTGCAGCAGCTGATCCAGACACTATAAACTTAGTATCGGGATAGGAATCTACCATTACTTTCAAATGACGCTCCCAGTCTTTCAGATATTGTATCTCATCAAAAAAAATGTAACATCCATCCAAATGAGATAGGTTTAGCGATCCCTTACACAACGATAGAATGTCGTCGAGACTAAGATGAACATAGATCGGGTTATCTATTCCTATAAAGAAGATCCTTTGGGCGTCTATTCCATCCTCCAGCAATTGGTGTATGCTATGAAACAACATCACCGTTTTGCCAACTCGTCTTGGCCCCATCAATACCACCGCTCTTTTGATGTTTTTTTCTTTTACAAATGGATAGAACAGATTAAAGTATAATCTCTTCGACATTGCACTATAGGCGGCAGGAATCTGCCGGGTTACCCACCAGGGATTTTCATATCGTAACCGCTCAATGATCTTCTCAGTCGGAATAAGGTTATAACTGACCATAAAACATCTTTATTTTACAAAAATAGTAAAAATAAGCAGTGCAAAAACTTCTTATTTCGTCATATTATACCAACTTAAGCAAAATATAGACCAATTTATATCCTATTTTTTATTCACTTCCCATTTTGGCGCAAATGTTTTTTGACACAAGCAAACAACATTCTATCATACCCCAAAAATCGCACTATCATAGATTTTTCTTTTGGCCGCCTTAAAGCGCGGTAGTAACTTGTATTGATGTCGCAGAAAATGGGAGGAAAATGGATGCATTAGGTTTTTCAATCACTTCGTCTCTTGTCCCGAAAGCATTCGGGATGCGCAGAAGTGCGCAGGTTTTGCGCAGGTTTGGGAAGCAGTGGGAAGCAAAACTTCCCACATACGCATTGATAATCAATGAAAACGTGCAAAACTGCGCAATTAAAAAAATTTCGCGCATTCCTGACGGGAAACAGACCGGAGGCGATAAGAAATGACGTTTGTCAGTGATGTTTCAGGTCATTAAAGTTAACTTTGTTAGGTTCGCCCCGGGTGGGGCATCAGGTGCCGCGGCACCCCTTTTTGAGCACATAGAGCACACATTAATGATAGACACACCAAGGTACAAGGAGCTTCAGGAAACACTTGCACAACAAACTGATGAAAAAGGGCGCATAGACACGCTGGTGGATATGGGCGTGGAGATACGCAGCATAGACGTGGAGCATGCGCTGAAGATGGCGGAAGACATCATATCGCGCTCCAAAACGGTAGCCTACGCACGGGGTATAGGCCGCGGGCTGAACCTGAAAGGTTCTTGCCTGTCGCTGCAGGGCCTCTATGACGATGCGCTGGCCGTGCTGCGCGATGCCCTGTCTATTGCCGAACGCATTAAAGACAAAGGTCTGGAAGCAAGGGTGCTGCACAACTTCGGCAACATCTACCGCGATATGGGCGATTTTGCCAACGCGGTGACACACTTTGAAAAGGCGCTGACCATAAACGAAGAGATAGGCGATGAGTATGCACAAACGGTGATTCTGACCAGCATATCGAACCTGCTGTATGACCTGAACGACTACGACAGCGCCCTGGAATATGCGTTGAAGTGCCTGCCGATATTTGAGAGGGAGCACAACCGTGCCAACCTTACGAATATCTACAACACGCTGGGCAACATCTACTTTAAGAAAGAGATGTTTAACGAGGCGCTGCTGTATTTTCAGGAAAACCTGAAACAGTCGGAGCCGGAAACGGCTGCCTATGTGATGGCGGAGAGCGGACTGGGCAAGGTATATTATAAGATGCAGGACTTCGGCAATTCGTCGAAGTTCCTCACCGATGCGCTGCGCGAAGCGCAGTTGCTGGGCAATGTGGAGGTACAGATCATCTGCCACTTCTACCTGGGTCGCCTATATATGGACGATGGCAACTACCGCCAGGCGCTGCAGTCGCTCAACTCGGCCTACAGCCTGGCCGAAGAATACTCTCGCCGCCACGACCTGGTGAGTGTGCACGAAATGCTGTCGGTGCTCTATGACAAGATGGGCGATATACCGCAGGCGTTCCACCACCTCAAGTCGTACGAGCAGTTGAAGGAGGAGGTCTTCCAGCAGAAGATCATCAACGAGCTGCGCAACCTGCAGGTGCGTCAGCAAATAGAGCTGGCGAAGAAGGAAAAGGAAGTGGCCGAGCGCACCGCCCAGCTGAAGCACCAGTTCATGGCCAATATGAGCCACGAGATACGCACGCCCATGAATGCCATTATAGGCATGGCGCGGTTGCTGCTGTCGAAGTCGCCCCGGCCTGATCAGCTGCGCTACCTGAACGCCATACAGATATCGGCCGATAACCTGCTGGTCATCATCAACGATATTCTGGATGTGTCTAAGATAGAAGCGGGCAAGATAGTGATAGAGCATATAGACTTCTCTATACGCGAGGTGCTGCAAAGCGCCACCGATATGCTGATGCTGAAGGCCGAAGAAAAGAACATTGGCCTGCGCCTGACGGTGGACCACAACCTGCCGCGCCGCCTCGTTGGCGACCCTACCCGCATCAACCAGATATTGATCAATCTGGCGGGAAATGCGGTGAAATTCACCGAGAAGGGATCGGTGGAGGTAATAGCGTCTGTAGCGAAGCACGAGGGAAACAAACTGTGGGTGCGCTTTGACGTAAAAGACACGGGTATAGGTATAGCCAAGGAGCACCTCAACTCTATATTCGACAGCTTCACACAGGCCGGGGCCGATACTACCCGCAAGTTTGGCGGCACGGGTCTGGGGCTTACCATCTGCCGCCAGCTGGTGAGCCTTATGGGTGGCGAGATCAGTGTAGCATCTGAGCTGGGCGTGGGTACTACGTTCACTGCCATTGTTCCGTTTGAGGAAGCCGCGGTGCAGGAAGAAGAAGTGAAGAGCAAGGTGCTGGACGAGCGCTCTATGAAGCGACTGAACAATCTGAAGGTGCTGCTGGTGGAAGACAACGAGTTCAACCGCATGGTGGCCGACGATACGCTGAAGGAAGTGCTGCCGGGCATAAGGCTGCACATGGCCGAGAACGGCAAGGAAGCGGTAGACTGCGTGAGAACGGAAATGTATGATGTGGTGCTGATGGACATACAAATGCCGGTGATGGACGGTGTGACGGCCACTACCCTCATCCGCACCACGCTGCCGGAGCCCAACCGCAATGTGAAGATCATAGCCATGACGGCCAATGTGATGCAGGAAGATGTGCAGCAATATTTTGAAGTGGGCATGAACGGCTACATCTCAAAACCGTTCCACGAAGACGAACTGCTGCTGAAGATGGACGCCGTGATGACGGACGCACCCGTGGAACCGAAGAAGGAGGAGCCCGTAGTAGTGGTGAAGAAAGAAGAACCGCAACTACCCACCCTGCCCGACAAGGTGACGGATATGCAGTTCCTTCGCCAACTGACGGGGGGCAATGCCGAAAAAATGCAGAAGTACATCGGCATGTTCCTGGACAATGCGCCCAAGCTGTTGGACAGCATAGATAAAGGTCTGGCCGCCCGCGACTTCGGCACGGTGAAGATAGCTGCCCACTCGCTGAAGCCGCAACTGTCTTATATGGGGGTGAAGGAAGATGTGAGCAAGATATTCCTCATAGAGCAGAGCGCAGGCTCATCGGCCCACTATGACGCCATACCGCCGCTGGTTGCCAACCTCAACCGGTTGTGCGCCAAGGCTTTTGAAGAGTTGAAGCAGCAATAAGACCACGTAAAGGCGCTTTTTGCCCGAATGTGACGTAGATATTTTGATTTTTGAAAATTTCAATTTACTTTTCTAAACAATTGAAAATTATTTTATGGCAGCTGAACAAAGTAAAAGGTATATTTTTCTGGTGGACGACGAGCCCATTCAGAATGAAATGCTTAAAGATTACATCTCTGAGCGTTTCAGTTACCAGATAAAAACATACGAAAGCGGCGAAACTGCTTTACAAGATATGCACCTGAACCCTGAGATAGTGGTACTGGACTTCCACCTGAACTCTCACCTGCCCGATGCACAGAACGGAGTAGAGGTACTGAAGAGGATAAAGGAACTACACCCCAACATACAGGTGATCATGCTTTCAGGTCAGGATAAACTGGAAGTAGCCATCGACAGCATGAAGCATGGCGCTTACGACTATGTGATCAAGGGTGAAACGGCTTTCTCGCGCATGGAGAATATCCTCAACAATATCAATGAGTTGAGCAGCATCAAAGCCGCCAACGAAAACTACAAGCGTGTTATCACAATGCTGTGGGCGGCGATAGCCGGTGTAGCATTGCTGGGTATGGGTCTGCTGTACATTTTCCGCTAAAAAAAAGTGGTGGTCTAAATGACCACCACCTCATAATAATCTTTCGGATCGAAGTATTTCCGAGCTAACGCCTGCAACTCAGCAGGCGTTATAGTTTTGTAGATCTTTACGTTATTGTTGAAATAATTTTCGTCGAACCCGTTGAGGATGATGCTGCGCCAGCGGTGCAGGATAGAGAACGGTCCGTCAAGATCGCCTAGCAGGCCGCCCAGCAGGTAGTTCTTCACCAGAAGCAGCTCTTCATCGTCGGCGGGCTCGTTGCACAGCAGCTCCATCTCTTTGTATATCTCTGCTACGGCCTGTTCCACTACGTCTCTCCCGGTCTCGGTATGTATGGTGAGTGAACCACCATTCAGGTCGGGCGCGAGTGAACTGTATATGCCATAGGTGTAGCCCTTCTCTTCGCGTATGTTGCTCATGAGCCTTGACCCGAAGTAGCCGCCAAACAAGGTGTTGAGCACAACCATGGGTGTATAGTCGGGATGATGGCGATTGGGAAACAGGCGCCCGATACGGATAGCACCCTGCACGCCGTTGGGGTCGTTGCTGATGCGATGTTTGCGCTCCGCAGCGCTGTTCACAGCATATTCGCCTGACGTGGCCTCAGCGGGCTTTAATTGAAGCCTGCCGAAGTTATCGTTCAGCACCTTCACTTCGGCTTCGCCTATCTTGCCGCCCATGAAGATCTTTACATTGGCCAGGTTGTAACAACTGTGATAAAACGAAACTACATCGTCCCGCTTTAGTGCTTCGATCTTCTCTTTGCGTGAATAGCGGCCATATGGGTGTTCCTCGCCAAACATCAGCGCGTCTATTTGTTGGTTGGCAACAAACTCGCACTGGCGCAGGTGCACCAGCAACTTCTGAATGGCGTTGCGTTTGTGCAGTTCCAACTCAGCCTCAGGGAAGACGCTGTCTGTGAGCATTTCCACCACCATAGGCAGAAGTTGCGGAAGGTGCTTTGTCATGGTGTGCAGCGTCAGGGTGGCTTTGTCGTTGCCGGCACTCACTTTGAGTTGGGCGCCATAAAACTCCAGCGCTTCGTGAATCTGTTGAGAGGTGTATTTAGATGTCCCGCTCTTCAGCAGTGCAGCAGTTGCGTGCGCTACAGATGGCGATTGCTCATACCAAAGTCCGGCAGGGAAGACCCAGTCGATCTCTACCACGTCCTGCACGCCGGCATTGAGCCAGTAAAGGGGCAGGCCATTGTCGAGGCTTACTTTGTTGATAGCCGGCAACACATAGTCGAATTCAACTGCATCGTGTATCGGGGGTGCTATTTTGCGATCTGTGATCATAATGATGTTATTGAGTCTTACTTAACGAATAGTGCACGAAGTTCTCCGGCATCTTCTGCCTTCATCTTTCCACCCAGGATCAGTCGCAGCTGCCTGCGGCGAAGAGCGCCTTCAAACATTCTTGTTTCCTCTTCCGTCTCTGGTATCAGCTCCGGCACTTTCCTCGGTCTGCCGTTGGGGTCCAGTGCCACAAATGTGAGGTATGCTTCGTTGGAGAGATACTTGTATTGAGCAGAAAGGTCCTCACCCCACACACGAATGAACACCTCCATGGAAGTATTGAATGAGCGGGTGAGTTTGGCCTCAATAGTGAGCAGGTTGCCCAACTTTATGGGGTTGGCAAATGATACATTATCTACAGAGGCAGTTACAACAGGACAACTGCAGTGTTTCTGTGCAGCAATAGCCGCGGCAATGTCCATCCAGTGCATCAAGCGGCCACCCATCAGGTTGCCCAGTGTATTGGTGTCGTTCGGCAACACCAGTTCCGACATCACAACAAAGGTGTCTTTCGGATTTTTAGCTTTCATCTCAGTTTCTTTTAAAGGGGCAAGGTATCACTTTGCCTGTTATAAAAATGTTGTTATTTGATCAGTTCAGTATATGCCATTATAGTGTATGGAGTAGAAGTATCTATATCAAAGTATTGCCGATTAAGATTTTCGGGTACCAGCATGTCAAAACTTATGCTGATGGCGTGGGGCTTCAACAAAGCTTCACGCTTGGCATTATCGCCCGAGTCAATGATACAGAATGTTCTTTGGGGCTTGTCACCATTCATCACAGACATTAGTATACATTCATTAGGCAGCGACCAATCCAGCATCAATCTGTTTCTAACGTCTTTGTCGGCATATAGGGCCAACTTGGTGATGCCACGCTCTTTCATTTCAGCAAATACCTTCTCTTTAAATTCAGTCCGCCATTCATACTCACCGGCGTAGGCGTAAATGTATCCCAGCCGCACAACAATAATAACTGTAACAACCAACGTTGATGTTGCCGGCTTTAAACTGGGAAGATAGAAGAACGCAAATGGTATAGCGCAAATGATACCCAAAGACATCCACTCGCTCTCAATATGGAAAAGGGCAAAGTCGGCGTCGTAACCTCCGTAAGTAAGGCTCATTACTATACCATAGCCTACGCAGGACATTATTGTCCACGCCAACAAGCGTTTGTTACCCGTTTTGTAAAGCGACCATAATCCGGCAAGCAGAACAAATATCGCAGGCCAGTATAAAGTGAAGCATCGTTTCACGAAAACCTTAATAACGGGTGTGCGCCATGAAAGAAGAATGTCCTTGATACTGAAATGAGTGACACCATGGAGTGCAGCACCGTCGTATGGCTGACTTATACTGAACATGAATTTTATAGCAACTACTGTTGCAAGCAAGGCACTATAGGTCCACATTTGCCTCATAGACAACACCGATCCCTCGCGGTTCATCAACAAGAATACCCAGATATAAACAAGTGGGATTATGACTATGAAGTGAGTAGAAACTGTTATTGCGGCCAAAACGAAGAACAGTAAGTACTGCAGTACCCCATTTACGTTTCGTTCATGCATATAATGCATTGTGCCCAGGGTGAAAAACAACCATGCGACAGCTTGATGGATCTCATTGTTTGTCCAGTAGTATGATGATGTTACAAACAACAAATAATACAATGCCATTACTATGGTGAGCTTGTATTGTCGGAACGCGAAATACAGAAAAGAAGAAACAGCCAGATAAAATACGTTGAAGCTGAGTGAATAGGCAATCAAAATGGTTTTGACAGGTACATTGAATTTCTGTCCTATCAGTGGTACCATCTGCGTAACAAATGAACCCAGCCGGTGTTCCTGTATATAGAATCTTTTGTAGTTAAGTACGTTGAAAACAACGAAAGAAGCATCAGCAAAAAACACGCGTTCTCTATACCACACCAACGCTCCGACCAGCAACACAACCATGGCTGCAAGCGCCACAGTTGCCGGACGTTTTATTAAGCGCTCGTTTACATCCATTCGTTGTTCTTTGTGCTTTTTACTTACCTGCTTATCACCAACTGCGTAGTGTACTTTGTTTCTCCGTTGCTACTGATTTTGATCTGATACAGACCTGCCAACAAGTGTCGCGGTAGCGAAATGTATGTGTCGTCTTTTGAACCATCTATCTTTCCACTCAAAGCAACTTTGCCTGAAATATCGCTGATCACATAATCATATTGTCGGTTGTCAGGCACTCTAACATGCAACTCACTCAAAGCGGGATTCGGATATACACTGATGCTTGGGGCACCACTAACTTTTCCCAAACCTACTGTCTCCAGTCGTTGGTGGTGATAAATCACTTTTGAAGGGACGGTGAAACCGGCATCTTTGTAGCTCGCTGACACCAGCGGTGTAACCTCTCCGGTGCGGTAGAAGTATTGGGTATAGGTCGTATCCTTCTTTCCCTGTGTAAGACCCAATAATGTCAAGTAGACGCCGGGAGCAACAGAACTACCCATGTAAAAACTGTCGGTAGTGTAAGTCGACGTATGCACTTGCAAAACATTGATATATGGAGAAGGTGCCCCGGCAGAATTTTTTACGCGCACCTTACCCCAACCAACAACAGTATCCTTACGTACTGTGAAACGACGTTGTGTAAACTGCTGGTGGGAAAGCGAAAATGCCGCAAGAGATAATTCGAATGTAAGATCTGACGAAAGAACAGACTGCCACGAATTGCCGTTGGTTATCGGAAATGCTATTTTGACCAAAGGCGTGGTATAGATGTTTGTTTGCGCAGGGATGAAAATGGAATCGAAGGGATCTGCCGTTAGACTTGAAAGGCTGTAGGCTGCGTAATGGGCTTTAATCCCGTACTCTAATAATCCAGTTGACGTTATTGAACTTGGTCGCATCGAAGCGAAAGAGAAAGTTGAAATACGCTCCTGCCCAGTATCTCCATAGTCATAGGTTGGAACTGCCACGCGAAAGGACAACAGGTCAGCAGCACTATCTGTTGTGCCGGTTATGTCCCATATACCTCCCAATGCCGGTACCAAAGAGGGAAGGGGGGAAATGTAACTTACTTGTTTCAGGCTGTCGGTTCCCACCAAAGCCGAAGGGTAATCGGCAGAGGTAAGGGTTATTTGTCCATTAGCTTTCAGAACAGCAAAGCAAAGGATGATGATAGCAGTAAATGAACGCACTGAATATATTTTTGAGTAAATATATTTGAAAATTGCTGAACAGTAAAATCCTTTGCTTGCAAGCGCATCTGCTTACTTACTCAGGTGCATGCTACGTTCCTTATATAGCTGCCTGAACCACGGGTCGCGCAGATTTTTGATGAACCTTATCGCTTCGCCGGTACTTTTCATTTCCGGCCCCAGTTCTTTGTTCACATTCGGAAACTTGTTAAAACTGAACACCGGCTCTTTTACCGCAAATCCATCCAATTTCTTTTCCATTACAAAATCCTTCAGTTTCTTTTCACCCAGCATCACCTTCGTGGCGATATTCAGGTATGGAATATTGTATGCTTTTGCAATGAATGGTGTGGTACGGCTTGCGCGCGGATTCGCTTCGATCACATATACCTTGTTGTCCTTTATCGCAAACTGTATATTGATGAGCCCGCGAACATTTAGGCGCAGTGCGATCTTTTTGGCTATGTCGGCCATCTCTTCTACCACTAATGGGCCCAAATTGAACACGGGTAACAACGCATGGCTGTCTCCGCTATGGATACCAGCCGGCTCTATATGCTCCATTATTCCCATTATGTGCACTTGTTCACCATCGCATATTGCATCTACCTCTGCTTCCTGACACCTGTCGAGGAAGTGGTCTATAAGGATCTTATTTCCGGGCAGGTGTTTCAGCAGACTTACAACACTCTTCTCCAACTCATCGTCGTTGATCACGATCCTCATGCGCTGGCCGCCCAACACATAAGACGGACGCACCAAAACAGGATAACCAACCTCGTTGGCCACTTCTATTGCCTCGTCGGTGGTGTATGCGGTTCCGTATCGCGGATATGGAATATTTAATTCCTTCAGGGTATCGCTGAACCTTCCGCGATCTTCGGCAATGTCCATATTATCAAAAGACGTACCAATGATCCTGATGCCTTTTTCGTGCAGCCTCTTTGCTAGTTTCAACGCCGTCTGACCACCTAACTGAACGACAACACCATATGGTTGTTCGTGTTCTATTATCTCCCAAAGATGTTCCCAGTTTACCGGTTCAAAGTACAGCTTATCTGCAATATCAAAATCGGTAGACACGGTCTCGGGGTTGCAGTTCACCATTATAGACTCATAACCGCACTCGCGAATGGCCAGCAGGCCGTGCGTGCAGCAATAGTCGAATTCAATTCCCTGGCCAATGCGGTTGGGACCGGAACCTAGAACGATGATCTTCTTTTTGTCACTCACAATACTTTCATTCGACAGGATAGCGCGTGGCGATGTTTGCGGTTTGTTTTCAAAAGTGCTGTAATAATATGGTGTCTTTGCTTCAAACTCGGCGCTACAGGTATCTACCATTTTGAATACCCTGGTAATTCCCATCGCCTTCCTGCATTCATACACCTCTTCACCACTGCAGTCACTAAGAAGGTCAGCTATCTGCTCATCGCCAAAGCCCATCTTTTTCGCTTCCCTCATCAATGCCTCAGGCATTTTATCAAGGTGTTTTATTTTCCTGATCTCATTTTCCAGATTCACAATGTCTTGTATCTGGTACAGGAACCACCTATCTATTTGCGTCAGCTCACGAATTGTTTTTATCGATACGCCTGCAGCCATGGCCTCTTTTATCCTGAAGATCCTATCCCAGGTAGGGCGCTTCAACGTATCTATCAACTCTTCAGGCTTCAACCGGCTGGTACTTATAAACGAAAGACCTGTTGCATTATTTTCAAGACTCTGGCAAGCCTTCTGCAAAGCCTCCGGGAATGTACGACCGATCGCCATTACCTCTCCCACAGACTTCATCTGCAGGCCCAGTGTATCGTCGGCTCCTTTGAATTTGTCGAAGTTCCAGCGCGGCATTTTCACGATCACATAATCAAGTGCCGGCTCAAAATAAGCTGAGGTGGTTTGTGTGATCTGATTGCTCAATTCGTCAAGTGAATAACCTATTGCAAGCTTTGCCGCGATCTTCGCTATCGGATAACCTGTTGCCTTTGATGCAAGCGCCGAAGAACGGCTCACACGTGGATTGATCTCAATTGCTATGATCTCTTCTGTTTCGGGGTTCAGCGCAAACTGTACGTTACAACCTCCGGCAAAATTGCCCAGATCGCGCATCATACGTATTGCGGTATTCCTCATCAACTGGAAGGCTGTATCGCTCAGTGTCATTGCCGGAGCAACGGTGATGCTGTCGCCGGTATGAATACCCATGGGATCGAAGTTCTCAACAGTACATATAATAGTAACGTTGTCCTTCATGTCCCTCAGCAGTTCCAACTCAAACTCCTTCCAACCCATCACGGCTTTCTCCACCAGTACTTCATGTATCGGAGACGCGGTAAGACCTCGCTCCAGGGCGCCATCCAACTCTTCTTTGTTAAATACTATGCCACCACCGGTGCCGCCCAATGTAAATGACGGCCTGATCACCAACGGAATACCGATCTCCTGAGCAAACTCCTTACCTTCCAGCAGCGAATTGGCTGTTTTAGCCGTGGCCACTGGTACACCCAGCTCTATCATCCATTTACGAAAAAGCTCGCGGTCCTCGGCCTTATCTATAGCCTTGATGTCTACACCTATAAGGCGGACATTATATCTCTCCCATATACCCAACTCATCTGCCTCTTTCGCAAGGTTCAGAGCGGTCTGTCCGCCCATGGTTGGCAATACCGCATCTATCTGGTTTTCTTCCAGTATCTGCTCGATACTCTCCACAGTGAGGGGTAAAAGATATACCCTGTCGGCCATGATTGGATCAGTCATGATGGTGGCCGGGTTAGAATTGATGAGGATGACCCTCACCCCTTCCTCTCTCAGACTCCTCGCAGCCTGTGAACCTGAATAGTCAAATTCACATGCCTGACCGATAATTATTGGTCCGGAACCGATGATGAGTACACTTTTGATAGATAGATCGCGTGGCATTATAAAAATTATGAAAGATTAAATATTACAACCTGATAAGAAACCTTGCAGGTCATTCGATATCCGGGGAGATGAGCAGACATAAAAATCGGGCTCAGCGCCCGAGGGGCAAAAGTAGGAAAAAAGACGGTAGAATCGGGCAATAAATAACTCACATATGAATGAAAAAGTTTGCCGCGCATTCCGAAATAGTGGCGAACCGTTTCGTGAGCTTTTCACCACCCCAGAATTGTAATAATTAATAATATCACAACAGATAGATGAATAAACTCCATGTTAATAAAATAGTCCGAGAGGCGTCAATATTTGCATATTTTTGCTGAAAATGGCAGGTTTTCCCTCGTTTTGAAATACTTTTTTGCACTTTTGCGCTTGATGTCATAAATCCCGGAGTAATGAGTTTTTTAGGTTTTTTTAAATTTCTGACGCAGGAAATTGCGATCGATCTTGGCACAGCCAATACATTAATTATACACAACGACCAGGTGGTTGTTGATGAACCATCAATAGTTGCTATCGACCGCACTACCAACAAAATCGTAGCCGTGGGAAAGAAAGCGATGATGATGCACGAAAAGACCCACGAGAACCTGAAGACAATACGTCCGCTGAAAGATGGTGTGATAGCAGACTTCAATGCAGCCGAGGGCATGTTGAGGGAGATGATAAAACTTGTGTATCCTAAGAAGCCAATGTTCCCGCCCAGCTGGAGGATGGTAATATGTATACCTTCAAGTATCACAGAAGTTGAGAAACGTGCTGTGCGCGACTCGGCCGAGCAAGCGGGAGCAAAAGAAGTGTACATGATACACGAGCCAATGGCCGCTGCGTTGGGCATTGGTATTGACGTTGAGGAACCAACCGGAAATATGATCATTGATATAGGTGGTGGTACTACCGGAATATCTGTGATAGCCCTTGCCGGCATTGTATGCGACCAGTCAATACGTATAGCCGGCGATGAATTTACAGGAGACATTATGGAAGCTATGCGCCGGTATCACAGTCTTATGATCGGTGAGCGTACTGCTGAGCAGATCAAGATACATGTAGGGTCAGCGCTGAAGGAGCTTGACAATCCGCCGGATGATATTGCTGTTAATGGCCGCGACCTCGTTACAGGCATTCCTAAGCAGATAATGGTATCCTATCAGGAAGTTGCCGAAGCACTGGATAAGTCGATATTCAAAATAGAAGAAGCAATACTCAAAGCATTGGAGAGCACTCCCCCAGAGCTTGCTGCCGATATTTATAGACGAGGCCTTTACCTTACAGGTGGCGGTGCACTTTTGAGAGGCCTTGACAAAAGGATATCTCATAAGATCAAACTTCCGGTACATGTAGCCGACGATCCGCTGCGTGCAGTGGTGCGCGGTACCGGGATGGCCCTCAAAAACATTGCGAGAATGCCATTCTTGATGAAGTAATCGCTTTGCTTTAGTTGTTGGCCTTTCGCTTGCTCTTTAGTGGAGGAACCATTGACACAATTATTGTGTAGTGAACTCTCGATAAAATTAATCCGAACGGGTGCGCAATTTTATATTTTTCATACGCCGCTTCTTCAACCTCATTTTGTTCCTGACATTAGAGGTTATATGCATCGTTATGATAGAACGAACAAATACGCTGCAGGGAAATGACATTGTAAGTTCGGCAAATGCGGTTTCCGGTCTGGTCTACAAAAAGCAGAACGATGTTGTTTACTATTTCGGATTGCGCCGGATGAACGATAGTTTACAGAACGAGAACGCGCGTCTGCGTCAGATCATTGAACAATACCGTAGCCTTGATACACTGAGTGATTCATTGGTAAAAACCAAAACCCAGGTGGGGGATACCGCGAAACATATTGTGAGGTATGCCGAATACGTGTATCGGACAGCGCGCGTCATCAACAACTCTGTAAATGCTACTGATAACTTTATCACAATCAACCGGGGATTCCGTCATGGCATAGGTAAAAACATGGCGGTACTATCCGGCTCGGGTGTAGTGGGGCGCGTGGAGCATGTATCGGCCAACTACTCCAGCATACTTTCTGTACTGAGTGCCAAACAAAGAGTAAGCGCGCGCCTGAAAAATATAGCCAACGGTTTTGTAGTATGGGAGGGCAAAAATCCACGTGTGCTTACCATGATAGATGTGCCGCAACAAGTTGAGGTGAAAAAAGGAGACTCCGTTTTTACCAACAGTTATTCACTATACTTCCCACCTGAAGTATTGATCGGCACTGTGATAAAAACGGAACCAATAAAAAAGAATGCCATGCAGCATATCTACCTGAAGTCATCGACCGATTTTGCCAACCTTCAGTATGTGTATGTAGTAGAAAATAAAATGCGCCAGGAAAAGACGCAATTGGAGGACTCGTCAACGAAAAAATGATCGCTTAAACGGATTGTGTACCTTACAAAAAGGATAAAGGAAAAACAGTATGAACGTGTATCTTAAAAATATTCTGAGGTTTTGCATCATAGTTTCACTACAGGTGCTGATCCTCAATAAGATCACGCTAAGGTGGTGGAGCGAGCCATCAGGTTTCCCTGTTTTCATCCCCTATATATACCCGCTGTTTATTCTTCTGCTTCCATTTGAAACTCCGGTATGGGCTCTCCTCATTTCGGGATTTGTGCTGGGCGCTACAGTTGACTCATTCGGGAACACAGCCGGGATGCATGCCTGTGCTACAGTGCTTATTGCCTACCTGAGAACAAACGTGCTGAGTGCGCTGCTACCACGAAATCTCTCTGAATATTCCGGGCTACAACCATCTACCAAAAATATGGGCTGGATGCCTTTTCTGGTTTACAGCGCGTTCCTCATTATACTGCATCACCTTCTTTTTTTTAGCGTTGAGCTGTGGAACCTCTCCAACATAGGTCAGTTGTTGCTTAAAACGGCCGCATCTGCAGCCACCTCTATGCTGTTCATTATTGTGTACCTGCTACTGTTCACCAAGCAGGACAACTCAAGATTCTAGTCCAATGGCACCACGGTGTTAAATATAATACCATAGGCAAGCACTGACACTTCTGGTTTAAGCCAGTTCACGAACAAACTTCCGGTGTTTGTCAAACCACAATTCACCTGCTTTATCCAGCCCACACCCACATCATCTTTAATCAATCCTGCGCCGAAGTACTGCGCAACAAAATACCCGGTATTCACCGGTGTGTACTCAGCCGGCAGCGAGGCCATCAAATAATAAAGTGAGCCAGGTGAGGCAGCAAAGTTCTGCGCGTTCGCGGCTGTGAGCACACCCCTAATGTGAAGCGTATTAGCAGTGTAGTCCTTCTTGTAATACACGGTACCACTTACTCCTCCATCAGGCACTGATGTGCTTATAGAGAGCGTCTTCCAAACGGCATCTCTATTGGCTATACCAAATTGTTTTCCAAATCGTGTAAGATCGGCCAAAGGGAAACGCGTTGCGTCTGCGATCGTTCCCGACGGCAAAACCAGTAAACTTGCAGCCTTGTCATTGATCACGTTGGGCGTACTGCCATCAAAAAACACCAATGGTGAGGATGTTTCAACTATTGAGACATAAGCTTCCGAACCGCCACTTGCACCCGAAACCGACGATGCCACACACCTGATTATTTCACCATTAAAATAGAACCACCCGTCTGTTATCGAATAATCGCCCGGAGATGGGTTGGCGATCACCATTCCACTAACAATCACAGGTACTGTACCACTCCCGCCCATCGCGGCAACTGCATTAATGGCTTCAGTATAGGCCGACTGCAGGTAATTCAACTGATCTTGCGTCAGAGGGAATCCACCCGGTTTCGTAAAATCTATTGTCTTCATGTCTTTCCTTTTTCTTTTGAAATAGTTTAGTAAACGACGATGCTGTAAACGCTCTTGCCTGCAATTCTGTATCTGTTCACCAACGCACGCATTCTTGACTCATCAAAAACAACTGCCGAAGGGACTCTAACAATAAAAGCATCTCCCAGCAAAGCCGTTTCGGCCATAGTATGTAACGAAGCAGGTGTGGCAAATCCGGATATGCCCGTTTCACTCACCAAACCCAACCATCGTGGTGAGGCCTCAGGTATGGTATACATAAACATCGGGTCTTCGTAGCTGCCATCAACAATCATGATTCCACGCGCCACAGGATCGAATGTATCGTTCAAAACCGCCTCCAGATAAACCACCTGTCCGGTATGAGCCAGCGTGTAAACGTCTTCAGTACGCAACCGCAGGAATTTTATATGCAACCACTTAATGGGCGAAATAAGACAACGGAGCCACGCCTTCATCTTATTGTTTCGCAGTCGCACGGGTAATAACTGTGTGCGCAGCGAATCATAATTGATATCAAAAAATCCCATTGCTACTCGATGTTTGAATATTGGTTTTTACTCAGGCAAATACGCCTCGTAAGAAATATTGGCCATAAAATGGGCCTCGTCAAGTTTCATGTACCCGGCGTCCGGAATGTACTTAACGGTGATAGGAACAAATGGCGTTGACGCGTAGTTTGCCTGCGCAGCAAGCACCTGACCTATTTTCACCCCTTCAACTACTTGGATTGCAGCTATAAACTTGTTGAGTATAAACACACCGTTAAACGGAAGATCTGCGAGAAATTCCTTGACAGGATCCATGACAGGATTGACTGCCGTTCCATCGATCCTTGAACCCGCAGCCGTCAGCACCAGCGGATCATAGAATATTTTCAACGAAACTCTGAACGTATCCGGTGCATCACTTGTGATGTGCAACCTCACACCCGCATCCTTTATCCTGTTCATGTATGTAGTAAAGGAACTTAGCTCAGTTGCTGTCAAACCCTCCAAAGCAGTGGCGGGACCCTTCGCCACTTTTATCCTGATCATATTCAGCAACTCTATGGCTGCAGCATATTGCACAATTGCCACACTTGTATCATCAGTGGGCTCGACATACTCATCGCTATCCAGCGGTAGTGCGACACCATACTGAAATGCCTTTGCCTTGTTTACGTACCACGATAGCTTGTGCGGACGCATTGAACTGATCTTTAATTCCATCTCTGATCTGTGGGCATCAAACAGCTCTTCCAGTGTCCATATACATACAGCAACCACAAAAGTCCACAATCGCCACAAGGCCACCTTACTATCGCTCCAGGTGTATGTGCTCAAATACGGATCTGCAGCCATCGTGCTTATTATCTGTTCTTGTATCTCTTTTATTTTCCTAGCCATTGTCTCTCTATTCAACTGTGATAACCATTGTAAAAGCAGAAGCCGGATAGGTAACGTCAGCTACTGTATTCATGTATGTTGTCTTCAACCCAAGAGCATGCAACCCTGCATTGATAGTAACCAATGTCTTGTCCGGATTTCCCGGATCTGTTGGGTCGGGAACTCCGCCACTTGCTACACCCAGCCACTCCATCGTATACTCGCTGAAATTGGTCAGCGCAACAGGAGGATGCTGCCTTATTAATCGTAGAGTCGCATTTGTGTTTGTAGATGATACCAACTC
This sequence comes from uncultured Flavipsychrobacter sp., assembly GCA_964652995.1. Lineage (GTDB taxonomy): Bacteria > Bacteroidota > Bacteroidia > Chitinophagales > Chitinophagaceae > Nemorincola. Next base: position 22,660 of record CAZZCR010000036.1, on the reverse strand, counting down.
AATACTTATGTCTCCCAATAAATGCGCAACAACTGTATTGCTCGTGTTGTCAAAAACGGTTACCGGTGCTACATATGCCGTGCTCCCGGCGATGTCGCCATACGTTGCAGTAATAGTAGGTGCACTCAGGTCACTCCAAACGATCATGTATCCGAACCCAACCGTCCAGGGTAACTTATAGGGGATAGTAATTCCTGACATAGTAGTTAAAGATTCAGGCAATGCGCTCTCCGGCGCAAGGCCCAGAATATACCTTTCTTCCGTTTGGTAGTTGAGTCGATTATTCCCGGGAAAATCAACTTCGATCGGATTGATATTCAAAAAGTCTTCGGCACCTTGCATCTCAAATCGGTAATAACCCATCACATGCGGATCACCGGTCTCATTCGGCACAGCATATATTGCCGGACGCAAGACAATCCAATAAGTCAAACCGGTCGTGTATGCAGTACCCAATAGGACCTTCTCCCTGCGCAGATACTCTATTGTCGGCATGTCTATTTCATCATCAGAGACTTCAGGTAAGTATACACTGCTCCCGGCCAACGGTACACTTCCTATGTCAATTCCGTTCATCATAACAACACTCACAGCAGCTTCCATTGTTCCATATTCCGTAAGGACAACATCCAGTAAACTCTGATTGGGCTGCACTATTCCTTGTTTCATCTCCATGTGTGTTTTTACTTGTACACTGCGTTTGTCTCTATCAACCCGTCTTTGTTCAGCCTGATGTTCGAAACGATCATACCGTCTCTGCAAAACTCAACATTGATGGCCCGTATCATCCCTTCAAAATTCTCATCGTTCAAATAGTTGAACACTCCGACACAAATGGTCGGATTTTCTTTAAAATCCCCTTTATTGTTCAATAACAATTGCCGCTGGTGTGTCGCAGTGCTTTCCGCTACTACTATATCTTCATTTTCGATCAACAGATCCTCTTCTTCATCCAGCGAAATATCCTTCATCTCCCGTGCCATATTATCACTCCTCTATGCGGCCAACAAATTGTTTAGTCTCAATAGTATCGCATCAAACATGGCAACATTCACGGGGACAGAGCTTGGCCCAGCAGAGGTCGTTACAGTGATGAGTTTTATGCTATCGAGCAGATCCCGCAGAACTGTATAAAGGTCTTCTGTGCCTGATCTTACAGTTACTTTTTCCGCTACCTTCAGTGTGGCCACTCCTGTGTCTATTTCAATAGATTCAGGACTTACAACAACCGATCGTCCATGCAACCTCACCTCCCACATAGCTACGCTACTTGCCTGAAGCAGAACCCATTGTCCCGGCCCGTCAATACTACCTATCACCACATCGCTGCCTTCCTCAGGGATGGCTATCACTCCATCTGTGCCGTCGCTCGTTGCCTTCAGGAGAACATCCTTTATTTCAAGTCCGTTTGCCGATAACACCACACTCATTGTGTTTGCGTCCGAATCGATACTCCCGCCAACGACCTTGCCAGACACTATTTCATATGGTCTGCGCGATAGCTCTTTGACTCCCTCTATTATCCTTACACTACTTCTATTCATCGTTTTACATTTTCGTCACTCTCGGCCCTATCTCAATTAGCCGCCTGGCTCCACCAACACCAAACCTCACCTCCACACTTTCAGCAACATAGGTCCCGTTTCTATCCTTGTTCAAAGTGTCTGTGATCGACACTCTGTATCCTGGTTGAACATATGGCTGTAGAAAGGCGGTAAGCCGGCCGTCAAGTCCTTTGTACCTGAATCTGGCCATTCGCTCGTCAGCAAGTTGCTTCAGTCCTTTTCTACCGGCCACATGATTAAGCATCCGCTCATAATTTCCTCCTGTATAGCCCGCCTTTGCTGCAGTGCCAGCTTCAATGACTCCACCGATGGGCCGCCTCATGTAGGTAACCTGTGCCGGTGCTCCTTCAGTATCGTGTAACATTAGCTCACTGTCCCTAAGCGCATTGTATCCTAACTTGTATTTTACAACACTACCCGAATTAAACAGCTCACCCATCTCGCAAGCATTGTAGAAGCGCCCGCACCACAACACATCCCGCTCTGCCATAAAACACCTTATATTGCCGTCACTGTACGTGTTGATCGCGTTCACTACATCAAGCCCAGACATGCCCGCTGAAAAAACATTGGTCAACTCCAAATTGTCTCTGCACTTTACATGCAAACCGGGCAGCGTCTTTTTAATAGCAACTATCGCACTTTGAACATCTCGTGCGTCCACTACTTTCTCCGGCACAGTACGCCTTAGTAACCAACTTACACCTTCACATTCAATGGTTACGTGCTTGTCGCACGCTACATTCTTCACATAACCCGTAAACTCCGTTTTAAGTGAACTATTGTACCCGAGCTGTATTACTACCGCGTCACCTGCGCTAAATAATTCCGATGTCATTTTTCGCTCCGGTTGCGATCTTCCTTTCCGGCTTATCATGGCTTCCGCAGGTATGTGCACTTCAGCCGTCTCTACAATACTGTGCACACTCTTCCTTATCACCACTTCGTTTACTGTGGTAAACATGAATCCCCCTATCGCTATCTTACTGTTTAGTACAAACATCACTCTATTGATATCAGGTTAAAAGTCTCATCACTTATCAACTTCAATTCATACGGGCGCACGTTCTTTACACCGCGTATCACCGGAAGACGCATCTCTGCTATCACCACTTTATCACTGCCACTCCTATCCGGTCTCAACAAGAATATATCTGTAACTGCTGACGCTATCGAAACCGGTTTGTTTTGTTCGTACGCATCTCTTAACATAGCTACCTGATCTTCAGGAAAGTCATGAGTAGGACCAACAATCAGCCCCCTTATCATTATCTCGTAGTCCGAAGTATTTATCATTTCCTTTACGGTACCCCTCCGCTCGGTCAATGCCGTATCGATTATATGCTTCCTGCTTTCTATACTCACAACCGGATTGGGCAACTGCCAGGATTTATTGGGCTTCTGGCCTGAGTCTGAATCACTTCCTGCGCCCCCAAAAGCCGTTTGACCTTCATCCTCAAAACTGATTGTGACCGGCATGAAAACTTTTCCATTTATCCCCTCTTCATAATACGGAGAACCACCCATTCCCGAACCCGCCCTCATTCCTTCCACCTCTCCATATGTCTTGGGAAAATTTGGCTTGAACGCTTCCGGATTCATACCAAACGCCTTTTTATAAAGATCCACCAGACTCAAACTTATCCTCGCCATCTCTTAACCTATTGTATTTACACTTTCAAGAATGTCCAACAATACACCTTCAATTTTCGCCCGCAAATCATACAAACCTGCATCACCCCTACTCGATTGGATAGTCACCGATCCTATCAATGGCTGGTTGATCTCAACTTTGACCCCCTGTTTTCGCTGATGCTCACTGCTGTCTACTCCTCTTCTCCCTTTTCCTGCACCACTTCCTGCCGGCAAGTCGAAGTTGGTCTGGTCGAATTGCCGGTCGTCTGACAGTAATTTGCTACCCATCGGCATCTCCGCCTTTAAAGAAACCGGCCATACCGATTTGTTCAGATAGTTTCGTGAGATCGTTCGCGATTCCACAAATGGCATAGTGCCACTTTGCAACTTACCGGGAGATGGAGCTATGCCGATATAGGATACTCTTTTGACTCCGCTCAAACGGAACTTTTCAAGATTGCCCGGTGTACGTAAGTCGTATGCAGACGTAAACTCAATCTTTTTCCCCTCCAGTCCTATCCCCCTTGTTTTCTCCTTGCCTACTTTTGTCCTTTGTGCCGGAAATAAGGGTGCTACATTCAGCAATTGGTGGTTAATCGGCCATTCCCTCTTTAACCGATGGTCCCTTGCAATCTTCCCAATGATACTCGCTCCCTCCTTTGTTTCCCCAGCCCGCTGCCGTCTGTATTCATCTGGCTCTTTTGCATCATGAGGATTGGGGCTTGTCAATCTTATGGAAGGTGCCTCTGACTTCAATACACGCAACAGCCGCCCTTCACTTGCTATGGGATTTCGAAACCTATTCTGCCCAAAGAATATAGGCAGTTGTTTGATTTGTAACTCTGGTTTTCCCTTAACTATCTCGCTACTCCAAATACTCAGACCGCTTATTCTTGTTTGACCTGAGCTCCGTCCTTTGTCAGGGTGTTGTTTACTATCTGGTATTGCCTTTTCCCTCGCGCGGGAATCCGCTTTCCGTGCATAACTTATAAAACCGAATACTGATAATAGGTCTGTACCGCTCATTTTAAGTCCCCGATTCCTCAACTTCACAAACAACCCAACCATCTCAGCTATCCCAACGGGCCCATCTTTTTCGTTGGCTACATCCTTTTGCCCATCCGTATCTCTTTTTCCTTGCTCCATATCTCCGGTCTTTTTAGTTAGTCTTGCACATCTGCAATTCGTTCTCGTTGAAGTATATAGCTCAGGTGCGCAAGTTTCCCCGCAAACTCCTCGTCACTCAACTTCCTATGGTTCAGTCCAGGCAAATGATATTCCAATATCGTCTCCATATATCCAACGGGATCGTGCGCGGGACCACCGCGCGACCCCTCTATAAGTTTACCAGTACTGCTTTTTTCCCTTCAAGTTTCACCTTCAACTCCTGACAAACACCTATGAACATCTGATCGTCGCGAAGTAGTTCATCACTTCCCCCAATAAAGGTCAGCGATGCCAGCTCCTCATACATGTCCAGTGCCCGCTCATTGTCTGCCTTGCTCATCGCGCAGTTCAATTCATGTCTTCCGGGATTCTTGAAGTAGGCAATGCGGCCATCCACTTCTATCGAATAGATACCATACTTGTGTATAGCCTTCCATTCTTTTATCTGACCCTCAGAAACACTACCGATGGGCCTGTTATTCTGTTCGTTCATTTCGCTGGTAGATTATTGTACAGAAACAAGTTTCATGAATACTATCGGCAACGTCACATCCATATGCTTAGCGCCCTGGTCCCATCCTTTCTCGAACTCTTTGATTTCTACACCCACAAGGGTATCTGTCTGCAGTCCTCTTGATCCTTTAGCCTTGTAAGTGATCACGATGTCAAATTGAAGATCCAGGATATCATCACCACCAGCAAGAAGTGCAGCCTTGTTCATATCATCCAGGGCGCCCTTCAGCACCTTTATATGACCTTCATAAGTGCGCTTCCCTCCCTGAATGCTTATGGGCTCATCACCAGCTGCATGTAGCAATTGTTTATCTTTCAGGGCCTTGTACTTCAGTCCCCTTATTTTGGTCAGGTTCGAACCTGCCACCGTTACGGTCATGTCTGCCCATTCACAGTCTTTACTATCGAAAAATGGTATTGTCGGCATTTTATGATTCTTTTATTCGGTTATCAATTATTCAGTCCTACTAGATCGCCGGGTTGTTGAAACCAAGCCTGATCTCTATCTGCGTCGCATACCCCACCGGCACAATTCCTATCACTACATTCAGTTGGTTGGTGCTTAGTATGTTCTGATCCGGGTCAATAAAACATTTCACACTACTTATCTCCCTGTTAGCGGTCATAGTGTTATTTATCAGGTTCTCAATCTGCTGGCTCAGCCATTTGCAAAATCCGGGCTCCAATGTTCCATCCGTGGTCACCGGCACTTCATCATCCACTACCTGCACAAAAGTTGCATATGCCAGCACATGTGCCTTGTCTATTACTCGTCCTCTCGCCAGCACACTATAATCGTCCGTCGTTGCGGCACAGGTCGGATCACCTGAGAAATAGTAACCTGTCGTGTTCGGATAGGTCATGAAAGTAATGAACCCCTTTCCTGCTATTACCGGCAGGCTTTCTGCAACCGCTGCCACGGATGATGTAGCAAGAAATGCACTCGTGTTCGAAAGTGGTCCGTTACGAACCCTGCTTATCTTTCGTTGCACCGGCACTGTTGACAGTACACCCAATGCAAGCCCCACACATGCTCCCTTACCCGCAACCGTATCGCCTATCACAATAGCCGTCCTGTTGTTCGATCCGCCCGTTGCCATATCAGTGAGACTAGCTGCAGTGCCCGAATAACTCGTTCCCCCGATCACAGCTCTGAATGGCTTGTGTGCTTCAAAATACTCTTGCGCAAGTGCAGCCATATTGGTCGCCGCGGCATATACATCCTCATTCAAACCGTTGGTCACCGTCACTACCGATCCGGCTGAAATAAGAGCAGCGTCGTCACTCAACACTCCCAGCAATTTTATCCTGCCTCCCGCATAGTCCAGCAATTTCCTGGCACCTGCTGTCTCACTTACCAGGGCCACCTCATCCACTGTCATCGTTGCCGGCACAAGCATAAGGTACAATTGAGCGCCACTGCCCGCCTGTGCATAAAACTCCTTCACCTGTCGCAGGGCAAATGCGTTTCCTGTCTCTGTTATCCCTGCGGCGTTAGCAGAGGCCACACTCGTTATCAATATCGGTGTACCTACCGTATAGGCACCCTCGGTCACCCCCGTCACTACCAACCCTGCAATCCCATCATTGGTCTGCAGTGTTCCGCCCAATTGGCCGTTGGCCAACGTAATATTTACACTACCCATTCTCTTTTGTTTTTTGTTTTACAGTTCGTTGTCGTCCACTTGTTCACGAAACACTACTTACCGGCGTGGTCCCTGTTCTACCTTGATGCAGTATACTTCGCCTGAACAAACAGATCATAATCCCTTTGCTTCATCCTGCCTCCATCCAGTGCAGCGGTCATTAGACTTGCCAGCTTATGCAACAATGCGTCTTTTACCTCGGGAGCAGCCTTTGCCAGCTCAGCTATCAGGCACCTGATTCTTGCATTTATATCTCCTTCCCCTCCGCACGTATTCATTGCCGTCAGGGTCACTACCGCTTTCTCCAGTGCGGTTATTATGTGTCGTTTCAGCAGATCATCTGCTTCTCCTGGTATCAGCAAAGTCACTACATCTGCCGCTGGCGACTCCAGCAGTTCCTTCAGCGCCGTTGTTATCTGCAGTGCAGTCTCTGCATGTGCTTCAACATACTCGTCAAAGTGCTGTACCAGTTGACGTATCTTCTTTCTCATTTTGTTACAGAACATGTTTTCTTGGTTTTAGTGTTTATAGAGTATCGCGCTTGTCTCCAGCGCATGTAGTCGTTCGGCATGCTCATTGAGGCGGTGGTGTATCATGGCTTCCTGGTCTTTCAGCCCCTGTATCTGTTGTCCCTGCACGGTAGTCACTTGTGTCAGTTGTTTCAACTCAGTCACTATTTCATCCAACCTCTTTATCACCTGATCCGTGATCACCTTTATCGTAAAGCCCAGTATTGTCGCCATTACTCCGGCCGCCCCAATGAGTATCCATATTTTTATTTCACTCAGCATCTTCTTCTTTTATGCTGCGGCTTGCACTATGGCCACAATTCCCTTTGCATCGCTTCTGCGTTTCCTTGCACCCATTCGCACACCCACACTATATATGTCACCATAGTACGTAGGGTCCCCTATTCGTTCAAAGAAAGTGATCTGTCCCAACGCACGCTCCACTGCACTCAACTGCCAGCAAAGCACGCCATCATTGTCATCTGCTGCTGCCAGCGCTCCATAACTGTTCACTTCCGGGAACGTAGCATTATCATAGCTCACTACACTTCCCCTCATCATGATATTGAAACCGAATAGTCGTCCCAGTACGCCGTCTTTCACATCATAGGCTGCGCTGAAATCGCGGTATTGAGTCGCCGACATATCATCTGTCAATTGCTGAAACATGTCTGCGCTTATCAGGGCATACCTGCCTTCCATTGGTATGTTCTGTTTGTTCATCTGTAATTGCGCGTATTTCAGGTCATTCACGTTCAGCTTCTTTCGGTTACCAGTCGTGTCGTCAAGGTGCGTCGCCGTCGACACACCTGTTGTTCGTATGATTGTTCCTGTCGTTCCTGTCGGACTCCAGTCTATCAACAGGTTCTCTGCTATTGTCTGCCTCAGCGACGACTCATATTCGGCAAGTATGCTTTCGCGCTTGTTGTAGCTCAGTTCAAAACTTTCCGCATTCGGTATCAATATCGGATCCGTGGTGAACTCATCCAGCACATAGGTTACATCCGTGTCCGTTCGCTGTACTACCGTTGCTGGCACCGATGCCCGGTTCTTTACAACAGTTGCTGTTGCTCCCGCCTGTGGTATGTGCACTACCTTTCCTTGCAGCACATACTGGCTTGCATCTGTCGACGCCAGCAAAAACTCATTGTTCTTGAATAGATTTCCCTCTATATGGTCCTGCCATATCTCTTTTTGAATTGCCATCTTTTTTTATGATTGTTTGGTGATAGAATTTTATCTCATTTCTGCACACAGCAGTGCCTCGGCATATTTGCGCATTTTTCTTCTTCTGCAGAAAATTCTTATTGCTGTTTTATCTCGCTCAGGCGTTGAATTTGTTGTTGAACAGCTCCTGATATTTCGCTGCGTCTGTCGCGCGCAGTTCCATTAACTTCTTGCCGCTGGGGTCGTTACGTTCATAGTCGTCCCAGGTCCAGTCTGCTATATTCACCTCCTGTTTCGGTTGGCGCAATTGTTCGGCTATCGACCGGTATGCAGGCATTGCCGCCAGCAGTGTGCGCAGTCCCTCAGGGTTGCCGGCATAATCTGCGGCCAGCCTGTCTCGTAATTCCACTGTCACTTTCTTGTCTTCCAGCGCTCTCACCAGCAGCGATTGAACTTCGGCCTTCATTCGGCTTGTTTTTATTTCATCCAGTGTCGTTGTTAGTCGGGCTTTTTCTTCATGCAACAATTGATTCTCTGCTTCCAGCTGTGTAGCCTTCAGTACCAGTTGCTCCACCGCCTTGCTTATTTGATGTACGTCACTTGTCTTTTCCATTTTCATTAGAGTGACCAATGTAGCCGACAAGTCAATATTTCCTATTGCATAGAGTGACTTGTTGTCGCCCATGTCCGCCAGATTCAGTTCGTTCTCGTTGGCGTCATACAATTGGGTCAGTGCATTACAGTTCCCCGGTATGTCCACAAGGCTGCACTCCTTATTGTACCACCTGGTTATCGTTGGTCCCGTTTGGCCCGGCAGCATCAGCTCTTTATCCAGGCTATACTCCAGTACCACTATGTGCCCCACCGATGCTGCATTCAGAAATCCGTTCTCCACTTCCTGCAAAGTCTGCTCTCCTCTCGCATTCGCCATATTGATCACCGGCACACCCAGCACTTGGTCTCCTTCCACCCGCAGGTCATCCCATTTCAGCACTATGCCATCCTCTCGCTTATGCATATAATATCCAATCGGGTTCTTTCTGAATGATTCGATCTCGTAACCCGATGTCAATAGCCTGAACCCATATTCGTTCACACTGCTGTCCGAGAGTACATAACTCCGCTCTGCTTTCTTCAATTTGTCACTCATGATAGGGATTTGGTTGTTTTGTGACACAAAGGTCATTCGCATTCCACTGCCCTGCAAATCACGTTTCTGTCATTCGCACATACTTCCATACGATTTACTGCCTGCTGCATATCACAGATCTTTTTCTGCACCCAACCTCTTCATCCTCAGTCTGCTTACATATTTCATTCTGCTTTGTACGCCACATGTGCCCCGTTCTTTCGTTTGGCGCAGGTATCGCAACTCATATTAACGCAATTTTTGCTGAATACCCCGCACCTGCACGCCCTCATGGTTCACGCAGAAATAATATCTTTGTTCCTTATGGCATCCTTACAGGAACAGATTCTGCCCTACGAGCAGGAAATAAATTCTTTCAACCCCACCAACGCCGCCGACCTCGAGCAATTTCGCATCAGGTTCCTCGGCACTAAGGGCATTGTCAAACTATTGGCAAATGAAATGAAGAACGTCCCGCCGGAAGGACGTAAAGAAGCCGGCATGTTGCTCAATTCTTTTAAACAGCTTGCCGAGGCTCGCTACGAACAGTTCGCCCACCTCAAAGATGAGGGCAACGCTAACGCAGCTGCAATTGATACAAGTCTCCCCGGTGCGCCACTGCCTATCGGCACGCGCCACCCGCTGCGCATCGTCGAGAACCGCATCGTGGATATCTTCAGCAAGATCGGTTTCAGTGTCGCTACCGGACCCGAGATCGAGGACGACTGGCATAACTTTACGTCGCTCAACATGCCCGAGAATCACACAGCTCGAGATATGCAGGATACTTTCTACGTGGCGCAGAACCCCGACTGGGTGTTACGCACCCACACGTCTTCAGTGCAGGCGCGCATCCTCGAGACCACTCCGCTTCCGGTTCGTGTTATTTGCCCCGGCCGTGTGTACCGCAACGAAACTATCTCTGCTCGGGCACACTGCTTCTTTCATCAGTTCGAAGGACTGTACGTAGATAAAAATGTATCGTTCGCCGATCTCAAGCAAACGCTCTATTATTTCGTTACAGAAATGTTCGGCCCCGATACCAAGGTGCGTTTCCGCCCTTCCTACTTCCCGTTCACTGAACCAAGTGCCGAAATGGATATCTCCTGTACCGTATGTGGTGGTTCCGGCTGCAGTCTGTGCAAGCACACCGGCTGGGTCGAGATCCTCGGTTGTGGCATGGTACACCCCAACCTCCTGCGCAATTTCGGCATCGACCCTGAAGTTTATTCCGGTTTCGCATTCGGTATGGGCGTAGAGCGTATCACCCAGATCAAATATCAGGTGAACGATCTCCGTCTATATTCTCAGAACGATGTTCGCTTCCTCCGGCAATTCCAGGGGTTGTGACGACGCAAAATATCATTCCATTAAAAAGGAGCCACTGCAGTGGCTCCTTTTTGCTTTTTAAGTATTGCTATCGGCCTCACCCGAACATAAGAGAAAAGCCCATCATGCGAAAAGCATTTTGTACACATCCTCCACTTTGTTCACCATCTTTATCTCTATTTTATAGTTCTTTCGGTCCAGCCCTTTCGCATTGGCCTTAGGTATAAATATTACATCCATACCCAATTTGTCTGCCTCCGCTATCCGCTGCTCTATCCTGTTCACTGCCCTTATTTCTCCGCTCAAACCGACCTCTCCCACCAGACAAATATTAGATGGCAATGATTTATCTTCATAAGAAGATAATAATGAACAAACTACCGCCAATTCTATTGATGGATCCTCTATTTTCAATCCACCCGCTATGTTCACAAACACATCTTTGGCCCCAAAATGGAATCCACCCCGCTTCTCCAACACCGCCAGCAGCAACTGCAACCTCCTCAGGTCCATGCCGCTCACAGTCCTTTGTGGCGTTCCGTACACGGCTGTCGTCACCAGTGCCTGCACTTCTATCATCAGCGGCCTGGACGCTTCCATCGTTGCAGCTATCGCTATCCCGCTCAGCGGCTCATCATGTTGAGATAATAAAATTTCAGATGGGTTCGTCACCGCACGCATTCCTTGCTGCACCATCTCATAAATACCCAGTTCCGCCGTCGATCCGAACCTGTTTTTCAGTGTCCGCAGTATCCGGTAGGCATAATGGCGGTCACCTTCAAACTGCAGAACCGTGTCCACCATATGCTCCAATACCTTCGGTCCGGCTATAGACCCGTCCTTCGTTATGTGACCTATTATGAACACAGGTATGTTCGTCGTCTTCGCAAATTTTTGCAGCTCAGCTGCACACTCCCTTACCTGCGACACACTGCCCGCAGCCGACTCCACATATGGCGACTCCAGCGTCTGTATAGAATCTATGATTAGCACTTGCGGCTTCACCTTTTTCACTTCGTTAAAGATGGTCGAAGTATCGGTCGCAGTCAGCAGGTAAAGATTGTTGTTAGTTATACCCAGTCTTTCCGCACGCAACTTTATTTGTTGTGCGCTTTCCTCACCCGACACATACAGTGTCCTTATCGACTTCCACTGCAATGCGCATTGCAGAAATAAGGTACTCTTTCCTATCCCCGGGTCACCCGCCACCAATATTACCGATCCCGGCACCACACCGCCACCCAACACCCGGTTAAGCTCTGTATCCGGCGCTGGTAGCCGTCTTTCCTCTACATGTATCACTTCGTCCAGCTTATGCGCCTTGTTCTTTTCTTTGTTGTCTCCGTCCTCCCAGCCCTGCACATCTCCCCGTTTCTTTTCATCGCGCTGCACCACTTCTTCCACAAAAGAATTCCATGTCCCGCACGAAGGACACTTACCCGTCCATTTCGGAGTCTCATATCCACACTGTTGACAGAAGAATGCTGATTTTATTTTTGCCATCTTATGTTAAAGATACAACTTCACCTTCCGCCCACATGACAGATCCTCCTTTACGATATCCACATTTTTCATGCAGTCATTCATTTACTTTTTTCGGGAAATGAGATACGGCCCCCTCAGAAAATTATTGGCGCAGCTAACGGCGATCGGGTAGTGTAGAAAAAAAGAATGGAACACTCCGGTCAACTTCCCCGGGCTTAGGGTACCCCTAAAAACAGAGCCGCCGGAAGAATCCGGCAGCTCTTACTTACTAACCCATTAAATTCACAACTTGATGCAAATATACTACCGGTACGGGTAGCAAAAAAATGGAAGTGCAAACCGCCTCCATCAGTTTTATAGATATAGTCAGTAATTAATATCTCATTCCTCTGCTATTAGCATTTTTGCTTTCTATTTTGCCAATTTTACCCTCTTTTCCATAATTTTTGCTTCAAAACAACCACATTCAATCAAAACTCAATATGATTGCGCGGCCGAGTAGTATAATAACTACTTCCATTTGTTTTGCCGAATAATAAATTTTCACATATTTTCCGGTCAGTTTTCTAACAATTATTATACCTGCGGGCTTACACCAATATCCTAAATTTGCCTGCCTCGCTAACGGCAACTTTCCATTTATGAACACATCATTCCAACCGCTTCCGGTAAAAGAAAGGACTTTCCTTCCCAAAGATTTCACAGTTACCAATTGGGAAACACTCAAACCATACTACGACGATCTCATCGCCCGGGAAATAAACTCAAGTGCCGAACTCGCAACCTGGCTCAATAACATTAGCGAGCAGGAAGCAGTCATAAGCGAAGACGCTTGTTGGCGTCAGATAAAAATGACTTGCGACACAACTAACAAGGAAATTGAAGAGGCTTTCACCTTTTTCTGCATGGAGATCGAACCCAAAATCAAACCTTACACATTTGAACTAAACAAAAAACTACTTGCCTGTCCCTTTGTCAAAGAACTCGATCCCGCCATGTACTTCCCCTACCTGCGTGGCGTAGAGAATGCTGCTCAATTGTACCGCGAAGAGAATGTCGCGCTTCAAGCCGACCTCAATCTTCTTGCACAACAGTATGGCGTCATCTCTGGTGCCATGAGTGTCGAGATCGATGGTAAAGAATACACGCTCCAGCAAGCAGCCAAATTCCTGCAGAACCCTGAGCGCGATCTCAGGCAATCAGTGTTTACAAAAGTGGCCGGACGTCGCCTGGTTGATAAAGACAAACTCAACGAACTTTTCGATAAGCTCCTTTCCATTCGCCATCAGGTAGCCCGTAATGCAGGATTCGATAACTACCGCGATTACAAATTCCGCGAACTTGGTCGCTTCGATTATACGGTCGAAGACTGTTTCGAATTCCACAAAGCAGTAAAGGAACATATCGTTCCATTGCATGCAATGCTCGTTCGCAACCGGCAGCAGCGCCTCGTCCTCGATGTCATGCGCCCTTGGGACGGCGACGCCGAACCAAAAGGAACTCAGCCGCTCCATCCTTTTACATCAGGAAAAGAACTCGCTGAGAAAACCGTTGAGACCTTCAGCCGACTCTCTCCGTTTTTCAGCAGTTGCCTCACTACCATGCAGGGCATGGAGCGTCTCGATCTTGAGAGCCGCAAAGGAAAGGCTCCGGGTGGTTACAACTGTCCACTCGCTGAGACTGGTGTTCCGTTCATCTTCATGAATGCCGCCGGCACCATGGGCGATGTCATCACCATGATGCACGAAGGCGGGCACGCTATCCATTCTTTCCTTTCTCATCCGCTCCCGCTCACAGCGTTCAAAGAATATCCTATGGAGATCGCCGAACTCGCCAGCATGAGTATGGAACTGTTCTCTATGGAACATTGGGATGTCTTCTTTAAAGATCAGACCGAACTCCACCGCGCGCAGCTCGAAGAAATGGAACGTATCATCTCTGTCCTTCCATGGATCGCAACTATCGATAAGTTCCAGCATTGGCTCTATACCAATCCGGGTCACTCTGTGCAGCAGCGCGAAGAACAGTGGCTCGCCATACTCGACGAATTCGCGACAGGCATAACCGACTGGTCCGGATTCGACGAATACCGCCGCAACCTCTGGCAAAAGCAACTGCACCTTTTCGAGGTTCCGTTCTACTATATCGAATACGGCATCGCACAGCTTGGTGCCATCGCAATGTGGCGGCAATACCGCGGGAATAAACAACAGGCATTACAGAATTATCAGAACGCGCTCAGCCTTGGCTACACCAAAACGCTAAAAGAACTGTACGCTACTGCAGGCATCCGCTTCGACTTCTCGCCTTCCTACATCAAAGAGTTATCCGATTTCGTTACACCCATCCTCAAAGAAATGGGGGTAAACTGACCTGACGAATATTGTTTAACTTTACTATGCTAAACCGTTTTCGTTATGCCGGCACAATCTATAGATAACCAGATACTGCACTACCTGCCTCTTCTCGAACAGGACCAAAAAAAATCTATCCTGTCCGTAATAAAGTCATTTATTAAGAGCAAGGAGGAAGTAGCCGTGCGAATTTCAATGGAGCAATATAATACTGAAATAGACGCGGCAGAACAACAAATGGAAGCAGGCGAATTCTACCCTCTGGATAAAGTTAAAGAACTGACCAAAAAATGGTAGACCGCGTATGAAAATCACATTTTCATACGCGGCAACCCAAAATTTCGAAGCTGCAGTACGATTCATCCGCTCCGACTCTCCGAAAAATGCGGAGAAATTCGCAGTGGAGATACTCAAAAAAATCGAGGAACTGAGTTCGGATCCGGCCAGATATCCTCCTGACAAATTCAAACGAAACAATGACGGTTCTTATCGGGCTTTTGAAATCCATCATTACAGGGTTGCTTACCGGATTTTGCTAAGTGAAATCCGCGTTATTAGGTTTAGGCATACAAGCCTGGAACCTTCAGACCATTAGTTCTGAACACCAACAAAAAAACTACTTAACATAATGGCATTGGGGAATGAGCGCTTTGCTTGTTCCCCATTTTTTTGGTTTTACTTTGCCTTCATCGACATGCTATGTAAAAACAATTCATACGCCTGGCGCCACCCTGTCCATTCTTCATCTGTACCCAACGAAAAATTATGGAATACCGTGATCAGTTTGCTACCGGTTTGCTCCAATAACTTACTCATCGCTTCCAGCTTTTCAAACGCCTGTTGTGTTGTCAACCCGGCTTCGTAGTGGGCCGTGGTATCCATAAAGCAGAACGGGAACACCCGGAGATCGGTTTTCATATCCTGCTCAAGGTCATACCACAAAAACGAACTTCCCGTCCCCGCCCTGAAACCCAGGTGCGTACCGTATCCCATACTATAATCTTCTGTAATCCCGGCTGCGATCAGACTTCTGTATGTCTGCGGTAACACAGCACGTATATAGTGCTGCCTCGATATTACTGTTCTCTTTCCCGCCACAGTCTCCAGCACACCTCTTTCTGCCTGCATCACATTTCCGTCATCGGAATAATACGATGGATGGATCCCGATTATCCCTTCCTTCGCCAGGTTCTTGATCACGCGCACCATCGCCGGATGTTCAGGATGTATATTCTTATCAAACTTCGTCGTGCGCAACGTCGACAGCACAAAATACGTCGGGATGAATCCATACTCTTTATGCACCTGCCTCAGCCACCTGAACGAGTCATACGGATCCTTTTGCTTCTTCTTCAGCACCTGTGCCCGCAAACTTATTTCTCTTAGGTTACCCGCCGCCAAAGCCCGCAGAAAAGCTCCGGCTATCCTCTTCGCACCCTTGTGCAGATGCGCGTACGCCATATCTATATCATAGGTCGGCCTGAATACAAACTGAATTTCTGACACCTCTATATTCAATCGCTTCTGCAATTCCTTTCTCAATGCATACACCCACTCATCAACTATCGGTCGCTGCAACCATCCGTTTTTGGTGAGCACACTTTCGGTCGCAGGATATCTGCCGTGTTTGTCAGGAACATACCCACCATACTCTTCATATCGCGTTATCAGATAAAAAACTGCCGAGAAAATATCAAAGGGTATCGTGTATCCATCTTCACTCATTGCAAATAGGGTAGGCACCTCAACCCAACTCCCCACCGCGGCTTTCACAGCAGCTGCACCGGTTTGCTGCAACAGCCCTGCTGCCGGCACACAGAATTTCCCCGCTTGCTGCATACCATAGTACACAGCACACTCACTCAAGTCTGCCTCCTCCTTATTATCGGTAATGCGCACATCCAGTTGCAGTCGTTCCTTCATCAGCCATCCCGTTACATACCTGAGACGCTCATTCACAAACGGACTATATACAACTACGGTCGCCATGTGTTCCTATTTTCCCTGGCGTTCCTTCCACATCTTGTTAAACGACTTCTCTGCAAATCGCAGTGGCGTTCGGTGTTTCACCCATGTGTCTTCAAACAGTTTATTCACCACCTTGCCCTTCATATTCGCACCTGCAAGATTCAGCATGTTCCGGCTTAGCATTGCCCGCTCCCACAAAGCCCACACTGCATGCTCGCCAAACCCGTTCAGATTATCCTCCACCGCTATCTTCCTGTTCTCCAGCAACATCTCATGTATGTTGATCTTCACAGGGCACACCTCTGTACAGTTACCACACAGGCTACTCGCATAACTCAGGTGTTTGAATTCATTCATACCCTCCAGATGCGGAGTGATCACAGCCCCTATCGGGCCACTGTAAGTAGTGCCATATGCATGGCCCCCTATATTCTTATATACTGGACACGCGTTCAGGCAAGATCCGCACCTGATGCAATACATGCTCTCACGCACTTCCTTCCGCAGCAGATTCGTCCTGCCATTGTCCAGCAATATCACATACATCTCCTCCGGCCCGTCAGTTTCGTTTACCCTTCTCGGTCCTGTAAAAATGCTGTTATACACCGTCACTTGCTGCCCCGTACCAAAGGTCGCAAGCAGCGGCCAGAACAGCGGCAGGTCATTGATAGATGGCAGCAACTTTTCTATGCCCACCACCGCAATATGTGTCTTCGGAAACGTCGTTGAAAGTCTGCCATTCCCCTCATTCTCGGTCACACACACACCTCCTACATCAGCCAGCAAGAAGTTACCCCCTGTTATCCCCACCTCTGCCGTCACATACTTCTCCCTCAGGTTCTTGCGCGCCACCAGTGTTATCTCCGACGGACTCAGGTGCGGCTCAGTGCCCAGCTTCTCATGAAACAGCTTCGCCACATCTTCCTTGCTCTTATGCATGGCCGGCGTCACTATATGGTAAGGCGGCTCTTCGTCCAGTTGTTGTATATATTCTCCCAGGTCCGTCTCCACCGACTCAATTCCGTTCTTCGCAAAAAAATCATTCAGGTGCAGCTCCTCTGTCACCATGCTCTTTGCCTTCACTACCTGGCGTGTATTCTTCTCCTTGCATATCTGCAGTATGGCCTGCCTTGCTTCTTCAGCGTCCTCAGCCCATATCAGCTTACCGCCGTTGGCGGTGAAATTTTTTTCAAACTGCTCCAGATATTTATCAAGGTTCTCTATCGTCTTCCACTTGATATTCTTCGCGCGCCTGCGTGCCAGTTCCAGGTTCGAATATTGCTTCTTACCCTTTACCACACTATCATTATACTTCTGTATGTTGAACGCCACCTTTCGCTTGTGCTCCAGGTCATGCGCCTTCACCTCACTCTTCGCAAGAAATATGTTTTGCTGATTACCCATTTCTTTTCTTTAATAATATCTCACAGAGCACATATAAGGTGTGCTTCTTTCATAGTGCGGGGTCTCGACAAACCTACACAATATATCCGTTGTGTGGTAGTCCTTATTGCGGCTTCTTGGCACCGCCTCCATTTCCCTTATACCTCTTCTTCTTCTTCTTTTGTCCTTCTCCTCCTGCGTTGCCACTGCGCTCGGTCCGCGCCGCAGGCGACGGTGCCGGACCAAATTCAGCAGGCACTGGCAGTTTCTCAACTTCCTTCCCTATCAGCTTCTCTATCTTATGAAACTTGAACAATTCTTTATCGGTGATGAACGTATATGCCGTTCCCTTTGTCGCGGCCCTCGCTGTCCTGCCTATGCGGTGCACGTAATCCTCTCCGTCATGCGGCACATCATAGTTGATCACCAGATCAATATCTTCAATATCTATACCTCGACTCAATATGTCTGTTGCCACCAGTATAGATAATTTCTTACTCTTGAAATCAAGCAACACCTGTTCCCTTTGGTCCTGCTCCAGGTCCGAGTGGATACTACCCACAGCAAACTTCGCCCGCTTCAGCTCTTCATACAGCTTCTTCACACTCAGCTTGCTCGAGCAGAAAACTATCACACTCGCAAACTCCTTCTGCTTCAGCACATACTTCACCAGTCCGGGTTTCTGTGGTTCATACACCACAAACGCGCCCTGTGTTATCTGCTCCGGCGGCTTAGATATAGCAATGTTTATCTCTGCAGGATTATGCAATATGGTATTGGCCAGCTTCCTTATCGCAGGAGGCATCGTTGCCGAGAATAACAGGTTCTGCCTTTCCTTCGGCACGTATGATATGATCTTAATGATGTCCTCAAAAAAACCCATGTCCAGCATCCTGTCAGCCTCATCCAATATCAGGTACTTAAGTCCGCCAAGCTTCACATAGCCCATGTTCAGGTGCGATATCATCCTGCCCGGCGTGCATATCACTATATCCACGCCCGTTTCCAGTGCCTTCCGCTCAGACGCGAACAATGCACCGCCCGTTCCTCCGTACACCGATATGAAACTGATGTTAGTATAGTACGCTATCCCTTCCAGTGCCTGCGATATTTGTGTAGCCAGTTCACGCGTCGGCACTATGATCAGTGCATTCACAGACTTTTCATCATGCGGCTTCGTGAGCAGCTGCTCCAGCACCGGCAGCAGAAATGCGGCGGTTTTTCCCGTACCCGTTTGGGCAGCGGCAATTATGTCCCTTCCTTCCAGGATCAGTGGTATCACCTGTGCTTGTACAGGGGTGGCTTTTTCATAGCCCATGGCATCTATGCCATCCATCAGATCATCATCAAAGCCAAAATCAGCGAAATACAAAATATGTAGAATTTTTGCTAAGATAGCATTTCACCGCCACTTACCCGCTCATCACCTCACACCAATGTCATTATTACAAGGCTCTATATACCCCTCCCGCAAAATAAACTACCTTTAACCTCATGATTCCGGCTTGGCAAAAAGGAGTTGTTACACGCATCGAACAGGCTACACCCAACACACGCCGGTATTGGGTAGAAATGCCCGAAAAACCCGATTTCACTTTTGTCCCGGGCCAATTCGTCACTCTCGATCTTCCCATTCACGAGCAGCGCAACAAACGCTGGCGCAGCTATAGCATCGCTTCCATGCCCGATGGTACCAATCTCATCGAGCTCATCATTGTGCATCTGCATGGTGGGGTAGGGTCCCGCTACATTTTCGAGAACGTCAACGTCGGCGACTCACTTACGCTGCGTGGCCCGCAGGGTGTTTTCACACTGCCTGCCGACAAAGACAAAGAACATTTTTTCATCTGCACCGGTACAGGCATTGCGCCATTCCGCAGCATGATCAAGTACATACATCACCACAATATCAAAGGCTACAAGATCAATCTCATATTCGGCACCCGCACCATTGCCGATCTCCTTTACCACGATGAGATGCTCGATCTGCAAAACAAGGTCGAAGGTTTCCGCTACATACCCACGCTCTCCCGCCAGCACTGGGAGGGCCACACAGGGTACGTACACAAGATCTATGAGGAATTATGCGCATCACATCAGCCCGCTTCATTTATGCTCTGCGGCTGGCGCGAAATGATCGACGAGGCCCGCGAGCGCATCCTCGCCCTCGGCTACGACAAACGAGATGTGCAGATAGAGATCTACGGCTGATCCAGTCCTGCTCCGTCTTCCGCAGCCCCAAAATCATAGTCAATAGCCTCCCACAATTCTATTTTGTTCCCTTCCGGGTCCATTATATGGGCAAACTTTCCGTAATCATATACCTGCATTTCACCTATCTGCTCCACGCCCTTCTTTTTCAACTCACCCAACAGCCACTCCAGGTCCTCTACTCGCATATTGATCATAAAGTCTTTACCCGATGGCGCGAAATACTGTGTATCTGCCTTGAACGGATTCCATACGGTGCATCCCTTTTTCGAAGGGTCCACCGCGTCTCTCCAGTCAAAAACCGTTCCGTACGGGTCATTCCCCAGACCCAGATGTTTGTGATACCACTCTCGCACTCCGTTCGGGTCCTGGGCTTTAAAGAAAATACCACCTATACCCGTTACTCTTTTTTTGTTTTCCATCATCCTGACCTTTAAAAAACAACGAAGGCCCTGATTTCCCAGAGCCCTCGCCTAAAAATTTGTTGTCGTTCTTATTCTATCGTCGCCGAAAACGCCTCCAGCTGCTCCATTATCTGTTGCTTGTTAGCTATCATGTTCTCCTGACGCATTTTCAGTACCTGCGCAAACATATTCCTTTGCTTCACCGTCAGTGCGCTGTATCTGCTCTTGTCAGCATCATTCTGTGCATGGCGCATCTTCTCCCGTGTCGACCCGAATTCGGCATTCGCCAATTTGTTGATCTCTGTGAAAAGCTGCTCTGCTTCGGCTTTCTTATCCTTATCCAGCATTTTACCCAACTCCGTCACCAGTGCCGAAAATTCACTTTTCGTCACCTCGGTCTGTTCGGTGGCCGCAGTTTGCTGCGCCATAGCAGGCAACCCTGCAGTCAGCAATAGTAAAGATGCGGATAAGACTTTAATATTCATGCTTTGTAGGTATGTGGCACGTTTCCGCACCCTTGCAATTAATAGATGGTCGCTGCAAATTCCAACAACTTAGCCTTTATCAGGGCTCTGTTTGTCGCCAGATTTGGCTTCAGGTTCCACGCCGCCTGATAGATCACAGTCTGATTGTTCAGAATGGTCTCATATGCGGTCTTTGCTGCCGGTGTCGGTGCAGTCAGTATGCTGTTCTTGGTCACACCCAGCACACTCAGCATCATGGTGTGTATTTCTTCCCATGTTGCCTGGGCCGCTGTCATGCTTCCGGCGCCTATCTGGCTATCCATCAGGTTCACTTTCGCGGTAAATGACGCTACCGTCACAGGAGCTGCTGCACTATACGCCGATGCATGCTGGGTCGGAACCACGCTCGCTGCACCCGCCAAAAGGAAACATGCTAATAAAATACGCTTCATTGTAGTTGAATTTTATTGATAAAGGTAATAAATTGAATTAAAAAATCTGCTATTCACTATCTAAGACAGTAGCACCCCCCTCATATAGTTGGGTCTTATACTTCAAAGATGGCGATTTTAACAATTCACCCAGCCCCAGCTCGCTCCATTTAGCATCTATTTTCGCTATCGTAGCGTCGTCCGCAGCTATTATATTCGGCCACGGCCTGTCAAAGTTGTCGTGCCGCTTCGTTTTCCTCGTTCCATCCAGCCCCAATATCTGCTGCTGGTCTCCGGCATAGAAATTATCCCTTCTCGGGTCCAGATTGTTACAAAAACGCCACAAAACATCAGCAATATCGTGTATGTCCACGGTGTGCTCCACATAAATCACCATCTTCACTCCCTCCATGCCTGCCGCAGTGGCAATCCTCGTGTGCAGGTCGCGCACGTGGCTAGGCCGGTCCTTTTTCATAGACACCATCAACACCGGTATCTCCCATTGACGCATCAGCACATCGTTCACACCGTTCACCTCCGGCATATCAACCATTATCTGCTTTGCCGAGAATGCTGCCGATATTTTGTACGGCTTCAACTCCTCGGTCTGCTCTTCTTCGGTCTTCCGCGTACCGTCTATGCACATCTTTCCGCCAAAACCCATCTTCGAGCAGCTATGGTCCAGCACATCCATCGGCCCCTGACTGAAATAAATGTCGGTCACAGGGTTCAGATTGTCAAACACCTCTTTCGCCAGCTTCCCGTAGTCGTCTATTTTTATTCCGTTCTGCCCCACACCGTTTGCCAGCACCAATATTTTGTTAAACATCATCTGCCCTGCCCCCCACATCGCGTTCATCACTTTCTGACCCTGTCCGGCATATTCCTTGTTTATCGTCGCTATCACCAGATTATGGAACACTCCTTCCACAGGCATATTCATATCAGTGATCTCAGGCACCATCGTCATTTTTATCGGCGTCAGGAAGATGCGCTCGGTAGCCTTCCCTATCCACGCGTCCTCCTGAGGCGGTATACCCACTATCGTAGCCGGGTATATCGCATCCTTTTTATGCGTTATCGCCGTCACATGAAACTTCGGGTACCAATCCGCCAGAGAATAATATCCTGTATGGTCCCCGAACGGCCCTTCCCATATCAGCTCTTCGCTCGGGTCCACATATCCTTCTATAATAAAATCCGCATCTGCAGGCACTTCTATTTCAGGCTGGCTGATGCAACGCACCATCTCAACCTTTTTCTTTCGAAGAAAACCAGCCAGCATATAATCGTCCACATT
>CAZZCR010000035.1:48395-53620 GCA_964652995.1 uncultured Flavipsychrobacter sp. | reverse complement strand
AAGTTGTCGATACGCCTGCGGATACGCCTACTGAAGTTGTCGATACGCCTGCGGAGGTTGTCGATACGCCTGCGGAGGTTGTCGATACGCCTGCGGATACGCCTACTGAAGTTGTCGATACGCCTGCGGATACGCCTACTGAAGTTGTCGATACGCCTACTGAAGTTGTCGATACGCCTGCGGATACGTCTACGGACGTACCAGTTGAGGTTGTCGAAATGCAACCATCCGCTAACGCAAAGGACAACAATTCAGCTGCGAATGTAGTCGCAGAACAACCAACCACTGACACAATTATTACCGAAGATGTTGTCAATGTCGGAGATGTAGAAGTTAACATTCCTTCAGAAGTGTCAGCGGAGGTTGTCGATACACCAACGGAGGTTGTCGATACGCCTGTGGATACACCAACGGAGGTTGTCGATACGCCTGCGGATGCTGTTGATATGCCTGTGGATACACCAACGGAGGTTATCGAAACACCTGCAGATGCACCAGCAGAGGCTGTCGATACGCCCACAGAGGCTGTTGATGTACCCATAGATGCCGTCGATACACCTGCGGATACGCCTGCGGATGTTGTCGATACACCTGCGGATACACTTGTGGATAAGCCTGCGGATGTCGACAATACACCTACAGAGGTTGTCGATACGCCGGCGGATACGCCTACAGAGGTTGTCGATACGCCTACAGAGGTTGTCGATACGCCAGCGGATACGCCTACAGAGGTTGTCGATACGCCGGCGGATACGCCTACAGAGGTTGTCGATACGCCAGCGGGGGCCGTTGAAACGCCTACGGAGGTTGTCGATACGCCTGCGGAGATTGTCGATACGCCTACAGAGGTTGTCGATACGCCTGACGATGTTGTGAACATCGGTGAACTCACTGAAGTCCCGATGGAGCCTATTGTTGATTTGCACGCCGAAACCCAAGCCATTGCCCGTGAAATCGCGGCGATTAACGCCGAGGCCGCATCGTACGCCGCTATTCCGTCCGCGTTAACAAAGGTTAGTGACATTGTCGCTAACGCACAGTCAATGCGCGAAATCCATCTTACACCCGAGGAAATTCCCGTGGTCGGCTATGATAAACTCCTTGCAGACCGCCATCGCGTAGTTGTTTCCGAACTTAAGCGCGCACTGACTCGCGACGTGATGACACCCGCGTTGACAACAGATTCAGCATCTCCATCCAGTGCCACACCAGGTGATGCTGTCGTTGCTGCAGAACAGTCCACGCGGACACTGCGTAGGGAACATGAACCCAAGCGCGTCGAGATCAATCAAATGCAAAAGCAAAAGAGTCAGCTTATTGATGAGGTCCGTATTGCACAGATTAAGCGTCGAGATTCGGTTTATGATGAGTTAAACACCCCGCGAACTCTGCGCGAGATTGAACTGGACAAGATTCGTCGAGAACAATCCGCAAAGATGTTGCCCAAACGCCCGGAACCGACTTTGGAAGTCAGCATTAATGGCGGCGATGTCACAATTAACGCACGCGGCGGCCGATATCGCCGGCTCCGACAAAGCCCGCTGATTAACGCTGAGATGCACCACCATCCAACTATTCAGGAAAGTAAGGCTATTGCTGTACAAAACAAGAAGGCAACTGACGCCGAGGCTGCACTTGCGCGGGCTCGTGAAAAGGAGCGACAGGATAATGAACACCGGTTGCAAATGGAACTGTTACGCCGGACATCCGCCGCATCGCTGCGTGAACAAAAGCGCAACGATCCGGGGCCGGCCGCGGAAACCCCCGGAATCACCGAGATTCCCTATATCGTGCGCCTTACAGAGCGCGCGGCCGAGGTCGCCCGCGGGTTTGAGTCGGCGACAACCGATGCCGACCGAATGTCAATCATAAACTCGTGTTCGGAGGAACTTATCCGGGCGTTAACACATGTTGCAAAGGCCCGCGTTGCAATCTCTAAGGGTAAGTGAGTAACGCAAGTAACACACGTAACACACGTAACACACGTAACACAAGTAACACAAGTAACACAAGTAACACACGTAACACAAACTATACCTATTTTTTGCCCGTGTACTTTGCACCGTAAATATATGTCCTAACATGGCAAACAACGATATTATCGGCGAATTGCATGACTTGGCCGAATTAGCCGGCAAATCATCACACCGATGGTACGCTTATATGGCCGCCGCGCGGTCAATTGGCGACTTACAGTATAGCCTGCGCGACGCTGTCGCTGCCGGTCGAAGGCCTAAGATCTCGCGCGTTGGTGACAAAATATGGCATGCAATAATCGAGTATTACAAAACTGGCACAACATCCGCACGCCGCGAGATGGAGACCCGTGCCGAGGGACGCCGCGCGCTGATGGGCGTAAAGGGAGTGGGCGAGATTACCGCCGATGAGTGGATTGCTGCCGGAGTCACTACACTGGCGGAATTACGCCGGGCCGTAGCAAGTGGCAAGATTGTGCTTACGGACGAACAACGATTAGGCCTGCAATACTATAACGACTTGCAATTACGCATTCCGCACAGTGAAGTCACCCAAATCTTTGGCGAGATACGGGCAATGGCGCCCGATGCGCATATGGAATGCGTTGGGTCATACCGCCGCGGACTGCCTGATTCAGGCGACGTGGACATTGTTGTACGTAAGGATGCTGCTAGCGCTGGGGTTACGGCCGCGATTGCGGCGCGTAGGTGTGGTGACAAACCCATACACGGATGTACGGAAACTCTCAGCCGCGGCCGGAGTCGCGTTTCTTTCCTTTATCGCGGATGGGTTTACATGCGACAGGTTGACTTACTTTATGTACCGCCGGCCGAATACGGTGCGGCAATCCTTTACTTTACAGGCAGTTGGGACTTTAACGAGGCGATGCGCAGTCTTGCAAAAAAGCAGGGTCTGCGGTTAAACCAAATGGGGTTGTTTGACAGGGCAACGGGCAACCTGATACACGCAGAAACCGAGGAGGGGATATTCCGTGCACTTAACCTTGTTTACGTCCCGCCCCACGAGCGTGTCGGCGCCCGCGCGCTGGTTGCTGCGTAAGTTTATATGGGCCAATAATCGCGTCAGCAAGTGGATCACGTGGGGGCACAACCCGAGGGTACTGACCAAACTTACCAACGCACTTTTCGCACTGGTCGATTGTTTCCTGTACTGTCTTAAAGTTGCCATTTTCGCGGAGGAAAGTTTCATCATCCTTGCCACCGACCGCGTGGTTTGCAGCATGGTTAATGATACGCATCGCACGTAGGAGATCTGCATGGCTAATGTCAATCTGCACAAACTCGTCATGGATAACATTATAGAGAAACGTGCGGCCATCCCGACCGATGCAGTTTAGTCCATAACGGTAGATCAACACCTGCATAAAGTGTGAGTTAGACAATTCACCAGTTGCCTTAAGTTCATAGAGGTCATTACCGCGCATAATATCCGCGCGACCCGTAACATATGGCTGTGTCGATGCGGCGCTCTGGCCGGGCCGCGGTAGAATCTTTTTGACACGCGGGTCAAACCCAGGCATGGCAAGCTCAAACTCATACTTGCGATCACCCTCGCTCGTGCGGAGTATGTTGTCAACACGCTCAACGCATTCGGTCATTTGCGCGGAGGAGATCCAGTCAAACTGGGTTATTTGGTGCTGCTTGTGTATCAGGCGCGTAAGGTAGGTAAAGTAGTGTACTGCCATGCGTAGGATATCACCCGGACGTTCGATTATTGGCATATCGGCAGTGTACTCCCTGTCGGCTGCCTTTAGGACGTTGTGTGCGGAACACACACCGTCGCGGTGTATCTCATGCGCGGCGCCGATTGCCGTACCGGAGATATCGCTAACCTCCTCGTAAATCACACGGCCATTAGCCATTTTTTGACGAGTGACTGACTCGATACGGATCGCATGCTCGGGGTCGGCCGGGCGTATCGTTGTAAGGCGGACACTTTGCATAATCTCATGCATGTACCCTTCCTGCATGTGGCGTATGAGGTCCGTAACGGCCGGCCAACTACTCCATTCAACATACTGGACCCGGCGTGTGTCCGGGCGATGGGGCCAATACTCGCAAACACCATCAAGCAGGCCTGCGCCCAAGAATGCCAACGGCGGGACCCGACCAGGGGTTGAATTGTCATGCCAAACAGTCAGCGTTTCAGTTGCGCGCGTACAGGCAACATAGAGCACATTAGGACACGACGCAACATCAGCGTCATCCTCCATATGCGTACCGTCAAACCCAGCAACGTAAACGTGACGGCGCTCCAAGCCTTTTGCCTGGTGAAAGCTGCTAAACACAACCTTGCCGTCCAACACGCGGGCGTCCGGTTGGGTGTCATCGTCGGCCGGAATATGCACCGGGATACCACGCTTAACAAGCTCGCGCACAATCTTGCGGAGTTTGTGATTCGGGCGGACACGCACAGACTTTGCAAGGATAAACACACTCCCGGGGTCAGCCGTAGCGGATTTTACAATCTCCACAGCCAGTTGGCGATCATCGCAGTACATATAGCGCGGAACGGGACCGTCCTTTGCCGCAACAATTGCCGGGGCAGCCCCGGCCGTCATCCGGTTAACAAACGCGGCAATCGGCCGGGTTACACGGTAGGAAACGGTCAGTGCGAGGCGCACCCACGGGTGGGGGCTGGGGTAAAGGTGGTCCGCAAGCGTAATGTAACGTCGGTCAGCACCCGCATACTCATAGAGAAACTGACACCGGTCACCCATCACAACGATGCGGGGATTATTCGCCGCCATCGCAATCTTTGCAATCGAGTGAAACAGTTGCTTCATGTCCTGTGCCTCATCAATGATAACTGTGTGGTAGTAGGGTACGGGAATATCCCTGCGTAGGCCAGTGTCGGTGTAGATTCGCTCCGCAATCGCCTGGTCCTTGTGACATGACTTGTGTACATACTTTACGCAGAATGAATGGTAACTGTGTACTTCAAGGTTATCCAACCCATGTGCGACAGCGCGATCCCGCGTTTCCTGCTTTAGGCGTGCGTTATAGGTTAGGAGTAGGATTGATTTGTCCCAGTACTTTGATGCAATATGGAGTACTGTTGTTGTTTTACCACTACCAGCAACCGCGTCAACAATAACGTTGTTGTCGGCAGCAGCCTCAATAATGAGGGTTTGCTCGCCGGACGCAGGTAGTAGGGGTCGGTGAAATTGATGCACCGCGGGCACCATAGGTACATCGACGTACTCATCATATTCATCATACGCTGCT
>CAZZCR010000035.1:0-48295 GCA_964652995.1 uncultured Flavipsychrobacter sp. | reverse complement strand
GACGCTGCTGACGCTGCTGACGCTGCTGACGCTGCTGACGCTGCTGACGCTGCTGACGCTGCTGGCGCGGCCGCTATAGCTGCCGTAGCCACTGCGCGACGTACTTGTCGCTGTCGACGCTGCAGGCGATCTGGTACTAGCGCCGGTACATCACTGTACTCGCAGAAATCACTATCAGACTGCCACTGCATCGCTGCCACTTACATATGAACAGTAGCCCTCAATTCATATGTAGTGGTAGGTGCCACCATGGTTGAATTTGTGGCAACCATAATTACAGATATGATTGGCCGGTGTACTGCCGGTCACCCCGGGATTACGCCCGATCGGTTAGCGGTATTCACCACACATGATTTACTTGAGTACTGTAATCGGCTTGTGCACCAACCTCCAGGGCCGTTTGACATATGGACGTTGGTTGATGATACTCATACTACCCACGCTGACACCACCGGACTCCATGCCCGATGCCTTGCAAAGTGGATTATGACCGTCGGCCTCCAAATGATACACTCGCTTGATCCGGACACTGCGATGCTACTCATGCCGTCTGACTTGGCAATTTACCTTGCCGGGCTGGCAGATGATGACCCGCCGATCGAGTGCAATCACGAACCACTGGAGCCCATAACCCCGGACAAGCGATTGTTTAAGATTGTATGAGTTCTCATGCTACATTTTTGTCCATAAAACCCCTACCGCCATCGGGTTTTGTCCATAAAACCCCTACCGCCATCGGGTTTTGTCCATAAAACCCCTACCGCCATCGGGTTTTTGTCCATAAAACCCAGCCACCGCCAAATTACAATTGAATTGGGCCCGACACCTACTACTAGCCCTGAAACATTGACACAATGTCTGACAGTGAGGGTGACTACGATGAGGAGGTCGCTGCGATTGACCGTGTATATGGCATTGCTGAGCCTGACGAAGACGAGCAGCCGAGCTGGGACGAAGATACCCCAGCGGATTACTATCCACCCCTCCGCGCAATGCCGAAGATAGCCATACCTAAGGGGTATCCGGTGTATCCGATGGCATATCCCCGCGTTGTCCGCGCGAAACCCGTCGCAAATGCCGCAGCATATAATGTGCGCGAGAACTACAAGGACCGGATCGCCCGCGAAACACGCGAGCGCGAAGCGAACTATGACATTTTCCCCAAGCTCGTCCTCGTTTGCGATGAGCACTCATGGGCGGTGACCATCGGGATGGCCTTTAACCACGATGATATTCGCCGTCTAACCCCGCCGGAATTGCTTGAGAACGAATATTACCGTGAGCGCAAGATCAACTGGTCATCAATGCATCGTTGGATTCGCGGAAACACATCAACCGCGTTGTTTATGGATGTTGATGATGAGGACCGCAGCCCGTATAATTGGGTTACGCCGGGCGGGTTGAGCAGTATTGCGCGGTCATATGCAATGCGCCGACGCCGTGCCAACAACTATATCGCGCCCTGTCATGTCGCGATGTATAACATGCCGGATACCGCCACGCTGGAGTATGTTGTCCGTTGCCTGGAAAAGTGCCGCACAAAGGGCGATGACCGGCAGATTTGGCCGATCAATCCGGGCACCCTTGATGAATTGCGCGCGATTATCGCGTCATTTGGGTGCTCAGAAACCACCGCCGCGGCCGCCGCGGGTGTCGCTATGACGGACGAACCAACGGACATTATCGGCCGCGACTGAGCGCTGTATTTTTTCCCCGCGTAGCATGCAGCGTGCGGTAAATTTCTTACAATTGAATGGGCTCTACCGCAACTATACAGCACAATGATTGAGGTTGTTTGTAGCGCGGCCGATGCCGAACTGGATGATGATATGCGGACTTTTCGCCTACAAAGGTACAGAAATCCTGACTTTGCACCACCATTTGTCGCGGTAGTGGTTGATAGTGAATCGTGGGTTGCGCGAATGTGGATAGCCCAAACTGTCGGTGAAACCCAGTACAACCTACCGCCGGCGATACGCGAATTAGATATC
The DNA here is from genome assembly GCA_964652995.1 of uncultured Flavipsychrobacter sp. Taxonomy (GTDB): domain Bacteria; phylum Bacteroidota; class Bacteroidia; order Chitinophagales; family Chitinophagaceae; genus Nemorincola. The sequence goes on along the minus strand of CAZZCR010000035.1, from coordinate 46,304 downwards.
GTCAGTTACGGCAAAAAATACGGATATCAGGGGTTAAACTTTGCCATATGCGGAGGAATCACACGCATTCTCGTAGATGTTAGTGATCTTCGTGAGGAGATACTGAATGTCCGGGCTGGTCCGGAGGAGTATGGCGAGCCCATTGTTCATGAGTTCATACATCTTTGCCCCACAAATGCATGTTATGGTAGTGCGCCAAATTGGTTTGAAACAATAAAGTATGGCGTACGCGTTGACGGCAAATGGACCTTTGAGCCGTTCATCACGGTTAGCGAGGCTGACCGCGAGGATGTTACCCTTGCGCTTGATGCAAACCATGAGGGGTATCCAGATTGCATCGTTGCGAAAATGCATTCGCGTAATGCAATCTCTGACACACTACATGATGATACCATAGATGTGGAGCAACCACATTGCAACATGACAACATGATACCTTTTTATATATGAAAAAGCAGATTAACATACCAACTATGGAGGTTACATATGAGCCGCCGGTGAGTTTCAGCCGCGAACCCTATGTGGTGATAACATTTGACAGTCATACATGGGCCGCACGCATACGTGTGGCGGGATCGTTGGCTGAAGCACGGAAAATGATACCCACGTGTGATTTGCCCCATACCGTTAGCATCGTTGGAACATGCATTGCCATGCATAACGAAACTATTCAGCAATTTGCATCACCTGCTGAGTTTTACGGTAAAATCCGCCGCACATATCGCGGTCATAGCGGGTTGTATGAATTTGTGCAGATCATGCACGTTAGCGAGTACACTGACAGTGTAATCGACCGACTGAAACGCGTTGATTACGGTAGTTATGGTGTATGGCTTGATGCTGTGCAATTTATCACATTTAATGATGATGACATTGTAGAATTGCAAATTATACTGGACTCTAACCAAGTACGCATAGGCGAGCCAGATACGACGCGCGACGCCATTGAGTGCCCTTTTTGTATATGAAAGGCCGAATAACTTACTATCACGATGGGTGAACCCGGTGACAACCCTATACCAGTTGACAACCCCATACCAGTTGACAACCCCATATCCGGTGACAACCCCATACCAGTTGACAACTATATGTACTATGCCGCCGGAAATATGTTGTCAGGTTACGACATGTATGTTTTACACAATGGTCAGTTACATGATTTACTGGAGTTCAGAAACACACATGATAGATTCCTACGTAGGTGTGCTAGTGGGGCGATAAACAATCTGCCTAAGTCAGTCATTGTTTGTGTACACTATGGTAATCGCACAATAATAAGCTACATATACTCAGGTGCACGTATATTCCATGTTATACCCGGAAGGATACACGTGCCCATACAGCAATGTCATTACCACAGTAGTCATGCACCGGTATTCACCGGTGAATTTATCCGGTTGATACAATCAATGTCCATTGAGGACCTAGCGGACATCGACTTGCACACCCGAACTGCGACGTTGGAGGTGGTAACCGGGCGTGATCTCCTTCTACTAAAAACTCCAAACGCACTAGCTATACAATACAGTATTGGTCGCGGGTATGGATATCGGATGTTGTTGGCCGACTATGAAGGTGCTCCACCATTTACATTGACAATGCACAATACGCGCGGTATTGACATAATACGGCGGTATAGACTGCGACGGCGGGAGGACATTTGAACTCGGGTGACGAGTTACCAAACGGGGTCTACATGCAACCGATACCGGTAGATGACTATGCCGTCCCACACAATACTCCACATCACCACCACGATATTTACTCACTATCGAGGGAGCGACCATGGACGCGACGTATGTCGGTAACTGTCGGTGGTGATTTTGACCAAACTCGCGTAGTGAACATTGTGCTCGGACTCGATTGGACCAAGCTCATAGGCAAGATGAAATGTGGTAACATTACATTCCTTGCCTTTAGGCTTAGTTCCGCGACGGTTTATCATGCGGTACGGGGTGAATGCAACTGCCCGATAATGTACGCGGGTCCAAAACGGCCACGCATGTGTAATAACTACACAGGTGAATTTATCCGCGCTATGCAGGGTTTACCTGAACATCTGATACCCGTCGGCGGGATTTGGCCAACTCCATTATCAATGGAAACGATTCTTGACCGGGAGCTTCCACTTTACTTCCAAATCAAGAATTTGTCCCACAGATGGGGTGTACATGACAGAGAGGTATACCATAGAATATTTCGTGACTATCCTGACATGCCAGTTTACAATACAACATACCGTACTCTATCTGGATATGAAATACTTGAGATATATGGCAAAATATGAAGTTACAGAGCTATTTTTTAACCATAAAACCCCTGCTCCAACGGTTTTAACCATAAAACCCCTGCTCCAACGGTTTTAACCATAAAACCCCTGCTCCAACGGTTTTAACCATAAAACCCCTGCTACTCTGTCACCACCAATGACCCCAATACCTGTTGACGACTATGCCATCCCGCACAATACTCCGCATCACTATCATGACATTTACTCGATAACGAAGAAGCACAAATCCCTACAAATGCTGGTGCCACAAAGGCCAGCCGGCATGCACGGACAGCGTTATGCCGCCAATATTCTACGTGACGGTGGTCCTATTATGGGCAAGTGGGAATATGGGGGGTTTACGTTCATTGTAATTGTGATTAATACGACCACATCAATTTACCATGCAGTAAGGGGAGAATGTAATTACCCAACATCAACTATAAGACAAATAACGACAGACACGGCGAAAAGTTACACCGGTGAATTTATCCGTGCTATGCAGCGAGTACCTGATGATTTAATACCTGTTGATGGTATTTGGCCATCCGTAATGTCAATGGAAAGGATTATTGGCCGAGATCTTCCGCTTTACTATACGGTGACAACTATGGCACATAGATGGGGTGTAACCAACAGGGAGGCATACAGGATCATGTTTAAGAATCGTAAGGATGCGCCCGATTATAACACGGCCTTCCATATTCTTAACGGGTACACAATCCTTAAAGTATGTGGCAAAATATGAAGTTATTGCTGGTTTTTTAACCCTAAAACCCCTACACTCTGTTACCACCGGTTTTAACCCTAAAACCCCTACACTCTGTTACCACCGGTTTTAACCCTAAAACCCCTACACTCTGCTATGTTGGGGGCTGTACCTGTCGACGACTACACCGTCCCATATAATTCCCCGCACCATCTGCATGACGTTTGGACATTTGTTGGTAACATCAATGCCAGGGAATTAGCAATGCGGCCGGCGCAATACAGCATGCGCACTAACACGGAGGACCACATTGTGAGCCTTCTCAGTATGCAACGGCCAGAATGTGTTATTGCAAAGTACTATCATAGTGGTTTTACACTGCTGATATTGGAGCATAACTATCGACACTATATTTACCATGCAGTGCGCGGCGACTGTAACGTACGAGTGCAAGATTATAACCATCGGGCTGAGGCATCTTACAGTAGTTACACCGGTGAATTTATACGGGCGATAGGGAAGATGAAACCGCGTTACCTGCCAATTAGCGCCCTATGGTTAACCCCATATGCGGTCAAACTCCTCACAGGACATGAATATCCGTTGTTGGAGAGGTTGGGTACTCTGCGTCGTCGATTGAAAATTACGCGGCAACAAGCCTACGATATGCTGTTTCATGATTATCCGGGCATACCAAATGCCGTGCGAAAGTTTCTTGATGTTATGAACGGTTATGAGATACTCCACTATTACGGTATCGAGCCGCACGAATAACCTTGTCCAGCCTGCACGAACAACCTTCGTCCAGCCTGCACCAACCTACTTTGTACAAAGTACCTGGTACCCATTTTGTCCAAAGTACCTGGGACCCATTTTATCCAGCCTGTCCCTTTATACGTCCACACACCATATGAATAACGGCATACCCTAATATCCCACTGTGCGGATGGACAGCAGCACTGATAGCGACGATGACTATCATCATGAGTCACCCGCTGCCATACCCGTTGATGACTACGTAATTCCAGACAATACACAGCATGTCTTTCATGATGCCTATGTACTATCTGACGGACAGATTGTAAATCTGTCACTCCTAAGGTCCCTGCACCCATCATATCATCGCATGGGCGTGATGCAATCCATTGGCAAGACTCCCAAAAAAGTACTCGTTTGCGCACATTATGGTAATTACACGGTTATCAGCTACCTGCATTCACACGTTCGTGTTTATCACGTTATGTATGGCCGGTTGTGGCTACGCGTCAGTGGAGCATGTGTTGGTTATTCCCGATCGGTTTTCACCGGTGAGTTTATCCGCATGTTGCAGCAAATGCCTATTGAAGACTTGGGTGACATCGACTTGCGGATTAAGACCCACTTATTGGAAGTGGCGATTGGTCGCAATCTGCAGTTGTTAAGGGTTATATCGTGTATTGCCACCATGCAGAATACACCCTACCATGAAACGTACGAATCTGTACTTGCGGACTACAAAAACGTACCGCCGCCGACCCGCGAACTATACCGCATGCGTGGTGTTGATATTGTAAAGCAGTATGGGTTAGTCCTCAAGGACGCTAATTGAATTGTGAGCATGTTTTGTATACGGTAGTTACGGTAGTTACGGTAGCTGACACCATGCATCCAATACCTGTGGATGACTATCAAACACCCTATAACCCACGCCATTTGCGGCATGATATTTGGTCCATTGACACTAAAAACAAAACAATGCAGATGAAATTATCAACCTGTGGCGACCTACCCGGCCAGACGACAGATGTGTTGAATGCCCTAGCAAACGGACGCGATTTAGTAGGCAAGTGGGAATGCGGACAATGGACATTTCTTGTGTTTCACATTGGCGGTAGAATGTCACTATACCATGCCGTGTGTGGCCGGTATGAAGATATCCCGCGATCACCATCTACGTCGGTCTATGCCCGATGCAAAAACTACACTGGTGAGTTTATCCGTGCACTACGGCGTGTACCGGAGTACAAGATACCTATGGGCCGTCCATGGTTACATGTACGCTCAATTGAGCCAATCCTCGGACGGAAATGCCCGATGTTGTTAACCATTGAAAGTCTGGGCCACCGATGGGGCATCACCACAAGGGAAACACATTGCCGATTGTTTAGGGACTATCCCAGTATACCATCAACGGGTTGTATTGCCCATCGTGATATGACTGGATATGACGTACTACGACAATATGGGTACTTGGACGATAAGTGAATTTTTGTCCGGACTATACTGGTATAGGCTCTCCACCATGCAACCGATACCTGTAGATGACTACCAACTGATCAGTTGCAGTACACGGTACTTACTGCATGACGTTTGGTCAGTCGACAGGTGGAACGCGTCAATACGAATGAGTCTGTCCATTGGTTACAGCACGGCCTCCCAAATTACTGATATGGCTCACGCATTAAAGTATGGTTATGGATTAGTTGACAAGCGAGAATATGGTAGTTGGACACTCCTTGTATTTCGCGTTGGTAGTAGGACGGCGTTGTATCACGCCGTGCGTGACAAATACGATGCTGTGCCACAATCGCCACCGATCAAGTTCAAGTACAAAAACTATACCGGTGAGTTTATCCGCGCACTGCGAAGCATTCCGGAGTACAAGATACCTATGGACGGCCCATGGTTACGTATCCAATCAATTGAGCCGATACTCGGCCGGGATTGTCCGTTCTTGTTGACCACTGAAAGTGCAAAACACCGATGGGGTGTAACACATAATGAGGCATGTCAACGATTGTTTAAGGACTACCCCAGCGTACCATTGACCGAGTATAACGGTTGGCGTCATATGACTGGATATGAAGTACTACGCCAATATGGGTGCCTGGACTATAAGTGAATTTTTGTCCAAGTAACTATACTGGTATAGGCTCTCCACCATGCAACCGATACCTGTGGATGACTATCAAGTACCCCATAATTCGCACCATTTGATGCATGACGTTTGGTCGCTTGACAGGGAAAACTCGTCAATGCGTATGAAGCTGTCCGTTAGTCACGGCAACGTAACATCCTTCCGAGTGAACCAATTTATGCGGTCCGTGGCTAATGGACATGGGTTATTGGACAAATGGGAATACAGTGAGTGGACATTTCTTGTGTTTCAAGTTGGGGAACGGATGGCGTTATACCATGTCGTGCGTGGCAGATACAATGCCATCCCTCAGCCAATAACAGAGTCAATCAGTAATTGGTATAAAAACTACACTGGTGAGTTCCTTCGTGCAATGCGGTGTGTACCGGAGTATAAAATACCTATGGACGGTCCATGGTTACGTATCCAAACGATTGAGCCAATCCTCGGCCGGGAATGCCCATTGTTCTTAACTATGCAAAGTGCAAGACAAAGATGGGGCATATCTCCCAAGAAAACACACCAACGATTGTTTAAGGATTATCCTGGTGTACCATATCGTGAGTACAAAAACTGGCGTGGTATGTCTGGATACGAAGTACTACAACAATATGGGTACTTGGACGATAAGTGAATTTTTGTCCGGATTATCATACTGGCTATACCTACCATGCAGCCGATACCTGTGGATGACTACCAAGTACCATATAGTCCACGCCATTTACTGCATGATATCTGGTCGATCGGCAGGAAAAGTGCGACAATGCGGATGGAACTCACCGTTAGTCACGGTAGTGCATCGTCCTTCCGGGTGAACATGTTGATGCGATCACTGGCTAGTGGATGTGGATTAGTTGACAAGCGAAAATATGGTGGATGGACGCTCCTTGTATTTCACATTGGGGACCAGATAGCGTTGTATCACGCCGTGCGCGACAAGTATGATGTGATGCCACAATCACAACCAGTCAAGTTCAAGTACAAAAATTATACCGGTGAGTTTATCCGCGTGATACGGAGCATTCCAGAGTACAAGATACCTATGTATGGTCCATGGTTATACATCAAATCAATTGAACGAATACTCGACCGGAAATCTCCGATGTTATTAACTATTCAAAGTGTAAAACAACGGTGGGGTATATCTATCAAAGAGGTACACCGTCGATTGTTTAAAGACTATCCTGACATCCTGGCCGCTGATTACAAAAACTGGTGTGATATGACTGGATACGAAGTGCTACGACAATATGGGTACTTGGACGATAAGTGAATTTTGTCCGGATTATCATACTGGTGCGGGCTTTATAACATGCAACCACATCCCACCATGCACCCAATACCAGTGGACGATTACCAATGCCCGCGGTACTCACATCATTATCTTCACGACATTTACTCGTTATGCAAGTCAACTAACATCGTACAAATGACACTGTCCGTTAACAGTAATACGGCAAACCCGGAGAAAGTTATTGATACACTACATGGGTGCCGTTGGAAACGTTTACTGGGACGAATCCAACACGGTCAGTGGACGTTCCTTGTCTTCTTGACAACCACAAACGCACTACTTTACCATGCAATACGCGGCGAGTGTAACCGTGCAGTTCACTGGATAGGATCTGCCACGCAGGCCAGTATAAACAAAAACTATACTGGCGAGTTTATTCGTGCTATGCGGGGAGTCCCGGACCATCTATTACCCATTGGCGGGGTTTGGTTGACATTCCGTTCAGCGAGGAAATTTCTCAACCGTAATTGCTTGATGTGGTACACGCTCGGCACCCTATGCAAAAAGTGGAGAATGACCGGAGAGCGTGCGTACAAAAGGCTCTTTAGGAACTTTTCAAATATGCCAACATATAGTAGTACTTACACGCACCTACGTGGGTACGACATACTCAGGCAATGCGGTTACATATAAGTGAATTTTTGTCAGGATAACTACACTGACTAGTCTGATTACTGTACACTCAATACCCAGTGTGTACCCAACATGCATCCAATACCCGTGGACGACTATGATGTCCCATGCGTGGACAATCATCGTCTCCATGACATTTATTCGATGTGTCAGACTGACAAATCCCCACAGATGAAAATATCCACCCCAGGGAATTCACCCATCACAACGAAGATTATCAATATACTCCATGGGAGTCGGTGGTGGACCCTAATAGGCAAAATGCAACACGAACAGTGGACATTCCTTGTCTTCTTGGCTACTAAAACGACAATGCTTTACCATGCAGTGCGCGGTAGCTGCGATCACCCGGTCATTCAGGTAGAAAAACTATCCATAAACATAACCAAAAACTACACCGGTGAATTCCTTCGCGCGATACAGAATATTCCTGACCATCTGTTGCCCATCGGCGGGGTCTGGTTGTCATTGTGTGCGGTAAAGATGGTTCTCGGTCGGGATATCACAATGTTGTCCACGATTGCATCAACATGTAAAAAATGGAAGATGACTAGAAAGAAAACGTATAAGAAGCTCTTCAAGGACTACCCTAATGTACCAAAATATAGTATTACTTACATGCAATTAACTGGATACGACATACTCCGACAGTGTGGTTATATATAAGTGAATTTTGTCCCTGCTACAAGTGCACATCCACAGTCTTTATTTTATTGAACATTATTTACAATTTAGAGACTATACATAATATAATTATGAAATGCTTCCTATCCGCAAAGCTATTCAAGAGCTTGGAGTTCATCCCAACACTCTACGTCGTTGGGAGAATGAGGGCAAGATTACGCCGCACCGTACTCAAGCCGGACAAAGGCGTTACAACATTGCCGATATCCGAGCCTTGCTCCAGGCTAATGCCGCAGCCGACGCAGCTAACGCTGATAACGCCGCCGACAACGGAGCTGCAGCCGCCGCAGCAGTCGTCGATCCAGAGCCTAAGCCAGTCGAAAACAAAGTCGTCTACTGTCGAGTGTCAAGCGCCAAGCAACGAGCCGATCTGCAACGACAACAAACCTTTATGCAACGCAAATACCCAACTTACGAAGTCGTTTCAGACGTCTCATCCGGTACACACTACAATCGACCCGGAATGCAAAGGCTTTTGGAACGCATCATGCGCCGAGAGATCACAGCAATTGCCGCTTATTCAAAGGACAGAATTGGAAGGTTTGGTTACGACCTTTTCGCACGGATTTGCGAATTCCACGGAGTGGAACTCATCATTATCAAATCCGAAGATAATTCTCCACAAGAAGAACTCGCAGACGATATCATCACAATCGTTACATCATTTGCCGCTAAAGCCCACGGGATGCGAAAATACCGAGCTGATCCGGGCGAGGACTATCCCGATGATTAACCTTTCATGGTTCGTAGCCCGAGTCTTTAAGAAGTGGATTGACCTTAGTCGTCACGTTTATAATGCGGCCTTGGCAGAGTTTAAGAAGCCTAATCCGCCAGGAAAGTACACCGTTCGTGACGAGTTAAAGTCCGTATTCGCAGATCGTATTGCAGAGTGCGACATGCCGAATACTTCGTTTGAGTACTCCGTGTTTGAGGCTAAAAACGCAGTTAAGGCGTTTCTTAAGGCCAAGGCGACACGTCAATACTGGAACGTTCGCAATGGCGAAGATCCAAACAAAGGCGAGGAAAATTACGCACTTAAATTCCGAGATTGTAAGGACCTTACTACTACGATCTCAATCGACGGACGTAATATGGCCGATGGCATTATCCACGCTAGGAGTCTACGAAAGCAGATCGGACCGTTCTATACCGGAGAAGGCAGTACACTCTCCGCAAAGAAGGCCGATAAGAAACGCTTTCTTGACGAGGTCTTAGAAACGTCCCGCGTAGCGTATCGTTCAACACAGATTTGCAAACTTACTTGGGATCGACAAAAGGGCAGATTCACCATTTATATGCCGCAAACTGTGGAGAAGGTGAACAAACCTCCAAAGACCGATAACGTCGTTGCGATTGACCCCGGAGTGCGAACATTGGCTACGTTTTATTCTGAGTCCTGTGCAGGCGCAGCAGGCGATGCGTGGCTACCACGTGCCTTTCCGCTGATTAAGCAGTCGGATCAACTCCTTGCAAAGGCCGAAAAATGCGATCGTTATTACCTACGTTGCAAGCTTAAGAAGCGGGCCGCCGCATTACGCCTAAAGGCCCGTAACATTGTGAAGGACATGCACCACAAAACGGCACTGTTCTTCATGGAGAACTTCCAAACCATACTTTTGCCGGAAATGAAGACTTCGAGAATGGTTGGAACGGAGAAATTATCAAGCTCCGTGTCCAGTGCCATGATGCTAAGCTCGCAGTACAAATTCCGACAGATAATGATTCATAAGGCGGAAAAGTATTCACGTAACTTGATTCTCTGTAAAGAATATTACACCAGTAAGACCTGTACTCGGTGTGGTACGATAAAGGAGGATCTTGGACCAAACAAAGTCTATAATTGTGATAAGTGTGGACTTTGCGTGGATCGTGATTATAATGGCGCTCGAAACATTATGCTTAAACACCTTTGCGGGGAGTGGCAGCTCCCTCCGCCTGCTCGTTGAGGCGGTGCTTAACAATGATTCGTTAAGTGAGTGACGAGTTATTAATTCCTGTCAACTTGGTGGTTGATAAGCCCATGATTAATAATGGTTAACAAACATCTGTCAGACTGAACAAACCCACCATGCAGCAGATACCCGTGGACGACTATGTCATCGGTGAAACACATATCAACTCCTTTAGATACGTACACGACATTTATTCCTTTAACCGCGAAATGTCCACTCTGCAAATGATTGTTTCCACCGGAATGAAACTGGATTGCACGATAGATGCTATAAGGGAGGTTCTTGATGGGCCCGGATGGATGTACCTTGCAAACAAGTGGGAATACGGACAGTGGACCTTTCTTATGTTCCATATTGAAAACATGACGATTTGCCATGCTGTGCGCGGCAAATGCGACGCACATGCACGTGATTTCCCACCATTAAATCGCTACAAGAATTACACGGGTGAGTTTATCCGAGCGTTGCGATTTGTGCCTGAACACATGCTTCCGATTGACCAAAAGTGGCTGTCCATATGCGTGGCTGAGGCAATACTCGGCCGCGAGTTCCCATTATGGCTAACTATCGTTGGCGCCGCCGGGAGATGGGGTTGTAACACGGACTCAGCCTACAAGAAGATGTTTCACGATTATCCAGAAATACCACCATATTCACATAAAATTAAAGGTATGCGCGGATACACCATACTCAGCCTATATGGAATAGACCCACATGTCAGCTGAGTGTTTACCAATTGCTTTTTTGTGCTGTGTAATTATATTCATAACATGCAGCATAGTGACGTTGAACAGTTTCATCGCGATGAGTACGCCGCGATGATGCGTAGCGTCAAGCTGGAACCCCGACAAGCGCCAATCTATGAGGACCCACTCCTGACTGAATCGCGCGCGGTTTCTGAGATAATGTTTATGGAAAAGGCGCGTAGTATTGCGATCGCAAACGGGTGCACAGTGAGGAGTCGTGGTGATTTGGGCAAGTTTATGCGTAATGAGATGATTACACGGCGGATATCTGACCAGCCACGTGCGCGTGGACCTGCATATATCCCGCCTGTGGTGGCATCGACACAACCAACACCCATAGCGATGCCTACGGTAAGTAATGTAGCAACGCCAGCAGTGACACACGCCGTAACCCCACTATCACAGCCCACGCCTGAGCGCATCGCGTGTCATGATAATCGCTCGCGGATCGAGGAAAAGCTCGCCGGCGGTTTGACACTCGCATCGCCCGTTTCCAACAAACGCGGCGAAATGCAACCCACGATACAGACAAAGTGCCCGGCCGGACATGTGCACAGTGTCCGTACCGACTATGTGCTTGAGTACGGCCTGAATACGTGTCATACATGCAAATGCACGGACCCCGGTACAAACGAAATCCGAAAGTGGCTCGAGACCGTGACGGAAACGCCGTTTACCCTAGGGGCAAATGGGGTGATTGAGTCCACAAAGGCACGAATGCATATTGTACCCGTGGACTCGGCCGCCGAATGTGGCATCCGGCGCGTCAACAAACACGTTTATATTGACCTTGTAGTGGGCGATTCCGCCGTTTACCGTCTGGCGCGTCGGTTGGTTAAGATTGTGCACCGGCTGGCGGACGGCCGGGATATACGGAGATTAGTGCGTGGAAATATGCCGTCACAGGAGTCCGCGGCGTTGTGGACACCCGGGGGCCAAAGTACAATGGGTAGTTTGGGTAGCCAACAAACCACACACCCCCTACGTTCCGTCTCTGATCTGCCGGCGTTGGCTAGCCCGGAGATCTTTTCCGGTGTGCGTTTGACACCCTCAATTGGGTCAATATTTTCGGATTGACCGGTATAAAGTATATTGTTAGAGTTAAGTACTATACACCATGTCAACATACGTAGACCCACAACCAGTACTCGGTAGTGCGCCGGCGCTGCTTAGCCGATGGTTGGCGGCCGCGCCGGCAATGCCCGCAGATGTCCTTGCGGCAATGACACAGTGCGGTGAATTTGGACAGTTTATGGAGCGAATGGACGCCGGTGGTAGCAATGATGCAGTCGCCGAGGCTTTCTATGCCTACTGTGTGTCTGAGGGGTTGGCCTGTCTAAAGGTTTCGCACCTTGTACTCATGACAGCCGCGTGTGTCGGTGCAAATCCGCAGTTAAAGGACCGCATCGCCCATGCCGCCGCGGCTGCCCTCGTTTGCCTCGCGGATATTTACTCCCGCGCAAAGAGTGGCCAAAACCCAATCTCCGGCTATGTTGTGCCTGAAATTATGCCCACGAGTCAGATTGTAGCCGAGTATATGCGCGTTTTTCCCGACCGTGAACCCTTTGCGGACGCATTTGATGAGGCGATCGAGGAAAATGAGCGCGCATTTAGTGACTGCGCGGCCGATGCCGAGTTGTTTACAATGATGCACGATGACCCTGATAGCGCCCAAACGTATGAACGGTGGCAGGACTATGTCCGGTGTATGGGTAGTAGTGACACTGACAGTCCGCGCGAGGCCTACCTTGCGGCCGTGGCCAAATGCGCCGACCCGATGGCCTATACGGCAGTTAAGCGGTCCTGCCTGCTGCGCCAGATAAGCATCCGCAAGTGCAACGCCCTCCTCCGGGAGATTGGTGAGGGGTTGGCTATGGCGCAACCCGCGGGTTGTGCCGTTACCCTACGCCCCGTATCGACCCCGGCCCGATTTCACTCGCCCGCGACCCGCCAATATGCCGCCCGATTCGCCAAACCCCCTATCCGTGACTATAGCCAATAGGCCATTTGGGAAAATAAAATTGAATTAGATACAGGCTAGGTACTCTCTGAAACACCACTTTCACAGACCCCTACCATGGCCCAAGCACCTGCTGTCCCAGCACCCACCACACCATTCAACGTTCCGGCTACCAACGAGGAGATCCGCGGCTCGCTCATCGTGGCCAACGACCACCTTGACAACGTGGAGTTTGCCAGTGAGGCCTTTGATACTATTCAGAATCTCGTCAAGGCGGCCCAGGACCGCGGTCTCGCGCAGAAGTACGACGCTGCCGAGGACTCCCTGAAGACCGTCAAGGGTCAGGGCGATGACATGCGCGCGGTTGCACTTCTGCTGACCAAGGCCGCGCAGATGGCCAACGCCTGCGCCGACGCGTGCGACCGTCTCGTTGCCAACTACGAGGCCGCCAAGAAGGCTGCCGCTGAGAAGGCTGCCAAGGAGGCCGCTGACAAGCTCGCTGCCGAGAAGGCCGCTGCTGAGAAGGCTGCCGCCGACAAGCTTGCCGCTGAGCTTGCCGCCAAGAAGGCTGCCGAGGCCGAGACGCTCGCTCGCGAGCTCGCTGCTGCCGAGAAGGTTGCTGCTGAGAAGCGCGCTGCCGCCGAGAAGGCCGCTGCCGAGGCTCAGAAGACCCTCGTCCAAGTGACCAACATCGGCGAGACCAAGAAGACTACCGAGTACACCTTCGGCTTCAAGACCGGCGAGCAGATTGTCCTCCAAACCGCTGTCGTTGTTGACGGCAAGTGGACCGTCCCCAAGCTCCCCAACGCAAAGGTTGCCTTCTACCCCGAGAACCGCTGCCTCATTGTCTCCGCTACGGAGGGCACTGTCATTTACACTGTGTCCTTTGACGCTGCCATGAACCCGATGAGCGGCATGGCCACCGGCACCGACGGCGCGGGCATGATGCTTGAGAAGAAGCACTCCTTCGTGCACTGATGTCCTAAGCTTGTTCCCTCGCAGACCTCGCTACGCATTGCTCCGCTCGGCTGCTCAGTCCACTGCGCGACGGACATCGGTGTTGCTCACACCTGAAACCGTTATATTTTTTGCCCTAATATCAGCGCATTCGCCAGCAACATCGATGTCCGGTACAGAGTGCAGTGTACTGACCGATGATCGAACGATAGATCGAGCAACGCGAGATCAGAGTGAGGGAACGCGCTTAGGACAATCAATCTAAATATGAATTCCGGACATGTATAAATACCCTTATTAGCCGCAATGTCCCTGTCACGTCCCATTGGTGATGCCGTCCAGGCAATGATGCAAAATGCCGAAAAGGCCGAGAAGGCTGACGCGGTGCTCAGCATGCTCAACGCCGCACAGTCATTTGCCAACTCCAACGGCATCCAAGTGGCTGGCCTGGCCGACGTCATTGCCAACATCACCACGATGAAGAACACCCATATTGAGGACATCAACAAGATCGCCAAGGGGATCGACATGCTCACGAACAGTGAGCTGGCCCGCAGCACCGCCGTGCCGATCATTGTCCAACATCCGATGGCTGCGACTGCTGTGCCTGCAGTTGCAGCACCCGCAGCCAACGTGATGCAGGAGTCGGGATGCTCACTACCGCCCACTGCTGAGTCAGTCACCGCTGACGGCAAGACTGCTACTGCTGGACAGTAGCTGGCCAGTAAAGCCCTCACCACCCCATTTTTTGTCATTTCGATACATAGTGCAGTCAAAATAATGGATACCGTAATCGAATCAATCCGCGCGGAGGCAAACCGCATCAACGAGCTGTCCAAGCGCGCCAATGATCTGTGGGCCGAATACGACCGGTGCGGCGGCGAATCTGAATACCGCAGGGGCATTGCAGTAGCTGCGGAAACTGCGGACGATGAATTGGAGGCACGTCGCTCGGCGCATATTGACAGCGTCCGTAAGGCATTCCGTGATCTTGAGGCCGCTTGCAATGAGTATAATTGGTTGGCAAATGTTGACTGGTTGGCCAAACCGCCCTCCGGCCCGGTCGGCATCCGCGGCCCGTTGCGTAGTGAAGATCCGATCTGGTATCCATCAGCACAAAAGATCGTTTGGCGAAGCGAGTAGTGGCCACCTACCGTACAAAAAACAATTGAAATATAGGCCTTATAAGATACCCCTACCCTCCACTAAAGATGGCCGCTGCTAATCAGACCACGCTCGCCAGCAAGACTGCCTATCAGTCAATCAAGCAGACCCCGATCGCCCGCTCGCATGCCGATCAGTCGATTGCTGCGTTTGCCGAAGCCGCCGCTATGATGGCTGACACCCGCAAGGATGTTGCCGCAATGGCTGCTGCTGTCCCCAAGACCTCCAACCCTGCCGTTGTCCGAGTGATGAACAACGCCCGCAGTGCGATTCTTGATGACCTCGACAAGGTTGAGACGACCGCCCAGGCGGATTACGCCGCGGCGCTTGACGGTATGCTCAAGCTGGCTATTGACCACGTCCCTTACTTCAACGGAGCTAAGGACTGCAGTGGCAAGATTACCGAGCTCGCCACGATGATGGGCATTACGACTGGTGATGGCAGTGACAGCGATGACAACGCCAGTGACCAGTCTGATGATGACCAGTCCGACGACGCCAGCGAGCAGTCTGACGATGCCGACGACGACCAATCGGATGACGACACGGGCGTCGCTGTCACTGTTGACGAACCCACCAAGAAGCCTTGCAACCATTGTGGTGGCTACCACCCGTGGTGAAAACGTCTACATTTTTTACGATTTCTGCGCAGCAGCCTTGCGCTTATCCTTCCAGTACACAATAGGTTTGCCTCCGTCGATTGACACAGCCAGGCTCTTGCCCTTGTGTATAATGAAAACATGCGATAGTACACCATCGGTCAACTCGGCGTCAAACCGTACCTTTGGAAGGCCAGCGAGCGCGTAGATGTGGCCGTCCTCGATGTCAACGTCCTTGCCGTCGCGCGTAAATGTCTTGGCGTCCGACGAAAGCTTGATTGTGTGCTTTGACGCATACCACTTGCCGGTAAACTGATCCCATCCCGTTGACTTGCCGGTTAACGCCATCATGATATGTTGCGGCGGGTTTGTGTGAAAGTAGTAAACAACAATAATGATCACGACAACATAAAGCCACGTGCTTGAGTACCACGCGCCGCCAGCGGCCATACCCATACCACGCACCGTGCCGGCCATAAACTCATTGCCGATACCCTCCGTGCTCATGGTACAAACTAGTGTATGAAGGTTTATACTTATTGCAGCATATATTGTAGCGTAAGTATAATACTCTTACACTACTTGGACAAACTAGTGTATACTCTTACACTACTTGGACAAACTAGTGTATACTCTTACACTACTTGGACAAACTAGTGTATACTCTTACACTTAACAATGGAGGCCAAACTGCAAACATTAGCGGCGGCCCTTAAACGCGAGCGCGACCCGCGGCCGGGCATCGCACTCACTCGGGCAATCACCGCAGCCGCCGTACAGCGCCGAAATCCGATGCCCTTTGACACATTCGTAAACCTTTACGTCGCGGCAGTAAACACTCTGGACCCCAGTAGTTCGCTTTATTATGCGATTACATGCTACTTTGCGCAACCAGATTACCAATGCGAAGTCACAACCTGCATCGGACAGTACACCGGGCGCACGCGACATGACAAGACCCGGGAGTACAGCCGCGGCGGCTTTATGCGGCCATTTCGCACCTATTCGCCGGTTGAAATAATGTATAAATGGTCCGTCGCGGTCATGCAAGCGACATTCATGCCGGTACTGGAGGAGATTATCCGCGTGCATGACACGGCCGCGCTAATGAAGTCGCCAATTCGCGGCGGCGGATGCGAATCGATACGTAGCGTATCTCCTGCAGCAGGAGATGACGCAACAACTGACATCTTTACAGCATTTACCATTGCGTACGAAGCCAAGTATGGGCGAAAGTATAACGCGTATGAACAGTTTACAGGCCGCAACGCCGCGGCAAAGTACACGTATGACCTAACGCTAGAATATCTAGGCACCCACACAAAGGCTGACGGGACTACAGCACAAAATCTACCAAAGGACAGTCCAGCATACACCGAAACCGTCGTCCGGCACTTGGATATCCTGGAGCATGTTAAGCGGCGCATCTCGAATAGTTACAGTGTGCCGCAGATCCGTGCAAGTGAGGTAAACTTTATGCGGGCAATGGGTAGGATGGCTGCTGATGCTGCTGATGCAGCTGATGCTGCTGATGCAGCTAGCTCTAGTAGTGTGAGTAGTAGTGGATCAAGTGTCAGCAATAGCTCCAGCAGCGTTAGTAGCTCTAGCAGCAGTGATAGCAGCTCACGTACATCTAGCAGTGATAGCCTGTCAGACTCGTCAGACTACACATACGGGCACCTGCATATCACTATTAATGGCGGGACTGTGACAATAAACATTTGAAATCGCCCACGACCTACTATACGTCATCACAACATGGCCACGCCCGGGATCACCGTCCACTGTTACAATGGGGTGCGCTATGTCGACGGAAAATTGCTCTCAATGACGCGATACAAACCGGAGGATGGCATCCTGCGCATGCCGTCAGTTTACGTGGAGGATTTTGATGTCCTGCACGCGTTGCTGACGGTCACGGACATTGAACGTGTGTCCCCTTCGGCGGCGCGTTTGATTGCCAATTCCGGCGCCGAATTTACTCACCCAGCGTACACCGGTGATGACTATGTCTTTAAGCGTGGCACAGTAGTCAAGGTTGGCGACCGGTTCGGCGGTGCAACGAAACTAAGCGTTTGCCGGCGCGTCAACCCGGAAGTACACGTTGTGTTGCACCTTACGATGGTTCGTGACATGATTGTGTCTGTGGCCGAGGTGCAACCCAATACTCTCGGGTATCTGCAGCCTGCGTAATGTTTGCAGCCTGCGTAATGTTTGCAGTAGTAAGCCACACCACGCATTTTTTCCACTTTGCGCGAATATACCCACTATAATTGAATGACCCCATAGGGTATTTATCCTGCCATGCCTGTCGAAACGGAGCCCCGTCGCGGAGTGTCCGTTTATAGCGACGATGACCACTATCTCCTGGCGTACGGCAGTGATGCGCCACTCCCGCCCGGCGTTGAGGATCTTGTCGACGACCGGTTCCGCCGTGTACTCCAGGACGCTGTCATTGACAAGATGATTGTGGCCGATAACGACATACTCCGCACGTTTAAGTGGCGGTGTAGTCACCGGCGCACGCAAACCGGAGTCCGACCAAAGTGTCACGTTGTGATTAACCCTGCGACAATGACCGGGACGGCAACCTGCGGGCGCAAATACCAGTATGATCACTCGGGCGTTAACTGGTTCCGCCCGGATCTGTCATTCCCCGCGGGCCTCATCTATAGATGCGCCCATGGGTAATTTACATTAAGGAAAACACTACCATACACTAGTAGGACAGCCGGGATAAAAAAGGCCACACACGGCCACATAAACCATTAAAATCCGACTGTCTTACTTTTGTGTATTGGAGTGGATACATACCAAGTATGTTGTCAAGGCTCTCAGACACTCGCAGACGGCTCTTGAACGTCGATTAGTAGGTTAATCCGGGTTGATTTGTTTGGTCACATTTTTGTCCATTAGGGAGCATAACAGCGGCCGGGTGTCACTTTGGGCAATACGCGTTCCCACGTAGTGCGAAAAAACAACAGCGCTCAAATACTGGCGAACTCAGAACATGTCATTTGCATGGTCAAAACACGTATCTGAGTAATCGGGTATGTCAACAACATAACAACCGCCGGATCCGCCAGTATTTGAGCGCTGTTCCGAGTAGGGCGTGTGCATTGCGAGGAGAAGGGGATGCACACACTACTGAATAGGATTATAGGATCATAGATAATTCAATTTTTATGTCGGTCCCTGCGCCAACCGACCGACTTAACTGGACCCTGGGCCGGCCGTCCAGTGTAGTAGACCCCTGGGTCAACTAGACTGCGGCCTGTAGCTGGCTCAGGCGAGCTCTAAACCATGGGTGTAGACCCCTACCAGCCAATACGCATGCGGCTATAGCCAACAGCATACCCACGTCGGCCGCAGTCAGCCCGAGCAGGCGTACAGCGTCCAATACCATCATGACGGTCTGTGATATCGCTGTCGCATAGGCTAGTATCAGGTGGCATTCCTTGTCGCGGTAGTAGTAAACCGCAAACAAAAACCAAGCTAATCCAGCACACTCTGCGCTGACCATGAGGGGTATACTAGTATGGGGTAAAGACCAAGGTTAAAAACGTCGCCGATGTTCCAGCACGCAAACAATCGATGCAATGTTGTGCCTAAACTGTTCCATGCACCCTTCCCGATCCACGTTGACGCGGTGTTTGGACGCTGGGATATCAGTATGCAGAACCCCGCCCGACTCGCGCCAACCGAGAGGCCGGCCGTGCGTAATCGCAATGCGGGCGACAGGCCGGCCGTCATGATCTCCAGTAAATACAAATGTGTATGGAGAAGAACCCTCAGGCTTAACCGAGTATGTTGACGGGGCTACTATCCTGTGCTCATTAACGCGCAGGGCGGCCTTGATGTGGTCAAGCAACTCATCCTGACCAAAATCCCCAGTGTGGTCAATATGGATCTCCGGTTCAGTTTGCCTCCACGGCGCGACAATGGCTGACAGTAGCCCGCGCAGGGTGTCCATTGTAGAAGGACGAGCGTGGATGAATGAGTGCTAGGGTTTATATAGGTAAGGTTAGTTCAAATGTGGGCGGAATACATTTGAATTACCGTCGCGATATCTACACTGGATACCCGCACTCATCCACCACACTCACCCACCAATGGACACCATTCGCCGATTCCTTGACCAAGATGACGATGACCAATGGAGCAAGAAGGAGGTCGCCGAATACACGACTATGATCCTTAAGTTGTCGGCGGACGGGCCGATTACGGTGCTCGCTTCGGTGTTTGAGCGGGTTGACCATTGGGACCCTGTCCCATTCTATGAGTGTACTTGGTACGCAGTACGCGACAACATCAAGCTGCGCACGGATATCGTCGATGATGATCGCGAACACCTACTCGGTCTTTGGACCGACTGCACCGAGTCGGCCGACGGTTTCATCTTTGGTTCCCCGTCGTCCGATGGAAAGCCGAAGCGCGAGATCATGGATGACAAGCATAACCTCCCGTTCATTCGCACACATAATTTGCGCGCTGGCGGCAATGCGCAACAAATGGCTGCTGCAGATGCGATCGAGCACATGCAACGCGTGACCGGCCTGATCTAAGGTAAACATGATGCTGCGCTCATTCCCTCCCTCAGCTCATTGTCCCTCGGCAAGGCCTCGGTCCAAATCGCTTCGTTCGGTCCATTTCGTAGCGGTACTCTGCATTCGCCATGGTGTTACATTCACCATAGAGATTCGTTTTTTACCATACAATTGAAATGGGACGCGGATTAATCATACCAACACCATGCGTTCAGCCGCTAAAACCGCATACGCAGTCGTTACCGACGCAAACCAATACTGGCCACTGTCCAACCATTGGCCGCGCGACATTGTCCTTGGCGGCAACATCTATTGCGATGGAGTTGCCGCATTATGGGGCGAAACGTTCTCACAGCTTGCCGCGGGCGAACACAAGCCGGCCCGACGCAAATGGTTAGCTGAATATGCCGGACTGTTTGTAAACAATGCACGCAGTGGACTGCACTCTGAGGCTATCGCAGCGGTGGCCGTCGCCGGACTTACTCCGCGCGAGGAATCCCAGTTATCTGCGATCCAGTTGACAGTCCAGCGGGCGATCTGCGCATACAAATACGCAAAGTACCCAACCGTTGCCAATACCCTCAACGACCTGCGTGACTGCTACATCATCTACGCGCCACAGGGCGTCACCCAGGAGCCGGCCGACTTTAGATGGCAGGGCTGCCTTGTGTGTACATATCCGGACCAGTGTGAACAAACACGCATTTACGGGCTGTCGCCACCGGACCAGGCTGCATATGTTTATGGTACGATTGCTGTTGTCGGCGAAAACCAACTCGGCCGCGAGTGGATGCGGTTAGTGGAGTGAGCTTGGCGTAGTTTTTTGTGTTACAAATCCCTACAGCCAACGATTTGTGTTACAAATCCCTGCAGCCAACGATTTGTGTTACAAATCCCTGCAGCCAACGATTTGTGTTCGGTAAATATCCCCGATAATTTAAGCACGCTCTACAATGAGAGTCACACTCACAAAACTATTCAGTCTTGCGGACGCCGCTGAAATATACACTTGTTGCGACAATTTGCTTGTAACAAACAGCGACGGAACAGTAGATATATGGACTCGCACGGGCTCGCAGGTTATCCGCAATGGTCAGATTAGCGACGGCTCGCTTTATATTGCCCAGATCGGCAATGACTACACTATCACAGATGACGGCACTACGCTACTGGTTTACTCTACCAGCGAAATACGCAAAGTACATGATGGCAATCGTGTCATGTTTACCCCGCAGTACACATTTAGTAAGGCCACGCGGACATTCACCCAGCACCGCAAACACCGCGATGTCGTCCTCGCGCGGTATTACACCGGGGAAAATGGCATCGAATTGTGCCTATTTAACCCGAAAAGTGGTGCAATTTCGCGCGCGAGTGTCACTACAGACGGTCAATTAGTCGCCGCGGACCGCTCAAATGTGCTGTGGACCCGCCCGGGCGACCCGCGGCATTTGTGCCTATGGACCCCCACAGGGTCCGTCGTCCTCGACGCGGGTGACCTGCTTGGTGTAGGTGATGTGACACACAGTACGCACGGTACTTGGTATGCGGTGCAACAGGATGCGGTCATAAAGTATATCGGGCTGCGCGGGCATCCTGGTATTATCCGTATATGGTTTACCCGCGATGGTGTCGACGCCGAGGCACAACACACAGATCTAAACATCGAGGGGGTTATGACTGGCAGGGACGGGGATGTTGCACTTGCTGACGGCCGGATGATAATGCTGGACGATCGCGAAGACGTCACTGATGCCTTTATTGAGGTTATTGACGGTCAACGCATAGGGGTCGTTGGCGGGATGGACGACGCGCTGGTTGTCGGCGACGTAATCTACAGCGTGGAGATCGGAAATTGAACAGCATAGCCTGGTATACACAATTGCATCATGACTGACCCAAATACCGTCCTCCCTATCGTGCTGCTGATCCTGACTATCAACCTGTGTATGTGTATGTGGGTTATCATCGGCGTTTGTTGGTTTCTGCGTCAAGTTGTCCCGTGCGATACGTACAATAGGGGCATAATTGAACTATGACGCCTGTACATCATGCGTGGTAGTATGGGCCTGGATGAGGGTTGCTTTCTGCTTATCGTGGTAGCTTGGTTTGGCACGGTGTGTTTAGGCTGCTGTGGCATACTCGGAGTCATTATTTGGACGATCGTAGGCCCACACCACCCGGCAAACATTACTGCTGCTATAGCTGTTAATGCTAGCAACCTATGGGTAAACATTTTTTGTTAGTACAAGACTGGATGGGTCTAGGGATCTACTACACTGGGCGGTCGACACAGGGATCTACTACACTGGGCGGTCGACACAGGGTCCAGTTAAGTCGGTCGGTTGGCACAGTGACTGACATAAAAATTGATCCACAACGGCCGTTAATTGACGCACTCGGTCTACGTCTAATTATGTCTATGGACCCAGGTGATCTTGCTGATCACTTTCCGGATGATGACGTGTGCATGTGGGATAACGAACTACCAGAGGCAATAGACTCTGGATGGGCGGATCCCATTAACCCCTGGCCCCCAGGCTATGTCCCATCTGATGCTTATGCTGGGGCATATACTGGGGCTTATACGGAGGATATCGTGTGGAGCCTTGGGGCTATGAGCCTGCAGCCTAGGGACTGATGGACCCGTAGGCTCCTTTTGTAGAGGTAGGGGGTACCCTAAAAATAAAATTGATTTGGGTGGTCTGTTAAACCTTCCTATTAGCCTTACTTTCACGCCCCACCCCAACCCGTTTACGATGAACCCCGCCAATAAGTCCCAGCTTGTTATCCGCGTCGTTATCGCCCGCTCCTCCGACTCCCGTTGCAATTGCGGCAACACGAACTGTTCCGCATGCTTCCGCCTCATTTCCGAAGCCCAATTTGGCAAGCTTTCCGGTCGCGATACCGTCGTTAGCTTCCCGGCCAAGAAGGGATTCAACGTGTACAATCTCCCCCGAGACTTGACTGACATGGTCAACGTGCACCTCTCCGGTGCTCTGCATGCGATGACTCTTGTCGACACTACTGCGTTCCCCCTGTTTGCGCTGTACCTGTTGACTCCAGTTGTTCATGGCGCACGTGTCCCTACCCGTACCGCCGCTCAGGCTGCCGCCGCTCAGGCTGCCGCCGCTCAGGCTGCCGCCGCTCAGGCTGCCGCCGCTCAGGCTGCCGCTCAGCCTGCCGCTCAGGCTGCGCCTGCTACTCCTGCTGCTCAGCCTGCGTTCGTGCCTACTCAGCCTGCGTTCGTGCCATCTTTCCATACTGGTTCCACGGGCGCGCTTACTGCTCCTACTACAGGTAGGTTGTCCATGAACGCTCCGCAGTTTACTCCAGTGCCTACATCCGTTCTGTCGAGCACTGGATTCAACTTCAACGCCGCCAACACCACTTCCGCATTCACGCTCCCCAGCAACACTCCATTCGTTGCTCCGGTTCCGGATCAGGCTGCCATTCAGAAGGCCGCAGCTGATCGTGCTGCTGCTCAGAAGAACGCTGTTGAGTATGCTGCGGCTCAAGCCGCTGCTCGGGTTGCTGCCCAGGCTGCTGCTCAACAAGCCGCTGCTCAGAAGGCCGCCGCTGATCAGGCTGCTGCTGACCAAGCCGCTGCTGATCAAGCCGCTGCTGACCAAGCCGCTGCTGATCAAGCCGCTGCTGACCAAGCCGCTGCTGACCAAGCCGCTGCTGACTTGGCTGCTGCTCAGAAGGCCGCTGCTGACTTGGCCGCTCAACAAGCCGCTGCTCAAGCTGCTGCTGACCAAGCAGCTGCTGACTTGGCTGCTGCTCAGAAGGCCGCTGCTGACTTGGCTGCTGCTCAGAAGGCCGCTGCGTCTGATCCGTTTGCCGAAATGTTCAACATGTTGCGTTCTAATCCGGATGTTATGCAAAAGATGGCCTCTTTGATTGCATCTGCTACCCCCGCTACGTCCGCTACTCCCGCTGCATCCGCTACGTCCGCTACGTCCGCTACTCCCGCTACGTCCGCTACTCCCGCTACGTCCGCTGCATCCGCTACCAGCAGTCTGCTCAGCATGACTGCTGGTAGCTCGCCGAGCTCCTCGGTTAGCAGCCCTCTCAGATCGTCGGTTAGCATTCAGTCCGTTCATTCAATGTCTCCGACCGCGCGTATTGCTCGCAAGAATGCCGCCCAATGCCCCTACAACGATGGTACTGGTTGCACCAACGAAACATGCAATAAGTGTTACGAAAGCAATTATGTGCTCGGATACGAAGTGTCGACCGCAACTCTGTCGTGCGTCTGTTGCTGCTCGCTGCAATGCGATTCAACCGGAGGGTGCGGTCTCCGGTGCAAAAACGTGTGTGACGGAATGGAAATCGCCATGGGTGGTAGACGACATGTCGTCAAAACCATCAATAGTGGATATCACAACTTCGTTACTCTCCGCCCCCTTTAAAAAATTAAAGTAGTTCGCTACTTTTGTGTACTCTAAAATGGTAGGGTTTTGTGTACTCTAAAATGGTAGGGTTTTGTGTACTCTAAAATGGTAGGGTTTTATGTACTGTGCACGATGTGCATTGTAACGTCATAAAATTGAATCACGCTCGCCACTGTATACACCATGGCCGACTCATTCAAAGGACTGTGGTTTCTCGTGTCCGGCAAGCGCTACGCCGGTAAGGACACCGTCGCCGACATGATCGCGACAATCATGAGCCAGAAGTCCGAACGCCTGAGTTTCGCCGCGGCGGTGAAACAGGAATGTGCCAAAGAGCACGGCCTGGACTATAAACGGCTGATGACCGACACTCCCTACAAGGAGCAACACCGTCAGTTACTCATTGACCACGGCGCCCGCATGCGCGAGTCTGATCCCAATTATTGGATTAAAGCGACCGTCGCGAGCGCTAATACGGCGCCCGACTACAGTCACATTGTATCTGACTGGCGATTTCCCAACGAACGCAGTACCCTCCAAGAGATCACAGACAAACGCGTAGTTTGTATTCGCGTCGTGGCCGCCGATTGGGCGCGCAGCCTCCGTGGGTGGACCCCGTCAGCTGTCGACTCTGACCAATCCGAGTGCGCATTGGATGGCAACAACAATGTAATCACTGTCACCAACAATGGCAGCCGCGCCGAGCTTATGGATGCAGTCACGCGTGTTTGCCTCGGCAATGGCATTCTCGACACCGTTGTGTGCAGTGTTTTTAATACATATGGACAGTCTGACATACTGTGCGAACTGGTTCGTGTGATCGTACACAAATCAGACTATCGTCGCCAACTACGTGAGCTAAACCATATGGTTGACGTTCTCCAACACCGTTACATGTATAGCCACGTTATCGATCATGAGGACTATAAGGCCAGCCAATTGCTCCTGCACGGCCGCATGCAAGTTGTGGTTGACCAGATCTCAGCCATTGACACATTCATTGAGATGATGCTGAAGGCCAACGTCCAACATACGGTTGTGTCAACATTCATGTACGGACTGGAAAAATTTGATGGTTGGCTCCTGTGAAACTACATTTGAACTGTGGTTGTCTTTTTTATATGCTAAGCCACACCACCACACAATGCTCACGCCTATTGTCGCAGTGCTTTCGCGACCGGCCGCCTTTCCCGGGCACCACATGGGTTGGCTCAATCAGTTCCGCGCGACTTCCCATGAGATGTTGCGCCAGGCCCGCACCGGCGAATACCGCGAGCTTAATTTGGACGTGGACACCACTACCATGCGCGCAGTTATGCGCCACATCCATGACATACATGCGGCCCGCCGCCCTATTCGCCACTGCGACCTGATGGTTACCCAGGCGGTCAGCATGTTTCTCATTACTGGCGCGGCCTGGGCCGACAATGGCGCGTGGGATTTCCATATTGTGCATGACTCCGACGGCGTACCGTCGGTTATCGACACATCCAAGGTTCCGCGCCGTGTGGCAGAGCGATTCGGCGCACTGATCCACGCGGAGTCGCGCGACGCATCGCAGCGCCTGATTAACGCAATCGGCGCGACAAACTACGAGGACGCGACGGAGGACCTGTTTAGCCAGTACATCCGTAATGTCGGCCACCACTCATACAGCATCAACAAAATAATGCAGGACAGTATCCGTCCGACCTGACGCACTCGCTCCAACTCGTTCATTCAGCTCATTGTTTTCGCTCGTCATGATGCTTCGGTATGTTTTTGTCATGTTCACACAGTTCATTGTTACAAAATGCTTAAGCAAAAAAGATATGCTGAAGTATCATAATGAGCGGTGCATTGGCGCAGTGCCCTACAGCCGGTTCAGTACCCATGTTATCATATAGTACGGTGCCATATTGGCGGCGATCTGCACAACGGCATAGTCCGCACGCAAGGCCTGCGCAACACGGCGGCTGCGCTGGCCGTCCATAAACAACGCGGTGACAACAAACAACAGCGGATAGCCGGCTAGTTTGGCGACCGATGTACCCTCTAGAGGGCTGAGCCCGAGGACAGCATAACATGTAATCATCACCATGTATGTAAGGGCAGCCGCGTTGAACCCAAATGCTATTTGCCATGGCATAAACGGTGATGCCGGACCATAACTAATAATCTTCTCAAAGACTGAGGGAGCCAGTTCGTGCGCGGCACTTACCGAACAGAATGCGACCACATGTGCGGCGACAACACGCAGTGGATTAAGCCAAGCCGAGTACATGGGGATGCTTGCAGCGTATCCGACAGCACCAAGCAGCAGACCGCGCTTGATTGTTTCCATAGGTCAGTAGCTGATGATATATGTATACGACACACTTCATATGTAAATTTGAACGCCCGGTGGGATTAACACTACCCGCTCATGTCATCCCACAGGTATGTCCTACGCGATGCATTTTACATATGGTTTGACCGCGAACACACTCGTTATGCGGGTGTGCACTATATGCAGGAAATATGTAAGCAGTTGTTGGCATCAGCAATGGACAGATTTATTCACCGACATACAAGACAGAAGCTATTGGATCACCGGCCGATATGTTGGCAAGACATGAGGTATATTGTAAGAATGGCCGATGTTATTGACATCGTCCATATGGAGATTGATCCTAGGGTCATCGCGGCACTACAGGGTCGCATCGACCGCATGACCATACACACGATCGACGTTGACGCGCAGCGGCACCTCCTGATGCTTATGCATGTCGGCGACTATGGCCGGATGATACAATTGTTGATGCATTGTGTACAAACTGGCACGTCAATCGACCCATGGACAGTCGATATTGTCAAAACATGGTTCCAGATTGTCGACAGTAGAAACGTTGTTGTACAACAGCTTATCCGGTGGTTGGATAATGGATCAATACGCCAATCATGGCAGGGCGTGATAAACACAATGGCAATGGAACCATCAATGGCGTGTCTATTATCTGATACTAATGGTGGAGATCTGTTGTACAAAATGAGATCAGCCAACAAAAAAGTATTGGACGAACTGGGCAAGCTCCGCGACAGTACGGTGTTTTACACGTTACACCCGATGATAAAATTAGCGATTCGCGTATACTTTGGTGCGCAGTCGGAGATCACTGGTCACCACTGGGTGCACTGGACGTCGCGGAGTAAGATTCTGGAGGAGTATAAGCGGCTGGTTTGATCGGCACGCCGTTTTCACTACAAAAACCCTGGGCCGACCGTTTTTCGCTCTGCGCATATGCCGCGCACATCCTAGCATACCGTATGTTAAGGTAGGCAATCGTGGCGTTTAATGCGCGCATTTCCCTTGCTTCGGCGGCAGCCTTGGCGGCGTCGGAGTCCATTGCCAATCACTGGTATAAAACAGATTTCATTTTACATCCAAATAGGACGCCGGGGTGTCAACTCCATTGGCACACCTTTTTCTGATATATTCATAAAGATTCGGTATTGGTCGCGGGTAGATTCCAAGATAGACCTTGTAGCAGCTGCTGAAGCGGCCGCGCTATCTGCGGCAGCGATGGCAGCGGCTGTATTTGCGCGGATCTCCTCATGTAATGCTCTGGATTCCTCCATCATCGCCCGCATTTCCTCGCGCACCGCTTTATAGTCAGTCATCTTTGGACTATAAATCATAAAATATAGTCACTATGTTTCATTTTTATTCGATCTCGCCACGTAGATCCGTCCACGTTGCAATGGTCGGCCCGGTCGGGTACAGAGTTTGACCAGCAGTTGCCGCACCGCCCGTGTTAATTCGCGCGCTACCACCGCCTGCAGTTGGTACCCACAATGCGGATAGCACGTTACTAACGTTAGCAGCGTCTGACATATACAAATATCACGAGACTCTACAATACAAAAATCACCATTCAATTTGTAAGCGTTTCGTACGCCACGATGCCCATTGAAGCCCACATCACGACCATTGACGCCAGCCCGAGACGGACACCACCAGCAGTCATGTGGTTGCGTTGCCAAAGCAATGTAGCCGTCGCGCCGACACAGCCAGTCATCAAGATGCGACCAACCAATCCTGGATAACTCGTGTGTGTCGCGCGACTACCAACAAATCCATATCCAGTGCCAAGATCGATCTCGTCAACCATGGTAAGGCGTATACAACTGCCAGGACAATTCATATTTGAAATCCTCTCATTCATACACCCCCAACAATGACAACCACACATGTTGACTATGCCGCGCACTCTCTCCAATCGCTCCGCTCTCGTCGCTCGTCATAGCGCGATCGCGCCCAGGACGATGCACCAATTCGCGGCGTTATCAGCGCCCTGAATATCCTTGGGTTTGCATCCGCCGGCTGGTGGGTTGTCAATCGTATCGGCGCCGGCCGCACGACTGCAATCATCGCTTACACACTGGCCGTCGCTGCCAATGCCTACGCCGTGTGGAGCAACTACAAGTGCCAACAATCGATTGACCGCATCGTGACTGTTAAGTCGATTACGTATCGCGGTGACGCAAACTACGCGACTGTGGTTGTGAACACCATTTGAAGAGCATCGCCGTTTACATTCGGCAACATGAGTGGGCTTGTTGCCGAATGTACTCGTTACTTGCAATTCTCGCAGTGGTGCCCGTCGCATGCTGCGTAGTCACGCTGTACATTGTTATCTTCACTACCATTGTGTACATTTGCCGGCAAGAAATGCACCAACGTGAACCCGTTTAATTTTGTGTATGGTGCAAAGTGTAAATAACATTTGAAACACTTTCAACCCACATAAATGGATTTGACTGCACTTTACATCACACTTGGTGTGATTGTTTGCATCATCGTCGGTTACTACGCGATATGTATGTGGACGACATTTGTGTCAGTTATTGTGTACCTACTCACAAAGGAATACATATGGGCACAAGAACAACGTGCGATGTCCTTATTACATGCTACGGTCTGATTATCAAAACCCCTTCCGCCAACCGGTTTAAGTATCACACCACATTTGAACGACAACAACACCCCTACCACAAACGATGCGGGATCTTTACACTGCGATTATTGTAGTAACAACAACGTTAACGAGTTGGTACATATGCATAGCGTTGGTTCTGTTGGCTATCTGCATCGTTTACATTATCGAGAAACACTACCAACAGATGATGCTGTCAATTATCGGACAAAAGAATTCGACCGCTGGGCAGCATAACGTGTAACACAACGTGTAACGTATTACACACCAATGGACTACACTGGGTTCGCCATCACCGCATTTGCATTCAGCCTAGTGCTGTGGCCGGCATTATTGTTTGTGTTATACAGGATTGAACAGTGCTGCGCCATACGATTCATTCAACCCGATGAATCAACCGAAGGTCAACACATTGTGTAGGTTGGTAACCATTCAATCAACATATGAACAGTGCAAGCTGTATTACCACTCAGCACCTACCATGGATGACGAAATTTGGGTTGGGTTAGTGTTTCTTAGCCCGCTTATACTGATTGCCGCAGTCCTCAGTATAATTACCGTCATCGTGATGGTATTAATGGTGCTATTAGTGATCGGGGAAATCATCATGTGGACGCTAGAAGTATTCGCCAAATGTTACATTCAGCAGGTTGACTCAGTCGAAGGCCATTACTACATTTGATTCAACATTTGAATGGTGGAGGTGTTTTTTACGCCCACCACCCATGACTGAAATCGACAAAACTGGATTGATCGTAGCTATGGTAATCTTTGGCCCCATTCTTCTGGCCTTGCTTATCTTGCTCGTGTTAATCTTGTCTGCGATGGCACTTACCGTGTCAACGGTCATTTGCGTTTGGACGGTCCAATTAGTGCGCCTTACATTCAGATGTATCATCAACTGTTGTCTACGGTCAAAGACTACAACCGCCGGTCAACACACCATTTGAATTGTACCGCACGGTGTATAACACACCACCATGCTGCAGTGTCGGGCAGTGGACTGCACCGGGCCGCGCAAATGCAGAGACCCCGTACGCAGATACATGCGTGTCTTTGACCAACCATCACCCACGATACCTGATAGCAACGTGTACCGCACGTATAATGACAACTACAGCGTGACTATGATCAGTCACAGTAATGCATGGATAATTAACAGGGACACGCCGCGCAATGTCGAATTACCACCTGACGTTGTCGACACCAGTTACGCTACTGCTAATTCCCAGTCTATGGTGTGGTCCCGGAGCGGTTATATCTATATAACCACTAATGGCACCGCGCCGCGAACACTGATGAATGGTAGCCCATGTCTCAGTGGATTGTTTATCGACGCGCGCGGTGACTACCTTTATCAGTGTGACTATTCAGTAAAAGCAACAACCATTGTCATTGATCTCAACACTCGACAAACTACAGGTGCTATAGAGCGCACAATAAATGCAATCAGTTCCGCAAACTACTCATTGTATTGTAACAATGAAACATATAGTCGTGATTTTGGTCTAACAGACACGCGGACACTGCAGTTTATTCACCTAGCCGAACTCATTAGGCCCGAAGGCATACGTCCGTACGGTGACACACTAATAATGCAACACTTTCGCCCGACGGGCGAGTACACGACTGCGTTTGACATACGTTGCTGCGCAGAGTATATTATCGGGGACATTGAATGCGCTGACAGTCGCCAGGTCATTTACGTGTGATGACCAAGCCCAAACACCTTTTTGCGCTCTTCACAAAAAACATCAGCATGCGGCCAGCGCAGCGGCCGACGCAACAGGCGGCTTGGCTGGCATATCGCACAACAATGGCGCGTACTGAGCATACACGCTCAATCGCTCGGCGAAATTGCGTGACCGGCAGATCGCGGCCACAAACCGAAACCGCGTGACAATGTAGGCTGCAAGATTGTCTGGTGTGCCATCAGAATGGAACACCGCGATAGTCATGCGCTTGCGGATGGCACACTTCTCGTAACTCTTGTTGATTGAGTATCCGTGGACACCAACAACGGTGTATCCGATCATCCGACCTGGACTACCGTCCCCTCTGCGGATCCACACGTCGCATCGGTTCATCTCGAATTCCGGATCTGTATCGACCGGGTGACCAAGAAGTTTGCACTCTCCGCATTCAAAGCCCCATGTGTCGTAATGCACGTATCTATCAATTTGATATTCCTGATCATACTCCTCCATGTTGTGGAATTCGCGGATGACTTGTCCAGCCCGTTTGCACTTATTTTTCTCATTCGGGCAAATTAGATGGATCTCACCGCCGCATCCTCGACGACGACCGTGGTGTTCGAAGCGCAAACGTGGCGTCGACTGACGCGCCACTACGCGAGGTGGAGTAATTGGCACCAGTACTCGATACGCCTTGAAGAACGCACGGTTGGTGAGGATAACATTCTTAAGATCATTCTTCCGCAGCAGTCCCACGATCTTGACAAGTAATTCAGACGGCAGACTGTTGAAACTGGTAACTTCCATGGTGTCAGTTAACGAAGGTAAATGCAAGGGGTTCCAACACTGTAAACAATGCTGGAGTATTAACAGTGTGCCCAAATCAATTTGTTTTTCACCATAAAGGACCAGAAATATATGAATGGATGCCCATGATCGGTATGTTCTGGCTGTACGCTGTTGCCGTCGGCATCTTTAGTGGTGCCAGCATTATCGTAACCGTCGGATGCTTTATTTGGGCGTTCTCCGTTTGCATTGGCTACACCAGATGCGACACGTGGCCTCGGATGAAAAAAGACTACGCTAGTATCTAGTGGCCAACACTCTACTTTTGTGTTGCAGTCAACTCACACCGAATCTTTACGATCAGATCGCACGCGATAAGCAATAGTATAGCCGCGTCACCGTCAATGTTGTGGTCCAACACGCTACACGCCGCCCACCTTTTGAGATTATAACCGCGAGTGGCGTCAATGTATTGCCCGCACTGCGATAAGTCAGCAATGCAATGGACGGACGAATCCGCCATTCGTAACTCAATGCCGACACCATCAGTCATCCATCGCAAGAACATAACGCCTTGACCCAGCCATTCAACTTGACCGGGTAATGCTACCCTAATTCCACCAGATGACTGCCAATCTTCATGTGCATAATAAACACATTCACCAGTATCGGAATCAAATATGTGCTCCCTATGCACATAGATACCCTCCGCTATTCTGTACACATACGGCATACACAAACTACACTCAAATTCCGGGTCCAATATCTGCACAACGCTAATTAACTCAGCATTTAGCATTCCTGTTGTGGAGACTGTACATATTGTATGGATACTTCACATTTCATCCACCCAGCTTATGCGCAGGGTTATAACCATCTCATACACGATAATTACCACCGTATGACCATTCTTGCCGTCCCACTGCACATCATTTATGGGACACTTTGTGCCATTCTTTGTAAACGTGAGATTGCGCACGCTCTGAACATATAGGTCACTATGTGACATATCCACATAGCCGATATTGTAACCCTGCGACGGCGTTCCAAAACGCACAGATATTCCAGTGGGCGCCCATGTCAGTATCATCGGTTCATCAATGCCCGGCCAAATAATCTCCTTGGGCGGCCAATTGCAATGAAATGGTAGACCCTCATGGAGGTACATTCCGGCACCAGTGTCAGCGTCAAGCACCCAATCAGAAAACGCAAATATGCCGCGCGTCGCGCGTATTGGCTTCATGTTGAGGAAATTATCGCCACACAATGCTTCTGACTTGGTGATATTCACTAATTGTAAGTCCCACATCACATTCAATGTTAAAATCACTGGGCTAAATCAATTTTGTCATACTTTATAAACTACTATATACCAATGGCACCGTACGTTTACCCAAAGCTAGCCGCCGCGATATACGCATTGTAATGAATGTGTTTTGCCATTTGAATCAGTCCGGTTGATAAACAATGCATATACGCGCCATTTCACCATGGACACTTACGAAACCGTCGATGGACTCATTAGGGACGCTGGCGAAAATATCCAAGCTGCAACTAATGGCGTGATTAGCGCGCATGATGCACTTGTCGAGGCTCTTCCTGCCATCAAAGCTGCGGTAGATAGTGCAACTACATACAATAAGTCTGCTGACATACTCAACACTCCCAAGATCTGTGTCTCTGGCGTTATTGCAAAGGCCATTAGCCCACATACCGACAAGATTTCGCACGAGTGTCGCGTAGCTGCTAACATGCTTCATGTTATCGTAAATTGTATGGACGAAATCTCACCGCCCAGAACACGTGATGGCGGAGTCGAACATTCGATGCTGTCATGTAGTTTTAAGTGTATTGACGGCAACACGATCAAAATCGAGTTTGTGTGGTCTGATTACGCGCATCGCTATGTTGCCCGGACCTGCAAGTATCTAACTGTATTATGTCGAGATAATTCCGATATTGTGTTCGGCACCAATGGCGTCCTGGGTGTCGCGCGGTTGATTGTAGTCGACTATAACTCTGTCGATGGTAAGCCGCTTAGAGCATGCCTCGTGACTCAAACTAATGAACAACTAGATGCAGTTTATGAATGTGATAATGCACAAATTCGACTAGCGCATTTTTGTGAATCCGTCGATATTTCGCGTGACAATATACCAATGGCACCATACGTTTATCCAAAGCTGGCCGCCGCAAAGGCCCGCGCGCGGGAACTTGGACTCCCCGAACCGTTCTCCGCACTCACTCCAATCGCTCACGAACTCAGCCAATGCTGAGTTCATTCGCTCTCGTCGTTCGTCATATCAGCCAACGCAACGGCCGCGAGATACACTTTGGCGCACAGGGATACTCTGACTATCTGCAACACCGCGACCCCGAGCGCCGGCGACACTACCGCGAACGTCACCGACAAGTGCTGCTCGCGTCCGGACAACCCGCATACAAAAACAGGCATTCGCCAGCTTATTATTCATGGCATATCTTGTGGTAGATTCTTTACACATGTCCGGCCGCGATCTGCTCAACGTTGCGAAGATGGATCATATCAACAATTGCGGCAGGCAAGAACATCATTCCGCGACGGTGAAGTCCGCGCTGTTCAATCGCAATGGAGTCAAAGACATCCAAAGTGGCGAACGCACGACTGCGGAAAATCACATCCAGCGCGTCATACTCAATCAACGCAACCTCCAGCCCATCAGCTTGGTCAGACCCGGCGCCGCAGAGTTTGTACGTCACACTCTCCGGCAACTCTCCAGCAACGCCGCGCCAACTTTGCAGTAAGACACTGTCGCGGGCGGCGGTCCCCACGTGGGTAAGTATATGGCGGATGGCGTCACTCTGCGGGAAACATAACTCATAGTAATCTGTCATGCGCTGGATCGTGCACGGCTCCACCGGAATACGCGCGCCCGAGCACAGATTGGCCAGCGCGACCACATCGGCATCGCGGCCCTCACGGATCAGCGCGACAAACAATTGCCCGACGTTGTTTCCGGTCAGCCGCGCCGGATTCGCGAGGCATTCCTCGGCGAATGCAACGTTGCGCGCATGTCGGCCGGAAGTATCCAACAAGTCGCGCACTACATACAACCGGCGGGCAATCCAGCCGGCGTGACGCAGTGGATTACTGCAGTAACAAACCACCGTGCGCAGAACGTCGCGAACATGCGCAAGGTGCCGGTGAGCCACGTCGGCGTCGGCATTCAGCGCGTGGAGCAGTGACTCTGCGGCATTGTAGCGTTGACGCTCGACATCAATGCCAATGTCCAGGTCGTTAAGGTATCCCTGTAGGGTGTTTCGGGCACCATCAATAGCGGTCATGGTAAGTGGGACGGTGTTAACCATGCCAGCAATTCATATAGTGAAATGCACTCGCTAAGATTGTTCCCTCCCTACACTCATTGTCCCTCGGCGGTGCCTCGGCCCAATTCGTTTCGGTCAGTCCACTGCACTCTGTACCGCTCGTCATTGAACTTCGGTCGATGCACCGTGAATAATATAGTGCAGGGAGGGAACAATCTTAGCGAGAGTGCATAAAAACAATCACTTGTGGCGGGCCAGTTGGGCAAGCACACCGGCACCGGCAAACGCGTAGACTGACCCAACCAGACCATTGGCGCAAAGTACAACGAGACCCGTACCGCGGGCAAACCGACCCATGCTAGACCCCTCCAAGTGGCGATTGCCCAGGAGGATTCCACCAGCGATCCCCGCGGTAATGAGTGGACGCTGCCAGTCATTCACATTGCTGGCGTGCCAAACCCACAGGACCTTGCGGATGTCAGTCAGGCGACGTTCGACAACATCACGCTCGTCGGTTTTGTCACTTTGCATGACGCGATTGACAGCCGGATCGTCACGCTTCCAACCGTAATTGTTGATATATTGATCAAGATCCGCGGTAAAGGTCAGCGTGTTGCCCATTGGTGTAGGGGGGGTATACACACCAGAATCCAATTCAATTATAAAATTGGCCACCAACAATTGAATTACCCTCCCACCACCTTACACCGCCTTACACCGCCATGGCAGCCACACGGGACGACAAAGCCCACACGATGAAGCGCATCATTGACTTCGCCGACGACGCCGTTATCGACGAATTGGGAGCCGCGTGGAAGGATATTGCCATGCGTACGCTCCCCGATGATGACGCAAAATGGTGTTACTTTGAGCTCTCTTCCAGCGATACATCGCCTGACATGTGTTCATATCATGCACAGATGTTATCTGACAAGGACTATAGACTACCCGACGGAACGGTGTTTGCAACGGATCGCAAAGTCGCGGGATCTTGCGGATTTAGCACATATCATCGCACGGTTTACCTGCATGATCACATCCGCCGTGAAGTGTGGGAGTACGTTGATTATGATCGCCCTATGGTATGTCACGATGGTTATCTCAGCTTTAACAGCTGTCGATGCGTTAAAGTCACGAAACGCGCCTACAAACGCCGCGCTGACGAAGCAACCCCTCCGCCGGCGCCCGCCCTCCGCAGCGATTAGGCCCTATTTTTGTGGTAACAGAGTAGAGTACAATTGAACTCTATACGTTGATAATACGTTGGCAATAATCCGTGTACCCGAGTATGGAACTCTCAGCCGAAATCCTTACGCAGAAGTGCAACAGGCTCATTGCCGAGCTCGAGGAAACTCTCGACTTACTCCGCAAAGCCACGTCCCCTGCACTACCCACCACTGCACAGGCTGTCCGATACCGCGCGACATTCACCTGGAAGACACTGGGCGTCAAATCCGCAATTGACCTTGTGTGGACGAATGGCAAGTACGGTTACGCTGTGCGTGCATCGCCGACTACCACATCAATCAAGGCTACTCCTAATATCTGGGGCACTATGACAGTCCAGTGGACCGATGGAGCCAACACATTCAGCGCAGATGTTGACCCTAACTTTGTTACACCTAGCCTGTGGCGTGGTATCAGGGCCAAGTGCCCGGGCAAACCGCCGCGCAAGTCATACACTTACACTGTGGAGGTTGTAGACGCTAAGAACGTGTAGTTTTTGTGATACAAAATGGTTGGAGGTAGGGTTTTATATTACAAAACAATCCATCAATGCAGAAGTCATCGTCACAAATCTTGGCCCGAACGCGTTCCCGGCACCACTCGTAATACTCGCCGCGTTCGTCCCAGATGTCAGTGATGCGGCCATCCCAGTTGCGAGTGATGCGTCGGAGCATCTCTCCCCACACGTAGATGTCGGTCACGCGATCGCTCGCGACGTCGTATTCCACGATCTCGCGTCGCACCTGCCCGCTGTATGGGCAGAAGTCACACGTAGTCCGCAATTCCTCGCCGTACTGGCCGTCTACAGTCATCTTCGTCATGCGATGAAGAAACTGGTACGTTTCTTCGACGCACTGTCCGCGCGAACCCAAGCAGCGCGTGTGTGCCCATGGTTCATCCGGTCGCAGGACATAGTCACCGGCGAGAACGTACGTTGTAGTCACGCATCCGCCCGGACTGATGATGACCTCCTCCATGCATGGCCGACAACCCATGTTTTTCGCATCGGGCACGAAGGTGATGACCACCTTTGCACCGTTAACGGTAAACCACTTATCCACCAGTCGACCATCCTTGTCGCGGCGTTCCATTCCAACTCGCAACGTACCGAACCCAGGGTGAGTCGGTAGCCATGTGTATAGCATGCCGCCGTCGGGGAGAACCTCATCTTTGCGTGTGGTCCGGATGTTGCAGCATGAATCAGGTTCGCCGGAGTCCCCCGGATAAACCTCAAATTGTCCATAACGTCTGAATCCAGGAGCAGTAGTCATTGTTGTAGTGTAGTGTGTAGCAGTATGTAGCAGTATGCAGCAGTATGCAGCAGTAAGGGGGCCCCGGCAGTGAATAAGTCAATGCTGGAGTATTAACGGACCACCTAAATCAATTGTAAATTACCTACGACCGGGTCAAAAAATGCACCCTCACCCACCCCTAGTACTTGAATGTGCGCGCCTCAGGGTTCTCCGTAGGTAAGGCCGTCACTGGCTTGCCGCAAAATGGGCACGGTAACGCATAGTCCAGCGCCTTGCGGACCATAATATGCCGGCACTGGTGGCAAACAACACGCAGGATTACTTCGTCCATTATAGACTACGTTACGCAACTATACAACACAATTGAAATACCTAATCGCGTAAGATATCAACACCATGCAAAACCCCAATTTGTTATACGCTAATGTCGCGTTAAAATCGCTAATGGTTAGCCTCTTCGGCGAAAGTGCCGCGAGTGCCTACGTTGAACTCAGCACGTTTCATAACAGAGTCACGGTTCGATCGGAAGACTCATCCATCCGTAAAATCATCACCCGACGTGCTGTGAGACACAGGCTATCCGGTTCGAAATTGACGGACGCCCGTGCGACCTTTACGATGATGGTTAATTGTGCAATAAAAACCGACTCACAACGCGACGTGTTAAATGCGCACATGACACGATTACAAGTCCACATCGAACAGTATCGAACCTTGCGTAAGGACCACCCAGAAAAACGTTCGCAGATTCGCATGATGTGCTACA
Organism: uncultured Flavipsychrobacter sp.; assembly: GCA_964652995.1. Taxonomy (GTDB): domain Bacteria; phylum Bacteroidota; class Bacteroidia; order Chitinophagales; family Chitinophagaceae; genus Nemorincola. The sequence continues at coordinate 7,511 of CAZZCR010000035.1, read as the reverse complement.
TGTTGTCATTTGACTTCCAAGAGATGATAGCTGTTCTAGCGGCGGTTATCGTGTAGTGTTTTTTACCTTAAAACCCCATACGCTCTGTTAGCAGAGTACACCGATTTTTGCCAACATTTGAATAGCCATCACACAACCCACAGATTCCCGCCATGGGCAACAAACAAACCCATATCAAACCTGTAGACTTTAACGACCTACCCGACGAGTTTCTCGCCGAAGTTGTCCAATACGTACTAACACAGTCCTCCCCGCAGTATGTCTTTATGTTGACGTCCACATGCAAACGCCTGCGCTATGTAGTGTCCGTTGTGCTTGGCGGGCTCCCTGTATATGATGGTCGATTTGTTATCACCGTGCGTCGTAAAAAGCGCATTGCTTATACAGCAAATTATCCGTGGTGGGTACACCCACAGCGCAATTACCTGATGCGGTGTCGCTGGACCTGCAACGACGAACTTTACGGGGGTCTCGACAAATTAGAACAACGTGATGCTCCGTATCGACGCTCAAAACGTGATGTTGAGCGCGCCGCACGACTGTGGAAGCTGGCCCCGGTACAGTATGCCCAAGTGTGGCAAGAACCCGGATGGTGTCATCACGAAAACAACAAAATACTGTCCTACATAGACCAGTTTCCGCCCAGCCGCGACCATGTTGCATGGACAATGCAATGGGTTAAACGTGCAAGATACTACTCGGCATATGTTAACCACCTAATGTCAAGTAGCGAGCACTGGTCGGCCGCGCAGGTTACAGCCGCGCAAGCAGTTGTAAACAAGGCCAAGTCAGCGGCGACTAACATGTTGTATCCAGAATTACGCCGAATAAGTTACACTCAACGCATACATCGCGGCCAACTCGTGATCGACATTATGACGGGCCCGCAGGATACGTTGTGGCAACTACGCAGATACATCCAGTACGTACAAGCCGCAAAAGCTACACAAAAGCAACTATCATACTGACGATGCCTGCTTTCGTACAACTTGGCATGTCGCGCAGCACCCTTGCCAGTCCACATCATTGCCGACAATCTGAAACCCAAGTTCCTTGCGGGATCCACAAGCCACGCACGATTGCAACATTTTGTGACACGGACCGCAGTACAGCTTGACTTCGCCATCGACTCGACCCGTTCGGCGCTTGCACCTTACGCCGCAGGGTAAGATGTGTTGGCATTCACCAGTGCGAAAGTGGCAGATCGCTCTAGTGGCGACGACAGTAGGGTTACCAGCAAACTCGTTAAACGGGTCAAACTCGTTTTCCATTGTTCGTAGACGTAGGGTGTGTTGGGGGGGGAGGGGAAAGGTTGATCTAGTTAGGAGCTACCTGGACCAATCTAGTTAACAGCCCACCCAATTCAATTGTTTACACAATACAGCACACAAAAAGGCTACACCACTCGGCGGGCGCTGCAGGCGCCTTCCGCACCCTTAAATGTCCCCGTCGGGCACACATAAACAACATCACGGCAGACGATCTGAATGTGCGTATCAGCGGCCGGCAGAATGTGAAGGGTGAAAGACAAGTCATGTTGCGGTACACCATCTGGGCTAGCATTCCCGATATCGATAGTTTCCACCGCGTTAAAGTTCATGTAACAACGCAAGACGCCATCGGTGATAGTGTTTACCGCTATTTGACCATATGGCGACTGGAGGCTCCACACGGCCCAACCATTTGCGTTCTTGGCGGCGATAAACTTAAACGTCGTTGCGTAATTGTTCAGGAGTATAGTGACTTCGTACTTGTATTGGTCAATCGTGCTCCATATGTTATACCGCAATGCACGGATAGCATGGATCATTCTGTCAAACTGATCGTCCAGGCGCATCATGCTGTCGGAAAGATTCCCGATATCCTTGTATGTGGCATCAAACAACCACGCTGTACCACCAGTGCGGATCTGGGTCAGCCTTGCGGCTTCGACGGCTAAAGCGCGCGAGTCTGCAACAGCAGCCGTAAGTTCACCCTGGACATCCCATAGGTCTCTGACAATGTCTTCGACAATGGACTCAACCTCTGCGGGCGGGATGTGAAGGCTCATGGTAGCAAACTCGGTCGTAAACTTACCAATGAGTCTACTAACGATACTAATCACCCGCTGTCATTCATATATGAAAGGTGACTGGTCTCCCAACCACCATGCAACAACTCGCTGATCAGTTTGTACACTTTGACACCCTTGACCTACCCGCGGCGACGCAGATCTACCGTGGGTGTCTTAATGCGCACTGGAAGAGTCAACCCATCCCGCCGGCGATGCAACTAGTGCCAATTATCCAAGGTCTACGCCCGGCCGTCATCGCCGCGGTTAACACGCCACCACCCGCCGACCAAGTCGCCGAGAGGGTGTCCATCCTTGTGACTCGGTACAAAAAGGCCCCGTTAGCGGATATTCAGGAACGTGCCGTCGAACTGGAACGCATCCAGCAGATCGAAACGGCCGCACATGCAGCATGTGCCAGTTTACTTATGCGTCATTAACGTTCAGCCATCATTTTTTCACCCTACAATATGCACTATAGATGACCGAAGAATCGGAATGGGCGAAATGCCAGGGGCAGTACGGACCCAACTTCTATAAGATCGCCGACGGTTATTTTCCACTACAGACAGACGACAACATATATAGTGTCCGCGCCCGGGACACTGCCGGCGACCCCAGCGTACGTATTGTCCGGCTAGGATTCGGCATTTACTTGCCTCGCGTATGGGCAGCAGTTATCGCATGGAACGGTCGCGCGTTTGAGATTGACGACGGTGATAACACCGATTATTGGACCGAGACAACAGTCACCGTCGGCAATGACGGCGCCGCAATCCGCCCGGGTGACAGCCTCGTATTGACACTCTGTCGACGTACAGTAATCCAAACAGTCATTGCACAGATTACACAACCACCTCAACCTGCCCAACCAACAGACGCCGTCACGCAACTCGCCGACCCTACCGAACCCCGCTGGGTCGCGATTCAGGATGGCCATGAACCAGTTGAGGTTGCCCCGCATCATTACCAACTCCGAATCCGCGAGGTCACGTCAAACCTTATTCGTCCTCCGCCCGGCGCAATCAGCGGGTCGGTAGTGGCAAAGTTTGGGCTCGGTCTATCCAACACCCTACAGTTTACACCCCAACCATATGGATGCACAAAGGCCTGCCCGTGGAAAGTCGCGGTAAAAACCGGCCAGCGCATCACCGTTCTCGGGACGTCCCCGGATATGTATGTTAAGTTGGTTAGCTTTATGTTTGAGTTTTGGGTACTCATCGCACCCCCATACACGCCAGCGACCGGGGATACGGTCGATGTTGTCATTTGTAAATGCGACGATATGCGCGGTGTACTGACCGAGCTATTCCCAAACTGCACCGTGGTGGGCTTGATGAGTTGAGTAGCTGAGTACAAAAATCACGCGGCGACCGCGGCATGCCCGTACATGCTAACCATCTGCACGGTTTGATCACCGGGTTTCATTGCGTCAAAGCACCTGTTGAGAATGATGCGAAACCGCACACGCGTCAGGACCGCAGAATGCCGGTTGATCGTGTCCGGCACGATAAACGTCCTCAAGTCTCGAAGCGCAACCATCTCATCAGGTAGGTCAACAACCCTTGTGCGGGCCGCGGTCAGCACAATCAATGATGTCCACGCGCACACGACAGCCGGCAGGGCCCGCATCGGATTGCCGTTCAGGTTAACGGCTGCAAGCTGATTCATGCGGGACATTGATCGCGGTAAGTCAATCAACCGATTGTCGCCGAGGTCCAGCATGAGCATTCGGGTTAGCTGACCGATATCCTCAGGTAGGGAAGTCAACTCACACCCCTGCAAGATCAGCCCGCGCAGGCGAGTCATCCCACTCAATGACAGACTGGTCAGCCGATTTCCGGCCAGGTTCAACGACACAAGGTTTGTCAAGTGGGTAAACTCAGCTGGTACGGATGTCAATCCGTAATTGCGCAGACTGAGCGCACGTAACGCACATAGCGGGGACACATTGATCGTCGGCAGTAAGCGCCACTCAGAAAGGGAAGCCGTCATTTGCAGTTGCTCGCTACCTGGACCATCTAGTTAACTGCCCACCCATTTCATTTATTTACTGTCACTCAACTAACGCCCGGTAAACATACCCTGTGCTTGCGGTTCCCGCTGTAACCCGCGGTCCCCGAGCAATGGATTACCTTCTGCCGGCACATTGTCGCGTGGACATTTACGAAGTCGATAGCCGCGACAAATACACCGAATGCGCCAAAACACGATCCTTTTACGGCCTTATGTTTGGCGGCGCAATTTGGATCATTTCCATTATCATCCTGATCTACGCATTCAACACCAATACATTTATATTCGCACTTATCTGTACGATCCTGACGTTAATTTCTCTATTCCACTGGGGGTTCTGGGCAGAGTGGCGCGCAGGCGCAGAATATGATTCATTGATGTACGAACTCAATAGTATACAAAAGGACAACCCAAATTACACCGTCGGCGAGGCCAAAAACATAATTCGCAAGGAACGCCTCGCGCGTGAACAAGCGCAATCGCGCCGCGACGCCGCGCAAATTACCGCGGACGCCATGCGCCGACCCGATGAGGTTAACAATCTCGGAGACTTTTTCCGCTCTTTTAAAGTGACCAACCGATGAGCGGCACGCTGTCGATCGTGATTACCCTTATAATCCTTATCATCGCCACTCTTACAAACGCACTGTCAAAGTACAGGACAATCACTGGCGGGCACCAAATACAGTGGAATGACACAATTCGGGACGAACATGATGGCCGAGAAACTGCAAGGTCAATGTTCGGTGTGGACATTCAAGGCGGGCCATACCGCATGACCGATAAACACGGATTCGACCAGATGAACGTTGAGAATCACCGCGCGACACTGTTGGCAGAGACTCCCGACGACGTTTTTCCCGAAGGCCAACGCCCGCGCGGCGATGCGGATATTGAGTCTGTGCGACACCATATGTCAACTGGCATACGCAATGATCCAATCGACCCTATCATGGTGCTCCAACACGAAGGCAAAATGTATGTCTTGGACGGTGTACACCGGCTGGTGGCCGCGTACCTAACTGACTCCCCAATCAGATACAGACTATACACTACACAGACCCTAGTGCCAACCGTCCGTACTGCTACACAGTGACACAGTCATCGCACAATGAGCCCTTTGGACCAAAAAATGGACTCAAACGGGACGCATTACGACAACACATGCAAACGTCCGTAACGGGGGTCGTTTGGATCCATTGCCGCGAGTCGCGCCGCAGTTTCTCCCCCAACAATCACCGTAGTAGTACCGTCGGGACTTTCTTGTGCGAGCTTCCAGAACTCCTCAGCGTCCTCGTCATCAATTCCATCACTGAAACCCATCGGATCAGTCTTATCCATATCGTCCAGCAGTGCGCTCACACGGTCATATACTTTGAAACTCGCGGCAATGCTGTCAACATAGTATGAATCAACAAGCTTGGCAACAATAATCGGCAAACGCACCAGTGGATCTGTCAGCTGATCTTCTCGCAAGAGCAGAATAGTGCGACCCTTGAGACGCCACCAGTGAGCGATCTTAGCAACATATTCAGCGCGTTCGCGCACGTTCTTCGTGCCGCGCACGCGTTCCACATCGCGATCGATAGTCCAAGCGGCGTCCCCCAGCCACGTCCGGCAGTCAGCAGTCAAGCGGGTATAACAGTGGGCAATCGCACTCGCGGGAATATCGGCAAACTTACCTGGGAATTTACCAGTCGCCCACACTTTCTCAACACCAGAAACGATAACAGTGTACGCAAAGTCGCTCATTTCGAGAACTACGCATGTATGTTGAGGTCGGCAATTCAAATGGAAAAACTCATCCCGGCCAAATATCCAAAAAACAAGAGCACAACTTATTTACGTCCTCCAGAACCCTTCTGTGTAGGACGACCTGCACTGCCGACTGGCCGGCCATATGCATTACGCTTAGCATAACAGCTCTCAGCAGAATGATTACTGTGTCCGCAACGAGTACAGTGCGTTGTTGGCTGGGGTGTAGGTTGAGAACTAGGTCGAGGAGTAGGCTGGGGAGTTGACGGAGTTCTAGGTTGACTGCGCTGTCTAGGCACATTGGACGCAGGCTCCGTGGCCGGCTCATTGGACGGCGTGACCGGTACAGGTGCCACAATCTGCATAAATGTATTCGCGGCCGAGGCAACTGCCGTTATGGCGTTCATCGCTGACACAAACTTATCACTTGACCGGTTAGGTGTGTAGTCATCTACAATCACAAAGTCGTCATCCGGATCAATCCTTTCCCGGGCGTGTGCAGGGTCAAACGCCGGATAAGGTGTGCGGCGATCCATGCTGGCGTATACTATACCACAACATACTTCATATTTGAACCAGTCATTCTCATACTATCCTAACATGGAGGCTGGTAATACCGTCAAAGCAACGTTGCGCGACCCAGAGTTGTACGGGGATACGTACTTTACCCTACTGTGTGCCGATGTTATTGGGTGCATAGCCGAGTATTTGCGATTCGTCCCCTATATCAGTGAAACGTCCTGTGTCGTGTTTAACAACGACCAAAACACATCATACATACCTGCCGCACTCGACGTGAATGGCGATGTTATTGCTGTTATGACAAACAACAAGCACCGACAGCAGGTGTGTCGAGTGGATATAGCAACTGGAACGCGCACTGATCTCCCCGACATACAAACTGAGCGCAAATACCGACCGAACAATCACATAACCTGCGGGCTTGGTTGGGTCGGATATTATTGCACATCCAACCAAATGGTGTGTTTCGACAAACTACCCTACCGAGTCACAAAAATACCAGAGTTATCTATTATGCGTCGTACATGCCTCAGTGTCGTACATACGGTCATAGTTATATGGGGTCATAAACCCATAGAAATTGTGGGGGAAATGCGTTCATACCAACAAATGGATTCGCAAAGATATGCCATATTTATTGGCGAACGCGATAGATTCATGCAACCCAGCCACGCGGACGTTTATGTTGTAAATACTGTAACCGGAAAGGTAGAAGTATGCATCCATTTACCACACCTAGGGGACGAATGGTTTACCGCCCTGGCAAAATGCGGCAATCACTGGATGATGATGCAAATACCGAAGCACGAATACACTAACGGTTATCGCCACGTGTCCGTTTATGACTCAACAGGTACACACATAGCTAACATCCAAGTACACAACGTCAACAAACGCATTACAAAACTAATGGCACATCCGACCAAACCCGTGTTCGCGGTCTTTATCCGCGGGTCACGAATGCTCCATACGTATTCAATAGACGAAACCAAACGCCAATTTGCGTTGCGTATTTAGGGTGTCAGCATTTTACATCCCAATCAACACATGTACCTTGAAAACGCCTCTAAAACGACCATTCTAGCCCAACTCACACACGCCGATGGCACCCTACACTCACCCAAACCCCCTAATTTGCACTCAATCCCCCACACCGTCTCACAAAATG
>CAZZCR010000034.1:0-55963 GCA_964652995.1 uncultured Flavipsychrobacter sp. | reverse complement strand
GGGCGTAGATCTCGAGCGTTGCATCGTTGTCGATATATTACTTGTGCAATGAAATGATACATTAAATTGTAATAAAATAAACCAGGCTAATGGAAAAGACGGGAGGTAAACGTGATTTTAAACGCGATTGATTCTCCGGAGATGGCAGCATTATATGGTTTGGTTTTGGTCGGCGGGCGAAGCGTGAGGATGGGACGCGACAAAGGGGCTATGGTTTGGCATGGCACCGAGCAACGGGTACATGCTGCCGGCCTCTTAAGCCACCTTTGTGAGAAAGTATTTATATCATGTCGTTCAGGGCAGGAGGAGGAGTTGGCGGGCGTTTATCCGTTGCTGGTTGACAGTGTTGAGGGTAGCGGCCCGATCGTAGGTCTTTTGACGGCGTTTGAACACCGTGCGGATGTTGCATGGTTGGTTTTGGCCTGCGATCTGCCGCTCATAACAGAGCCTACCCTGGCCTTTCTTACCGGGAGCCGGGACGAAAACATGCTGGCAACAACTTTTAGAAGCCCTTTTGACGGCTTGCCGGAACCATTGGTTACTATTTGGGAGCCGGGTGCCGCATCTGTATTGCGGCAGCATATGGCCGACGGATACAAATGCCCCAGAAAGGCATTGATCAGAAATGAACACCATATAAAGGTGCTTTCTCCACCATGTCCAGAGGATCTGATGAATACCAATACTCCGGACGACGCCGAACAAGTGCTCAAGATTCTTGGGAAAAGGGCCGGAATTTGACCGTTTGGGGTTGATTCTGAGCAGAAAATCAGGGAATTATGCAAAGTAATTCCCCATCCACCCAACCAAAATAATACGTAATCTGTCTTTTATTGTGACCGAATCGTCAGGGTGAATATGGCCTTACATGATGGTTCGGTTTTGCAGTACAGATCTTTACACATCAATTATAGGTGTTATAGTATAAAAGAATTTATTATGAGGAAAAACTACTTTTATTTACTTTTTGGTCTTGCGTTTTTGTTCAATGTGGGCTCGTCTCACGCGCAGTTGGTAGGAACGAACTGTTATTTGCAGGGTAGATACCTGGAGATAGGTATGAACAACAATGCGTCTTTTGGTACATGTAGTGGCATTCCACCTACATATCACCCACACACGCCGGGTACAGGAAATCTGGCAGAGGTGTACGACTGGGGAAAAGATGGTTGGACGGTAGGAACGCCACCCTACATGGGAGACTATACTTATCCGGGTTCTCCGTTTGAAGGTTGGGAGCTACAGATAGGTGGCGGCCGCGTTCAGGCATTCCAGAACTGTGCGGGAACTATGACTGCTTCTGTAGGGGGGATGACCATGACAGGTAATCTCACGGCGTACAGCAATGTCGGGGGCAGAGCCCTTGGTACCTGGACGGGTACTGCCACCAGCGGCGGTGCCACACTTGCCATCAGGCAGGTGACTCGTGTTGACACACTTGGTTCAGCTGTAGTTGTAACCACTGTATTGCGTAACACATCAGGTGTGACTGCTCCAAACGTTTATTACATGAGGTCTTGCGACCCTGATAATGCACAGTCATGGCCCGGAGGTGGTTTTCCTACGGTAAACAGGGTCGTGCACCAGAATGAGGATGCGCGTCACAGGGTATTGGTTAAATCATTTGATCAGGGTCTTACCGAACCCAAATCTTATATGGGTCTTGGAACAAAGGATTGCCGTGCAAAAGCATTCATTTATACTTCATGGTGGTTGAGTTCAACGGTTGATCTTTCTACGGTGTGGGGCGGCACGTACGGCCCTCCCGGAACCGGAGCTCAATATACTTTAGGTGCATGTCTTCCTGTTAGTTGTACTCCCCAGGATATTGCGATTGGTCTGGTGTATAATGTAGGCAACATTGCGGCAGGCGATAGTGCCATCATTTCTTATGCTTACATCTTCAACGGAGATGCGGTAGGTATTGATGAGGCCTTCCCTGATCCGCAGATAGTGTTGAACGGTGTTCCTCGTCCTGTTGTGCCTGTACCATTCCCTAACAGGGACACATTTGACGTATGTGCTTATCCGGGCATGACATCACTTCCTGTAGACATTCTGAATGCAGAAGACAAGACCTGGAGCTGGAGCAAATGGACATGGAGCCCCGGCGTAGGTCTTTCGGCTACAACAGGTGCCCACGTTACTATCACTACCACAGCGCTTCCTCCTGTTATCACGTATACGATCACAGGTACAGACAGCGCCCACGGTATGTCATCGTGCCTGAACAAAGTATTTTATCTGACAATCCTGACATGTAACGGCGCAGAAGCGAACAGCCCGTGTGTAGGAGATACATTGTGGCTGAATGCCCCCGGCGATTCAGTGGGAGCAACGTATCAGTGGTTCGGCCCTGCGCCATCGACTACAATATTTGCAACCACGCAAAAGGCATTCATATTCCCTGCAACAGCGGCACACAACGGTACGTTCTCTGTGATCAAGACGAAGGCAGGTGTGCCGGATACATCAATAACAATAGTAACGATACGGCACAAACCAACGGTATGGGCATCGAGCAACTCTCCATTGTGTCTTGGAACGGGTAATACCCTGTTGCTGACAACAGTGGTAGACTCACCGGGTGTGACGTATAGTTGGTCGAAGGTTCCGCCATCGTTCTCATCGACATTAGCGAATCCGTCCATCCCGAGTTTCTCATTAACAGATACGGGTATGTACCGTGTGATAGTGACATCTGTGTTTGGCTGTAAGGATACCGACCAAACGCTGGTGACACTGGTGCCGCCACCGCCACCGCCAACAGTAGTTGCGGTGACGCCATACTGCCAGAACGACGCGTTCGTTCCGTTTACTATCACAGGCGTTGTGCCGGGTGGTACTGTTCTGTGGTATCCATCGGCAACAGGCGGTGTGCCCAGCGCAGTGACACCAACGGTGAATACATCGATAGCGGGTGTGAACAAATTCTACTTCAGCCAGAAAGTGGGTAGCTGTGAAGGTCTGCGCGACTCAATAACAGTAGTGGTGAACCCACTGCCAGCACCGATCGTAGGTCCTTCAGAACTGTGTCAGTACTTCAGCATCACGAAGACGAACCCGACACCAATGGGCGTATGGAGCAGCAGCAATCCATCCATCGCATCGATAGGCGCATCTACAGGTGTTGTGAATGGTCTGCTGGGCGGAACAGTGACGATCACCTACACATTGCCAACAACGTGCCGCCGCACAACAGTGGTTACAGTACATCCTAAACCGGCACCGCCAACCTTTGGTGTGCACAGGGAATGTCAGTATGTACTGGGTCATGCAGCTACCGCAACGGGCACAAGCCTAACGTGGTATGGTCTGGGTGTGACAGCCGGTTCACCGGTTCCGCCAATACCTAATACAGATACTACACCGGGCGTATACAACTACTATGTTACCCAGACATCACCATTCGGATGTGTGAGTGACAGTGCGGTATATCCGGTGAGGATCTACCCTGAGCCTACACCACCGGTAGTAACAGATACAACATACTGTCAGAAGTTCCAGGCACCGCCACTGACGGCTAAGGGCAGCAACCTGCTGTGGTACACGTCAGCAACAAGCACGCCGGGTTCAGCAACAGCGCCAATACCAAGCACGGCTACACCGGGTGTGACAACGTACTATGTGACACAGACAGTGGATCAGTGCGAGAGTCCGAGAGCAGGCCTGACAGTGACAGTACTGTACCTGCCTGACTTCAAGATCACACCGGACCGTCCGTGGATATGTCAGTTCGATTCAATGGGCTTCAAATACACAGGACCATCGCTTGTAGATCCTGATTACACATGGACGTTGCCGATAGGTGCATCGTTTGCTGCGGGCAGCGATCCTAAGTCTACGAACGTGACGATCAAGTTTGATACGGCATGGGGTCAGCACTATGTGTACCTGATGGCGAGCAACTACAAGGGCAGGTGTGCAACGATAGACACGGTGAACATCAAGGTGATACCGGCCCCGAGCACGCACATGTACCACAACCCTGACGTATGTTTGGGAGACACGATCACACTGGCCTTGTCAGACAGGAGTGCGAATGCCTACAAGTACACATGGACGATAGATGGCGTACCGATGAGTGCATCACCGATCATAGACATCATCACAGCTAGCTCGAATAGCGGAGGACCGTTTGTGATCAGCTGGCACGACAGTGGCCGTCACATCCTGCGCATACAGGGGGCAACGGTAGAGGGCTGTAAGTCACAGATCACAGCAGATACGGTGAACGTACACATCAATCCTGATCCTACGTTCACGTACGCGGCACCGAGCAAGTTGTGTCTGGAAGACAGCATCCATTTCTGGGCTACCAAGAAGGATTACAATTGTGTGTACAAGTGGGAGCCTGAGCATTCATTTGTGAACAACGGTAAGCCTGATATCTGGGGCAAGGCAGAGCAGCTACGCAGCATGATATCGTTGACAGTTACGAATCCGTTCGGCTGTAAGGCTACGTACACGAAACAGATCAATACGGAGCCATGTTGCTCAGTGCAGTTCCCGAACGCGTTCACGCCGAACGGAGACGACCGCAACGATCATTTCCGTCCTATCTTCCAGGGCTACCACAGGTTCCACATATTCCGTGTAACGAACCGTTGGGGTCAGACAGTGTTTGAGACAACGAACACGAACCCATACTGGGATGGTACGTTCAACGGCTTGCCACAGGATATGGGTGTATACTTCTACTACCTGAAGTATGACTGCGGTGGCAAGGTGATGGAGACCAAGGGCGATGTGACATTGATACGATAAAGGGCAAAAGATGATGGTTATAAAAGAACAGCGGCTGCAAATTGCGGCCGCTGTTCTTTTATATGAAATGTGTTGATGTGCTTACTCAAACGTGTAGCTGTTTATGTACCCCATGCGGGTGTTTTGTTTTGTACAGGAGATCTCAAAATAGTCGTAGAAGGATGTGTCCTTTTCAAGTTTGAAACCTACGATGCAGGTGTATGGTGTATTGCCTTGTCTCAAAACGGGCGCAACATGTTCTATTCCCTTGGGCATGGTGAATTTGCCCTGTGCGGTGTTGTTGCCAAATGTAACGTCTGCAATATAGACCCCTTTATCAACGGCGCTGTCAGCAACTATCTTTACCGTGAATACGCTGTTGTTCAGTGTGTCTTCCTTAACATGGGTTGAAAAGCTGTCTAAGACAGTGCCGGGTAGGGTGCCGACCGTATTTTTTTCAGTGCCGGAGTTGCAGGAAACAATTAACGGCAGTGCCGTCGAGATCAATGCGGTGTAAATGAGTTTATTCATCAGCCAGCAAAAATACAGTACCTCCATCACAGAGCGAACAGTCGCGGTCTTCAGGTGGAAAATAGCGTAAATTCGCTGTATGAATTATCTGGGTCATGCATTTCTTTCATTCGGACATGCGGAGGTGCTTGTGGGCAATATGATAGGCGATCATGTAAAAGGCAGACTGGCGCTCGAGAATTATCCTGAGGGCATTAGGAATGGCATTTTACTGCACAGGGCAATTGATGAAATGGCAGACAGACATCCTGCAGTGATACGAGCCAAGTTGTTATTCAGATCTGATTACGGATTATACTCGGGTGCTATCATCGATACACTGTTTGATCATTTTCTTGCCAATGACCCGAAGTACTTTCCGGATGAAGCTGCATTGGCTTCGTTTACGAGTGAGGTATATAAAAGCATCGATAATTATATGGAACATCTTCCACAGGTTTTTGCGGGGTATTTCCCACATATGAAGGAGCATAATTGGCTATTAAACTACCGAAATCTGAAAGGAATGGAGCGTTCGTTGGGTGGGCTGGCCAGGCGGGCAAAATATATCCCTCCTATAGATAAGGCGTACGCCACATTTGTCTCATCTTATTATCAGTTGAATCAGTGTTATTTTGATTTCGTCGGAGATATGGTAGAATTTTCGAGACAAGAGATTCGTAAGATGCATTAGTTGTTGGAATTCAATGTTTTGTGCTGTGTGTGGATATTGGGTGTAAACAAAAACTAACGCTAAGGATGCTGAATAAGTGACCTTGATAATTTTGATAGTATATTGCTGACTCTGTAGCGTAGTTATGAGGTTGAAACCATCTTATATAGTTATTTTTCTGTTGTCGTTGTTGCTGATAGCGTGCAACTCGCCTACCCAGCCGGCTTCGGCTCATCCGAAGGGCGGATTTCATGAGGTGCCGCTGAAGCCGGCATCTACCATGCTTGTATATGACACCGTGAGTGAAGCAGCACGGGATATCATTGAGCAACTCGACAAGTTTTATGGTGCGCAGGTGCGTGCAGGCTTCAGTGGTGCTGTATTGGTGGGCTATCGCGGTAAAGTTCTGTATGAGCGTTATTTCGGGTACAGTAACAGGGAGGCAAGGATTCCGATGAATATGGCGTCCTCTTCTCAGTTGGCCTCAATTTCCAAAACGTTTACGGGGGCGGCTATTCTGTACCTGCATGAACACAAACAATTGAATATAGATAACCTGGTTCAGCAGTACATCCCCGGGTTCCCGTATGCGGGTATCACATTGAGAATGTTGCTCAATCACCGTTCGGGACTACCCGATTACACTAAATGGGTTCCTGTATATAATAAGGATACGCGCACACCAATATCTAATGCTCGTATGGTGGAATTGATGATAAAGCACAAGCCGCGCATAGAAGCTAAACCCGACAAGCGCTTCAAATACTGCAACACAAATTTCGCTTTGCTGGCCAGGGTCATAGAGAATGTGACGAGTATGGCTTACAGCGAATTTATGGCAAAGTACATTTTTGCCCCGCTGGGTATGAGCAATACTTTCGTTTACGATCCGGCGAGGGGATTGCCTGGGAATGCTGCCATCAGTTACAGGTACAACTGGACGCGTGAACCTGATATGTTTGCTGATGGTGTGACAGGAGATAAAGGCATTTTCAGTACCGTTCAGGATATGTTCAGGTGGGATCAGTCGTTCTACAATCGCACATTGCTTAGCAATGAATCGATTGAGCTTTCCTACGGTCCGTGTAGTTTTGAAAAGCCGGGTGTAAAGAATTACGGACTCGGGTGGAGGATGCTATGTTACCCCAATGGCAACAAGATCATCTACCATAATGGTTGGTGGCATGGAAACAATACCTCCTTCTACCGCCTCATCAAGGAAAATATGACCATTGTGGTGCTTGGCAATAAGTTCAACAAGAACATTTACAGGCAAGCGCCTGTTATCTACAGTATTGTGAAAGGAGTAGAAGTGGGTAGCGGGTTTGATGATGAAGGTTAATTAATACCGGGAAGTAAAATACTAACCAGATATTTATCCGGTCGCATGCAAGTGCGGCCGGATTTTTTGTGCCTGAAAAGACCGCTATAGGCATGCTACTTTGGGGTAAAGTGTGTGGTGCCAGATATTTTACGTTTTGTGTGAATTGGTACCGCTGCCAAAAGAAAAGCTCCGGAATGAATCCGGAGCTTTCGATAAAGAATGACTTATTTGAGTTAATTAGTTAGAGCTATCGTCTTTAGTGCTCACCTTGTCCTGCAGTTTATCGAATTCGAAAGCGAGTGTGAAGCGTAGTGTATTAGACAATGGATTGCGGGTGATACCTGTGCCCTGAGGAACGAGGTAAGAAGCGTTCAGCACAAACACATTGTAACGGATGCCAAGACCACATGTAACGTACTGACGGTCGCCATTGTCTTTGTCTTCGTAATAGTAACCAGCACGGAAAGCAAGCATGTCCTGATACCAGTATTCAGCACCGATAGCGGCATTGATCTGCTTTACCTGATCTCCTGTAGAGAACGACTTGAAAATACCATTAACAACAGATACTGCAGTGTCGGCACCACCCATTGTGGTAGCAGGTACCAGCAATTTGTTGAGGTCAAGCGCAAAAGTGATCTTGTTGTACTTGTCCATCTGAGAAGTGTAAGCAACACCTACACCAAGGTTCATAGGGATGAAATCCCTTTTGCCGGTTGAGTTGTAGGAGATCTTAGAGCCGAGGTTGCTGATAACCGCACCAAAGTTGAATGTGTTGATCTTGTCTTCAGTTTTCTCTTTTGACTTGGTGTAGTAAACACCGAGGTCGGAAGCGAACGCGTTACCCGGTTTGTAGTCGCTACCCAATGATGTCATGGCAACACCTGAAGCTATTGAAGAGTGTATGTAGCGCATGCTAAGACCTGCAGACAAATATTCTGACAGTTTGCGTGAGTAGCCGAGGTCGAATGAATATTCGCGAGGCATACCTGTACCGGTTGGCTGGCCAAGGTTGTCGGTATAGTTTATGTTTCCCAAAGAGAAATAGCGCATTGATGCGCTTATTGCCTGCTCTTGTTCTTTACCAAATTTAGCGTAGCCTGAAAGGTAAGCCAGGAAGATATCAGGCACAAGGTCTTTCAGCCATGGAGTATAGGTTGCTGAGAGCCCGTAAGTTTTTTGGTTGAACGGCATTTTGGCAACGTTCCAGTATTGTGAGTTTGCATCGGGAGATACAGCGATACCGGCATCGCCCATAGCTCCGGCACGTGCATCAGGGGAAATACGTAAGAATGGAACAGCTGTGGTAACAAATGTTTTGTTAGTGCCATTCAGGTTTGAGCTACTTTGTGCGGATACTTTTGAAGCACATACAGATGCCATCAAAGTCAGTCCCAGTAAAGCAAAGTGTTTTGCCATTTTGATTATTTAGTTATTTATTATGTAAGTGGGGCAAAAATATTCTTTTTTACCCATATCGTCAACATTATTTTCAGCGAAAATGCACTGATTCAGGTTATTAACGCACAATGACCAACTTTTGGTATGCAGATGAGCGATAGCCCTTTTCAGTAGAGGTCAAGATTCGGTATACGTACATGCCGTCGGCCAGCAGCGCCCCCGAATTGTCAGTTCCATCCCATGTGATCTCTCCGGTACGGCTACCTGATGGGGTAAAAGTCTGGTCGATGGATTTAACTAGTGAGCCTGCTGTATTGTATATATTAATTTTAACTTCCAGTTGTTCGTCCGGGTGATTGTGCTCGAACACAAAATGAGTGAGGTTGCTGAATGGGTTAGGGTAGTTCATGAGATTCTCAATGCTCATGATCTTGCCGTCCACGACAATAAAGTCCACAGTTCCTTCGCCCGAATTGTTGTTTACGTCCCAAGCCTTCACCCTGATGGAATGTTTCCCGTTTGCCAAACCGTTTATAGGGAACGACACCGTGCCGTACTGATAGGTGTTGGGGGCGGTTTCGTAATAGTCGTTCAGGATATAGGGTTGTTCAATGTTTCCGTCAAGGACTCCTATCATATCATGACCCAGTTTGTTGCCTGAGACGTTGATACCGGTTTTGGAATAGAGTGAAACAAAAAGAGAAGTGTTTGTGCCGGTGATGCCTCCATTCTGAAACAGGCTGTCATTGATATATGGTTTTACAACAGGGGGCTCATTGCTGATAACAGGATTATCGGAGTATCCGCCTACTGAAATGTTAGTGTCTACACCCGCAGCGTCAAATACGCCATTGTGGGCATAGTGGCTGATCTTGGCAGTGCCCATATAGTAGTTGATATCTTTTGGTGCAATGAATGTGTAGGAGAACTTTCCGTTAGTAACGGACACTTTACCCTTATAAACGAGATTGTCCTGCAATTTAAACGTCTTGTTTACGGCTGTAATGGTAGTGAGCGTGCGGGGCTTATCGAAGAAGGAGACATTGAGCATGCCATTGAAGTTGTTGAGCACATTTCCTGAATTGTCGCGAACATGTCCGCTGATGCGGTACGCGCCGAGTGCTTTAACAGTATCTGAAGGAGTACCCTTGGCAACATCAGTGATGGTGTCTATTGCCACAAACTGTTCGGGGAAGTTTGGTAGCAATGCCGGGTCGCCGAGGAGTGCAAATTTCCTGTAGTTCGCCAGTTTGTTGGGGTCTTTAGAAACTGTATAGGCCTCGTTCTTGCCTATACGCGCTGCATCGCCGAAGCTGTGCCAGGTGCCATTGTCGTTCTGTGAAAAGAGTGTTTCGATAAAGATCAGGTTGAGCGGTGTATTGTAGTTTGCATATACTGCTGCTGTTGTAGTGAGCATGGCAATTACACCACCTCCGTTTCTCAGTACCAGCTGTTCGGCGGCCGACACATATTGGGGGTGATCGAATTGGCCAAAATCGCAAGTGGCTGTTACCATGAATGGCAGCATCTTGTCATTATTCCACTTTTTGAAATCATCTTGCGTCAGTATCCTTTCTTCCGTCCACACCTGCGTGTTTCCATGTCCGCTGTAGTTAATGAACATTGTGCCCTTATATACGCGGTCGGTGATCGATGCATTAGCGTTTGGCGATCGAGCGCCGGCAGGTGTTGAGATTGTCGGGATGGCATCGAGGTAGATCTTGCTTTGATTATACAAGTTGTGAGCAGTGCCGGTGAGCTGTTCGCCCACAGATTCTGCGTCTTGCATGTGATTGCCTGCGCCGTCGTTGTTGTCGGCCACCAAGGTGGCGGCAAGGCGCCATGGGCCAAGTGTTTCAGGCGCTTTGTAGCCAATGATCTTATTCACAATTGCGTCCGCATCTGCAACAGAACGAGCAGGGAGACGACCGATGCCCAGATCGAGTGCGTTAAGTAATGCGCTCTCCTCTATGTTCTCGTTATCATCAAGAAAGCCATAGAAATCATCGGTGGAAAAGCTGTTCAGAGAATAGTTTGATTCCTGTGATTCAAATACGGGAACGAAGTTGGAATTATTCGGTAGGCGCTGTTTGTAGTCGTAAGAAGCAGCACCCAGAAGGGTGAGGTAGCGAGGCATTTGTGCCGTATCTGAACCTGCACGTTTATAGAACATGCGCACAAAATCGCGGATAGCGCTTATGTCCTGTGCGCCTGACGAAAATTCGTTGTAGATCTGTTCGGGAGTTACCACAACAACCCGCATATTGTCATGACTGCGGTGATATGCGGCAAGACGCTCGGCCTGTGGCAGGAAATCTTTGTAGGTAACAATGATGTTGTCGACCTGTGCAGTACCGTGGAGGTTCTGATTGGTAACCGGGCCGGAGTATACAGGCGTATACAGGTTGGTGCTGTTGAATGCTGCGAACTCTCGCAATGCTGACGCGTCGCGGCCAAAGCTAAGCGTAGAGCCGCTTAACGAGCCATTGATCATCACTGGAACCTGTGGGTCTGTTACGTCCCAGACGCGTGTAGAAGAGCCGGCGTTTTGTAGATTGTAGTTGACTATTTTTCCCGGACCTATACTTTCAATATCACGGAAGCTCATCTGATCTCCGCTCATTGTTAGTGGTTTTCGGGCATTCAGCTCGATGTAGTTGAGGTAGCCAACTACTGAGGAAGCAGCGGAAGAATAAGTTACGTTGACAGATACAGCAGACGAGTTTACTGTTACAGTATTTTCGAGTATTTTATGTTGCATGGCAACATTATCGGTGGTGCCGGACGGGAACGTTGTTGAGCCGAATGGAATGCCATTTATGGTAACATTGTAGTTGCTGCTGCCAGGCCCTGTAGTGGCCAGATATGCCTTACAGAAAACGTTTGTAACCGGCGCGCCGAAATTGAAATTAAAATTCTGCGACAAGTTACCTGACAACTGATTGAACTGCTCACCATACCATGTTTTTCCTATACCTCCGGGGTTGGTAAGGTCAATATCATGTACGTCATAATAGCTGTAGTCGTTCACATTGATGGTGCCGGATGCAGGCGCATTTTCCTGATTGATACGCAGGCCGGGGCCACTTGTGAAAGTGACAAAATAGTAAGCTGTATCACTGTAAATATTCTTGACGTGATTGAATCTTTTTTTAGCAGTATCTGCAAGCCAGCCCATGGGGCCTACGCCATAGAATATGGCATAATCACCGGCGTTGAGCACATTGTCCCCATCTGAAACAAGGAGTGCGTTCTCCCGGAGGTCTGTAGGACGAGGTATGTAATTGGCTTCAGAGAGCATATTGCCGCCATTTCCGAAGACGCGGATGTTGGCAGGGTTAACTGTGGCGGGATCTACGCCCAGTGATTTTACGAAGTCTGCGTCTATCTTGTGAAACCCGGTATTGGTGATGCCTATCTTGTACCAGGTGCCACTTGCCAGCACCGATTGTGTTACATCGCCGGTTGGTTTTGATGCCGCTCCGCCGAAGGTAGCATTTGGTTGTGTTTTTTCGTTGATGGTAAGTTCCAATTCATCCACGATCCTAGAGTTGCCGTCCGCGTCTTTCGAATATGCAGGAACGCGTATCACTGCAAATGGCCGTTTGCGCTCCATGCCGATCGCTACTTCCGTTTTAGCATCGACGGCAGTATAAGCCTCTTTCGGTAACGTTGAGATGGCGTTAAACGAAGCAACCTTAACAGATACATCGGGTGCCTGAAAATGCTGCAACCATACTTTTTTTACAAAAAAGCCGTCATGTATCCGGTCTGGTGTAACTTTAATATTTTCAGTTTGAGCGGTAGCTCCGGAAAAACTGAGAGAGCCAAGTACAGCACATAGGGCAGGAACTATTTTTTTCATTTTCGAGACAGAATTTTTTCCGGAGTGTCCGGAGGTTAATCAAAATTAAGGAAATGTCCGTTTGGGGGCTTCAATTGCGGTCCCTTCAAGGTTGTTAAAATGATTAACGTAGTTTTTTTTGATATATTATGAGGCAGGGAAACAAAAATTCTGAAATTTTTAAGAGAAAGGGGGTAAAAACTTGAAAATTTAAAAAGAATGAGGTATCATTGTAACTGCTTTTACAAGAAGACCAGCAAAAAAGAGTAAATTTTTTAGCGAAGATTATGAAAAGAAAACTCATAGGCATCGGCCTGATTTGCATTGGAGCGGCAACGTTGTTTTCCGCATGCGCACCACGCTCACAAAAGAAGGGCAAGGGAAATAACCAATCGCGTGTTACAGGCTGGGAGCTCAATAATAGCAACTGGGGCGGTTTTGAAGCGAAAGAGTATGAGGGTCAACCTACTCCGATCGGTATGACTTTCGTTCAGGGCGGCCGTTTTACAATGGGTGCCGTTGACGATGAGATGCCGACCCTTGAAAACAACAGTTTCAGGCGTACTGTTTCGGTTTCTTCATTCTACATGGATGAGACCGAGGTGGAAAACGTGAGCTACCGTGAATATGTATATTGGATGAAGCGTACTTACTTCACCGATTACCCTGAGCTGGTGGCTGCTGCAAGGCCCGACGAAACCGTTTGGCGCTCTGCATTGGCGTATAACGAGCCTAACGTAAAATATTACTTCAATACCAACGCATACAACCATTATCCGGTTGTGGGTGTAAACTGGTATCAGGCAATGGATTTCTGCGACTGGCGTTCCGATCGTATGAACGAGGGTCTGTTGATCTATCGCCGGGGTGCGAAGCCAAACGTGAACCAGTCGGGTGAAGACGTTTTCACTACCAAGTCATATGTTAACTCACAGTATCAGGGATCTGTAACAACAGTGGATCTGGAGCCAAACGGTTCTCACGAGCGCCCAGTTACTTATGAAGACGGTCTTTTTCAGCCTGACTTCCGCCTGCCAACAGAGGCCGAGTGGGAATACGCTGCTCTTGGTCTCATAGGGAACAACCCAAGCCCTGAGAACAAGCGTCGTCGTGGTGAGGAGGTGATTACTGATCGTAACACATTGCCATGGGGGCCAAAGAATACAACACGCTATGGTCTTCACAATCAATTCCAGGGTGAATTCGAAGGAAACTTCATGCGCGGTAAAGGTGACTATATGGGTGTAGCCGGCGGTCTTAACGATAACGCGGATGGTCCTGCTCCTGTTACATCTTATCTCCGTAACGCCTTTGGTCTTTATAACATGGCCGGCAACGTGAACGAGTGGGTAATGGATACTTACCGTCCGTCATCACACCTGGATGTGGATGATTACCGTCCATTCCGTGGTAATGAATACCGCAAAACACTGTTCCAGGAAGATGGTACTATCGAAGAAAAAGACAGCATCGGTCACATTCCTACAGCTATTGTGTCTGACGCTGAAATGCGCAACAACAACCGTTATGAAGTGCGTAGCGGTGTGTTGCACAACTACAAAGATGGCGACAGCCTTTCTCAGTCAGTTTATTCTTACGGTACAGCATCACTCATCAACGATTCAACTAAGGTTTATAAGGGAGGTTCATGGGCCGACCGTGCTTACTGGTTGTCTCCGGGTACACGCCGTTACATGCAAGGTAACCTGTCTACATCTACTATTGGTTTCCGTTGTATCATGGATCGTTGGGGTAGCCCAACAGGTGACATGCAGCCGGGCGGTAACAGCTTCGGCCGTCAGAGGTACCACAAAAGATAATTTTATTAAAAACAATATTGAAAAGCCCCTTTCTATACGAGAGGGGTTTTTTATTTTTACGTAAACATTGAAAGCTGTGTCGATAGCAACCTTATACGAAACCTACACCCGCTTCCCGAATATTTCCACAGATACGAGGAAGATAGCGCCGGGGAGTATCTTCTTCGCGCTGAAAGGAGAAAACTTTGACGGAAATAGATTTGTTGATCAGGCACTTGAAGCGGGAGCAGCATATGCAGTTACCGATGATCCGAATAATGCGGGAAAGAATAACTGTATAGTGGTGGACGATGCGCTGACGGCACTACAACTACTTGCAAACTATCATAGAAGGCAGTTTGCAATTCCATTCATCGCCATCACAGGTTCTAACGGAAAGACTACCACCAAGGAACTTATAATGGCTGTGCTGTCGCGAAAATATAAGACCTATGCAACCGAGGGTAACCTCAATAACCATATTGGGGTCCCACTTACGCTTTTAAAGATTGGACTGGATGCAGAAATGGCCGTAATAGAGATGGGGGCTAACCACCAGCAGGAGATAGCGAGTTACTGTGTTATCGCTGAGCCAACGCATGGCATTATCACTAATTGCGGCAAGGCGCACATAGAAGGCTTTGGTGGTGAGGAGGGAGTTCGTAGAGGAAAAGGTGAACTGTTTGATTATCTGCGCGACCATAATGGTGTTGTTTTCAGGAATACCGACCTTGCCTACCTTGCCTCAATGGCGGCAAATACCACGGGGCAGGTAACTTATGGCAGTGTTGACGCACAATATACCGGCGCATCGGTAATGAAGGGCATTTTCCTTTCTGTTACTTTTATGGATGATGACACGCCGGTCACAATAGACACAAAGCTGGTTGGAGCCTATAATTTTCCGAATGTAATGACAGCCGTAGCGGTCGGGCTTTATTTCGGCGTGCCGTCTGCTCAAATAAAGGAAGCCATCGAATCATACGCGCCTGATAACAGCCGGTCTCAGTGGATGGCAAAAGGAAGCAATCAGGTCATACTGGATGCCTACAACGCCAATCCCACGAGTATGAAGGCCGCAATCCTGAATTTTGCTGCTACAACTCTGGATAACAAGAAGCTTTGGATAGGAGGGATGAAGGAGATGGGGGCCGCGGAGTCAGATGAACATCGCGAGTTGGTGAAGCTGATCAGCGAACACCAATGGCAAGAGGTGATCCTCGTAGGGAAAGAATTTGCCGGTATAGACCACAACTTCAAATGGTTTGAAGATAGCACGGCGGCAGCTGCGTATGTAGCCGGCAATACGCCGCATGATAGTGCGATACTGATAAAAGGTTCGCGAGGCAGCAGAATGGAGAAACTACTGGATGCAATATAGTCCCATCTATTCCTGATCGCCTTCGGCAGATAGGGCCTTGTCTATCTTTTTAGATAGTTTGTTGAGCTCTTCCTGCATTACAGGGTTGTTGAACGATTCGATGGCTGTATCCGCGGCATACATCAGCAGGCACATGGCCATGAAATCCTGATCGTCTTTACCCGCGTAGTGGTTGCGCAGATCGCCGATCTTCTGGTCAGCCAGACGAACGGCTTTCCTTACCGCTGATTCTTCTTCCGGTTTTATGCGGATGCGGTAGCTTCTCCCTGCCAACCACACTGTAATGGATAAAGATTCTTCCGAGTTCTGTTGTTGCGCATCCATGAGGTAAGTATTAAACGGTTATGCGTTGGTTGTCTGGCTTTCGGTAGTGATCTCTTCTTTCTCTTTGGCTGGTTGTTCGAGGAGTGTTTTCTGGAAGATGAGTAAGGTGACAATGCCAATAGAAATGGCGGCGTCGGCAATATTGAATACTGGTTCAAAAAAGACAAACATGCGACCGCCCCAGAATGGTACCCAACCAGGCAGCGTGGTTTCAACAATTGGAAAGTGGAGCATGTCCACTACCTTGCCCTGAAGAAATTTGCCGTATCCGTGCCCGAATGCCGTAAAGTGCGCCACCGCGTCCTTGTTGTGGTTGCTGAGCAGGCTGCTCAGGCTATCGTAATTGCCCGAAAAGCAGGAATAAGGGCTGTCGCTGAAAATAAGGCCGTAGAACATGCTGTCGATGAGGTTGCCCAACGCGCCGGCCAGAATAAGCGCACCGCATATAATTACTCCCTTGGTGTATCCTTTTTTGATCAATACTTTAAGCAGATAAAAGCCAAACACCACAGCTACCAGGCGGAAGGAGGAGAGCAGTATCTTGCCAATAGGAGATTCGCTCAGTTTCATGCCATAAGCCATGCCCTCGTTTTCGATAAAATGCAGCCGGAACCAGTCGCCCATTATCCGAACATCGTCTCCGTTGGCGAAGTGTGTTTTAATGTAGATCTTGGATAACTGGTCGGCCAGAATGATGAGCAGAACAATAAGCAGCGCGCTACGATATTTCAAAGTCTTGATATTGTAAATGAGTATTCGGGCAAATATACTATAGTATTATTTAGTAAAATGTCAAAATACAGGTGTTGTCAGGCTATGCGGTTTTGCCACACGATAAAGTGCCCATACTACGTAAGGGGGTGTATTTGCTACGAAATTCAATTGTTTGCTCTATATTTACAACGCTAAAATTCAGCTTCTATGAAAAGGATCTCCGGCATTGTAACTGTTGTGGCACTCGCTGTTATTGTCTCGTCTTGCAGTAAACGCGATCATACCTGCAGCTGCACCTACAGGGATCAGAGTGGCGTGAGGCAGAAGTCGGAAACGACGGTTAAAGGCACGCGCCGTGAAGCGCAGAACGCCTGCGGCACTTATCAGGCGTCGCTGAGGACCTACGTTAAGAATGATGTTACGTGTCTATTGCAGTAATTGTTCGTATTTCCCTTGCTATTTGTGGTATATGCTTTAAGCAAAGTACAATTTCACCGCTTTTTGGCTGAACTTGTTGCTGTAGTGATCGTATTCCTGAAAGGAGTCTAATCTGACATAGTGGATCCTTTAGTGAAATGACCGTCCATTTAATACGGGTAAAATCACGTGTGCCGGAACTTGTGTTAATGAGTATCTTGCAAATGGAAAAAGATTGACCCGATGACCACCTATACCGACGAACAATTGCACAAGGCGCTAAGCCACTTTTTTGGCTACGATACCTTTCGCCATACCCAGCTACCCATCATAAGAAATTTACTGAGTGGCAACGATACCCTGGCCATAATGCCCACCGGCGGTGGCAAGTCCATTTGTTATCAATTGCCTGCTATGCTGCTGCCTGGTATCGCGATAGTTGTTTCACCGCTGATAGCGTTGATGAAGGATCAGGTAGATGCTTTGACCGCAAATGGTATCCGGGCTGCGTTTCTCAATTCATCGCAGTCGCAGGAGGAGCAGCAGAGGGTGATGCGGGAGGCACAAAGCGGGGATTTGAAGTTGCTGTACATAGCCCCCGAGAGGATACCCGCAAACAGCAGTGTGTTTTTTGATTTTCTTAGGCGCATAGGGCCAGCCTTGTTCGCGGTAGATGAGGCGCATTGTATATCATCGTGGGGGCATGATTTCAGGCCCGAATACCTGAAGCTTGCAGTGCTAAAGGAACAGTTCCCTTCGGTGCCGGTGATAGCACTTACTGCCAGTGCCGATAAGGTGACGCAGCAGGATATTGCAGATAAACTGGCACTTCGTGCGCCGAAGTTATTCCTGTCCAGTTTCAACCGGCCTAATATTCACTACTATATTCTACCTAAGAAAAACGCGCTCGGGCATATAATTGATTATATAAAGCAACACAAGAGCGACTCCGGTATCATCTATGCTTTGTCGCGGGCATCTACCGAAGAGATAGCTACAACACTAAAGTTGCAGCGAGTAAACGCTGCAGCCTACCATGCGGGTATGGACAGTGCTGAACGTAGCAGGGTACAGGAGGCGTTTCAGCGCGATGAGTATAATGTGGTTGTTGCTACAATTGCGTTCGGTATGGGTATCGATAAATCGAACGTGAGGTATGTGATCCATTATGACGTTAGTAAGAATATAGAGGGATATTATCAGGAGACTGGCCGTGCGGGGAGAGACGGTCTAAAAAGTGACGCGATATTGTTCTACAGTCCCGGCGACATAATGAAGCTGCGAAAATTTGCGCAGATCGACGATAATCCGCAGCAGTCGGCAATATCGTTGCGCAAGCTGCAACTAATGCAGGATTATTGCGAAAACGATGGTTGCCGGCGTCAGTACCTGATGCAGTATTTCGGAGAGCAGTTTCCTGCTTATTGTGGAAGTTGCGATTATTGCCTGTCTTCCCTGGAGGAAAAAGATGCGACCGAGGACGCACAAAAGTTGTTGTCAGCTATCGCACGCACCGGCGAGCGATATGGCGCCAATTACATCATTGATTTTCTGCGCGGTTCGGCTGCCGAAAAGATACAGACAGCGCACCGGGATTTGAAGACTTGGGGAGTTGGTAAGAACCTGAAGAAAGAGGAGTGGCAATGGATGACACAGCAACTGCTGAGTGGCGGATATATAAAAAGAAGCACAGATGAATATGCGGGTCTGAGCCTTACAGACAAGGCATGGAAAATATTGCGAGGAGAGAGTCAGCTGAAGCTGGTGATGAAGAAGCCGGTGCGGGAACAAACGGTATTGCAGGAACCCGATTACGACATCAGGCTCTTTGAGGCATTGAAAGAGTTGAGGGCGGCGATGGCCAATTCAGAGAATGTACCGGCTTATGCAATTGTGGCCGACAACGCCATTGTGGAGCTGGCTACGTATCTGCCGGTCACTTTTGAAGAATTGAAGAATATCTCAGGTTTCGGAGACTACAAGGTTAGCCGCTACGGTGCAGCGTTCATCAAATCCATTGGCCGGTATATGGATGAATACAAGGTGCCTTCCAAAATGCACTTTAAAAAGCTAAAACCGGTAAAAAAGGAGCGGACCGAAAAGCCGGCACCGGGGAGCTCCATGGACATGACCCTGCAGCTATTTAATGAGGGTGCATCTATTGAAGAGATCGCGGAGCAGCGGAGGTTGTCGGTTGGCACTATTGAGGGGCATCTGGCTGCGTTCATCGCGTCGGGAGACCTTAGCATAACGAAGGTGTTGCCATTTGACAAGCTACGTACCATACTTGAAATGGTTGAGACCACGGGGCAATACACAGCAGCTAAACCGATAAAGGACTTGCTGGGCGATGACTATACTTATGGCGAGATAAGAATGGTGCTGGAACATTACAAGCGTACCAAACGCTGACAGAATGCACCAACAAAAAAAAGAGCCGCTCATTGAGCGGCTCTGAAAGTAAGTTTTGATTTCGTTATGCTTTTGCTTTTTGCAGTTTAGTGGTAAGCGCTTTCATTGTGGCGGCATAGCCACCGAACAGCACAATGCCGCCAACTACATCGGCGATGAGTGAATTGCGGTAGAACGGAATAGCATCGATGTATGTTTTGATGAACCCTGATGCAGTGTAGCCGTTCCAGCCATGCGCAAAATACCCGAAGTTAGAAACGATGAAAAAGATAGCTGATGCGCCAAGGGTAAATCCCGCAACATGCAGTGCTTTATGTTCTTTCATAGCGAGACCCAGTGATGCTGCGCCTGCGATAGCTGCATAGGTGAATAACTGATCTACCACAGAATAGAAGCCGGGAGTGTAAGTGAACAACTGGAAATAAACATCTGCCAGAAACTGACCCAGAATGGGGATGAGCAATGCCCATGATCGCTTCTCGCGGAAAGCAAAGCCGCTGAAAACACTTATTGCTGCTATCGGTACAAAGTTATTCAGATGCAGACCTGCATTTACCACGCGCGCGGTAGATGCAGCCAGAATCAGGAATACTGCTATGATCAGATTTATATTGTTTTTGTTCATAATTGTTGAGTTGTTGCAAAAATAGGTACTTATTGCGTAATTCCGAACGGTTATACTACTACTTCTGTAGCAGCGCAGTTTTGTTGATTATTATCAAATGAAAAATGTGATGGTTAAAGCAAAGGCGCTGTGTTACTTGTGTCGTGGAAATAGCTGCAGGTCGGCAAGTGCTATGGCGGTAACGGCTTCAATTACAACCGGCACCCTGAGTGCAATACAGAGGTCGTGCCTGCCTTTAACGGCAAATGGTTCCACCGATCCTGTTGACTTATTCCATGTGTGCTGTGTGCGTGGTGTGCTGCTGGTGGGTTTCACGGCAACCCTGAATACTACCTGATTGCCGTTGGTAATACCGCCGTTTATGCCACCTGCATTATTAGAGGCAGTCGTGCCTTTTTCATCAACAATAGCATCGTTGTGAGCGCTTCCCGTCATACGCGCAGCCTCAAATCCGGAGCCGAATTCAATGCCCTTTATTGCCGGTACAGCAAATACGGCATGACTGATCACAGACTCTACAGAATTGAAGAATGGTTCACCCAACCCAATGGGAAGGCCGGAGACCATGCAACTGACAATGCCGCCAATGCTATCCTGCTGTTCAACAGCCTTTGCTATCGCCGCTTCAATGTCGGGACTCCCACCTGCTTCTATAAGCGCGGCTGATATCTCCACCTCCTTTAAGACTTTTTTTGCCACCACTCCGGCTGCAACCAGTGCAACAGTGAGTCTCCCTGAAGTGTGCCCACCACCGCGTGGGTCATTGTATCCCGCGAATTTTTCATGGATCACAAAATCAGCATGACCGGGGCGCGGTACATTTTGCAATTCGGCATAGTCTGCTGAGCGGGTATTCTTGTTCTCAAAAACTATGGTAAGAGGCGCACCGGTAGAAACACCATTATGCACACCGCTGACAAATTCCGGCATATCTTCTTCAATGCGTGGTGTTGTTCCTGATGCGCCCGGTTTCCTCCGCTCCAGGTCGGGCAGCAGGTCGATGGGCGAAAGTGGTATGCCGGGTGGGCATCCATCAATGGTCACACCCACCCATCTGCCATGAGATTCACCGAAAATACTGACGCGGAAAATAGTGCCGAATGTGTTCATTGTGTGTACAAATATAAGTTTTTAGTGCAGGTGGGCTGCTATAGGTAGGTCCACTTCATGCCGCAGCGACCCATGTCAATGAAAAAGTCGGGATAAGATTTGTTCACCGCTTCGGCATGAGAAATGGTCACAGTTCCCTTGGCTTTCAGGGCACAGACGGCCGCGGCCATCACTATTCGATGGTCTTTGTAGCCATCTATATAAGCACGCTCCATGCTGTTCTGTCCTTCAATAGTGAGTATATCGTCCTCGCAGGAAAAATGGACACCGTAGCGCCAAAGCATCTCTGTGATGCTCTCTATGCGGTTGCTTTCTTTGTTGAACAGCCGGTGCACACCTTTTATGTTCGACTCGCCGGCACAAACGGCAGCCAATGCAGCAAGCGCCGGAAAAAGATCGGGGCAATGGGTTGCGTCAAAGTCGAATGCAAGCGGTTTGCATTTTCGTACGGCAATGCCGTTCTCATTGCTTTCAACAGGTACTCCGGCTTTTTCAAATACCTCGAGTAGTCGTCTGTCAGCCTGAAGCGAACCCGCGCTGAGATTTGGAATGGTGACGCTACCTGCAATTGCACCGGCCACCAACAGGCATGACGCGCCGCTCCAGTCGGCCTCTACATCGAATGAAATTATGTCGGTGTGAGTGAATTTTGACGGGTCTATAATAAACTCTCTGTATCTATTGTGTCGCACCGGTTTGCCGAAGTGTGCAAGTACATCCATCGTGAGGTCGAGGTAGGGCGTACTTTCAGGGCGACTTACCTTGATGGTAACCGGCGAAGTTGCCGTAGCAGTGAGCGCAAATAACAGCCCGCTGATGAACTGCGAACTGCCCCCCGAATCAACGTGTATGTTTGTGGGGCTTATGGGACCATGCACCGTGAACGGCAACATCTCTCCATTGCTTGCTACCGACACCCCCAATGAACGCAAGCCTGCCACTATGCCTCGCATGGGGCGTTGCAGCAATGTGCCGCTACCAGTTATCGTAACGGGCTCGTTTCCCATAGCTGTTATGGGTAGGAATAGACGTGTGGCAAGACCGCTCTCACCGCAGTTTACCGTCTGTGGGCTCGCGATCTTTCCTGTTGATGTTACCGTGAGTTGCAGTAGTCCATTGTTCTGATTGCTCTCCAGTACTGTAGCACCCAGTTGCCTGATGACGTGCAATGCTGCCAGCTCATCTGCCGACCTACCGGCATTTCTGATAATGGTGGTGCCGTTGTGCAGCAATGCGGCCGCCAGTGCACGCTGAGTGAGGCTCTTAGATGGTGGCGCTGTTATTGTTCCCGATATTATCCCCGGTTCAACTGTTACCTTCATGTCGTTTGAGTGCTGATTCGATTTCCGGGAATGTAAGAGGGTGGATCACACCCTTTCCTATCTGTTCCAATAATATGTAGTCAATATGCTCCTTGGTTCGTTTTTTATCGGCCCTAAGTAGCGACATGATCTTGTTTGTGTCCATGGCATGGTGGTCAGGTAGCCCGTAGCGGCGCAGGAGGTCGCACAGTTTTGCCGGTACATCATCAGGCAAACTGCATTTTTCTACTGACATGGCCGCTGCAATTACCATGCCTATGCCCACCGCTGCGCCATGTGGCAACCCGTAAGTAGTTTCGATAGCATGGCCGGCTGTATGTCCGAAGTTCAGCAGCTTTCTTGTACCTTGTTCGTGCTCATCTTCTGCCACTGTGTTGTTCTTCAAGTTGGCACACCTTGTTACAAGATTATTCAGTGCATCTCCATTTGATTGGTAATAGCGTATGTCATGAGAGGCAAGCTCTGTAAATAGTTCTTTATCAAAAATGCAGGAGTATTTTATCACCTCTGCAAAGCCGTTACTCCACTCCACATTCGGCAACGAGGATAACAGGGTTGGGTCAAATAATATGAAGTCAGGTTGTCTTATTGTTCCGATAATGTTCTTGTGCGGGCCGGTATTCACTCCGTTCTTTCCACCTATGGCAGCATCCACCATTGCCAGCAGCGTTGTGGGGACAAAGCCACACTTAATGCCTCTCATATACACCGCTGCAACGAATCCGGTTATGTCGCAAACCACACCACCGCCTACACCAACAATCCAGGTTTGCCGGGTCGCCTCGGCTTGCAGCAATTCGTTGCAAAGCAGCTCTATGGTGCCGAGCGTCTTACTATCCTCACCGGCCGGTATCACCAATGTTGTTCTCCCTTCAAATATGCCTGGGTGTGCAGCAGCTACATTGCTGTCGGTAATAAATACAATATTGTCATTTGTGCATATTTGAGGCAATAGGGATACTGTACTATTGTAGTAATAGCTGACTGTTGCTGATGAAAAGCGCACTTGCTGCATGTGCAACAAATGTACTCCATTACTATTAGTTATCAGATAGGGGCTTTTGCGCCGCATGGTAACAAACTATTACCCTATAAATCCCATTTTGGAGATATGTGTACCTTTGCATGCTTATGAGTAAGATGGGTAAAGTTCTGGTAGCCATGAGCGGCGGTATTGATAGTACCGTGGCGGCGCTCATGTTGCACCAGCAAGGCTATGAGGTGGTGGGGGTTACAATGAAGACGTGGGATTATGCGTCATCAGGCGGCGGAAAGAAGGAAACGGGTTGTTGCAATCTTGACTCTTTCAACGATGCCAGGCAGGCCGCGGTAGAACATGGATTCCCGCACTATGTGTTGGATATCCGCGAAGAGTTTGGCGACTATGTGGTCAACAACTTTGTAGAAGAATATATAGCCGGACGCACTCCTAATCCCTGTGTACTGTGTAATACACACATAAAATGGGCTGCATTGCTGAAGCGTGCTAATGCGCTGGATTGCGATTTTATTGCAACCGGTCACTATGTGAAGGTGCGCGAAGAAAACAGCCGTTTTGTGCTCTCAAAGGCCCGCGACCTAACCAAAGATCAGAGTTATGTATTGTGGGGACTGGGGCAGGATTGCCTGTCACGGAGCATCTACCCGCTGGGCGATATGCTGAAGACGGAGGTAAGGCAATTGGCTTTTGATATGGGCTACAAGGAACTATCGAAAAAGGCGGAAAGCTATGAGATATGTTTTGTGCCCGATAACGACTATCGCGGGTTCCTGAAGCGCAATGTAGAAGGACTGGAAGACAGGGTGAAAGGCGGAAACTTTGTTTTGGCAGATGGTAAGGTGGTAGGTAAGCATAGTGGCTATCCTTTTTACACCATCGGTCAGCGCAAGGGGCTTGAAGTGGCGTTAGGGCGTCCGATGTTTGTAACCAATATCATACCGGAGACCAACACTGTGGTGTTGGGCGAGATAGATGAACTGAAGCGTAGTGAGATGAAGGTACACGGACTGAACATGGTGAAGTATGATACCATAACACCCGCAATGGAGGCCATTGCCAAGATCAGATATCGCGATCCCGGAACGGAAAGCACATTGGAGCCTATCAGTGCCGATTCAGTACATGTTACCTTCCATCATTTTGTGAACAGTATAGCACCGGGGCAGTCGGCAGTGTTCTACGAGGGAGATGATGTGATAGCAGGCGGTATCATCGGTCGTTAAAGAAATATCATTACGTTGGTATAAAGAGAGAGGGCAGCCGTGGCTGCCCTCTCTCTTTATATTGAATGACTTGCGATCATTAAAGGTTGTCCAGAATGAAGTTTGTCATTTTGGTGTACAAATGCAGGCTCGTGTTGCCGCCCGATATACCGTGTGCTTTGTCAGGGTAGTAAGCATTGTCGAATTGTTTGTTCGCGTTAATCAGTGCTGTTGTCAGCATCGCGGCATTCTGGAAATGCACGTTATCGTCGGCAGTGCCGTGTATCAGCAGGAACTTGCCTTTCAGTTTGTCCGCCATTTTTTCGGGTGCGTTCTCGTCATATCCTTTTTCATTCTCCTTCGGTGTGCGCATGTACCTTTCTGTGTAGATGTTATCATAGTAGCGCCAGTTGGTGACGGGTGCCACGGAAACGGCCAGTTTGAACACATCGGCTCCCTTCATGATACAGGTAGCACTCATAAAGCCGCCAAAGCTCCAACCCCATATACCTATTCTGTCTTTGTCAACATAAGGCAGAGATGAAAGGTTTTTTGCAACTGCTATCTGGTCGTCGCTTTCATACTTGCCCAATTGCAGGTAGGTTTTCTTTTTGAACGCCTCACCACGGAAGCCCGTTCCGGTGCCATCGGCGCACACTACAATGTAGCCTCTTTGCGCCAGCATCTGATGCCAGAAGTAGTTGCCTACCGGGAACCTGTCGGCCACCTGTTGAGAGCCCGGGCCGCTGTACTGGAACATGAGTACAGGATATTTTTTTGTGCTGTCAAAACCGGGAGGAGTGATCATCCACGCATTCAGGTCCTCGCTCACGCCCTTTATGGTCATCAGTCGGATGTTACCGAATGCATATTCTTTCATTTTTGCATCCAGGTCCTTATTGTCTTCAAGCGTACGGATAATCTGTCCCTTCGCGTTACGCAGGTAATAGACCGGCACCTTGTTCAACTGCGAGTATTTGTCGAGGAAGAAATTGTAACCCGCGCATGGAGTGATGTTGTGTGTGCCCGGCTCAGGAGTAAGGGTCTTTTTCTTCTTGCCGGTGAAGTCCACTACGTACAGGTTGCGCTGAAGCGGAGAGGTTTCTGCTGCGGTGTAGTAAAGTAATTTTCGTGCCACGTCAACACCAGTAATGCCTTCTACATCAAAGTTGCCGGGTGTAAGCAATGTCATTGCCTTTGTCTTCCAGTCGTAGTGGTACAGGTGGTTATATCCATCGCGCTCGCTGGCTACGATCATAGAGGTGCCACCGGGTAAAAAAGTTATCTGATCGTCTATCTCTACAAAGCACTTGTTCTTGTCTGTATAGATAACTGTGCTTGCGCCGTTCTCACCGTTGGTAAGCAGCATTTCCAGTTCGTTCTGCAGGCGGTTCAGGCGGTAGATGCAAAGTTCATTGGCATTGTCCGTCCATTTGATACGCGGAATGTATTGGTCTGGTTCCTGACCAATATCGGCTATGATACTACGTTGCAGTTTCAGGTCGTGAATACGTATCTGTACTACCGAATTAAGTTCACCTGCCTTGGGATACTTGTAGGTGTACTGTTCGGGGTACAGTCCGTTATACTTGGTCATTGTGTATTGTGGCACCTGGGTCTCGTCAAAGCGATACCAAGCGAGGAACCTGCTGTCCTTCGACCACTCGAACGCGCGGGTGAAGGAGAATTCTTCCTCGTACACCCAGTCACAATTACCGTTGATGACGCGATTCTTTTCTCCGTCCTTACTTACAACAGTGAGTTTGTCGGTAGAAAGGTCTTTGAAAACAAGGTTGTTGTTCTTCACAAAGGCCACTTTACTGCCGTCTGGCGAGAATGTTGCATGAAGCACTTTGTCTTCATGAAGTTTGGTGATCTTGCCGGTGGTCATATCAAACACATAAACCCGCTGCAGTTCAGAGTGACGGTAGATGTGTTCGCCTTCAGTGCACAGCAGCATTTTAGTTTCATCTGCGCTGAACTGATACGATTCTACATTGATCTCTTTTCCGTCACAGGTGTTGGCTGCATTGTCAAACAGCGTTTTGTCCTGCTTGCCGGTTTCCAGATCATACACCCTGATATACTGGTGTTTGTCATCGCGGTCCAGTTGGGTGTAGAACTTCCCGTCTTTCATGGCATTGAAGCCGGGTACCCCTTTGGTGCGGAATGTCCCTTTCTTGAATAGATCTTCCAGAGTTATTTTCTTACCCTGTTGCGCGAACGTGGTCACTGCAAGCAGCATGAAGGCTGCAAACAGCCTGAATGTATTGTGCATAGTTGAATGTATTGACGTAAAAGTACACAGATGTACTTTAACTAACGACATCTGAAGACAGGAAATGGGGGTAATTTGAGGGGTAATGTTATTGATCAATAATCAATTGTAGCCTGAATGCCCCTGTCTATCAAGGCTTCTGCCTTCGGTCGCAGGTCAGTGAAACTGCCCTTTTTCACGCTGCATTTTCCCTTGTGGTGGATGATAAGTGCACATTGCTCTGCCTGCAGGCTGTCGTGGCCGCAAATGTCAACTAGTGATGTAATCACCCAATCGAACGTGTTTACATCATCATTCCAAACGATCAGGTTGTGTAATTCCTCGGTGAGTACATCGGTTATCTCTACCTCCTGTGTCTGCCAGCTTGTGCCCGAGTTGTACATGCCTTTATTCATAATGCGAAGATAGTGAATCGTTTTAAAAAGTGACGATTATCTGAATGCCGACAGTTCTTGAATCTCCGGTGATGTACTCCTTTTTCAACGCGCCTCCGCCGCAATTATTTTCTATCTTTATCGCCATGCTCACTGTCACGCACTTTTACAGGGAGCCCCGCTCAACCGGGGTGTCTATGGAGGGGATCTTCAGTACTGTAAAAAAGGACCTGGAAGGAAGGGTTGCGATCAACGATTTTTTTTGCAGTGGTACAGTTTCTCGTTTCCGGAATGTACTGGAGGCCCGCAAACATACATCCGACATCAATCATATCACAGGCGATGTGAACTTTCTGGCTCTGGGACTTCGCGGTCGTAAGACCATTCTCACCATTCACGATCTTGGCTATTACGAGAATCCTGTCCATGCAAAGTTGAAGAAGGCTATTTATAGTCTTTTCTGGTTTCAGCTACCGCTGGCGTCGGTGCAAATGGTGACAGTAGTTTCCGAGTTCACCAAACAGAAGCTGATCAAGTATTTCAATTACCCCGAAAGCCGGATACGCGTGATACCCAACCCCGTAAAACCGGTCTTTAGAAATATGCCCAAAGGAGCCATCAACGATAGGCCTGTAGTGCTTATGTTAGGAACCGGCAAGCACAAAAATTTGGACAGATTGATAGAAGCGGCTTCGGGTACCAATTTTCATCTGGACATCGTGGGTTGGCCCGCGTCCGACGAGTTGGCTCGATTGAAGGAATACGGCATATCGCACACCATTTACAATGGCTTGTCTGAGCAACAGATATTCGAGCGATACATAGCCTGCGATGTCTTGTTTATGGCTTCGCTGTACGAAGGGTTTGGAATGCCCATCATAGAAGGGCAGACAGTGGGGCGCCCTGTAGTCACCAGCAACATAGGAGCTATGAAGGAAGTAGGGGAGGGCTCGGCGGTTTTGGTCGATCCGCTTCACTCAGGTGAAATAAGAGACGCTATCTCTGCACTCGTTTCCGATCGCGCCTACTACGATACTGTTGTGGCTAAAGGTGTAAAGAATGCCGCCCGTTTCGAACACAGTATCATCTCTGATCAGTACTTCAGTGTCTATCAGGAAATGGCTGCTTTGTAGTAGTAGGTTGTTAAGCCGATTTAAGGGTGGGAGCAGGCGTTCGTGTAGCGCGCCCGGCAGGATACCACGCAGCCAGAATGCCAACAACTGTAACCGTTAGTACTACCAGAATGGTATCGGTTATCTGCATGTCCACCGGATAGCTGTCCATAAGAAACGAGCCGCCCACCGTAACAATCCCAAAACGTTGTTGCAGCGCCACGATCAAAGCACCCAGTGTTATGCCGCTCAGTCCGCCCGCCAGCGCCCACATAACCCCTTCCAGCACAAATATCATTCTGATGTCGGACAGCTGCGCGCCCATTGCCTTCATGATGCCGATGTCTTTTTGTTTCTCCATTACCAGCATAGAAAGAGCTCCTATCATGTTGAATGACGCGATCAGCAGTACCATGGTGAGGATAGCATAAATTGCCCACTTCTCCGACCGCAAAACCATGTACATGGATTTGTTCTGCTCATACCGCGTTTCCACCCTATAACTTTCGCCCAATGCCGCTTTTAGTTTTTGCTGCACCTCTTCCTCTTTGCCGGGTGTTATCAGCAGTTCCACCGACGAACATTTCCCTTCGGCATGCAATAGAGTCTGCACAAGCGACAGCGGCGCAAGTACATATTTGTCATCATGGTCATCTGATATATGAAACGCCCCTGCCGGATGCACCTCTAGGCTTCTATAAGCATTGGTCACATCGGTTGCGGAAATGTTACCTTCAGGGTTAGGGTAGTAAAGCAGAATGGTGTTGAACACATTGTCTATATCCACTCCCAGTTCTGCGAGTATATTTCTTCCGGCAATTGCCGTATAGGGTTTCCCTGTTGATACGGTGTCCTCTCCAACAATTGAATCCCTGATGTTATTTATGTTGAGGTAGTTTCTGTCAATGCCCTTCAGGGTTATCACTTTCTGTGCACCCGAAAACGCATTGTGTGCAATGGCGTTGTCTTCGAGCACCGTCGTCATGCCGGTTATGCCCGATACACTTTTTACTTTTTGTATTAATGCCGCATCAGGCACAAAGAACTTCCCCTTTGCTGCCGATATTCTTATATCGGGGTAAAAGCCTTTGTACAGATCTTTTACAACACCTTCCAGCCCGTTAAAAACCGAGAAAACAATGATCATGGCTGCACTGCTCACCGCAATAGCCACCATGCTGATACGCGACAGTATAGGTACAACATTGGCTTTCCTTTTGCCTGCGAAGTACCTGAGTGAGATCTGCCATATCAGTGCGCGGTTCATTTAAGAAAGGTTGTTCTTCTTGTTGAACTCTTCCCGCTCTTCGTTGATCTTCTTAAACAACTCTTCCATCTTGAACACGTGGTCAAGCGTGTCATCGGCGTAGTAGATCAACTCAGGTACACGGCGCAACTGGTTTTTTACGCGAATGCCCAACAGTTTGCGCAATTCCCCGCCACGTTCCCTAATGTTTTGCAGCAAGGCAGCATTGTCACTCACCTGAAAGAAGCTGAGATACACCCTTGCCTCCAGCAGGTCGGGTGTCACCGATACTTTTGATATCGATACCATACCACCGTCTATCATGTTCAGGCCTTCGCGTATAAAAATGTCGCTCAGCTCTTCCATGATCATTTTGCCCACCTGCTTCTGTCTTTTATTTTCTTCCATTATGCCGCAAAGTTACTCCAAAATGACCAACTGCTATTTGGATCTGTATGTTATATTATATGAATTAACGATGTTTTTGCCTCAATAGTTGGGTTTTATACACCGCGTCAGTGAATATTGCCTCATAATTCGAGTCAATATGCCTGTGTATGTCGGACGATATTCCGTGCGCAGTATTCAGGAAATTCCTCGTTATGATATATCCGACCTTTTGCCTCGACAGGCGTTCGTAGTTGGGTATATCGGCAGTTGGCGGATCATTCTCAAATCCACCGTTTAGTGATAAATGTATGTAGGGGTTTGTTTCATTACGCCAACTGATCGGGAAGTAGCCGGTGTTTGCTTCATAATTATCCAATAGGATCATCGGTCTGTCACATGCTATGTAGTGGGTAGCATGATGAAAAATGGCGTTCCGGTCGGCAATGATGGTGCCGTCGGTTCTTACGCCGCCGGGGGCTCCGTCAAAAGTTAATACTATTGCCCTGTCCGGTATCATTTTTCCTGCGTCTAACACGCTCTTCAGTGCCATACCTGCCTCTTGCCTGCAGTTTATTCTCATCACAGACAGGACAACAAAAGACGAAAAAAGCAAAATGCCTCCCACCTTTTTCACTGCTCCTTCCTTCATTCTGTAGCCTATTACCAATGTAGCAAGCAGCATTACGAATAGCTGTGCCCTTATGCTAATGATAATGGCTCGGCCCAGAAAGTCCTCCGGAAAAAATGTATAAACAAACGTGATGGTCACCAGTGCGGCTACAAATCCGTCATACTTGTGCCACTTAAAATTGTTGATGCTACGCACAATTGTAACTATCACCAGCGAGGCTATTACAGCTCCTGCCAGTATTGCCCATGGTCTTTCTGCATCCACAACATTGATGATGTATTTGAATTCAGCCAGCTCTAGCAGGCGATATGGGTGTGCGGCAAGATGCAACTGCAGTCCGCCTTCCTTGCTCGTGAAGAGTAATGTGAAGATCATAAAAGGCACTGCCGCTACGCCCCAGGCTGCCAGATTCTTAAAAGCTCGTTTGTTGTTCTTTGCACCCGCTATTGTATACGATAACCACAATGCGCCGGTAGTAATGAGTCCGAACACAAACGGCAGCAGGTGCGTGAAGAATGTTAGCGATGAAAAAAGAAAGTAAAGGACTAATGCTGACAATCGGGGCTTATCAAGATACCT
This sequence comes from uncultured Flavipsychrobacter sp., assembly GCA_964652995.1. Classification (GTDB taxonomy): domain Bacteria; phylum Bacteroidota; class Bacteroidia; order Chitinophagales; family Chitinophagaceae; genus Nemorincola. The sequence goes on along the minus strand of CAZZCR010000034.1, from coordinate 24,549 downwards.
GATCCATGCCCACACCATCCAAAGCCAAATGCCCACACCCACCGAGAAGTTGTAGAACCCTTTTGACAATGCATAGGTGAAAATGAAAATGACCCCCCCCGATGCCCACAATGAAATGGTGTTTCCGGATATTCTCCGCATGAGCACCAAGAAACCGGATGCGTATATTAGTGCATAGGCGGTGAGGAAAAGTTTTTCTGCAATGGCACCCCTGGCCACAAACAGCAGGAGTGCCATTGCATAAGTGGTCAGACTATTCGGGTCAATGGTATAGGTGTGTTGATAGAAGGTATTGTAGAAACTGGCATTATTGCCGGTCCAAAGGTCATGCACTATCGATGCGTTGTACAAATGACAGGGGCCGTCGCAGGTAAGGTAGTATCCCGGCAGCCAAATCTGTATCAGGCACAAAAGCGCACCTGTTGCCAGAAAAGCCTGAGTTAGTTTTGATGTGTTCTGCACTTTGAGAAATTCATTACAGCTGATACTGCACTTTCAAAAGTAGCTAATTACGGAGCGAAAATAAACCTCAGGGTCACGCCGGCCCGTGTAGTGGACGAAGGGAACGCGTTCGATACGTATGGGATGGTCTGTTGCCTGTCGAAGAAGAAAAGCAGGTTCAGCATGTCGGTCACAGCATAGTTGATAGTTGGCGATACCCTTATCACTTTTTGACCGCGCGATGTCACGCTTACGTTGTTTGCAAGGAAGGTATTGCTGGTCTTGTCATCGCGTATGCCTATATCCATCTTAAAGATCAGTTCGTTTTTCAGTTTCGTAGCGCCGAACAACGGGAACGGCAGACGGATACCTTTTTTACGGAAGCCGCCACCTATCACATATTCCATGCTCGAGTTCTCACCCACCTGATAATCGATAAGGCTCAGGCTATGTGTCTTCGACTTTCGCACTTCAAACTTTGCTGTGAGGTTATTCTTGAATGCCGCGTCAAAACCTATAAGCGGGTTGAACGCCTGCGTGATAGTAATGTTCGGTACCTGGAAGTAAGGAATGTAGTTTTTGGAGTTCGAGTCTATGAAAGATGGATATCCCAATCCGAACAGGTCGCGGAACAACAACGACGATTGGAAACTGTTCATGGCCATAGTGCCCGTGTAGGCGTGGTTCACCACAAAGTTTGTCATGATCTTTGAGAACACAGGAAGTTTGCTTAGTCCGTTATAGGTCACCCTCCAGTTAGGGGTAGGAGTAAAGTACCTGAACGGATTATCGCGCACCTTCTCGTGGGTGTAATCAATCAAAGGTGATGTCTGTGCCGGTTTACCGGAATAAGCTGCGATGAACGCCGGTACCAACACGTCTTGCGAGAACGGACCATAACCCTTGGTGTACGCGGGGTTGTAAGGGTCCGGTATGTTGGCGGTATATGGGTTGTTCGAGCCAAGGCGCCTCGATATGATCACCCTGTTATCAAGGAATTGGTTATACACGTCAGAGCTTACGCTGGAGTTTCGGAACATACTCTTGCCCGAGAAATAAGAAATATTGAACGAGCCTGTCTGGTAAGGGGTCAGGTGCTCAAATTTTCCGTTCGGGCTGTAGGTGGTGTCAATGAACAGTTCACTGTGCGCCTTACTGAACGCTTGTGTAAGCGTCAGATCAACCCTGAATGACTTGTGCGGCAGCAGGGTAGCCTGCGCGTTAATGTTCCTCGAATAGTTCTGCTGAAACTGTGCATTGAAGTAGGTGTCGCGAGAGAGACGGTTGGCCATTGCTTGCGCTTCCAGCCATGCATAATCCGGTTGGTAGCCATACACGAAATCAAATCCCGGTGCCCCCGAATAGTTGTTCACACCCATAATGCGGGTACTGTCCATAAAGCCGGGCAGTATAGTTCCCTGTGTTTCTGTGAAGTTCACAGTTACACGGTTCACTATCGTAAGTGCATGGCCTATCACATGCTCTATGGGTGACAGCGCCAGCGGTCTTGCTTTCTTGGCTTTTTTCTCGGCCTTCTTAGCTAGTTTCTTTTTCTTCTTTTCTTCAGCCGCTTTTGCCCTGTCAGCTTCCTTTTGCACCTGCACCAGCGAGTCCAGCTGGTCGTCGGTCAGGTTGGCGGTATTCAGCCTTGGGAATGCAGCCTTTACCTTGTCCAGCTTTGTTTCAGGCGCTTTGGTAGTGTCTGCTTCTTCTTTTTTGTCCTTGTCTTTATTCTTTTCTTTCTCTTTTTCTTTTTTAGGTTTTTTGTCGGCATTTGGTTCATCGCCAGGCGGTGGCTCCATCTGGTCATCCATAACTTTGCCTCCCCGGTCCATGCCCGATTTTCCCATGCCTGCCGGTGCCGATTTTCTCAGGTCGGTCGGTTCTTTACTTTTTTCACCTGGTTTCGGTGCATCACCTTTTCTGGCTTCTCCCGGTTTGCGGGGTTTGTTGTTCAGTGCCTTAAGCCACCTCGACTTATTGTAGAGCTGCGTCATGTTGAATTCGCCGGTCACTGTTTTGGTCTGTGTATTGCCTATCGTGTTGCCCTGCGCATATGCGATCGGTGGCGCTGTTGTCCAGTTGTAGGTGGCAGAGTAGCCGAGGCGCGTACTCATCCAGTCAGTCAGCGGCAGTTTAGACAATGGCACGTTATACGTGCTGTTAAATGTCTGATTGAATGAGTTGTTCCTGCCAAGTGTGCTGATGTTTCTAAAAAGCGAGTCGCGCTTTTCAGGAGTGTTTATACGGCCATACGGTTCATTAACCCTCGATATATTCGTTGCAGAGTAGTCAATAGATATCGACTTCATTATCTCCCATCGAAGCGAATAGGTTCGGTTCCATGTGAAGTTCTTGAAAAAAGTTGCCGGGATCTTGTAGCCGCTTCCATCATCAATATTGCGGATCTGTATCTCCTGCGATATTCTGTTCAGGTCGTTTCGTATATTAAGGGTTGATGGCAGTGGATTGAAATTGAAGTCTTTTGCCAGCGACAGCCATTTCGATTTAGATTTAATAGCGTTCTTGAATGGCTCTACCGGCTTTGTTTTGATGGCATAGGTATAACCAACACCATATCGCTGTGTGTTCAGCTTGTCCATTTCCAGCACAGGATTGTGCTTGAACTGGTTATTGTAAGAGTAAGTGAAGTCGAAGTTCTTCACACTCCATGGCATGCGTTTGTTGTTGTTAGGGTTGGCCGCATTGCCTTGTATGCGGGCATTGGTGATGTTGAAGCTGCCGATAGACGTGAAGTCTTGTGCCGCACTGCGTATAGAGTCGCGGGCTCTTTGAGAACGGGCATTATTCAGTTCATGCTGCAGCAACACGTCCTGATCGAACGGGTTGTACTTTGGTGTACTCACGTTTTGTGTGTAGCCAAGATACACCGGCAGTTGCACGCCCCACTCACGAGGAAGTAACTTGCCCAACGCAAGATTGGTTCCTCCGTTGTACTGGTAGTACATGTCCTGAAAACGCTGCTGTATTTTTTGGTCTATGTTTCCATAACCCGGCGTGTGCATACTACCCGAAAGGGTCACGTTGCCCAGGTCTGCCAACTGCACCGACACTTTTCCTGCTGCTGCATATCCTGCCTGGTCGTTTGTGCCTGATATACGCATTTCGTCAAACCACACTTCCACACATTTTGGCAGTCCGTCGTCGCCCGGAGTATTGCTCGTTTTCTTAGGGTTCACCAGACCAAGCATTATGTTCTTAGAGCCACCTATGTTCGGATTGCCGATAATGATGATCGGGTTGCCTTTAGAGTCTTTAGTTTCGAAAGGAATGTGAGTAGGCCAGCCACGAGCGTCACGTTCTTTCTTGGCATCAACCAGCTCCTGCAGTTTTATGTTTACGTTGTTGGCTTCAGGCCATATGGTGGTCACTGCATTACGACCGGTTCCGAGGGGAGTAACAGTAAGCGGTGTGCGGTATTCGTAGTAGTTATTGGTGAAGTCACTACCTATACGGATAAACGCGTTCACGTCTGCATCCCTTACCGGTGTCTGGCCTACCATAGATTCAGCGTGCAGGAACATGCGCAGGTAGCTGAACTGTCGCATGTCCACGTTCACTTCCTTGAAAACGCCACGTGCATCACCGTCCTGCAGTGCACACGCGCGCAGCGAAAGCGATTGCTCGTTCAGAAGCAGCGTCTGCGCGCCGCCTTGCGGATTGGCAGTCTGTTGCCTGTTAACTCCCGGAGGAAGTACATACGGTACAGGTTCGCGGGATGCATTCTCTTCAAGACTTACGCTGATCACAGAGAAGTCTGTGAGGCCCTGGTTTTGCTGAGGAACGTTCTCGCCCGGTTGGTTCAACGAGTAGTTATATTGGCGCCACTGGTTACGGCCCAGTTCCAGCGATGCGAAACGCAGGTACACACTGTCCTGCCATCCCGTGAGGAACATACGCATGAAGCGGATAGAACGGAAGTCAGATATGCCGCCCACACGACGCTCATAGTTCTGGATCGGTATCTTGAACTGGTACCAGCGTTCAGGTTCAGTTGTTCCATTGGGTAGCTTCACGCCTCCCGGATTATCCTGAACGCTTATGATATAGTTGGTGCCTACTGTCATGTTCGGCTTGAAGTCGATCCGGTATTGGAAGTATGCCTCAGATTCGTTCAGGGTGTTATCCCTATTGATGTCCTCCGACTCTGGTGTGGTTGTTCCTGAGGTCGCGATAGTGCTTGTTACAGGGCTGATAGGCGTGTTGCCATCAGGGTTGTTGTAGTGTTTGTATCGCGAGAGTACACTGATCTTGTCCGGGTCGGGCGCGGTGCTGAACGATGAGTCCCTGAAGAATTTATAGTTGTCAAATCCCGGGTCATTTTCCGCTTGTACATACGCAGGGTTGTTGGTGCCTCCGTTCAGTTTCTGGGCCAAACCGGCAAGGAACTTTCTGAATATAGTCTGTTCACTTTCCTGTCCGGGTTGCCCCATGTCCGGCAATCCATCGTAACCAACGTCTTGTATCTTACGTGCTGCGTTGTCGTTGTCAAATGCGCGAGTTATCTGTTGCTGGAACCTTGGAACATAACCCCATGCGGTTGTGTCCATTTTGGATTTGTCAAATGGTGAAGGGATGCCATTCTCAAAGAACAGACGCGAATCCTTCATTACGTCTTCCGACACGTTTCCGAGGTTGATATACAGAGACCCTCCATTGGGGTTAGCGCTGTTGAGGAACGGATCCATCACCCAGAATTGCACAAACTGAACGTTCGATGCCTCGAAGTCGGTATTGTCAATCGCCCTTGATATACCACCCCATCTTTTTTCGGGGTTAAGCAGTCGCCCGTCATTGGGGTCTATGTTTGTTACGTCAAAGTTATATGGTCCCCGGTCCTTCGGGTAGAAGCCAAGGTCAAATGTGTTAAGTGTCTGGTTCACCAGTGTGGCACTTCTGTTTGGGAAAACCTGCTGCACCTGCACACTACGTATGTAGTGCTGGTTCGAGTCGTTCTTCACATAGGCTGGTGAAGTACTGTTAGGGTACACCAGCGTGGGGTCCAGCATATACCATGCCAGTCGGGCACGGTTCATGCCGTAAGCATGGTTGTTGCTTAGCGACGCTTCCGGAAAAAGTGTTTGCCCGCTTGAACTTACCGCTCCGAATGGTGTAGACGCGAGCGACCACGCCTGGGCCGGGAACTTCAGGTCATAGGCACTGCTTGTTCCTTCAAAGTCATCAATGTAAACCGCTCCCTCAGGGTCCAGTGCATTGATCTGCTTCGGGTGGCCGGGCAGCAGGCCGGCAACTTCTATGTTCGTATTCAGGAAAGAAGGCGAAGTTGTTGAGTATACCGGAAGTTTGTCTACCAGTCGGGTCAGCGATGGCGCTTCCTTCTGATAGTTTGCATCAAGACCGATAACAGTGTTCTGAATGGGGTCATCGCCAAAGGTCACCTTCTGTGTGAAAGGACGTTCTTTGAGACGCATGATGGTACTGCCTATTGTCAGGTTCTTACTTTGGTAGTAGTCCAGACGCATGGCCATGAAGTTCTGCTGTTGGAAGCCGAATGTAGCATTGTCCTCGTACTGAATGTTGATCGGCACGCCTGAGTTAAGTATACCGGTATTCAGGATCTTGATCCTTCCAAGGCCGTATTCTATCGAATAATCCTGATTTTCCACCAGTCGTGTACCACCTGCACTCACTGATACCGATCCCTGCGGAATATTGAAGCCGCCCAAAAAGATGTCGGAAGACGAAGATGATTTGTAGGTGCCGCGCATGATGTAGCGGTCGTTCTGCTGGTACTGTTGTGCCACCCACTTGGTTGAGTCATACAACACCTGATAAATGTACCTGCGTTCCAGTATCGGTTCATTCACCACAGTCTTTTTCAGGTCGCTGCCGAAAGGTTCCAGAACAGGGAAGATGATCTTACCCTGTTGTGTATTGATCGTGATGCCCTCTACAAAGTCGAAGATACCATCGGGTTGTGGTTCGTTCTGCGCATTCAGGTGATCCAGATTCAGCAAGCTGATGAACGGTGTTCCCGCCAAGGGCCCTTCCGGCATATACCTTTTTTCGCCGCCTCCCGGGTCCTGATACAGGATGTTGAGTGTGAAGTTGTCTTTCGATACGCCGAAGCCGCCCAGCGCATACACGTTTTTCATCATCAGATCCCACACCGGCAGCCTCGTGCGTGGTGCGGTTCCTTTCAGCAACTTCAGGAATAGGACTTTCGGATTGGTAGTATCGGGTGGAAGGTCTGATGCGAATTCACCAACCTGATATACCTTACCGCGGTAGGTATAGCGATAAGCCACGCCCAGCACATCATCCGGGTTCATTTGCGTATTCAGCATGATGTAGCCCAGGCGAGGATTGAATGTGAACTCCGATGGCGACAGCTGGCGTGCGGTAGTTCGCTCAAAGTCTGTGCCCTGGCTCAGTCCCAGTGCAACAGCTGAATTCGTAGCCGACTTCTGCTGCCTGCCCTGTGGGTTCAGTTGCAACTGACTGTATAGGCGGTTGGCTCCGTTGTCCGGCAATGCATCAGGGTTGGTGCCATTCCCCAGTATCGGGTTGTACGGATTGGCTTCACCAAGGTCCATCAGGCACAAGATGTCCCTCACACCGGCAACAGCACCGGTGCGGTTGGTCACCCACACTTCCACTTTGTTGATAGTGACTGCCGATGCAATTACCGGATAGTCTTTCAGAGAACGGTTGTAGTTGTTGCGGAAATACTGTGCCAGAAGGAAGTTCCTGTTCTCTTCATAGTTGTTTGCCTTTATAGCTATCTGTTGCGACTGCGACCCGCCTTGTATCGTAAGGCTCTTACGCTGAGACTTCTGTTGAGACACAACACCCGTCACCCACAGCTTACCAAATTGCAACTGCGTCTTGATACCGAACAGAGACTGAACACCATTGATCAGACTGCTCTTAAGCGGGAAACTCACGTTTCCTGCTTCTATCTTTTTCAGCATCTCATCTTCCTTACCGTTGTAGTCCAGCTTCTGAATGTTCTGGTAGTCAAATGTCGCCTTGGTGTTGTTGCTGATGTTCAACTTAAGCTTGTCGCCCACGGTTGCCAGCAGATTGATGTTCATCTGCATGTCAAAGTCGAACGTACTGTATTTCTGTGCCCTTATAGGAAGGGTAGGGTTTTTCATGTTCTGCCAAATATTGCCGAACGTGATGTCCACGTTACCTTGTGGCTTCACTTGTATGGTGCTGCTTCCGAATATGCGGTCGAACAGCCCTTCTTTGTACATGGTGGGCAGTTCAGGTGTTTTGTTGAAGAGCATCAGCCCGTCCAGCCTCCGCTGAAAGTAGGCGTTCTCATCTTCTTTGGCACGGTACTTCATGTACTCGTCCAGCGTCAGATAGGTAGGGTTGCGAAGGTATTCGTTCCCTACTTTTGATGTGTAGTAATACCGGTTAGAGTCCGGATCGTACTCAAATGTCTTTCTTACATTCTTGGGGTCTTCCAGGTCTATACTTTTGGGCAAAGACTGGTCGGTAACAGGGTTGCCCGTCTTGTCATGAATAGGAAATTTCAGATTGCGGGATGTGTCTGCTTTCGTGGTGTCGGTGCCGGTTGTGTCTTCGGCAGGCAGCAGTTTCGGGAAAAGCGGATGAAAGCCGCGGGCAGCAGCATTGGCTATTGCTACAATCAGCGCAATAAATAATAAAAACCTGTATCCGAAATTACTCTGCCCCTTCAATGGTTAACCGCTTGCGTGTCTATAAGGCCCGCAATGCCTGTTTTATGATCTCTTCGACCGATAGTGAAGAAATATTGTTAATTTTACTAATAGCACCCTCGGCAACAGACTTATTGATGCCAAGATTCACTAACGCTATTAACGCATCTTCCTGGGTAGTATTGTGTTTCGGGGTGGTTATAGTGGTGTTATTCTGACGTTTGTGCAGCTTTCCTTTCAGTTCCAGTATGATCCTCTGTGCCGTTTTCCCGCCTATCCCCTTCACGCGTTCCAGCGCTTTTGAGTCTTCGTCAGATACGGCACGCTCCAGTTCGTCTGTTGTAAGCGAAGAAAGTATAATGCGTGCAGTCGCCGCACCTACCCCACTGATGTTCAGCAGCTGGCGAAAGGTAGTGCGCTCATCCTCATCGGCAAAGCCATACAGAACCCAGGCATCTTCTCTTATCTGAAGGTGGGTAAATAGTCGGCACCGGTCCAGGTGCTGGATCTTGGCATAGGTCTGCAAAGTGATGTTTACTTCATAGCCTACTCCATTTACATCTACATGAAGCAGGGACGGAGATTTATATACAAGGTCACCTCCTATAAATGCGTACATTTTCTTATTCGGTTTGTGGCTAGCTAATATTTACTATCCTGTTGCTTTTCAGTCTCTTATAAAGACAAAAAAGGGTATGATTGCTCATACCGCCCGAAAGGTACAAAAATTATGCGAGTTGGTAGTACTGATACGTGCTTTTATTAAAAAAATATCGTCATTGTTCCCGGCTATTCGGGAACTTTCCAAAGGACTCACCAAAACAAAATCAGGAAATGGGAGAAATTGCTCTTAAAGCCCCCATACCTCAATGATCTGAGCAGCGTGGTCTGCGCTGTTCACCTTTTCTATCACATGTGCAATCTTCCCCTTTTCATCTATTAGAAAAGTAGTGCGTAGAATACCCCAATATTCGTTTCCCATGAATTTTTTCCATGCCCAAACGCCGTATGCCTTTGCGATTTCAGATTCAGTATCAACCAGCAACGTAAACGGCAAAGAGAATTTTGCCTCAAATTTCTTGTGGCTCTTTGCATCGTCGGGGCTTATTCCCAATACAGTAACTCCCTTTTCTTTAAGCGCAGCAAAATTGTCGCGAAGATTGCAAGCCTGCTTGGTGCAGGTTGTCGTGTTGTCTTTAGGGTAAAAGTAGAGCGCTACTTTTTGCCCCTTATAATCTTTTAGAGCGTGTTTTTGTCCGTTCTGATCTATCGTAGCGAAGGCAGGTGCCTTTTCTTTTGCTTGCAGTGGCATACTATTCCTGTTGAGATACAGCGCAAAGGTACTATCCGAAAAACGTCACAAAAATGATATTGGTTATAGACCTATCAGGCTACCAGTTGTGCAAAAAGTTCTTCCAGCTTTGTGTCCGGATCGGTACAAAATCCCGGGTGCACTTTTGATGCCTGCACCACCGTGCTTCGCGTCGCGGTCAGCCATCTGAATCGCTCTGCCGGCGGCAATTTGCCAATGGTGCCGCCTTCTTTCGCCCCGGCACAAACCATCCCGAAGGCAGCCAGGTAGGCAGATATTTCATCCCTGTCTGCATCGGGGAAGAACTGCAACCGGTCAAGATTATCCGAGAGTTTCGATTTCAGGAACTTCTTGCCGGCACAATACAGCACCACGCCCACATTGATGAACTCTTCACGTTCCACCCGCGGCACCACCCTTATCACGGCATATTCATATAAGTGCTGATCTTGCATCGATGGCTGCTTTAATGAAATTATCCGATGATTGTATCCGTTCGGTAAGAAAACGGTAGTAGGCATTCCTGTGTTCTTCTGCTGTGGCGAATGGAGAATCCTCCACCAACCATTCGTCGGGCACCAGATCCACAATACTGCGCACCAGTTCTGATGTAAGTAAGGCTTTCATTGGCTGGCTCACTTCTTCAAGCATACCCGCCACCGGCAACAAAACGTGGTCTTTTATCATGGCAAACGGCATAGTTGCCTTTTCCTCCCAGTTTTGCCATGAATGGTGAAAATATAACGAAGCACCATGATCAATGAGCCACAATTCGCGGTTCCACCAAAGCATATTGGTATTCCTGCAGGTGCGGTCCACGTTCATCAGCAGGCAATCCAGCCAGACTATCATGGATGCTGTTTTAGCGTCAACTTTCGTTACCGTGGGGTCGAACGTGATTGACCCTGAAAGATAATGGACGGCAAGGTTCAGACCGGTGCTCGCTTTCAGCAGGTCTTGTATTTCTTCATCCGGCTCTGTGCGGCCAAATGCGGCATCCAGTTGCGCAAATACGATCTCGGGCATTTTCAGCCCTGCGGCACGCGCCAGTTCACCACCAATCAGCTCCGCTATCAGGGCCTTTCTACCTTGGCCCGCCCCGCGGAACTTCAGCACATACAGAAAGCCATCATCGGCCTCTGCTATCGCGGGCATGGAACCTCCCTCGCGCAGCGGCGTCACGTACCTTATTACGTTCACGGTTCTGATCTCAGGTGGCATTATTATCATTACTAAATTCTGGTCTGCCAAGTTACCACAAAATTTGCGGCACCTCTCATTTTCGCATTCAAAAAGCACTTGTGTGTAAATTATGGCACGATATTTTCATTATCTTTCATAAAAATAACACGCATGCAAACAACACACTATCTCGTTCCGGCGCACACTATCGGATCAGAAACTGACATTGTATGCAATGTTGGGTGCGACTCGGTCGACGATGCATCCTTCATTTTTGTCGATGCGAAAGACCGGTTATTAGCTATTACGGATTGGGCCACTGTGGGTGTACTCGATGAAGTACGTTTTCAATTGCAGGACGCTACAGGCCATCCGGTCCGGCGGCACGCGCGGCGGCACGATCATATTCTGATAGGTTCCGGTTCGGCCGGTCAACAATCTGCCGACCATGATGCCTATGTGATAGAAGCCCTTGAATATGACGATTACCCTGATACCGATGAAGAAACATTTGCATTAAGGTTGAAGCCTGTCAATCAGGCCGAACGCGATACCGATACAACAACCATTGTTGTAGGCCGACGCGGAAAGGATCTTTATGCTTCCTATCACGGCCGCAACCGGCAGACCGATGATGATGACCTGTGGCATGGGCTCACAGCTAGCCAATGGGAGGCACTGATGAGTGGCCTGCTGCGCGATGAAGATGATGGCCTGCTGTAGCTGGTATCGCTATTTCTTTGCCGGAGGCTCCATAATGGTGCCGCATTTTTTACAGGTGCGCTTTTCTTCGTCCGAGTAGAAACGGTTCATTACCGGAGGCAACTGAGCCACTATATCTGAAACGTGCAGGTATTCTTCGTACAATTTCTCGTGGCAGTTTTCGCAGAACCACATGAAACCGTCCATCTCTTCCGCCTTGCGCTTGATCTCAAGAACCAGTCCCACGGTGTCGGCGCCACGCTGAGGAGAGTGTGGAGTGCGGCCCGGAAGCAGGAACATATCGCCTTCTTTTATAGGGATATCAACGATCTTCCCGTCTTCCTGAATGCGAACAACAACGTCTCCCTGCAACTGGTAAAAAAGTTCTTCCCCTTCGTTATAATGAAAGTCCTTGCGTGCATTAGGCCCGCCCACTACCATTACAATAAAATCGTCAGCTTCCTTGTACACGCATTGGTTCCCAACCGGTGGCTTCAACAGGTCGCGGTTCTCTTCTATCCATTTGTGCAGATTGAAAGGACGTAGTACAGGCATTTGATTCTTGTTTTAATTATAGGCGAAACACGCCATAGTTGCTTAATTAGTTGTTTTTTGCGGTCAGCGCAGAACCTTCATTTTCACCGTCTCGATACGTGTGTTGGTTACCAGCAGTATGTCAAATTCGTATCGGCCTATGAAGATGCGTTCTTTGATCTTTGGTATCGTCTCATGTTGGGTGATGATATACCCCGACAAAGTTTCTGAATCATCAGTTGGGAAGTTGAACCCATACTTTTCGTTCAGGTAGTCGAGCTCCAGGCGGCCCGAGAATATGTACTCCATTTCGGCAATTTGTTTTTCTACAAACTGCTCTTCGTCGTACTCGTCGTTTATGTCACCAAAAATCTCTTCAAGCACGTCCTCCATGGTCACAATGCCTGCCGTTCCTCCAAACTCATCAACCACCCATGCTATGCTCTTGCGCTCCTTCGTGAATCTGTTCATCAGGTCCACCGCACTCATTGCTTCAGGCACAGCGGTGATACTGTGCAGTATTTCTTTGATCTGAGACGGTCGACGGTTCATATCCAGGTGGTGTACATATCCAAGGATGTTGTCCACCGAATCATCATAAACAATGATCTTCGAAAGCTTAGTGTCTATAAACTTCGCCCGCAACTCCTCTACAGATGTCGTAATGTCCACTGCTTCTATCTCGTTTCTCGGAACCATGCACTTGCGCACTTTCACATTCACCAGATACAGCGCATTCTCAAACAGTTCCTGATTTACTTCGTTCGATTCGTTTTCGTGGCCGCGCATACTCTGTTTCACGAACAATTCAAGATCCACACGATTAAAGACCTGCTTGTTTTCCTTGATGTTTACATTGAACAGACGCTTCAGAATAAACTCAGAAATAGAAACAAACACACCGGCAATGGGGGAGAAGATAAAATGCATCCCCTTCATCGGTATCGCAAATATCGACAGAACCGCATCGGCTTTGTGTCTGAAGATCGCCTTGGGTAAGAACTCGGCAAAGACCAGAATTACCACTGTAGCAAAAACAGTATCAATGGCCAGTTTTGCGTACTCAGGCAGGTCCAGTCCCAGTTTTGCCAGCACAGTGTTGGTGAGCTGAGACGTGAGTGCACCATATATAACCAGAATAACGTTTACGCCCACAAGTGCCGTACCAATGAACTCGGCAGGGTTGTCCATGAATTTGGCCAGTATCTTGCCCGAATATCGACCCTGTTTCTTTCTTAGCTCAATATTCAGCTTGTTGGCCGAGATAAATGCAATTTCCATCCCGGCAAAAAAACCGATCAGCAAAATGCAGACAACTATATATACTAAAAGATGCGGTACATCCATATGGTCAAAGATAGGGGAATTTTAGATTTTGCCTATTTAAGTGCTATAAGACAAAACCGCCCTGCTGATTGCAGCGGGCGGTTGTTGTGATATTTATCCCAAGCTTATTCGTAGCTGTTATTCGCGTCTTTCAGCAATGGTTGCTTCATATCTTTCTCAGACACAATAGCTTTCGACAGGTCTATACGCCAGTCAATTTTCAGTGCGGGATCGTTGTAGAAAACACCGCCCTCTGTGGGCTTATTGTAGAAATTATCACATTTATAGAATACTTCAGCTGTATCGCTCAGCACCGCATAACCATGCGCGAAGCCGTGAGGAATAAGGAACTGCTTTTTGTTCTCAGCCGAGAGTTCCACTCCGAACCACTGTCCGTACGTAGGACTTTTCTTGCGCACGTCCACCACAACGTCCCATATCACACCTTCCAACACGCGTATCAGCTTTGCCTGTGGCACAGGGTTGTTCTGGTAGTGCAGGCCACGCAGCACATTTTTTACCGAACGTGCCTGGTTGTCCTGTACAAACGGAGTATTGTACCCTGTCTGTGCTTCCAGCTCTTTCATATTATAGCTCTCAAAGAAGTAACCGCGGTCGTCTCCATGTACTTTTGGCTCTATTATGAGCAGTCCTTCAAGGGGTGTCTTTGTTATGATCATAATGAATACTTTATCCTACTATTTCCAGCAGATTGTTCGCAATATAAGTCAATTCTTCGTTGGTCAGTTCTGTGTGCATCGGCAGCGAAATGACACAATCCTGCAGCATATTGGTTACAGGCAGGTCGGCATTGGCTGTGTTATATGCTTTCAGCATTTCCTGCTTGTGGCAGGGCACAGGGTAGTAGATCATTGATGGTATCTCTCGGTCTGCCAGTTTCTGGTTCACTTCGTCTCTGCTCACACCGTTGAGTTTCAATGTGTACTGGTGGAATACGTGGCGCGCATTAGCCGCTCTGAATGGGGTAGTGATCTTTGGATTATTGGCAAATGCTTTATCGTAAAAATCGGCAGCGGCACGGCGCGCATCACAATAACTGTCCAGGTGTGGGAGCTTCACGCGTAGTATTGCCGCCTGCATAGCATCCAGCCTGCTGTTGCAGCCTACCATATCGTGGTAATAGCGGGTTTTCTGGCCGTGGTTGGCTATCATGCGCAGGCGCTCGGCCAGTGCATCATCATTCGTGAACATAGCACCGCCATCACCATAACATCCCAGGTTCTTAGACGGGAAGAAAGAGGTGCAACTTATTTGTCCCATTGATCCCGTTCTCACCGTGCGTCCATCGCTGAAGGTATAGGTGCCGCCAATCGCTTGTGCGTTGTCTTCTATTACCGGTATACTATGCTGCGCAGCTATTGCAAGCAGTGGTTCCATATCTGCCGATTGGCCATAAAGGTGAACCGGTATTATTGCCTTTGTTCGAGGTGTGATGGCTTTATTCAGACAATCGATATCCATCGTGAACGAGTCAGGATACACGTCCACAAACACAGGTGTCAATTTTAGTAGTGCCACCACTTCCACAGTAGCCATGTAGGTAAAGGATGGTGTGATCACCTCATCTCCAGGTTCCAAACCCAGTCCCATAAGTGCTATCTGCAGTGCATCAGTACCATTGGCGCAGGGTATCACATGCTTCACCCCTACGTATGTAGCCAATTCAGCAGCCAACTGGTTCACCTGCGGACCGCCTATAAAAGCAGTACTGTCAATAACACTCTGAATAGCCTTGTCAACTTCCGGTTTTATCTTCTCGTACTGGCGTTTCAGATCCACCATTTGTAGCTTATGCATGCTGTTTGTCTGTTTTTGAGGGTGCGAAGTTACTGCATTTGACCCTTGATTAAGGGGCAATGAGTAATATTTTTGTAATGTTATAACGGTCGTTTTTACGTCTTATTGCTATATAAGACACCGGGGTGCTATTTTTGTCATTGCCTGTCAGTAAATGGGGGCTTCGTATTTATGGCAGAAAACAAACGATTCAATATTCGCGTTTATGGTATCTGGCTCACCGACACCCATGTGCTAGTTAACGAGGAACTTATCGCAGGCCGGATGGTGATAAAGTTCCCCGGTGGTGGCCTCCACTGGGGCGAGGGTATTGCAGACTGCCTGAAACGTGAATGGAAAGAAGAACTGGATCTGGATATTAATATTGTACAGCATTTTTATACAACCGAGTTTTTTCAGGCCTCAGCGTTCGATAATTCTCAGGTAATAAGCATTTACTACCTGGTGGCCGGACAGCTGCCGGCGCTCATCAATAACATTGTCCCCGGCGAACGCACTTTTTGGTTGCCTCTTTCGGAAGTGTCTGCCAGTACGTTCACACTACCCATAGACAAGGTAGTTGGTGGTATGTTGCAACAGCATTACGCGGGCAAAATGCACAAATAAATAATGCAGATATTATATTCTGTCAGTTGTAATCTGGCAGGTCATACCTTTGCACCCTATGAAATTATTAATGCAATACCTCTCGCGCTATAAAGGGATGATAGTCCTTGCAATAGTGCTGGCGGCTATAAACCAGACCTTTTCCTTACTCGATCCCCTCATTGCCGGTAAACTCATGGATGGATATGTCAGTCATCCGCTCACAGTTGATAAAGAGGGCCTCCTTCACCGCGATCTGCACACATTTATTATGGGCGCACTCGGGCTTATCGGTGCGCTCATCGGCGTTGCCATGGTTTCCCGCATCGCCAAGAATTTTCAGGATTACGTTGTTAATGTAGTTATTCAGAAATACGGCGCCCGGCTTTATACTGACGGCTTGCGGCATGCCCTGAGGTTGCCCTATCAGGAATTCGAAGACCAAAGCAGTGGTCGCACACTGTCAGTTCTGCAGAAGGTGCGCGTGGACTGCGAAAAATTCATCCAGTCTTTTTTCAATGTACTTCTGCCCACCCTCATCGGTATCGTTTTTGTCATCATATACGCCATTTCGCTCAGCCCGCTTTTGCCGGTCATTTATCTGGGTGGGGCGGGTCTGCTGGCTTTGCTCACCAACTCGCTCTCCAAGCGTATCAAGACGGTCCAGAAGAAGATTGTTACAGAAACAAACGCCCTTGCCGGCTCCACCACCGAATCCCTTCGGAACATAGAATTGGTGAAAAGTCTGGGACTCACCCACCAGGAGATCAGGAGGCTGAACGCCACCACCATCAAGATATTGACGCTGGAATTGAAAAAGGTACGCAGCATCCGCACTATATCCTTCATTCAGGGCACATTCGTAAACCTGCTCAGGCAGCTTATAGTCATGTGTTTACTCTATTTTATCTATCGTGGTGCCATTTCTCCGGGGCAGTACCTCACACTCATGTTCTACTCGTTCTTCATCTTCGGCCCCATGCAGGAGATAGGTAATGTGATACTATCTTACCGAGAAGCCGAGGCATCTTTGAATAATATGCAGGAGTTGCTGAAGAAGCCTGTGGAGTACATCCCCGAATCTCCCGAAAGGATAAACGACATTGAAGAGGTAGTTTTTTCAGATGTACTCTTCAAACACAATAGTTCCAATCGTCCCGCACTCGATGGTATTTCCTTCAAAGTCAGATTGGGAGAAACCATTGCCTTCGTTGGCCCCTCGGGTAGTGGAAAGACAACACTGGTAAAACTGTTGGTAGGACTGTATCAGCCGGGCCGCGGCGATATTTCATACAACGGGCACAGTTTCTCGCGCATTGATTATGAAGAACTCCGTCACCAGATGGGTTTGGTTACTCAGGACCCGCAGTTGTTCTCAGGCACAATACGCGAGAATCTTCTGTTCGTAAACCCTAATGCTACTGAAGAAGATATCAATCTGGTGTTACAGCAGGCCTCGTGTCAGAACCTTCTGTCACGCGCCGAGAACGGCCTTGATACAGTGATAGGGGAGGGCGGACTGAAACTTTCTGGTGGTGAGCGTCAGAGGATATCTATAGCGCGGGCATTGTTGCGCCATCCGCGTCTCATGATATTTGATGAGGCCACTTCAGCGCTCGACTCATTGACCGAAGAGGAAATATCGCAGACCATTCGAAGCGTTACAGCCCGTCGCGAGCACATCACTATTATGATTGCCCATAGGCTATCAACCATCATGCACGCCGACCGTATTTACGTTCTTGAAAAAGGAAGTATTGTTGAGACAGGCTCACATGAGGCGCTTTTGGCTGAGCGTGGGCTCTATTATGCTATGTGGCGCCAGCAGATCGGCGAGCGGAAGTAAGACATTTCCTTTCAGATAATGTCGCGTTTTTTCCCCGTTCGAACTTCATGATGCGGGTTGTTTTATCAGTCGTTATTAACCATTGATTTATATTTCTGATATATTTTCGCCAAACATCGAAAATAATGCATTTTCAATAGGTGCTTTTATAATAATGTGTGCTACCTTCAAGGTACACAAATAACATTTTATGAAAAGTATCAGACTAATTGCAGTCGCCCTCGCTGCAGTATTCACTTTCGCGAATCTGAGTTCGCGTGCACAAATGACCGGAGGAAGTGTATTTCTTAAAGGTCGCTACGTAGAAGCGGGTATCTGTGCCAACGGAGATTTTGGTGCCGCTACTCCCCCCGCAGGATATCACCCGCATACTTCCTCTTCCGGCGGGGCCAGTCTCGGTTTTGTAGCCGATCCTGCAATGGACGGATGGACCACCGGTACTCCTGCGTATGTTGGCGATTATTTTGTTCCGGGCACCCCATTCGAAGGTTGGAACCTTCAGATAGGAAGTATTCGCGCTCAGGCGCACAGTTGCATGGGGTTCACTGGCGCAGGCCTCACTGGGGCCAATACTGCCTATGCCGTAAGTGGCAGTAAGGTCATTGGCACTTGGGAGGGTACATTCGACAGCATGACTGTAAGACAGGTCACCACGCTTGATACGAATGCGCTTTATTTCTCCATGAAAGTGACGCTTATAAATAATGCGTCGGTGCCTAAGAATGACATATACTACCTCCGCAGCCTTGACCCCGATAACGATCAAAGCTGGCCGGGTGGCGCATTTACTACCACAAATAAAATTGAATTTCAGCAGCCGAACGCATTAGGTGCTACCATGGTTTCCGCAACTGGTATCACTGGTGCTATTACCAAAATGTCCTTGGGTACACTCGATACCAATGCGCGCTGTCTTGTTTACAACTCGTGGCCTATCAGTTCGTCAGTCGATCTCTCTACAATTTATGGCATGACGTATGCGACAAGTAGCTCACTTTACACTGCCGGCACCTCCAATTTAGCCGATGTCGCCATCGGGCTTGTATTTCGCATCCCCCATCTGGCTCCGGTCGATAGCGCGTCCGACAGTGTTGGTTATAAATCTACTGCGGCAACACATCTGCACCCCGCCAACGAAAAGACCATCACTTATTTTTACGCCTTTAGTCAGGCCGGTGCCGACTCTGCGATTGCTAACCTGATCGATACCGCTACAGTTATCGTTCCGCCACCACCCACGGGCGTCAGCGATCTGAAAAGCAATGCCGATGTGCGGGTGTTCCCAAATCCGGCCGGAGACCTGTTGCAGGTGGCCGGGCTTTCGGAAGGCGATAAACTCTACCTGATAGATATTATGGGAAAAGAAGTAGCCCGTTTTTACGCCTCCGGCACGTCGGTTGACCGGTTCCCTGTTCCAGACGTGGCCCCTGGCAACTATGTCGTCGTTGTACGCGATCAGGCAGGGCGCCCGCGTGCTCACGTACCGCTGCGCAAGCTCTGATTCGATCCTTTCAGTCATTTCGGTCCCCGCTGCAATACAGCGGGGACTTTTTGTTGATATATAACCTCATGGATTCGTTTTCCGGTTCTTATTCCATCTTTAACAGCACTTTTCCTCCCTTTTAGGTCGTTTGGCGTTATTTTTGCAACTATTTGTGTAATTTTTGTCCGGTCCTGAAAAGAGTTCTGAAAATATCGGGTTATGTAGTATTGGTTATCCTCCTGCTTCTGCTGATGGTGGTAGCTCTGATAAACTTTTCTCCCATCCAAACTTATCTGGCTCAAAGGGCGACCGATATCCTCTCCGAAAGATTGCAGACAAAGGTCAAGGTGGCCAACGTTCGCATCGGTATTCTGAACAGTCTCCTCATTCAGGGTGTATATGTGGAAGATCAGTCAAAAGATACATTACTCTATGCCGGAGAGATATCCGTCCGCATCACCGACTGGTTCATCTTCAAAAACAAGCCGGTCATCCAGTACGTTGGTTTGGAGAACACCTATGTCAATCTGAATCGTGGGCATGATTCAAAAGTCTGGAATTACGACTTTATTGTCGATGCTTTTGCATCTCCCCCAAAGAAGAACAAAACACAGTCGCAGCCATTCGAGATAGATCTCAAGAAGGTGGAGTTGGAAAACGTTCGCTTTCATATGCACGATAGATGGATTGGCGAGGACATGGAGTATAACATCGGTTCATTGCTGGTCAATTCTGATGGTCTGAATATTTCGAAGAAGCTTATCGACATCAGAACGATCGCGGTCAGCAATACGTCTATATTTATAAACGAATACAAAGGCGGCCGACCTCCGCATCTTCGCCCCAAGTACCTCGATACCTTTGATGTCACTCCTTTCAACCCCGACATGTGGGCGGTAAATGTTAAGAGCGTCGATCTCAAGGATTGTTCGTTCATGTTGAAAGCCGATGATGATGCCCCTACGCCCGACGAGTTCGACGAAAGTCACATGGACATCCGGAGGATCAACATCAACGTGACCGATGTCCATGTCACAGGCGATACCGTAAGGGGAAATATCAATAATGTCACAGCCGAGGAACGTTGCGGTATCGCCATTCGCAAAATGAAGTGCAAGGCTACTGTATCACCTATTGCGTCCATCTGCGAAGATCTTTACCTGGCAACAGACTACAGCGAGCTGCGTAATTATTACGCGATGCACTATCGCCACTTCCCCGACTTCAATCACTATCTCGATAGCGTCAAAATGGTTGCGCACTTGCGCGATGCGAAAGTGGACAAGAGAGATATTGAGTTCTTTGCAAAAGAAATGAAGGACTTCCCCGAGATGAAGGTGACCATAAGCGGAGACGGTCGCGGAACAGTTACCAATATCTCTGCAAAGAATCTTAATGTTTCTGATGGTAAAGTAGCGTTAAAGGGCGACCTCACCATGACCGGTCTGCCGGACATTTATTCCACTTACATTACATTTTCGGAAGGTGAGATACTTACCACAGGAAAAGGTATTGTACACTATGCGCCTGCTTTGCACAACAATCCCAACATTGCTGCAGACAGCATTACCTTCGCTTTCTTCTCCGGTAATTACAAGGGATACCTGGAAGATTTTCATGTGACTGGTGTCCTCAAGACCAATATGGGAACAGTTGGCACTGACGTTCGCATGAAGTTGCCTGGTTTCAGTCCGGCCGAGGCCACCTACTCAGGTGTTGTTACCACTGATCAGCTTCAGTTGGGCAGACTCCTCAGGCAGCCGGTGCTCGGAAATATCACCGCCAATGAAAAGGTATCCGGCACCTCCTTCGATCCCGAGGTGATGCAGCTTCGAATGGATGGTGTGCTCAGCGAATTCGGACTCAACGGGTACAACTATCACAATATTTACACAAATGGAGTATTGGCGCGCAAGGAGTTTAGAGGAAAGCTCATAGTTGATGATCCGAATTTGGCACTAACCTTCGATGGCCGGCTCAACTATGCCGACAAGCTCATGAAGATCAATGCGACAGCTCACCTGCTCTCTGCAAACTTCCGAGAGATCAATCTCACACCTGATAATTTTACCGCTGCCGCCGACTTTGACCTCAACTGCACAGGAAGTAATATTGATGATTTCTACGGAAATGCCAAATTGTTCAATATCGACCTCAAGCGAAATGGACGCAAACTTGCCGTAGACTCATTGTTCATGTTGTCCTCCGGCAACGAGCGCAACCGACACATCAGCCTTACCAGCGATGCATTCACCGCAGAGATAAACGGTAACTATAGCCTCAGCGCTTTGCCTGCTTCAGTTCAGTATTATCTTTCACGGTATATACCCAACTACATAAAGGCGCCCGAGAAATACGCGCCCGATCAGGATATAAGTTTCCGGATTACAACCGCCAAAGTGGATAGCATTTTTGCTATCACGCTTCCCATCTTGCGTGGTTTCGATAACTCAGTGGTTTCCGGCTCGCTGAACACAAATGCGAAGAAGTTACTGCTGAATGCAACTGTTCCATATGGGCGAATCGGCGAAGTTCATTTGCGTAACGTAAGTATACTGGGTGAAGGCGACTTCAACATATTAGGTGTCAACACCACTGTTGGTAATATTGCCTTGGGCGATAGCATACTTCATGGTGGTCTTAGCCTCACGGCCACTGTGGGTAGCGATTCCATATTATTCAATCTGGCCACCATGTCCCCCGACAGGGCTAGCTCCTTTGCACTCAATGGTCGCATATTTGCGCACAGCGATACGCTGAGCCTCAACGTATTCCCGTCTCAGTTCTATTTGAATCGTGTGAAGTGGAACATCGCGGGCGGTAGCAATATTGTTTATACCGATAAATACCTGAGCGTCTCAGGTGTGAACCTGAGTTCTGGCATACAGCGGGTTTCGCTTTCGTCTACACCCGGCCCCGGCAGCGGCGTCGTTGTCAATACCACCAATCTTGATATGGCGCAGCTGGGCGACCTCTTTGGCCTTTCATCATTGCAGGCCGATGGTCGCATAAATGGTAACATAGTGGTAGCAAATACGTTCACCAATACCGAGATCAGTACCAACATCAGAGCCAGCGGCGTCAAGTTAGGCAGCGATACTGTGGGTGCAATAAATGTTGTTGGCCGTTGGGATGTGGTGAAGAAAATGTTGTACATCGATCCTCAGACCGGCATCTACCGCGATCATGCAAGTGTTTCAGCATCGGGGCAGGTGGCGCTCGATAGTGCAGCGGCAGAGAAGATCAATGGTGCCATTACTTTCAATAATGCCCGTGTAGCATGGGCCGCTCCATTCCTCACAGGGCTGTTCAGCAATATTCGGGGTGCCGTAAACGGTACGGTATCTGTTACCGGATCCAACGACAAACCGGTGATGGAGGGCAAGCTTGTTGTCTCAGACGTCGGCTTCCGCCTCGACTACCTTGGCTGTTATTATACCATTCCTAAGGCCACCATCGGTGTTACCAACCAGCGCATCAGCCTCGGACAGATACAGGTTTTCGATAGCTATAAGAATGTGGCCCTGCTGTCAGGCTACTTTTCACACGAGTTGTTCAATAAGATGCGCATGCGTCTGAAGGTGACAACACCCAAAATGGAGTTGATGAATCTGGCACGAAACGAGAATGATATGTTCTACGGCAAAATGATCGCCGGCATGGACTCATTCACTATTCGTGGCCCGTTCAATAATATCCGTCTTAACCTGTACAATGGTTACCCTGCGGCAAAGTCTGTGCTGTATATTCCTTCCAGTTCCGGTGGCTATGTGGGCGCCTATAGTTACGTGTCATTCAAAACGTATGGTGCCGATCAGGACAAAGCAGAGCGGCGCAGCAAAGACAAGATATCCATCAACCTCGATGCTAACCTCAACGAGCTCGCCGAGATCCATATAGTCATGGATGCCGCCACCGGTGATGAGATAGTAGCCACCGGTAAGGGGAATGTGCAGATGGACATTCCGCCCAGCAACGACATGCGTATGTCGGGCTTATACACGATCAATCAGGGGTACTATACACTCACTTTCCAGCAAGTGGGTATCCATCGCATGTTCCGCCTCAACCAGGGTAGTACCATAGCATTCAACGGGCCTTTTGAGTCCACTCAGATCGCCGTGGACGCGATCTATTCCGTAAAGGCGCGCTTGTATGATCTCCTTTCCTCCGGCGAGCGTATGATGATACGCGACAATGAAGCCCGCGATGCTCAGGCACCGCAGGTGGTAAATGTGATGCTGCACATGAAGGGGCCCATCTACACACCGCAACTCACATTCGATCTCGATCTGGAAAGCAAGCACACCAAAGGCTCACTCGCTTATTCTAAGCTGCTGCTCATCAACAACGATGATCGCCAAAAGTTTGATCAGGTGGCCTCCTTGTTGCTCGTGGGCGCATTTATCCCGCCCGAGGGTATGGGGCAGGGCGCGCTCAGTGGTGCCATCAACAACGTTAGTCAGATCATCTCTTCCACCGCATCGTCTGGGCTCACAAACATCGTGAACAGGCTGATCGGCGATAGGAATCTTAATGTCGCCGTCAAGTACACCAACTACAACTATAGCGATCAGTCGCAGCAGATCACCGGGGTCAATAGAAGTCAGTTGAAGTTGGGCGTTACAAAAAATTACCTCAACGATCGTTTGCTTATTTCTGTGGGCAGCACTTCCGACTGGGGGCGCCCTGCTACCGCCAACGCTGCCAACTCATTCAACGTGGCAGGTGATTTTCGTCTTCAGTACCTGCTGGCACCCGCCAGCGGTCTTCGCCTGAATGCCTTCCATACCAGCGACTATGACCTCACAAGAGACCGCAATATCCAACGCTCTGGTGTGGGTATAAGCTGGCGTCGTTCCTTCGATAATCTCGATGAGTTATTCCATGCAGGCCGTTACGCCCGTCAGCAAAAAGAAAAGCAGATGAAGGTAATTCAGGCGGCACTCGACTCCACTTCAAAACACGAGGAGTAAAACTCAAACGTTGCCCGACTATTCGCGTGGGCAGATTTAACGCATGTTCTTCCGGTGATACTTTATAAGACCCTCCATGGGGCTTTGCACTATTTTTCCCAGTTCCAGTTCATATTGGTTGCAAAGGCTCTCAATCACATCCCTGAATGTATAGGCTACCGAACCCGTAAAATAAAGCGGGCAGGTCCAGCTTTGGCGATACTTCAGCAGATTGTGATGAAAGAAGTCGTTCATGCAGTCTTCAATAATGTTCTCCGCCATGTAATGTCCCCGCATATCGTTGATGAACGGAACAAAAGACGCCAGGTAGCGGTTAGGGTAGGGCGCGCTATACAACTCGCCTATAATAGCCTGTATGTCCTTCCCGAAACGTAGTTCGAAACCTGTCTTTAATTCTGCATCAAACGTTCCGTAGGCATAGTACTGAAGTATTCGCTTGCCAATGTAGTTTCCACTGCCTTCGTCGCCTGCAATATATCCCAGTGAAGGCTGCTGTACAGCGATCTTATTTCCATTGTAAAAACATGAGGCGCTACCCGTGCCCAGTATTGCCACTATTCCCTTGTCGGTACCGCACAATGATTGCGCGGCGGCTGTGAGGTCGCTCTGCACCTTCACGTCTTTGACACCAATGTGTTTACGTAGCACCTGTTGCAGTTGTTTCTGTT
>CAZZCR010000033.1:0-57126 GCA_964652995.1 uncultured Flavipsychrobacter sp. | reverse complement strand
GACAAGGCACCTCACCTCTTCAATTCCACCTGATTAGGTTTCGAACACTAGTGGCGAGACGCTTCGACCAGAATAGCAAGTAATACATTAGCTGACCTATTATATATACTTTTTCAACAACCGTCGCAACCGGAATGAAGGGAACAGAGGGAATAATGTAAGTAAATGGCAGGAAAGTGCCCTTTTTATTTTTCCACAATTTTTTTCGGTTTAAATAAAAAGTTTTTACTACCTTTGCAGTCCTTAAAAAAATATGGCGAAACAATCTCTAATCAAACAGGACGGAACTATCGTGGAAGCGCTCTCAAATGCGATGTTTCGCGTTCGTCTTGAAAATGGACACGAGATCCTAGCTACTATTTCGGGCAAAATGCGCATGCACTACATACGTATATTGCCCGGCGACAAGGTGGGTGTGGAAATGAGTCCATATGACCTGAGCCGCGGAAGGATCATATACAGGTACAAATAAAACGCCTGAAACCCGCTGTGGCGGCGCATACTGTAAGGATTGGCAGGGCGAGAAAAGATATATACTAAAAGAATAGAAAACCAATAACAATGAAAGTTAGAGCATCTATAAAAAAGCGTAGTGTAGACTGTAAGATCGTACGTCGCAACGGAAAGCTGTACATCATCAACAAGAAGAACCCACGCTTTAAGCAAAGGCAGGGATAATATCCCACGCGGGTGCAGCAATGTGCCCACCGGTGAAAAAGAAAATAAAAACAGTATAAACAAACCCGACAGCCCAGGCGCGGGGTAAAATTAAAATTTCAATGGCTCGTATAGCTGGTATTGATCTTCCGAAAAACAAACGTGGTGAGATAGCGCTCACCTATATCTACGGTATTGGCAACAGTACTGCCCGCTACATTCTTGACAAAGCTGCTGTTTCTTACGACAAGAAAGCTTATGAGTGGAATGATGAGGAGCAGACTGCTATCCGTAATATCATCAACGCTGAGTTTAAGGTGGAAGGCCAACTGCGCTCTGAAGTGCAGATGAACATCAAACGTCTTATGGACATCGCTTGTTACCGTGGTCTGCGTCATCGTAAAGGACTTCCTTTGCGTGGTCAGCGCACACGTACTAACAGCCGTACCCGTAAAGGTAAGCGTAAGACAGTGGCAGGTAAGAAAAAAGCACCTAAGAAGTAATATCTGTGCCACTGCCGGATCTGCAGGTGCGCAGGGAGGAGTGGCATGGGGTGACAACGGGGGTTCCGGGATCCGATATTTGGAATTTGGTTTTTCCTGTTTGTTGCTTAGTAAACAAATTGATTACCTTTTTAAAAACAAAACATGGCAAAAGCGCAGGCTTCAGCAAAGACCGTTGCAAAAAAACGCGTCGTGAAGGTGGACACACATGGCGATGTACACATCAACGCCACTTTCAACAACATTATCATCAGCATCACCAACAAGGCCGGTCAGGTAATTTCATGGTCATCGGCGGGTAAGATGGGCTTCCGTGGTTCTAAGAAGAACACACCGTATGCAGCACAGATGGCAGCTCAAGACTGCGCAAAAGTGGCTACAGACGCGGGTATGAAGCGTGCTGACGTATTTGTAAAAGGACCGGGTTCAGGTCGTGAGGGAGCTATCCGCTCTATCAGCAATTCGGGTATCGAGGTTACATCTATCAAGGACGTAACTCCACTGCCACACAACGGTTGCCGTCCTCCGAAGAAGCGTAGGGTTTAATGATCATCTTTCAGAAAAGGGAAAAAGCAAAAGCAATTTTGCTTCTTTCCTTTTCGGCATTATAGCAAGTAAACAATTTTTATTTTTTCACAAGGCTGTCACGGATCGGATTTTACGATTTTTATAGGAGACGGGACAGCTAAAAACAAAAAAAATCGTAATGGCACGTTACACAGGACCCAAAAACAGGATCTGCCGCATATTTGGCGAACCAATCCTCGGATCAGGCAAGAGCCTGGGCAAAAACAGCAACCCTCCAGGCCAGCACGGCCCTACCCGCAAGCGCAAGGCGCCAAGCGAGTATGCAGTGCAGCTGAAGGAAAAACAAAAGGCTAAATACACCTATGGCCTGCTGGAAAAACAATTCGCTAATACATACGTAGAAGCATCACGTCTGAAAGGAGCTACAGGTGAGAACCTCATCAAGCTGTTGGAAGCACGTCTGGACAATACTATTTACCGTATGGGCATTGCGCCTACACGTCCTGCTGCACGCCAGCTGGTATCTCACAAGCACGTGATGGTGAACGGACATGTGGTGAACATTCCTTCGTACTCACTGAAACCAGGAGATGTGATAGAACTGAAGCCTAAGAGCAAGGTAAACACAACGGTTCTGAGCATGATCCGTCCGAAGAATACACGCATCACATGGGTTGATTTCAATGAAAAAGACCTTACCGGAACGTTCATCACTCATCCGGAGCGTGAAGCAGTTCCTGAGAACATCAAGGAGCAACTGATCGTAGAATTGTACTCTAAGTAATGATTTTGACGCTTGCAGTGCCATGTGCACTGCAAGTTGTTTTTGCGATCTTTTCAACAATAATCAAGTAAAAATTTAAACAAATATCAATATGGCCATATTGAATTTTCAAAAACCGGATAAAATAGCTCTGCAGAAAACAACTGAATTCGAAGCGCAGTTCGAGTTTCGTCCGCTGGAGCCTGGTTATGGTGTTACGATAGGTAACGCTCTGCGCCGTGTATTGCTTTCTTCTTTGGAAGGATATGCGATCACAGCGATCAGGATCCCGGGTGCTGACCACGAGTTTGCTACGATCAAGGGTGTTTTCCAGGACGTTACAGAAATTATCCTGAACCTGAAGCAGGTTCGTCTGAAGGCTATTGGCGAAACAAGTGATTTCACCAGCCACAAGATAGACCTGAATGTAAAAGGTATAGAGGTATTTACTGCCGGTATGATAGGTGAGGCATTGCCTGACTTCCAGGTAATGAACCCGGACCTGGTGATCTGCAACCTGCACCCCGGTTCAGGTTTCCAGATGGAATTGCACATTGGCAAAGGCCGTGGCTATGTTCCTGCTGAGGAAAACCGTCCTGAAGAAGCGCCGCTTGGCCTGATCGCCATCGACTCGATCTTCACACCGATCAAGAATGTAAAATACAACATCGAGAATACCCGCGTTGAACAGCGCACTGACTTCGAAAAACTGATCATGGAAGTGATCACCGATGGTACTATTCACCCGGAAGAAGCAGTTAAAGAAGCGTCACGCATCCTGATCCAGCACCTGATGATCATCACAGACGAGAACATCTCTCTGGATACAAGGCGCGAAGAGAAGGAAACGATTGTTGACGAAGAAACGTTGCTGGTTCGCAAGGTGCTGAACACACCACTCGAAGATCTGGAACTTTCGGTACGTGCATTCAACTGCCTGAAAGCGGCCAAGATCAACTCTTTGAGCGAGCTGGTACAGTACACGCAGGAAGAGCTGATGAAATTCCGCAACTTCGGTCAGAAATCACTGTCTGAAATAGAGCAGGTACTGCACGAGCGTGGTCTGCACTTCGGAATGGATATCAACAAGTTCCGTCGCGGAGACGATTAATCAAACAAATACCAAAGTCGGTAAGCGCCAATAAATGGTCATTAACTTGCCGGAATTTTTCTAACAAGTACCTCATAAATCCTGACACGGTATGAGGGAATAAAAACAAAATGTCATGCGTCACGGAGACAAAATCAAAAACCTGAGCCGCACCGCGTCACACCGCGCTGCCCTCCTTTCGAACCTTACATGCCAGCTCATAGAGCACAAGCGCATTGTAACTACCCTTGCTAAGGCTAAATCGCTTCGCGTATACGCTGAGCCGATCATTACCCGCAGCAAAACCGACAATATGCACAACCGTCGTATTGTTTTCGGATACCTGCAGGATAAAGAAGCTATCAAGGAACTGTTCGGTGTTATCAGCGATAAAGTTGCTAACCGTCCGGGTGGTTACACACGTATCATCAAGCTGCCACGCCGTATGGGTGACGCTGCTGATATGGCCATGATAGAGCTGGTTGACTTCAACGAGATCTATGGTAAGAATGCAGAAGCTGCAGGTGCTAAGAAAACACGCCGTAGCCGTCGTGCAGGTGGTGGTGCCAAGAAGGAGACTACTTCTGCGCCAGCTGCTGAAGCTACAGCTCCTGTTGCAGACAGCACACCAGCTGCTGAAAGCACAGAAACATCTACAGAAGAGAACGCATAATAGCGGTTCGATACTGATACTGAAAGCGCCTCCGGATATCCGGAGGCGCTTTTGTTTTGTGTCTGTCCATACAAAACCGGATGCCAGCCTTATAGCACCGGAACTCTCTCCTACCCTTTCTCAAAACAAGGCGGATACAAACGAGCCGCTAAAAGCCGCGTTTTACGTCACGCCCCTTCAATCAGCGTTGGAGTAAGGCAAAACGCACTGAGCGGCAAGACCGGCAAAATAGCGGGCATTGCGATGCATTGTAATGGCCTACGGGTTAGCCGCGTGTTAAATGACACTCTGAAACGACATTGAAACCTGTATAAAAGAGAAATGGCCCGCACAAAGTGCGAGCCATTTCAGTTATTGAAGACCGGGCCGAAACCCTGATCATTACTGTTGCATTACGAAGTGGAACGCAGTGTTTCCGGCTTCTGAACGGAGGTTCAGAATGTACATGCCGTTTGCCAATGTGTTGCTCACCTGGATCCTCTCGTTTACGCTGCTGTTACGAACCTGTACTTTGCCACGGTAAACTACCTGACCCAGCATGTCTGTAACGTCTACGTCGAGTTCTTTGTCTTCTATAGCAGCAACTGTGCCACGGATGATGAAGTCACCTTTGTTAGGGTTAGGCATCAACCTGATGTCCATTGCATTGTTGCCAACGCTTGCAACACCTGTAGTGCTAACTTTCATAACTACTGACTTAGAACCCATCATTGAAGGACAAGCACCATGGCTAGTTACTTCGCAAGTCACTTCGTCGTTGTTCTCGAAGTTGTTGCTTGTGTAAGTAGCGTTAGTAGCTCCCTGAACAGCGATGTTGTTCACCAACCACCTGTAAGAAGCGTTAGCACCTGCACCTACTGCTGTTGCAGTGAGTGTAACTGACTGGCCAGCTGCGATGCTTGTGCCAGGGTTAGCAGTGATAGAAACTACAGGAGTTGATTGTGTTTCAACAGTCATCTTAGCGTTATCTGTAGCTACGTCAGCAAGACGGCAAGCGAAGTTGCTGGTCATTTCTACAGAGATCACATCGTTGTTAGCAGGAACATAAGAGTAAGTAGCACCTGAACCAACGTTCACACCATTTTTCTTCCAAGCGTAAGATGGTGCAGCACCACCGTATTCAGGAGTAGCAGTGAATGTTACGTTAGTACCAGCACATACTGTTTCACCAGGATTAGCTGTGATAGCAACTGTTGGCATCTGGTGGCTGCTTACTGTCATTGTAACAGAAGCGTTCACAGTAGCCGGAGTAGCGCAAGCTTCGCTGCTTGTGAGTGATACGCTAACTACGTCGCCATTTGCAGGAACGTATGCGTATGTGTTAGTACCGAGGCCTACGTTAGATCCGTTCACTTTCCACTGATATACAGGAGCGATACCGCCATTTGTATTAGTTGCAGTGAATGTAGTGAGGACACCCAGACAAACTGTGTTACCAACACCAGTGCTAACAGCAACTGTAGGAGCAACACCCGGATTAACAACCACTGTAGCGCTTCCGCCCATTTCGCTGCTGCATGATGTAGCAGCGTTCATAGCGATTGCTGTGTAGTTGCCTGCAGCAGACTGCAGACCGAATGTGATAGCTGAACCAGTACCTGCTACCGCAACACCTGTTGCAGTACCATCGCGGTAGAGCTGGTAGTTAACACCAGACTGTGAGTTGCTAAGACCAACCGCAACACCAGGAGTAGTTGCAGAAGCGCAGTAGCTACCACCGCCAGTCACCATCTGAGCAACAGGAAGCGCGTTAGCATTTACAGTTGCAGAACCTGTCATTACGTTAGTACATCCGTTAGATGTGCTTGTAGCGATCACGTTGTAGTTACCAGAAGCTGTCTGAGCACCGAAGTTCAGGTTGCTGCCAGTACCAGCGAGGATTGCACCTGTAACAGGTACACCACCTTTGTAGAGCTGGTAGTTAACACCTACCGAAGAACCAGCGAGACCAACTGTTACACCAGCACCACCTGCGCAGAAGTCGCCACCACCAGTCACTGCGTAAGTAGCAGGAGGAGTGTTGATAGAAACTGAAGCGCTACCTGTCATTGTGTTTGTGCAAGAAGTAGTGTTGTTCATAGCAACCACTGTGTAGTTACCAGCAATTGTCTGCATACCGAAGCTTACAGCACCGGTACCAGTACCTGCAACCGGAACACCTGTTGCGCTACCGTCGCGGAGAAGCGTGTAAGAAACACCTGACTGAGAACCGCTGATAGCCACTTCAACACCAGCACCGCCTGCGCAGTATGCACCACCGCCAGTTACACTGAACGTGGTAGGAGCAGGGTTGATTGAAGATGTTGCGCTGCCTGTCATGTTGTTAGTACATGAAGTAGTGTTGTTAGTTGCGATAACCATGTAAGTACCTGCAGTGTGTGCACCGAAAGATATCGGTCCACCTGTACCTGCAACCGGAGTGCCTACTGCACCTGTAGCGGTGTTGTAGAGCTGGTAGCTGATACCTGTGTTAGAACCACTGAGGTTGATAGTAGAACCAGTGCTGCCGTTGCAGTATCCACCACCACCAGTTACAGTGTAAGCTGTAGGGAGCGGGTTGATAACGATTGAAGCACCACCTGTCATCATTGCAGAGCAAGAAGAAGTAGCGTCAGCAGCCATAACTGTGTAGTTGCCGGCAACTGTCTGAGGACCGAAGTTGATCATACCGCCAGTACCTGCAACCGGAGCACCTACTGCGATAGTACCAGCCCTGTAGAGTTGGTAGTTAACACCAGAAGTAGAACCGCTGAGCATTACGTTAACACCCTCGCCGCCAGCGCAGTAGCTGCTGGTAGTTGTTACCACAGCGTAAGAAGAAGGCGTAGTGTTCATAACCACAGTAGCAGAACCTGTCATAGCATTTGTACAACCTGTTGTGTTGTTAGTAGCGAGTACAGAGTAAGTACCTGCAGCCTGAGCACCGAATGTGATAGCTGCGCCAGTACCTGCAACAGGTGAACCAACCGCAGTAGTACCATTCATGAGCTGGTAGCTGATACCAGTTGTAGAAGATGCAAGACCAACAGCAACACCTGCAGCACCGTTACAGTAGCTACCACCACCTGTCACTGTCTGAGCAGCAGGGAGTGCATTTACAACAACAGTTGCAGAACCGGTCATATTCTTAGAACATGAAGTAGCAGGATCGTTAGCAACAACCATGTAAGAACCGGCAGTTGTAACTGGAGCGAAGTCGATGTTCGAACCTGTACCCAGCATTGGGAATCCTACAGTAGTTGTGCCGTTCATGAGCTGGTATTCAACACCAGGTGTAGAACCACCGAGGGTGATCACAACACCAGGCTGACCAGCGCAGATTGACGAACCGCCAGAAACAGTATAAGAAGAAGGAAGCGCGTTGATACCTACTGTAGCGCTACCAGCCATTGCTGCAGAGCAAGAAGTGCTGTTGTTTGTAGCGAGGACAGTGTAAGTACCAGCGGTTGTTACGTTACCGAAGCTGATCTCAGCACCAGTACCAGCAACAGGAGCACCTGCAACTGCACCACCTTTGTAGAGTTGGTAAGAGATACCTGTGTTAGAGCTAGAAAGACCAACTTCAACACCAGCACCACCTGCGCAGTAGTCACCACCACCTGTAACCACCTGAACTGTAGGAGGCAGGTTAACGATGAGGTTAGCAGTACCGTTCATGAAGCTTGTACAGCCAGTGAGCGTGTTAGTTGCAGTAACCATGTAAGCACCGCCGTCAGTGATAGCACCGAAAGTGAGCGGACCACCGTTACCAGCTACAGGAGCGTTAACAGGAGTTGTACCGTTCATAAGCTGATAAGTGATACCGTTGTTAGATCCGCTAAGGCTTACACCTGAAGTGCTGCCCTGGCAGATGCTACCACCACCTGATACGTTGTATGCGGTAGGCAGCGCGTTGATGCCGATAGTTGTAGCACCAGACATTGTCCTAGAGCAACCAGTGAGTGCATTAACGCCAACTACTGAGTAAGAACCAGGAGTAGTGAATGTACCGAAGTTGATAGAAGAACCGGTACCTGCAACAGGAGCACCAACTGCAGTAGAACCTACATACAGCTGATAGTTAACACCAGTAGCCGAACCGCTGAGTGCAACCGAAGAACCGAGGTCGCCAGCGCAGTAGTTACCACCACCAGTTACAGTGAACAGAGCAGGCTGAGCGTTAACGTTAACGTTAGCTGTGCCGATCATGTTACGTGCACATGAAGTAGTAGCGTTTGTAGCGAGCACTGTATAAGTACCAGCTGAAGTCTGAGGACCGAAGCTCAGAGTGCTTCCGGTACCAGCTACAGGAGAACCTACAGGAGCAGAACCATTGTAGAGCTGGTAGTTGATACCAGTCTGAGAGTTGTTGAGGTAAACGTTAGCACCGGTTGCACCTGCACAGATTGTACCGCCACCTGCAACTGACTGAAGAACAGGCAGTGCGTTAGTACCGATAGTAGCTGTACCAGACATTGGGCTCTGGCAGCTTGTGCTGATGCTAGTTGCGAGTACTGAGTAAGTACCTGTACCAGTGAATGTACCGAAGTCGATAGCAGCACCTGTACCGAGGATAGCAGTACCAGCGAATGCTGAACCGTTGTAAAGCTGATAGCTAACACCTGCAGCAGAGTTGCTGAGGCCTACAGAAACACCTGTACCTGAACCAGCGCAGTAGTTACCGCCACCTGTTACAGAATAAACTGCAGGCAGAGTGTTTGGCGTAACAACCGCTGAACCAGACATTGTAGCCATACAACCTGTAGCAGGATTGTACGCTACTACTGTGTAAGTACCGCCAGTTGTTTTGAGACCGAAGCTAAGTGCCAGACCTGTACCTGTAACTGCAGAACCTGAAGGAACTGAACCAACATACAACTGATAAGAAACACCAGGAGCAGAACTGCTGAGGCCAACGTTCACACCAGAACCGCCGTTACAGAATGCACCACCACCAGTTACGTTGTAAGCAACAGGGAGGCTGTTCATGATAACAGATGCGCTACCAGTCATGTTGCTAGTGCAACCTGTTGAAGCGTTTGTTCCAGAGATATAATAAGTACCAGTTGTTGTGTAAGTACCGAAGTCAAGAGCGGCACCTGTACCAGCGATAGGACCACCTACTGCGAGCGAACCATTGTACAGCTGGTAGTTGATACCTGCGTTAGAACCACTGAGGCCGATGTTAACACCAGTGCTACCAGCGCAGTAAGCACCACCACCTGTTACGTTGTAAGTAGTAGGAGCAGCGTTAACAGCAACTGTAGCAGTACCTGTCATACTGTTAGAGCAGCCAGTAGTATTATCAGTACCAAGAACCATGTAAGTACCAACTGCAGTCTGAGTGCCCATGCTGATAGCTGAACCAGTACCAGGTACAGGAACACCAACAGGAGTAACACCATTGTAAAGCTGGTAGTTAACACCGGTAGCAGAGTTGCTGAGACCGATAGTGATACCTGCAGTACCTGCGCAGTAAGTAGAACCAGATGAAGTTACTGTCTGAGCAACAGGCAAGCTGTTGATAGTGATCGTAGCAGCACCTGACATGTTCTTAGCACATGTAGTAGAAGAATTAGTAGCGAGTACTGTGTAAGTACCTGATGCTGTGAATGTACCGAAGCTTATTGAAGAGCCAGTACCAGGAACAGGAGAACCTACAACAGCAGCACCATTGTAAAGCTGATAAGCAACACCACTTTCAGAACCTGCGAGGCCGATAGTGATACCTGTGCCACCTGCACAGTAGTTAGTGCCAGAAGAAGTAACAGCGTAAACTACAGGAAGCGGATCGATAGCGATGGTAGCGCTGCTTGACATGTTACGAACACAGCCTGCTGAAGAAGTAGCAACAACTGTGTAAGTACCAGCAGCAGTTTTGTTACCGAATGAAACCGGAGAACCTGTGCCGCTCACTGCAGTACCTACAGTAGATGAACCCATGTAGAGCTGATAGCTTGCACCCGCATCAGAACCGGTAAGGCCAACGGCAATACCTGAACCACCGGCGCAGTAGCTAGAGCCTGAAGAAGTAACAGAGTAAAGCGTAGGAAGCGCGTTGATACCAACGGTTGCACTGCCCGACATGTTGCTTGTACAACCTGTTGACGTGTTTACCGCAGCTACAGTGTAAGTAGCAGCAGTTGTGTAGTTACCGAAGCTGATAGAAGAACCAGTACCTGCAGCACCACCAACCAGGGCAGCACCGTTGTAGAGGTTGTAAGTAACACCAGCCTCAGAAGAAGCAACACCAACTGCAACGCCCGTTCCACCGGCACAGTAGTTACCTGTACCTGTTACTGCATAAGCAGTAGGGAGTGCGTTAACACCGATAGAAGCAGAACCAGACATTGTATTGACACAGCTAGTAGTAGAGTTGGTAGCGTAAACTACGTAAGTACCTGCTACCGTCTGAGTACCAAATGTTATTGCTGAAGATGTACCATTTACTGTTGTAACGAGTGTAGCGCCACGGTACAGCTGATAGTTAACACCTGATTGTGAACCTGAAAGGCCGATAGCTACACCAGTGCTACCAGCACAATAGTTACCACCACCGGTTACGTTGTACGTAGTTGGCAGCGGGTTAACGTTAATGGTAGTTGAACCTGACATTGTAACGTTACAACCTGTTGTAGCGTTCGTAGCGAGGATGGTGTACAAACCAGCATCTGTGTAAGGACCATAAGTAAGCGTTGTACCAGTACCCGGCAGGATAGCGATAGCTATACCACTACGATAAAGCGTGTAGTTGACACCAGTCTGGCTACCGCTGAGGGTAACTGTAAGACCAGTAGCACCGTTACAGATATTTCCGCCACCGCCCATTGAATAAACAGTAGGCAATGCGTTGATAGAGATAACTGCAGAGCTTGACATTGCCGCCGTACATGTTGTAGCCGGATTAGTAGCCAGTACTGTGTATGTACCTGTTGCAGTGTATGTGCCGAACGTGATCGCAGAACCAGTACCAGCCACCGTGGTAACCAGTGTAGTACCTGAGTACAGACCATAGTTAACACCCGCCTGTGAACCATTGAGTCCTACAGTTGAGCCAGCACCACCCGCGCAATACGCACCACCACCTGTCACAGTGTAAACTGTAGGAGTAGGATTCTGAACTACAGTTGCAGAGCCCGTCATCGCTGACGTACATGTTACTGAAGGAGAACCACCGGTAACAGTTGCAAGTACGGAGTAAACACCGCTTGCAGTCTGATTGCCAAACGTGAGAGAAGAACCGGTACCTGTAATTGCGCTACCGACAGCTGAAGATCCGTTGTAAAGCTGATAAGATACACCCGAAGTAGACGTACCCAAACCAACTGCAACACCAGCAGCACCAGCACAGAATGAACCGCCACCGGTAACTGCAACTGAAGGAGCAGGGTTAACAGTACCAACTGTCACTGTACCCACCATTGCGTTTGTACAACCTGTTGCTGAATTGGTTGCAAGTACAGAGTAAGTACCTGTTGCTGTAATGTTACCGAAGCTGAGTGTAGCGTTTGCACCTGCTGCAGTAGTTGCAGTAGCTGCACCATTCATCAGATTGTAAGTGATACCAGCAGCACCGTAGCCGAGACCAACTGCAACACCTGTACTTCCTGTACAGTAGTTACCACCACCGGTTACGCCATAAGCGGTTGGCAGCGGGTTGATAGCAACAGAAGCGGTACCAGCCATTGTAAGCTGACAGCCTACACCTGCACCCGGGTTAGCGATAGCATAGTAAGTACCAGCCATTGTCTGAGTACCGAAGCTTACCGGAAGACCTGTACCTGTAATAGTACTGCCCATAGGAGTAACACCATTATACAGTTGGTAGGTAGCACCGGCATCTGAAGATGTAAGGTAAATCACCGGAGCAGTTGCTGTGCTGCCTGCGCAGTAAGCACCGCTACCACCGATCGTGTAAACTGAAGGCGGTGCAGTTGTTGATATTGTTGTAGTTGTTGAGCTTGCACGTGTGCAGCCAGTTGAAGTATTGGTCGCAACTACGGAGTAGACACCCACTGTAGTGAACATTCCGAAGCTGATAGCAGAACCTGTACCTGCAACAGGCGAACCTACCGTAGATGCTCCATTGTAAAGCTGATAAGTGTTACCGGTTGTTGAAGTAGAGATACCAACAGGCTGACCTGTGCCTCCAGTACAGTAGCTACCACCACCAGTCATAGAGAAGGCTGCGGCAGCACCGGTTACTGTGAACGTTGCTGTGTTGCTGCTTGAAACTGCCGTGCTACAAACTCCGTTTGAAATAGAATTTATTGTAACAGTATTTGAACCTGACCCGGTAATAACTGAGCTAGGTATCGCGAAGGTACCGGTGCTTGCACCCATTGTGAGGGTAGCAGTATTACCTGTAGATGAACTTGCACCGCTCATTGAATAAGTTACAGTGAATGTTCCTGTACCCAGCGAAGTGCTGTTTACAGTAACTGTATTACCATTGCCAAAGCAGATAGTTGGAGCAGAAGGTGAACTAAATACTGATATATTCGGGTTGCTACCTACGTTAAATGCGGCAGTATTGCTGCTTGAAACGGAAGTCGAACAACCAGAAGCTGTAGCCAACTGAGTAATAGTTACCGTAGTGGCACCAGCTGAAGCGAGAAGACCAGCCGGAATTGCAAACGTACCGGTAGATGATCCCATTGTTAGGGTAGCAGTGTTGTTACTTGAAGTATTAGCACCAGAGAGGTTGTAAGTAACAGTGAAAGTACCAGCCCCCATTGTTGTAGAGTTAACAGTCACAGTAGAACCTGAGCCAGAACATGAGTTAGTAGCTGTAGGAGACGTGAAGTTTGAAATATCCGGAGTTAATCCCAATACCATTGTCACCGGCGGTGTGTTCACTGTTGTAGCACCACAGGTAACAGTGTTACGATAGTAAACTGTACCAGGAGATGTGATGCTTGGAGTGTATGCAGTATTTGTTGCACCTGTGATATTTGTGAAACCAGTCGTAGGGCTTGTGGTTGACATCTGCCAGTTGTATGTGAAGTTGGCTGATGACATATCAGTGTTGAACAAGTACCCTGTGTATGGATTACAAGAGAAATTAGAGTAAGTGCTTGTAATACCTGCAACCGGTGTGCCAGAACATGGAGGAGCACCTGCTGCCGCACCGCCAGTGATCACTACTTTGTAATCGCGTGTTTCACCATAGGTAACTGCAGTAGTGATACAAGGTGAGATGTTCGGGAAAGGATTACCACCGCAGCAACCAGAGTAGTTACCTACGAGGCGCAATCTGTGTGTTCCGTTAGTAGCAGTAGAAGGTATCGTGTAAACTACAGTGTTGAAAGGAGTACCTGTGAAGGTAGTAGTGCCAGAACTTGTAAGGCCTCCACCTACACTCTCCGATGCAGAAAATACACCGTCATCGTTGTAGTCTATCCATGCCTGACTTGAGTAACTTCCCGAGTAGCTATTACCACCGATGCTAACTGTATAGGTGGCTCCTGCTGCAAGTGTTACTGTAGTAGATGCATAACGATCTGTGTAGTTTGCACCTGATGAACCACAAGTACTGCTCGGGTCGTTGATAGCACCTGAAGCACCGACCAGATTTGCTATACTCACCGGCATTGAAAGACCAGAGCAAGAAGTAGCGTAAGCCGGGGTACAATAAGTAGGTGCGTTGAAAGTAGTAGAAACAGCCGCTGTAGAAGCAGTTGCGCCTGAACCTGTACAGGTAACTACACAACGGAACTGAGTAGGAGCGAAAATTCCCTGTACAGTACAAGTTGAGTACAAGCCATTAGGAATGTT
The DNA here is from genome assembly GCA_964652995.1 of uncultured Flavipsychrobacter sp. Taxonomy (GTDB): domain Bacteria; phylum Bacteroidota; class Bacteroidia; order Chitinophagales; family Chitinophagaceae; genus Nemorincola. Next base: position 43,156 of record CAZZCR010000033.1, on the reverse strand, counting down.
TGCCCATGTGGTACCACCATCAGTTGAACGCTGCCACTGATAAGCAAGCCCACCTGCAGAGGTAGTACCTGTGAGTGACAATGTGAATGTAGTTGTAGAGTTACCAGATGAAGGCGATACTGCTGCTGTACCTGCTGTAGGAGTGCCGGTACAGATCGAAGCGCCGGTACCGGTAACAGCTATGTTATAAGCAGAACTTAATCCGCCACCAGTTACAGCGATATTTCCGCTGGCAGCGCCGGTAGCTGATGGCATAAACCTCGCATAAATGCGCCTGTTTGACAATGAACCTCCAGTGTAAACTACCGGCATTGCACTGCTTGTCCAGGAAACACCATCAGTTGAAATCTGGAAGCCAGATGGTGGCGTCAATGTCAACGTGCTTGTTGCAGGTACCAGAGCTGTGGCACTCAAAAGGAATGAACGTGGAGGTACTGAACCGTTTGGAGCAGTTGTTGAAACAACAGTAACAGGTCCAAATGCAAGTGAGTTTGGTGTACCTGTTGCAGTAGCTGGAGGATTCAAAATGGTAACACGGTAATCACGCGTTTCACCATAAGTTATAGCTGTTGTAGGACATGAAGACATTGAAGGATATGGAGAACCACCGCAGCAACCGAAGTAGTTACCAACGATCCTCATCCTGTGTGTACCCGGGTTTGCGCCCGCAGGTATCACAAGAGCCATCGGGTTTGCTCCGGAACTGGCAGAACTTGTAATGGTACCACCGCCTACTGACTCTTCGATAGTATATGTACCATTGTCATTGAAGTCTATCCAGATCTGTACTGAGTAGTTGCCTGAATATGAGTTACCACCGATGTTGGCGGTGTAAGTTGTACCATTATATAAGGTAACAGAATGAGTAGCTGTTTTGTCCTGATAGTTTGGTGCTGTGCCACCACAACCCGTGCTTGGGTCGGTAATGGCCGTTGACGCAACACCAATCAACGATGCTATGCCGGTAGGCATAGCGAAGGATGCACATGTGGTTGCATATGATGGTGTGCAACCAGATGAAGGAAGAGAGAATGTGACAAGCGTTGATGAAGAAGTAGCAGAGCCAAAACTTGGACATGTTGTCACACAGCGGAAATAAGTATTTGCCGTAAGACCTGTGTGTATGTAAGGATTTGTATTTGCACCGGGAACATCTACCCAACCGGTTGATCCGTTTGGCGAACTCTGCCATTGGAAAGTAAGACCACCGCCTGCACTTGCACCAGAAAGTGTCAATGTGATAGCCGTTGCTGAGTTACCGGATGAAGGAGAAGCACCTGCTGTACCCGCTGAAGGAGTGGCAGAACATGCTGCTGCACCGCTACCTGACACCGCTACTGTAACAGCAGATGAAAGACCGCCGCCGGTGATAGAAACGTTACCGGAATAAGAAGTTACTGCTGTTGGGGTAAAGCGAACAAGTACCGCAACACTCGTTACGCTGTTACCTGTATAAGAATAGGTAAGCGATGTTCCCCATGTGCTACCATCTGTTGAAACCTCGAAGTTAGCCGGAGCAGTAATAGTAAAGGAACTTGATGGAGTGAGATAGATACCACTAAAAGTGAAAGCCAGAGATGAAGAAGTTGTGGATGGAGTTACCGATCCGAAAGAAAGAGAAGAAGGAGTCCTTGTTACAGTAGGTACCGCAGGTGTAATCACTACATAACCATTACCGGTTCTGAAACCAGCAGTTGTAGTAGCACTTGACACGCCTGTGCCTGCAATATATGAAGAACCACCACAAGCACTACCGGCATAAGCACCGCCGCCGCCATACCAGCCGCCGCCGCCGCCGCCGCCGTAAAAACTCGAATACGCAGCACCACCAGCCCCGAATGTACCCGGGCTAGATGAAGATGCAGCCGCGCCACCAGCGGTTTGTGTGCCAGGGCCACCACAGTTACTTGAACTGTAGCTACCGCAGCTATTACCATTTGAACCGGTGAGACCACCACCATCGCCACCATTTTCACCACAGTTGTAGCCTGAACCACCACCACCGGCACCCACCAGCAAACGGCTTGCAAGCGCAGTAGTAGTACTGCCGGCAACTGTACGAATATCAGAAGCACCGCCACCGCCTGCACCACCGCAGCCGCCTGAAACAGTTCCGTTTCCACCCTGGGCACCACCGCCACTGTTAGAACCGCCAACAACCGAAGAAGAACCGCAAGAACCTGCCGGTGGCTGCTGACCCACATATATATACAATACCTGTCCCGGAGTAACGGCCACTTGCCCTTGCGCACGACCGCCTTTACCACCGGTCTGTGCGGGACTGGTGTAGTTACCACCTTGAGCACCGGCCACATCTACGGCCAATAATGTGACACCGGAGGGCACTGTGTACGATTGTACACTTCCGGTGTAGTTGAAGGTGGTGGGCTGTGCCAACGCACCTACATTCCAGCCTACTAACAGGGTCGCCAGGAATGACAGATTTAAAAGGAAACGTTTTTTCATATCGGATTCTATTTAGTATTTATTTTTCTTCTCGGATGCAGACTAAAATTATATGTATGTATCTTGTTTTATTCGTCGGAATTTCGTAGCAATTTCTACGCTATTACACCTGATAATCAACCTATTCGAACTAATATTCCTCTGAAACCCTTTACCACTCTATGTTATCGTATCTTTTCCCCTGTCTCCTCACCGTGTATCCGTTGGTTGAATACCCATTTCTAATCTATATGGGGACTTTAAAAATAAATTCTTTCACCTGATTTTAACAAATTTAATTGTTAATCCAAAGTTAACGCAATTTGATTTTATTGTACCTACCACTTAAAACAGTGATCGTCACCTAGTTGAGCTTGCGGCCTGTAAGCACTTTGCCGCCAGCTGTGGGAGTGCCGGCACTGCTGCCTGCCTGACTTTTACGGATCATGAGCTTTGCTTCGCCTGCGCTACCACAACCGTCGCACTGTACTTTATACGTTTTGTTGTCGTATGTGACGTCACATACACCATTGTACCAATTGGTGCCCTGGAGCGTGAAATGTTCGTTGGCGTAAACGCAGGCAAAAACAAATGAGTTCTGCGGTGCATCGAAACTGATATATAAGCTATCGCCTTTAACTTTCTCGCACACACCCGGTGTGAAGGCTGGAATTGTAAATTCAGTTACCTGCTGCAGGCTACCGTAAGATACGACACCACCTTTCACAGAACTACTGCCACCAGGTGCTGTGTAGCGCAAGATGAGCGGCTGATCGACATAGAACTGGATCTTCTTAACGTCTGCCCTATCCTGATCGAGGCGATACTTGAGCGCCTTGGAAAAAGGGATATAATCAGCCGGATTTACTGGTGCGGCTGCGGTTGACGGTTGTGTGTGAACCTTGTTGCTGCAAGCTGAAAACAGCATTACAGAAAGAACAGGAAGCAGCGCGAGTATGAATTTTCTCATGAATTTGGCATTTGATTTTTATCGAATTATGAATTGTCGCAGGCTCAAGGGATTGCTATATTACTAATAATTCCGACAAATTGTATACCTTATGGTAATATTTTTTCGCAATTCGTACGTTTAGAGTTGAAAATCAAAGGTGTGGGCGTAAATCACACACAACTGATATCGGCAATATTTCATTTGTGAATGTTTATATCTTTACGACCGAAGCGGTAAAAGGCCGATATTTTAAATGTACATACATACATTTGCGCAATGAGACTGGAAGAAGCGATAAAATCTAATAAATTCAGAGATGAAAAACACAAGGCATCACTGAATGTGCTTTACACTGCATACTGGCTTAAAAGCAACTTTACGCAAGTGTTCAAGACATGCGGCCTGACAATGGAGCAACACAATGTGTTGCGGATATTGAAAGGGATGCATCCTGAGGCAATGTGTGTAAAAGAGATCGGTGCCAGGATACTGGAGAAGAACTCGAATGTGCCAAGGATCATAGACAGACTGGTAGCAAAAAAGCTGGTGAAACGCGCACAATCGAAGCAGGACAAACGCGAGACACTGATATCGCTAACGGAAAAAGGTATCGAGGTAATAGACCACGCGCGGAACGAAATAGACAAATACGCGAACGGCCTGATAAACATGGACGAGGACGACGCAAGAACACTTAACGAGTTGCTGGAAAAAATGAGGAGTAACGAAGAATAACGAAATGGTAAAATGAAATTCAAACTTGATACTGATCATTCGGAAGTGCAATTTGTGGTGGGCCATCTTGCCACAAGCGGTGTAAAGGGAAGATTCGCGAAGTATAACAGTGAGCTGGATACGTCTGCTAAAGATCTTTCGGATGCGGTGATCAGTGTATGGATTGAGACAGATTCGATTAGTACAGACAATGCACAGCGCGATAAACATCTGAGATCAGCAGATTTTTTCAATTGCATTAAATACCCGCGAATGACGTTTGAAGGTGTTTATGTAAATGGTGGGAATAGTGATGGAAAAGCAATTGTAGAGGGTGCGCTGACTATAAAGAATATTACACGAAACACTGTACTGACAGTAGAAAGCGAAATGCTGACTAATGACACACACAACCGACCAAAGTATGTAGTGAAACTGACAGGAAATGTGAACAGGAAAGACTTTGGCCTCAGGTGGAATGCCATATCAGAGTTGGGAGGCCTGGTGATAAGTGATAGAATAACGATCAACATTCATGCTGAATATGTTTCGGCAAACGAGCACGAAGCAGCTACTGAAACTGCAGAAGCATAATAGTGCAACGTGGCCCTATGCACGAGCACTTCCAAACCGCAATACCTACTCTCGGGAAAAACGTTTACATTTGCACCGCATTGGTTTCCGCCCATGGCGGGATTAAAAGGGAATCGGGTGAAAATCCCGGACATTTCCCGATGCTGTGAGCTCCAAAAAAAATCGAAGCGCACGATATAGCCACTGTTTAAAATGCTGAATAGCAAGACGGGAAGGCCGCGCCAAGAAGGAGTAAGTCAGAAGACCTGCCTCTGCACCCCTGCTGTCGGACGACGACAACGGGCTTATCGCTGCTTTCGGGACCAAAAGCACAGGTAAGATTAAGGCAGTGAGCTGTTTTTCTCTTTTCTGAAATTTTCCCCAAGGGTCGCGTAATAAATTGTTTTTGAGAAAAATCAATTCTATATGCGCAAGATCAATCTACTGCTGGCCGCAATGATACTGGCCACCACACTACTGAAAGCCCAGACAGTGGCCACTTTCGAGGCACTGAGTCTGGCACACGCCGACACATTCTACACCAACTTCACGGCATCAGGCACTGATGTTGGCTTCAATGACGGACTTGTACATTTTCCATGTGTGTATGACACATCTTTCGGCGGGTACTGGCAGACAGGATTTGCCTACTCGAATATGACGGACAGTGTTTCGAGCGGATTCATGAACCAATACTCGGCAAAGACCGGTATCGGATATGGAGGATCGGCAAAATATGCAGTAGCGTATTGCTATGACCCGACCACATATGCGAACAACTGTGTGTTGAAAATGGTGGACTCGGCAATGGGACACCCGGTGAAAGGCTGCTACGTTACCAACAACACATATGCCTACAACAGCATGCGCGATGGTGACATGTTCGCTCGGAAATTCCACAACGGGGATTGGTTTAAGATAAGCGCCCGTGGCTACCTTCACGGCACACTGAACACAGACAGCGTAAGCATCTATCTCGCCAACTTCCTGCATCCGGACTCGAACGACAACTACATACTGAACACTTGGGAATGGTTTAATCTGGAACCACTGGGAAAGGTGGACAGCATCCGCTTTACACTGACATCTACTGACAATGGTGCATTCGGAATGAACACACCGGCCTACTTCTGTGTTGACAACTTCACAACGTACGAATCGTTTGACACCACCACTCCACCAACAACACTTGTGCAAACGGCACAACCTGCCTCAATAAAGGCATACCCGATACCGACAAACAATACGCTGCATGTAGACGTAGCAGGCGCGCAAGTATATGCGCTGACCATCACTGATATGGCTGGCAAGATAGTTTGGCTTACAGCAGACGCTGCCGGGCAATATGAGGTCAATACTGCTGATCTTTCAGCGGGCATGTATGTATTGACAGTGAACAGTAACAAAGGGAAGGCCACACTTCAATTCAATAAAGAATAACCAACCAGGGCTGCTATATTTGTGCCGGTAAGAGGCTACAGATATAGCAGCCCTCAACACAATCAACCATGTCGCACGTGCGCATTTTAACTGTGATCATCTTTCTGATGTTGCAAATGGCAGCAACAGCTCAGTATGCGCCACAGGCAGGCATTGCGGGCAGTACTGCAATAAATGCAGCAAGTACCGATATAGTCGGCTGGGCCGTGTCTTGCAGCGTGCAGCGAGGGTTCATAGACATTGCATCTCCGGGGCTTGGCAACACCACAACAGGTGCCGATGCCGACGCTACCGGACCAGCAAACGGATCGATAGTATGCCTCGGCGACAGCGGTGTTGCGACAGTGACATTTGCGGCAGCGCTGTACAACGGACCGGGCGCGGACTTCGCTGTATTTGAAAATGGCTTCAAAGACCCTGCAAACGGATCGATGGCGTTTCTGGAACTGGCTTTTGTAGAGGTGAGCTCTGACGGCGTGAACTTCGTTCGCTTCCATGCAAACTCAAATACGCCAACCAATACACAGATACCGGGATCAGGAGTGTATATGGATGCTGCACTCATCAATAATCTCGCCGGAAAATATATTGCAAACTACGGAACACCATTTGATCTTGAGGAGCTGAAAGACGCACCACGACTGGATGTAAACAACATAACGCATGTGCGCATAGTGGACGTCGTGGGATCGGTGAGCGGACATGCATCGCACGACCAGGCAGGGAAAATGATCAATGACCCCTACCCTACGAACTTCCCAACAGGAGGGTTTGATCTGGATGCTGTGGCCGCAATACACATGTATGCAGCAGGAATCTCTACAAATAACACTGTGACCGGAACAGGATTTTATCCAAACCCGGCAACGGGAAGTATCGTTGTCCGCACCAACCAGAATGCGGGTCCGCAGCTGATAAGAATAGTATCTGTGACAGGAACAGAAATGATGAACCTGACGACAACAGCACAAGAAACAGAGGTCTCTACGACACACCTGCCAGCTGGTTTCTATCAGGTGATAGTGTGTGACAATAATCAAACTGTATGGGCAGGAAAGTTAGTGAAATACTGATCCTGTTCGTCATAAACATCGCAGCCATAGGATGCGTAAAAGACAAGCCCACCGGGGCTGCAGCAGTCAACAATACCGGCAATGTTTATATTGTCTGTGAAGGCAACATGGGCAACGGGGACGGCTCGTTGTATAACTACAATCCAATCACAGACAGCGCTTCCGGTGACCTATTCAAATCTGCCAACAACGTGGCGCTTGGTGATGTGTTTCAGAGCATGACCCGGATAGGAGACAGCCTGTACCTGTGTGTCAATAACTCTGATAAAATAGTAGTGTTGGAAGCGGCCACGAAAAAAATCGCAGGGACCATATCCGTCCCAAAGCCCAGATATATAGTAGCCGTAAACAAGCGCCTGGCCTATGTTTCAACATTGTATAGCAATAAGGTCTACGCGATAGACCCAATAACACTGGAAGTAAAAAGTGCAGTAGAAATGCCTTACAACAACAGCGAAGGCATGCTGTTGCAGGGCGGCACACTTTGGGTATGCAACTGGGACACATCTTGCAGATCTATTACCGGGGTCGATGCACTAACAGGGCAAAAAACGAGGACAATATCCATTGGCAAATATGCGCCACATGCTATACTAGCGGACAAAGAAGGGCTATTGTGGGTAATGAGCGGAAACGTGACGAAGAGCCGTGGAGCAGCACTGTCGCGCATCGATCCTTCGACGGGAGCGGTAGTGCGTCAGCTGGATTTTCCGGAAAAATCAGACCCCGTAAAACCGGTGTTTAACAAAACGAAAGATACGCTATGGTTCATACAAGTGAAGTATGACGGCAGTGACGCGGACAATGGCATCTACAGGATGAGCATCTACGACACTTCACTGCCAGTGGCACCACTGATAAAGGCTTCAAAGTACCAGTATTATTGGGCATTGGGCATAGACCCCGCGAACGGAAGCGTCTATGTTGGAGACCCCAAAGGCTTTGTACAAAAAGGACAGGTAAGCATCTACAATACTACCGGCGATCTACAGAAAACATTCAGTGTGGGTGTAGGCCCTGGACAATTCTATTTTGACAAATGAGCCGCAGTCCGCTACATATCAACCCTATACGATCGGCAATGGTCATTTTGTGTCTGTTGAGCACTTATGCAGCGAGCGCACAAACAAAACACGACACACTGAGTGACGTACAAATAAGGGCGAAACACAAATCAGGCGGGGGAGACGACAAGAAAGACTTTACGACGGGGCAGACTATACAGACCATTGACAGCGCTACCATGCAGCAACACAGCCAGCAGAGCATTGCCACAATGATAGCGCAACGACTACCCGTGTTTGTGAAAGCATATAGCTTCAACGGCCTCGCCACGCTTAATTTCAGAGGATCATCGGCAGCACAGTCACAGGTGTTCTGGAACGGGGTACCGATACAGAATGCGGCACTGGGAGTTGCAGATATTTCGGCACTACCTGTGCTGATGGTGAACAATGTGAATGTAGTTTATGGCGGATCGGGCGCGCTGTATGGAAGCGGCAATGTGGGCGGCGCATTGCTATTGCAAACAGACAACGCAATATTTGACGCCGGAAAAAGCAAACAATCACTTACAATTGGCGCAGGTAGTTTCACACAACTATCCGGTGCATACAAGGGTAGTGTGAGTGGTGAGAAATGGTTCGCATCGGGAAGCGCATCGGTGCAACATGCGATGAACGATTACAAATTCAGTAACAGTTACGGACAGACTGAAAGAATGCCGAATGGACAGATACAAAGTGCTGCAGGCACTGCAACACTGGCGAGGAAGCTGAATGAAAAGAACACACTAAAACTTTCGGCGTGGGTACAGGTATACGAGCGACAGATTCCACCCGCGCTGTTTGAATCGATCTCAAAAAAAACACAGACGGATCAATCGCTGCGCGCGGTTGCAACATGGGCAAAAACGCTTACATCGGGATGTTTGTATGCACGCACATCGCTGGTACATGACGCAACAAATTTTGCAGACAGTGTGTTGCCGCTCTACAACACGAACGCAGTGTACCAATACTACCAGGAGGCAGGATGGCGGCAGCAGGTAAGCAAACGATCAGAACTGCTTTTATTTGTACCGGTACAGATATCATGGCTTCGCGGGAATGATACAGCCGTGCAGCGCAGAGCCGCTCTGGCAGGCGCTTATGCGGCAGAGATACCGGCGGCGAGGATGAGTATGTCGATCCAATTCAGAGCAGAGCAAATTGATGAGCGGCGGGTATTTCTGCCGGGGGCAGGGGTAAGGAGTGATGTTACTGAATGGCTGCAGTTGCGCGCCAATGCACAACGTAGCTACCGAGTACCAACGCTAAATGAACTGTACTACGCACCCGGCGGTAACACGGCCCTGAAACCGGAAGAAGGCTGGAGCGAGGACGCCGGTTACTCGATACGCTTTATGAAGAGCGGATTTGCGGTAAGGCATGAGGCGGGCGTGTTTGCAAGGCAAATGAATAACTGGATCATGTGGCTGGGCGGAGCGATATGGACACCACACAATATAGCCAGTGTGCACAGTCGTGGCACTGAAACAGAAACACAGATCAGCAAACAAGTGGGTAGTGCGCTATGGCAACTGGATGTGGCATCAATGTATGTGCTGGCGACAACACAGAGCAGCTATATACCCGGCGACGGCAGCATAGGGAAACAGATACCCTACACACCACGCTACAACGGCAGAGCGACTCTCAGCTGCACCTGGCGTATGTGGCGCCTGAGCTATAACCACACTTATACGGGATACCGATTCATCACCACCGATGAATCTTCGTGGTTGGAACCCTACCAGACGGGTAACCTGTATGCGTCGTGGACAAAGGCTCACCATCACTACACTTACAGCTTCAACGTGCAGGTCAACAACATCTGGAATGCACATTATAGCGTGGCGGGCTTCAGACCGATGCCGGGGCTCAACTGGCTGGCGGGCCTTACACTGGAAAGAGCAACAAGTAAAAAATAAACGGAAGGGACAGGCTCACCAATTTTAAAAACCCGCAACCCTGACGACGTTTCTTAACGCGGCATCCAGCTCCCGAGCAGTGCGCCCAAGTGTCTGTATCAATTCATCCTTATTCACCAAAGCACTTGTCGCAGGATCATTAAGAATGTTGGTGATGCCAAGGATATTTGCCAGGTGTTTGCGCACCATGTGCGACTGAAGCACAGTCACCTCTTTCAATTATTCTTCGGGTGTGATGTCTTTAAAAAATGCTGAGACATACATCTTACCATTCTCCTCAAATCGCTCGGCACTGGTGATCAATACGGGTTTTATGTTGCCCGCGCGTGTTAAGACACGTGCCTGAGTTTCCTTATACCCGTCAGTAGATACGAACTCCCTGAACTTTTGTGCGATCTCCTGAAGATCCTCCTTCGGATGCAATTCCGTCTGGTGCACCCCGAGAATGTCTTCTCTGGCCGATTCCATTAGCCGGCAAGCAACATCGTTCACAAAAACAATTTTGCCGGTTTCAACATCGGCCACAAAAACCGCATCAGACGCCCCGTGTATCAATGACTGCAATAATCCCACGATATAATATTAAAAAAATTACTGAAAACCGAAAACTACTAATTCAAGTAGCCAAAAGGAGGGAAGACCTAATGATCAGACGGGAGGCAGAACTATATAAAAAAAAGAAAGCAGGTAAAATACCTGCTTTCGTGTCTGTGTAGTCAGAGAGGGAGAAATATCTAACCAAATTCTTACTGAAATGCTTGATTTTGTTGAGGCTGTTAAGGCAATTGAAGGAGCAAAGGTTGAGTGAAAAACGCTAATACATTAACCTTTTCATTGATCATTTGAAGAAATGGCTATTTGAATTGCACGAAACTTTGCCCATGTAATGCGTAAATCCCCGTTATGTTGAGTAATGCTTGCAAAAAACTCAATGAATTAATCTTCATTTTTTATTATTAATTTTATTATTTCAACTTGATTTTTTGGAAGTTTTTTTGCTTGACTAAATATCCTTTTAATTTCTCTAAAGTCTTTGGTTTAAGCTTATCGTGTGCTAAACTACATCTTTTTTTTCCTTCTTAAGGAATGCAGGTATTCTTCAACTACAAATGGTATTATACTCATTTTTTTCTCCTTTTTTTACATTTTCATTCCGCCCATATCTCCACCGCCTTCCCTGATCACGCTCTCGCTTTTAAGAAAATATGCGCCAGATACAACTACTTTTTCTCCAGGCTTTATTCCTGAAAGTATTTCAACTTCTTTTTTATTTTCAATTCCAGTTCTAACCATTCGCTGTTCAAACATTCCATCGCTGTCTTCAACCCAAACGGAAGTAGTTGATTCAAATAATAATGCCGACTTTGGGATAACCAGTGTTTTTTTCTCATTTCTTTTTAGGTAGAGATAGGCCATCATTCCTGGCTTCAGTTTATTATTACTATTATTCACTTGCACTCTTATTAAGTTTACTTTCTGATCCTCTTCTAATGAAGGATTGTCAAAAACAATCTCGCCTTTAAAGATTTCATTTGGATATGTTTCAAATTCAATTAAAAGTGTAGGGTTTTGATTCAGGTACTTCACTTCATCGCTATATACCTGCGTTTCTATCCATAAACTACTTAAATCAGCTATTTTTAATATTGGAGTACCAATATCAACGTATTCACCTTCACGTACTGGTAATTCTATCAAGTAACCGCTATTTGGACTATAAAATTTCATTAAAGGGGTAGGTTTTTTTGAAGTTTCAATTTCTTTTATTTGAGCCTCGGTGATTGTCCATAATAATAGTTTTTTTCTGGCAGCCTCCAATAATTGTTTCGCTATATCCTTTTGAGCAATTGAATTGTTGTATTGTTCAATTGCACGGAGGTAATCATTTTGATCGGATAGTAATTCCTCACTATAAATTGAATAAATAGCTTGACCCTTTTCAACATACTCCCCAGGATTTACTACAAATAATTTATCCAGTCTTCCTTTAACACGGGAGGTTATTGCTTCCATCTTTCTTTCATCAATAGCTGTTTTGCCAATCAACGTTGTCATTTCCGAAATAGTTTTTACTAAGGCACTCTCACTTTTTATATTGGCAAGCAAGCGATCCTTATCGGAAATTGAAAGCATGTTACTATGCTTACCTGTCGACTCTTCCTGAATTTCTTTTTTCTTTTCGGAAGAACAGGAAATCATCAGCATAATAACTATAGTAACTAAAAATATAGTTGAGAATATTTCATTCATTTGTTTCATCTCTATTCAGGTTTTATTAAACTTTCTCTGTCCAGTAAATACCCAGCGTCATTAACAATTTCGTCATTGGTACTTAATCCCTTTTTTATTTCAATCATTCCGTTGTGCATCAAACCAATAATTACATCTCTTGCCTCAAATATTTTATTATTATCTTCTGTCTTTCCTTTTAAAACCCAAACAATTTTTCTTTTACCTAGAAAAAGCACGCTGCTATATGGAACTATAAGAGATGACGATTTACCGGAACTTATTTTAGCTTCCAGTAAAGAATTTATTTTATATTTTTTATCAGAATTATTCAAGTAAATTCTTGACATACCAAATTTTTGATTTTGCTTGTAAGCTGGTTCGATGAAATTGATAGCTACAGATATAGTGTCATTTTTATAAAGCTCACTTATTAATAAAACTTTTGCTCCAGTTTTTAATTCCTGCTGATGACTGTTATCTACTGCTATCATTGCCCACACTACCTCAAGGTCATTTACCCAAAACAATACATCTCCTTTATTTACATAATTTCCTTCACGAATTTGGCCGTCACTTGAAACTAGGCTGTTTGAGGCATTATTAGTATTACCCATGCTATTCATTTTACTAGTTGTACTATTGCTCATTGAACTCACTGGCGATGATGGTTTGAAAAACACATATCCGCCTTGTGGACTGTAAATGTCGATTTTAGAGAATGTGTTTCCAGTTCTTTTTATATCATTAATTTGGCTTTGAGTAACTCCAAGTAAACGGAGTTTTTCTTCAGCTTTTACAGTTAAAGAAGAATCATTGCTGCCCTTCATTAGAAATACCAGCTCTTCCTGGTAAGTATTCAATTCGGGGCTATATAACTCCATTATCTTTTCTCCTTTTTTTACGTACTGAAAATTATATTTGATATACAGTTTTTCAATTCTTCCCGAAATCCTTGACGAAACTTTATTATTACGTCTTTCGTCAATAGAAATATAACCTTGTGCATTTATCTCATTAATACCATCCTTTTTTACCGGCTTTACTGACTTTTGAGAAGAAATGACCTGATAATTTGCGGGCATAACTAATGAACCAATTTTAAAACTATCGCTTAAACTGGAAGAAGTGCTATCTGATTTATTCATGGTCTCCATGTTATGATCACCCATATCCATCCCCTCCATATTATTCGGCATCGTATCTTGTTCTGCCTTATTTTCGACTTTCATATTCTTCATATTATGCTCACGCGTATCCATTCCCTCTATATTATTTTGAATCGTATCTTGCTTAGACTTATTATCGTTTTTCATGCTCTCCATTCCTTTCATATCTTCTTCTGAATTGCTGTTTTTATTATTGCACGATTCAACAACCATTAGCATTAATAATAGGAGAATCGTCAGCAAATGACTTGTGTAATTATATTTTTTATTAAATTCCATCTCAACAATTATTTTGTTTCAGTTTCATATTCATAATCTGCTTCAATTTTTAAAACTTCCAATGTTTTGTTGTAGTTTTCCATTCTTTTCATTAACAACATTTCCCATGAGTCGAGCAGTACAAAAAGATTACCCGTATTCTGTTTATATGCAAGTAAATTGGCTTCAAAATTTTTATTGTACATAGGAATAATGCCGGATTTAAAATTGTTCAGTTGTGTTTTGCCGTATTTAAGCATTACCAATTTTTCATTAATCATACGCAAAGCCATTAACTGCATTCCTTCTTTTTCTTTTGCCATAGATTCAATTTCAAAACTCATTGACTTGACCTCTGATTTATACATTTTTGAAGACCAGGGTACAATTGGAATGGTCATCATTCCCATTAATGAATATTGACTTGGCATGCCCAGCATTTGCATGTGGCTGAATTGTACTCCAAAATCAGGTTTACGCTGCGAATACATCAACTCTTTATTTAATTTCATAGAGTTGATATTATTTTGCATACTCAAAATGTCGCTTCGCTTTACTGAAGAAGTACCAGCGTATGTCACTTTTTCATATTCTTTAAAGGCAATGCTTGTATCAATTGCAAAGGATGTATTCACATCACGGTTCATTAAGGTATTTAATCCAATATTGCTTTCGGCAATGGTTGCCAGTAGCATAGTTTCCATATTTTTTAGTTCTTCCAACTTTGCTTTTGCTTTAAAAATAGAACTGAGGTCGGATTGATTGTACGGATATTTCGCTTCGGATGTGTTGACAAGCATCGATAATAACTCTTTATTTTCCTGCACCAGTATTAGTGTTTTTTCTGCAACCACCCTTTGGTAATAGAGATACTTTGCATAATACCGGAATGTATTTTTTGTCCACTGTGCATTGTTTTGCTGAATAACAACTAGTGATTGAAGGTATTTTTTTTTAGCATTAAGTTTGCTATTATTAGGAATCATTTGCTCAACACTTAAAGTAATCCCCGCACGATTCATGTCGCTTTTATCCGTGAGCATGGCAGGATTATAAAAGAACTGTTCGGGACCAGCAGATAATGTTGGTGGCATCCATGCCTTAGCCCCTTCCACTTTTGCTTGAATGGATTGCACTTTTGATTCATACTTAATAATTTCCGGATAGTTTTTTTCAATGGAATCGGTTATCTGAACCAATTTTAATACAGGGCTTTGCGCCTGTAAAAAAAAAGTTTCGATAAGGAACAGGATTATGCCAATTATCTTTTTCATTAATTTACTCGGCTTTAATAAAGGTTAATTTTCCGTGTCTTTTAAATTCAAATTCTTTTATAAAAGCAAATAATGCAGGAAGTAATATGAGTGAATACAATATTGAAAACAGTAAACCAAATGCAAATGGAATTGTAATTGGACGCATTACATCACTTCCTGCACCTGTGGCTGTTATTATTGGGATCATACCCGCAAAATCAACAATTACTGTCATTAATATTGCACGGATTCTTAGTGAAGCGCCTCTGAAAACAGCTTCTTCAATATGCAGTGGAGTAATGCTAAATTTTTCCAAAGTGGCCTTTTCACTTAGGTCAGCTAATTCATTATTCATAAACACTAAAATCAAAACTCCCGTTTCAATAGCCACTCCAAATAAGGATATAAAACCAACAGCAACAGCAACCGAAATATTGACATCGAAAAAATGAAGGGATAAAATGCCCCCAATTAATGCGATAGGTAATCCAGAAAAAATAATCAACACCTCACGGAAAGAATGAAACGTGGTGTACAATACAATGAGCATTATAACTAAAACAATAGGTATAATAATACTTAAGCGTTTTTGCGCCCTTACCTGATTTTCATATTGCCCGCTCCACTGTATATAGTAGCCGCTTGGAAGTTTTTTAAATTCACTTTCAATTTTATCTTTTGCATCTTTTACAACACTTCCCATATCACGTCCTCTTACATTAAATAAAACTGTTCCCCGTAACATAGCATTCTCCGAATTAATCATTGGTGGACCTTCAGCAATTTCAACGTCAGCAATTGCAGAAAGCGGGATGTTCCCATACTTCTCAGTTTGCACAGGTGTTCGTTTAATTTCCGCCAGATCATTGCGAAAATCCTGTCCCAAACGCACACTTATAGTAAACCTTCTTCTTTCTTCAACAGTGTTTGTGAGTGTCATGCCGCCCAATGCCATTTCAATAACCATATTGGCATCTTCAATGCTCAAGCCATAACGCGCCAATTGTTTTCTTTTAATTTTTATATTGAGATATTTTCCACCCGTAATTTGTTCCAGATATAGGTCTGCCAATCCATCTATTTTCCTTAACGATTTTTCTATTTTTTCTGTAATACTATAAATTGAATCAAGATTCTGCCCGAAAACTTTAATTCCAACATCCGTTCTTATGCCGGTTGAAAGCATATTGATACGATTGATAATAGGCATTGTCCAACCCGTTACTACTCCGGGAATATGAATTTTTTCATTCATTTCAGCGATTAATTTTTCCTTGGTCATGTCCTCTCTCCATTTCGAACGTGGCTTAAGAACAATAATAGTTTCAATCATACTAATTGGGGCATTATCAGTAGCGGTATAGGCTCTACCGGCTTTACCCAAAACGTTTTCCACTTCCGGAAAACTTTTAATAATCTTATCCTGAACCTGTAAAATTCTTTTGGCTTCTGTATTGGAAACATCGGGAAGAGTAACTGGCATAAACAATAAAGAACCTTCATCCAGTGGAGGCATAAATTCTGTTCCTGTATTAAGTATTACCGGAATACTTAAACCAACCAAAACAATCATTGTTATAATAACTAATTTTTTCCAACGTATGCAAAATCGTATTATCGGTGAGAAAAACTTTGTGAGGTATTTAGATACAGGATTAGCTTCTTCACTCCGCAGTTTACCTTTCATAACGGTTCGTAAAATTGCAGGCAATATAAATAGTGCCACGATAGCGGAGCCAATCATGCAAAAAGTTTTTGTTAAAACTAACGGGGTAAACAATTTCTTTTCCTGACCTGTGAGAAATAAAATTGGAGCAAAAGAAATCAGAGTTACGACAATAGACATAAACACAACTCGACCAATTGACACAGTTGATTTGCGTATTATCTCAACTCTTTCCTCTTCCGGAATTTCAGATGTATGTCCAGTTTTTTTTTCCATTTTTTCAATTGAATGTTTTATTTTTTTAATATTTTATCTGATAATTTTCTATATGAATTTTCTGTCATTACAATACTGGAATCGACCAAGTCGCCCACAGCAAGAGCTATTCCAGCCAAGGACATGATATTGGAAGTAATGCCAAAAAGCTTCATTATAATGAATCCTATCAATACAGAAAGAATGATATTAAGAATGCTTGCAAAACCACTTCCGAAATGAAAAAGAAACAGCAAGACAATCAGGCTTACAACAATAACTTCTTCCAAAACGGATTCTTTTAGTGTGGCAATAGTTTCAGTAATAAGATTGCTGCGGTCGTATGAAATTTTAAATTTAACGCCTGGTGGTAATCCTTTTTCAACATCTTTTATTTTTTGTTTAACCCGTTCGATTACATCCTTTGCGTTTTCACCGTAACGCATTACAACTATACCACCCACGGATTCACCCTCCCCGTTTTCTTCCACAATTCCTAAACGAATATCACTTCCCATTTGCACATCTGCAATATCACCAAGCAAAATTGGAATAGATTTATTCATACCTACAACTATATCCTTCACATCTTCTATGGAGGTTATATATCCTAATCCCCTTATCATATATCCCATTGAATTCATTTCAAATAAGCTGCCTCCAACATCTCTGTTGTTATTCATAACAGCTTTGCTAACATCCATAAGGGGAATGTTGTAGTAAATAAGTTTATGAGGATCAATAGTAACCTGGTACTGTTTCTGAAATCCACCGAATGAGGCAACTTCACTAACACCCTGCACATTTTGCAAAGCAAATTTTACATACCAGTCTTGTACAGCCCGTAATTCACCTAAATCGTAATTATCACCTTTAAGTGTGTACCAAAAAATATGGCCTACACCCGTTCCATCAGGGCCAAGCGTGGGAGTTATACCTTGCGGTAAAAGTTTTTGTGCGTAGTTAAGTCGTTCCAACACTCTGGTACGTGCCCAATAAATATCCGCATCATCATCGAATATCACAAAAATAAAACTCATACCAAACATAGACGCAGCACGGATAGTTTTTACTTTTGGAATTCCTTGTAAATTAGCAACTAGAGGATAGGTAATTTGATTTTCCATGATTTTCGGGTTCCTTCCCATCCATTCGGTATAAACGATAACCTGGTTCTCCGACAAATCAGGAATAGCATCCACAGGCGTTTCATAAATGGAATAAATACCGCCAAGTACAATTAGCAACACCGAACACCATACCAACAGGCGATTGTTTATAGACCAGTTTATTATTTTTTCAATCATTGCTTATTTAATTATATAAAATGAAACTATTTATCATTATTTTTATTTGGAAATTTTAAATTCAATTGTTTTAACTGCTTAACTATTGTGGAAGCTACTAAATAATTTCTGTACCATTTATTATCAGCCGGAACTATTACCCAAGGTATCTCAGGGCTGCAACGATTTAATATTTGCTCATATACCTCGATGTAGCTTTTCCATTTTTTTGACGATTTAATATCTTCATCCGAATACTTCCATTTTTTTATCGGGTCTGTAAGCCTTTCCTGTATTCTTTTCTTCTGTTCATTTTCACTTATGTGTAGAAAGAATTTTAGAATAAGCGTTTTGTTATCAAATAAATGATGTTCAAAAGCATTAATGAAATCATAACGCTTTTCAACGAGCTGTCGAGGAAGCGTTTTTTGAATGGTTGGAACCAATATGTCTTCATAATGAGAGCGATTGAAAATTTGTATCATTCCTTTCTCAGGAAGTTTTTGAAAGATACGCCACATATAATCATGTTCCAGTTCCATATCACATGGGGCTTTGAAAGATGTTGCATGAACTCCAAGTGGGTTGACATGGGAAAAGACATTGCGGATGGTACTGTCCTTGCCGGAAGTATCTATGCCCTGAAAAATGATTAAAAGGCTGTATGCATCTGATGCGTAAAACAAATGTTGCAAAGTGAATAACTCTTTGTACAGTTTATCCAATTCACGCTTATACGCTGCCTTATTTATTTTTTTAGGAGCCTTTGTGTTAATATTTTCAAGTTTTATTTTACTCATGTGTTTGTTTTTAAATAAATACTTGTTATTCCTAATAGAGCTATAATAATAGATGGTATCAGTCCAATCAGTACTTTCTTTCTTAGTTCTTTGGATCCCTTAAAATAAGTTTCACCTATTTTGAAAATAGTATTACTCAATACTGCGATTAGAATTACAATGGCAGCCAATGAAGAATTAATTTGAACTAAACTAAGTTTCGACATGGATATATTAATGGCATCTACATCTGCAAGGCCGGATACAAACCCGGTAATAAGTAATCCTTTCGTTCCAAAATAAATATTGGCATAATAGACAAATAGGGTAATCCCTACGTATTGAATGCCAAACAAAATAGCATTAGTTACATCAAGTGGATTTCCCAATTGAATTGAGGCAGGTGTTGTTAGGGATGCTGATTTTCGCTTTAGTATGTAAGCTACAATGGAGTTACTTACTATCATTAAGCAACAGGGGATCAGGAGCCATCGGAATACTGAAATGTTAAATAATCCGGAAACCACTAATACACGGGCAAACATCACAGCACAGGCAATTATAATCCCAGTTGCATATTGTGTTGATAGATTTTCGTTTTCTTTGCTTCGATTACTGAAAACCCATGTTACTGCCGTACTTGAAAACGTTCCGCCAAAGAAGGCAGTAAACAGTATTCCTTTTTCTGCACCGAAGAACTTGATGATGAAGTATCCGATAAAACTTAGTGATGATACCATAACTATAATAAAACAAATACTTCGTGGATTGATTATTTCCCCTGGTCCATAGTTTTTGTCAGGTAAAAATGGCAGAAGCAAAAGAGAAAGAATAATGAATTTAATAAAAGCAAATAATTCATCCTGAGTAATGCGACTAAGTGTTTCACGGAACTTAGTTTTGAGTGTTAAAAGTGTCGAAGCAATTACGGCTACTGCTACGGCTTCTTTAATATAGTGAAGACCGGAAAGTACCCCAAGAAAAAACACCAGTGCCAGCGACAATTCCGTTACAATCCCAAAATTTCCTTTCTGAATTTTTGAATAGTGAAATACGCTTATAAAAATAAATATCGCAGGTGAAACCACTAATAAGAGATTTACATTGATTTGCTCTGCTAAAAAAGTAATGATACATCCCAGCATTGACATAATTGCAAAGCCTCTCATCCCTGCAAAGTGTTCTATGCCGGACAGGTTTTCAAATTCCCGCTCCATACCCACAATTAACCCTATACCCAATGCAACGATCAGGCTGAGCAAAAAGGGAGTGAGCATATTCATTAATAAATCGTGCATCGTATTAGCTCGTTAAAGTTGTTATCATTTTTAATAAATTATTATTGATGTCTAAATGATGTCGCTTTACCTTGTGTAAGGGAGTAAAGTGTATTTCATTTTTCTTTAGCCCGACCATCACATCTCTTTTACCTTTCAACAATCCCTCAATGGCTTCAAACCCAAGTTTGGAAGCTAATATTCTATCAGCAGCAGAAGGACTTCCACCTCTTTGTATATGCCCTAAAATGCAAACTCCAACATAGTGGGATGGCATATACTTTTTAACGGCATCTGCTACTTTTAAAGCTCCTCCGCTTTCATCTCCTTCAGCAACAACAAATATCAATGAAGATTTATTTCTATTCCAGCCTTGTTTAAGAACCTTTTTTAGATTCTTATCATCCGCTTTTGTTTCAGGAACTAAAATGGCCTCAGTACCTCCGGCAAGACCTGCTCCATAAGCGATGTATCCTGAATCCCTGCCCATTACTTCAATAATAAAAATGCGTTCGTGAGATTGGGCTGTGTCTCTTATTTTATCTATTGCCTGGGTAGCCGTATTAAGCGCTGTGTCGTAACCGATACAAACATCTGTACCGGAAATATCATTATCAATTGTTTTAGGAATACCAATGAAAGGAACGTCATGTTCTTTGGTAAATGCCTTTGCTCCTTCAAATGATCCGTCTCCACCAATTAAAACAATGGCATCTATATTTTCTTTTTTAATGTTTTTGTATGCCTTTAGCCTACCTTCTTTGGTTTTGAATCGTTCGCTCCTGGAGGTTTTAAGAATTGTGCCTCCCAACTGGATGATGTTACTTACGCTGCTTGCATTCATTGGAATAAAATCGCCTGAAATCAAACCTTCAAAACCATGTTGAATGCCGACAATTTTTAACTTATTAAATATTGCAGTTCTAACCACAGCTCTTATACAAGCATTCAGTCCTGGAGCATCTCCACCCGAAGTCATTACTGCTATCTTTTTTATTTTCTGTTTTCCCGATGTAGTCATTCCCGTTTAATAATTAAAAAATTTAATTTCAGATTTAGTCATTTTTGAATAAAAGTCAATATCGTTTTTCGTCTCTTTTGAAGAATTCGCCAAATGCTCAAACCCCGTCCATAACAAAAACCAACCTGCCGGTTCAAAGAGCACAAGTAAAAAATGTACATGGTATTTTTCCGACTTCATAAATGAGATATAGCTTGCTGCAATCATTATAATGGCCCCGGTCAAGGTAAAAATCAATCCTCTTATGTTCGCTTTTTTGACTTCAGATTCCAAAGCTTGATGAACGCTTTTAAAATAGGAGTGCAGTCTTTTAACTATCACTTTTTCTTCCTGTTCTTTCCGCTTATTTTCAGGTAAAAGAAGCCGTAACGACATTTTGTTCCCGCTTTTATTTCTGTAAAATTTTTTAGCCTGAATAATAAAATCATCTGACAATGTTCTTTCTGAATATGCACTCGAATCAAAGTCAGAAAAAATATCATCATAAGAATCAAGTAAGATGCTTACCTCAGCAAGTTCAAGTAATGATTGCTTTGGCACTGTGTTTTGTTTCTCCGCTTGCTTATGTTCCAAAGTGGTTTATTTTTTTTAGCTATCAGCATTATTTATTTTAGTTATAAGATATATCCGTTGAACAATAAGGCTAATTAACGGGACTTGAACGCTTATTACAAAATGTAATATTCATTTTATTCTTTGCTTGCAGGTTTACCAATTAAATAACTGAATTGAACACCTAACAACAGATTTTTACCCATCATTCCATTCATTTCAAAGTTGCCAGAATACATCTGTGTTACACTATAATTTCCAAAAAGTAAAACCTGGAAAATATCTTTTTCAAACATGGGAATATTTCCGCCTATTCCAAGATAAATGCCAATGTCATTGGAATTAAACTCATTTATTATATTATCACTTCCCCTATCATAAACACGATCAGCTGATAATAAGCTATGCTGGGTTATTCCAAGATTGGTTAGGAACTGACGTCCTTTCATGATTCCTTTTGTTTTAAACTGAGCGCCTAAATTCACATCCCAATAATTAAGCCGATAGCGTGGCTTATATTCGTCCATATATTCTTTGTAAATTCCACCTCTTTGCTGGTATCCCGTCTGGAGATACATACCCCAACTATCGTTAAAAAAATATTCAGATCTGACACCTGCTCCGGGACTAAGTTTCCAGCCAAGATCAGTGTTCATTTGAGAATTACTCATCATGCCTGATCCCATTCCAGAGCTCATCCCGGACATATTGTTACCGGAAGATAGGATTGTGGACGCGCTAAGGTTATATGTTACACCAAGGCGAAATTTGGATTGTGCAAAAGTACCGATTGAAATAAACATGATACTGAATGTGTATAAAATTATTTTTTTCATTTTATTTTTATTAAATATTAAACAACTTCAAATTGTAACATCATTCCATCATCCTCGTGTTCGAGATTATGGCAATGGACAACGTATTTTCCTTTATTCTGATGAAAGGTCATTATGGTACGAACTTTTTCACCGGGCATTACTATCACCGTATCCTTCCACCCATTTTCTGTTGGTATCAATACATTTCTGCCTCCCGTTCTGTCAAGTACCTGGAATTGTATCCCATGAATGTGCATTGGGTGAGGCTCATCTCCGGTTGAATTATCAAACACCCAAATTTCGGTGGCTCCGGCCTGAACAGATTCATCTATCCTGCTTGCATCATACGTCTTATCATTTATTTTGTGCATTCCCTTCATGTTCATTCCGCCCATTCCTCCGTGTCCACCCATTCCCATCCCGGCATTTGAAATGCTAAAGGTTCTTGTTTTAGTAGCGCTTGATTCAGGAATAAGGTTTATGACAGATAAAGTTCCCGGTAAAGAAAAAGTATCTGTGTCGTTTTGAGAAACAGTAAATTTCATCATCTTAAATTCCTGAATTCCCTGTGCTTCACCGGCACTGAATGTTTTGCTGATAAGAAACAGGTCTGTACCCAATGAATAGGAAGAAAAACCTACAATCAGATCAGCTCGTTCGCCCGGACCAAGTATCAAAGAGCTTGCTGTTTGGGGTGATGCCAGCAATCCACCATCAGAGCCTATAACAGCAAACGAAGCATTATTGCTTAAAGCAATATTGTAAATGCGTCCATTCGATCCATTTAAAACTCTTATTCTGTAATTCCGTTTGTTCACATTCAGATAAGGTGAATACACACCGTTTACCGTTATGTATTGCCCCATATACCCAGTCATTACTTCACCCATTTGCGGAGAATAGTCTAAAGCATAATCAGGAAAGATGCGTTTATCCTGAATTACAAGCGGTATTTCAAAAGCTCCTGATGGAAGGTTTAGCGCCTGTTCTTCTGTATCATTTACTACAAAAACACCAGCCAAGCCTTTAAATGCCTGTTTTGCGGTGAAGCCATGCGGATGCGGATGATACCAGTACATTCCGGCACGTTGGCTTACTGAAAAATTATAATTGAAAGATGAACCGGGCTGTGCAATGTCTTCGGGATGGCCATCCATATTGGCAGGAATTATCAATCCATGCCAGTGGATATTGGTTGGCTCCGATAAGCTGTTTTGTAAATTGAGGTTTACAGAACTTCCTGAATTTAATAGAATAGTAGGGCCAAGTATGGAGCCAGGCTGGTAACCAAGCACTTTAGAGCTTTTCGCTTTAAAAATTGAATGTGTAGTGTTTTGGGCAGTAAGGCTGCTTTGTCCATTCACAACAGATGGAATAGGTAAAGAAACATCAAAAGCACCTTCTAATACATTTACAGGGCCACCAGTGTCCATATCCATCATCATACCGTCTTTCCTACAGGAGGAAATAACAAAAGGGACACTGCTTGCAAGTAAAGCATAAGCACCTCCCATTCCCGAAAAGCGAATAAAATATCTCCTATCCATGATTTGTTAGTTTACTGTTATTGTTTTAGAAGTTTCATCCATCTTTTTACTATTCTTGCTCATTGTCTTCAGCTTAACAGTATATGATCCGGATGTATTATAGGTGTGGGAAGGATTTGCATCCCTTGATGCTCCTCCATCTCCAAATTCCCATTCATAGTGATGTGCGTCCATTGAGCAGGTGCTTGTGAAACTCACGGATTGCCCGGCACTGATTGTTGTGGGCGTTGCATAGAAACATGCCATTGGCTTTTTCATACAAGAGCTTAAGCTAATTATCCCCACTAAGGCTATCATTGCGATGATTTTGATTTTTGCTTTCATTTGTTGCTTGCTTTTATTGGTTACACCTATTCTTTTTAATTATGAGATATATTGTTGACAGTAATAATTAATGGCAACAACTCATTGCTTCATTGGCCTGCATTTTATGACACATAGCTTCTGCAATTTTGGTTTGCTCCATCGCATGATCGCAAAAACCATCACATAGGTGTTTATCCGCATTTATAACAGGCATAAAATGATGTGTTGTCAGTAGCATGAGGTCAGGAAATTTTGTAATCATATCACTGATTTTACCAGCCAGAACACTATCCTCAGAGGCTGCCGTTACCAACTTATCTACCATCATACCTGTCGCATGGTCGTTTTCCATCATTTTGCTAATATACTTGCTGGACAGGTCATGGTCTTCTGCCATCATGGTCAGCACCTTTTCCTGTTGTTTAGAGTCTTTAAGCATGGCTTCAAGGGATTCTTGCTGTTGAGAACAGGCGGTTAAAAGGGTTCCGGCTATTACCAGCCCTGTTACATATTTGATTGTCTTTTTCATTTTTAATATATTTTAGTTAAACATTGATTTTACGGGTAATATAGTTTATGTTCATCGGCATTCATTGCGCCTGTGTTTACATAAACATTTCGTTATTTATTACCCTCCAGTATCTTCTTCTTTTCTACGTATTCTTCCTTTTTGATCTCTCCGGCAGCAAAACGCTTTTTGAGAATATCCAAAGGAGAATCTTTCTTTTTTCGCTGACCCGGAATGTCATACGGGATTGCGAAAATCCAGAATAACATAATTAGCCAAAGAATCCACCAGAACAAGTGCATTCCCCAAAAGTGTCAATCATACATGTGCATAATTTTTAGTTCTAAAGGTTAATAATTAATTTTAATTGTTAAAAATCGGGCTTGTATTTCCAATTGGTAATGATTAGTATCAGTTTCGCGCATGACTAATATTAGGTTCCTGCTTTAACGTGTTCATTACTATAAGTTGTAACTGTTTTTTCTGCTTTTACAATATTCTCTATTCCTTTTAAAAGTGCATCGGGGTTAAAGGAAATGCTGTCAATGCCGCATTCTACAAGAAACTTTGCGTATTCAGGATAATCGCTTGGAGCTTGGCCACATAAGCCGATTTTAATTCCTGCTGTTTTTGCTTTTTCCATGGACATACTAATAAGCTGCATCACAGCCGGATCAAAAGGACTGAAAATGTCACTGAGCAATGTGGAATCACGATCAGCACCCAATGTGAGCTGAGTAAGGTCGTTAGAGCCAATGGAAAATCCATCAAAGTGTTTTGCAAATTTTTCAGCTAACAGGGCATTGCTTGGAATTTCAATCATCATGTATAATTCCAACGAATTTTTTCCTCTTTCCAAGCCATACTCTTTCATAAGGTTGCTTACTTTCTGAGCTTCATCAACTGTTCGGCAAAAAGGGATCATCAGTTTTACATTGGTAAATCCCATTTCTTCTCTCACTAGTTTCATTGCTTTACATTCCATTTCAAAACCTTCCTTATAAAGCGGGTGATAATAACGTGAAGCACCCCTGAAGCCAATCATCGGGTTTTCTTCATTCTGTTCAAATTGTTTACCGCCAATGAGATTAGCATATTCATTGGATTTGAAATCGCTCATACGAACAATCACATCTTTAGGATAAAAAGCGGCTGCTATAAAGCTGGTGGCTTCAGCGAGGCGATGAATAAAATAATCTCTTTTGTCTGAATAATGATGTGTTCTTTTTTCTATAAGTTCCCTAACTTTTTCATCTGTTATTTTGTCAAAATGATGCAACGCCATTGGATGAATACCGATAGCGTTATTGATGATGAACTCCATCCTCATCAGTCCAACTCCATCATTGGGAAGAAAGGAATACTTAAATGCCTGTTCAGGATGGCCTAAAATGAGCATTGCTTTAGTATCCGGCATTTTAATATGGCTGATGTCGGTTGTTTTTTCTTCCCACTCCAGTTTTCCTTCATATACATAACCGGTATCACCCTCCGCAGCTGAAACAGTAATTATCTGCCCGTCTTGAATTGTAGTTGTAGCATTGCCAGCGCCAACAATAGCTATTGCGCCTACTTCCCTTGCAACAATAGCAGCATGGGAAGTTCTTCCACCCTGGTCGGTTATAATGGCGGTTGCCTTTTTTAATACCGGATCCCAATCAGGATCGGTACGTTCGGTAACTAATATTTCCCCATCATTTAATTTTGAAATTTCAGACGGAGAATGAAGTATTCTTGCCTTACCAGATGCAATACGGTTTCCAAGTCCGACACCTTTACAAAGCACTTTGCCTTTTTCTTTTAAAGTATATTGCTTGAATAGATTTTTATTTTTATTACTTTGAACAGTTTCCGGCCTGGCTTGTACGATGTATATTTTTGCATTCTCTCCATCCTTCGCCCATTCAATATCCATGTGGCATTTGTAATGCTCCTGGATTTTACAAGCCCAATCAGCCAACTGAACCACTTCATTATCCTCCAAAACAAACTGCTCCTGTTTTTCAATCGGGGTATCTAAATTTATTACTGCATCCTCCGGTTTTAAAATTTCATTCTCGCCCTTTGTGGAGTAAATCATGGTTTTAATTTTGCTGCCCAGCTTATGAGAAATAATCGGTTGATTAGCCTTGCCCAACAAAGGCTTAAAAACAAGAAACTCATCCGTATTTACACTTCCCTGTACCACATTTTCACCCAGTCCCCATGCTCCCGAAACCAATACTACATTTTCAAAACCTGAATCAGGATCCATTGTAAACATCACGCCTGAACTGGCTGAATCAGATCGGACCATCACCTGCACTCCAATAGACAAAGCGACTTTCATGTGTTCAAAGCCATTATCAACTCTGTATTTTATTGCCCTGTCAGTAAAGAGAGAAGCGTAACAACGCTGACATGCCTTTATTAAATTTTCTTCGCCTTTAACATTCAGGTATGTTTCCTGCTGACCTGCAAAACTTGCGTTGGGTAAGTCTTCTGCTGTCGCACTACTGCGAACTGCAAGAGAAATGGGATTGCCTGAACGCTCACGTAATTGTTTATACGCTATGATAATTTCATCTTTTAATTCTTTCGGAAAGGATGCTTCAAGCAAAAGTTTTCGTGCTTTAGAACCAATTTCAGACAGGTTATTAAATGTTTTACTATCAAGTTGCGAAAGCAAACTACTCAGTTTGGGAACGATTTTATTATGATCCAGAAAATTCCAATATCCCTCAGATGTAACAGCAAATCCATCGGGTACAATGATCCCTTTCGGAGATAAAGTGCTGAACATTTCTCCAAGAGAAGCATTTTTACCTCCAACAAGGGGAAGGTCTTTAAGGCGTATTTCAGAAAAGTTTTTTATTGATTTCATTTTATTTAATTTTTCTTTTTAAAAGTTGTGCATTTACTGCACCTTATATCCTCTTTCTCCCATGCAATGCGTGAAATAGTTGCGTGTATTGTTAAATATATATTTTAACAACATGCTGCTCCCGCTTGTTTTGAAGGGCATTTTACTGTTCCATAAGAACAATAAACACAGCAATCACCTTCCTTTGGTCTTAAAACCTTCTTGCAATTCTCACATTCATAAAAATACTGGCAGGCATCGGTCGGCATTATTTCAGCCTTTTTATGTCCGCAGTGAGGGCAAGTAATCGTTGATTTAAGTTCTATCTGTTGACCATCAATGCCTTCAGAAATTAAGGTCGTAATATCAATTTCATTTGATGAATGTGGAATCGTATTGCAAGTAACAACCTTATCAACTCCTGATTTTTTCAGTTCTTTAAAAGCATTTCCTGAAAACACAGCATGAACACCTATACATATTGGCGCTCTCATTCCCGCATTTTTAAGATGGCAAACTGTTTCAATCATTGTTCTTGCTGTTGAAATAATATCATCTACTAAAACAGGAGTATGGTTTTTATATTTTTCAACCTGCGGAACAGTAACTTTTACATCCCGGTCTCCCAATCTTGTTTTTTCAAGAACAATAAAAGGAGCGTTGGCTTTTTTTGCGACCTCCGATACCCACTGCTCACTTTCTGCATCAGGCCCAATTAATAATGGATTAGTGATATGCTCACTTATATATGCGGAGATGAGAGATGAGGCATGAATCACTTTACAGGGAATCGAATATATTTCAGACATAGAATGCCTGCGATGTAAATGTGGATCAATAGTGATGAGTGTATCAGCAAATCCTGAGATTAACGATGCGAAGTATTCAGAAGTTACGCCTTCGCCCTCATTAAAAACCTTATCCTGCCGCATATAAGCAAGATAGGGGGCAACAAGGCAGGTACAATTTGCTCCCAGCGATTTTAATGTTTTTGAAAGAAAATATAGAGGCAACAGCTTTTCATCAGGATGCGCCAATGTACATACCATAATGGTTTTCCTGTCCTTTACATCACTTAATACACGCACGTATGTTTCTCCATCGGGAAATTGACGGATAACTAATTCGCCTATATCAGCTTGTATAGTTTTGGCAATGCTTTTTGCCAAAACTTCATTTCCCGGTAATGCAAATACAATTGGTTTCATTTTATTTTCTTTATTTTTTCCAAGCATAATATCCTAATAAACCAGATGCGATAGCAAAAATGATAATCTCAACAGTATTAATCGTGGTATTAATGGTAAAGCCAAAAAGGGTTATGGGTAATTCACCACTTAGCCATAATGATAAATGAGAAAACGATTCCCAAGCGGTTACCCCGCATAAAAACTTAGCAATTTCCTTTTTCATGATTTTCTTTATTAATTTATACCAATAATATTGGTATTCGTTTTCATATAATCTATGGCGTATTCCAGTTCTCCTTTTGTTTGAGCATAAATCGTATATAACACTTCGCCCTTACTAACATTTTTACCAAGCGGGGAAAGAAATAAAATACCTGCCGATGGTGATTTTGGCGCACCGGCCAGTTTCGCAACAAGTGCCAGCTTTCGGTTATCAATGGACTTTACGATTCCTTCTCTTTCCGATAATATCTCCTGCTTGTGTATTGCGTATTGAGGTTCTCTGAATCCTCCCTGCTTTTCGCAAATAGCTAGAAATTTTGCCAATGCTTTTCCTGTTTCAAGAATTTCTTTTGCTGCTTGATTTCCTGTTCCGACTGCATACTTTCCAGATAATTCAAGCAGCATACCTGCTAATACAATTGCTCTTTCTTTCAAGTCCAGTGGTGCGACTTTTTCATTTCTTAGCACAGATAATACATCCATTGCTTCCAGGGAAGGCCCAATACCTCTGCCTACCGGTTGAGAACCATCTGTTAGTATTACTTTCACCTGCAATCCAATCTCTTTACCAACAACTTCAAAGTGAGATTGAAGTTGTTTTGCCTCATCAGTGGATCTTACCTTAGCAGTTTCTCCAACAGGAATATCAATTACCACATGAGTTGCGCCAGCTGCTGCTTTTTTTGATAAAACTGATGCGATCATCTGCCCTTCGCTGTCCACATCCAATGATTTTTCTACTGAAATAAGAATATCGTCTGCCGGACTTAACTTTACTGCTCCACCCCAAACAATACAGCCATTTTCCTTTCCAACTACTTGTTTTATTTCATCCAGTCCAAGATTTACACGAGTCATTGTTTCCATTGTATCTGCCGTTCCGGCAGGAGAAGTAATTGCTCTTGAAGATGTTTTGGGAATAGTTAATCCAGCTGCTGCAACAATACTCACCACAATAGGTGTAGTACGGTTACCGGGAAGCCCACCTACGCAATGTTTGTCAAAAATCATCGGATTGTTCCATTTTATTTTTTGCCCGCTGTTAATCATTGCCTTTGTTAAACCGATAATTTCATTCAGTGAAAGATTGTTGCCTGAACAAGCCGAAATAAAAGCTGCCAGCTCGATATTGGAATATCTGCCTGCAACCACGTCAGAGATAATTTCATTAAAATCCTGTTCTCCCAATTCCTTATGATACATCTTTGCCCTTACTTTGCCTAGAGAAGAAATATGTTTTAAATGTGAAAGACTTATACAATCACCTTCTTTCACTTCCAGCCTTTTCATGGCCTCCATTGATAACCCCGCATCACCAAGCGATAATAATTCTGAGTGAACGACATTCAGAGTAGCTACAATACTCCTTCCATCATAATGGACAACAATCCTTGTCAATGCTGTAAATCCCTCCGACTTGCATATATGGCAATCAGCTCTCATGTAAACGATGTTCTCTCGGTATGTATCTATACCGATATTTTTTGCT
This sequence comes from uncultured Flavipsychrobacter sp., assembly GCA_964652995.1. Taxonomy (GTDB): domain Bacteria; phylum Bacteroidota; class Bacteroidia; order Chitinophagales; family Chitinophagaceae; genus Nemorincola. The sequence continues at coordinate 12,318 of CAZZCR010000033.1, read as the reverse complement.
CTTAATGTATGTGGGTGATGGCTGTTCATTTTGTTTCAAGAGAGTTTTGCAGGGCACGATTAATCTTCATTATTTTATGAAAATTATCGTAAGAGGTTAATTCATCATTACTGTGAAATTCCATATCTACTAAATCGTGAAATTTATGGTTATCGGGAAAAGCAGCTTTGATATTATTTAAGGTTAATTCCAGTATTTTACTGTTGGCATCTTTGCTGAAATAATAAACTGTTTTTGCAGATTGCCCTTTTCCTGATGGCCCGGACACCATTTTATAAATCATTATTTTTTCATCGGGATTAATTAAAGGGTATTCTGAATTATTATAAATTCTTGCGATTGAACCGTCACAATATTTATTTCCGTAAACAGAATCTTTAGGATAGGTATAAGTGGAATCAGCATGTTTAATAGAAATTTCTTTAGAGCGAAAAATCATATCAGATTTTATTTTATGTTTTTCTGTTTTGCAATTAATAGCAAAACTTAACTTATGTTTTATATAATCGTTAGCCGTAAAATAAATTCCACTGCTGTCGTTTTGTGAGAATCCTAAAGTTGATTTTAAAATCAAAACGGTTACTGCTATAATGAGTTTTGTTTTCATATTAATTTATTTTAATTATTTCATTTAAAGAAGGAATTACACAATCCCATCCATACACATCCTTAATTTTTACCCGCAGCGCATCAGCAGATTGAGGTTCACCATGAACAATAAAAATCTTTTCCGGTTTTTTCTTTAATTGACTCATCCATTCAATTAATCCTTTCTGATCAGTATGTGCAGAAAGCCCTTCAGCATTTTCAATTTTAGCTTTAACAGGAAAAAATTTTCCATAGAGTTTGACTTCTTTTGCTCCTTCCAGCAATGCTCGTCCTCTCGTGCCCTCTGCCTGGTATCCAACTAACAATATAGTTGCGGAAGGTTGACCAAGATATTGCACAAAATAAGTAAGTATCCGGCCACCGGAAGCCATACCGCTCGCTGCAATTATAATTTTAGGAATCCCGGATGCAGCCAGTTTATAGGTTTCTTGTATAGTTCGTATTTGCTTTATGTCTTTTAACATTTCCTTACACTCATCTATTGGAAGTTTATGCCAGGAGGGGTATTGCTCAAAAATATCGAGAACAGTTGTTCCCATTGGACTATCCATATAGATAGGAAGGTTTGGAATAGCTCCTTTTTTTCTTAGCTTCCATAACAAATACATTAGCATTTGAATACGCTCAACTGCAAAACCGGGAATGATAATAGTTCCTTGCTTTTTGGCGGCAGTATTGATTATCTTTATCAGGTTCTCTTCTGAATGTTCCGGATGAAGACGATCTCCATAAGTGGATTCAATAAAGAGTACATCTGCCGCTTCTGGTTTTTGAGGAGGATACATTAATAAATCATTTCCCCTTCCAATATCTCCTGAGAAAACTAAAATTTTATTTTGGATTTTTAATTCTATAAATGTTGCCCCGATGATATGGCTATTGTATTTAAAACGGCAGAATATTTTCTTATCGATTTCAATCCATTTATCAAGTGGTTTCGGACGGAAAAGGGGCAGTGTTTTTTTAACATCTTTCGTATCGTACAAAGGTTTGGCTGGCTTGTGTTTGGAAAATCCTTCCGCATTGGCTCTCTCTGCATCTTCTTCCTGAATCCTTGCACTGTCTTCTAAAATGACTTTTGCTATATCAAGTGTAGGCTCTGTTCCCCAAATCTCTCCTGAAAAACCTTCGCCAACTAATCTCGGTAGATAACCGACATGATCAAGATGACCGTGTGTAAGCAATACCATGTCAATCTTTGCCACATTAAAAGGAAGTGGCTCCCAATTCAGTAAACGAAGTTTTTTTAATCCCTGGAACATACCGCAATCCACCAGGATATTTTTATCATTGGTTTGGATAAGGTACTTTGAACCTGTTACGGTTTCTACTGCACCTAAAAACTGAATCTTTATATTATTTTTCATGTATATTTTTTTTAAAATGTTTCTTTGTATCCTTTAACATACTTTTTACGCACCATTTGGAATAGCTTTTGCCAAGCAGGAATCCAAGAAATTTCCCTTTTGGCTTAGTGTAATAAATGCCGAGTTGAGCCTGTGTTTTACCATTTTCGTAAGGAGTGAGAACGAGATACATTTCAAACCAGTCAATCACAATCATTTTTGCATCGCCAACTGTTCCCCAAACTTTCTCCTTTCCTTCCACCCATTTGCTAACTTCAACTGTGAAGTCCATTTTCATTCCTACAACCTTTCCTGTCCATCTGTATTTAGTGCCTAATCCGGTCTTGTGATCTGATAACCATTCAATCTTTAATTTACTTCCTGCCATTGCTCCGCTACTCTCCGTCATGTGCCTGCCGGTATTTCTGATGTCATCCATAAAAGCAAATACATCTTCCGGTATCCCGTTGATGACCATTGTTCTTTCAAAATGCCTGATTTTCCTGTTTTTTACAGCTTCATTTCCTACAACTTTGCTTATTGTATCCTGTGCAAATAATGCCGGGGTCATAATTATAGTTGTTAATAGGACTATCAGATAATTTTTCATTTTCATTATTGCTGTGCAATTTTTAATTTCTTTCCTACCTGAATAATTATCAACGAAACAACACTTGCTCCCACTGAAATAAGCCAATCACTTGCTGACATTTCATAAAGAGACAATACTTTCCTGATAGGTTCAAGGGCATACATGCCAATTAAAATGGCTACCGAAAGAGCTATTGCACCCCATACATATTTATTTCTAAATACCTCCGATTTGAAAAAAGACGAATGATTGGCTCCCATGTTTAAAACATGGAGCAGTTGAGAAAAAATAAGTGTGAAAAACAGGATATTGTTGCAAAGTTCCGGGTTCCATAATTCTGTTTTGTGCACAGTAAAATGGCTAAAAAAAACAGCGCCTACGCTCATCACACCAATCACAGTGGAATAAAAGAAAATAGCTACCCATCTTTTTCGGTCAATAATGGGTTCATTCATATTTCTTGGCGGTCTCTGCATAATATCAGGACTGCCTTCACTAACTCCCAATGCGAGTGCAGGCAACACATCCGTAATGAGGTTGATAAAAAGAATCTGGAGTGCGAATAACTGAAAATGCAAGTTGAATACGGAAGCAGTGGCGATAACAAGCAGTTCACTGAGGTTACAGGATAGCAGAAAAATGACGAACTTCCTTATGTTATCAAAGATGATGCGCCCCTGTTTAATAGCTATTACAATGGATGAAAAAGAATCATCTTTTAATACCATGTCAGCCACTTCCTGAGATACCTGTGTCCCCCTCAATCCCATTGCAATACCTATGTCTGCTTTTTTCAATGCTGGAGCATCGTTTACTCCGTCTCCGGTCATTCCTACAATATATTTTCTTTCCTGTAAAACAGCTACGAGATCGAGCTTTTGTTTAGGACTTACCCGTGCAAATATTTTTGTACCCAGCCAATTTGATTTTTCCTGTTCTGTTAAGTGTTCATAATCTCCCATTTCTTTTCCGACCATTGCTTTGATGTTATTATTGTCAGCAATTCCCAATTTCAGTGCAATGTTTTTGGCTGTGGCAGGGTGATCTCCGGTTATCATGATCACATTAATGCCTGCGCTTTTACATTCCTCGATAGCAGCAAATACTTCTTCTCTTGGCGGATCAATCATTCCAAATAGCCCGACAAATACAAGGTTTTCAGTCATGTTTCCTTCCTTTGGAGCATTGGGTTTATATGCCCCTGCAATTAGCCTTAACCCTGAATTAGCCAGCTCCTCCGCTTTTTGCATCCAATGTTCTCTTTTTTCAGCATTAAGTTCTGTGATGCCTTCTTTTTCTACAATACGATCACAACGTTTTAACAATTCTTCAGAGGCTCCTTTTGCATAGATGGTAAGATCATTTTCAGTTTGATGAAGGGTAGCCATTATTTTAGTTTCGGAAGAAAATGGTTCTTCTTTAATTTTAGGAAATTGACTTCGGCAATTCTGAATATTAAAATTGTTTTTCAAAGCGAATTTGAGCAAGCCTGTTTCCAGAGGATCACCAATTTCTTTAACACTGCCATTGTTGTTTTGTAATTCTGCGGTATTACATAAAACGGCTATGCGGTTGATAATTTCCAAAGCCTCCGTATTATCAGCAGGTGTAACTATTTTATTTACTTCTATTTTATTTTGTGTAAGTGTCCCTGTTTTATCCGTGCAAATCACATTAGTTCCGCCCAGCGTTTCAACAGCTGAAAGTTTTTTTACAATCACATTGTATTTTGCCATTTTCATCATTCCCTGAGCCAAAGCCATTGTTGCAACAATGGGCAATCCTTCCGGTATTGCTGCAACAGCAAGCGCAATAGAAGTTTCAAGCATTTCAAGTAGTTTTTGCCCGTTCAGAAGTCCGGCTACAAAAATTACCACTACTAATCCTACCGTTATCCAAATCAATTTTTTGCTAAAATCCTCCAGCTTTTTTTCAAGAGGGGTTGCGGCCTGTTCTGCGGATTGCACCATTCGCGCAATCTTTCCAAGCTCCGTATCCATACCAGTATCCGTAACTACCATATAGCCATTTCCTTTGGTGGAATAAGTGCCTTTATACAGCATATTATTTCTCTCGGCAAGCGTGGTATCGGCCTGTATTTTTCCGGTTTGCTTTTCCACCGGAACGGATTCACCTGTTAATGCTGATTCATCAATTTGTACCTGTGTAGCATTAAAAATTCGCCCGTCAGCCGGAACCATATCACCGGCTTCAATATAAATGACATCACCGGGAACAATATCTTCGGCATTTATTTCTTCCAGTTTTTTATCCCGGAGGACTTTTGCAGGAACCGCAGATAATTTTTTCAGCGCATTCATGGAACGTTCTGCCTGGTATTCCATGTAAAATCCAATCAGTGCATTAATAAGTATCACCGCAAGAATGGCAATCCCATCCAGCCATTCGCCAAAATAAAAGGATAGTCCGGCTGCAAAGGCAAGAAGCCATACAATAGGACTTTTAAACTGGCTCAGGAAAATAAGCCATACGCTCTTTCCTTTTTTCGATTCAATTTTATTTGCACCATATTCTTTCAGACGTTTCTGTGCTTCTGATGCGGATAGCCCGTTTGAGCCATCAGATTGCAGCGCAGAAATCACTGTTTCAGGTTCAACTGAATATGGAATGAAATTTAATTTAATGTTTCCCATTTTTTATTAATTGATTACAAAGCTGATGTCCTTCTTCAAGTATTGATTTAATACGTGAAGGTTTTATTCCAAGAGTGTTTAAATGATTTTCGTTATCACAGATTTCTTTGCATAGCACTACTTTGTTTTCCAATAATTGTTGTTTTTCAATTTTTGTAAGTGTTGTGAGGCAGGTAACAGGATATAGTCCCAACGTATCAATCTGTTCTTTTAAACTGTTCTTTTTCGGAAAGTCCCATCCAAGCAAGTTAAGTCCGGCACAAGTTCCATACTGGATCGCATCATTTGTAAATCGTGTGTTTGTTACCACCCATCCCTGGTGAAATTTAGTACCATGACCTGGAAGCATAAGCCATGCTGCTTCCACATCTTTAAAGCGAGCCTGTATATATAATGGAATTTTTACATCGTTTATCCTTCCGGGTTGATTATGATATTTACATTCAATCATAAAATGATGGTGATCCTTTTCTGCGATCACATCAATTTCATGGTTCACACATTTACCTTTAACAATTTCACCCACCTTAACGGAATACCCTTGATGTTTAAGGATTTCACCTATAAATCTTTCAAATGGATAACCTGAGGGCCCTAACTCCATAATACCTCTTTTAAGATGATACTTTGCTGCAAGCGGGCTTGAAGTACCTTTAAGCAGATTAAATGCGATGCGATAGATTTTTTTAGTTGAAATACCTCCGTATAATTTTGGCTGGATTTCATCTACAATTGATTCCGCAAGTTCTTCCGAGGCCCCTGCATTCAATAAAGAACGTTTTAACTTTTCGGGAGAAAAGGGAGCTTGCATTCCGCTTGCTTTGGTTATTACTATTTGATTGATTTTTCTCATTTAACAGATATACGATTATGTTCTGTAAACTTATTTACACATATTGAAATACAGTTCACAAAAGAATGATTAACATTTATAAAATAATATGAACTATTCCCCTGCTTTTCGTATTGAATGACAGTACCATTTTTCATTATTATCAAGTGCCTTGAAGTTTCCGGTTGGGTTAATCCAAGACGTTCTTGAATCTCTTTTACAGACATCTTTATGTTTTTTTTATTACTGAGCAGATTAAGAATTTGGATACGAACAGGATGGCCCAATGCCTTAATAATTTCAGAAACTTTGATAATAGGTTCGTTTACCGGTTTCATGTTTGAGTTCTTGAATATATTTTAGTATGCAAATATACCGATACTCAAATATTGAGCCTATGACCCTAATCATGGAAATAGATGATTATTCTCAGTTTTATGTAGAATTAAGTATCACAGCAAGTTTTTGTCAACTCTCGGGCGAATGTTTTCAACTATGTATTGTGGTGTTGAATTTTGGTAATTTTGCAATATGGAAGTTCAAAACCAACGTAACCCTAACCGGGAGGAATTTGCTTATCTGCTGGCAAAGAAATTTTGGAATGACTATCTGGAAGTGCTATCCCGTTATACTCACGCTGAGAAAATTGAAATAACTGAGCATCTCATGCTTATTTTCCAGTTGGCATCCGGCTATATCAAGACAGGCAACGAGAAGTTTACGGAATTGATTGAAACATATGAAGATGATCTGCTAACAAAGTACCGTAGCCGTTTAGTGGCTTATTTTAGTAAAGGATTCATTAAGTATCTCTTATCTGAGAATGTTGTGAGCGAATTGAATCTTGTAACTAAAGAGGAGTTTGATGCTATGGCACCGGCGGAGCAGGAGTTTAGTTCGGAAGATAGAGAGGAATTTTTACTTATGTCTCAGAATGCGCTTTCCCAAGCAAGGAAGTTGCTTTATTTGCATGATAAAGGCGATGCCGTACCTACTATTACCATAGAAGAAACAACCATAAAAACAGATGAGCCGGAAAAGGACATTACCAAAGCCCGGCAGCTACTTGCCATCTACTACTTTTTGAAAGCTTCTTTAGGCATAGAAGGCCGGGATGGGAGTTCTACAAGTGGAATAGCCCGGTTTATTCATTTACTTACAGGTACTAAGTTTACTACCGTTCAGAACTCTGATATTTATAAGAAGTATCTGCAAATGCCGAATTACAAAAAGGACAACCAGCTTATTACTGATTTAAAGTTTATTCGTCCTTATTTTATTGACTTAGCGTTAGACAGTGCAGTAAAGATGATCGATGAAGAAATAAAACGAGCCATTAAAGAACTGCCCTTTGCGGAACGAAAGAAATATAAAAATGATAATGAGTAGTGCTTTTTTATCGTTTAACGGATGACACGTTTAACGTAAGGGATATATCAGCCGACTGTAAAAGGTCGGCTTTTCTATGCCATTACGCTATGAAATCAGTGCAATAGCGCTTTTTAGCGTTTACCGTTTGTACCGTTTAACGTAATACCGTTAGCGTTTATTGCTAAAAATATGTTCAGCCGTCTGTAAAAGGGCGGCTTTTTTGTTGCCAAAAATTCTCAAAAGATAGGTACACCAATAGGGGCATCCCACCGTAAAAATACGTCTGACCTTTGTTCTAAATTTTAAAGGATATGCAGCAAAACGTAACGCAAGCCAAGTCTCACACCGTACCTGTGGACGTATTAATGGATGTATTGGGCATCCTGTTTAACAATGACATTCCCTTCCTGGTAGATGGGATTAATGAGCATGAAAACACATTGCTTATCAGGACAACTACCAATCCCAAATTAACCCGGCATAAGAAAGCATTGGAGAACCTAAAAACCCTCGTGTCGGACTATAGCTACTACAGGCGAGAATCTGAAAGTGGCAATTTCCATAATGTAGAAACCGCAGATGGGGATTATGAAGATGATGATGAATAAAATAGTTACACCAAAAAAACTTCAAAAATGACTGACATTAAAAGAAATTGCTTGCATTGTGGGATACCGATGCAAACCCAAAGAAGCACGAAGAAATACTGCTCTGATACCTGCAAGCAGGCTGCCTTCTACAACAGGAATACACAACCACTACTTACGTTAAACGATAAGGAAACTATAAAGGCTATCGAGTTTGAGGGCGAAGAATTGGACGAAGATCATATGGATTGTCCAAATACAGTTCAGCAGGGATCATCCAGTGATGAACAATTACCGGATAAGATACCGTTTAACGCAAGCCGGAGCGTAAGAAACTATGATGACACTGAACCGCCATTACCGTTTAACGTTAGAAAACCCACCTACCAACAAACCATACCAGAGCCATACCACGCAAAACGTAGGGAAGAAGATAACACCAATGTACGGTCAAAACGCTACCATGATACAGAGGTGGAAGAAGAGCCTTATGAATGGGTTCGCTCAGAATTGCTTGATGACATTGCCGACTATGTTCAGGATAATTACAGGACTACCGAGATGTTTCAATATCCGAAGAAATACTGGTATGGTTCAGATCTTGAGAAGGTAAAATGGGTAAGCGTGAGGTTTCTATGCATCATTGAAAATCTTCTTCACTTCAATAATTCAACTGTTGAACGGAGAACATTTGTGGCACTCAACAAAGCCGTTAAAGCAATGATGGATTCATGGAATTACAAGTATATGCCATACAACTACCCATTAAAAAATGAAATCAGGCAGCAGCAACAAACAATAGAGAAAATTGCAAAATCCGGTGATCGGAGTTTCCGGTTTGCCCTCAAAAAGGAAACTAAAGTTAAGCTAATTGCTCTCCGATTTCAGTTGGCAGACCTCGTGCCGAGGGTGAAGTTTAAAAGTCTTGACTTCTCAAAATAAAAAAGCAGTATGAAAAATAGAATAAGAGATCCCCCTAATTAGCATTATGAACAGAATAGCGAGAACTGAAATTACAAACTTTAAAAAGCAAAAAAAATGAACACTGTAATTGTAAAAAAGGAATTAGACATACCAGTTGGCTTACTACTAGAAGTAGCTGATATACTCATTGAAAATGAAATATCGCATGAGATAACTGGAACGGATGCGGAAAACGACTGCATTACGCTAGAAGTTGCTTACGACAAGGAGCAAAGAGACACTATCCATGAAATTGAAGACCTCATAGATGACTATAAGGAAGAGGAAGAAGATGAAGAGGACGAAGATGATGATGATGGTCACAACTAAAATCCGTACTAATAAATGCTTGGTGCAAAAGGGCAAAAGCCCTTTTGTATTTCAAGTAAATTTGTGTCAAGCAAAAAGTTAAAGAGAACCCAGAAGAAAAATATAGGCACATTGATAATCAAGTAGTTGTAACTTTGAAAACAGAAAAACAGATGAATAATAGTGAAAATAGAAATCAAAATAATTTTGAAGAAAAGGCAAACGAAATAACAATAAGAGAACTGAAAGAAGTCGGGTATTTAGAAGAATGTAACGAACAACAAGCAATGGCTCTTACACTTGCCGCAAAAGCCTTTGCTTCAATCATTTATGACATTTGGGTAAAGGAACAGAAGAACAATTCAATTGAAATTGATGTTCCTCATCAAATGATTAAAGCAGCATAACTGGTAAATTACTTATACAAATTATTTATTTTATAAAACCTAATTTTCGCATGGCAGCGGTAAAAGAAATTCTTCAAAAAACCTTTCATAAAAAGAAAGAACCCCTAACATTAGAGGGAAAGGAAATTTATGAATACACACGTGTATCCACAAAAGCGCAACTTGAAAACAATTCAAGTATTGAAAACCAACAAGCTGTTTTGCGGGCATTTGTTTTGAAAAATAATTTAAAGGTTACTGCCAGTTTCGGTCATACAAATGAAAGCGCAAAGGATGACTTCGCAAGACCTGAGTTCATGAAACTAATTTCTAAGGCAAGATCTGAAAAAAAGAAGCCTTTTGCAATATTAGTCTTTAAAATAAGCAGGTTCTCTCGTACTGGCGGAAATGCGATCAGTCTGGTCAACGAACTGGTTAATAACTTAGGGATTCATATTGTGGAGGCATGTTCAGGGAAGAGCACAATTACGCCACGTGGTAAGAATGAAATTTTCAGTCAGCTCCTCGCAGCGAACAATGAAAATCTTGAACGACAAGAAATCATTATCCCCTTTATGAAGGTGTTTCTTGAGAAAGGTGGCAGATTTGGAATGGCTCCGTTAGGTTACGACCACTACGGGCCAAGAGTAAAAAATCCTAATTTTCTCAAGGCAAAGCAGGAATTTGTTATCAACGAGCATGGACGATTAATTCAAAAAGCGTTTAAATTGAAATTAACAGGTCGTTATAGTGATGCACAGATAATTGAAAAGCTATCAAGGGATGGCTTGAAAATTAGTTCACAAAAAATGTCAAAGCTATGGCGGAATCCATTTTATTGTGGCTGGAGTGTACATAAGCTATTAGATGAGCCTGTTAAGGGCAATTGGGAAACATTGATTTCAGAGGAAGAGTATCAAAAGGTTTTAAAGATTTTACAAAATAATCCGGGAGGATACCAGCACTCAATTTATGAAGTGGAGAAGGTGTTGGGAAGTGGATTTTTAAAATGCTCTTGTTGCAAAGGAAAACTGACTATTTATAGAAACAAGCTAAAGAATTTATTTTACTACAAATGCGACGCATGCAGAAAGAATGCAAACGCCGTTTCAACACCTAAGTCCAGAAATAAGGGATTGACTACTCTTTTTGAAGAATTACTTTCAGAAATATCACTACCCCTTGAATTTCAAAAATTGGTAACCTCACAGCTTTCAAAAGTATTTGAAAGTAAAAACAACGGTGCAGGAGAAAGGAAGAAACTTTTGAAAAACAGATTGGAAGAATTGAAGCAACAAAAAAGAGCAGTTCAACTGAAGTTAGGATATGGCAAAATATCAGAGGAAATTTATGATATTACTATGGCGGACATTGAACCAAATATTGAGGCTATTGAGCAGGAACTGCGTAACCTGCCTACGGTAACATCTAACTTAGAAAGTTTAATAAAATTTGCTGTAAAAGCTTTGCAAACCATAAGCCAGTTATGGCTTTCAGCCGATTATGATGGTAAAAGGAAATTGCAAAAAACCATTTTTCCTGAAGGTCTCTTAGTGGACATAAAAAACAGGGTATATCTAACTACAAAAACAAACACTTTTATAGAGCTAATTACCTATTTGTCAACCAATTACAAGTTAAAAAAAGAAGGGGATTTTCAACAATTTGCTGAAAACCCCCTTTCTGTAGCGAGGAGGAGATTTGAACTCCCGACCTCAGGGTTATGAATCCTGTGCTCTAACCAACTGAGCTACCTCGCCGGAAATTTTGGACTGCAAAAGTATGCTTTATTTTGGAATTATAGCTTTCTGACCACATAATTTTTAAAGAATCTGTTATTCTGCAGATTTAGATATAAAAACTGAGATAGCAGTGTTACTGTGATTTTTAAAATGGCAATAGTTTAGGTTAGTAGTTGTAAGGGTACTAAATGTACCTTAAACAGTACGATTATAAACTACAAAAGAATTGAGTATCTGTTACTTTTTATATTTCTTTCTTGGGTTTCTACTATGATGATAAATTGAAACGATGGTTATTAACTCTTGTTTGTCATCAATAGTGTAAATAATGCTAAAAGGATATTTTTTCATAGATAGTTCATAAAATCCTTTATACTCATTTCGCCACCTGTATGGATGGTTGCATATTAGCTCAATAGTGTACTCAACAAGTTCGATGAATTGTTCGCCAGCTGAAAAACTTCTTTTAAGATACCAATCAAGGGAAGATTCATACTCATTTTGGGCAGAATCGAGTATTATGTGACGAAATTTCATTATTTCTTCCCTTTTAGTAATAATTTACTTATTCTTTCCTTGCTTTCTTCTGCCGTAAATGTCTTCTCTGTACCATTTAGGTATGCGGTGTAGCGGCGATCTAATTCAGCTTTAAAATCCTCAGTATATTCAACTTCGCTTTCATGGATAGCATCTTCAACGATTGTATATATTGCCTTGAGTTTTTTATCATCCGCTACCTCTAAGTAGTTGTGTAACTTCTGCTTTATTGATGTCGTATTCATTTCAACACTTTTCACAAATTTAAGTCTTTAAAAGTAATGCGAACTAAAACCCTTTACATCTTTCACACTCTATTTTGGTTTGATTTGCAAATCTAAAAGAGGTGGGGAAAACTAAAGCGAACTGTAAAGTGTGGAAAAGGAATAG
>CAZZCR010000032.1:0-57148 GCA_964652995.1 uncultured Flavipsychrobacter sp. | reverse complement strand
CCTATAAGGAATTTGACAATGCACTTCGGAGGATTTTCCTCCTGCTACTCTCCACACTTATAGACTATGGATTTGGTCTGCTTGTTTACCGGTCGGAACGAAGGAAGAAGCTGTACCTATGGCTCAGTATATTCAACAATCTGGCGGTTCTGGGGTTCTTTAAATACTACAACTTCTTTGTTGGCAATGCCCAGGACGCACTGGCACTCATGGGCCTGCACACCGACCCGTGGTTGCTGAACATAGTGCTGCCGGTTGGTATCTCTTTCTACACCTTCCACGGCATGTCCTATGTGTTCGACATATACAATGGCAAGGTGACACCTACCCGGAACTTTGTGGACTACGCGGTATTCGTTTCCTTCTTCCCGCTACTGGTAGCCGGCCCTATCGAAAGGGCATCGCACCTGCTGCCACAAGTACAGAAAAAGCGCACATTCTCGTTCGAACAAACGGTGGCAGGTATGCGCCTGATACTGTGGGGCTACTTCCTGAAGGTGGTGATAGCAGATACGCTTTCGGTTTTCGTGAACGACATCTTCGCCAACTACAAGACCCTCTCCGGCTCTACGCTGGTACTGGGCGCTGTCTACTTTTCCATTCAGATCTACGGCGACTTTTGCGGCTACACCAACATAGCGTTGGGTGTGGCAAAACTGTTCGGCTTCGAGCTGTTGTCGAACTTCAGGTATCCCTACTTCTCGCGCAACATCGCGGAGTTCTGGAAGCGGTGGCACATATCACTTTCATCTTGGTTCCGCGACTATCTGTATATACCACTGGGCGGCTCACGCGTAAGTACGGCCAAAGTAGTGCGCAACACCTTTATCATCTTCCTGGTGAGCGGCTTCTGGCATGGTGCCAACTGGACATTCATAGCCTGGGGTGGCATACATGCGCTGCTCTTCATTCCGCTGTTGCTGAGCAACAACAACCGCAAGTTCACCAGCGAGGTGGTTGCCGACAATACACTACTTCCGTCACTGCGCGAGACTTGGCAAATGACCGCCACCTTCGCGCTGGCCACCTTCGCGTGGATCTTCTTCAGAGCACCCGATGTGGGTGTTGCGGTCGACTATATTCAACACATAGGGCATGGCCTGCTGCAGATGCCCACCAAACGCCTGGGCATAGCCTATGTCATCATTCCGCTGGTGATAGACTGGCGCCAACGCCACGATGAGCGCACCGTGCTGAACTACAGGAACAGGCTGGTACGCTGGGGCATGTATGTGGCGCTGGGCACTGCCGTGCTGGTGTATTCGGTGTACAACCAGGGCACATTCATTTACTTCCAATTCTGACGCGACATGAAACAACTCTTCAAAAAGTTCCTGCTTTATGCCGCTATAGTTTCCGCCATCTACTGGGGTTACCTCACCACCATGTCGGCCATATTGAACCGCGACAACCTGTATAAAGTAGATGCACAGAAGACAGTGTTGTTAATGGGCGATTCGCACATTGCCTATGGCATCATAGACTCCAATATGGAGCACGTGGTCAACCTGTCGCAGCCGGCAGATATGTACCTGTACAACTACCTGAAACTGCAGAAGCTGCTGCCGCAAAACCCTCAAATACATACCGTGGTAATAGGGTGTGCGGGCCACAACATACAGCAGTTCTGGTCTGATGTGTTCCTTACCAAACAAGGCTTCACACAAGCCAAGGTGCAGAACTACTACCACCTGCTGAGCGCCGCAGACATGTCCTACCTTCTTTACCACAGCCCGGAGCAGGTGATAAAGGGCGTGGTGGGTCTGCCGAAGTTAAAGACGCCCTATCTGCTGAAGATCGTCAGACACCAGCCGGTGACCCTCGAACAACTGAAGATCGGCGGGTATGCTTTTCATGACGACAAGCTGGACCTGAACAAGAACCGCGCTGACGTGGAGAAGCTGAACAGAAAAGGGACCGATCAACTGGCCTTGTGGACGTGGCACATTGACTATCTGCACAAAATAGTGGACCTCTGTAAGAGCCGCAGGGTGAACGTGGTGTTTGTGCGAACACCCGAACACAAACTGTTTCCGAAGCCTATAGAACCGGAATTTCAGAAGTTCCTGAAACGTGAATTCCCTGAAGTGCCATTTGCCGACTTCATAAAGATGGACCTCCCCGATTCCTGCTTTGCAGATCTGGATCACCTTAATTATTATGGCGCCAAAGTCTTCAGCGATTCGTTCGCGCATTTCGTCGAAACGCTGCGATAATTACCGAAGACCGTGAAAATAACGGGGTTGGACAAATGAAAATAAACTCTATTTTTGTGCCACACGCTATTTGTTTGCTATTACCTGTAAGTTATCATGCCACACCCCTCTAAGATATTGAAACAATACCTGCCCGCACTCATGTTGTTATTGCCCGCCAGTGTGTGGGGCAAGGCAAAAAAAGACACCATAACCACAAAACAGGGTGTGGAGATATTTGTAAAGAGCGATCAGTCGAAAAAGCTGAAGATCATTGCTGAACTGCAGCTGCTGGCCGCCGAAGCAGGGGCGAGCGACTTTGCCCGCATAGGAGCCGGATTCAATGCCGACTATATTCACCGCAAGTACTTCTCAGCCAATGCCAGTTACAAGACCACTTTTTACAGCTATTTGCAGCAAAGCGAGGCGACAAAAAGCTACAGCGAAACCAACCTGAACCCGTTCAGTGGGGGCAGCGCGGGTGTGCGCCTGCACATAATGGACGGCAAAGGCTGGGAGCGCCGCAAGATGGTGCTTGATGCCTTTAAAGAACTGGACAACAAAGGCCAACGTCGCACCACCATGCGGTTTACTAAGGCCCGCTTTCCGTGCCGCCGCATATTCGCGGTGAGGGGCGGCGGCTACTACAGCACGGCCCCCATCTCGACAAATATGACAGCGGATATCTTCAAGCCGCTGGAGAAGGGATCGCTGACCACCACCGATGGCACTGTGTTTGGCAACGACTACTACACCAAAACACGCACGATGGGCTTTTATGGCGGGCTTACCAGGCTCACGCATATGAAGATGAAGACTACCAGCACCATCAACTGGTTTGAAGGGGAGGCCAAACAAACGGCCATCTTCAAAGAGGTGTATGCCGACGTAATATTTGCCAACACGACCATAGACCCCATTCTGGTGAAGGGCAAAGAATATGCCATAACTCCCAATGCCCCCGGCAGCTTCAGTCTGAATGATATAGGGTGGCGTATAGGTGGCCGGTTGATATCGACCCGTAAGCGGGTGAACATGGGCACCAGCTACGAGCTGGGTAGCCGCCCGGGCCTCAAACAAAGGGGCGCCTATCTGGCCATCGGGATAACGCTGGCGTGGGTAAAGTAATTTTCGGAACTGAAAGAATATGTAACTTTAATTCCGCTATCCGATAACCTTTAAATTATCAGCCTTATGAAATGGTACATCATCGCCATCAAAAAATATGCAACCTTCACGGGACGCGCACGCCGCAAGGAGTTCTGGATGTTTGTCCTTTTCAACATCATCTTCGGCATTGTGGTGAAGCTATTGGATGATGTTTTCGGGCTGAGTTTTGATAAATCGGGGATGATGAACGGCGGTGTGCTGAATATGCTTTACAGCTTGTTCATACTTGTGCCCACACTTTCCATAACGGTGCGCCGGTTTCATGATATCGGTAAAAGCGGATGGATATATTTCCGGTTTCTACTCACCTCTATCATTGCCACTATCATCTGGATCACCATTATCGTGGTGAAGCTGGTACAAGCCGGTATATCGCTTGATCCGGAAGACATTGACTTTACCGTGCTGAAACCTGCCATTGTACCAACCCTCGTTTACGGTCTCATACTGTTGGTGGTGGGTGTGTGGTCGCTTATACTTATGGTGCGCGACAGCCAACCAGGCACCAACAAATATGGCCCCAACCCTAAGGAGGCTGAAGACTTCGTTCAGGTATCCGAATAATAACCGGGCAGACTTCCCAAGTGCGCAATTTTTTTGTTTGCTTCCCGCTTTGGTGGGCAGGTTTTATGTAATTCGTTGATTTTCAATAAAATTACCCAACACAGAGGGTTGATCTGCTTTGGAAAACTGCGCAAAAACTTCTCACCTGCCTAGTCGGCAGGCAGGCTTACTTCCCAAAAACTTCCCACCTACTTCCCAAAACCTGCGCAGTTCTGCGCAGGCTGAGAAGTAAATTATTTCCGCAATATGAACCGTTAACCGACATTTTTCTCATCTATACGTCAAGTTACTACCGCTCTCTAAACTGGACAAAAGAAAAATCTGTGATAGTGCGTTTTCTGTAGTGTCATAGAAATTTGTCAGGGGGGGGGGAGGTGTGGAAGCAACCACCCCTATCCCCTCCCTGCCTACCGGTCAGGCAGGCTTAGCAGGAGGGGAACGCCACGAATGAGCGCTTTGGTGTATGATCAGGGTGCAGCAAGATGAAGGCCGGATGAGGACTTATAGAAACTTTCTAATTAATCTGAGCCATGAGCAAATAATGAATAGTTTCTGATTCGGGTTTATTTCTGACGCTCACGCAGGGGGCATCAGGAATAATCTCAACCCCACCGCTGAAGCCACCGGGTCCTTGCTGCGCACAAGGCTATACTAAGAGACCCGGCGCGGACGTACCGACCTCTTTTTCAGTTATGCTGCCTGATAGAGCACCTTTCCTACCCTATCTATGTGCGCACGAACGTCGGGGTTGCCTATAGTATTATAGTTCTGAATATCGAATTTATACAACATTCCTAATTGTTCGAGGGCGGTCCCTATCTCCAGAAGATCGTTCAGCCTAATATTATCACCCAATACTGCCAGATCTATATCAGAACCGGGTTTATAACTTTCCATTGCCCGAGACCCAAACAATATCACCTTCCTCACCTGAGGAAAAGACACAAAAACATCTCTCACATGTTGAAGATCATCTGACCGGAGTCCGTATTCCATTATTGAAATGTTGTGTTTTGGTGACCACTCTCTTCGCTTTCCAACGTAGCCTGGAGATCTGCTAGGAGTGAGAAAAACTTCTCAACAACGCTTGTGGCTATTTCATCGGCAGTGTCACTGTTATAAGTATGAGATGTAAGCTCTCTGGATTTTTTCATAGTACGCCACCCCTTCTCATCCTTTATGTAACCATCTTTCAAGGACTGCTCCAATACCGGATTCGGGCCCACCACGTCGGTATAACCTTTAAATATAAGCAGATCCTGCAGCGTCTTCCATGCTAGTTCAAAGGTGTATTCAAATCTTTGAATCAGCCCCTCCTTCTCAAGTTCTGAAAGTGCAGTCAAATCAGCATCCTTTGCCACCTCACCCAATTTTGCGAGCGCCTTTTTATAGTTGCTGAACCGATGTATCCACCTAATATCCTTTTGATCCATTATTGAGGGAATTGGCTGTAAAATACGAATTTTTTCATATGATTTAGTATTACTCTACCCTCCCCACCCTTCTCTGTCCAGGCTGCGGTATTGGATGGCCTCGGCGAGATGCTCGGGGCGTATGTCGGGGCTGGCGGCGAGATCGGCAATGGTGCGGCTCACTTTCAGTATGCGGTCGTAGGCACGGGCACTGAGGTTCAGTCGGTCCATGGCGGTCTTGAGCAGGTTGTGACCCACAGGGCTTATCTCGCAAATGTCTTTCAGCAGCTTGCTTCCCATCTGTGCATTGGCATAGATGCCGGTGTGTTCTTCAAATCGTTTTGCCTGTATCTCGCGCGCGGCTATGACACGGGTGCGCACATCGTCGCTGTTCTCGCTGGTCTTCTGCGAGGTGAGTTCGCTGAATGGCACGGGGGTGACTTCGACATGGAGGTCGATACGATCGAGCAGGGGGCCGCTGATCTTGTTGAGGTATCGCTGCACCATGATGGGTGAACAGGTACATTCCTTTTCCGGGTGATTGAAGTAGCCACAAGGGCACTGCTGCGTTGCCTTTTTTCGAAACCGACTTATCAACCAAAATATCATCAAAAATCATTGAAAATCCACATACCTTAGGCGAACACCTGAGAAATAGGAGACTTGCCCTAAAGTTACTGCAAAAAGAAGTAGCGGCTATAATAGGTGTTACCGAGGACAGCATTAGCTATTGGGAAAACGACCGATATACGCCACATGTTTCCTATTATCCCACCATAATCCGCTTTTTGGGTTACAGTCCGTTTGTCATTGACACATCCACCTTAGGAGGGAGAATGAGGAAATACCGCATCGAGAATGGCCTAAGCCAGGAGGACTTGGGGCGACTGATCGGAGTTAATGAAAGCACGATTTTCTCTTGGGAGAAAGGAGAACACAAGCCTCTGTCTATCAAGTTGAAATTGTTGGAAAAATTAATTTGTCACGAAGAGCTTTCATGATTTATGGAAGCTCTTTTGACATTACAGGAGATTTACAGGTGTATGCTTTTGGAGTTCCATTATCATAGATGGACCCTTCCCCAAATATCTGGAAAATGATTTTATGGCGTAAGAGAGCGTTCCATAAGAAATCTTACAAAGTTTGTCAAAGGTTGATTTATGACATTTCCGCCATTTTCTATTGGCACCACAAATACATTGTGAAGCTTGACGTGGAGGGAATTTCTTGTTAGCTATGATTTCCATCCATTTCACGCAGATAGCAAAATTGGGAGCATTAAGCTCTTGCATGAAGAACTCAATCCTTCCAATATCACCATGCGCTTGTTCTCCGTTAACATAATTCCCTGTCTCACGCCGATAGGACTGATTGGCAAACCAAGGAATAAGTTCATTTTCAATAAAACGAGATAAAGGAAGCTTTGAGAAACACTTAATTTCCTGACTGAACTCGTTATCTAAACAACATGAACCATCCGAATTAATATGCCAATCTGCAATTCGGCGGATATCTCCACCTGTTTCAAAAACTATTGGAAAAACAAATGGGTATTGAGCCACCGGATGGATCTCTATAGAATAGGTATGCCAGAGCTTGCCTTCTTTATCAATCACTGGTATTTCTCCAGCCAAGAACACACCACCCTCGACCTTTCGAAGGCCGAGGGTGGGATATGTTCTTTCAACTTCAGCGGCATCAATTTCAAACTCAGGATGGTTCATTAGCTTTGATATGGTCTTGATGTTGTTGCAATAGCACCTAAGGAGCTATATTTCTTAGCTTCTTCCTGTTCTTTATCCTCACCTAAGGGAAACCTGTCACTCAAATGTTTCCGCCAAAGTTCTGTTGCTCTCCGTTCGTTTTTCTCGCTCAAAGCTGCTTTCGCATCAGTAATGAATTTGCTTAGACAATTCATAAAATAGTCCTTAAACTTATAGTTCGCCAACAAATCTTCCCCAGCAGGTGTCGTTGGTCTGTCACACCGGAAACTTGCCTTCAACGTAGCCTCAATGTTGACCAATGTTTCTTTTAAAGCAATATCTGTCCTTTCTTCATTGTAAACAGCTTGCTGTGCCGCAAGGATGGTCAAAACTATTCCAGGAGGCATTTCCTTTGACGCATCGTCAAAATCCATTTTATCTGCCCAAGCCTTCAGAGCGCGCACCAACCTCCTAAGTTGTTTGTGTTTCTTCACTATTGCTAAGAACCATTCACTAAATGCCTTAGGGTCACTGAAAATCCATCCCCCTTTCTTATGCGCCAGCTCAGGTGTGTCACCTTGCTGATAATAAATGGGGTTATCAATATTGTGTCCATCTGCGAACCACGTCCTTACACAAGTATCTTTATCCTCAACGGGGGTGTTAGTGTGTCCGTCAATTGCCTCACAAACCCATTTATGATAGTCGGCAATACTATCGCGGTCATCAGGGTTTTCGTCTCCTATAAAGTATATGCCATCATCTACATCATAATAGAGTATGGTTTTATCTTCTCCGTTTACGTTCTGGTGTCTCGGTATCGGGTTAATGATCGTATCCATGACGAGCGACCCTTGACCGGAAAACTTCGGCTGTAGCTTGTCAGCTTTTTCGTCACTGAAGTACTTCCGTGTTTTTCTTCTCAACTCATTTCGCGATATCTTTAACGAAGCTCGTCTTGCATCAGTGAGTTTAATTTGTCCATTGAAATCATTAAAATGTGGATTACAATTTGCCATTTTGTTTTTATTTATTTGGTTTAAGATGATGTAACATTGATTTCGCCCCTAGTTTGAAAAGGTTGGCGATTTGTATAGTAATAACCAGTTAGGCATTTCACGCCGCCAATTTCACTAAATGAAAGAACCTCTGTGCCGTAATGTGGCGCAAAACCTTGATGAGTACTTCCCGCATTCAAATAATTATATATAAGTTTAAACGAACCATCCCTTTCCAGCTGAATCGATTCAACATCACTAATTGATTCAGAGCTAACACTTCCGTCATCCTTGTATGTTATCGATTTTACCGCTACGCCGGAACCGGTCTGTGACAGAATTTTCTCATGGCGTAGTGAACCCTGAATAAGCACTCCTGAATCATCTCTGCGTTCATATGAAAGAGAACCAATATAGCGCCCTCTGAAGTCCTTAAGTTGATATAAATATTTTATGGGCCACCTCCACCACAACCAGTAATCGATTACAGTGAATAATCCTGCAGCTAGGGCAAATGCAGAAACCGCCACGCCCCATTTTTCATTAACGAAGTGACTAACGAAACTGGTGGCGAGTGTCGCCAATCCAACTACGACTATGATAGTTGGCTGTTTATAATATCGCAGACTGAAATTTGACATTTTTTGTTTTATCCTTTTAAGTAAATTTTATGTAAAGGTAAACAATAATTTCACTTAAAAGTAAATTTTCATCATTTTTTTTCACTTAGAACCAAAATTTTTGTTTTTTTGTGGTAATGTCCATATCTTGTATGGCAATTACCTATGAGAGAATCCCTCCATTTTGTTAAATGTTAAATTTTTTCATATGAAAAGCGGTTTGCAAGAATTGGTTCGATTAACAGATACTTCTGCAAAAAGTGATACCAGGTCAAATTTTGCCCAAAAGGGCATGCTATTAGCAAAGAAAATTGAAGCCGGCATGAAGAAAAAAGAGGTTAACCGCCAAAAATTTGCAAATCTTATGGGAGTACAGCCATCAATAATAACCCGGTGGCTAAGCGGGAGTCATAATTTTACTGTCCAGACTTTGTATGAAATCGAAAATCAGCTTGAAATTCAGCTCTTGGCAATTGAAATGCCCGTCAAAGAAATGCATCTTCACATGGTAGTTGGATCAAATCCACCCCAACTACATAGCTTGCCATATCTTGAACCTATCTCGAGAATGATGCCTTCGAACGTGACATACTTTGCATTTAATAAAACAACGTGGCAAGGGGAATGTTCCACTAGTGCCATATACCTGGAAATTCTTAATAAACGAAGTGCAGAATGACCCATACAACCCGTCCAGAAAGTCAGCAGGCCTTTTCGTTTATGTTAAAGAGCATAGACATCTTAGAGAAATCGTTCAAAGTTTTTAAAAAGGATAAGAAATTAGATTACGATTATGGAATTGCGCTTGAAATAGCACCGAACCCACAAATCAACCAGAGTTTCCACTTAATGACGGTTAGTGTTTCGCCCAAAGGACAGGAGAAAGAGATATTAGCTACATTGCGTTTAGGCTTTGTGTTTGAAATTGCCAATTTGGAACAAATAGTAGTAGTTCAAGATAACAACATCACCCTGCCACCAGGTCTTCTTAATTTGCTCAATGCGGTAGTCATAGGCACAATGAGAGGAGTATTGTTTAGTGAATTACGAGGAACGATGTTGGAAGATGCGATTCTACCAGTTCTTGACCCGAGTAAATTCGAACGTGAAGCAACTTAGTATACTCTTAGACTAAATCAAATACTAATTACTCTATCCTATAAACACATTCATTCCACCCACGCAAGGAAATCGGAATTGAACTTTAGCACTCGGCAAATTTTAAGCCAATCCTGAAACAAACACATGCCGTGTCTAAAATTCTATGGAGGTGGTGTAAGTACTTACAATTCATTAGAAATCGCAATGTTGTTTATCCAAATTTGCAAATCAAAGTAGCCAGAAAACCAATAACGTATGCCTGTATCAAGCAAATTCTACAGTATTTTTTGGAATAATCTGCAAAGTCAGAACGTTTTCCTTTTGCATAAAGAACAACTTTTGCAAAAGAGTGAGATGAAATTCAAAACAGCGAATAAGTTCTTTTACTATCCGAGAATAGTATTAAGCAATTCGCTTTCAAGAAAGGAAAGCAGTCAACGAATAGAGCAGCGAATCCAAAATAGAAACATTGAAACCGATCACGCCCTTAATTCAATTGGAACGAGAAATATCAACGAGGAGAAAATTGTAAAATTTCTCACAGAGAAATTTGCTAAACCTATTGACATAATTACGAAAAAACTGAAAGGTAGCAACGTTTCGCAAATTAAGTTTGCTACTGAAATCATTTTTGCTTTATCATCTGAAGAAAAATTAATTGCCCTTTTACGGAAATACGACATAGTTCCGTCAAATGTTTCAACATGGGAGGATCTTAAAAAGTATGGGGAGGACTTTTTTGATAAAGAAGTAACTAGTATTCTTAATCCAGACCATTTCCTCGACATCCTTGAGTCGGTAGATAACATTGCAAATTACTACAATGACCACATTTTTAATTCACTTATTGAAGCCAATAAATTCTACACAGACATACTTTATGACAAAGAGAACTTCAAAGACAGGATCGACCTATTTGATGGTCTTTATGAAGCAAAAAGCTTAATCGGTGGTCACTACAAAACGTACTATGAATGTATGAATTGTGCCGTTGGAACATTTTCAGGAAATGTCACGTTAGACGTTATGCCCAGCAAGGTGAAGTTAAAATGCCCAAATTGTGGTAAAGATGTTTTTTATTTAGCCCCTTATAAAATTACCGAGTCTATTTTCAAAGACATTACTTCAAAAGACGGATTGATACATCAAGCAGTAAAGTACTTGCTGGAATCTCATAAAATTTTGAATAAAACTAACGTTACGGCAGCTGGTGATGTTGAAATGGATTTTGAAATACTCAATAAAGAAAACAAAATTGTCCATGTTGTCGAGACAAAGATGTTCAAGACTGACCGTACCGATGAGGTTATCATCGCGAATATTCGCGAAGGATTAAGAAAATTGCTTACAGCACGTCAAAAGCTGATTGACAAAGTCAACCCGAACTATATTCATGTTGGCTTTCACTACCTGACAAATATTACAGACGAGGTGCTGATAAGAGAGGTTTATGACGAATTTAGGACTGAAATTGGTAACTCACGAGTAGCAATTCACAACGTAAATTCCTTTAAAAATTTTGCTGAAGAATTATCACACGCATATAAACTGTGATTAAAAACAATGTTATTTTATGACCTGTGCCACAGCAAAAGTATGCTCGGTAGTCATTGTCGGCAAGATCTGCACTTCGTTATCACTGCGCTTGCACGGTTGAGACAAAATAATCTCAACACTCAAACGATTTTTGGCGGGATATTTATTGAGGTCGGATTTTTTTGTCTCAAACCTTGCCTTAGCCATTCCATACGCTCTTACTGCTGCTCATCACAGGTAATAAGGTTTTTAGTGCCGAAGTGGGTTTTTCCCAATTATTGCACTGAATTTCGTATTTT
The DNA here is from genome assembly GCA_964652995.1 of uncultured Flavipsychrobacter sp. Taxonomy (GTDB): domain Bacteria; phylum Bacteroidota; class Bacteroidia; order Chitinophagales; family Chitinophagaceae; genus Nemorincola. The sequence goes on along the minus strand of CAZZCR010000032.1, from coordinate 45,550 downwards.
GGAGACATGGGCACAATGGCTGACACAGCGATATTACCATACAACCCTGCCACCATTTTGAACCTGTTCAATAATGCTATTTCTGTTCAAGAAACACGCAAAGTCATACAGGTTCGTGGAGTATATCAGCAGGGAAAGGGAGCAAACTATAACGGGTATTTCTATGATACCATTCGGGACGAATCTTCAGATGCGTACCTGACACTACTTGTACCAGCACTTATTCGGAATCAGTTAGAGGTAAATAAGACAATACTTTTTTATGGGTACATTACCCGCCGTGTAGTCAACTCTGGTGGACGAATTGAAATACAAATCACCATAACAGACCTTGTAGAGCAGACACATAATAAGCATTCAGAGGAAGAATGGAAAACAATTGAGTTGCTCCAAAAAAAAGTTACTGCAGGGTATCGGGATGTAACGAGCTTTATTAAAACCAAGATTATTCACAACGAACCGTTTCGGATAGTTATAATCATTGGGAAAACAGGCATCATAGATTCGGATATAAAGCACCAACAGAGAGAATCCATTGCTCGGTATAGCATTCATTATGAGCGTGTAAGTCTCACTTCTGAAGCGGATATCTTAGGCGCAATCAAAAAGTTTGACAATGAGAACACAGACATTCTCGTAGTTGCAAGAGGTGGTGGGGAGAATCTAGATATATTCAACCGCCCCGCAATCGCTGAGCGATGCATTAGCCTTACTCCGTACTTTCTCACTGCCATAGGGCACAAAGAGGACAACACCCTATTACAGAAGGTCGCTGACAAAGCGTTTATAGTACCAGCAGAACTAGGGCAATTTCTGAACGAAACATATAACCAAACTGTCGAGGAACTGGAAAACTCTAAGGCGAAGCTGGTAGAGACCATAACAAAGCAACTAAAGGCAAATTACGATAAACAAATAATCAACCTGAACGAGAAGATTGCAACACTTGAAGAACTGAAAAAGAAAGCCGGAGAGGATATGAAGAATGCGTATGATGAACGTATCAATACCCTACAAACTCAGATCAAAACGATGGGACAAAACCACGAGAAGCAAGTTGCGCAGATCGGGCAACTGCAATCGCAGAAACTTGCGCTATTGGAAAAACAAGTTGCTTTCCTTTCTCAGCAGAACACATCGAAAGACAGTCAAATAGTATCTTACAAACAACAGGTCAGCAGCCTACGAAACCAACAACCCTCCGTAAATTGGGTTGCACTCATTATCGCAGTGATTGTGGGACTTATAATTGGATTAGCCATGCGCTAATGCCTAACAGCTCTGTTTCCTAACGAAACGACTATTTCCTTTTCGAGATTTTCTAGACATCTATACGCATTTTGTTACCAGGCTAAGTGAAGTGGCCGCACCTGTTTCCATTTGTTGTTGTTTTTGATTTTTATCGAATTTGCTTTCGGTAAAAGTCTAGCAACAATGGAAATTCAAATTATAGGGATAGATTTATTATTTATCGTACAAGGATAGATGTTCTTATTTCAAATCAGGATATAGCTTGGCTGATTTTTCACCAGCTATAAACCGCTTTAATCTGTTTTTTGTTTCAATTTCAATCTCCACCTTATCAAGAAGAAACTCACCTTTCTTCTTTCCATTGTCTCTTTGCCTGGATAACTCTTCGATCACCAGATTGGTAAAGATCTCATTCTGTATCTGTAATATTTCAACCTCAGTCATACGCAAAGATAACGAGAGCGTTTCAACACAAAATAAATATGCCGGATTATGATATTCGAGAATATATTTCTAATTTTCGGATACCCCTACTACAAAAGTTCGACTATTGTTCACCTTAAAAACAAAAACAAGATGGAATCCACCACCAATGTCTTCGACAGTATTATCCTTTTCTTATCTGGGATAGAAGCCAAGTACCTAGTAGTTCTCACGTTCCTGATCATCCTAATTCTCATCGCCGTATTTACAAAAACACCCGTGGTAATAAAAAGCAAATGGCAACATTTCTTCTTTGATTACCAATTTTCGAGTGAGGAATTCTATCAAAAAGTAGAATTGAAATTGAAGGAACTAAAACTACCAAAAACAAAGTTCGATTCGGAAACCTTCTTTGAACGGAATTTGCTTTCAGCGAAGCGGAATTACCTCACCGTAACGCGGAATGAATTTGTCTTCTTCATATCAAGCGCACATTTCGGCAACGGCAGTTTTGTCTCTTGGTGGTTTACCGAGGAACATGAAGGCATTCTTAACAAACTGCCATTCATCAGCAAATGGTTGCTAGGAAGAAACCGAAAAAGAAAGACTTTCTACCAGATGGACTCAGAGGCCATGTTTAAGGCAGCAATACATGCTGTTGTATTGGAAGTGGTAGAAGAAATGACAAAATTCAATGTACAGCGCCCCCTCAATGAAATGGAGCGTCAATACTTAGACGTAGCCTCCTTTTAATGGCACTCACCTATTCTGAACTACTTACTAGACGATTCTACGAATGGGAGTCTCGTGGAAGGGGTTGGTATGTCTCAGACGAACCGGTTGATATCGAACCTCCATTTTATCCCTTTTATGGACATTACATTTCTGCTCCTCCTAGTACTGACGATAGCAAGAAACCGACATGGATCTCACGATTTATCGACCTGTTAAACAAGAAAGAACCTGAACCTGAATATATAGATTCCGACATACCTCCTCTGGAACCACAGCCAATGGGTAAGGATGAGCCTCTGAATGCCATAGGATTCACTATACCGAAAGAGACTAGTTTCTCCATTGATGACATGAAAGAGCTCCTGTTAATGCTGTCCGACTCGTTATACCACGTCAGTTTTGAAATAATAATTAATGCAGAGAACATTCAATTCCAGATAGTCTGCCGTGAAAGTGATTTAGCAAATGTCTACTCTCAGCTAAGAGCGTATGTTCCCGGGATAGATGTCAGAATCATATCCAACAAATTGCCAGATCAAATACCCGTCACAGAGGGTCTAGCGATGGGAGAATTTGGCTTGGCAGATGAATTCATGTTCCCCCTTCGATCCGTAACATCAAAAGAAACAGATCCCTTTAATGGTCTTTTTGCTGCGTTAGACCAGATGAAACAAGGCGAATCTGTCATGATCCAAATAATGTTCAAAGGGGTTATGAACCCTTGGGGTGAAAGTATCATTCGAGCAGCATCAAATAACGATGGAGGATCTTTTTTTGTAAACGCGCCGAACTTCCTAAAAGAAGCACAAGAAAAGGTATCAGCCCCTCTCTTTGCCGTATGCATTCGAGTTGCCGCGTTTGCTCCTGACGGATACAGAGCGTTAGATCTTCTGCTCGACACAAGTGTAGCGATTGAGCGTATAACAACCTCGCAAAACAACAGAGTGTTTCTCGCGCAATCGCCCAATCTAACGCTTGACGATTTGCTTACAAATTTCTTCCACCGAAAGTCCAATCGGTTAGGCATGCTACTCAACAGCAATGAACTCTCTACATTGGTACATTTCCCAACTGAGGATGTAAGATCCGCTAAACTCTCTACAGAATCTCGAAAAACAAAAGCAATGCCTGCAATGGCAATGGGCCACGAGCTCTACCTGGGAATAAACGAACATAATGGATACAGGCAATTCGCATCGGTTCCGCCAAGTCTTCGCTTGCGACATACACATATTATTGGTGCCACTGGAACAGGAAAATCTACGCTGTTTCTTTCCATGATCTGTCAGGATTTGAAAAACGGGAATGGCTTAGCCGTGCTTGACCCTCATGGTGATTTGATCGAATCAATACTCCCCTATATTCCCCACGAACGAATTGAGGATGTCGTCATTGTTGATCCGTCAGACGCAGAGTATCCAGTTGCTTTCAATATTCTTTCGGCGCATTCAGAAATTGAAAAAGATATTCTCTCCTCTGATTTAGTCGCCGCATTTAAACGACTAAGTTCAAGCTGGGGCGACCAGATGAACAGCGTTCTCGCAAATGCGATTCTCGCATTCTTAGAAAGTAACACTGGTGGCACATTACTCGACTTGAGACGATTCTTGGTAGAAAAGGATTTCCGGGAAGCGTATTTGAAATCGGTTACAGATCCCCACATCGTCTACTACTGGCAGCATGAGTATCCTTTGCTCAAGAGCAGTTCAATCGGATCAATTCTCACCCGATTAGATACATTCCTACGACCAAAGGTCATACGCAATATGGTTGCTCAAAAGCACAGCCTCGATTTTGAGAATATTATGGACTCAAAAAAGATATTGCTTGTAAAATTATCGCAGGGACTTATTGGGACTGAGAATAGTTACCTTCTCGGGACGTTTTTTGTGACTAAGATATATCAGGCTGCGATGGCGCGGCAAATAAAGAGCAAGTCAGAGCGAACCGATTTCTATCTCTATATTGATGAATTTCAGAACTTCATCACTCCATCAATGTCTCATATTCTGAGTGGAGCGCGCAAGTATCATTTAGGTCTAATACTTGCGCACCAGGACATGCAGCAGGTATCCAAGCATGACACCGAATTGGCAAGCTCTGTTACTGTTAATCCAGGAACACGAATCTGTTTCAGGCTCGGCGATGTTGACGCAAAACGTTTTGCAAGTGGCTTCTCATATTTTGACGCAAATGACCTTGAGAATCTACGTGTAGGTGAGGCTATTGTTCGATTTGAACAACCAAACCTTGATTTTAGTATCAAGACAATACCTCTGCCAGTGATTGACCAGCAAATTGCGAGTGCTAATGCCGGAATTATTATTGCAAAATCAAGGAAAAAGTACGGAACTCAATGTGATGAAGTTGAACCAAATTATCCACGCAGCAACGATACTGGCATTAATCAAGTAAGTAGTTCGCATGAATCCTCTGAAAATCGGCCTTCTTCTGATTCTGTACAAATACCTCAGCCATTTGTACCGGTCGAAGTACCAAGGACAGGCAAACAGGCAAAGAAGACAGAAACACAGCATAGGTTCCTCCAGACACTAGTTAAGAAAATGGCTGAATCTAGAGGATATAAGGCAATCATAGAGAGTATAACTCCGGACGGAAATGGGAGAGTGGACGTAAGTCTCGAAAAAGGTGAAAAGCGAATTGCCTGTGAAATTTCGGTGACTACCGGCGACGAATGGGAAACACATAATGCAGAAAAGTGTCTTTCCGCTGGATATGATGAAGTAATTGTATGTTCCACTGACAGAATTAGTTTGCAGCGCATCAAGGAAAAGCTCGAAAAAAACCTGTCACCGACTCAATTCTCTAAACTTATCTTACTAGAACCACAAGAATTGATGCAGTATTTTGACCTGCAAATTGAGAAAGAAAGTGGGAAGAAAAAAGTAGTTAAGGGATATCGAGTAAAGGTTGAATTTGACAATACAACCAACCATCAGAAGAAAAAAGGGTAAGCAACTCGGCAGCACTCACTCCGAGGGCATTCTTCCAAAATTGAATTCGGTTACGATTGTTTAACTACCTCAAAATCACGACATGAAAGTTGCCAATTTGAATATCCGACTGGACAACAAGCATATAGGTTCCGTTTGCAAGATCATCATTCAGAATCACCTCTTTGCTTATTTGTCCGTCACGAATTTGAGTTGATCCGACAAACACAATTCTACCTAAAACATCAGATATCTTCAGTTGCACTATTTTCTCATTCTCTTCATTGAAAGTGCCTGAAATTGTGAATGAACCAGAATTAGGGTTTGGGAAAATTTTTATCTTGTTTTCTATATCCGAGGAAAGTGGAAGCACAATTGGCTGCTTTGATGAAGCTATCGCAACACCAAATGTTGTTACAGAACTCCCGCAACCGTTTGCTACCCTATAACTGATAGTGCACGACCCCGCCGAAACACCTGTAACTAACCCGGCAGAAGTTACGGTTGCCTTTGAAGTGTTGCTACTACTCCAAGTTCCACCCGAGACGGTGCTTGATAGCGCAATGGACGAACCGATTGATACAGCCGCAGGGCCGGATATTACGCCTGAAGTAGGAATCGAATTAACAGAAACAATTTTCGTTGCAAGACATCCTACACTGGAAAGATAACTTATTAAAGTCGTGCCTACACTCACTCCGTACAAAATACCAGAACCAACTCCAATAGTGCCAATTGCAGTACTTGCGCTGCTCCATGTTCCACCTGCAAGTGAATTTGTGAGAGTAATTATTGAACCACTACAGACGCTGGAAGGTCCGCCAATTGAGCTAGGTAGTGGATTAATAGTAACGTATGCTGTCCTCTTACAACCATTTGGAAGAATATAAGAAATTATTGGTGTTCCGGCAGTTACTCCAGTTACGATTCCTGTTGTGGCAGTTACACTCGCAATAGCTGGACTGCTACTGACCCAGGTCCCACCAGCTACGGCATTGCCTAAAGTCAGTGTCGATGAGACACAAATACTGCCTGTTCCCGTTATTGCAGATGGAGACTCATTAACTGTTACAGTGGCAGTTCTTATACACCCTGTAGCAATGATATATGTCATTGTAGCTGTGCCTATTGAATACCCAGTTACGACGCCGGTAGTAGAAATATATGCAGTAGTAATACTGCTACTGCTCCATGTTCCACCTCCGGTAGCATTACCCAGAGTTGTATTTAGTCCCGAACAGACTGAAAGAGTACCAGTAATAACTGCTGGGAGTGGATTTACTGTAATAATCTGTGTCGAAAGGCAACCTGTACTCAAAGCATACGTTATACGAGAAGTACCATTAGAAACCCCTGTAATCACCCCAGACGTACTGATTGTAGCGACAGCAGTGCTACTACTGCTCCAAGTTCCTCCCAAGGGATAACAGGAAACTCCCAACGTTGCCCCCTGACAAAATGGTGCTGCTCCAAAAATCGCAGCAGGCGAACTGAGTACCGTAACGGTGGATGTAGTAATACAGCCACTTGGTAATATGTATGAGACTGTTGTTGTACCAACATTTACACCAGTAACATTTCCTGTTGTGGATCCGATGGTTGCGATATCCGTGTTACTACTTGACCAACTGCCACCACTTGTCGAGTTGGCTAATGTTACAGTCGTTCCAATACACAACGAGGTGAGCCCTGTGATATCTCCTGGCACGACATTTACTGTGATATTACGTACCGTGTGACAACCGGACCCTAACGTATACGTAATGGACGCTATTCCGACAGAAATTCCAGAAACAATACCTGAAAGAGACCCAACGCTGGCTACTGATGCATTGCTGCTCGTCCAGAAACCACCAGAGATGGCGTTCGAGAATCCTGTTGACGACCCAATACAGACATTATTTGAGCCAGATATCGCAGCGGGAGAGGTGTTTACTGTAATAATAGTCGTAACAAAACAGCCTGGGCTTGTTACATAAGTAATAACGGATGTACCAGCACTGAGTCCATTTACGATAGCCGAAGTTATTCCCACACTTGCGACACTAGTGTTACTACTGCTCCATGTACCACCAAGAACAGGATCTGAAAGTGCCGCAGTACTGCCTACACATATACTGCCAGTGCCTCCAATCATTGGGGGAGCTGGATTAATTGTAACAGTGACAGTCTTGTAACAACCAGTGGGTAGCGTGTAAGTAATTACTGAGGTTCCAGCTGTAACACCAGTCATTATTCCGGAGATAGAACCTATGCTTGCCACAGACAAACTTCCACTTGACCACAATCCGCTTGAAGTCGCGTTTGTTAACGATGTTGTACTTCCTACGCAGACTGCAAGAGCGCCTCCGATTGCCGAAGGATTCGGATTTATTGTCATCAATTTAGTTGCACGACATCCAGTTCCAAGGGTGTAGGAAATTGTTGCTATCCCCGAATTGACACCCAATACAACACCTGTAGATCCGACCGAAATAACGGATGCATTACTCGTCGACCAGGAACCTCCTGATGGAGATGAGGCCAACGACGTTATGCTTCCAGCGCAGATATTTGAGAGCCCACTTATTGGTGTTGGTATCGCATTAACAGTAATGACCTTCGTTGCGGAACAAGAAGTTGACGGCATAGTATAGCTCAACGTAACCGTTCCGACACTTACACCTATAACACTCCCTGTACTACTGCCAACGCTAGCTACTGAGGAATTACTCGAAGTCCACAATCCGCTGATTGTAGTATTCCCAAACACACTGGAGGAACCTTCACACAAAGTGGCTGGGCCAGAAATTGCTGCAACAGCTGCATACACTGTCAATATTTTCGTCGTATGGCATCCTGTGCCAAGCGTATAAGTCAAAACTACAGTTCCAGCTGAAACACCAGTCACCACCCCAGTAACAGAGCCTATTGATGCAATGCTCGTATTGTTGCTTGCCCATACCCCTCCTGAAACTGAATTCACTACAGTGGCGACGGAACCCTGACATACAGAAGAAGCCCCTCCAATGGACGCGGGAAGGGAATTCACCGTGATAATCCGGTTGCTGCTGCACCCTGAACTTAACGTATAAAGAATCGTAGCTGTACCTGGTGCTACACCAGTTACGATTCCCGTCGCACCTACTGTCAAAATACCTGCCCCATCTGGGCTACTCCATGTGCCTCCCCCAGTCGAATTTGACAGTGTCGTTACCATACCTTGACAGACGGTCCCTGCCCCCGATATAGCAGGCGGAAATGGCAAGACAGTAACAGTTCGCGTCACAAAACACCCAGTGGGCAACGTATACGTGATCCGGGTGGTACCTACAGCCACGCCTGTGACGCTCCCACTAATTGATCCAACCGTGGCGACGCCGATATTACTGCTCGTCCAAGTTCCACCGGTTGAAGGGCTGTTGAGCGTTGAACTTTGCGCAATGCATATTGCCGCAGATCCCAGGATTGCCGCAGGTATCGGATTAACAGTTACTTGCGCCGTTGCAAAACACCCGGTCGGTAGCACATAACTCACCGTCGTTGTACCAGATGAAATCCCTGAAACAATCCCTGATCCTGATGTAACTGTCGCTACTGATGGCGCACTACTCGTCCACGCACCCCCAATTACTGCATTAGAAAGAGTAATAGTGGAACCCTCACACACTATCAGTGTTCCTGAAATCACCGATGGAAGCGGATTAACAGACAGCAATTTTGTTTTCAAACAGCCGGTGCCAAGTGTATACGTGATGACTACTGTGCCGACTGAATTTCCAGAAACAATACCTGAAAGTGAGCCTACAGTAGCAATGCTAGGGTTACTCGTCGTCCATACTCCGCCTGTTGTCGTATTACTCAAAGTCACCGAAGCGCCAACACAAACACCTGACGTCCCCGCTATAGTAGCGGGCAATGTATTTACTGTGACATCTGTTGTAACATAACACCCCGATGACAACTTATATGTTATTGTGACTGTTCCTACCGTTATACCGGTCGCAATACCGCTGGTTAATCCAATTGATGCGACTCCGGGAACGCTCGAACTCCACGTGCCGCTTGGTGTTGCATCAGTTAAACTTATTGATGCCCCCATGCAGATAGATGGCGTGCCAGATATTGGCATCGGCAGCGGATTAACTGTGACTATAGTCGTTCTATAGCACCCTGTCGGAAGCATGTATGTGATTATCGTAGTTCCACTAGCGACTCCATGGACAACACCGCTACTACTAACAGTCGCAATTGACGAATCGTCACTTGACCATGAGCCACTTGACGTAGTCGAGAGTAGGGTAGTTGATGAACCAACACACATATTCCCTCCACCCGTTATGGATGCAGGAAGACTGTTGATATTTATCTCCTTGAGCTTTCGGCAACCTGTAGTCAATGTATACGTAATATTCGCTGTGCCGGCTGACACCCCTGTAACTACACCAGTACTAGTACCGACTATGGCTTTCGCGGTGTTACTGCTAACCCAAATACCGCCAGGAGTAATGCTACTTAGTATCGATGTGTACCCAACACATACGTTATCCGGCCCAACAATGTCCGCAGGTAATGGATACACTGTTACTATTATGGCTCTACTACAGCCACTCGGAACCGTATATGAGATTGTAGTCGCGCCGGGTGATACACCAGCTACTATCCCTGTAGTTGACCCAATCGAAGTAATAAGTGAATTCGCACTCCCCCATGTTCCCCCGTACGTTGAGTTGTACATTGTTACAGAAGACCCAACACATACCGTATCACTGCCTGCTATCGGCGCTGGTGAGAGTAAAGCTGTTATGGACTTCAACGCAATACAGCCATTTGTTGTGGTATAGGTTACCAAACTCGTTCCGGCTGATATACCAGTCACAATGCCGCTCAATGGATTAACCGAGAATACGGTCGCTACAGTTCCCCACGTACCTCCCGGGGTTGTATTGCTCAACGCAATAGCACTTCCGGAGCACACAGTGTTCGGTCCGCTAATTGCGGCCGGAGAGGCGTTAACGGTAATTTGTTTACTGCGGTTGCACCCTGTGGGCATTGTATAGACAACATCTACAATTCCTGGGGATATTCCAGAAACAATGCCAGTACTGCCAATTGACGCTATACTGACATTATTGCTACTCCAAGTGCCACCTAAAGATGAATTGCTAACTGAAATTGTTGCACCAGTGCATACACTTGACGGGCCAGCGATTACATTCGGCAGCGGATAAACATAGAGTCCTTTTACTACAAAACAACCTCCACCTAACGAGTAGGTAATAACTACAGTACTTACTGTTATACCAGTTACCACACCTGATAGTGATCCAACAGAAGCCACCGCTACGTTACTACTACTCCATGTTCCCCCAGAAACCTCATTTCCAAGCGTTATTGATGATCCGATACACACACTAGAGGGGCCTGCGATGGAAGAAGGAAATGAATTCACTGTAAAATTTGTTGTCACAAAACACCCGGTAGACAGTGTGTATGAAATAGTTGCAATTCCCGATGTCACCCCGGTGACAATTCCGGTTGTTGCACCGACCGTCGCAATTGATACACTGTCACTGCTCCAAATACCACCTGGTGAAGGATTAGAAAGCGATACTGTAAAACCTGCGCAGACATGATTTGTGCCTGTTATTGCCATCGGCAATGGAGTAACGGTGAAAACACGAATTGTTCGGCACCCGCTCGGCAATGTATATGTTATTGCAGATGTTCCAATACCCATTCCTGTCGCAATTCCGGAGGATAACCCTATTGAGACATTGGCACTTCCGGAACTCCATGTTCCTCCAGAAATTGCATTAGTTAACGTGATGGTCGAACCGAGACAAATATTCCCCGAGCCTGATATAGATGGTGGTAGTGGATTAACCGTAATAATAAAATCCTGTGGCACACCGGCGCAACCGTTTGCCACAGGCGTTGTAGAAACAGTAGCAACCAAAGGTGCAAGCGATCCATTCAGCGCAACAAATGCGGGTATACTTCCGGATCCGCTAGATGCTAATCCAATTGTTGAATTGCTATTTGTCCAGTTGTATACAGTAGTGCTTAGACTTCCTGAAAAAATCACTGGACTAGTCATGCCACCTGCGCACAGAACTTGGCTTGATGGTATTGATACCGTGGGGGTGGGGTTTACTGTTATGATAAACGTGTCTGACATCCCGACACAGCCAGCTGCAGTTGGAGTAACAATGATAACTGCATCAACAGAAGATACTCCAGTATTAATAGCGCTAAACGCCCCAACGTTCCCTATCCCACTTGCAGCGAGACCAACTGAAGTATTCGTATTTGACCATGTATATGTTGTGCCTGAAGTAGCACTAGTGAAGTTAATGACCTCGCTCATCACCCCGTTACAAACAACTCTATTGGACACAGTATCCATTACCGGAATCTCATTAACAGACACCACTATTGTATCCGAAGTGAGTTTGCATTGAATAGTGTCTGATGTACCTACAATAACAAAGCTATCCGTTCGTTGAACCCAGTATGATCCAGAGGTAGTAATAGATATTGAGCTTCCGACCGCCCCAGTTGACCAATTCGAGGTTATTCCAGGAGGGATGGATAAAACGACAGAGCCCCCAGCACAGAATGTGAGGGGTCCTGAAGATGCAATATTTGGACGTGGTTTTGTTGTACAGGGATCATGGTATCTTTTGCTTGTGAGATTACCATTGGGATCGTAAGTACAAGTGATTGAAGAGCTATCTGGGTATCGGATAAAAGTTAACCTACCTAATGAGTCAAAAATGCGACAAATCTTTTGCGCGGATACACTAAAAGCCAACAGACTGAACAAAAGAAAACATACTAATTGCTTCATGGCAAAACGTTTTAAAAATCAGCAAACTCATTTTTTTGCATTGTTTAGTTTAATCATGGCTAAGTACTTTAAAAAAATCGGATTTTGTGCAATCTCATGACTACGAGATTGAATATCCTGGCATACATCTCCAGAAAATGATACAACGGCATTATGAAATTCACTAGTAGTGAGGGAAAATATCTCACTAGTGAACGAGGTGGCTATTTGGATTTGATCATTAATCTTATTAAAAAATATTTTTTCATTCGACTCAGTAAAGTCAAACTCATTCGCATTAATGTTATTTCGAAAATTATTATCAATTACAGTAAAACATATCGCCACGTCTAATACCGGCACCCAATCCCAATCCATAGAAACGGTGGTTGATTCATTTCTAAAAAACAATCCCCCTGCAAATAAATGATACCTTATATCCCCATCTGTTATGGGCTGATTGTTTTCAATATTGTCATGGTTTATATAATAGTCGATCCTAAACATATTATTGCATATTTTATTTAATTGGATAAGCCGTTTTAACATTATAAGCTTCATCAATTACTACTTTTAATTTTGAAGTAGGCACTCCATTAGATGTACCTATTATTCTCCCAAAATCATATACCGCTATTTGACCTAGCCGGTCATAGGTATTTTTACTAAATACTCCTTCTGATGTAGCCTTTTCAATCATTTTTTTTAATTCTCTCCCTGTTGTTCCTTGCAAAAATTTTCCTGATTTTTTAGCCCCGCTTGAAAACCAATGTTTTTCTACTATGTGCTCTAAATCATTTTGTAGCAACCTAGCTGTAGGCGCTTTTAAAAGTAGTTGTGCACTCTCCTTCGTCGCAATCTTTCCAGCAGTTGCGCCCCATCCCAAAAATGGAATGACAGCCGCAGCACTTAATGCGAAATTCAACCGGTCTCCTCTAGCGAGGTAAATAAGTGCGTTCAGTGCATCCAACGGTTCACCAAAACCTGGGATTAGGCCAGCTACGTCGAGAACAGTCTGAAATCCGTTCAGTACCCTTGTACCCTTTGAAAATTGATTGTCTTTTTCCGCATAGAGTCCAGTTGGATCAGAATATTCCAACGGATTGTTAAGCGCATAAATGTACCGGTTAATGGTTTGAGGGTTCTCTAGTGTAATAGTATATGGATCCTTACTCAAAAAACGGTGATTAGCAGCATCATAATACCGCGCTCTCATGTAGTAAAGAGTGGGAGATTCCTGTTCAACACCATACTGACCCAAATAAGTATATGGTTGATCAGATGTCCCATTATGACTGAGCATCTTACCGAAGTCCTCGTACGTGTAAGTATCTGTAACAAGTCCACTGTCGTTACTTAATGCAATTGTATTGTGCTGGGCGTTGAAATGATAATACAGTATATTTCCTATAGAGTCAATACGGGAAATAAGGCCTAAACCATAAACATAATTTGCTTTCACCGAGCCCGTGCTATCCATTTCCGTGAGTACCTGTGGAAGTCTCCCTGATAAATCGTGGATAAAACGTTGATAGACACTTCCCTTCACCCGAACGACTCTGTTGCTGAGTGCATCATATTGAAACGTGACTCCTCCTGATGAATCGGTTCGTGACAATAGAAAATTGTCTACAGAAAAACTGTCGGTTATTATTCCCGATAGTAGCACATCCTTTTTACGGTTTCCTGCTGAATCATGTTCGTAATTATTTACAGAATCGGAAAGAAGAAAATCAACGTTATTGTAAGTATATGCAAACGATTGTTCTCGAAGATGCTTCGGATACGGTCCGGCAATTTCATCATAAATTTTCTCACCATTCGCATTAACGGTATAACTGCTTTTGCTAACTACATGGGTACCTATTACGTTTACGTAGCCACTCAGCTCACCCGCTTCGTTGTATGTGTATTTACAACTATCATTGTGTGGGTTCAGGATGAGCTTGAGTCTTCCATTCCCATCATAGGTGTATCTCGTCACATTACCTAACCAATCCGTAACGCTATCGAGTAAATTCGATTCGTTGTACCCATATCGCACAATATGACCACCTGGATATCTGACTGTCTTCTTATTACCCATCAGGTCATATGTGTAGCCCACCGTGTCACCAAACATATCAACATACTGGATCAGGTGGTCTAGGCTATCGAAGACGAAAGTTGCTGTTCCATGAGTGTTATGAGCAGAAGTGATGTTGCTATTTTTGTCGTAAGAATAATCATAATTATTGCCTCCGGTATTGGCAATATGAGTTACGCGGTGTAGTGAATCATAAGTTTTTGAGATCACACCAAGCTTGTTTCTATGAGTAGTAACATTTCCGGCGGCATCATACATAAAACTATCAATCACTCCTGTTGCATCCGAAATACTTGTTAACCTGCGTGAAGCATTGTACCTGTATGAAAGAGGATGGGTCTTGGGGTCTCGAAGACTAGTTATATCACCACTCAAATTATACGATGCAGATGTCGCATAATGGTGTGCGTCCAATACACTATCTATCAATCCTATTACATTTCTGTGGTACGTTGTACTACGACCCATCGGATCTCGCACTCGAGTGATTTGTCCAAGAGAGTCATACATTAGTATCGAATAGTTGCCAAGCTCATTCCGGATACTATCTATTTGATACAGTTCATCGTAGTTGTACAGCCTAACACCTCCTAAGGCATCAGTATCTGACACCTGATTCCCCGCTGCGTCATAACCATAGCGAACTGTACCAAGCGAGTTCGATACAAAACTCAGTCTGTTTCTCGGATCGTATCCATACCTACGAGTATTCCCATTAGCATTCGTGTCTGCTATTAGATTGTCACGTGCATCGTATCCAAGGCGATAGATTCCACCATTAGGATATTCAACTCTTGCAAGACGCCCTTTGGCATCGTACTGAAAAGTTGATAGAAACCCCTTTTTGTTTTTCTCTTGCACAAGATTGTCGTCGGCATCATAGACATAGCTAATTGTATCGTCGTATGGATCAATAACAAACCTCAGTTTATCGGTGTTCGTATAAACAAAATGGGTCGTAAGGCTATTGGGGTCAGTACTACTAATTAGTCTACCAACAGTATCGTAGGAAAAAGATCGTATGCCTGAAGGCGTGATGATTGAAGTCAAATCGCCAAACCCATTGTAATGAAAATAACTTGCATGACCCAGGGCATCATGGGCAGAGTCTGGTAGTCCAGCAGAATTATTATAGAACGTAAGTCTGGCGCCATTCGGCAGGTACACCTCAGTGACATTTCCGTTCGCGTCATAGACCATACTATCGGTATGTCCTACAGGATTCCGTATTGTCTTGATCTTGTTCAATGGACTATACGTAAGGGTTGATGTACGACCATTTGGACGATTAACAGCAAGTAAATTACCAATTGAATCGTGGGCAAATGTTAGTGTCCTGCTATTCTCGTCAATGAAAGTGTCTATGTTGTTGTTATGGTCATAAATGAATGATTTCGTATGCCCAAGCTCGTCTGTCCGTCGAGTCATACGGAAATGATTGTCATGATGTACTATCTCTGAATCACCACTGGGATATGTTATTGTTGCGTCGCCAATGCCTGGACTGTTGTACAAAAAAGAAGTCGTAAGATGCAATACATCTGATTGTGCAACGATACGATTTGAGCCATCGTATATATTGTGTAATACAGTATCGCCAAGAGGATTAATAATATACTTGAGTAAATGCGACCCAACATACCCTATTGCCGTCGTATGCATGTCTGGATTTGTCACCACGGAAACAAGATTCCCGGCACCATCGTGGCCAAAGTTCACCGATCTCCCCAATGCGTCAGAAACAGAAGTAAGAAATGGCCCAGTATGACTAAAATACAGTGCTCTGCTACCTGCTCCGACTACTGAATCAATTTTACCGCCAGTGTAGTAAATCGAAGTTACGTTACCGTTTAAATCAGTTACCGAACCCAATTTACCTAATGCATTGAACGAATAAACCTCACCGGATTTAAAAGTAAGTGTAAAGTTCCCAGTGGAAGGGTTTTTATACAAACTCTGGTATACTCCGCCATACAGTGAAAAAGAAGTACCACTACCGCCGTAGAGTGGAATAAAAAGGCAATTGTGACCATCTGCATAATGTACACTCCAAAGTGTATCTGCATAATTTGTTACGTAGCAATCATATGTATGAGACCATCCGTATCCAAGCGCACTATTTAAACTAGCATTCACCGAATTGTAATACCGAGTAAAATTCAGCATTGAATTCTTTGTTGGTATCACAAAGTCTGTATGCTTGTAGCCATACGATGCTGTCCCTACATCGATTGGCTCGGCGACACGGCACATTGGAAACCCTTCTTCAATGGCGCGTGCATCTGTAGGCATCCCCGGAGACGCATGAATAATTTTGGATTTAGACGATGTGCCATATAAGTTGTTAGCGACCAATGTGACTGTATAGGTACTCGCGTTAGCGAAGTGGATAATCGGATTGATCGCTGTTGAACTCGGGGAAAAATACACACCAGTAGATGGAGAAACTGACCAACTATACGTTGGGGTTGGTGTTCCTGTAGAAGTATTTGACACCGTGATTGAGCTGCCATAGGTTATCGAAGTTGTCGAAGGAATAAAGTTTGCAATAGGGGCCGTTCCAGTAGGAATAACGGTTGCGTAGCCGTAGTCACAATCATAGCAAGTAAATTCATTTCCGCTTATATATACCTTACAGGTATAGTAGCCATCTGTTCCAACTGTGACTGTTGGACCAGTGCCAATTACACCGCCTGAACATGAAACCCCTGCATACCATTTATAGAGATAACCACCTCCGGAACCGCCAAATGCGGAACAAACCAACGTTACAGAACCTGAACCTGATGCGTCATTTACTATTGCAGTTGGGCTAACACAGGACACTGCCCCTGCTTGACTAACTGTATAGGTCGCTACGACTGAACCAGTGCTTCCATCTCGAACAGAAATAGTTCCCGCTCTAGCACTACCCGGATTTGCATCAACGGTATAACTAACAATGTTGGATGACCCTGGATATGCTATTGAATTAATCCAAGTGTCGCTACTGGTAGCGTAATAAGTACATCCGGAACCAGACGTTACATACACTGAAAACGTATTACCAGCACTACCGCTTGCTGACACGCTTGCACCAGACGGAAACGTGTACCATCCACTACAAGACGACGAGACAGTGAGTCGCGTTATTGGGATAATGGTACCGTAACCTGTGTTGTTTTCTAGTCCAGTCCCATAACATGGGTCATATGCGGATGGACATGACGTAGGTGGCGATGTACAGTTATCACTAAAGGCCCACCTATGACCATAGTATAGACCGCTAACTGCCCCCCAATAACCACCTGGAGAGGTCAAGGAACATGAACAACCTGCAGTTAACATTGGAATGCTTGCACAATTATTAAAGCGTGTTTCAATTAGCAAATCGGAAGCCGAACTTGTTTTAACGAAAGGCGTAGTGAAAGAAAGATCACGCCAACCAGAACCAGCGGCACTTAAACTTGTCGATGGAATGCAATTTGTCCAACCAGAAGGAATAAAAGTGCACGAAGAAAAGTCAGCAAATCCACCCTCCTGCATTTTAACATTGACATTGTTGACGCTCTGACCTGTATTTGTTAACTGGTAAAAACCAATTGATGTGACTGTTCCGCTTACTCCGATATCACTACCGTGAAATAATATCTGATCTGCTCTTTGGGCTCTACATGTATTGAATGGATAGCGATACGTTAAGGCTGACGAAGATACACCACCGAGGTATACAGTTGGGTCATAAACTATTGGGAAAACTCGACTATCATCAAGAAGCCATTCTGATGGAATAGTCACTGTGTACTTAAATTTATTCTCTGAGATTATTGATACATAGGCATTGAGTCCTTGTACGCCGTTAGGCAAATTATCTCCTATTAGCGAAAGAATGGATTCAGTGAAAGTTGCGTCCCAAATCCGCGGGGGTAATAAGGAGAAAATAGTGTCCATTTTTAAAACAACATACGCTACTCCTACCAACTCCCTGCTAGTCGATACGAAACCCAGTCTATCGATTAAGACTGCACTATCAGGAATTTCAACTATCTCATCGATAGCAACATCCTGTTGTTTTGTAAGTGAAGAAAAAACTGATTTCTGGTTAAAAAACATCCGATGTTGGATCATGTCAGTGCCAACCGAGAAATTCAAATCAATGTCCTTGTAGATATTCTGATAGGTGATTGAATTTGACTGTATAATTGCAGGGGCATCGTTTGATATGGATGGAGACCAGCTTTCTGCAGATACCTTAGGCGATATTCCGAAAGCAATTCTACTTTTATTTGTTTCCATCTGTACCCCGTCATTACATTTTGCAGCAAAACGAGAAACGAACCGATTTTCGGTATTTATGTATTTGTATTTCTGGCTTGTCTGTTCTCTAATTGTTAGATTGATATCCTGCCATGCACCAGAAGCTTCTTTATAGTGAAATGGGCCACCAAAGAGTATGTCTATTTTCCCATCTAGACGTTTGAATTTCTTTGTAAATTCTGTCCTCGAATCTAGCATCTCGTTATTGGGTTCCATCCCTTCAAAAATTCCACCAGCGAGCCATTGTGAAGAAACATTTGATCTGTCACCAATTGGGGTTGCTAACCGATTCGAGGAACTAGGATTCGATAAGGCCGCTATACCGGTAGTAGTTTGACTGTAAGAATCTTCTAACAATACACTAAAAAGAAGAAACAATAGAAACCTAGCTTTCATGGGAAAATCTATTTAAGAGCTTTGAGACTAATAAAACCACGTTGTTACACGCTATTTTTGCCTGTTCTGAACTATTTAGTATCCAAGCAAGAATGACTTAGGTGCTTCTTTAAATGCTTGTTCAATTCAGCAATCGGTATTCAAACGCCACCTTAGAAATAATAAAAATACAAATTTTTATATTAGCCAGAAAATATTTTGTGTAGTGTCTAAGTTTGAAACTATTTGCAGGGCCTACTAAGCACAAACTGTTGCACATTTGGTGCTTGGCAAAACAAGCAAAATACCTAAGGATGCAAACCAGCAAGCAAAGTTAGTCGTTGATATTGCTACTGGAGAAGTCATAGACGAAGAGAAAACAGCGGATGGTAAAAATCCTGCGGCCGTGCCTTTTAGGTCGCTTAGGTGACCTAAAAGGCGATTAGGCATTGGTAAGTAAATTATCGCCCGAACAACGTCTGGGGACTGGGAAAAAAGCGCTGAGAAAAGATGGAATAAGAAAGATGAGTGAACCCCTTCTTTCTATTATGCTGCGTTGTGGTCGCTTTTTATTTTTAGTTTAGGTTTTATAGGTGTATCCTGGTGTATAGTATCTTACACATCCGGAGTCATTTGCAATAAACACGACAAATCCGCTTTTGTATACCCCATTTCATTTGTGTGGGTGTCGAACATTTCTATTAACAGTGAAATATTGTCTGGGGCAAATTCGAACGGCTCATTTTTTTTCTAACGTAATTTGCCAATTTGCTTCCACAAATACTTAGCTTGGTTTGAAGTTATCACATATATTTTTCCCGACTGGTACTGGTTGTCCATACACTTCTCAAGTTAATATAAAGAAAAAAATACTTGAAAATTTTGTGGTGTCACTAAATTTGTATCTATTTGCTTTGTCAAATACTCACAAATTATATTTTTAACGCCATGCAATCAATTGTTAACGAACACTCTTCAAACCTCACGCACGATCAAATATCGGAGTGGTTTGATAAGACCATTTGTTCTCTAGAGGGCGATAAATTTATGATGCAAAATAAAATTGCCAATCCAGAGACGGAAAAAATGTACAACTCTCTAATAACGGGTAACATTCAGACGGTATTAATGGAATTCAGAAAAATGTCAGGCGGGTTTATCGCTAAAAATATTGTTGTTGATTTTGTCGATTCTTTAATTAACACCCAGCATCTCCCTTCTACATTGGCATTCTCTGTATCAGATAGTAAAGTTTTTTTGTGGGCTGAAATCAAAGAAAATGATGAAACGGCGGAAGATGCAATAATCGAATCAGAAGCAAAAATAAACGCTAAGTATTACGAAGTTGGATACAATGTTTCAACTACTATTATAGAGGATTGCGACAAGTTAAAAACGCCGCGACACTACATCAATATACCTATTATCGAATTAAGCAAGACTTGGCAAACTTTACAGAACACATAATTCAAGCTAAGAACAACCTTCAAATTCTTGCTCATACCAACAAAACAAAAAACGATGCTTGGGACTGGCAGGTTACGATGTGTTTTTATGCGGCAGTGCACATTATTAATGGGCATATTGCATCTAAGCATAACTTACACTACCGTTCCCACAAACAAGTAAAAAACGCCATTAGCCCATACAAATCTATTCCGATTGGAACAGAGGTGTCACCAGAACTCTATAAGTGTTATGTAAAGTTGCAGAATCTGTCTCGTCGTTCTAGATATTTATGCTTGGACGCTGACGAAGTACCAGAAAATGAAATATGCTACCTTACTTACGATAAACATTTAAAGAAAGCGATAGTGCAGCTTGATAAAATAATATCCTTCATAGTAGACGAATATGGTAGTTCTTTCCCAAAGATTAATCTCGATTGTATTGAAATGAAGGGTTCTACTTACAGGTTCTTTGCTTATTCTAAAGATACCGCTGCTGCATAGGTGTTTTGTAATGTTTATAAAGGGAAAAACAGAGCTGAATAGTTCTACTTTTTGTTTAGCTTTGAAATTAACTGCCATGGCTACATTTGAAAAAATATATCAACTAATTGAGGACCTGACCAAGAATGATATTGCGAAAAATGGGAAACAGTTATCCCCCCCACTGTTTGGAAGGAATGAACTAGCGAAAACAGTTGAAATAGAAAGAGAGATTTTTGATAAAATAATTGACGCCCATTATGATAAGGTTAAACTTATACAGCATGATAATGAGGTAGCGATGAAAGGAGAACTATATGATAGGCTCTAAATTTCAAACTGAGACACTTCCATATTTTGCCTCCTATAGACGCGTCTATGGTTTCGTTAGTCGTTGAAAACCGAACATATAACATGCTCATTGGAGAATCTATTTCGTACGACCGTAGAAAGTTCGACTAGGATTCAAGCGAGTCGCATAATGACTTGAAGTTCTTTGACTTCTCGTCGGTTAAGGCAAAAACCTGGAGCCATCAGATTAAATCGTTTAAATCAATCGAATACCCAGCTTCTCTAAGTTCTTTTGCAATTTCAAAACGCCAGTGGCCGCTGCCGTCTAATTGCACATATAGTAACCCATGTATGTCATTAGGTATTTCAACGCCATTAGTATAAAGTGGGAGTACATTTTTTCTACCGAGCTTCCCGATAAAGTAACCAAGCTCAAGTATGACATTTTGGCGAGCTCGCATTTGAAGACTCGTTTCTTTAACAGCTTTACCTTCGTCATCAGCAGTAAGTAGTACAATTGCAAAACCAACATCGGAATGAGATTCGAATTTTTCGATGATTGTCCTTCCAGCATTAGGTTGCTCATTCAGGATAATCGGTTTCAATTTCAATTTTTCGACAACTCTTGCAACGCTCTGTTGAATTGCAATATCATGGCCATGTACAATAAAAATACTCGTACTCTTCTCCCTTGGAAGATCTTTATCCTTTTTTAACGGTTCTTCAACGTCACATTTAATAAGGTCCGCTTTCTCAATCAGTTGTTCTAAGAAGGCAATCTTGTCACGAATTTCTACCTTTAAATCTCTCAATTCTTCTTCTGGATTGTAATTGCCGCTAAATACCTTAACACTACGTACCATATTGTACCCATATCGATATTCATTTTTCTCATTATTGAAGACACTTTTTAAGAGTTCAGAATTATAATCGTTCCATTTGCGGTAGTCCCTTATGTGACGCTCCAGATGTTCAGTATTATTTATTTTTGTTTTAAACAGGTCAGAGCCACTACTGATTCTTTCTTTAATTTTTTGGACGAACATATCTTTAGAGACAGTCAGCATGTCCAGTTTTTGTTTTGTTGATTGAGATCTTTTTGCCGTAGCCATTCTTATTGTTTGAGAGTTTATATGGCAATTTAAGAAAAATACTGCCTCCAATTTGAATTATATACGGGGTCTGCATTTACAGAATATGGAATCGCTTCCAGTCTATTTCATTACGATGGAACCTTTCGCAGAATTCTCTATTTTCTCAGGTGCTCCTTTTTTGAATTGCAGTTTGCTAAAATCATCCTTTTTCCAAAATGCAGATCGCAATTGTAAGTCACCCAACAAATTTTTGAAAACATATACCGCCTCTATTTTTTCGAGATATACCCCCCTTAAAGATCAAATTATACTGCAATATTGGAGCGTTAATTTAATCTTGTGGGGATATTTCCCGTGTCCCTAAAGATCTAGGTGGTGACTAACGAGGCAATTCCTCCCCTCATATATTCAAAACTGGAAACTTGAAGATCGCACGAAAAAAAAATATTCTTGTGGTCCGCACAGTTCGCAGACTGATTTATTCTTTTAATGTGCGCGCGCTAAACGGTTCTGAAGTCGTATTATCTATCATTAGCTTCAGATACATTGCAAACCGAGGTAGATTCACAAAGTCATCTCTTGTAAAGGTTGGATAAAACTCTCGCTCAAGAAACTCGGCATCTGTCGCCCCAACTCTAAACGAGATAATGGTGCCAACGTTACCGAAAATAGCCATTCGTACGCGTTCATCAAGTTGCCCTATATACTGATGTGCCATAAAAAGCGAAAGACCATATTTACGGGCTTCGGCTAAAATAGTCGCAAAAGATAGAGTTACGAATGAATGGCACTCGTCGATATACAAATAAAAAGGCTTTCGCGACTCCTCCGGCAATCGTGCACGATGTAGTGAAGCATGTTGAATGGCGCTTATAAGCATAGCTCCGAGAAGGGACGATGCATCCTCCCCTATTTGACCTTTCGAAAGGTTGACTATGAGTATCTTCCCTTCATCCATTACTTGCTGGAAACGGAAGCTGCTCTTTTTTTGACCGACAATGTTTCTTAGTGCGGATGAAGTGATAAACAGCCCGGTCTTATTTAGAACTGGAGAGACAACTTCCGCGCGCATACGAGGCGACAACCTATCAAACTCATTCTTCCAGAATGCACGAATATGTTCATCTATAGCATAGCTGATAGCTCTCTCCCTGAACTTTGGATCAGTCAGCAGAGGTTGAATATCAAGTAGTGTCGCATCAGGCACCCATAACAGGGTCAATACAACATATCGCAGTATATATTCAGTTCTCGGTCCCCAGCTATCCGCCCATATCTTTTTGAATGTAGAAACTAGCCCTGAGGCTATGAGGTCATGGTATTGAGGATGTACGCCATGCAATGGATTGTAAGTGACAGAGTTATTCTGTGCAGTAGCGTCCAAATAGATCAAGTCAGGAATCCTATTCTTAGGAATCTTTCGCAATATTGACTTTGAGATATCGCCGTGGGGATCGATAACACATACACCATTTCCCCGCCGAATGTCACTATTCGCCATGCTTAAAAGCAAGGTACTCTTACCCGTCCCTGATTTCCCGATTACATAGACATGTTGTAGGCGATCCTTGTCTTTAATGCCGAAAAGCTGGTTTGTATTCCGATAATTTGTAGTACCTATTGGTGTAATTCCATCTTTGTCCACACACTAATTCTATCGTTTCCCACACCAAAATTAAGCCGGCACAAATATCTACATGTAGATATATATCCTCCCTTTTGCACTTAACAGTTCCTTGGGACCATGGTAGTATGAATATGCAAGACAAACATTCAGATACTACCGAACCAAATATTGTTCCCAAAAAGGAGCAACGGGGATGTTTGTCTTGCAACAACATCGGTAACCGTTGCTCCTCTTTGGGCTGTGTGAAAGACATAGAGCTGACACCGGAGAGAATAAAGGAATTCGTCGAGTTCGCAAAGATTCTGAAACAGATCCACGTCAGATTAATGATGGAAGGGCACAATATCGATGATTTACGTGACCGCATTAGAAAACAAGTAGTCAGACATGAATACAACGATAAAACAATTACAGAGTAAATACTCTGATCAATATTTGATTTATACCAGAAAAAGCACCGATGATGCCGAAAATCAAAAAAATTCTATCGGATATCAAACACTCGAAGGAAAGCGATATGTTGAGAGGACAGGACTGTCTCTGGCAAAAATTACAATCGAATCATTCTGTATAGATGGCGTTATTGAAGAGCATCATTCGGGATTTAAACAAGACTACGACTTCGAAACACATGCTGACAGCACTATCACTTACAAGGTACTCAGACCGAAATTCCTTACTTTGATCAACCTACTTAAGTCGAAAGAAATCAAGGGGGTAATTTGCCTTTGTTGGGATCGAATTAGTAGAAATGAGTCAGACGATGTACTTATAAAAAAGCTAATTAGTCAGGGGGTTGACGTACGATTTGCTCAAGCAAGCTATGACGACACAAGTTCCGGTGCGCTGCACATGGACATTGACGGCATGTTCTCACGACATTATTCCCGAGTAATAAGTGAGAAAGTGAAGATAAGCGCGAAAAAACTCCTTGCAGAAGGTCGGTGTATTTACAATTCCCCAATTGGATATCTTGACAAAGGCTCCGACAACAAACCATTTGACCCTATCAGGGCTCCTCTTGTAAAGAGAATTTTTGAACTCTATGCCACCGGAGAATGGAGTTTTTATTCGTTGGCACATTGGGCTAACCAACAAGGATTAACAACAAAACCAGCGCGCAGAAAAAGAACCAGAGAGGAAAAGGCACGTGGAGTTGAGCCGGATTCAATCCCTAAGGCTGCGCGTCCGGTAACGAATAAGAACATAGAGATCATTCTTCGAAACCCATTTTATATTGGCAAGAACATCCATAACGGAAAATGGATAGACTGTAAAGCACATAAACCACTTATCGACACTGCTCTCTTTTTTAAAGTCCAATCGATAATGAAATCCAAAACAGTCACTGCGCACTATCCTCACCTTCTATTTTATACCTACAGAGGTATCCTAAGGTGTAAATCCTGCCAACGTGTGTACACGCCATATGAACAAAAAGGAATAGCATATTACCGTTCGAACTGCAAACGAAATTGCGGTAATAAACACAGGAACATCAACGATGAGTACATTACCAGGAAAGTCACAGCCTTACTTTCAAAAATTGCATTCAGTGAGGGAGAAATCAAAATCTTACACTCCCATGCTGAAAAGGAGCTGAATATTGTCAACGAACGAAGGAACAAAGAAGTTGAAGATCTTTTTCGTCAACTTAATAAGGCATTTGCCGACTTGGACTATCTGATAAAGGACAAGCTAAATTTGCTCCGAACGGGCGTATTCTCAGCAAGTCAGGTCATCGAGGAGGAAGTTCGACTACAGGCAGTAATTGATGAACTACAGTTGAGAATTAACGCAAACAAAGAATCTGCAAGCGCACTGCTTGAGTACATCATGACATTCTCCAAATTAGTAAGCGACGTAACCACCTATTTCGCTTTTGCGCTGGATTCAGAAAAAAGGGCAATTGTAAAACAAGTGTTTTCCGAACTATACGTCGATGGCGGAGAACTAAAATACGTTGCAAAAGAAGGATATAATGACCTTTTGAAGCGTTTTGACGACCAAAACTGGTTATCTGGCTGCCCGCATTATATCTTTTACGAGCTGGCAGAAATAACAAGAAACATTAAACCTGCAGTCGCATTACTCAGTGCTTTTCGTATACCACTGCGATGCGCTGCTTAGGAAACATAAAAACCGCATGCTGCGGTCTCTGTGTGAGGATTACTTCTCCTCCTTGATCAGTACGAGGAATATCTATAGGTAGATATTTCTCTCCCGTAGTACTGTCTATTAATCTTTTATATTCTTACACTATATGAACACAATCGCTGAATTACTTCGTGAAGGGCGCAAAAACAAAGGGCTAACTCAATTCCAGGTCATGGTAGCACTGGGGTTTAAAAGTATGGATCGGATATCAAAATGGGAGCATGGGGTTTCGGAACCGGGTGCGAAGAATCTAATGAAGCTGATATCTCTTTATGGAATTCCAATGGAGAAAGTCCAGGAGTGTATCCAATAATCAATGGAAATTGAATGGTACATTCGGTACCAATTTCTCGTCATGATATACTACTCAACGTGGAATTTACCGGAGAAAAATTCAATCAAGTAAAACGGGACGCCGAGGAACGATACATTGCTATAAAATCGGTTCGTTGTCCGTATTTCGCCGAAGACATTCACTTCAACAGTAAAGGACTCGATCACTTAATTTTCAAAGGATACAATCGTACCCGTCCCATCCAAGATCAGTTTGCACGGTTCAGACATCTACACTTTGCACCAGAAATTATACAAAACTCGAAAACTCTTCAGGGTATTTGGACGACTCAACGCTTTGAGCGTATTAAGAGAAAAAATGGATGGGAAAAAGTACTAAAACTTACCACGTACTATGAATTCATATCAGTGATGGAATCGCATGGATCGAAAGTACGAGTGAAGGTCATCGTCAAACAAGTAGCTGGAGCAGAAAAGCACTTTCTGAGTATTATCCCCTTCTGGGGTATTAATAAGTTAACCGGAGACAAAGTCCTGTATAGTGGAAACCCGGAACATGACTAATCCTATCGTTGAAAACGAAAAAATCGCCTTGTGGGCGGTTTTTTCGATGGCGCTTGTCCTGCAGTTTACTGTAACCGCGAGAGAGCCGAAGCCCTCACAAGCACCGTTTACATGCTAACGCAAATTGGGTGATTCTGCAACACGTCTAATGAAGAGATCGAGTCCATTTTAACAGGAGTTACTCCTGAGGATGGTCATGATTCGGATTAACTAAAACGACTACTTCTGCTAGTCTTCCGCGATGTAAATTTATTGTTGCACCAAACTTATAGTTTAAAGGATGCATAAACCACCATCTTTGAATTTTACGAGTATCGGATAAAATACCCGCCGCAGATCCTTCAAATTTCAATTCAATAACAAGGTAGTCCTCATCAAAACGTCCACGAGTGTGAAAAATAATATCCGGGCGCCGATTCCCTGCTATTTTTTTCGTCACATCAATATCATGCGCCAAACCAGGACCAAGCAATCTCCTAATTTCAGGTGCAAGATGTTGGGAAAGATTCCACTCAGTTTGACCAGTTACGTGTGTTTGATTAAAAATGTCTGGCTGCTTTTGAAACAAATTTACACATGCTCTCTCAAGGAGGCTCTTCATTCCGCGTTCCGTTTTAGGTATTGGCATATAAAACACTAGTTTATTTATTTCTGTTCAACCAATCGGCGATGTCATTGCAAGCAGCCTGAACAACTAACCATGAAATATTACAGGTGTCCAAATCCGGATAGGTTCTTAGTGCAAGCTGATGATAGGGATGAATTATATTTCTGAAGTCTCTTAGAGCGTGACTAAATTTCTTAACGTCAAGTTGTATCCAGCCAACCTCATGAGCGACCTCGATCATATCGCTCAACGTCCAATCTGCAAAATACTTCACTTTACCGTCCTTTTTGGGTGCATTGGGAGCAGTATTCGCAATTTGTGGTTTTGATTGCATTGTTCCCAATAGAAATCCTTCGAGCATACTACCCATCATAATTACCGCACTGGTGGTAGCCTTCTGGTCAATGCAAACTTGAATTTCAACCCATCTTTGTTGAAGAATCTCAGAGATCCCTGTCTCTAATGCTAGCTTGGCGAAGTCTGGAGGCGGCAACGGCTTTAATTCTCGCTCATTCTTCTTTTCAGAAAAATCATAGTTTGGTTGCTCTCTTACTAGTTGCGGCTCAACTCCGACAATATTAACCTTCAACCCTTCTATTGCAAGTATCTCGTTGAGAGATTTAAGGGCGATTATTATTTTTTCTCTGTCACCTCCATATAGCTTTGGTGACGCAAGTCGTAATATTACTTTTTGAAGTTCCGGCCCTTTCAATCCTTCAACAACGGAGTAGACCCAAGGATTTCTTGATGACCCATCATGAACTGCATCAATACCGATATCTTGAAAGAATCGGGTCAAATTCGTGGAGCTTCTATATTCCGGATAGCGACCTTTGTCGTCGCCGCAAATAAATTCCCCAATTTTTCTCTTTGTAACACTATCCATAGCCCAAATCTAACACGTTTTACTAGTTAGTCACATTAGACCTTCAATCTATACGGAATACTAATGCCAAAGCAATAATATGCCACACTAGATTGATTTTCTTGAATAACAGTATTACTTTGGTCAATCCAACTTATAATATGAATCATTAACGAGAAATCAACTTCAGTTCAACAGGAAACTAATTGAGTGAGGCAATTAGCCGTTTAAAATTTCCATCGATAATGGTCTCTACTTGAGTAACTTGAAGCCCCTTCGAAACGGCAAGATAGTCAAGTGTCAATTTAACGTCTGAGGGTTTAATGATTCGCTTTTGGATTTCAATGTAAGGTCCATCACTTTCTGTTAGAATTCGATCAAGTGGAATTGCACTAATGCGATCTCGTCCTAAACTTGATCGTATCATTGCGGGGTTTATTGAAAAAAAGTATCCACAATTCACTATTTCGTCGATCAATGCAACAGGACCAGTATACCAATGAAATATGGCAAGTTTAATATTGAATTCCCTCAGATAACGCAGCACATCTAATTCTGCGCCTCTTGAGTGAAGGCTAAGTATTTTTGATTTCCCTTCCAATTCTTTCAATATCGCTTTAAAAGAACTTTCTTGCAATTCTTTTGTGGGCAAGCCATCTTTTGAAAAATCAAGGCCGATTTCTCCGATGTAAGAAGTCCTCGAAATATTGCGAATAAAGCTTGTCATTTCCTTGGCATGCTGACTCGCATAAAGGGGGTGCATACCCAATGCCAATCTGACTTTTCTAAATGACAGCAAATGATTGAAACCTTTTTCAAAATGACTAGGCAAACTTGTCACTCCTATGGTAAGTATTCCTGTATTTTCACATTCCATTGCAATCTCTATAGGATTTGTGTACATATCAATGTGGCAGTGGCAGTCAATCATATACCGGCTTTTTTTCTAACAATTGGATCTCCAACTTTTTTTATCCATTCCTTTAATTCTAAGCGAGTTCTATTTACTACATCTACATATTCGCCGATGTTCTGCAAATCTCTTAGCCCGTTGACAATTAGTTCATTCTTAATATCCGTTGGGGTTATTACCGCATTAAGATAGTCAAGACATGCTCCTATATCTTGACCTTTTTTTGTTTTAAATGGAGGCAACGAATTTATGTCATTTCCGTAATCAGTTTTGTCCTTAATGGCAAGCAAAGATGCCTGTCTGTACACGCATGGCATACAGACTCCACAGTGAGTGGCGGACGGGTGGGCCCAATGAGATCTGTGTCCACGCTTGCCGCAAGAATTTGAAATACCCACAACACTTTGCAAAAACTTCTGGTTATTGCAGTTGTTAACCATTTCTCCTTTTGTTTCAAATTCGTAAGGATTCGATATTATTGTCTTGATGCCTATTTTAGACCATAACGCCCTAATGTTGGAAAGGAAAGTTGGGTGAGTTGTCCTTGTGCTACAGGCACTTCTCCGAGAAGGGCTAAGAGGGTAATTTAAAGATACCGTACCATTTTCAGGGACTACAATGGGAATTTTCTTTGCTTCTGCGGCAAGAACCGCTATCCCAATAAAAAGAATAGATCGGCTTCTAAAAGTCGTTTCCTTCTGGAGAGCAGAATTAAGCAACGACACCCGGACTGATGGTATACAGGCGTACCGTCCAGCAAATTCTTTTTTCAATTCTGTAATCAGATCATTTTGATCTCCCAGGGGGCCATGCATTTGTGAATCATACTGGGAGGCTAGCAAAAGCTTTTGGGTAGGATTAGATTGCAAGAAATCAATCGCCCCGATAAGTGAATCTAATCCACCGGAAAATAAATTCACTTGTGAAAAAGTACCCGCCAGTTCTGGCGGTAGCGGTAACTTTGGATAGATAAAATTTGCCTTACAAAAATCTACGTCCCAATAGTCCCCTGTAAGAAATGAAAGTAATGACTCAACATTCTCCTTTACGTTAGTCCACGTCTTTACATTTGTCACGGGGAATGTCACTTTCAATTTTCTAGACCATCCATCAACCGAATGAGTTCTCCTTTCCACAAACCTATCAATACCATAGGAACAGGCAGACAATAGAAAGAAATCTACGACTTCGGGAGCTACCATATTAGCAAACGGTACTAGCTGATCAAATACAATGCTCACATCTGCCGTATCATTGGATGGCGTGATAAGTTGAACCGTAACTGTACCATCGGCATATACTGGTTGGGCAATTTTAATCGTTTTCTGTTCCATAAAGAATAGTGATTATTGATGCGAATATTGATTCAATTTCTTGTTCTCCTTCTTTTCCCTTCCAATCAATTTGTGCCACAGGGCGGTTTTCGTTCAGTACTTTGATGCGACCCAGTATGTCATCTTTGATTATTTTGAATGTCTCTGAACTTGTTGATTCACCTCGTTGTTGTGAAATTTTTTCTTGAAATCGCTGCGACAAATGCTCAAATATGTAGTAACCCCAAAAACGACATAATAAGTCACTAAGTCCCATTCCATCTACGTAATCTTTTAACAGTTGTTCAAATTCATCTAAATCATTCCCTGATTGTTCTGCGATTTCATTTAACACCTCACAGGAGGCCTTATTCGCAGCAGTTTCGTCCATGCCCGCGTTGGCTTCAGCACAATACACCAATAGGTAGTCTATTACGTCATTTATGCTTTTGCCTGCTAAATTGCCAAAGCCAATGTTAATTAAAGCTTGCTTTAAGCCAAGGGATTGGGCTTGAGAGAAAAACTGGACAATTTTTATCGAGGATTTTATTCCCGCTTTGCCAATTGAATTTGATCTCCCTGAAGAAATTTTCTTAGCCCCTCCCCCTGTTTTAACAAGATTTCGAAAAGCCGCATTGATATGATAGGTACGTCGTTCAGCAAGTTTCTTATACTCCCTACCAACTTCTTCTGTTGTTTTATTGTCAGGGTTTGCTTCATCACTCTTTTCTTTTTCGACTGTCTTTGCAATATGAGTAATGGACTTATTTAAGTCTCCCCAGTTGGGCTCTCCTGGAACACCCGGCAATATTCTTTGTGTAGTACCCATTATTTTTTTGGATTTAATGCCCTGCCAATTTGAGTGGTTGTTGCAAAAAGATTATATAGCGATTCAATTTCAGCGTTCTTCTTTGCTGCAAGCTTGAATTCACTTTGTAAGCTAAATGGAATGTTCTTGTGGTCTATTTGCCCGATAATTCTCTTATATGACCCGAGACTGTTCGGTATTTTTTGAGCCATAAACTCGATAAATACTTTGTGGATTTCAGCTTTTACTGGAGACTTTAGTAGTTCTTTTTCTAGCAGCGATAGTAGAGCGTCAAGTTCCGTTTCTGTAATTTTATTTAATACTTCTCTGGAGACCGCCGTTGACAGTATTGTTCCCGACCCGTGCCCTACTAATCTTGCGAAGAGTGAGCGGATATGAGTAGGGATCAACGAAGAACCACTAATTGAAGTTGTGATTTGGTCTCTTGAAATCCAATAATAGTCGCGTAAATCAACTTTTGACAACTTAGGTTCAACGTTTAGCCAGCGAATCATTTTATCCGATGCCCAATCCGCAGAAATCTTTTTCAATTCATCTTTATCATTTGATTCAGAAAACGCCTCCAAATCTGATAGTTCCTTGGGTTCTCCATTTTGAGTTACTTGCCAGTCATATATTTTTCTAAAAAGTTCTGGGCTGGAGTATTCTAAAACCATTAACTTAGCTAGAACATCTACTTTGAAATCTGGTATATTAGCCACCTTCACCAACCGCCTTCTAAGTGTGAAAGTGTTCAGGAAACGCTTTATCTGCCGCGGATTGCCATTAAGTCCTTCAGTGATAATTGGTGCCAGCGATGCAATTATCGATACACTTTCACCTAGCCTTCTTTGCTCTGTATCTGTCACCAACGTTCGAATGTCTCCAAAGCCAAACGCACCATACCTATTCGTTTCTCGATACTTTTGGAACGATAATAAGATTTTTTCAAAACTGCTTGGAATTTCGTTTTTACAGAACAGCAACGTAACATACGTTTCAACTTCATTGTCTGACAACTTGGGCAGATTGTAGGGCAACTGAATCAGCTTCTCCAAATAGTCGCTGACAATCCTGCGATTCCTGCTATTCGGATCATCGGCGTACTCGATACTGTCAGTTTTATATCTATGTTCTATTGCATGGCGAACAATTCTTGGGTCAGCACCAATGACAAATGCTGTTCGTTCAACATTTAGGAATAGTTTGATTGCTTCTAAGTTCTCAATTATTCGCTCTGACGTGCATCTATCTAAATCATCAATAATAACGACAAGTTTCTTGATTTTAGATTTGTCGATTAAGTCTCTGAAATCATCTCTAAATTCCCGAATGAGGGTGGAATCTTCGTCTTGATGCTTTTCAATCAGTCCTCTTAGGAATTCACCTGCTTCATCTCCCGAGAGCTTATTGACCAAATCATCGGGCCCAATTTTCGAAAACTGATCAGTAAGAAAAGGAATCAGCGACGCGCCCCCTGTTAGATATGCTGCTGCTGCTGGGATAGCAATTTTTTTAAATCCGAGCCCTAAAACTCGCATCCATTTGACTGATTTAGACAGTTTGGGTATTGCGTCTTTTACCTTGCTACCAAGTGTTTTGTGTTTTTCAAATTTCTCTAGGATCGACTCTAGTAGTGCCGCTTTTGCATCGTCATACCCTTCAAATACCCATCCGTTGAAATACAAAACGAGGGTATTATCTTTCAAGTCATCTTCAGTTCCGGATAGTTCATTGTAAATTATCTTAAGAATGCTCGATTTGCCGCTACCCCAATCTCCAAATACCCCTATAGTAATAGGGAGAACCTTATCATCATTTATAACGTCAATTAGGAGGTTCGCATGTACTTTAAATCCTAATAAATCTTCTGATGTTTCATTGTCTGCCCACATGACGCTACTTTAACATAATTTACGAAATATCCATAAAAATATGATAAATCGTTAACTACATGCGAAATACTTATTCACAAATCCGCCGATTTGTGGTGACTGAGTTTTAAATTAATTTTATCCACATTTAGAAATCTGTGTGGCTTTAGTTGTCCAAACTGTATTTTAATAGACTGGCAGAAATAACATGAAATATTAAAACTGCAGTAGCATTACTGAGTGCATTAAAAATACACTGCAATGTAATGCTAAAGCGTTTAGAATTTCTCGAAAATCCACGGAATTCAGTACACAGGCTTTGGGATTGATTTCACAAACAAAAAAACTGTTGATTAAATCTCAATATTACTATTCGCTTGAAATTGTGAAAGAATTGTTTTTTTAAGTCACGAAATAAAAACAAATACAACGTTATTTGCGAATATTCTTTCGCTCATTGATGATGTTTTTGCTCAACTTTTTCAGAAGGCTGGTAATAATTTTATAGTGGGTAGGAAACATCTCCTCCAAGTTCACTTGCTGCGCAGTCCCTCTCACAACACAATCAACAAAAAAGTCAGGGAATGTTGGTAGCGACTCGTCTCGCTTCATCATATAAAAAAGTTCATCCACCTCAGCTAACTCTTTAAAAACCTTGCCTTGAACACTGTATCTCAGGAATTTTCCATCTGTCATGCGGAAACTCTACTGATTATGACATGGAAGTCAACACCTCTTCTATGGTATCCATAAGTAGATATTTATCCCGTCTTCTGCCGTTTGTGTCGAATGCTATGGTATAAGTATGACCATAGGGTATAAAACAATCGGATACAGGTTGCGTAAGCACAGACACCTTATGGGATACACCATCCGTGAAGCTGCTGCTTTAATTGGCATCGGTCCGATCAGACTCTCTCAATGGGAACGAAACATCCGAAAGCCAGGAATTGAAAATGTGGTAAAGCTCGCAGTACTCTATCGGGTTTTGGTTGATGAACTATGCCTCGACATGCGACGGGCATCCGTTGATAAAATGGATAATGGCAATAAATCAACACGAAAAAGCAGGCCTCCTTAACTGAACCTGTTCCGGCTGTTTCTGTTTGTCAATTCACTGCCAACCTTACTTTGGCATATCGGTCTGTATTCACTCCTTTTTTGTAACGATCGACAAGAACGTTCATCGATTTATTTATAAAATAAATAACGATAAACGAACGCGTATCTCACTGGGGATTACTTCCCAATTTATCCACCTTAATATCTATAAATGCATACACATGGCTACTCAAAAAGAAGAAAAGTTAGCTCGCGAGATTGCTGACTGCTTAAATGATCTTGAATCTATTCAGGTACACATCGGATTTGCAGAGAAATACTCTGAATCATTCCTACGTAAAACGCTCCAAAAGGTGCTGTCTATACCTGAGGGGCAAATCAGAAAAACAAGAGGCGCATTATTCACCTATCTCGTCAGTCAACATGGATGGAGAAGTGGTGCTCGGGATTAGCCTTGGGACCAGGGTGATGGGGATGGCCATTTTCTACAAAGGCGACCTGCTTGAATGGAAAGTAAAGTCTTTCAAAGAACACTGGTCTCTCGCTAAGCAACGACACATCCTTACCACATTGGAACGATTCTGTAATTCATACAGCGTATCGGTGATTAAAATCAAGAAGCTAGACCCCTTACGAAGCTCTAAGCCACTTGATGAATTGCTTCGCATATTCATTTTGCAGTCAGAACTGGTAGGCATTAAAGTGTTCGTTCATTCACTCTCTGATCTGGACTATGACATTAAAAACAAGAAACAACTCTCTGAAAAAGTATCACAACGTCATCCCGAACTGATGAAAAAGTACTTGCAGGCGCGGGCAAACCGCAGCGAGTATTACACAAAGATGTTTGAGGCGATAGCTTTGGCAGAACAATCCTACTTCGGTTCATGATATACTATGAGGAAATCAGCTATTTATGACAATATGGGTTCGAAAAGAGCAGGAACAGGAAGGAACATATCAGTTCAACGGAACAATGTACGTAACGAAAGGTGTGCTTGCCACGCTCTCCCCGCCCGAGATACTTGCCATTTATCTGGACATCCAAAAGATTGTCACTGAAAAAGGTGGTGTCGACTATCTACAGATCTATGTAAGTAGTAATGGCGGAAAGGTGTACTTCATTGACCAATTGAACAAGGAAATGATCGAGTCCGGGGCATTCTTACCCGAAGATAATCATTGCACGCTGTTACTGCCGGAAGAGTATTAAACGAGATGTATCCCATCTCGTTTTTTGTATCTCTCAGTGTATCTACTTGTAGACATTTCTCCTCTCTCCCCGATGTTTGATCAAGTGAGTATACTTCTCTGTGACACTATTTTCTTTAACAATAAAAACAGAAAAAAAAATGGAATCATCTACTTCCACCGCGAGAAGCGGACAAAAAGATGTGTACGGCATTATCAATGACCGTATCCTTGAACAACTGGCAAAGGGTATTGTGCCCTGGCGACTTAACTGGCACATGGCGGGTCCGCCATCGAACTTCATTTCAAGGCTACCCTACCGAGGCATTAATTCGATTTTACTCGGTATGGCTGAATACCCACAGAACTATTTCCTGACTGAAAAGCAATTGGGCGAGATAGGCGGCTCAATCCTCCCCAATGAGCGACAGCACATGGTTGTGTTCTGGAATAACAAGGACGGGAACGGGAACGAAAAGAAACAAGGGTCTTTGGGGTACTATAGGGTATACAACGCATCACAGTGCGTCGGGTTGGATGTGGCAGCCCTAGGTGAAATCATCCCTGAACCCGATCCTATTGCAGCCTGCGAGCGGATTATCAATCTGATGCCGCACAGACCGGAGATCAAACACAAGGAACCGGATGCGTACTATGACCCGCTGGCTGACGTCGTGAACATGCCGAAGAAAGCGAGTATGGACAAAACTGCCTATTACGGTGCTCTGTTGCACCAATTAGTACACAGCACAGGTCACCACTCAAGATTGGATCGTATGGGACTGGTACAGATGCGGGAAGTAAGTTATCAGGGGTGTTCACTTGAGGAATTGGTTACTGAGATCGCGAGTGGGCAGCTATATTCCCTTACCGGCTTACAAGTAACGAATTACGACCTGCTACCTTCTGCGACTGACTGGTACGAGGACCTGGCACAGAACAAGTATCTCATATTTACCGCTTGTTCCATGGCTTTGAAGGCCCTTGATTTCATTCTTGATAAGAATGAGGATTCTGAGAGCGTACCAGCAAATGACGAGTAGAAAAGCACAACAACAAAAATGCCTTGTATAGCTACAGGGCATTTTCTATTTGTAGATGACAACTGCGGCAATTGGCATGTGGATGATAACCATTAGATGAATAACTACGTGGTAAGGAGCCCCCATTTGTCATTGTGTTGAACAGCATGGTTTGATATAATGACACTCAAACAAATCTTTTAAATTCCATAAAATGAAGAACGATCTGAATACCCTCATTCTGCGTCAGGCGCCAGCGCCTCTTACTACAAGGTCTCTAAGTCTAGAAATTACAAAGTCAATTACGTTGGGATCCTTCCTGACGGATAATTGTACACCACTGACAAATGGGAAGTGTAAGATTTACGCCACAACTACGTACAAGTACTTTAAGTACCTCAAGGAGAATCGGCCCGTAAATGAAGGGCATGTCCTTTCCTTAATGAACTCGTTTACAAAGGAAGGTTACCTTTTCACTATCGTCTATGTGAACGACCGTCTTGAAATAATAGATGGGCAACATAGATTTGAAGCTGCCAAGCGGAAGAAGTTACCGGTATATTTTGTAATCATGCCTAATTGGGGAATCACAGAAGTAACCATGCTGAACATGAACTCTCGTAATTGGACGATAGGTGACTTTATGGAAAGCCATGCTCAAGCCGGCAATTCAAACTATATTGCATTTAAGAAATTCTTTAATGCCCATGCGTTTGATGTCACTACCTGTCAGCTTATCATGACCGGTAGACGTAGCGGCGGTCATGCAGCAACCGATGACTTCAGACAAGGCAAGCTAAAGCTTTACGAAGAACAGGTAACAGATGCTTACAAAAAGGCGGCGATGATAACTGACTTCAAGGCATTTCATCCATTAGGATGGACTTCGCGTAGCTTTGCGGAGGCAATGCTAACGTTATTTTCAAGCAAAAACTACGACCATGACCGGATGTGTACTAAATTGAAAACCTATCCGGATCTTCTGTTAGCAGAAGCACGATCTCTGCGAGCCGAAGAGTATCTCATTCGATTTAGAGAACGTTTTAACTATCGACAGGCCAAAGACAAACTTGAGTTGAAAAAGCACTAAAAAAAGCTCCCATATTGGGAGCTTTTATAATTGGCCAATTTTGTTTGCACAAAAAAACTACCTATTGACTACTGAAGCAATTCCAACAATTTGATTTCGGGCAGGCTGCATCATTTCGATTTCAGATTATTGAGAAGCCTCTCAAGCATTTCGCATTTCTTCCGTTCACTATCCAGTAACCGCTCGTACAACTCAGTGATTTTATCGATTGGACTCATCTGATAATATACCACAGCATTCACCGAATTATCATGATTATTGTGAATGTTATTCATGTGATTAATCACTGCATCCTCATTGAAATTCTTTATAGCCTCAACCGTGACATTTAGTGCATCGGCAATTTCCTTGAGTTTATCATCATCGATGGTTTCACTCTGTTCAATTCGCGAAATTGTTTGTTGACTAACGCCTATTGCGGACGCAAGTGTTCCCTGCTTCATTCCTCGTAGTTCACGTATGCGGACAATTTTCCTTCCCATATGTTGATTTCTTTCTGAGACCATAGCGCCATTTTTTCCCTGTGAGTAAAATACACGTTTATTCAAGTAAAGTACAACTGAATAAATTATTACACGTTAAAACTAATGAATTATTTCGCTGTTGCAAAAATGCCAATATCATGGAACAACAAAAACCTCAGCAAACGATCATCGTTGTAAACAAGCAAAAGAGCGCAGCGATCGCTATTGTACTCACAATCATTTTCGGTCCCCTCGGCCTACTGTACTCGTCTGTACTTGGAGGAATCATTATGATGGTTCTCGGTTTGATCATCGGGCTCATAACGTTTGGAATCGGACTTATTGTGGTTTGGATCGCTTCTATCATTTGGGCTGTAGTTGCAGTAAATATTGCCAATAAAAAACAAGACAAAATTCTCAACAAATAAATCTAAAACGCATGAAAAGCATTATCATTCTTCTGATTTTAGCAATATCTGTCATTGCCGCAATTCCTGTTCAAGCCGGATATGTTTTAAAACACCCAACAAGTCGTGTTGTGACCATGTCGGAAAGCAACAGTACTGTTCTTGATCCCGCTAGCTTTCCTCAACTTGCCCACAAGCCTAAAAGCGGCTTCCTGGCATATCTATCAGCAGGGTCGGCAGTCCTTGGGCTAGCCATTGCCTCTCCACAATTAGCATTTGCCCTCATTATACTGGGAACGCTGGCAGGTATAACCGGCAAGATGGGTCTGAAGTTGTATCGCGGTCGTCCATTCTTACGCACACTTTGCATCATTGGATTGATCTTGGGTGCAGTTGTGTTGGCATTCGGGATGGTTCCTCTCCTTTTCCTAACAGTATAATCTCGAGAAAATGAAAACTATTTACATTGTATTCACTATCCTTTATGCATTTACGACTTCTGCGGTATACGGGCAGTGTCGCCTGAACTCCGTAAAGGATGAATTTGATGGTTCTGTTACGAAGTACACCGACCCAATAAAAATAGCCAGCGACGGGGTAGGATTACTCGCGGGTGCATACGATTGTTCCAACAGAATCTTTCTTTCATTTGTCTCGGGAAAGGGCAAGATAGTCTTGGTACTCAACGAGAAATCAAACTTTTGTGCGGACTGTTCGCCATCAAGTGTCACGTTCAAATTTGCCGACGGTACTGTGTTAACAAAAGAAAATGTTCGATACAGTAGCGGTCAGAGTAGTGACATAGGCGCATACCAACAAAGTAGTTACTTTGACATTACAGACAAGGAGCTTGCACAATTTTCAAAATCAGAGATTGCGAGATTTCGGATTCGTGAGAAAAATTGTAGTGATCACCCGATGATTGAACTAGACCTCGCAACAAACTCATCGAAAAAAGTCAGGAATAACGCTGAGTGTATTTCTCTGAATAAATAGAATCTATCTACGCTACCACCTACCAGCCAATGGATATTATCTCTCTCCTGTACTATGTTGAAATTCAAGAGGCGCATACCCAAATTGAATTGCAAACAAGGCAAGACCAACTCTTGTGTGGATATTCAGCTTGCTGAATAAGCTATCCCTATACCCCTCAACGGTTCGAGTAGAAACACCCAGCTTTTTGGCTATTTCTTCATAACTCAACTCTGAACACACGAGCTGTAGCAACTGAGCCTCTCGGTCCGATATCTTAACTAGCTTGAGTAACTGTCGATCAAATGCATTCTTTAGAGACCGTGAAAATCCATTAGCATAATAGACCCCGTGTACATGGATCGACTGTATCGCATGAATGAGTTCAGCTTTTGTACTATTCTTAGACAAAAATCCACCACCACCACACGCAATCATTCTCAGCATATATAGTTCATTCTCAAAAACAGAGAGTGCAAGCACGCCTATACCAGGCCAATTCTGCTTAATGATCTCGGTTGTTTCAAAACCGTTCATCTCCGGCATGTTAATGTCCACAATGCATACATCTGGGAGCTCATTCGATCGCTTTAGAGCGTCTATAAGGTATCTCCCATTACTTGCAGTCCATTTGACTTCCACTTCAGCAGATGAGTTAAGTAGTTCGACGACTCCAGTCCGAACTAATTCGTGATCTTCAGCATAAGCAACTTTAATTTTTCGAGCGGTATTCATAGATATGGTGACTAACGATTTATATAACCAACTTATTTGCAATTCCGAATGTGTTCGGCGACACTAAGCGTGATACGGGTAAACGACGGGGTAACAATGCCATTTTTAACGTATATAAAAATACGTAGAACTTTCGAAAATTTGTAAAAACACTACCTAGGGATTTATTGATCTAACAGAGAACCACTGGGTGAGTTTTGAGAAGCAAATATGGGGCACGCCGAAAACCCAATCAAGAGTAGGCGAAATAAACAAACAATCATGGGACTCAAAAGAAACCAGCGCATTCTTTCAGGGCTTGGCCTTATCGGAAACTTCATTGAACGCCCCCTGCGGGTTGGAGACATTGTTTTGAACGATGATGGCCAACATTTGATCTGGGGAAACATAGAAGATGTCGTAGACGGATTCTCATTGGATGGAAAGACCGTTACTACCAACAAAGCAGATCTTAAATACACGACGGAATCAAGTATCCAAGTGACTATCGGTGGAACCGGAACCGCGCCAATTGGTCAGGGTGAGATCGGACTGAAATTTAATGCGAAAAACAGTGCGTTCATTTCTCTCAAGCAGATTCAAACAACTGCCGTGAAGCTGGCATTGGTCGATGAAGAATTGAAACAATATTGGAAAACAAAAGGGTTCGACAAACTGCTGAACCGCCACAAATATCATTTTATCTCCAGTGTGATTACCGCAGAATCCGGCACAATGATATTCAGCGAAGATCGAAACAATTCAGTAGTACTGAAAGGGAAAAATAACATTCCGCTTTCTTCCATTGGTGTATTAGGAACCGGCCAGGTTGAATATGTGAGCAATTCCAAATCAACACTGGAAATCATTAGCGAACGAACAATACAGCCGCTCTTTACTGCACTAAGATATCGTAATAACGGGAACTTCGAGATAGTGGGTTGACACTCCTCTGTCCCAACGAAGTGGCGCATTTTAATAAAACAGTTCTATTTCAAAATAAACAAAAGACATGGCAATTTTTAGAATATCCGGAATATGGAAAAATGATGCAAACGTAATTACTCATTATGCTATGCATGAAGTCTTTAGCGACAGAATCTCAAGGGCACGAAAAACAACAAAAGCACAAGCCGTGGCTCTTTTAGAGCAACGTGGCAACACTGCGATGACTTGGGTGTGGAGTTACCAACACTCACAATGGGTAATTGGTGAAGCTGTAGAGGTTGTCAATGGAATTAATGGCAAATATTTGCGATCAAATCCAGACAACCGAGTCTCAGACAACCTTCAACATCTGATCGATTTTGATTGGATTGCGCCATAATTTCTGTCTAAAGATTCAGAAAATTAGAAAGCCCACTGGCTATGTTCCTAAATGGCTTGTTTATAAAAGGAAGATGTTGCCATTTCTTACCATTATTAGCTTTATCTAACCGCAGCGCTCCGTCCAAATCGGACGGAGCGCTCTTTGTTTTTGTATTACCTAATTTAACACTGCTTTTCCCAACTTCATATAGTCAGTACAAAGATCAAAAGCAACCTGTGTTCTCGCCTTGCCTGTGCCATCAATAATTGATTTGAATTTAGCCTCGTCGTTCTTGTACGTCCGCACATTCTGGAAATATCCTGTTACAGCATTGTAGGCTCCGAAAAGCGTGCCTTTGGTCGTTTCTATTTGTTGGGTGGGATGTTCCTGCGTATACTGATATACATTCTCGCAAATGTTTTGAAAGCACGTAGACAATTCATCGAGTGCGTTCCGTTGGATATTTCGCAGTACTTCATTATTCGGTACCATTGCCAGCTGTATGAGCCGCTTCATCTCCGCGTCCGAAATACGTACTCGAGACCATGCATTGAATATCTCCTCCAGTTCGTTGGTCAACATGTTTGAAATTCCAAGCACCTTGTGAGCCTCTTTTAGCCTGCTTTCAGCACTTTGAGTATGTCTGATTTTAATGCTATTCGAGCAATTTCGGAGTGCAGCACTAAGTGTGTTACTGCATACAACCCTGATCGGAGTAAATGCGGCAGTTATACTGCCATATCCATCGTGTGATGTCGTAAGAAGCAGGTACTTTTCAATAAGGTCATCCGACCCGACTTTTATATACCCGGGCAATTTCGCGGTTATGAAAATTCTCTCGCCTTTGCCGAGTGCGCCAGCTGTTTCATACTGAATTCCGTCTCCGCCGACTATTGCATCAAAGAAACTGAACGCATCCACATTCTGTACTACCTGGTAGTCGGCACCAAGTCTATCTCCCAATACTGCGCCGGTATCGGGTCGATACGTAAAAAAGGAGGTCTTTGATGTAATAACCTGCTGATTATCGAGCGTGTGCATATTCGGGCGCTTTATTACTTCGTAATCTAACCCGGCATGTTGTAATGCTTCTTTGCTCGTTGGATAGTCTGAAACTATCTGACCCAGTCCATGCCATGCTTTCTGCTGTACTGAGAAGAAACTGTATTTCCCTGTTTGCTCATTGAAATTAATGTTGTGTGCCATAGTATTTGATTGTTAAGTTTTTGATGAATTAGAATGGGAGATCGTCTTTAGTGTTACTCCCAGCTGCAGAGGTGGCAACTTCATGAGACGTTGGATTTGCCTTCCGTGCTCCGCTGATGACCTGAACGCTATTTACATGGAACGCGAGATTGGCGTACTTATTCCCATCCTTTCCCTTGTACTCATTGAGGTGAATCCGTCCGGAGATCGTTACTATTGCCCCCTTTCGTAATACGGAAGCCACTGTGCTCTTCTGCCAGTACGCACACTGAAAATACTCTGACTGCTCTTTCCACTCTCCGTTCCGGTCTTTATACCCGTCGTTTACTGCCAGTGTAAACGATACAACATCTTTGTTGCTCTTCGTTTTTCTTACTTCTGCATCAGCTACGATGCGTCCTGTGATTTCCATACAAATTGTTTTATGTGGTTAAAAATTGGTTACTTATTGAATAGTACAAACTGGTCAGCATTAGCGGGCTTCAGCGGCCGATTGTGATTCAGTTTCCGGGTCAGATAGAACACCGTAATGTCTTCATTTGAAACAATTGTCCACGCTGCCGTTAGAGCTTTACTCCGCGAATGCCTGCGTGTTTTCTGAATGTGCCATGACAATTTCATAAGTTGGGCGAGCGTGTCTTTAGATACCATGTTATACAGTTTGAGTGCATGTAAATGAGGCAAGAGCCAATTCGGCTAAAAAAGGTCTTACTGCTGCCGATAGCGGCAAAGAACAAAGCATGCAGAGAGAAGGAGCAAGGTTTTGCGCAAGAAAATACTACCCGACAAAATGGGGATATTCAAAAAGAGAGGTGGAGATTTTGTTGTGCAAATTCACAAACGGAGCGCATGCGAAGTGCTGACCTTGGCCTTCGCGGCGCAGGCTGATACCTTTGCTAGCAGGCAGCAGAAAGAAGAAACAGGAAAAGATCAAACTAAACAAACAGCGATTAACTGAAAAACGCACGATATACCGTTGAATAGCTTAGACTGAGCGGGTGTTTTACCCGTAAAGGAATTTTAGGACAATTGCGACCTTTACTTTAACAACTATATTTTGACCAAAAACCACACCAACATGTTAGCAACAATAAAAATCAGATTCACACAAGGGAAAGGTAATTTGACGGTCACATTTATGCCAGTTAATGGCAACAATGTAAGTAAGTCAACCACTAAAACAGGAACAATCACTTTCGATTCAGTCGAACCTGGCGACATACTCAGCATCGAGGGTG
This sequence comes from uncultured Flavipsychrobacter sp., assembly GCA_964652995.1. Lineage (GTDB taxonomy): Bacteria > Bacteroidota > Bacteroidia > Chitinophagales > Chitinophagaceae > Nemorincola. The sequence goes on along the minus strand of CAZZCR010000032.1, from coordinate 1,603 downwards.
CTTGCGCGGGAAACGCACAAATTGACATTGATCCGCCAACAATGCCAGAAACACCTAAATATTACCCAGCAGGTAGAATCCTGGACAATTTTATCATTCAATAAAACACCACCAGATGAAGACAAAATTTTTACTGACCTGCCTATGTTGTATGTCGCTAGGGACAATTTCTTTTGGCCAGGAACGAATCTCGGGGCTAACTGCAGATTCATTAGCCACCGGAAACTACAAAGATGTTTTTGTTAGCTTCTTCCAAGGCGCGATCAAAAACATATCCGGCTCAAACAAGGCCGTAGCATTCACATCAAATCCATTCGCTGTAATGGCGAAATCAAATCCGAATTTGCTTATTGACACGAATTACGTCCGATACCGGCATCTTAGAGATTTGAATTTTTCAATAGATGCAAATCTTGATTCAAATTACCGCATTCAAGGCTTTGCTTTGGGCCTCAAATATGCCTTGGTTAATGCAAGAGACTATGCAGTATCCGACGAATTTATCCGGCGCGCATCTGGACCGAATGATTTTACGAAATTGAATGCCCTAATTGCAGAAAAGCTAAAATCAAAAGAAATTTCCAAAAGTCTGGAGAAACAACTTGTAATTGAATCTTCTAAATGGATGAATGACACAACGGTAACATTCGGTTCGTTATCAGATAGTGTTCAATTGATCATCCGTGATATAGTACAGAAGAACGGCCTAGCCACAATCCACGTTGAAAATCCTGGATTTAAATTCCGAAAGGAGAGCCATAAAGATTATCTCGACTTGGTCGATGAATGGCAGAAAAAACCACTTTGGACTATTTCAGCAAACGGGATATTTAAGCCAAATCCAGTTTTAACAGGATCTGACAATGCTACGTTTAATACTGCATTGTTTTCTACAGAATTCTTGATGGGTCTATCAAAGATCAAGAATAGACTTCGGTTGGAGCTTAATGTACTAGTTGAGGACAGTATGAGTAAAGTTAACAACGGAGGAAGCACTCTGACCAGAAACGTCATTTCATTAGAACCCGGCTTGAACTTTGTATTTAATACAAAATATGACAGGTCGTTTATTGAATTTAAACTTAGCGGCAGTTATTACAATGTATTATCCAATCCTCTACCTGGCGAAAAGGTTTCAAATTCGACGATTAACGGGAAATTGCGTATCCGCATAATCGATGACTTATGGGTGCCGATAACAGTTAAAATTGACGAGCATGGACATGTGTTTGGCATGCTGGATGTGAAACTGAATTTCTCCACATTACGTAAAGCGCTCTTGAATGAATAATATTCTGTTAGCTGGCAAACGATATAACAAAATTTCGGTTGTGTGCGGCTAAACACTGACTGCAATATTTCATTGCGGGCAGTGCTGTGCGGCTCGCCGGAAAACGGAATGACGAACACAGTGAGGAATGAAGTTGCGAGTGCCACAGGCTGGGGTAACCTGACCAGCGGGTTACCGCCAGGTTACACAGTGCAGGCTTTTTGCGTGGCATGAAATGCGCGTTAGCATTGGCAGCAAAAAGCCGTAACGCAGCCGGTGGCCAAGCGGGCGAGCACTAACGAGGGGTGCGAAGGTACTTTCATTGGTGGGAGC
>CAZZCR010000031.1:0-58643 GCA_964652995.1 uncultured Flavipsychrobacter sp. | reverse complement strand
TCAGGGTTGCATATTACACGGGCAGCCTCGTTAATTCTTGTGGTTCGATAAGATTTATTTTCGTAAACCAATTTCTCAGGGTACATCGAACCAATCAGCTTTTGCCTAGTAGATAGCGTTGCATTCTCATAGTAATTGGGCAAGTCACGCAGTACCTTTGTAGCTGTGGTTATGTAAGCCATCAGGTTATCATCCACCTTACTCAAGTCATATTTCTTCTTAGTTAGCTTCTCTATTTCGGGTTCATAGAGGTTTTTAATCTCCCTGTAATCCAAAGAGGTTATTTCATCGTCTAACATTTTACGCAATGCGTTGGTTATTCTCGCTTGGTTCTTTTCTATAGCCTCGTCTATTTCTTTTAAGCTAATGCTCTTATGCTTACCCACCTTTTTATAATAGTCCGCTGCTATACCCTCGAAAAGCGAAATCTCTTCTTCATAGGTGCTGAATTTTTGCAGTTCCGAGAAAAAGTGGTCATTGGCTTCTTCTGCCTTATATCTTTCACCACATTTACTCGTACAATGATAATAGAAGTATTTACCGCTTCTTCCAGTAGATGCACTGCCAGTTAATCTGTTCCCGCATTTACGGCAGATTAAAAAGCCCCTCAACGGCAATTCAGCTTTACCCGTTTGTACGGATGCCTGTTTTCTTTTCTTGCCATCCAAAACATCCTGTGCCTCATAAAATAGCCCTTCGGAAATTAACGGCTCATGTATCCCTTTTACCATCATTGCTTCCTCATCCTTGTAGGCAGGAACATAAAGCTTGCCCATGTAAACGGGGTTGCGAAGCAGATAGAAAATATTGCTTCTACCCACCTTTAGCCCTTTTTTGACCGCTACCCTCCAAAGGTCTTTTACGTTATTGATGCCGCTTGCTACTTCTTCGAAAAGCCATCGCACCAAATGGGCATCATTGCCCGGCACAATAATAGGCCTGTTCATGTCATTGCGTGCATTTTTATAACCTTTGGGTGCAGTGGTACAATACCTGCCGTCCTTCATAGCCCTGCGCATTCCTGCAATAACATTTAGTGAACGGCGGTCATTTTCAACTTCGGGCGCAGCAAGATAGAACGCAAGCATTATTTTGTTTTCGGGTACGGATAAATCCAGCGGCTGCTCCATAGCCTGTGGTTCTACACCAAGCTTGTGCAGCGTATTGATCATCCCATAGGCATCTCCTGCATTTCGGCTAAACCTATCCCATTTCAAGAACAACAGCAGGTCAACGGCTTTTTTGTTCTTTTTAAGGTAGGATAATAGCTCATTAAAAGCAGGCCGCTCGAAAGTCTTGGCTGAATGGTCTTCTTTGTAGAAGCCCACCACCGTGATATTGTGCTGCTTGCAATAATTCCGCAGTCTTTCTTCCTGATGCGCAAGGCTGTAACCCTTTTCTGATTGTTCTTCTGTGCTAACCCGCACGTAAATAATGGCGTTCCTCATTGTCATCATTTTGGTTTTCTGTTAGTGGAATAGTAATACAAGGTTGCTGATTAACAAAGTATTCATCGTAGGTAATTTGAACAAGTTTATAAAACCAATCCCTTATCAATAGTATTTCTTCGTCCGTGTATTTCTTGCTCTTACCTTTTAGCAATTCCCTGCACTTTCCTAAAGGCATTTGATCTTCTGTTGCTACTTCGACATTATTGGTACTTTCTCTAAATGGGATGATATTATTATTCTTTACTTTTCTCATGACTAAGTTACAACTACTTGATTATCAATGTGGTTATATTTTTTCCTATGGGGTCTTTTTAACTTTTTATTCAGCAACGTTTACTTGGTGCAAAAAGGGCTTAAGCATTTCTGTATCAAGCAATTATCAGGATGAATATTTAGTTTTGTTCTTGTTCCTCTGGGTCATTTTCTCTCATAAAATATAACAATGTTTACTCGTGCGGCATTTATGCGGCATTTAGCAACGTTGCGATAGCCGACAAATGCTCTGCTATTTTTTCGGCTTGTTCTCTGGTTATAGCTTCTATTGCAATCGGAAAAGTAAACGTCTTTTTTACCGGGCTTAAATCTGGAGTAGGGCATTTCAATTGTCTCTCGATCTCGCTTCCAATTACAACATCAAAATTTCGCTGAATACTTATCACATCCTGTAATGTGTATGTATGGTGTGAACATCTGTTGGATTTACCATCATAGATATTAACTCTAATGGTCTCTGTATCCGCTAAAATAAATTCCTTGAATGTCATGAAGCGATCAAGGTTGCTGGTACGAGAAATCACTTTTAGTGAATCCACCGTTATGTCGAATTCTTTAATATTGCCAGCCTCTTTTTCCTTGATTAACATTTTGTAAATAAGGTTGATTTTCTCTTCGCTATATTTGATTTTATTCGAACTCATTTTTCTGTTACGTTTTTAAGATGATTGTATATTCAATTTCCATTTGGCATTCTAATTTCCATTTTAAATAATCTCTGTTCAGTTTTAAGTTGAATCTATCATGTTTTTTTTGTTTTAGAACATAAAAGTACAATAGTCGAAAAGGGCTACTTTCTGCTAATGGCGAGATTTTCCGAGCTTTTGGAGATAATTCCATGAATTTGGACATCATTCCATGAATTGTTCTTACTCTCTTTAACTATTTTGGCCACTGCTGCTCTATCTGTTTCCCTGGTTTGAATGACATACCACAAAGGTAATATGGGTACATTGCCTGCTTTCCCGATCAGGCGCGATCCTCCCCGATCAGGCAAATATTTCCCCGATCAGGCAAATATTTCCTCGATTATAGGATGTGGCGGAAACCAATTATGTTTTGTTAGTCATTATGTTGTCTGTGGTTTATGTAAGGTGTCGCCAGAGTATTAGATTAAGAAATAATTGTATAGTTATTTCAGTATCACACAAAAAGCTGTATAGTTATTTTAGTATCACACAACTAAGAAAACCCAATCGAGGGGGATTTAGATTAAACACACACTCCAACCCCAAAATCAAGCGAGGAATTTAGATTAATCGTAGATTTGATTTGAAATTGTTTGCAAAGGTTCAAATTCACGTTGACATCATGGAAGAAAACAGTCGAGATAAACCGTCATTTCTAGAACTTAAGCTTGAGAGACTAAAAAAGAGGTATGCGGAGGCGCAAAAGGAGCTCGATAAAACAAAAGAGCAATTGCACAAGCAGGATAACGAGATCATAAAACTTCGTTTGTTACTAGACCAATATGTAAACCCAAATGACAAATACGATGAAAATAGAACATGGGTTAGTAAAATTGTCTTTGTAATAGCCAAAGAAAATCGACCGCTCCGTTCTGCCGAAATAATTACGCTGCTGCTTCGGAGGGAGCCAGGACTTCACGAAAAAGCAAGTAAAGAAAAATTCATATCGCCGTCACTAAATGCTGCAATAAAATTCCACCGGCTAATACCGTATAAACTACAGGGTGTCCGGGGTAACTTTTATTGCCTGCCGGAATGGATAAATGATGAAAGAGAATTGCTGCCGGAAATGCGTAAGAAGATATACTGAGTCAACGTTAAACGATAAGATCAATACCGGTTTGCGTAAAGTAACAAACACTATACAATTAGCGACAACAACCATTGGTATATGACAGTATAGTAACAAACTCGCTACCTGCCTCTTGTAACGAACACCATGAGAAAGAGCCTGTCTCAACAATCAATCTGATGTAAAAAGGACATACACATCACTATACAATGAGATGATTTTGGATTACATTTGACTTGCTTGTAAAATGTGCAAAAACTGCAAGAAAAAAACAGATTTAGTGAACGCTGCATTAGCTTAGAAGCAATACTATTGCTGGCAGAGTGTAATAGCCGGTGAAAATTAATTTCAGGCTACATATTAAAAGAACATACGTTGAAATGGCTAAAAAAGAAGTAAAAGAAAAGGCAATTGAAGTAACCCTGTGGGAAGCCGCAAATAAATTGAGAGGTAGTGTAGAGCCTGCCGAGTATAAGCATGTTGTACTGGGACTGATATTTCTGAAGTTTGCCAGCGACAAGTTTGAAGATCATAGAGCGAAACTGTTAGCCGAAGGCAAAGAAAAATACATAGAGCTGGCAGACTTCTATAATATGAGCAATGTGTTTTTTCTGGAAGAAACCAGCCGCTGGAGTTATCTTATCAAAAAATCGAAGCAAAACGACATTGCCCTGCTTATAGATACCGCCCTGCATACAATAGAGAAAAACAACAAATCGCTGAAAGGTGCCCTGCCCGACAATTATTTTTCCCGGTTGGGACTGGATGTTACCAAATTGGCTTCTCTGCTTGATACCATCAATGATATAGACACTACGAAAGACCCCAAACAAGATGTGGTGGGCAAAGTGTATGAATACTTCCTCTCCAAATTTGCACTGGCTGAGGGTAAAGGCAAGGGGGAATTCTACACTCCCAAAAGTATTGTAAACCTGATTGCCGAAATGATAGAGCCTTACAAGGGCATTATCTACGACCCCGCCTGTGGTAGTGGCGGCATGTTTGTGCAGAGTATAAAGTTTATAGAAGCACACCACGGCAATAAAAAGGAAATTTCTATATACGGACAGGAATATACCAACACCACCTACAAACTGGCAAAGATGAACCTTGCTATAAGGGGCATTAGCGGCAACCTGGGCGAAAAAGCAGCCGATACTTTTGCTGACGACCAGCATAAAGACCTGAAAGCCGATTATATAATGGCTAACCCGCCCTTTAACCAGAAAGACTGGCGGGCAGATACTGAACTAGTGGACGACCCACGCTGGCGTGGTTACGATGTGCCACCCAAAAGCAATGCCAACTATGGCTGGATACTGAATATGGTGAGCAAACTAAGCGACAACGGTGTAGCAGGGTTTATATTGGCAAACGGTGCGCTAAGTGGCGGTGGCGAAGAGTATAAGATACGCAGAAAGCTGATTGAAAATAATTTGGTGGAAGCCATTTTGGTATTACCACGCAATTTGTTTTACACCACCGACATCAGTGTTACACTATGGATTGTAAACAAAAACAAAAAGGCTCAAAATAAAACGGTGGGTGAAGAAACCCGAAACTACCGGGAGCGGGAAAAAGAAATCTTGTTTATGGACTTGCGGCAAATGGGCGAACCTTTTGAAAAGAAGTACACACAGTTTTCCGATGCCGACATTCAAAAAGTAACAAGCACATACCATCTATGGCAAACAAAGGAAATTGATAACGTTCCTGAATTCTCTTACTCAGCAAATTATGGTGAAGTTGAGAAAAAAGATTTTTCATTGGTGCCAAGCAAATACATAGAGTTTGTGAACCGGGATGAGAATATTGATTTTGATGAGAAGATGCTGGCTCTACAAACCGATTTTGCTGACCTGCTGAAAGCTGAAGCCGCTTCTAAAAATGATTTACTAACCGTATTTAAAGAATTAGGTTATGAAATCAAATTATAAGCCCTTGGGTAAATATATTCAGCCTGTCATTGGTAGAAATAGTGATTTAGGTAATTTGCCGTTAGTAGGATTGAGCATTCAAAAAAAGTTCATCCCGTCTATTGCAAATACAATAGGGACGGACATGTCAACCTACAGAATTATCGAAAAAAATCAATTTGCGTATGGCCCGGTAACTTCCAGAAATGGAGATAAGATTACCATCGCTCTGTTTAATGAATATGAAAAAGCATTGATTTCGCAGGCATATATACCTTTTGAAGTTAAAGACACGAGCCAACTGGAACCTGAATACTTAATGATGTGGTTTCGCAGACCGGAGTTTGACCGGTATGCACGATTTAAAAGCCATGGAAGTGCCAGAGAAATATTTGATTGGGAAGAAATGTGCAATACGCTGCTCCCTATCCCCTCCATCTCCAAACAAAGAGAAATTGTAAAAGAATACAACACCATCCAAAACCGCATAAAACTCAACGAACAACTGATACAAAAACTGGAAGAAACCGCACAGGCAGTTTATAAGAGGTGGTTTGTGGAATTTGAATTTCCCGATGAAAACGGTCAGCCTTATGAAAGTAACGGCGGGGAAATGGTATGGTGCGAGGAATTGGGTAAGGAGATACCAGAGGGGTGGGAATACAAGCCACTCAAATCTATCTGCTCTAAAATTGGAAGCGGATCTACGCCGACGGGCGGAAAAGAAAGTTATCATAAAACTGGAACTTCATTGATTAGAAGTATGAATGTTTACGATTTTATTTTTTCCTCGGATGATTTGGCATTTATCGATGATAATCAAGCAAAGGCATTAGGCGGTGTCACCGTCTTAAAGCACGATATTTTACTAAACATCACTGGTGTTTCTGTTGCACGTTGCTGTATGGTGCCGGAATTTGTTCTACCAGCTAGAGTAAATCAACATGTCATGATTATTAGGCCGAAAGTAGAATATCACTTATCATATTATCTTTTGTGCCTACTGTGTTACTCAGATAATAAAGCAAAATTACTAGGTGTAAGCCAATCTGGTTCAACAAGGGAAGCAATAACAAAGGAAGAAATTGAAGGATTTAAGGTTATCGTCCCGGATGAATTTGTTGCAAAAAAATTTGATAATAACGTCAATAAGGTGTTTGTTGCTATTGAAACAGAGATTCAATATAACATCAAGTTAGTAGAATTTAAAAACTTGCTACTTTCGAAATTAGCGACTGTAGAAAATTAAAATAAGAAATGTCATGAGCTTAAATACCAGTTTAAAAGGTCGATTAAGAAACACCAACTTGCCTTTAACAAATGTGTTGTATCCTTTGTTTGAGGCAGTTGTTAATTCTATACACTCAATTGATTCTTCATTGAAATTGAAAGATAGTACTTCAGATTTGAAGAGTACAATTACGATAAAAATAATACGGTCACAACAAGCAACAAATTTTGACATAAAGCCTGACATTATTGGCTTTGAGATAGTTGATGATGGACTAGGTTTCAATACTGATAATTACAATTCATTTAAAACACTCGATTCTGAATATAAAATTGCACTTGGTTGTAGAGGTGTTGGCAGATTACTATGGCTCAAAGCCTTTAAGAAAGTCAGTGTAAAAAGCGTTTTTCAAGAAAATGGAAGCGTTTACACGAGGACTTTTGATTTCAATGCAATAGGTGATATCCATAATGAAAATTTGAAAGAAACAGAGAAAGCGAAGATTGAAACTTCAATTAAGTTGCTTGACATTCAAAAAGATTATCAAAAATATTTACGTAAAACAGCCGGAACTATTTCTCGTGATTTACTTGAACATTGCTTGTGGTATTTTATACGAAATGGAGGGGCACCAGAAATCTATGTTGAGGATTCAGATGAAAAAATATCTCTTTCGAAAGAGTATGACACCCTAATGATTAACGCTTCTGAAACAGCAACATTTACAATTAAAGAAAGAACCTTTGATATTACTCATGTTAAACTTAAATCTTCACTACAAAATAAGCATAGTATATTTTTCAGTGCTGCAAATAGAGTTGTAAAAGAAGAATCCCTGCAGGGAAAAATCCCTGGGTTGTTTGGTTTTTTAAATGATGGTTCAGAAACCTTTGCTTACATGTGTTTTTTGACTTCAGAATATCTAACTGAAAAAGTCAATCCTGAAAGGGTGGGATTTAATATTTCAGAAACGGTTGAAGGGTTTTTTGCTGATGACGAAATTTCTTTTGCTGAGATCAGAAATAGCGCAATTGATATTATTGCAAAATACCTAGAACAATATCTGTCTGAAAATAAGCAAATTGGCATAAAGAGATTGACAGATTTCGTAGCTACAAAGGCGCCAAGATACCGACCAATTTTAGGTAGATTAACCGATACTGAAAAAATCGTTGACCCTAGCATTTCCGATAAAGATTTAGACATTAAACTCCACTCTCATTTGATGGCTTTTGAATCCGAGTTGCTTAAAGAAGGACATGATCTAATGTTGCCTGATGGAATAGAAGACAAAGACGAATATAGTCAAAGAGTAGATGAGTATTTGGCAAAGGCGAGCGATTTGAAGCGTTCTGATTTGGCTAATTATGTTGCTCACAGAAAAGTCATCCTAGACATACTTGGTAAGGCGATACAGAGAGGGCCTGACGGGAAATATTCCAAAGAAGATGTATTGCACAAGCTGATTATGCCAATGCAAAAAGTAAGTGATGAAATTAAATTTGAGGACAGTAATCTTTGGCTTGTAGATGAACGACTTGCTTTTCACAATTTTTTGGCATCAGATAAAACAATAAACTCAATACCTATTACTGCATCTAATTCCACAAAAGAACCCGATCTTTTGGGACTAAATGTTTATGACAATCCTCTACTTGTTAATGACGGTAATAATTTGCCTCTTGCTTCGATTACAGTTATTGAAATCAAAAGACCCATGCGAAACGATGCAAAGGCTGGTGAGGAAAAGGATCCTATTGAACAGGCACTAGGTTATTTAAAGAGAGTGCGCAGTGGTAGTGTAACGACAGAAACCGGAAGGCCAATTCCCAATTCAGATGACATTCCAGGGTTCTGTTATGTGATTTGTGATATTACTCCTACAATAAAAGACAGGTGTGATTTTCTTGATTTACGAGTTACGTCAGACAAAATGGGCTATTTTGGGTTTCACAAAACTTACAATTCTTATATTGAAGTTATATCATTTGATAGATTGCTGAACATGGCAAGAGAAAGAAACAAGGCATTTTTTGATAAATTAGGGTTGCCATCGACATAAATGATATTCACCGATGAAAAATCAGAGCGATTCTCAAGCCGTTACAGCAGGAAAATGTCAAGTTTTTTGCTCCATAAACTTGACATTTTAAAATTATAGCTACCTTTGCAATATGACGCTGGCATCACAAATACGAACCCGAATAAAGAAGCTGCCCGAAGGCAAAACCTTTGGGTATGCCGATTTGGGTATTGCCAAAGAAGAATACCAAACTGCCGCCAAGGCACTGGAACGCTTACAAACCGATGGCAATATTAAAAAAGTATCGAAAGGTATTTTCTACAAGCCAGAACAAACGGTTTTTGGGGAACTTAAACCAGATTACAGCGAGCAGCTACGCCCATATTTGTTCGAAAATGGCAAGCGGGTAGCTTACGAAACAGGGTTTTCTCTGTACAACCGAATGGGATTAACCACCCAAATGGCTTTTCGTATCAAAATAGCCAGCAGGGGTAAACGTATTTCTATAAACCGGGGTGCTATAAAGGCAGATGCCGTAAAAAGCTATACAGAAGTAACAGAAGCCAATTATGAGCTATTAGGGTTTTTAGATGCCATCAAAGACAGTAAACGAATTCCTGATTGCCCGGTAAGCCAAGCGGTGAAAGTCCTGTCCGGCAAATTAAAGACCTTAAATGAAAAGCAAATAGCAGACCTGATTAAATATGCGCTACTCTACCCACCAAGGGTACGGGCATTGTTAGGTGCTATGCTTGAAAATCTAAATGTACAATCGAACATAGTTAAACTTAAACAAAGCCTGAATCCACTATCAAAGATAAAATTGGGGTTAAAAAAAACAGATTTGCCCACCATTAAAAACTGGAACATAGAATGAAGCTGCACGAAAACAAAAATTTGTTTAGGGATGCCATTCGTGTAACGGCTCAACAAATGAATATACCCCCGGAATTTGTAGAAAAGGATTATTGGGTAACCTATGCTTTATTTACCATTTTCAACAATGAAATTGGCAAAGACACCGTATTTAAAGGAGGGACAGCACTATCCAAGTGCTACAATATGATAGAACGATTTTCGGAAGATATAGATTTAGTGGTATTGAGGCGTGAAGGAGAAACCGATAGTAGATTAAAGTCTAAGTTAAAAGCGGTAAGCACAGTAGTAGAAGCCGCATTGCCGGAGGTAGCTATTGAAGGCGTTACCCACAAAATGGGGATGAACCGAAAAACGGCACACGCATATAACAAAACATTTGAAGGTAATTACGGACAAGTAAGAGATGTGATTGTATTAGAATCAACTTGGTTGGGGTATTATGAACCTTATTCGACCAAAAGCATTATTTCATTTGTTGGCAATATGATGCTCAATAACGGACAGACCGAAATAGCGAATGAAACCGGATTACTTCCTTTCAATTTGCTGGCATTAGAACCCACAAGAACCATTTGTGAAAAGATAATGAGCTTGGTTCGCTTTTCTTATGGCGAAGATCCGATAGGTGATTTAAAGAAAAAGATCAGGCATACTTACGATTTACACCAGCTACTCAAAGAAAAAGAATTTTCTGATTTTTTCAATTCACCTGCTTTTGATGAAATGCTGTTGAAAGTCGCAAATGATGATGTGGCAAGTTTTAGAAACAACAATAAGTGGCTTAATCATCACCCCAATGAGGCACTTATATTCAAAAATCTGGAAAATGTTTGGGTTGAATTGAAAACGGTTTATAGCGGTGATTTTAAAAACTTAGTGTATGGAGATTTTCCTAATGACAAAGATGTATTGGATAGCTTAAAAAGAATTCAAGAAAGACTGAAAACTATTTCTTGGACAATAAAAATTGAATCGAAGCCATGAAATTCACCGAAGAAAAATTAGAGCGGGCGTTTACAGAGTTGCTAGTGCAGGAAGGATTTCCCCATCACCTCGGCATTACAATTGCCCGGCGGCCAGAGGAAGTATTGATAGAAGAAGATTTACAAAACTTCTTACTCGATCAATACTCTATTCAGGGCATTACCGTAAACGAAACCCGATCTATTATTCTTCAGCTCAAATCTCTTTCGGCTTCTGACCTATACGAAAGCAATAAAACATTCTTAAAAATGCTTTCGGACGGTTTTATCCTGAAAAGAGAAGACCGCAGCCAGAAAGACATATACATTCAGTTGATTAATTATGCGGGACTAAACAAACATCGCCAACCTAAAGAAGAACAACTCGTTTCAATAGTAGCCGAAGACCGGGCAGAATACGGTGTAGACAACAATATTTACAAGTTTGTAAACCAACTGGAGATACTCGGTTCAGAAAAACGCATACCTGACGGCATCGTTTACATTAACGGCCTGCCGCTGGTGGTATTTGAATTTAAGAGTGCCATTCGTGAAGAAGCAACGGTTTATGATGCTTTCAAGCAACTAACTGTTCGTTACAGCAGGGACATTCCGGAACTGTTTAAATACAATGCCTTTTGTGTTATCAGTGATGGCGTAAACAATAAAGCAGGTTCATTCTTTGCGCCTTACGAGTTTTTCTATGCCTGGCGCAGGGTTGCAGGGCTGGCAAAAGAGGTGGATGGCATCGATAGTATGTTTACACTCATTCAGGGAATGTTTCATAAAAGCCGTTTGCGTGATATTATCCGCAACTTCATTTATATACCCGACAGTTCAAAGAAAAACGAGAAGATTGTTTGCCGCTACCCGCAGTATTATGCCGCTAGAGCATTATATGACAATATAAAGAAGGCTCAAAAACCCGAAGGAAACGGAAAGGGAGGCACCTACTTTGGTGCTACTGGCTGCGGAAAGAGCTTTACTATGCTCTACCTCACCCGGTTGTTGATGAAAAGCGAATACTTTGAAAGTCCAACAATTGTACTAATTACCGACCGCACCGACTTAGACGACCAGCTTTCGGGACAATTTACCAATGCCAAAAATTTCATCGGCGACAATACGGTACTAAGCGTAGAAAGCAGGCAACACCTGCGAGAATTATTGCAAGGTCGACAAAGCGGCGGCGTTTTCTTAACCACAATTCACAAGTTTACCGAAGATACCGAACTGCTAACTAACAGAAGCAATGTAATCTGTATTTCAGACGAGGCTCACCGCAGTCAGGTAAACCTTGACCAAAAAGTAAAAGTAACCGACAAAGGCGTTACCAAAACGTTCGGCTTTGCCAAATACCTGCATGATTCGTTACCACATGCCACATTTGTAGGCTTTACTGGCACTCCAATAGATGCAACACTCGATGTATTCGGAAAAGTAGTAGATGCCTACACCATGACCGAATCTGTGAAAGATGAAATCACTGTAAGAATTGTGTATGAGGGCAGGGCTGCTAAAGTGCTATTGAATAACTCTAAACTCAAAGAGATTGAGGATTATTATGCCAAGTGTGCAGAGATAGGAAGCAATGAAAATCAGATAGAGCAAAGTAAAAAGGAAATGGCACAGATGTATGCCATTATTGGAGATCCCGAACGCCTGAAAGAAGTTGCAGTCGATTTTGTGAAGCATTATGAGAAAAGAGTTTCCGAAGGTTCTACTGTAAAAGGCAAAGCCATGTTTGTGTGCAGCACCCGTGAAATTGCTTATGAGTTATATAAAAACATTATAGCCCTAAAACCCGAATGGAACGAAGTGCTGGCAGCCGAAGAAGGTGCAGAACTTACTGATAAAGACAAGCGGGAACTAAAACCGATTGAACGCATTAAAATGATAATGACCAGAGGGCAAGACGATGACAAAACCCTCTATGATTTATTAGGCACAAAAGATTACCGCAAAGAATTAGACCGCCAATTCAAAAACGAAAAATCAAATTTCAAAATCGCCCTGGTGGTGGATATGTGGCTTACGGGATTTGATGTGCCGTTTCTGGACAGCATATATATTGACAAGCCGATACAGCGCCACAATTTAATTCAAACCATTTCAAGGGTAAACCGGAAGTTTGAAGGAAAAAACAAAGGATTGGTGATAGATTATATTGGCATCAAAACACAAATGAACCTTGCCTTGAAGCAGTACAGCGAAGGTGATAAGGACAATTTTGAAGATATTGCTGAATCTTTAATCATTGTAAGAAATCACTTAGACCTGCTGGCTAAACTGTTTCACAGCTTCGACAGCACTAAATATTTTACCGGCACAACTATACAACAGTTAAACACATTGAACTTAGCGGCTGAGCATATACAACAAACCAAAGACGTGGAAACACGGTTTATGGGACTAGTAAAACGACTAAAAGCCGCCTACGATATTTGTGCAGGTAGTGAGCAATTAACGCAGTTGGAACGAGACTACACTCATTTTTATCTAGCTGTTCGCTCTATTGTTTTTAAGCTCACCAAGGGCAATGCACCTGATACGGCGCAAATGAATACAAGGGTGAGGGAAATGATAAAAGAAGCCCTGCAAAGTGACGGAGTAGAAGAAATATTCAAACTCGGTGATAACGAAGAAACTGAGCAAGACATTTTTGATGAAGATTATTTGGCAAAGATTGACAAAATCAAACTACCGAACACCAAAATAAAGCTGCTGCAACAGTTGTTAGCAAAAGTCATTGGAGAAATCAGAAAAGTAAACCGGGTAAAGGGGATTGACTTCACTAAAAAGATGCAAGCTCTTGTTGAGCGTTATAACAACCGTGATGCAAACGACATATTGAAAAGTGAAGTTTATGAGGAAATGGCAAACGCTCTGACCGATCTAATTTGGGAAGTTCACAAAGAATTTTCAGCAGGTGATGAGTTAGGCATCGATTTTCAGGAGAAAGCATTTTATGACATACTTAAAGAACTGTGCATAAAATATGACTTCAAATACCCGGATGATAAGATGATTGAATTGGCAAAAGCCGTCAAAGACCTTGTTGACGGACAAGCCAAATTCCCCGATTGGAATAAGCGAGATGACATAAAATCTGCTATGAAAGTTGGGCTTATACTTTTACTTGATGAATTTGGCTATCCACCAGTGGAGCGGGACGAAGTGTATGTGGAGATTTTTGAACAAGCAGAGAATTTTAAGAAAAATCAGTAGGTCTGCAGTAGAAAGCAATTAAACCCAATAGCTCAATATTTTATTAAAAATTCTTAACCATATTCATTACTACAAAGCCAGACTTTATGCCATTAAAACCAATCGTACTAAAAGGGGAACAAAAACGAGTATTATTTTTGCAATCTACTGACCCAATCCAAATAAAGGGTGTTGCTGGCAGCGGTAAGACTACGGTTGCACTTTATCGAGCGAAACATTTGCTAGACACACAATCAAATTTATTTTTAGAAGCTAAAGTTGCGATATTCACATACAATAAGACACTTGTAAAGTACATCAATGCGATAACACGCCAAATTTCAGGCGGCTATCAGCGAGATAGCGAGGAGATAAAGCCGACCAAGCCGAAAGGAATCAATGTTTTTGTAACAAATTTTCACAAGTGGGCTTATCATTTTATTGAGTCAAATGGAATACCATTGAGTACCGACATTTTAGAAAATGGCAGAAATAGAAGAATTTGGAAAACGACTTCTGGTGCAGCTCAACTCGGGATTGTTGCTACAATTAAAGCAAAGTACTCTTCACATGCTATTGCCAGCAAATCTGTAGATTTTTTCCTTGAAGAAATTGCTTGGATTAAAGGGAAAGCGTTTCAAACTAAGGAAGAATATTTTGAAGCAAAAAGAACTGGCAGAGGAACAAATGACAGGGTAACAAAGGTTGATAAAGAGATCATTTGGAAAATTCAAACAGACTATAATTCTCAGTTACAAGCAAACGACCAAGTGGATTTTGATGATTATGCTTTATTGTGTTTGAAAATTATTGCTGCAAATCCCAATTTAGTAAAACCGTTCACGCATATAATTGTTGATGAAGCACAAGATTTGAGCAAGGCACAAATCTTGGTAATTTCGCAAATTGTTTCTGACGAAACAAAAAGCATTTCAATAATTGCTGATGCAGCACAACGAATATACAAAAGTGGTTTCACATGGGGTGAAGTCGGGTTAAATGTTCGGGGAGGTAGAACAATAGAGTTTAAGAAAAATTATCGGAATACCGTGCAGATTGTAAGAGCGGCACTTTCTCTACTTGAAAAAGAAGATGATAAAAGCGATTTTACCACAGTTGAAACAGCCCGCAAAGGTGAAACTAAACCAGCAGTCGGTTACTTTACAAATTGGAATGATCAGTGCGTTTATCTCCTTCGTGAATTAAATAAGTTGAAGTCGTCCGGTAATATTAATTCAACTGTTATTTTACACCGCAGCCATAGCGGAATCAGAGGCATTAAAGATTTTCTGGAAACTAATAAATTTGAAGTTCAAGAATTATTGAAGACCGAGGATATTGATTTTGAAAGTGATTCAATAAAACTTTGCACATTATCTTCTGTAAAAGGACTGGAATTTGAGAATGTATTTATTATTGCCTTGAATGACGATGTTATTCCTTATCCGCCGGGGTTCAATGACGCAGATGACGAATTTCATATATCAACGGAAAGACGGTTACTTTATACTGCCATGACCAGGGCTAGAGAAAGACTGTATTTACTTTCAAGTGGTAAACCATCTCGTTACCTATCTGAAATTGATGAAGATTTACTTGAAAAAATTGTTTAAGTCCGGCAACCCGAAAATTCCTTCGATTGATAATTTACATTTTTAATTCAATATGGAACTGAAACAAAATCATTTAGAATTTCAAAAAGAGATTACGGATAGGGGAATTGAACATTTAATTCACTTTACACCCACCATTAACCTGTTAAGTATATTTGAACAAGGTAAATTGCTATCGAGAGCATTACTTGAAAAGAACGATATTGATGATAATCTACTAGATTTCATTGAGTTCTTAGACAGCATCCGATATGATGATAAGCACTACATCAATCTTTCAATATCCTCTCCGAACCATTTTCTTTTCAAAAGATTTAGAGAACGAACAAGTGATAAGCCTTACATCAATTGGTGTGTATTGAAAATTAAACCGATATACATTTTGGAGAAGAATACGTTATTTGCGGTTACCAATGCGGCTTCTTCAATTGCCAAGAATGTATACGGGATATCAGGCGATATTCAAAAATTTAGAAAGCTCTTTGAAAATGGGCTTTCATTAAAAATAGGAGTGGCTCAACGAGGGAACTTAAAATTAAAATACCCAACTGATGTTCAAGCAGAGGTATTGGTTAGAAACGAAATCGCACTTTCAGATATTGTTGAGGTGTGCTTTAAGGATGAAACAGACTTGGCAAAAGGAAGGGCTGCATTAAACGACTATAATACTAGTAATTTTGTTGTTGATTCAGCATTGTTCAATAATTCTCGAATATAATGAAAGCGGAAACAAAATATAAAGGAAGCATCAAACTATCTGCCATTGGGGATGCACTCGGCTGGATAACCGAATTTGAAAAAAATACTCAATCATTAAAAGGAAAGTTTGGAACAGAAAAAATTGAAAAATTTTATTCTTGGAAAAAAAATGTTGGCGGGCGTTTTTATGGCTTCGTAGATACAATTAAGGCTGGGTCATACTCAGACGACACTCAATTGCTGTTAGCCGTTGCTCGGAGTATTAAGAGTGATGGTAGTATTGATCATAACTATTTTGCAAAAACTGAATTAGCTAATTGGTTAGATTATGCAAGAGGTGGTGGGAGAACGGTCAAAACTGCAGCTGACAAAATTTCAAGAAAATCAATCAAATGGTATAATAATTTTTACAATTTCAAGGTTAATGGTGAAAATAATGATTATCGGGATAGTGGGGCTAATGGAGCGGCAATGAGGGTACTTCCAATTGCCCTAGCTAATCTTGGAAATTCTGAAAAGATCAAGGAAGAAATATTTTGTAATAGCATAGTAACCCACGGTCACCCAAGAGCAATTTTAGGAGCAATGCTATATGGCTACGCACTGAACCAGATTATTGTTTTCCAACCTGAAGATTTTAATTGGGAAAATTACATTACTCAAATTGGTTCAGACTTTCCCAGGAAATTTGAATTGTCATTTACAAATCGAAGAGAAATAAAGGAATGGCTCAGTGAGTGGAATAAATTTAGTAACAAACCTTTTGAAGTTCTTTATGCAGAGACAATAGGTGAAGCACAAAACCAATTGCGATTTGTTTTTAAGAGTTTAAAAGAGAATTTCCCAGTTTACGAAACATTGAGTAAAATTGGTTGTTTTGATCCGGCTACTAAAGGGTCAGGAATTGCAACGGTAGTTGCTGGCATTTATTTAACTGCAAAGTTTCATAACAAACCGTTAGAAGCAATCATACAATCAGTTAATGCTTTAGGTTCTGATACGGATAGTATTGCCGCTTTTACCGGAGGGCTTATAGGTGCTTTACATGGACAAAGTATTATTCCTGAAAAATGGAAAGCTGTTCAAGATATTTCATACTTAGATAGTATTGCTGAAAGACTGCTAGCAATTTCAGAAGATAGATTTGTAGAACCATCTAAACCGACAAATGCCAACCTGAAATTATTGAACAGCCCTCAAAAAGATGATTATTTTGTTGATCAATTAATTCGATTTGATCCCTTAGGGGCTGGTAAAATCACCTTCATTGATAAGCAACCTACTATAACAAAAGGAAAATATAATTTGCTACTCGAAGCTGTTTTTGAAAATGGGCAGAGTATTTTGGTTTCAAAATTATTTGACGATAATAACTATGTTCCTAACGTTCAGGTGGTGACCACTAATATTGATCTGGTAAACCCTGAAATTGGATTAGTAAGCGAAACTGATGAATTAATAAGTTTTGCTACAGGAAAACTGAAACAAAAAACATTACAGAAACTCAAGAAATTTATTGGTAAAAAAAAGAAGCTACCAAAAGGTCAAGCTGAGTTCATTAAGGCGTTGATTTTGAATGAAGAGTAATCTAAGGGTATGCCGCAACTCCTTAAAAAAACAAACACTATCATGAAACAAAGCATTGATTTCCTTATCGCAAATATCAATTTGAAGGAAAACGCGCAATTCTTTAAAAAGGATAGAAACCGATTTTATACCGCAAACCGCATAAATGAGATTTTTTCGGAGACTGCAATTAATAAAATAGGACAATATCTACTCAATGTCAACAGGTATTGGTACGAGCCGATTCAAGCCGAAGTTTCGATGTGTGTTTTTAAAATGATTCAAACACCCGCTTTTATATCTCAATTTGTTGCTGGATGGGAAGAACATAAAATTGGGTATTTACTTTTAATAGACTTTGGGGACTATGTCATCGTATTCAAAAAAAATGCAGAAAATAGCGATAAACTGTATCAGGGGTTAACCGAAATTAGCTATAAAGTACTTTCAACAATTTTTGTAGCAGATGATACCGTTTTTGAAAAGGTCTCGTTGAACAATACAAGTGTGTTGTCTGATGCAATAACGAGAAGGGTTTTAGAAGCTAACAATCTTAATAGGTCGATGTCAACCTATGGCTTGGGAAAATATATTGCTAACTCAGTTAGGATTAATAATGCATCTGAAAAAACATCTGTAGTTTTTAATACTTCCAGAATTACAAATTTTGGCGATAAGAAGGATATCTATAATTTGGTGTTATGGTCGCAGACAGTTGTTGAAAAAATTCGAGGATTTATTGAGAGGGACACTTTTGTCAACGTATTCGCTGAACCAATTGAATATACTGATGTTCGGGGTACTCTTACGCCAATATCTATTCTGATTCAGTCTTCAAACTTGCAGGATGACTTCGAAGAAGGCAAGATTGTTAGGGTAGAATATAGATACAATGGGCGTACCATACCCATTACCATCAACAGAATTGTTAAGACAATCAATCAGGTATTCACTGTGTCTCAGGTAGATGAGGATGGCGACATTAGTTATATTTTGGACAACGCAGAAATCAAAGAAATAAAGGATGTTGAACTTGTCCTCAATTCCAAGTCAATAACACTTAGATCTACTAGGGCATCGAGGATTTATCTATGGTTCAATGATAATACTACGAAGAGTCTCCTTCAATATCTCAATCTTGATAATGAATACATCATAAATTTTGAAGAATTAGATTTGGTTTACTACCAAAGGCGATTATTCAAGGATAGGGGATTATTAAACAATATGGAAGGATTTTTAAACGTGTTTGCAGGTATTCGTCATTTAAATGCAGTTATTAGTGAAAAAGGGGAGGGATACTTTACACCCGGTTGCATTGTTTTTCCAAGCAATAGCATTTTTGAATACGTAGACACTCAAATGTTACCAGGGTCAGACTATTCATTTCTAGATGATTTGGGTGATGAATGGGCTGATTTCATAATGCTCCGCGATAGTAAAATTACATTTATCCATGCCAAGCATAAGAACGCAAGAATGTCAGCAACAGCATTTCAGGATGTGGTTGCGCAGGCTTTAAAAAATATCGGCAACTTCAAGCCAACTACCGATAGATTAGATAATAAAGAGCGAAGCCTGGGTGCGCCGTATCAGATAGATGGGGTCGCGACCGGAATAAATAAATTAAGAACGGGTGGTATTTTAAGTGATGGCATTGCCGCCTACAAAAACTTACTAATGCATCCAAATCTGCAAAGAGAAATCATTTTGGTTGTTGACTTTATTTCGAAAGTTGAACTACAGGCCAATTTGGAGAGATTAAAAAATGGAGAAGCCTTCGCGCAAAGAAATCAGGTTATTCAAATTCTCTGGATAATATCGGGACTGATAAATTGTTGCATGGAAAATGGCATAACCATTTACATTCATTGCAAACCCTAGGGTAGACATTTTTTGCAAAAGGCAGGAACAAGTAGTTATATTAGAAATCGTTTTTTACTTGCTCGTCTGTAAATATCAAGAGTGTTCCGCTATATAAAGCATTAATAATATCCTTATCTCCAAATTTTTCTGTTAAACAATTAATTATGTCTCTGCGCTCATCTTCATTGCTAATAATGATATATCTAAGGTCACTAATTGTGTCTATCGGCAACAAATATTCAGGTAAATGCGGCTTGGGTTTAGCTCCATTCTTATAGTTGTCAAACTCATCGTTTGACGACTCAATAATCCTTTTGCCATCTTGCAAATCTGGAACATAGCGCCACTCCCTTTCTTGATACGTTATAATCTCTTGTTGTTGATATTGAACTTTCCAGTTTTTAAAGAATTGCAAAGTTGGCACTGTAATCCTGTTTATAATTGGCAACAATCTACTATGTCCTTCTTTAGGTTTGGGGTGATAGTCGACTTCTCCACGATCGACAGCCGTTTCAATTTGCGCCCCAATGTCCTCGAATTGCCTATAAACCATATCCAACAATAGTTCTTCGTTTATTCTTCTATGCAAATCATTGAACGGAGAGTTCTCATGAACGTAAATAACTGGGGATATCCTGTTCTTAATTGCCCACTCAATACTCATTCCAATCCCGCAATTTCCATACCTCATGTATAAGTCAACATCCCGTATGGGTATGTTGCAAAAGCTGACCATTGGGATAAGATAAGTTAAGTCCGCTATTTGTTCCTCACAATATGAAGGTGAAAACCCTGTCGAAAGAATACTAACAAGCGAATCGAAATTTTTTGTGTAATGAAAAATATGGTTAACTTTCTTCTGAGTGAAATTTGCTTCCATTGCCGACTAATTTAATTCTTTTCCTGACATCATCGTATATCGCTAGAATTGTGTTTGTAAAACTACAGTCTAAAGCAGTACCTTGTTGCCATGCACCATCATTTTGACTCGGTAGATCCCATTGATGGTATTACCGTTGAGAATACCCAAGTTGAGGCTAACGAAACCGTAACGGTCCGCTTGTTGACACGTGCGCAGCTCACCTCTGATAGTCCCGAATTTCACATTTATACCGAAAGTTTTTGCGGACTCTTTCTTTACCCTAAGAATATATTTATTGATAGCGTTTCCCAATTTTTAGTAGTGATTCATGTAGATCAGACAGCTGATTTGTATGTGAATGACTTTCCGGTAACTATTGAAGTTACACCTAAAAAGGATATGAATTTGGGGGAAATACTGATGCTGAGCGACATAGCCGATACCCGAAAAGTATCTTTTCCAAGCGTATCTATTTCTGAAACAGACAAAATAATATACTGCTTTAAGGTTGGCTGGCGTTTCGGCCTTTTCTTTGATATCGCCACAAGAACTGATATCTCAAATAATGAGAATTCCGGCGAGGGTGAAAAGTTAGATATAGAAGGAATGAAAACTTCGATAGGGGACATTCACCGGTACCTGACATATTATTCCGTATTCCAAATCATGGCGTCCGAACCGCTATTTCAGGAATTGGTAAAAGACGGCTGGTTCCCCTTTATTGAAATTCTGTCGGGAGAATACAAAGTTCTCGGAGAGATATACAAAAACAAATTGGGGTTTGAGAACAGAATAAGTGAAACTTTAAACGGATTCACTGAAGCCAGAGTAAGGAAAATCATTGCCAGATGGTGGACAAAACCCGTCTTTTCCGAAAAGAAGGTGATAATAGAAGCTGGCATAAACGCATATCTGCAAAACACGCCTGATGGGTGTATTAACTCAATAAAAAACCTACTTACCGAGATCGAAGGTGTTTTGAGGAGGATTTTTCATATTGAAACAGGAATAGGAAACGGAATAAAATCACATAAGTTAGTCAGTCATATCATTGAGAAAGCAAGACGAAAAACTGGCTCTAACATAACTTTATTCTTGCCGGAATCTTTTCTTGAATACTTACAGAATGTTGTTTTTGCCAACTTTGATGTGGAAAAAGGGGATTTTGATTTATCCAGAAATAGCGCAAGCCACGGCGTTGCAAGCGATGAACAGTACACAAGAAGCCGAGCGTTACAAGCCATTCTTATTTTAGATCAGATATACTACTACATTTAGCCGTGATAAGTATCTAATCGCAAGTCAACTTACCGCTACTATCTCTACCAATTTTTTCAAATCTTCAATGAAAAGGTTCGAGAAAAGTCCTAACGGGTTCACGTCTAAGAATGAAAGCCTTCGCGAAAGCGGAGGCTTTTTTGTTTTAGGTTCGGCAATGCTGGTGCAGCATGCCGGATGTGTTTTATATCCGTCTCCGGCCCGGTCTCCTACTCATTATGCCTCCACCTGACTCCTATTCATAATCTAGTTACGCTTACTCTACTTTTGTGTTGCAGTTCGAATTAATCAAACAATAAAAACACCATTGCATCATTGTTATAAGTCGCTCCGAATGTTTGCGCGGCGCATTCGGAACTCACAATTGATCCCATTCTCCGCAGGACTATATATTAAAACTGCCAACTTTTTTTCAGGACTAGTCAATCAGTGAAATCCTTCAATCTGTTTAATCCGTGATTCAGACAACAACCCACAATCCACCCGACAAAACCCTCATTCGACCTCACCCTCTCCCTCGGAGAGGGCCGGGGAGAGGTTTTTATGACACTACAGAAAACGCACTATCATAAAAACTCACCACCCTTCATTTCAAAAAGCCGTCAGACCTTTGTGCCCGAACCTATAAAACCACCATCATGATAAACGAAAAGAAACACCAGGCAAAGACGCTTTTTTTCCAATCAGGCCTCACCAACACCCAGATCGCATCCTTGCTGAACGTCAGCCGCCGCAGCATATCCACCTGGGTCAAAGAAGGCAACTGGAACCGCCTCAAACAGTCCGCAAAATACCTGCCGTCCATGTTGGCCGAGAACTGTTATCATATCATCGGCCACCTTACAGAAAGCTATCTTTCCGAGAGCCGAATGACCAATCCCGTTACATTCAAAGAGATAGAAGGCCTGCACAGACTCACCCTCACAGCTAAAAAGCTGCAGAATCGCTGCACACTCAACGAAAACATGGAGCTTTTCGGCTACTTCATGGAAATGGTCTCGCAACGCAACCCCGAACTCGCACGAAACATCCACCCCTACATAGATGAGTTTATTTCGGCACGCGCCTCAGTTTACACACAACACATTCAGCCCGACACATTCAATTCAATGGGCAGGATCCCCGTCCCCGAAGTCGACAACACCGAAGCGCAACTCGACCGTCAGGAAGCACACCTCAGCGACCCCGACCTTATCGAAGCATACAAACTATGGGGCATCCCTCACCCCTACGACGAACAACCCTCGTCCGACCAACCCGCGCCATCAATAACTAAGGAAGAAAATTGCGGCGCAGAACCGCAGAACACCCAGGTGCGCAGAAGCCTGCCTGCCGATAGGCAGGTGGGAAGTAGTGCGCAGTTTTTGGGAAGTAAAATGCAGTCAACTTCCCACATCGCTATTGATGATCAACAGCCTTCCACAAAAAACACACAAATAAAATTTCCTGCGCAACCGCCGAACCCGATGCATCAGAACCTGTAAAAAACTGGCGGGAACTGAATATCACCCCTCCTCCCTCGGAATCCCTGGCAGGTAGCAGTTGATCCCCTCTGAACATGCCGGACCATATTTCCAGATGCCCCCCGGTATCTGTCCACGCCATGCCGCAATCGGTGGGAGCGCTTCTGTCACTACGCTTCAGGAGGGATGTGTTTGTTCGGGTTTTCAATATATCTTTGTTTCTGAATAAATATAAGCGTTACGGACACTGTAGCATATAAATTATCGGTCGGTCAGGTTCTTGTATTCCCCGATAGATTTGCAAGACGGAAATATATAAAATATCATGAATCAGCCCTTAGTGAGTATCTGCATTCCATCCTATAACAGGGCAGATCTGATTGAAGAAACTATCAAGAGTGCCTTGAATCAGACTTATCGCAATATAGAAGTTGTAGTAAATGACAACTGCAGTACTGACGGCACATGGAAATTGTTGCAGGAACTGGCAACCGCAGATTCCAGGATAAGGATATTTCAGAACGACTCCAACCTCGGAGCCGTAAGAAACTGGCAAAAGGTAATGAGCCATGCATCAGGTGAATATTCGCTTATTCTTTGGTCTGACGACCTCATAAAAGATACGTTCATTGAAAGGACACTTTCCGCTTTCGACAGCGATGTGGCTTTCGTGATGACCGGGGTTGAAGAGTTTTCGCAAGATGGCGTCTATTACACCAGCAATTTCGGGAAGGAAGGTAAGCGCTCAAAAAACGACTATTATGACGAGGTGCTATTCAAGAACGCATCTGCCCTTCCGGTGTCCCCCTCATGCGCGTTGTTCCGCACACACGAGCTGAGAGATAGCATCCTCGACGTGATACCCAATACAGACGGTATCGACTTCAACCGAACCGGTGCCGGACCCGATATTCTGACATTTTTACTTACGTCTCTGAAATACCCATACATTTTTGTGTTGGCGGAGCATCTGGCTCGTTTCCGTAGCCACCCTACATCCATAACAACCATGGAGAATAAGATAGGTGGTCTGAAACTACACTATGACTGGGCTAAGTACTACTTTGTAAAGAACCATCTTGCATCTTATCAGCAGAAGTTTAAAGCAATCACATGGATAAGGTACTATAGGTACAAAAAGATACACAAAAACATGCTTTCAGATATGGGAGCGGTCCGCACTGACTTTATTTTCATGATCAGTTTATTTTTAAAGCCATAATGAAGGGTCGGAAAATACTATTAACGGGCGCAACGGGTTTTCTCGGAAGCAGTATTCTGAAGCGGATCATACAAGAGAATGATATTGCCATTCTTACCCGACCGGTTTCGAATCTGGAAAAGATCAATGAATACGAGGGGCGGCTGCAGAACTTTGTGCTGGGCGAGAACAATATCGACAGCATCATTTCAGCATTCCAACCTGAGGTGATCATTCATTGCGCTACCGACTACGGAAGGAAAGCTGTACCCCAGATACAGGTTATTGAGGCCAATCTGATCCTTCCGCTCCGTTTGATACATGCCGCCAGCCAGAACGGGTTGAAGATGTTTATCAATACCGATACCTTTCTCGACAAAGGCATCAATCACTACACGCTCTCAAAGCGACAGTTTAAGGAGTGGTTCCATACCTATTGCGGCGATGTCCTGTGCATCAACATGGTGCTCGAACATTTTTACGGTCCTTTTGACGATAAAACTAAATTCGTATCCTTCGTCATCAGCGAACTGATCAGCAATAGACCCGAGATACAACTAACGCCCGGCACGCAAAAGCGCAATTTCATCCACATTGACGACGTTGTCGAAGCATTTCATAAGGTGCTGAACCATGACTTCGGTGTGGCTTCTGGTTTCTTCGATTTCTTCATCGCATCAGAGCAGACTGTAACCATCAAGGAACTGGTGCTGAAGCTAAAAGAACTATGCGGCAACCAAACAACCCACCTCAACTTCGGAGCGCTGCCCTTCCGACCAAATGAGGCAATGGACTCAAGCGTGGATATTTCCTCCATGAAGGCCCTGGGATGGAGTCCCCAAACCGACCTCTACGAAGGATTGAAAAGTACCATCGAAACCGAAAAAAACAGACTTAAAGAAATATGAAGACGATACTGATCACGGGCGGATGCGGCTTTTTCGGCAGCAATATCGCATACTACCTCAGAGATAAAGGCTACAGGATATGTATACTCGACAATTTGAGCCGGGTGGGCAGCGAATCCAATCTGGAATGGTTGAAGCAGAATGTTTCTCTTGAATTTTTCAAAGCCGATGTGCGGATACGCGAAGATGTGGAGCGAGTATTTCAGGAAGTGATGCCCGATGCCGTTTTTCACCTGGCAGGGCAAGTGGCCATGACCACATCAATATCTAATCCCAGACTGGATTTTGAGATAAACGCGCTGGGCACTCTGAATGTTCTTGAGGCCATCCGTCAATTCAAAAGGGAATGTACCATAGTATATTCATCTACCAACAAGGTATATGGCGATCTTGAACACTATACCTTTGAAGAGACCGACACCCGCTATAAAGTGGCAGAAAAACCGGATGGTTTCGACGAACATGAATTGCTCGACTTCCATTCGCCATATGGCTGCTCAAAAGGCAGTGCCGATCAGTATGTACTTGACTTTTCTCGTCTTTTCGGCATAAAGGGAATAGTGTTCCGACACTCTACTATTTATGGCGGCCGCCAGTATGCGACCTACGACCAGGGCTGGATCGGATGGTTTTGCCAACAGGCACTGGAAATAAAGAATGATCCGGGCCGTGACGCGTTCACAATCTCGGGCAACGGCAAACAAGTAAGGGACGTACTGCATGTAGATGATGCGGTTGCGCTTTATGCGTCATGCATCGACCTCGGTTCACAGCTAAAGGGTAATGCATACAATATAGGAGGAGGCATGAAAAACAGCCTCTCCCTGCTGGAACTGTTTGGTATCCTGGAAGAAGAACTGCACATCAAAATGAACTATCGTCAGATCGCTCCGAGGGAAAGCGACCAAAAGGTATTTGTAGCCAACATCGGAAAGGTAGCAGCGGCAACCGGATGGTCGCCAAAGGTTGATAAAAGAACTGGGGTAAAGAAGATGCTGGAATGGCTTCAGTCATCATACCAGCCTAAATAACAAACCTCAAACCCCTACCAACGCGATCGGTTACTTTCTCCCTGCCACCAAAAAATTCAGTTCTGTTACGCCGCAGGCGAACTGCCTTGTCGAAATCAGATCGAGCTTAGCCGCAGCTTGGCTACCGTTGAACAATGGGATACCCGTCCCGAGGACAACGGGATTGACGAACAGCCAGTAACCATCTATAAGATCATGCTGCATGAGCGTGTGCGTTGCGGACGGGCTCCCAAACAGCAGGATTTCCGTTCCGGGTTGCCGCCTGATGCCGTCAATATATTCGGCGAAACTATCGCTGATGATCGTTGTGTTGGGGCGCACTATGCCTTTCATTGACCCGGACAACACGATCTTCTTTGCTTTACTATACCATTCCGAGTGCACTCTATCGTGTCGGGTGGCAGTGGGCTGATCGGCAGCTGTGGGCCAGTAATACTCCATCATTTCGTATGTCTTTCGTCCATACAGTGCAGTATCAGTCTGGCCAATTCGTTGCTCAACATGTTCAAATATCTCGTCGTTGATATTTATCCAGTCCATCTCTCCATTGGGCCCGGCTACAAAACCGTCCAGCGAAATGTGTGCGAATGATATGATCCTTCTCATGATAATATGTATTTTGGTTTTTACGCCCGGCAACGCGACAGATGTTCGCAAAATCTTAGAGCAGTCCTTCGAAGTTAGGCGTTTTACTTGTTATGCCAGCAGCAACAACGTAAAACACACCCGTTCTGAGCATTTCACTAATTTGCAGCTATACAAATACAATTCTTCATGAAAAAGATAGCCCTGATGATGACTGTTATTGTAGTGTCCTTCTTTTCCGGATACGCATTCCGGGCCGCATCACAACCTGACCGGCCAGCCGAAATGAAAAGGGTAACCGGACTAGGTGGTATCTTCTTCAAATGTAAAGACCCCAAAAAAGTACGCGAGTGGTACCATACACACCTCGGCCTGCAAACCAATGCCTATGGAGCGGTTTTTGAATGGCGACAGGGCACCGATACCAACAAGAAAGGATTTACTCAATGGAGCCCTTTCAAGGAGACTACCAAGTACTTTGAACCTGGCACCCGCGACTTTATGATCAACTACCGTGTAGCCGATATAAATGCCCTGGTGGCCGATCTGCGGAAAAACGGAGTCACCATACTGGACACAATAGAAACATACGACTATGGCAAGTTTGTGCACATACTGGATGTGGAGGGCAATAAGGTGGAACTATGGGAGCCATACGACGACAAGTACGAGGAAATGGGCCTGAAAATGGGTGCGACAACTACCAAATAAGAACAGTTGAGTTTCTATTCAGCAAAATCGTCGTGGTCTACATATTGGTGAACTATTCATCGTCTTTACGGTAGGTACGTTCCATCTTGGAGCCAAAGAAATTGAGGAACAGACCTACGAACGCGATAGACAAGATCGCCTCGCTACCAACGACCCATTTCCCAAGATTAGTTACAGGATACACATCTCCGTAACCAATGGTTGTAGACGTGACTATGCTGAAATAGATGTAATCGACATAGTTCAACACCCTGCCGCCCAGCATATTAAGCCCCCCATATACAACAGCATAGCTCAGACATATCTCGATGTAATTGAGCAACAACATCAGCAGATTCCGTCTGTATGATCTGGGTTCAACAAATATATCGGACACGAAGATCATTGAAATGACATACAACACTGTTTCTGCCATCAGGTATACAGATATACCTACTGCCCAAAAATTGTGGTAATAGCCTTTTGACAGAAATATAAAAGGAAGAACCGTCTTGCATACGACGTATAATTCCTTCACAATGTTCCTGACAATGATACCCGGTTTCCCCAGCAGTTGCATAAGGTGCATACCCGGAAAGATGATCTGTACGCCGACAAGAAACAAACGAAGTAGCTTCTCCAGACCGGTATCATGATGGCGCTTGTTGTGCCAGGTATTGTAGATGTCCCGAACAAACGTGTTGTACGGTGTAGACTTGACCGGCGTGTTGTACGCCGGGTCGCCAATAAACAACTTGTATAAAAAACGCTTCATCTATAGCCGTTTTGGCATATGCACTATTCTGCCACACAAAATACAAAGATTGGGCGTCTTTTCTACTTCTGTCCGCCTTTGAATAGAATCGATAAGCTACCCCGGCTGCGACACCGCCAGCTGCTGTGCGGGAACCAGCGGCAAAGACGCGAGCAGGTCCTGATAATGAGCCAACTCGTCCTTCATGCGCTGAACATACGATGTTGTCTCCTTCTTAAGCTCCGGCACAAGACCCTTGTAGTAGTTGATCCCGTCAAGCAGATTGTTGCGGAAGTTGGTCACAAAATCAAGGTGCTTTTTGTTGAAGTCGCGTGCACCCTTGGCCACCTCTTTTTTCAAATGGTCAACATATAGCCCCAACTCGTTGATGAACATGTTGGGCCTGTAAAGGTTGTTAAGCAGGTTGGTTCGCCCGTAAATATGATCCACCATTTCGCGAAGCGTGAACACACCTGAAAAGAACTGCAGGTTAGGACCCGGGCAAATGGTCACCGCACTCAACCCGTGCGACAGGCTAATGTCTTCCTTCAAAAACACCGAACTCGTCAGGCCCTCACAAAGGCAGTCCTTTTCTGTGATGCGGGCAAGTGCAGTTGCATACTCTTCTGGTGGCAGAGCCAGTTTATCCAGTTGTGCGATCTTCTTGTGCTGGTACTCGCGCGATGCGGTGCAGATAGGCGCAGTTGTGAACTCAGTATCAGACGCCAGATACTTCTTGTAGCATGGACTGCCCGGCCTGCCCTTCTGCAAGCGATCTTTTATCTGCAGCGTAGCAGTCGTACGTCTGAAATTGTGAAACGGAACACCCAACGGTGACGCGTTACTGAGGAAGTAATCGGACGGAGAGGCATTGGCCATTGCATGCAGCGTGTCGTTGTCTACATTAGTAGCCTCCGGCACCAGCAGGAACGGACTACCCCAACCCGTGCCATCGAGCTGATAATATGCCCTGAGAAACTCGTCCTCATTGGCTGTACCTATACCACCCTGCACTGTTATACGCTGTATAGGGGCTGCCGGCAGCGTATTACGTTCTTTGCGCGCATTGGAAGCATTGCAAAGCTCCAGCAATTCGGCACGAAGATCATCTCTCTTTTGCTTAAAGTCCTCAAGTATGGGCCCAAGCAGAAATCCGTCGGTGGCAAACGCATGCCCGCCGCAATTGAGACCCGACTCGATGCGGAATTCTGACACCCAAACACCCTTTTTCGCAAGCAATTTCCCTTGTATGGTTGCCGACCTGAAATCACTGACCTTCAGAATGATCTTCTTTTTCAGGTTCCCGTTCTCGTCGGGAAAGAAATCAGGAAAAGACTCCAGGTAATTGTATAGTCTCGGGTTATATCCGGCGGACAGCACTAAAGCAGAGTTTAGATCACTGAGAGCAAAACCCCTTAGGGCCGCAGATGCGTCTGAGAACTCGGCAGGTAATTGAGTGCCATCAGCAGCATAGGTGAGATTATCAACCTTTGCCATGATATTTACATCAATGGAACCAGGCACCACACACTCCTTCAGTTCGGCAATCAGTTGCTGTCTCTTTGCCTCTTCGGGCATTCTCTTTACGCGCTCATATGCCTCACGTAGCGTACTGTCCTGAGGGAGCATTTCAAAGTAGGTGGTCAGCGGATTGAGACTGTCTATATCATAAGACCGCATTTCCTCCATCTGCTCATCGATCAGTTGCTTCATCAGATTCAGGTATCCTGTTATGCGCCTGGCTCTGTAGTCATGCTCCTTGTCTGAAATGTATGTATAAGGAATACTATTGCGCATGGCATGGAAGCCACGCATTTTCTCTACCATCTCATCTTCAATAATAGACACTACAGATGAAATGCCGTAGCGAGCTACTTTCAGTGGTGTATCAACAGAATAGCTTAGCCCCAGAACGGGAATATGGAATGTATGCATTGTGGTCAATTTAGCATTAGTCAATTGGCAAAGTTCCCCGTTAACGGCGTCAAACATCATGACCGAAATCATATTATAGTCACAGTGCCATATCTGACGAAGAAAAGAAACTATGCAGTATGCATGCGAACCAATAACGGCCTAACAAGTGAAATGATGATAGCGGCCACAGCAGCAACCAACGCCACACCGGCCAGAGAAAACACTCTGAGCCAGGGCAACATCTGTTCGGTTATCCTCACAAAAGGCACGCTGTGAATAGTGCCTGCGCTACGAATGAAACCCGAGACCAACAACGAACACCAGAACACCAATAACGACCAATGCAGCCAGCGCGACGCGAGGATAATATGTTTGCGCGATGCCTTTGAAACAGACTGCTCAACTATCCAAGACACACAACCCAGCAGCAGAGTGGTATTGATGCCGATAGTAGTGCCCATGGCATGCGCAACAGTTATTTGTGTGCCATGGGTAAACTGATTGATGTAGGGAACGGAAATGGCAATAGCCAGTGCCAGGTTCATCAGTATCCACCTGTCTGCTATGGTAAAAAACCTAGTAGTAAGCACTGCATTCGGCGGCGGTTGGCTACCCATATTCTTTCGCCACTTCATAATAATATTTGCAAACAAGATCAGCTCCGTCATCGAGATGATATAAGCCACCTGCTTCACGACCGGGTGCGCCGGCACCACATAGGTGTGGTGCCCCCAGTTGAACATAAGGTTGGTAAAGCCAAGGAAGAAAAACAGAAAAGCGGTTCGTCCGCGGGTAGCGGCAGTGTTGCCGGATATACGTTCCATGACAAACATAGAACTCCCGTAGATAAGCATATTCCAGGCACCCACCATACTCCCATTGGCCTTCCATTGAATGGTCACGTCACGTATGATATTGTCATTGAACCATGGTAGTAACCAAAGATGTGCTTCTGTCATGGTAATAAGGAAAAAGACAAGCCCTGCAGTCCAGCTCCAGATATACACCGGCGCGCCTCTGAGGTCAGGATGAACGGTCTTGAAATAGTTGTAAACGAACAAGATCCAGTAGCATACAATAAGCCCCGACACCCAGACCGGAAATTCAAGGTATTCGCGACCTGAAAAAGTGCCGGAAAAGAAACCAATGATCACCACCACTACGGTTGCCAAATGCATAAAGAAATGGATCTGCGCCAACCTGTATGAATGCAGCGGGCGACCGGCTACCTGAGGCCACGCATTATAGGCTACGCCGGTAACGCAGGCAAATATCCAGTTGATGGCAAGGAACACGTGAAGAGGCCTTGTAGTGCGGAACGAAAGCACATCGCCAAAAAGGTGCGGCACTGCGTACTGAAGACTGGCCACGAGCCCGAAGGTTATGCTCGCCGACAGACAGCCAAACCCAAGCAGAATAAAATAACGCCCTATATTTTTCTGATCCATATTACCTGATGTTGGCGGTTGCAGCCTTATTTACATGATCGAGATACGCAATGATGTCATCGGCCTCCGATGTGGTGAAATGATAGTTGGGCATATTGTTCCCTCCGGATAGGATGATGGCCCGCGCATAGTTTGCCCCACGTTGTTTATCGGTAGTAACACTGGTGAGATCCGGCCCCATATATCCACCCAAGCCGAACAACTGATGACAGTTCTGACAATTGGACTGCTGCCAGATACGCTTTCCATTCTTGGCAGCCAACTGCATTTCCACTACCGACTCTGTACCCCCGGTATACACCCATGCGCTATAGGCAATGTAGATGGTCATCAGGCAAACGATGAAGTATATCTTTCGCACGGTCTATGATTTTGAGAATGCCGGCAACGCCATTTCGCGCGGCTTTTCACTTGTACCCGGCCTCAGATTTATAAGTACCAGACCTGTGAACATGATGAGCGATATGGCGAATAATGCTTCATTTACGTAGGGAACAGCGATATACTGAATTGCTGTTATGCCCTGTATCATCAGCACCACTTCATTGAGAACGATACCTGAGATAAATACAATGAGTCCCACCTTGCATACCGGCGTGATTGTTACTGCCTCGATATGCAGAATGTACCCTATAATAAACAGACTGATAGCGCCTAACAAAACAAGGTGAAGGTACCCAATGACAATAGGGCGAAAACCGAATGCAAGCGTGCTGAGGGCCGGTATAGTGGAACCGAGCTGCAACGCGAACTTAATGGTGAAAGCAAGTACAGACAAGGTGATGATGGTAAACGGTATAGCCCCGAGTGCCGTTTTCAGACGAGCCTGATTTTGCCTGAACAACTGCAACAAAACACCCCAACCGACCGCCTGCAATATGGACGAAATGACCACGGCGATGTATCCTATCATTGGTATCTCCATCCACAGAGCAGATAGAAAATATGCTGGCCCACAGGACACTACCATCATCAAAAACACCTTGCGCAGCTTTGCGGGCGACACACCACTTTGCGCCAGCTTCCTGGCAAGCAAGCCAAGAATAGTGAAAGAAAACCATCCGTTGTACTGGAAATGCAAAAAGAAGTATACCGAACCCAGGTACCAATGCTGATGCATGTTGCGGGTAGCCATCATATAGGCGAGCGCAAAAGCACCTATCGATGACACCGAGTTGAACACGACTGCCGCGCGCACCCACGGGAAATGTACATTATTTGCTGAAGCACTCTTTGTGTCCTTCCATACCATCACCATAAAAACATAAGCAACGATAAGAGCAGCGGTTGAAAAGAAAATGGAAAATAGCCCGTAAC
This sequence comes from uncultured Flavipsychrobacter sp., assembly GCA_964652995.1. Lineage (GTDB taxonomy): Bacteria > Bacteroidota > Bacteroidia > Chitinophagales > Chitinophagaceae > Nemorincola. The sequence goes on along the minus strand of CAZZCR010000031.1, from coordinate 25,742 downwards.
CCTGAACCGGGAAACTCAACAACATTCCGTAGGCACAAATAGCATTGGCCCATAAAACCGGGTTATACCTGCGAAAACTGACCCTGTCGGACGTTGACATCAAACGGGCAACAATGATAGCCATGAGCGCCTGCGTGATCCACCCGCTGAATGCGAAATGGGAGTGCCCGTGCAGCAGTTTCTTCTGATCTAAGAAGGAAAGGGAAAAAGCGATCTTGTACCTAAGTACAACACCAAGAACAGAGACAATGAGTAAATTAAATAAAGAAAGACGCAGCCACTTCCGTTGATCCATTTTGTAGCAGTTAACACTGCAAAAGAACTAACCGGCGCATTTGGCGGGTATGATTGGAGTCATATTACCACAATATACTTTCCCTTTCAGGATACGGATCTCGCCTCTATCATGCATCTGCCGCATGGCTCTTATCACTGTCTCAACGCGCAGGCAGGTCATATTGGCTATCTGCTGGCGAGTGAGTTTGATCTTGCCACATGAGGTACAAATATTGTGGTTCGTTTCCTGAAGATATTTGATGAGGGAAGATATCCTGTCTTCAGGATGACTGTTCAGTAACTCACGCAGCATGAAGAACTTAAACCTCAGTCTCTGAGCAAGCAACTTGGAAAACTGCCCGTGAATATCAGGATGATCGAGCAACATCTGATTAAAGGTTGCCTGATGTAGCTTTATGATAAGTGAATCTTCCTGCGCAATGGCGGTTGCAGCATAAGGCTCACCGTCAAATAATGGCAACTCACCAAAACATTCTCCCGGTTCAATGACAGACTGCAGGTACTCTTTTCCATCCTCATTTATGTTAATCCAGTTCACCTTCCCACTCACCAGTTGGTAGTAGAAGTTGCACCGGCTCCCTTCCATAAAGATCATTTCACCGGCTGCCACATTCTTATAAACACCACCCAACGCAAGTAACAGATTGATATCGACCATCATAAACGAGAATTTATACTTGCCTGCAATTTAGAGATATCGGAAAATCACATTCATGATTCCAGACATTCAAAAACATGATGAAGATCATGTCATTAGGCCAACAAGGAGAGAAAAATGCCTGTAACACACGCCCACAAAGCAATACAAGATATACAATTCCCAGCAATTACAATTGGAGTTCATTAAAAAAACTGTGTTTATGACTGGACGCATAAAGCATGGAAGCAACTGTGGGTAATCTTGCATTGTAATTGTTTAACCAACCAAAACAACGATATGAAAAAACTGCTTTTGTTAGGGATCATTGGCATCTCAGTAGCTGCTTGCGGAGGCGGCGGCAACAAAGAAGAAGAAAAAAACCCTTATCAGATGGAGGGTGCGACTAAGGAAGCCGAAGCTGCTGCGAACCCGTCTTATGACCCGGAAAGGGGGGTGGGTAAGTTTACCAAAGTTGATGTACCAGCTACGCTTGACAAGGCAATGGCAGGAAATGGCAAAAAAGCTTACGACGTAAAATGCAGTAGCTGCCACAAACTAACCGACGAAAAACTCGTGGGTCCGGGGTGGAAGGGAGTAACATCACGATACAAAGCGGAGTGGATCATGAACTTCGTTACCAACCCCGACGAAATGCTGGACAAAGACCCCAAAGCCCAAGCGCAACTGGAGATATGCCTTGTGCGTATGCCTAACCAGAACCTGAGCGATGATGATGCCCGTGCTCTTTATGAGTTTATGCGCGAAAACGATGGAGTAAATTAATAGGAACACACCTTTTACACATAAATTAAAAAATATGAAACACTCAAAGTATCTTACCCTTGCCGGCGCAGTGGCGTTTGTAGTGGGTATCAATGCCTGCAAGCCCAAAAACGCAGGTAACGCTGTGACCGGAGATGCGGCTTCAAAAGCCTACGTGGCCCCGGGCAAATATGACGAATTCTACAACTTCCTGTCGGGCGGATTCAGTGGCCAGATGAGCGTATACGGATTGCCAAGCGGCAGGTTGCTGCGTGTGATCCCTGTATTCTCAGTAGACCCGGAAAAAGGGTATGGATACAGCGAGGAAACCAAACCAATGCTTAATACGTCTCACGGTTTTGTACCATGGGACGACCTGCACCACCCCGAACTGTCGCAGACAAACGGCGAAGTGGACGGACGTTGGATATTTGGTAATGCCAACAACACACCAAGGGTAGCAAGGATAGACCTCGCCACATTCAGAACTGCCGAGATCATAGAACTTCCGAACAGTGGTGGTAACCACAGTTCTCCGTTCATCACGCAGAACACTGAATATGTTGTGGCCGGTACCCGCTTCAGCGTTCCTCCGGATGACGCCAACGGTGACGTGCCCATCAACACGTACAAGCAGAACTTCAAAGGACACATCAGCTTTATAAGTGTAGGTAAAGAAGATGGGAAAATGGACCTGGCGTTCCAGATCGAATGTCCGGGCGTGAACTTCGACCTGTCGCATGCAGGTAAGGACAAGTCTCACGGATGGTTCTTCTTCAGTTGCTATAACACAGAGCAGGCAAACACACTGCTTGAAGTGAATGCCTCTCAGCGTGACAAGGACTTCATCATGGCCGTGAACTGGAAAAAAGCTGAAGAATACCTGAAAGCAGGCAAGGGCAAAAAACAGTCTGTACGTTATGCGCACAACGTCTACAACGAGAAAACGCATACTGCGACTTCAGAGATAAGAACAGAAGTTACCGTACTGAACGCAAAGGAGTTGAAAGACATCTGTTACTTCATTCCTTGTCCGAAGTCTCCACACGGCTGTGACGTTGACCCAACAGGTGAGTACATTGTAGGTAGCGGTAAGCTGGCGGCGCTGATACCTGTATTCAGCTTCGATAAAATACAGAAAGCGATTGCAGATAAGGCATTTGAAGGCGATTATGAAGGTATACCTGTGATCAAGTATGACGCAGCACTGTACGGTGAAGTTAAGAAACCGGGCCTTGGACCTTTGCACACCGAGTTTGACGGCAAAGGCAACGCATATACTTCATTCTTCGTATCGAGTGAGGTTGTCAAATGGAACATCAAAGACCTGAAAGTTGTGGACCGTGCTCCTACATTCTACTCAGTAGGTCACTTGTGCGTACCTGGTGGCGATAGCCGCAAACCGAACGCGAAATACGTGATCGCTTATAACAAGATCACAAAAGACCGTTACCTGCCTACAGGTCCGGAGCTGGCACAGAGCGCACAGCTTTATGATATTAGCGGCGACAAGATGCAGTTAATACTTGACTTCCCTACCATTGGCGAGCCTCACTATGCACAGGCATGTGCTGCAGACATCATCAAGAACAGGTCAGTTAAGTTCTACAAGATAGATGAGAATGCGAATCCTTATGCCTCAAAAGGAGAGGCAACAACAAAAGTGGAACGTAAGGGCAAAGAAGTACACGTGTATATGACAGCTATACGCTCACATTTCTCACCTGACAACATTGAAGGCATAAAAGTGGGCGATGAAGTATATTTCCACGTAACAAACCTTGAACAGGATTGGGATGTGCCGCACGGATTCGCTATCAAGGGCGCATCAAACGCTGAATTGCTGATCATGCCGGGTGAAACACAGACACTGAAATGGAACGTAGAAAAAGTAGGCATGTACCCAATGTATTGTACTGACTTCTGTAGTGCGCTACACCAGGAAATGTCGGGATATGTAAGAGTATCTCCGGCAGGCAGCAATACGCCGCTAACATTCAGCACGGGTAAAACCGCACCTGAACCTGCAGCTGCACAGTAACGCTGCCAAGACCTGACTAACAAATTGTCAAGAGGGTATTGGTCCGGCTTGTCTGGGACTAAACAGATGAGCCGGACCTTTTATTTGACCAAAAAGACGAACGAAGTGAAAAAGAATAATCTATTGATAACCACACGGATAATACTGGCAGTCTGCGGACTGTCTCTGCTGGTCGTCTTATACACGCCCATTTGGCGCATAGACCTTGACGCACCGCAGTATCCGGAGGGACTGGCATTGCAAATACATGCCAATGACATTAAGGGCGACGTTGACATCATCAACGGCCTGAACCATTACATCGGCATGAAAACACTACACAAAACCGATTTTCCGGAGTTTACGATACTACCTTACTGCATCGTGTTCTTTTCTGTGTTGTTCCTAGCTGCAGCATTAGCCAACAAAAAGAAATTCTTCTATACCGCCCTGGGCCTATTTGTAACATTCGGCATAGTTGCCATGATCGACTTCTGGCGATGGGAGTACAATTATGGTCACAATTTGGACCCGCATGCGGCTATAGTAGTGCCGGGCATGGCCTATCAGCCGCCGCTTATAGGTTTCAAACAACTGCTGAATTTTGGGGCATATTCTATACCAGACATCGGTGGATGGATATTTGTAGGATGCGGTGGCCTTCTCGTCGTAGCATTCATTATGGAATGGCGAAAGAAAATAAGAGTAAATACAGCAAGCAGTGCGGCGGCGGTCCTGCTGATCTCGTTGGTTGCTTTTAGCAGCTGCAATACAGAACCCGAACCCTTGAAGGTAGGAAAAGACAACTGCTCGGCTTGCAAAATGACCATTGCTGATGCGCGCTTTGGGGCTGAGCTGGTAACAAAGACGGGTAAGATCTTTAAGTTTGATGATATTGCCTGCCTCAAAGCATATTTACAGACACTAGAAACAGTTACCGCCGAAGAGGCTATGATCTATTTTGCAGATTACAGCGGAACACATTCGCTGATACCGGCAACAGAGGCAAAACTTTTGAAAGGCAGCGCAATACAATGTCCAATGCAAGGCGACCTCGTTGCATTTGGCAATACCGACAGCCTGACCAACGCCGTTAGAGTACACCACGGCACCAAAACCACCTGGGCTTCACACAAATGAAACCATCTGCTTCCATATTATCCCTATTGTCCTTGCTGTTGCTGTTGCCGGGTATCTCGGGATACGCAAGAGTACTTACAACGGGACGCGGACAACAATTCGAGAAAATTACGGATGCACTATTGGCTGCCCAACCACATGACACTGTCTTAGTTCAGGCGGGCACCTACCGCGAGGGAAATATCGTTATCACAAAACCGGTATCATTGATAGGGAAAAAACACCCGGTGATAGATGGAGAAAAGAAATTCGAGAACATTTCGGTGAAGACCGATAGTGTCCTCATTGATGGATTTAAGATCATCAATTCAGGCATATCCAGCATTGTCGATTATGCAGGCGTGCGCATATATAACCGTCACTTTGTGACCATCTCCAACAACATACTTGAAGACTGCTTTTTCGGCATCTATTCGCAAAATAGCGCCAATTGCACAATATCAGGCAACACACTGACGGCCCATCAGGCAGAGGAACAGCAGAGCGGAAACGGCATCCACTGCTGGAAGAGCGACAGTCTGAAGATAATAGGCAATACAGTATCAGGACACAGGGACGGGATATACTTCGAGTTCGTTACCAACTCTGTTATCTGGCGCAACATATCTCATCACAACATGCGGTACGGACTACACTTCATGTTCTCTAACAGCGATATGTATGCCGCAAACGTTTTTGAGAACAATGGTGCCGGTGTAGCGGTGATGTTCTCCAACCACGTAAAGATGTTTCACAATTATTTCAGAGAAAACTGGGGCGACGCTGCCTATGGACTACTGCTGAAAGAAATATCTGATAGCTACATTGACGGAAACTACTTCGACCGGAATACAAGCGGCATCTTTTTGGAGGGCGTAAGCCGAGTGGAAATGCACCGGAACCAATTTAAAGAAAACGGCTGGGGCCTGAAGATACAGGCCAGCTGCATGGATATAGTGCTGAAGGAAAACAACTTTATCTCCAACACATTTGACGTGGGCACAAATGGATCTTTGGTACTGAACACATTTACGAACAACTATTGGGACAAATATGAGGGATACGACCTGAACCGTAACAAAATAGGAGACGTACCCTACCGCCCTGTGAGTTTGTACAGCATCATAATTGAAAAGAACCCGCCGGCAATGATCCTCTTCCGTAGTCTGATAACGAGCCTGATGGACAGGTCGGAGAAAGTACTGCCAAGCCTCACGCCGGAAAACCTGAAAGACCCGAATCCACTGATGAAACCTGTTAAACTATGATCGAAGTAACACACATTAATAAGACGTTTGGAAAGCTGCATGTGCTGCGTGATGTATCCTTCCGAAGCGAAGGCGGAACCTGCCTGGCTTTGATAGGCCCTAACGGGTGTGGCAAGACCACTCTTATAAAGAGCATTCTGGGCATGGTATTGCCGGATTCCGGCACCATTGCTGTAAATAACGAACCAGTGGCCAACGGGTGGGCATACCGCTCGCAGATCGGATACATGCCTCAGATAGGCAGGTATCCCGAGAATATGACCATTGGTCAGGTAATGGAAATGATATCGGACATAAGGCAAACTGACCAAAAATCCGATGAAGATATTATCAACGCATTCTCTCTTCGACAGCTTTACAACAAGCGCATGGGTACTCTATCGGGTGGTACCATGCAAAAAGTGAGCGCAGCAATTGCCTTCCTGTTCAACCCGGGGATCATGATACTGGATGAGCCTACCGCGGGCCTTGACCCCGTGGCCTCTGAAATACTGAAGGAGAAGATACTACACGAAAAAGCGAAGGGAAAACTTATCATGATCACTTCACACATTCTCAGTGAACTAGATGACCTCATCTCCCACGTCATGTATATGCAGGACGGCAATCTGGTGTTCAACAAAGATATTGAAACACTAAGAAAAGAAACGGGTGAAGACAAGCTATCTAAAGCTATTGCTCATTTTATGAAGAAAACCGACCGATGAAGAAAATAATAAAATACATACTGCTCGATATCGTCAGGAATAAGATCGTAATCGCTTATACGGGCATTCTGCTGGCCATTTCCTTCACTGTGTTCGGGCTGGAAGACAATACACAAAAAGGACTGCTTACATTGCTGAATCTAGTTCTGTTCATAGTACCGCTGGTGTGTGTCATCTTTTCAACTATATATATATACAACAGCTCCGAATTCGTAGAGCTACTCTTGAGTCAGCCGATAAAAAGAAAAAGCATCTGGCTGAGCCTATACGCCGGCCTTGCCGGTGCGCTATCTTTGTCCTTTCTGGCGGGTGTGGGCATTCCGATCTTGTTATACGACAGATCAGCAACAGGCATCACTTTGCTTATTATGGGTATGTTCCTGTCAGTAATCTTTGTTTCTATAGCGATGCTGGCATCGGTAGGAACGAGAGACAAGGCGCGCGGCATAGGCCTTTCCATAATGCTCTGGCTCTACTTCGTGCTGGTGTTCGATGGCATTGTGCTTTTTCTACTGTTCCAGTTTGCCGACTACCCTATTGAAAAGGCAATGGTGGGTGTGAGCGCGCTGAACCCAGTGGACCTGGCACGCATTATGGTGCTGCTAAAGATGGATGTTTCGGCATTGATGGGTTATACTGGTGCCATCTTCAAAGACTTCTTCGGCACACAAAAAGGAATAATGATATCCATGGTGGTTATGGCCATATGGGCCAGTGCACCACTTCTGTTATCGTTAAGAAAATTTAACCGCAAAGATCTGTAACATGAAACAGGATATTCAGGGACGGAAAGACATAGAACATCTGGTGAACGAGTTCTATGAAAAGGTGAAAAAGGACGACCTGCTATCGGGTTATTTCTCGCACGTCAACTGGAATAAACATCTGCCACTGATGTATTCATTCTGGGAAAACACATTGCTGTTCACCGGCGGGTATTTTGGCAATCCGCTGAAAAGCCACCAGACCTTTCACAAGTTCAAACCGCTGAACGAGGAACTGTTCTTAAGATGGCAGGAACTGTTCATCAAATCGGTTGATGAACAGTTTGCAGGCGAGAAAGCAGAACTCGCCAAACAACGAGCCATGAGCATATCAACGGTAATGCTCATGAAGATTGTGCAGCACGTTGGTCAACAGGAATAACAAAGCAAAAAAATAGCGGCTGAATAAACATTCAGCCGCTTTGTTATAACCATCTGATCTAATCCATTATTTACCCGGAAGCAATACTCCGTCTATCACGTGGATAACCCCGTTTGATGCGGGAATTGAAGTAATGATTGTAGCGGTACCATTCACCATGATCTTACCATCCTTTTTAGTTATCTTGATATTACCTCCGTTCACCTGACCAAGAGACTGTCCATCCTGCAGTTGTTCTGCATTGTAAACACCCACAGACACGTGATATTGAAGAATGTCTGCGAGGTCTTCTTTCTTCTCCGGCTTCAGCAGTCCTTCCACAGTACCGGCAGGTAATTTATCGAAAGCGGCATTTGTAGGCGCGAATACAGTGAATGGCCCCGCATTGCTCAGCGCATCCACCAGTTCAGCGGCCTTAACAGCTGTAACGAGCGTGGTATGATCTTTACTGCCCACGGCAACCTGCACCACATTTTTCTGAGAGGCATCGTCCTGCACACCAGACTGACCTGTAGCCTCTGTAGCAGCAGATTCGCCACCGGAAGTAGCCGCGGGAGCATTGCCGGCATCGTTGCATGAAAAAGCAAGAACACTTAAAGAGATGAATGCAAACAATTTAAATCGTTTCATAAAATACAATTGATACAGTTAACAATACATCAAAACTACAATCGGGATAATGGGCCGTTTATGCGCGTACGCATAAAATGAAAAATGTTTTAACAATCTTCCCGGGATTGTTATGATTGGACACATAATATCAGGCGGAAAGACCACGCAATTTTGCAGAAGACTAAATAACCAACTACAATGAAAATACTGATAGAACAAGAGGTGCCAACTACAATCGGGCAGATCGTTGCAGGAAACTTCAGAACAGCTGAAGTGTTCAGAAAATACAACATAGACTTCTGCTGCAAGGGCCACAGAAAGCTAAGTGATGTGTGCAAAGAGAAACAACTGGACCAGGATGCTATAGAGCGGGAGCTGGCGGAAAAGGTAGCACGATCTGCTAATGCATCAGACCTTGAATTTGCAAGGATGCCACTCGACGACCTTGCCGACCTTATAGTACAGGAATACCATTCTTATGTTCGTGAGAATATCCCGACACTGCTTGCCTACCTTACCAAGGTGAACAAAGTGCACGGCAACAACCATCCGGAACTAAATGAGATACTCATGTTATTCATTGGTTGCGGAGAAGAACTTACCCACCACATGCTGAAGGAAGAAGCAATACTATTCCCCGCCATTAAAAAGCTGGCCGAGGCCGAGCGACTGAATAATGGCCTCTCAAAACCATTCTTCTTCGGCACCCTCTCCAACCCGATAGACGCTATGAAGCAGGAACACGCGACTGAAGGAGACAGAGCAGCCCGCCTCACCGAACTCACCGCCAACTTCACCCCGCCGGAAGATGCGTGTACCACCTACCGGGTATCTTACCAGAAGCTGCATGAATTCATCAACGAACTGTACACGCATATACATCTGGAGAACAACATTCTGTTCCCTCGGGCTGTGGAACTTGAAAAAAAGATCTGTGGACAAGAATCATAATCTGCAATATCATGAAACGCTCTGAATCAATTATAGAGTTATCAAGAGAGCACCACTTTGCCCTGCTGCTGGTGTGGAAAATACGGCAAGGACAGCGGCTGAACGTGGCTCCGGAAAGGATAGCAAACTACACTGAAAAGATGTTCAGCGAGCTGCTTGAGCAACATTTTCTCGAAGAAGAGCGGTATGTGTATTCCATATTGCCTGAAGACCATCCACTGCGCATGCAGGGGCTGAATGAACATGACGAACTGAGGTCGCTTGTAAACAGAATAGCACTTACAGCGGGCGGCAACAATCTGGGCATATTCGCGCATGTGCTGGAATCGCACGTCAGATTTGAGGAACGGGAACTGTTTACATTCCTTCAGGACTACTTTTTGAAAGAGCTGGAAGCGGCCCATAGCCTGATGCCCAAACACGGTCCGGTCACCGAGCCGTTGTGGCACGACCCTTTCTGGGAGCAAAGGCCGCTCTGAGCAACACACATGGAGTACAACAACGAAAGGCCCCCCAGCAGATTCCTGCTGGGGGCCCTTTCGTTAAAATCAGGTATTGCCTATTCCACTACAATTTTATGGACTTTTACTGTATTGGTATACTGCAGCTGCATGGCATAGATACCATGAGGCCATCCCGCTACATCCAGTGCCAGCTCGCTACCGGCGGCATTTACCAGAGCATGATATACTATACGGCCTGCTACGTCGGTCACTGAAACAGCAAGGGGTGCGGCAGATGCGTATTGCCATGAAACATGCACTACATCAACAGCCGGCACAGGATAGATGTGCGCATCCTGCGTGGCACTGGTTGCATTGGGCACAAACGTAGTGCTGCAATTGGCAGTACCCCATATACAGTCGGCATACTCTGGATGGTCTATGAACGGATTGCGGTTGTTCTGAAGCGCATAGATAGCGTTGTTACGGTCTATCTCTTTCTTGCTCACAGGGTCCAGATGATGCCATTCTAGCAACATGAATGCCGCCCATGGTTTCAGCGATACCAATGTAGCCATTTCCCATGTGGTGAAGTTGGCACTATCGTTGCGATAGCAAGTAGACATATAAAAATAAGATCGCGCTATATCTCCTTTAAACGAGTCAATGGGTTCAAAGCAAGTACCCGCCGGCGCGCCGATGTAAGAACAATTTCCCATCCTGCTTCCGTTCATAAACGTTTGCGTGGGAAAATGTACTTTACCGTAAGGATTATCACCTCTTTGGTTATTTACCCAATAATCTGAGGGATATACATGAAAAAGGTCGGTCTTGCCTGGAGTATTGTCAGGCCCGGGAAATGAAAACTTACTCTGCGGCCAAGTATGCTCCCTATTATAACAGGAATGTTCAGCGGATAGCGGGCTAGAGCCGCACTGATCACTACCATATGTATACTCGTATGGAGGCGTACCACCCGGAATGTCTGAATAGATATCCCATACTTTCCCATTCGGCTTTCTGTCGGTTGTGTTATAGGCCGTCCACACCTGCGCATATGTAAGTTCGGTATGCGGACGAATAATTGTTGCCAAAGCGGCACGAAGCGCCTGCCCGGTAAGGCCGGCAGCAGGGTCGTAATAACCTGCGGGTTGTGCGATACCTGTAAACGACAGGCACGTCAAGAAAACTCCTAATAATTTCTTCATAAACAGATCAAAGGTACTGATATCCGTCAAACGGGCGAACGGGAACAAGCGTAACTACTTGCTGATGAAGTACATAAGCACGGGAAAGTGATCGCTATAGCCGTTGTCCCATACCTGGGCTATGGTAAACGAACGGTGTGGTCTGCCCTTGTCTTTACCAATTTTATTCACCAGCATATCGTCGTTGAAAATAGCCGCATTGTAGTACTTCCATTTGTCGTTGCGATTGTTCACAAAGGCCCCGCTTATCATTATCTGGTCAATCAAGTGCCACTCATCGCGGTAGCACTCAGTTCCCAGACCCTTTTTGTGCATATTGATCCATGGGTTGTATATATCTGTCTGCCTTAGTTTGTCGACATTTCTTTTTGCCTCCAGTACTTCTGTCACAGACTCCGCATCCGGATTGTCGTTCAGGTCGCCCATCAACAGGATCTTGGCGTCAGGGTTTGTTTTTTGCACAGAATCTATGATGCGCCTGTTCACCGACGCGGCCAAACGGCGTCCGGGCTCCGAAGCAGCCTCGCCACCGCTCTTCGACGGCCAGTGGTTTACCAGCACATGCACAGTATCGCCCGCCAGTATGCCAGATACATACAACACATCGCGCGTGGGTCGTTTCTGTCCCAGGGTCTCCAACGGCACCCGTACCGGCCGCGCCGAAAGGACCGAAAAGTACTTCGGGTTATACAACATTGCCGTGCTGATGCCCCGCTCGTCGGCAGTGGGGAACCAAACATACTTATAATGTCTACCTGCTAATTCGGGCTGGGTCACCAATGTCTGCAACACATGGTCATTCTCCACCTCCACAAGGCCAACTATCGCGGCCCCCTCAGGCGTTACTGAAGTGCCCATTTTCTGAATGACTGTAGCGATGTTGTGGGCTTTCTGCCGATACACCTCGTCGGTATATCCATAAGCGCCCTTCGGTGTAAAATCCTCATCCTTCTTTGCTGTGTCGTCATCAGTGTCAAAGAAGTTCTCGCAGTTATAGCTACCTACTGCTATTACCCTGTATTTTGTCTTTTCCTGCGCAAAAGAGTTGACCACAACACCCAACGAAAACAGCGCAAACAGCAATTTCTTAACCACGTTATTAATAATTTTTGCGGCGAAATTACGCAGGTAATCCCTATTAAAAGAATCACCCGTACGCTACATAACAATTACTTAATCGCTTTTCCTCATTGGTTAGAAGGTGTTTTGTAAGTTTGCAACCTGAAATCAACATACATGCTTCACTCTTCTACAACCAGACTGCGGTTGTTGGCATTTTCCTTATTATTTTTTCCTGCTAAAGATTCAGTTGCACAAAGCGGCACAGGAATCATAAAGGGACGCGTGCTGAACAGCGTCACCGGCAAGCCGTTCACGGAATTGCAGGTAAATATTCCTGAAGTAAAAAAATCAACTACCACGTCTGCCGGCGGATACTTCTCAATAGCAGATGTGCCCACGGGGCAGCAGATGGTGATCATCTCCGGCTTCAACGTAAAAAACGACACCATTGTAACAAAGGTACTGCCGGGAAATGACGACCTCGGCACCATTTTCCTGACGCCGAGCGACAAAAGTGCAGATGACAACGGAGAGATACCCACGATAGTGCTCGAAGACAATACCACCCAAGACGACGAGAATACAGGGATGGACGCAGGTAGCTCGGGAGCGTTCTATGCCTCTAACGGTGACGAATTCCTCCGTATAGCCATCTTCACCTTTGGGCCTTACAGGTTCCGTCCCCGTGGCTATGGAAACACAGATATTCAGTTCAATGGCTTCCCGCTTCAAGACCTGCAGACAGGTTTTGCACCATTTGCGCAGCTGGGCGGACTGAACGACGTGCTACGTGACAGGGTGATCACCTACGGCCTAAGGCCGGGTGAATATTCATTCGGTTCTGTCAATGGTTCTACTTACATAAACGCAACTGCAGCAGACCAACGCAGGGGTGGCAACGTTTCCTACTACAACAGCAACCGCAGCTACCGCAACCGCGTGATGGCCACCTACAGCAGCGGACTGATGAAGAACGGATGGGCCTATTCACTGTCGGCGTCCCGCCGCTGGGCCGATGAAGGCTATATACCGGGCACGTACTACGATGGAAAGTCGTTCTACGGTGCGGTGAGCAAGGTGCATAAGAAACAACAATTCAACCTTACCGGTCTTGCCGCCCCCACCTATCGCGGTCTTGCTGCCACCGAGATCCAGGAAGCGTTCGACCTAGCCGGCAGCCACTATTACAACGAGAACTGGGGCTATCAGAACGGCAAAAAACGAAATGCGCGTTCAGACAGTTCGTTCCAGCCCATCATTGTGGCCAGCCACACCTACCGTCCGTCGGACAAGACCAGGTGGACCACATCGCTCGGATACAAGTATGGCAAGTACAAACGTTCCGGGCTTGACTTTTACAATGCAGCCAATCCGACTCCTACCTACTACCGCAACCTCCCTTCCTACGCCATTCAGGGCGGGCTGAACCCGCGTCAGTCATTATATGACATCACAAAAGCAGAATATGAGGCAAACCCCGATCTGCTGCAGATACAGTGGGATGATCTGTATATGAGTAACTACATGAACACAGCAACCGTTACTAACGTGAACGGCATTGCAGGCAACAATATAACAGGCAAACAATCAATGTATGTGATAGGCAACAGGGTGGATGATATGCACACGCTGTCTTTAAATTCTATCATCACACATGCACTGAACGAAAAACTGACCGTGGATGGCGGAGTTAATGCCATATCTCAGTACAACGAATACTATAAAGAACTAGCAGATCTTATGGGTGGCGAGTTCTTTGTTAACTACTACCAGTTTGCGTCTCAGGCTGTGGTGAACGACCCCAACAACAGCCAGAACAATCTGAATAACCCGAACGCTCTGATCAAAACAGGCGACAAATACAGCTACGACTACATTCTGCGTACATTGAAAACAAACGCATGGGGACAGTTGCTGTATTCTTACAACAAAATCGACCTCTTCGCAGCAGCAGCTGCCGGCAATACATCATTCAGCCGCGAGGGCATGTACCGCAACGGATTATTCCCCAATAACTCCTTCGGACGCACAACGGACCAGAATTTCTTTACCTATAAGGCGAAAGCCGGAGCTACATTCCGCATAGATAACCACCACACAGTGTTTGCCTACGCAGGTTATATCACAGATGCGCCAACGGCTAACAACACTTACATAGCACCGGGCACCCGCGACTTTGTCATCAGCAATCCGCAGGTAAGCAAGACGCAGACAGTAGAAGGTGGCTACAACTTCAAAGCCAAAGGAATCAACTTCAGGCTCACGGGTTACGCTACCGAGGTAAATGACCTTACACTCATCAAAAGGTTCTGGAACGATGACCCGGATATACAGTCGTTCGTAAACTATGTGATGCAGAATGTGGGTACACGCTCGGTAGGTATGGAAATGCTCGCATCTGTCAAGATCATCAGCGACCTTTCGGCTACGGCAGGTATTGCGGTGGGAGAATCTTACTATAACAACCGCCCCACCATCTCCATCTATCAGGACAACATTCCGAGCATGGTGCCGGTGACACATACCGTTTACATTAAGGACTATTATCTTGGTGTAGGGCCGCAGTCGGTATACAGTATGGCGTTCAGGTACAGTCCTCGTGGTTATTGGGCCAACCTGAGCTTCAACTATATGGACCGCAACTACGTGGAAATCAATCCCGAGCGCCGCACCGAACTGGCTGTGGACCTTGTGGACCCTGCAAGCCAGAAATGGACCGACATACTCCGCCAGGAAAAACTGCCTTCGGCCTTTGTAGTGAATGTGGCAGGAGGAAAAACGTTTGATATCAGCAAATACTTCAAACCTTTCGACCGCAGAACACAACTGGTGCTGAGCGCTAACATCGGCAACCTGCTCAATAATCAGAACATTAAGTCTATAGGCTACGAGCAGCTCCGCTACGACCTAGCCAACCAGAATCCAAACAAATTCCCGAATAAATACGGATACGCCTACGGCCTTAATTACGGTATCTCTGCAGCCATCCGATTCTAATTAAAACGAAAAACAACAAGCAAACTATATGAAATTCCTTAGTCTCTCCGGCTTATTGCTCGCCAGCATCCTGCTGCTGAACTCTTGTCTGAAAAAACAGTTTGACGCACCGCCTGACACCAGCAGTCTGGATCCCAAACTGACAGTGAATTGTAATCTGAGTATTCTTTCGAATATGGCAATGACAATGACAGCTGGAAAGATGCGGCTGATGGGAGATACCACAATCTACGGAGTGGTGGTTGGAGATGATAAAGGGGGCAACATTTACAAAAAGATCTTCATTCAGGACAGTACCGGCGGAATGCAACTGATACTTGACAAAACATACCTCTATGGAGACTATCCAGTCGGCAGGAAAATATATGTGAAACTGAAAGGGCTGCTGCTGATGAATTATAAAGGTACACCTGAGATCGTATTCTCTATGAACAGCGATGGTACGACAAATGGCATACCGTCATCACTTCTTGGCACTTACGTTGTAAAGGGTAATTATCCCAATACCATCACTCCGCCTCAACTCACATTGTTTGACATCATCAGTAATCCCGGCAAATATGTCAACACACTTGTAACAATTAAGGACATGCAGTTTGAGAATGGTTCGAACAACGTAGTTTATTCTGACCCAAGCACAAGCACAAACAGAGCACTTATCAACTGTGCAAAAACAGGGCGTATCACAATGTACAATAGTAGCTACTCGAATTTCCAGCCTGCAATTACCCCAAACGGGAACGGCACGATAAGCGGCATTGTTACTTTGTTCGGTAGCACAGCACAACTAACGTTACGTGACACAACGGACGTCAAGTTTACCAATCCACGCTGCCCCTAATTTTTATCTGAAATAAATCCAGAGAATGCCGGGGCACTCCCGGCATTCTCTTTTGCTAACATTTTAGTAATAAAATGTCTCATACTTTCCGAGGAGATTACTGTAGTTTTGCCCTAAATATTTCAAAATGAAAAGAATAGCTTTACTCTTTGCTGCGTCTATCCTTGTGTTTGGAACATATGCGCAGACGTCAATTACATTAACAGGCACTTCCTACACACAGAATTTTGACGGACTCGGCGTTGGATTGCCAACGGGGTGGTCTGTTTGGACCGGTGCTACTCCAAGTAGTCTTGGTACTGTTCGTACACTTACAACGCAGGCAGGACTTCCATTCCACATATCACCTGACACAACTTCTTGTGCCGGCTTGGTTGTGGGTGGTGGTTTCAAAAACTATCCATCAGCAGATGTTATAAACCCTGGTGTCAATTTCTGCGTTTCAGGAACCACTACAGTTTCTGCAACTTATTCTGATCGTGCACTAGGTGTAAGGCAGGTTGGGTACACAAATACTACTTTTCCGGCATCAGATTCCGGTGCAGCATTTGGCCTTCAGCTCACAAATACAACAGGAATATCCAACATAAACGTATCCTTCAAGCTACAGTCTCTCGACACCGCAAGTTCCCGTACCACTACCTGGAAATTAGATTACGGAATCGGAGCCACTCCAACCTCTTTCACTGCGGTTGCAACCACAGGCACTATGACAACAGGAGGAAAAACATTCTCAAACAATACCATTACGGCAACTCTCCCTGCTGCAGTTGACAATCAATCATCTCCTGTATGGATCCGTGTTGCGGCATTGAACTGGTCTACTGGTAGCGGCACACGTGCTTCAACAGCGATAGACGACTTCACGCTTACTTACAGCAACACTACGGGTGTTAACGATATCGCTTCATTCAGCGGTCTTCTTTTCAATGTTGTTGGCGAAGCGTCTTCAAGCAAAGTAACTTTCGCATATAACACTCAGACGAGTGGTAACTATACGCTCAGCGTCTACGATCTTTCAGGACGTGTTATCAGCACTCAAAATGTAAACGTGAATGCCGGTTATACACAACTTACAGTTTCCAACCTGAGTCTGAGCGCAGGACTATACATCGCTAAAATGGGCAATGAAGCTCACTCGGCTGTTGCGAAGATCATGATAAACTAATATTGGCACGTTTGCCACCTAAAAATAGGGTCTTCTATTAAGAAGACCCTATTTTTATATAAAATACGCCTCAGTACAGGACACATTGTATATTTGCATCCAACAATTAACTGATATGAAGAAAATTTTACTCGCGGCTGCGTTTGCAGCAACTTCTCTGGCAGCTGATGCTCAATTAACTCTTTCGGGCACAAGCTATTACCAGAATTTCAATGGCATTGGCAGCGGACTGCCTACAGGATGGGCCGTAGCCGATACAGCCCGCGTAAACTACCTGGGAGATATACTGCCGGGTAGTGCGTTTATCTCTGCTGCAACCAGCGGTACATGGGGCAGCACGACTAATAGTTCAAGGGGCGGCTTCAAAAACTATCCTTCAGCGAATGTCATCACTATGGGTGCTGACTCGCTCACACAGGTAGGCACCACCGATCGTGCACTTGGTGTTCGTCAGGTAAACAATACCGCTTCTACGCTCCCAAACAGTGACCCCGGAGCAGCATTCATTCTGCAGATCGCAAATACAACCGGCTTCAAGAACTTCACAGCATCTTTCAAAGTGCAGTCGCTCGATACGGCAGCACCGCGCGTCACCACATGGCGTGTTGACTATGGGTTCGGTGCTACCCCGACTACCTTTACAGCGGCAACTGCTACTACCAGCGGCAGCTTCACTACAGGTGGTCATGTGTTCAAGAACGACAGTGTGAGCATCAACTTCGATACAGTTCTGAACAACAAATCAACGAACGTGTGGATCCGGATCGTGGCTGTTGACACATCTGCCGGATCAGGAGCAAGGGCTGTGTCCTGCATCGACGACTTCCGTCTGAACTGGGCGCCTATCACTACTACAGGACTGAATGAACTTACGTCAGCAGGTAGTGCATTGCGCGTGCTGGGTGCTGCTAACGCAAACAGTGTGAACCTCAGCTACTCAGCGCCGGAGGCAGGCGACTACAAACTGGTGATAGCAGACCTGAATGGCAGGGTGGTATATTCAAACGGCTTTCCGCTGACCACGGGCGACCACTCGCTGCCGCTGAGGGGATTGAACCTTGGACAGGGTATGTATGTAGCTAATATCTCAAACGGGAATATTACTGCTACGGCAAAAATTGTGGTGCAATAACGACCATTTTTATTGGCATTTCATGTAAACAGGCTGCAATTGCAGCCTGTTTACTTTTGCAGGTATGGGCACATTTTTGGCAACATTGCATATATTGCCCTGAATTTCAATGTTCTTACAATGCAACGCTTTACTGGTCTGATCGGGATTGTGCTGATACTCGGCATCGCTTTTTTGTTTTCCAATAACAAAAAGAAAATAAATGTGCGCCTGGTGGTAAGCGGCCTGCTATTGCAGGTATTCATAGCGGTAATGGTATTAAAAGTGCCGCCGGTGAATCGTTTCTTTCAAATGCTGGGTATGGGCATGCAAAAACTGGAAGGCTTTGCCAAGGAAGGAGCAAGTTTTGTGTACTCAGGCATAGGCGTGTATGACCATACCGGCACATTGGTGAATTACGGCGTGGCGCCGTCGTTCGTTTTCGCGTTCAACATTACTGCCACCATCATTCTGGTATGCGTGCTTGTGGCCATATTGTACCACATCAGGGTTATGCAGTTTCTGGTGTCAATTGTTGCCAAGGCCATGAATACCGTTATGCGTGTGAGCGGTGCCGAGGCGCTGAGCAACGTAGCCAGTGCATTCGTTGGCCAGATCGAAGCGCAGGTGATGATCCGGGCTTACATACCTACCATGACAAAAAGTGAACTTCTGGCATCTATGAGCGGCAGCCTGGCGTGTATAGCCGGAGGAATACTGATCGTATATGCCAACATGGGCGCCCGCGCCGATTACCTCATTGCAGCGAGCCTGATGGCGGCACCGGGAGCGCTGGTCATATCGAAGATCATTTTTCCTGAGACCGAGGAATCTCCCACAATGGGCAAGGTGAAACTTGAAGTAAAGAGTAACTACACCAACATCATCGATGCTATTTCGCATGGCGCATCAGACGGCTTCAAAATAGCCATGAACGTGGTGGCCATGTTGATAGGCTTTATCGCGCTTATCGCCATGATCAACTGGATGCTGGGGCACGTATATGCAGGTCTTTCGCTCGACCTCATCTTCAGCAAATTATTCTATCCTTTTGCGTGGGCTATGGGTGTACCCACTCAGGATATCAACGCGGCGGCTACCCTGCTCGGACAGAAACTATCTATCAACGAATTTGTTGCATTTAAGAACCTCACATCGCATGCGGTGAACATCACTACACCCAAGGGACTATCCATAATCACGATCGCGATCTGTGGTTTTGCCAATTTTGCAAGTGTGGGTATGCAGATAGGTGGTATAGGCGCCCTGGCACCTGAACGCCGCGAAGATCTTGCCAAACTGGGACTTAAGGCGCTACTCAGCGGTACACTGGCGTCTTATCTGTCTGCTACCATCGGCGGCATGTTGTTCTGATAAGGTTACGGATCAGTCTATCCTCACTACCTTTTCCTTCATCACTACCTCACCCTCCTTCAGCCTGATGAAGTAACTACCCGCCGGAACATCAGCCGCCTCAAAGTCGACCCCGAAAACGTGGCCGGCCCTGCCGAACTGCTGGTCTTCAAATACCTTTTGTATCATTTCTCCTTTATCGTTGAACACGCCAAGGGTGAGCGTCTTTGGAGATTCCAACAACACTTCAAATTCAGCGTATATCTTCAGAGACTTGGGGGTACCCAATGAAGCCCCGGCCTCTTCGGCATAGCGCACCTGTCGTTGCATATCAGGCTTCGGCCGACCAGTGACTTTGCACAAATGCTCTACAAACAATGCCGAGACAGGCTTGTTTTCGCTATCGTACACATTCTCGATAGGAGCATTGTTTGTTATCGCCCATACACCGCTCTGTCCCAGATCGTTAAACAGCTTGCGTTCGCTGATGAACTGCAGCACCCGTACCAGCGTGTCGCTCCCCTTTTTCTGAAAGGAATACACACCATCTTTTGTGGGGCAGTGCGCTGACAGATTGCCGCAAAACGTCTGTACCTCAACCTCTACTGATCTGCCCGCGGAAATAGTGACCATCTCCCCTCCCGGCAACACCATTGGCTGATCCTGAAACACTGCCGGCTTCAGTATCACGCCCGGATCGATGGTCACAGAGATGATCTGCTTTGTAGTATTTGTAAGAGTAAGGCGTGTTGTCTTACCAACGTACCTACCCGCAAAATTTACAGCCTCCAGTTTCACTCTTCCGTCTGCAACAGATGCCGACAGATCAATACGGTTTCCCAACGCATATAGCGAACAGAGAAGGAAAAATGCGGAAACAAAAAATGACCTCATAGTAAAATATTTATGCAGTTCGCCCGATTATAAACTGAACGTTTCACCACAATTTAGGCAAAAGAAATAGCAAATTGCAGCAAACAAGAACGGCGGTCTCCAGTGGTCGATGTTGTGCCGGTATAAGATCGGCACACCTTACACAGCGCATAGGCATGCTGCGCAAATTATTTGCCCCCTACCTGACCTGAGTCGGCACTCACGGCAGGTATTTTACTCATCCCTTTTATCGTTTCGAGGTTTCCCTTAGCGAACGTATTCGCAGGATCAATAGCCAAAATCCTTTCACAATAGAATTTCACAGAATCATACGCTTTCAACTGTACATGACACATGGTGATGTTTGACAGTAAGGCTACATCTGAAGGCAATCTGGACAATGCCACATGACACAGGTTCAAAGTTTGCAGGTACTGCCCCTGAACAAAATAAACACCACCCAGCATACTCAATATCGTGGGGTTCCCGGGCTGCAGTGCGAGCGCCTTTTCCATGTAAATGCGTGCAGAATCATACTGCTGCATCCCCTGAAACAATCCTGCCAGGTCAGTACAAACCTTCCCTTGCTTCGG
Organism: uncultured Flavipsychrobacter sp.; assembly: GCA_964652995.1. Classification (GTDB taxonomy): domain Bacteria; phylum Bacteroidota; class Bacteroidia; order Chitinophagales; family Chitinophagaceae; genus Nemorincola. The sequence goes on along the minus strand of CAZZCR010000031.1, from coordinate 4,571 downwards.
ATAAATGTTCAGTGATGTGCGGTAGTGCTCTATTGCCTGGCGAGCGAGATCTGTCTTTTCCTCGTTGGTAATTGCTTCCGGCAGTTTCTCGTTCATTATCAGATAGGCAGCAGTATGGTGCAGGCGCGCGTTATTCGGATAATGCGCCAGATCGGCTGTACACAACGTATAGTTGTCTTTCCAACTCGAATTTCTTGCAATGGTCATTCCGCCATATAAAAGCAACACAACAATAAACGCAGAGTACGTTAAGGTCCGCTGCTTACCACCGCGCGACAAAAGCACACCCAACACAATCGACAGCGCAACCGAGGGCAGAAACAGAAATCGGTCGGCCATTATTGATCCGGTCAGAAATGCGAGATTAGAGAACAAAGCTATCGTGATAATAAAGAACAGGATCGCATATCCCTGATAGTCCCTCCCGTATTTCACCAATCTGCGAACCGCAAGAACCACAAGTGCCACATAAACCACAATGCTTACCCATACGATCGGCGCGCCCCAGCCCACGAATGGTATGCTCGCGAATGTCCTGTCGGCCGCTAAAGGATAAGGCACGAAAAGCAACAGAACGTAACGCCCCATTATAGAGATAGCAGTTGCCACTGCAGATGTGCCGGCGGTAGGCGCAACCAGAGGATTCTCTATAAACCCAATCATGTCGGGATGGTTTGCATTATGCGCGTTAAGTACCGACGTGCGCAACACCATGTATCCTGCAAATGCCGCCACATACAGTGCGCCCACTACTATGATGCGTTTTCGCTCACCCCGTTGCAGAAACAATGCCGTTAGAGGGATTACCGCAACAAAAGATGCTGTCGTCTCCTTGGCCAGCAACGAGAAAAATAACGCTCCGGCTCCTGCCAGCGCATACAGTATCCGTCCGGTATTCACAAACCTAATAAATAGTAGCATTGCCCCCAGCCCGGCGCTCACACTCAGTAATTCATCATTACTTTTTATGTTGGCCACTACCTCGGTGTGAATAGGGTGTACCACAAATATCAGGGTGCCGGCAAACGCTGCCAGGGCATTGTTGCCACCAAAAAGAACAGAAAGGAATCTGAAAACAAGCAACGAACACAAAACGAACAATAATACGGAGATCAGATGTCCCACCTGCGGATTAGCCCCGAACAACTGATGCTCCAGAGCAAACAAAGCAAGCGAAATAGGTCGGTAAATATCATTCACGGCCTCACCCGGCACTATCTGCCTTTCTGTAAACCCACTGAGCGATGGTGTGGTGAATATCTTGCCCAATCCGTCAATTCCCTGCTGCACATATCGGTTATGCGTTATCACCGCCATATCATCCTGCACATAACCATGCCCCAAAGTGTTGGCATACACCAAAAAAGCCAGCACCATAAGAATGATGGACACCTTACGATTATTCCCCTCAAATGAAACGAAATTCAGCACTTGCTCGTACATAATACCGTATGTCGAACGAAAATACTAAAACCGCTCGCAACAAGTAGTTCACCTAAAATAAAAATGGCGGCTACCTTGTGCAGGTAGCCGCCATTTTATCGCATTATATGCAACTATCGTTTCTCCTTACCCAACGTCATCTTCATATCACTCTTGCGAATGTCGTTGATCACGTTCACCGTTTCGGCAATATAAATATCCTTACCAAGTGCTTTCAGCCATTCCTGATTCTTGGCTATTGAAGAGCTGTCCACATTGATCTTCGGCAGATCGGCAGGAGCATTTGCCACGTCCAATTGAGATGCATTCTTCTGAAGTGAGTCTATCTTCTTTGACGTCGCGTTGATCTCTTCCTGCTCTTTCCTGAATTGTTTTTCATTGAGCGACACCCGGTTGTCGTCACGCTTCTTCCTTATGGTCTTTGCGTTTTCGGTAATTAATCCGAAGGTGGGATTGGCTTTGATACGGCTTTCACTCATCGCCACCACCTGTGGCAGGTTTGGAATGCTATTGGTGGGCTTGTATTCTACCGGTGGTATCTCATCCCAAGCCAGCGCCGACTTGTTATGACGCTCACCCAGCTCTTCATCATCATATCCGTCATACGGATCGGGCATGTCAATGTGAGGCCTAACCCCCTTTAGCTGAGTGGAACCTCCATTCACACGATAGAACTTCTCCATGGTCAACTTCAGCGCACCTATCGATCCACTTGCACCTCCAGCAGTATCATTCATCAGATTCAATCGTGTCATAGGATCTATCATATCATCGAGAGACACCATTTTTTGCACCGTACCTTTTCCGAAGGTAGTTGACCCGACAATTATCGCGCGTTTGTGGTCTTGCAGTACCGCAGCAAGTATCTCAGAGGCCGATGCACTTGACTGGTTCACCATCACTGCAAGCGGACCGGAATAAAGTGGTGTATCCACTCCACGAGAACGCAACACGCTTGGCGATGAGTGACTGCTGCGCACCTGCACAACAGGACCTTTACCCAGGAATATGCCCGCCATATCTACTACATCACCCAGCGATCCGCCGCCATTATAACGAAGATCCAGGATGATGCCCTTTACACCGGCGTCCATCAACTTCTGCACTTCTATTGCCACATCCTTGCTGCAGGTGCGGCCACTTGTGTGGTTAAAGTCTGCATAGAATTCAGGCAGGTAGATGAAGCCTATCGGGCCATCCTTGCTTTTGATTATTGCAGACTTCGCGAAGGTCTCTTCTATCTCCACAACTCCACGCTTAATCGGTATTACCTTAACTGCTCCGTCAGCACCTTTCACTGTCAGACGCACTTCAGTTCCCTTCTCTCCGCGGATCAGTTTCACTACTTCATCCAGCTCATAGCCCGATATATCCACGGGTTCCTTGTCGCCCTGTGCCACTTTCATTATCTCATCACCTGCTTTTAGGTCTCCCTGCTTCCAGGACGGACTTCCGGTTATGATAGAAGCAACAGTGGTCTTATCATCGCTCTGATTGAGTCTTGCACCTATACCCACAAAACTACCGCTCATCTTTTCGTCAAATGCACTCTTGTCCACAGGCGGGAAGTAAGAAGTGTGCGGGTCTTCTGTCTCTGTGAGTTTGTTTACGTAAAATGTAAATCGGTCCTCATCCTTCGCTTTCCTCAGTCGCTTTATGTAGCGCTGATTACTTTTCAATATTTCCTGCCGCGCCTGCACTTCCAGCTCTTCATCGGTCTTCAGTTTCACATTCACCGAATCTTTGTTCTCTTTCTTCTTTTCCTGTTCCGTCTTCAGATCCACAAACTTCGCCAATGTGCGGTACTTCAGGTATTTACGCCAGCGCTCGGTTTGGTCTTGTTCGTCTTTTGCATATTCGTTCTTCTCAGGGGTCAGCTGCAGCCATTCATCGGTATTGAAAGAAAAAGGCGTCTTCAGGATACTCTCAAATATCTTCTCCGATCCGTTCATGCGACGTAGGTAAATTGCCTCCAGCGTATCGAAAAATTCTGTTGAGCCAACTTTCACCTGATCGTCTATAAGGAACTCATACTTACGCACCTTCTCTACATCGGCCGCTGTAAAGTATAGCTTCTCTCCGTCAAACGCTGTTACCATGCTGCGGTAAACCCTCGCCGAAAACGTATCATCTATCGGACGTGCCGAATAGTGCCCTGCCTGAATTGTCTTGAGTACAGTCTCTATCACCAATGCCCGGCGCTGTTGTGATGTCCTTGCACCGGCGCGCACGTATTTAAAAGAAAAGAATGCCGCAAGCGCCCCCACAACCAGCAACGGTATCAGTATTTTATTCTTCATGAATTGCAACATAGAATTTTACACAGTATAGTAGGAAACAAATGTAGGTGAATTGCTGTTAATAAAAGTATAATCAGTCGCCATATATACGTTAATACACAAAGTGATTATTAGGGTGATTTATGCCTAAAAGAACAGACATTTGTCATCAATGATCCACCCCTGAAATGCAGCTGACAATACTCTCAGACGACCTACGGTTTCCGCCCGTGACGGAGGCGCTTCCCGACGGCTTGCTCGCCGCCGGCGGCGACCTTAGCCGCGATCGTTTGCTACTCGCATACCGGTCCGGAATATTCCCTTGGTTCAACGAAGATGAGCCCCCGCTATGGTGGTCGCCTGACCCGAGATTTGTTTTGTACCCGCAAGAACTGAAAGTCAGCAAGAGTATGAAAAAGGTCATTTCCGCGGGGCAATTTGAATACCGCACCAACACTGCGTTCAGGCAGGTTATTGACAACTGCCGCCACGTAGATCGCCCGGGGCAGGACGGAACATGGATCACATCAGAGGTGGCCGATGCCTATTGCGACCTTCACCACATCGGCGTAGCCCATTCGGCAGAGGCATGGTTGAATGGCGAGCTCGTCGGCGGATTGTATGGTATCCGCATGGGCAAGGTATTCTTTGGCGAAAGTATGTTCAGTAAGGTAAGCAATGCCAGCAAGTTTGCTTTCATCAGCCTGGTGCACTCACTACTCACCGAAGACGTACAATTGATAGATTGCCAGGTTTATACAGAACACCTTGAAAGCCTTGGTGCACGCATGATACCACTAGTGTTCGAAACCTTGTTGGTGTAATTTTGGCATGTGACAGTTAATGAAA
>CAZZCR010000030.1:0-63130 GCA_964652995.1 uncultured Flavipsychrobacter sp. | reverse complement strand
ACTCGGCAGAGATGCGCCAAGCTGGCATCGACTTGACCCACAAAGTGGTCAAAGGAAAATGGTATTAATGGCAGAAAGATAGTGTTTATTGTAGTAAAACAAACCCAAACACATGAAGATTGATTGTCAATTGTTTCGTAACTTTCAACTCTTATGAAAAGATCCGCCCTGTTTGTCTTTTTCCTTCTTGTCGTTTTAGCATCTTCCTCATGCCGGCGCAAACCTGTCGCAGAGGTTTTGCCTCCCATCGATACGGTGGTCGCGGTGCCACCCGATAGCTCGCTGAAAGATTTTAGATTCATACCGGCCAACAATGCCCGGTGGGTGGTTAAAATGCGTGGCATCTCCTACTACGACACCCTCGGTTGGTACGTATACGATTCCGCCTACTACAAAACCACCACCATAGTGTCAACCACAGAAACCACGTTGCACCAATCGCGCAACTATCAGGTGTACAAATTCAGCACCCTCTATTCCGGCAAATGGTGGCCACACACCGATACCGGCTTCATCTACCTGCGCGATGACCCCACCACCCAACGGGTCTACACCTGGGTGCAGACAATGAATGTTACCTACCCCAACGAAACCATACTATTAGACTACAGTCTGAAACCGGGTGACACTACCGGTTACAGCGGCGGAGCTGTGGTTTCCATAGCTGCTATCGACAGTTTTCCTGTTGCCGGCCAATACCTCAAACGCTGGCTCGAATGTAAAGCCGGAGGCAAGAGCTATTTCAAACAATCTTTCGGCGTAGGCAACCGCACGGGCATCCTGCCATGGGTGCTATCTTCATCTTCAGGAGAAAGATTACTCTCCACCGATTTCTATTACAAGAACGATAGTGTGCATATTGAGTAGGGAAGTACTTACTGTTGTTAGTTGGTTTTCTATCTATCGGCATTCACCGATCTCACCAGCTCTTCAAATTTCTCAGACCTGATAAAGCCGTTTTTCTTTTTATCAAGATCTATCAACGATAAGTATCCCATTTCCACAAGATGCATCAGGTTCTTTCTGGCTGCTACTGTGGATACTGCCAATCTGTTCTCTGCTTCTTTTGATGTAAGCAGCAAAGCCGGCTCTTTGTAGAACCATTCCAGAATAAGTGCCTGCTTGTACGTTATACTGTCAATTTTCATGAAGTTAGACAACTTCATTTTTTCCTCGTTCTTCCGCTGTATGTAAGACCGCAACTCTTCAAATGAAAGTTTCATCGTCTTAAGATTGAACAATATGAAGTAGGTGAGGTCGTGATCGTCTATCTCGGTATATTGGTATGCTCTTGCATACTGCGCTTTGGCCCGCAATATCAGCCTGGATATAGAAAGATACTCTGTCAGCCAATATCCTTTGCGCAGCAGGTACCAGTAAAACAGCGCTCTCGCTGTTCTTCCGTTTCCATCAGCAAATGGGTGAATGTATCCAATCATAAAATGAATGATACAACCCTTTATCAGCGGATGAATAAATTGATCTTCATTGTCGTCATTAAAGAACACATACAGGTCATTCAGCAGCGCGTATATCTCCGCCACGTCCGGCGGATGGTGCACCACCTCTCCTGTAGCCGCATCTATCACGTCTATATCATTATCGGTTCTGAAAGCTCCTTCCTCCGATGCCGCAACCATAGTGTTGGCAGTGACCAGTTTATGAAGGGCCAGCAGATTGTCTTTGTTCAACGGCTCTGCTTTTATCTCTAAGATCTTCTGGATGGTCACGTAATTATTCATGATCATCTGTTCAGACTTATTAGTCGGCTTGCTGTTCTTTCGCAGCATCTCCTTGGCTTTCTGCCGGGTAGTTGCTGCCCCCTCTATCTGGCTCGACGCGATAGCCTCTTCCATTATGGAGCTGATGAGGTAACGGTTCTTATCTTCCCTCGATACTATTGATGTAGATTCAAGACTGCCCCCGATATTCAGATCAAGGAAATGCAGATATCCCTGCAGCATATTATTCACCGTCCACCTGAACTGATAACTGCCAAACTTCAAATGGGTATATCCCCCCATTCTTTTAAGTTTAGCCATCATCCATATATCTTCTGCCGGTATGTCTCCAACGGCTTTGTGTTTTACCTTATCCCAGAAATTATATTGCTCATGTATCTCCGATAAAACATTTTGCGCGGCTTCATTCCCCGCTATAGAAACATACCTGTTTAATATGGCCGGGTTAAATACAGGGGCTCTTTCCAACTTTCTCATTTCATCACTTTTGGAAAATATTGGAAACTTTGACAAAAGTTTCTCATTTTTCAACACGAAAATAGCAAACTATTGGAAACTTTGACAAAAAGTTTCTCATTTTTTCGCAAACCGACTGGCAAATTCGCTCGCTGAGTAAAAAGTACCATATACCGCTGGCTACATATCATAGTTAGAAAACGTACTACCATAAAACTATCTTTTGCCGGTTATGGCGCACGGTTGTAACTTGTATAGAGGTTCAAGAAAATGGAGCGATACGGCTTGTATGATAATTTTATTTCACTTCTCACTTGGGAAGTAGTGCGCAGAAAATGGGAAGCAAGTGGGAAGTTTTTGGGAAGTGTACTTGCGCAGACAAGAGCCCTTTTCATTGATAATCAATGATGATCAATAAAAAGCTGCGCAGAAAAAATTTTTTCTGCGCACTGAGAAGTTCGCCGACCTGTACCCGCTTTTTAACCATTTCTCAATTGCCCTATTCACTACCTTTGTTGCATGAATACAGATAGTAAACTGAGGAAACTGCTGAATGAGCGTATTTTGATCATCGATGGTGCCATGGGTACCATGATACAACGCTACAAACTGAACGAGGCCGATTACCGCGGCGACCGTTTCAAAGATTGGCATACCGATGTGAAAGGAAATAACGACCTGCTCTGTATCACCCGCCCCGACATCATCAAGGCGATCCATAAAGAATACCTTGCCGCCGGGGCCAACATCATCGAGACCAACACATTCAACGGTCAGCGTGTATCTATGGCAGATTATGACATGCAACACCTGTCTGCCGAGATAAATGCCGCTGCCGCTCGCGTAGCACGCGAGGCCATTGAAGAATATGGCCGTGAGACCGGCACCGATGTGAGCGACCGCTTTGTAGCCGGCGCCATAGGGCCTATGAATAAAACACTGTCGCTGTCGCCCGATGTGAACAACCCGGGTTACCGCGCCATCACATTCGACGAGGTAGCCGATGCCTACTACGAACAGATACAAGCGCTGGTAGAGAACGGCACCGACATATTGCTCATCGAAACCATATTCGATACGCTGAATGCCAAGGCCGCTATCTATGCGGTGAACAAATACTTCCGCGATACCAACCGCGAAAAACTTCCGGTTATGATCTCCGGCACCATCACCGATGCTTCCGGTCGCACCCTCAGCGGACAAACACTCGAAGCGTTCTATATTTCGGTGATGCATGCCAACCCCATTAGCATAGGCCTCAACTGCGCGCTGGGTGCTGCCGAGATGCGCCCGCACGTAGAAGAACTGTCTGACCTGGCAGCCTGCTACGTGAGTGCATACCCCAACGCCGGCCTGCCAAATGCAATGGGCGAATATGACGAAACGCCCGAACAGACCGCCGCCATTGTGGCCGAGTGGGCTAAGGAAGGTTGGGTGAATATGCTGGGTGGCTGCTGCGGCACCACTCCGCCACACATTGCCGCCATAGCAAAAGCTGTAAAAGGTATTGCGCCTCGTCCGCTTCCTGTACTTGCCGAAATGTAATAATGTTGCCGTCATGCTGCTCCGCCTCTCAACCCTGTTCTTTCTGTGCACCGCTTTTTTGGGTGCGTCCCACAGCACATGGGCAACGGTGAAACTTAGCGGCAGCATAGCCAACAAAGTCAGCGACAGCATTTCAGTATCGTTCAGCAACAACAAACTCGCATACTACCCGAAAGACTACTTTGCCCGCCCCGATGCAAGAGGTGCTTTTTCTATGGAGTTTGCGTTCCCGGCAGGAATGTATGTGCAGGCCGAGATAAGACACGGTCGCCACATATGCGAGGTAATGCTGCACGATGGCGATAGTCTGGTGTTGCAGGTAGATACAAAACGCTTCGATAGTAGTGTTCGCTTCTCGGGTCGTGGGGCTGCTGTGCAGAATTTTGTGGCAAAGCACACTTTAACGCGTGGCCGCATCAACCAATACAATACGCGCCTGCGCAACCATGTGGGTCTCGCCCCCGAAGCCTACCTGGCCGCTATTGAAAAAGAGAAGAAAGACGAATTAGATTTCACCAACAGTCACCGCAACGGACTGCCGGAGAATTTCATCTCTTTCTGGAATGCCCACTTCACGTATTTCAATTATTTCTTCCTGCAGCAATACCCGCAGATGCACGAGATATTTGTGAAGAACCGCTACACCGATACAATACCCGATGCAAACTACGCGGTCATAAAAGAGCTGCCCGTCCGCTTCGACGACAAGCTCATTCATGTGCCGGCATATCTTCTATATCTGTCAGGTATTTTCGAGAGCAAACTCAAGGCTGCCGGATATGCACAACCAATGAGCACCGGCAACAACGCTACTCTATTTCTCGATAGTGTGAACAGCCTTGCAGCACAACAAATGCCGCCAAAGAGTGCAGAGTATTTTTTCGCGCAGAGCCTCTATGGCCGGGCCCGCAACCAACCTATTGAACGCACACGTGCACAACACGCTGCTTTCAAAAAACGGTGGCCTGCAAGCGAGTATGCTGAAATGGTAGATAAGCAGGTGGCACTTGCTGAGCTCCTTTCGCCGGGTCAGCCCGCACCCGATCTCGATATCACCATGGCCGATGGCGCTCACAAAAAACTCAGCGAGCTCAAGGGCAAGGTTGTCTACCTCAGCTTCTGGTCGGCCAAGGTGAAACAAACAGTGGGCCTTATGCGCGCCGACAAAAAGATACGCGAGGTGTTTGTAAACAAACCTGTTGAGTTTGTGTACGTGTGTATAGACGATGACTCGACCGGTGCAAAGGGCGTTCTGGAACAGCTGAAGCTGGAAGGCAATTTTGTTTGGACGTCAGGAAACTGGTATTCGCCCGAAGCGCAGGCCTATGGCGTGCAGGGTCTGCCGGCACATTACCTCATAGATACCAACGGCAACTTTACAGTGCAGAACCCACCCAATGCCATGCAGAAGACGGAGCTGATTGTAGCTATATCAAAACTGTACTGATCGTCTTATCAGGCAAGTTTTTTCACCGCGTTCAGAAAAGCGTCAATGTCTTGCTCGGCTGTATCCCAGGCACACATCAGGCGCACCTCGTGAGTGCATTCTTTCCACACATAGAACGGGAAGTGCTCTTGCAGCGGATCGTACCAATGGCGCGGTATCTCGGCAAATATCGCGTTGGCCTGTGTGGGTTTGGTGATGGTCACACCCGGTATTGACGCAAGTCCGGCATGCAGTTTCTTGGCCATCGCGTTGGCATGACCTGCAGTGGTTTTCCAAAGTTCCGTACGCAGCATGGCATCAAACTGTGCGGCTATGAAGCGGGTCTTGGAGGCAAGTTGCATCACCTGCTTGTGTTTGAAGGCTATATGTTTTGCCAGGTCTTTATTGAAGACCACAACCGCCTCGCCAAACATCATACCGGCCTTGGTGCCACCAAGCGACAGTATGTCTACTCCGGCAGCCGAGCTTATATCGGCAAGGCTGCAACCCAAAGAAGCGGCAGCATTGAAGAAGCGCGAGCCGTCCATATGAAGGTACAGTCCATGCTCGCGACACAACGCCGAGATCGCTTTGATCTCATCGGGTGTATAGATGGTGCCATATTCGGTGGCCTGTGTTATGGATAGCAGTGTGGCCTGTGCATAGTGCACATCGCCCTGGCGAATGAGTCGGGTTTTTATTGTCTCTACATCCAGCTTGCCGTGGTCGTTTGCGGTGAGCGGAAAGAAGCGACAACCGGTGAAGGTTTCAGGTGCTGAAGATTCATCGCAGTATATATGAGATGTATCGGCGCAGAGTATGGCGTTGTATGATTGGGTGGCGCTGCTGATGCTGAGTACATTGGCACCCGTACCGTTGAACACAAAGAACACCTGTGCTTCGGCACCAAACAGTTCGCGGAACAGTTGTGTGGCGCGGGCAGTTATTTCATCGGCACCGTAAGAACGGGCATGAGCTGTGTTGGCTGCTGCCAGCGCATCCATGATCTGTGGCAATACTCCTGCATAATTGTCGCTTGCGAAACTCTTCATCGGTTGGTTATTTGCGGCTAAAATTAGTTGATTTCCGTACTTTAGTGTGGATAACAAAAATAAGCCACAATATGACCCGGATACTGTTGCCTGTATTGTTATTATTATCGGTCTGTTGCTGCGGACAGCGAACCGTTACGATGAACAGGTTGTGGGAGGAACCCCAAGTGCATGTTGCATTTCAGGGATATATCATTTCCTTCCGCATAAAGGACATTGATAAAGCACTGCTGTTACTTGCCGAGACCGGTGACTCTACGTACGGATTAAAATCTCGTCTTGATACTTCCGGACGATATGAACTGGAATTGTATCCTGCTATAAGGAACCAATACCGCACCCGGCTGGAACCCTTGCTGCAAAGGGGTGTGGGCGCATTTCTTATTTTGTCGGGCAGGGCGGAGATAAGGAATCCGAAACGTAAAAAGGTACCATCTGTTACCGCCGACATAACCGATGGTACCCGCGATGAGCCTACCATGTTGGTTAACTTTTACGACCCCAAAAACAACCGGCTACTATTCATGGGTCGCATGGCCACGGAGATGTATAACAAAGATCTGGGGCTGGATTGAGTGAAGTTGTCAAGCCATTGTCGAATGTCAAATAGGTTCGTGTCTCGATAAAATTTTAGAACGTTTATCAGAGCAGGAAACAGAGTTGGAGAGAATTATAAATAAAAACGGAGAGGCCGTTGCTCTCCGTTTTTATTTGAGTGCGGGTGGAGGGACTCGAACCCCCAAGCCTCGCAGCACCAGATCCTAAGTCTGGCGTGTCTACCAATTTCACCACACCCGCATTTGGGACTGCAAATGTAGTTAAATGAACGAGAAAACCCCGTTTTTTTGCTTTTTGTGAGTTATTGCGGGTTTGCCAACGCGTTATTCACAATTATCCGGTTCATTTTCAACAAATATGCCGAATGCCCGCTAAAAGTTACATTACCATTATCTTATTGTTAGATAACCCTTAATTGCTGTTGGTAAGTGTGCACTTAGGGGCGAGTAACTCACACACAAAGACGAGAAACTATTTATTAGCGATTGAGGGCAGGGAAATTTTTTCGGTTGTTAGACCTAATCCACATCTTGCTACGATATTAACCTACTCTTATTTGCCAACAGCGATGTTTATTCACAATCCACATCAATACTGTGAGATAGGCTATTTTACTGCATTCTACCGTGTTGATAACCATAGAGTGCTATGTGTATAAACTCAACTTCTGATAATAGCAATAGGGATAACCCTCATTATTCCCCTAATTCACCCTCATAATAGTAATAGTCCTTTTTCTTAAAAAATTTTTATTTACTATTAATAGGGATGTGGAAATTGTGAAAGTGGAACGGATTTTGTGTTCTAATTTTGTTGTTATTTCATTCTTTAGAACTGTAGCATGAATCAGACGTTGGAAGAATTGGGTTATCTGGATATTGATGTAGATCCTACGCTGGATCTTTTTGCTGAGATAGAAAAACTAAAGAGGGAAAAGAATGCTGTGATCCTGGCACACTATTATCAGGAGCCGGATATACAGGACATTGCAGATTATATTGGTGACAGTCTGGGTTTGGCAAGGAATGCTGCTAAGACCGATGCTGACATTATAGTTTTTGCCGGTGTTCACTTTATGGCTGAAACCGCCAAAATACTTAATCCGAGTAAGAAGGTATTGATACCTGATCTGAAAGCTGGTTGTTCGTTGAGTGATAGTTGTCCACCTGATCTGTTCAGGAAGTTCAAAGATCAACACCCTGATCATACCGTTATATCATATATTAATTGTTCTGCCGGTATTAAGGCTTTAAGTGATATTATCTGCACTTCTTCTAATGCGAAGGCGATAGTTGATAGTTTGCCAATAGATGAGAAGATAATATTTGCTCCTGATAAGAATCTTGGGGCCTATATCAATAAGGTAACCGGTCGGGATATGTTGTTGTGGAACGGTACATGTATGGTACATGAGCTGTTTTCTTTAGAGAAGATCACTAAGCTGAAGACGAGACATCCTGAGGCGAAACTGATAGCACACCCTGAATGCGAGGAGGCTGTTTTGAGAATTGCTGATTTTGTGGGCAGCACTACGGCATTACTCGAATATTCACAGAATGATAGTTGTGATACATTTATAGTGGCTACTGAATCAGGCATATTACACAAAATGATACAAGGTTCGCCGTCAAAGACCTTCATTGCGGCACCACCTGATAATGCTTGTGCTTGTAACGATTGTCCACACATGAAAAGAAATACTTTGGAGAAAATATATGTTAGTCTGAAGTATGAGCAACCGGAGATCTTGATGGAAGAGTCGTTGAGGCTTGCCGCTAAAAAGCCGATGGACAGAATGCTGGAGATAAGTAAATAATTTTCAAAGTAGTAGGGAGTTGGGATGATAGGATTTGGTTATACCCACTATTAAGTTAATTTTTGTTTATTTTATAAAATAGTCCTAAATTGTCGAACTAAAATAAAACAAATATCTTTTTATGAAGCAAATGATTACACTGAAAAATCTATTACTGGCATCATGCATTGCTGGTGCAGGTGTTGCTAATGGCCAGATCCAACCGTTGGCATTTGGTTCGAGGACACTTATCAGCGGTGCTACTGCTGAGTCGAACTGGTACGCTGATTATGTGGGCTTGAGGTTTGTGGTGAACAGTCCGGCTGCGGTTGCAGGTCCGAAAGTGTATACACATCCTGGTACCGGTACAACTCCATGGGGTGCTACTGTTACTACTCCAATCATTAACACACAGATCGTTATGCCACCGCTTGGAGGAGACTCCCTGGCTGGTTCTTCAATGCCAACAGGTTCTATGGCGGGTAAGATCGGTTATATCTACCGCGGTGGTGGTATTGAATTCGTTTGTAAAGCACTCAATGTACAGGCTGGTGGTGCTGTAGCGTGTGTAATTGTAAACAACCAGAACGGTGGTCCTATCGGTATGGGTGCAGGTTCAGTATGTGCATCAGCAGGTGTTACTATTCCTGTGTTCATGATCTCTAAAGAAGAAGGTGATGTGATAACAGGTTTGTATCGCGCAGGTGATACCGCACGTTTCACAATCACTCCATGGGGTCTTGGTATGGCTAACGATCTGGGCTTTGTTCCGGGTGGTGTTGCGAACTGGCACAACTATGCGATTCCGTCTAATCAGCTTGGTGCAACCGGTAATCCGTTCGCATACAAGATGATGGATGGTGCGTTCATTGCTAACTATGGTACTAATGATGTTACCGGCGTTAATGTGACTGCTTCTACATCATTCACTCCAAGTGGTTCTTCAACACCGTCAGTACAGCATACAAGCTCAGTAACACTTACTTCGTTCCCGCAACTTGACTCGATCTATGCTATGTATCCTTCTACAGGAGAGTACGATCTGGCAGCTTCAGGAACAGGTAGGTTTGATGTTACTTACAACATCACACACTCTATTACTGATGCTTATCCTGCTGATAATAGCATGACCAGTTCATTCTATGTAACAGATAGTCTTTATTCAAAAGGCCGTTACGATTTTGCAAAGAATATTCCTGTTCGTACAATTGGTCTTTCTTACAGTAGCACTGATCCTTTTATCTGGGGTCCTATGTACTTCGTTAAAAATGGCGGTACTTCAATCTCTCGTGTACAGTATTCTCTGTCAACAAACGCGGGTGGTGTTCTTGGTACTCCAACAAACATCTACCTGTTCAAATGGGTAGACGGTTCTAACAGTCAGCCAGCTGATAGTGTTCTGCAGAATGGTGAGTTGGAGCTGGTTTCTCTGGGTAGCCATGCGTTTGATGGTGTTAACGATACATCCGGCGCAACGCTTAACTTTAGCAAGATGGGTGATCCAACAACCGGTAATCCTAAGACAATTATGCTTGAAGCTAATACATGGTACTACCTTGCTGTAGAGGTACCTGTTAGCCATTTCCTTGGATCTGACGGTATCATGCACCCACTTCCACGTATCTATGGTCGTGCGCTTAGTTCTGCTGCAGGTATCCTTGATTATTCAAACATGGTACAGACATCGGTTGATGACATCTCTGCAAATCCTACACAGGGCAATATTCCAGTACCAAGCACATTCAGCAACTACATTGGCACAGTTGATTCTTTCAACTTCGCCAGCACAAGAGGTATCATACCTGCGGTTGCAATGATCGCTAACAACAATCCATCAGTTGATGCGGTTTATGAAACAGGTAAAGTTGACACTAAAGTGGAGTTGTTCCCTAACCCGGCGAAAGAATACGTACACGTAAATCTGTCAATGGAAGAATTGTCAAAGACTGTTAGTTACACAATCGTTGATGGTCTTGGTCGTTTTGTGAGCAAAGAAGTTCACAACAACGTTAAGAATGAAGATTTCAACCTCAACACCAGTAAGCTGGCTGCAGGCAACTACTTCCTGGTAATTAACACTGATACGAAAGCGCTTTCAAGGAAGTTCGTTATCGTTAAGTAATTAGTACTACTCTTTATAGATAGGGCCCGGTCTTTTGACCGGGCCCTTTTTTGTGCGTTCTATTGGTATTATTATGTGTTTATATTTTTTGTAATTATTTTATTTTCGGTCCACATAACTTTTTTGTACGGACAATTATTTGGGTTTCGGTTATTGTTATTTCGTGTTTTCTGAGCAGGTGCTTGTCAGGCGTGTATTTGTTAGTTGTTGTTTCACACGGAACAAGTTGTTTTTTCTAGCATTCTTTTTCTAGCTAGGGTTGATTTTTCGACCTGACTAATGTGGGTGTCTCAGTAATGCAGTTGTTTGTTTTTAGTAGTGATCTTGGAGAAAGTTTGCTACCAGACTTTGTTTAATAGGAGCAGTCTCGGACAGATATTTACGATGTTATTTCCCTACCTTATTGCGAAGTAGCTACTTGAAGGAAATTCCGGAATGGACCATGAATAGCGGTCAGTCTCGGTGGGAGACCTAATAACAGATGAGAAAGACGGACCGATGTTATTTGATGCGGTATCCTATACCCAGGTTTATGCCGATGGGCTTTATGCCGTTTTCGGGTAAGATGTGGATGGACTGAGTTATTTGAAGATCAGGAGTTACGTCGTAGATCAGTCCTTGTGTAAAGATGATGTTGAGGTACTTGACTTCATTGGAGAGTAGCGGATTGTTGATCGCGTCTCTTTCTGTCATTTTGGAAACACTATTATTGTTGATGTTGTATTGAACGCCGGCACCGAAATATGGTCTAAGTCTGGAACGTTCACTTAGTAACTGGTATTGTATAGTGAGTGGTATACTCATCTTGCACGGTTCATTTATATTGAAACATGCTACCTTACCGTTGGTGTTTAATATTCTGTCAATGTCTTTAAAGCTAAGGCCGGTCTCCAGTCTGAATCGTGAGGTGAGTTTCATACGAAGCAGAATAGTATTGCAGGTTTGTTCTGCGGCTTTTGTTTTTGTGGAAAGGTTAATAGCGGTTGGTTTATAGATACTGTAGACTTGGCGTTCGAACCCTATAGTAATTTTGTGGCCATGGTTAAATGGCTTCATTCCTATATCATAGCTATGGGCACGGCCATGCACAAAGGGTAGTATTACGAGGAGCAATACTACACTTACAAGCATTTGTATGTTGCCGTGTTTGCGCATATGTGTGTTTAACGATACAAAGGTATAAAATATTGTAGTACGATTTAACTATATTTTAGTTCCACGTGGAACTAAAATGATAAATTGTTTCTATACTACTATACTACAATCTTCATGCCAACAGGGTCGTATGTATAAATATTTTATTATTATAGGTGCTTGTGTAGGGCTATCTATGTATCTTTGCCACTATGTTTCCAGAGTATGATGTGATAGTTGTTGGTGCCGGTCATGCCGGTTGTGAGGCTGCCGCTGCTGCTGCCAACATGGGTTGCAAGGTGATGCTTGTGACCATGAACATGCAGACGATAGCTCAGATGAGTTGTAACCCGGCAATGGGTGGTATTGCCAAGGGTCAGATAGTGAGGGAGATAGATGCCCTAGGTGGCTATAGTGGCATAGTGAGTGACAAGAGCACTATCCAGTTCCGGATGTTGAATAAGTCTAAGGGGCCTGGTATGTGGAGTCCCAGGTCACAGAACGATAGGATGCTGTTTGCTACTACCTGGAGGGAGATGCTGGAGCAGACCCCTAACGTTGACTTCTGGCAGGATATGGTCAAGGGACTCATTGTTTCACGTGGAACAATCAAGGGTGTAGTAACGGGAATGGGACAGGAGATAAGGGGAAAGGCCGTTGTCTTGACCAACGGTACCTTCCTGAATGGTGTTATACATGTGGGAGAGAAACAGTTTGGCGGAGGTAGAATGGGTGAAAAAGGGGCAACCGGTATCACAGAGCAGCTCGTGGAACTGGGTTTTGAAACCGCCAGACTAAAAACAGGCACACCTCCGCGAATAGACGGACGAAGCCTGGACTACAGCAAAATGGAAGAACAGCACGGAGATGAGGAGGTGGTAGGCTTCTCTTACATGCCCGTGGAACGTGTAAAGACGGAGAAACAGCGTTGTTGCTGGATCACCTATACCAGCCCGGAGGTACACGAGATACTAAAGACCGGTTTCGACCAGTCTCCGATGTATCAGGGAAGGATAAAAGGAAGCGGACCAAGGTATTGTCCGAGCATAGAAGACAAGATCAATAGATTTGCAGAGCGGGACAGACACCAATTGTTTGTGGAACCGGAAGGGTGGAATACCGTAGAGATATACGTGAACGGTTTCAGCACCTCTCTGCCGGAGGATGTACAGTATAAAGCGCTGAAACTGGTGCCCGGTTTTGAGAATTGCAGGTTCTTCCGTCCCGGTTATGCTATTGAATACGATTATTTCCCGCCTACACAGCTGAAATTCACCCTGGAAACCAAGCTGGTAAAGAACCTTTTCTTTGCCGGACAAATAAACGGTACCACAGGATATGAGGAGGCAGCTTGCCAGGGATTAATGGCGGGTATTAATGCTGCACGGGCAGTGAAGGAGGAAGAACCGGTAGTTTTGCAGCGTAGTGATGCCTATATTGGAGTACTAATTGACGACCTTATCAATAAAGGAACGGACGAACCTTACCGTATGTTCACCAGCAGGGCAGAGTACCGCACCCTTTTAAGGCAGGATAATGCCGATTTCCGCCTGACGGAACTAGCTGCAAGAATAGGTCTGGCAACAGAAGAAAGGTTGAACCTGATGCTGGAAAAGAAGAGCAAGGTTGCCGAAGTGAAGAAGATAATGGCAGAATATGGCATTTCGGGCGAAGAAGGCAATGCTTTCCTGAGAGAAAGTAACTCGGCTGAACTGACCGAAAGGACAAAAGCGCTGAAGATATTGCTTCGCCCTGGTATCGGCATCAAGGAAATGATAGCTGCTATTCCGGGTCTCGCTTCTAAAATAGGGTCTGTAGATCCGCTGGTACTGGAGCAGGTAGAGATACAGGCCAAGTATGACGTGTACATAGAAAAAGAGCAGGAATTGGTGTCAAAAATGGCAGCTTTGGAGCATCTTACTATCCCGGAGACGTTTGATTACGACAGATTAACGGCCATGTCGGCGGAGGCAAGACAGAAACTGAACAAAATAAAGCCGGCTACTCTGGGTCAGGCAAGCAGGATAAGTGGCGTCAATCCGAGCGATGTCCAGATACTGATGGTATATATGGGAAGATAAGAGCAGAAACAGAATCGGTTATTAAGCATAGTATTCCAGATGATAGACCCTGCCATTCTCCATTATTGTAAATACCAGGAAAGATGCCACAGTGAGGTGCGCAACAAACTGTATGAGCTGGGATTCGGAAAAACAGATGTAGAATACCAGATCTCGGAACTGATCTCGGCCGGTGTGCTGAATGAAGAACGATTTGCAAGGGCTTTTGCTCGTGGAAAATGGAGAATGCTGAAGTGGGGAAGGGTGAAAATAACGCAGCAACTTAAAACGAAGAAGGTTTCCGACTATTGTATCAAAAAAGGACTGTCTGAAATAGATGGTGAGGAGTATGAGGCAATTTTGCTGAAAATTGCAGAAAAAAAGGCTGAAGAACTCAAAAAAGAACGCAGTAATTGGGCTAAAATGGCTAAAATGCAGCGATTTTTACTTCAGAAGGGCTATGAGCAGGACCTCGTAAAATATGCGCTGGAAATCGCCTTAAAACAAAATTAAAGCGATTTAATTTGTTCCATCACGTGGAACAAATCCTGTTCCACGTTAAAAATATATAAATGAGATAATATTACCATTTCAACCGACTTATTTTGTCGGTATGGTAGTATTTTTGCACCAGCTCCCGATAAGAAGATAAATAATGAAGTTATACAATATAATACTCCTCCTTTTCTGTTCTCTGCAAACGTTCGCGCAGAACCTTCCGTATCCGGAAAGGGCAAAGGAATATGTGCGCAAGTATGCGGCCTATGCCATAGCCGACCAGAAGGCAACCGGAGTACCGGCCTCTATTACTTTGGGCCAGGGTATTCTGGAGACAGAAGCCGGTATAAGCAGGTTGCTGGTGGAGGCTAACAACCACTTTGGCATTAAGTGTAAGAACGGCTGGAATGGTCCCACGATATTGCATACTGATGATGCCAAGAATGAATGCTTCAAAAAATATGCGAGCGCGCTGGAGTCTTACAACGACCACTCAGCACACCTGATGCGCAATCAGCGTTACAGTATTCTGTTCAGTTATTCGCCTACCGATTATGCCCGCTGGGCGCATGGCCTGAAAAAGTGTGGCTATGCTACCAATCCGCAGTATGCTTACCAGCTTATAAAGATCATTGAAGAGTATCGTTTGCAGGAATATACCTATGCAGCGCTCGACAGTACCTACAAGATAAGAGGTATCATTCCTCAGGAATATGACGTGACTACGGGTGTTGCTGCGGAAAATACTGCTGATACCGAAGTGCGAAGTTTTGTGAAAGAGGAGATCGCCGCTAATGTTGCAGCAGCACAGGCTACTGCACCTACTGCACCGGTTGCAACTACTGCAGCCACAAATGATACAGCAATAGCAGCACCCACAGACACACTACTTACACCAAAAGGCGATGTGCTGATGGTGAACGGATTGAAGGCGATCTATGTTCACAAAGATGAGTCGTTACTACCGTATGCGGTGAAACACAAGATCCGTTATGCGCATCTGTTGGAGATGAACGATCTGCCGGACGAGCCATTGGCCTTTGATACGTATGTGTATCTGGAGAAAAAGAATCCAACAGGTCTGAAAAGCAAACACAAAGTAAGAGAAGGTGAAACGCTATTGATGGTAGCGCAGGAAGAAGGTATTCAACTGAAGAGACTGGCTGCTATGAACTTGTTGAAACCAACGGAACAACCGGTAACAGGCACAGCGTTGTACCTGCAGGAAACAGCATCGGTGAAGCCCGCAGTGAAAGATGTAATTGCTGTGTACACCACCGCAAGTGAGCAGGAAAGTGAGCATACTACTCAACAGCCATCAGGTACTATGGTAGCTAAACCAAATGAAACAGAAGTTGGTTTCGGAATGGGATTTGAGGCACCTAAAGAAGTAATAGAAACAGAGAAAAAAGAACTTGAAAAGAAAGCACCTGCTACTACAACAGAGATCAGCCGACAGCCATTTATGAAGGACGATCCGCCGCAACCACAATTAAGAAAACCCGCTACAGAAAAGGAATACAAAAAGGGCGACAAGATGTATATAGTGAAGCGCGGTGACACAGCGTTTTCTATTGCGAAGAGAAACGGAATAACGGTGGCGCAGTTGCTGAAGTGGAATGACATGGAGGCAAGTGATCTGAAAGCAGGACAAACAATAAGGATAAGCGAATAGGGTATGAGCCAGGAGATAACTGTTTTCGGAAAAACATTTGTGCCCTTTATAGACAGGCATAAAATACAGCAACGCATCAGCGAGATAGCCACACAGATAAATCAGGACTATGAGGGCGAAGAACCGCTGCTGATAGGCATTCTGAACGGTTCATTCATTTTTGCGGCAGATCTTTTCAGAGGGCTCACCATCAATGCGTCTATCTCGTTTGTGAAGTTGGCATCTTACAAAGGCACCACTTCAACGGGCAATGTAGTAACAGCAATTGGTCTGGATGAAAACCTGCAAGGGCGCCATGTGATCATTGTAGAAGACATAATTGATACAGGAAAAACATTGAGTGCTTTCATTCCTGAGATCTACCAGCGCGGACCGGCATCAGTGAAGATCGCTACGTTTCTTACAAAACCATCGGCACTGAAATATGATGTGAAAGCTGATTACACCGCTTTCGAGATAGAGAACAAATTTGTGCTGGGCTACGGATTGGATTACGATGGCATAGGACGAAACATTCCGGACCTATACCAACTGAAATAAAAATAGGCTACACAAAGTGTAGCCTATTTTTTTATAAGGATCGTAGTTGTCTATTCTTTATTCAGTCTTATTTCCTGAAGGTAATAATCAAGCCCTTTTTGTTTCATCAGGATGTACACATTGTACTTCATTCCTCCGGGCGTAATAAGAGAACCAATAATGAACTTGGAGCCGGAATTCGGAGAGCCATTGTCCAGGATCAGGAAATCTTTAGGGATGTTCCTTTCAAAGAAATCTTTCAGAACGATCTCGGCCTGATTGCGGCTATAGATGGTCTGGTTATTATTGATAGTAACAGGTACAATATTGTCGAAATACTTCGACAGATCTTCAATACGGTTGTTCTTAATAGCGTTAACTACGTCCTCCATCGGCGGACGTGAAGTTTGAGCTTGAACCGTAAGAAGAAAAAATGTACAGCTATATACTAATAATAGAAATTTTTTCATACTTCCGAAATATACCAACGCACTTTTCATTGATTCCACAACAGTATCCACAGCAAAAATGAAGCCAAAGTCTCAAAAATGTGAATAACACCTGAAAAAAACCACTAAAAAATCAACTAAAAGTTCCAAAAACCGGAGTTAAGGATATCAAATATACAGAAAACACGTAGTCAAACCGTATCAGGAAACAAAAAAATAATAAAGAAAAACGGAGCACGTATCAATGATACATGCTCCGTTCTTACACACACCTCCAATCTATCGTCACATCTGATCCTCTAAAAAACAAAAAGTCAAATAAGTTTAAGCCGACAGCTTATACTCGGGAGAGTTCAGCTGCACCAGCGTATTTTTTATGTGTTGTTTCACTACCCTGCTTTTTGAGATGGCAAAGGTGGCACTCAAGAGTGTTCTAAGGTCGGCGGTCAGCGGACTTTCCAATACTTTCAAAGCACGGTTTTTGCTGAAGTATATCATTGCTCTCTTTTTCATACGTCTAGGTTTTGAATAGAATAATGCAAATCGTGTGCCAACATAAACCAAATACATGTACCTACACGAAAACTTAACAATTTTATGACGGCAGTATTAGTATCCAGTGACGGAAACGGTCACGAATATCAACTAACAGTTAAAACATAAAATTTAGTGAATGCGCTATTGGCAGTTCAGGGCTTATTTGCCGGCGTTTGACAGGAAGTCACGTTCTTCTTTGCTGAGAGATCTGTAGCCCTTCTGGTTGATCTTGTCGAGAAGCTCATCTACCCTGCTTTCTTTGTTTGCAGGTTGCGCATTGCGGCGGTTCTTGTTTCGCGCTGCTGCGCCCGGTGTCACCATCTTTTCCATGGTGTCATACATTGAGTAGACCCATTGAGCGGGCCTGAAGCCGGCCTGTAGCAATTTTATGTAAACGAAACCCATGAGCGCACCACCGGCGATCATGGCCCCAACAGGCAACCACATACCGGTGCCAATGATCATGAGCGCTAAAAACACGGCAGCAACGGCCATGATTGGAATGCTGAAGGTGTCGGACAAATAGAATCTGTATTTGGGAGCGATGGTAACAGTGGCAGCAGCCATGCCTACGATGCCGGCACGTGGACCCATGATGAGTGGCGGACATTGACCCAGTCCGCCGGGTAACATTTGTGCAGCCAGATAAAAGACACCGCCCATGAGTGTGCTATAGTAGAACACCGCCCATATCTGCTTTTTACCTACCAGGCTTTGCAGAACAGAGCCGAACATGTATAGCCACAGCATGTTGCTGAGCATCTCCATGAAGCTGTTGGGGAAATGAAAAAGGCCGTAAAGAAACAGCGTCCACCATTTGGCCGGAAACTGCGCCAGTTGCGGCAGTCCGATGTTGGGCAGGAAAAACTCGTTGAACTTATCGGCAGAGAGGTTGACGATCATACCCACGGCCCACGATATTGCCAGCATGATATAGGCGCCGGCAATAAAGAAAACGAGCTTCAGAATAGCGTTGTTGTCGTAACCCGGAATGTAGGGCAATATTGATCTCCTCCCAGCTTTGTTCATCGGGTGCAAAATTATCAATAAAAACGGTTCCAAAGCTTTGAATGGTGCGTCAGCCCACCGTTAAATGTCTTTAACTGTCAACTATTCGAACTATTTTTGCCGCCACTATGGCAAATGAAAATAAACTCCAGAATATAATAGGCCACTGCAAAGAATATGGCTTCATATTTCAGTCGAGCGAGATATATGATGGTCTCGGCGCTGTGTATGATTATGGCCAGTACGGAGCAGAGCTGAAAAGAAATATACGCGAATACTGGTGGCGCAGCATGACCCAGATGCATGACAACATTGTTGGTATAGACGCCGCAATATTCATGCACCCTACCGTGTGGAAAGCGAGTGGTCACGTGGACAACTTCAGCGACCCTATGATCGATAACAAGGACAGCAAGAAGCGTTATCGTGTGGACCACCTGATAGAAGGATATGCTGAAACACTGGAAAAAGAAAAAGGCGAATCGATTTTGCAGCAAATGGATGCTCTGCTTGCCGCCAACGATTTTGCCGGTTTGAAGCAACTGATAGATGATAACAAAATGAAGTGCGCTGTAAGCGGCACTTGCAACTGGACCGATGTGCGCCAGTTCAATCTTATGTTCTCAACAGAAATGGGATCGGTGGCTGATGATGCGAACGTGGTGTACCTGCGCCCCGAAACAGCACAGGGCATATTTGTCAACTTCCTGAATGTGCAGAAGTCGGGCCGAATGAAAATACCATTCGGTATTGCGCAGACCGGTAAGGCATTCCGTAACGAGATAGTGGCGCGTGGTTTCATCTTCCGCATGCGTGAGTTTGAACAAATGGAGATGCAGTTTTTTGTGCGCCCCGGCACACAGAAGGAGTGGTATGAGAAATGGAAAGAGACGCGCATGAAGTGGCACTTGAGTCTGGGTATATCGCCCGATCATTACCGCTTTCACGATCACGTGAAACTGGCGCACTATGCTGATGCCGCATGTGATATCGAATACGATTTTCCAATGGGTTTCAAAGAAGTGGAAGGTATTCACAGCCGCACCGACTTCGACCTGAAACAACATCAGCAGTTCAGCGGAAAGAAACTCACTTACTTTGATACCGAGATCAATCAGCACTACATACCCTATGTCATAGAGACATCAATAGGCCTGGACCGTGCGATGATGATGATACTGAGCGAAGCCTACGAAGAGCAGGACCTGAGCACTGCTGAAAAACAAGACAGCCGGGTGGTGCTGAAGTTGCCGGCAATGCTGGCTCCATTCAAGCTGGCGGTGTTGCCGTTGTTGAAGAAAGACGGTCTGCCGGAAATAGCCCGCGAACTGATGGATCAGTGTCGCCCGCATTTCCGTTGTTTCTATGAAGAGAAAGATACCATTGGTAAGCGTTACAGAAGGATGGACGCGATAGGCACTCCTTTCTGCGTAACGATAGATCACCAGACAAAAGAGGACGGCACTGTTACTATACGCTACCGAGATGAAATGATGCAAGAGCGCATACCGTTGAGCAGCGTAAAAGACATGGTGATAGAAAAAACAAAGATGTTCTAAATACCGCACAATACAAGCCACACAACTGTGTGGCTTGTGTGTTAGTTGGGTGATCAGAACGAATGCTGCATACCGACAACAGATATTTTTAATAAATGTTCCGTGAATAGGGCGTAACTTTGCACACTTTTTGAAATAAACTAAATGAGTTCAATAATTGAAAAACTGGAAGCCATAAGCGCGCGTTTCGACGAGCTGGGCGTAGCTCTTACCAACCCCGAAGTGGTGGGCGACAACAACCGTTTTTCTCAGGTGAGCAAGGAATACCGTAAGCTGGAAAAAATTGTTGTGGTGTATAAATCGTACCGCAACTGTCTGGACAGTTTAGACTTTGCAAAGGAGGTGCTGGCAACCGAGAGCGATGATGATCTGAGGAGCATGGCCAAAGACGACCTTGAAAAACTGGAGGAACAGAAGACACAACTGGAAGAAGAGATCCGCAAGTTGCTGATACCAAAAGACCCTCAGGACGAGAAGAATGCGATATTGGAGATACGTGCCGGTACCGGTGGCGATGAGGCCAGCATTTTTGCAGGAGACCTCATGCGAATGTATGTACGTTACTGCGAGCGCAAGGGCTGGAAAGTATCGGTAGTGTCGGAGACGGAAGGAACGGTAGGCGGCTATAAAGAGATACAGTTGGAAGTGGTGGGTGAAGATGTGTATGGAATAATGAAGTTTGAAAGTGGTGTACACCGTGTGCAGCGTGTACCGGCCACCGAAGCAAGCGGAAGGGTGCATACATCGGCAGCAACAGTTGCTGTGCTGCCCGAGGCTGAAGAGGTGGACTTTGAGTTGAGAGAGAGCGATGTGAAAATGGAGACTGCACGAAGCGGTGGTGCCGGCGGACAGAACGTGAACAAGGTGGAAACGAAAGTGATACTCACCCACATACCTACAGGCACTGTAGTTATGTGCCAGACCGAGCGTTCACAGTTGGGCAACCGCGAAAAGGCCATGAACATGATGCGTACCCGCCTGTATGAAGAGCAGGTGCGTAAACAGGAAGATGAGATAGCGCGTACCCGTAAGAGCCTTGTAAGCACGGGCGACCGTAGTGCCAAGATCCGCACCTACAACTATCCGCAGGGCCGCATCACCGATCACCGTATCAATATGACCATTTACAACCTGGACAGCTTTATGAATGGCGAGATACAGGAAATGCTTGATGCACTTCAGTTTGCTGAGAACGCTGAGAAAATGCAGTCGGGAGAAAGTACGATATAGTATACACAAACAATGAAAAAGAAAAAGGGCAACGCATCAGCATTGCCCTTTTTCTTTTATGTCGTTTATACTACTTCTTAAATGGTTTGATCAGCGACAAGATCTTTGTCTTGTCGTAACCCTCATCGAAGGCCGCGGTTGCAGACACCTGTGGTGTTTGACCGTTGTTGTAATACGGGTTGGGCAGGTTCAGTGCTATCACTCCGTTGTACTCTACTTTATCTTCGCTCAAATAATATGATTGGAAAGGTATAGTAGGCGGAATGTTGTTGGTTATCCACGGTGCCGGCTCTTCGGGCGCGCTGATAGGCGCTATGCGACGAATGTGGCGAACGAATGCTGCATGACGAGCCTCGGCAGCCTGCAACTGAAACGCCTGTGTAAGCACAGCATTGTTGCTTAGGAATGTCTGCATCTGACCCTGAATAGCGTGAAGCCCGGTATCTTCAAACACCTGTGCAAGCAACAGGAATATTTTGTAATCGTCGAATGGCTGATATACACCACCCATAGTGAAGTCGTATGCAGCCGGAACGTATGGTGCAACTGTTGTAGCTGCTGTAAAATTGTTTGGCTTGAAAGGAATGCCACCCAATGCAGTAATAGTAGTGTTGAGGAAATTGATGTGCGCTTTTTCCTGTGCCTCCATCGACTTGAATCCTGCCAGGTCGGTGGGGTTGATGAGACCCGTGGTATTGGTGCCCTGACGGTAGTAGGTGTACTCCATGTACTCAAACTCGAGCGCAAGGTTCAGTGCATCAACAACAGCATCGGTAGTTTTACCATAGGCTTTCTGGAACATGGAACCGATAGCGAATGGTAACGCAGCGAGTGCTACTTTGGAACCGAAATTTTTCAGTGCCTCCCTGCGGCCGCTGAGACGTTCGTACACCTCAGGGTCGGTCTTTTCAATTTCAGTGATTATATTCTTAAAGTTCATGTTAGTTCTGTTGATTAGTAAGTAGGCAGTTTGCTGGTGTCAAACTTGGTTTCTATGTATTGCTGCATTGTCTGGAAACCTTTCAGCGGAGCTACAACAGCATCGAGGCCGTTGTTGTCCAGCGGTCCAAAGGAATTGTGCGCAAGGATATCGTGCACATAACCGGCATGGCGCGCATCCACCGAAGCCATTTTTGCAATGGTGAGGATAAGTTCGTTGTTTTTCAAAACCTTCAGCACACCTGCATAAGCAGCTACAGTAAGGTCTTCAAGCGTACATGCATGCGTAAGAAAGCTTTTCTTATCGGCGAATGTAACTGCAGATAACTGAGTAGTGATATCCTTCACCGCATTGGTGCTCAATATCTTCTTCAGGTATTCGCGATGCACTACTTCCTGATCGCGGAGATCTATCTGAAGAACTGTTTCTTCTTTTGTGATGCCGTAATATGGAGTTGCCACGGCCTGTGCATAGAAGTTTACAGTAACCTGTTTCAGAATGTACAGATAGTTGAGCAATGCAATATCGCCTTCACCTACATAGGTGTCGCTGGGTGGTGTTCTGCGGCAAGACGCGGCAGAGAGCAACAGACCGGCACCGGCTATGCCACCGGCAAGCTGAAAGAAACGACGCCTCGACAGGTCCATTCCGTTGTTCGTTCCTTCCTCCGGCAATGCGCCGGGTTTATTGTTCATTTCCATATTTTCCATTTATAAAGCACTGTAAGAAATACTGTTCAGATGCAGCACAACTTAAGTGGCCTTAAAATTAATAAAAGCACACATCAAAGCAACACAGATAGCTCTGCCGCTTTGAAAAAGAAACGCTGGCCGAAGCGTACTTCCACCAACGGTTATAAAGTTATTCAGAAAAATCAGTAAAAAAAATTTTCAAAACATTACGATACCTTCAATGTGTGTGGCGGGTAATCTCCGAAAAATGAAAAAGGAGCGCACTGCGCTCCTTTTCTAAGTATTGTGAATAGTATCAATTATTTGATCGTCACTTTGTCGTTCAGGTCAGAATCAACAAGGATACGGCCGCAATGTTCGCAAACGATGATCTTTTTGTGCTGGCGGATCTCGCTCTGGCGCTGAGGAGGGATAACATTGAAGCAACCACCGCAAGAATCGCGCACGATCGGCACTACTGCGAGGCCGTTGCGATAACTACCGCGGATACGCTCGTAAGCACTCAGCAGGCGAGCTTCTACTTTTTCTTTTGCTTCGGCTGATTTCTGTGCGAGGACAGCTTCTTCTTTTTCAGTTTCTACAGAGATCTTTTCCAGTTCCTTGCGCTTGATGGTCAAAGCCTCTTCAACGTCTTTGATCTTCTCTTCAGTGCGGATACGCGCATTGGTGCGGTCTTTCAGCTCGAAAGTAGCGTCTTTGATGTGCTTTTCGTTCAGTTTCACCTCCAGTTCCTGCATCTCCATTTCTTTGTTGATTGCTTCGAACTCGCGGTTGTTCTTTACGTTGTCCTGCTGTTTTTCGTATTTCTTAATAAGAGCCTGCGCTTCTTTCTTAGCGTTCGACTTATTTTCGATGAAAGCCTCTATGTTAGCTATTTCAGCGTCAATGTTATTGATGCGTGTCTGCAGGCCTTCTATCTCGTCTTCGAGGTCTTTAACTTCCATTGGCAGTTCGCCCTTCAGTGTTTTGATCTCGTCTATTTTAGAATCGATCTTTTGCAATGCGAGGACAGAACTCAGCCTTTCTTCGAATGAAAAGTCTTTTACAGTAGCCATATCAATAAAAATATTTTACAGGATTGGTGGATAAATTTGATAAAAGAACCGCAAAATTAGGGAATTTTTTCTTAAGTATCTCCTCAAATATTTCAGAGGTGAATTGCTCGCTCTCGTAATGCCCTATGTCGGCTATGATAATGCGCCCCTCGGCATCAAAAAACTGATGGTATTTGTAGTCACCAGTAATAAATATATCGGCACCGGCTGCAATTGCATCATTCAAAAGAAAACTACCCGAACCACCACATATTGCAACCTTGCTAATTTGTTTGCCCGATAGCGCCGTATGTCTGATACATCCGGTTTTCATCCTGTCGCGCACCAGCGATAACATATCAATTTCCGACATAGGTTGAGGCAACTCGCCTATCATGCCAGCTCCTATTTCTGTGGCTGCATTAGATATAGGGATCATTTCCCATGCAACCTCTTCATAGGGGTGGCTGGTTTTGAGTGCATGCAACACGGCAGCCCGGGCATGTGCGGGCACCAGTACTTCAATTTTTACCTCTTCTACGTGTTCCCTTGGACCGCCCGGTGCCCCGATTGCCGGTTTGGTAGCGTCGCCGGGCCTGAACGTTCCGGTTCCGGTGGTATTGAAACTGCATTCGCTGTACCGGCTTATATGCCCGGCACCTGCAATAAATAAGGCATCGCGCACGACATGAGCAGCATTCACAGGCACATATGTATATAATTTGGACAGTATTCCGGATTTTGGAGCCAGAATGCGCGTGTTGGTCAAACCCAGTTTGTCGGCAAAACGGGCGTTCACTCCTGCCTGTACGTTATCAAGGTTGGTATGGGCTGCATATATAGATATGTCGTTCCTGATAGCTTTGATGACCACACGCTCCACATAATTTTTGCCTGTGATCCTCTTTAATCCCGAAAAAAGCAGCGGGTGGTGCACCACTATCATATTACAACCCCGGTAAAGCGCCTCCTCCACGATCTCCTCTGTTACATCAAGTGAGATCAGAACTCCGGTAACCACAGCCAGCGGGTCGCCTACCTGCTGTCCGCTGTTATCATAACTCTCCTGATAAACCGATGGGGCAAACGACTCAATGGCGTTAATAATATCTTTTACAAGTACCATGATGTGGTTGTATTTAAAGTAATTGTGAAGTTATGACGGCATAATGGCAGAAAAAAAAATTTTAAGCCTCCGGCGGGATTTTGTGTGTGATACTAAGCCGATTCTATTTGAAAAGATAACATTGCTACATACCGTTAAACGCGAACGTAACAGGCACAACTTCATCAATCTGCAACTTGGTAACAATTTCTTAATCTGCCGGTAACAATGAAGACACGCCTGAATAACAATTTTGCAAAACAAAAGTAACACCGGGGTTAATCTGCAAGCGTAGTTTCGCTCCATAAATCTCAGTTGTTACAAGTATTTGCAGAAACGATTGATCAGACAAAGGTCGGAAACTTGATTATTAAGGTATTAGCGCTTAAGACTACAGTTCACGGAGATGGTAAGTTAGTATTTTCCAACCGTCTAGGCAACAGGTTCGCCATATGGGCAACAGACCCATCTACTACAGTCAGCAATACTCCATTTTTCTTCATCTCCTATCAGTATGACCTTGTCTCACATTGCGTTCACAAACCTCTTTTCCCGACAAATTTTGAATAACAAGAAAAACAACTGAAAAATGAAAAAAGTAGCATTAGGTTTTGCTCTGCTCCTTTCGGTAGCAGCCAACGCACAGAACATCAAGGTAAAAGGAAGTGACACCATTCTGCCCATCGCACAGGAAGAGGCATCAGTCTTCAACAAATCAGGCAAGGGCACAGTTTCTGTGACCGGTGGCGGATCGGGAGTGGGTCTTGCATCATTGGTTGACAACACAACAGACATCGCTGCTTCTTCGAGGAAGATAAAAATGGAGGAGAAGATCAAACTAACGAATGCGGGGAAAAAAGTAAAAGAAGTCGTTATCGGAAATGATGCGCTTTCAGTGATCGTAAATCCGGCCAATAAAGTAACGAAACTTACACGCGAGCAACTTGAAGGCATCTTCACAGGAAAGATAAAAAACTGGAAAGAAGTGGGCGGTACCGACATGAACATCGTGGCATACAGTCGTGAGAGCAGTTCCGGCACTTTTGAGTTTTTCAAAGATCATGTAATGAACAAAAAGAACTTCGGTTCATCTGTTTTGTCAATGCCGGCCACCGGTGCAATTGTACAAAGTGTTACACAAACGCCCGGTGCTATCGGTTATATTGGTATGGCATACGACAACCCGAAAGTGCGTCAACTTGCCATCAGTTACGACGGGAAAAATTATGTAGAACCGACCCGCGAAAATGCAAGATCAGGGAAGTATCCGGTTGTGCGGCCGTTGTATCTCTATTATAGCACAAACAATGAAGGAAAGGTAAAGCCATTCATAGATTTTATACTTTCTAAAGAAGGACAAAAGATAATAGACAAGGTGGGCTTCATAGCCATATAAGAGGTAGCGTTAAGGGGGGCATAACCCCCCTTAATTAATGAGAGGATATGATAAAGAAGATACTGAATAATTTCCAGGTTGGTGTGCTTGCGGTGAGTAGTTTCATCACAAGCATTGTTGTTTTGCTTATTATCATTTTCTTGTTCAAAGAAGGATCGGGCGTATTTTCCAAAAGCCTGTTGGAAGAAGGATATGTTCTTGTTGTGAATAGCAAGAACTCCGTGAACAGTATTGAACCCAAAGACATCAAGAACATCTTTGACCAGACCATCACCAATTGGAAAGAGTTGGGTGGAGCCGACAGCACCATTCAGCTTTTCAGTATTGACGATATCAGTGAGTATTACTCAGAAGAGCAGATAGGTTCAGATCTTGAGTACATGGATACCTGCATCAACAACTACATTGTCAATCATCCATCGGTACTGGCATACTTTCCTAAAAAGAACATCGCAAAAAAATTCAACGGAAAAGAGATCAAAGTAGGTACCATGGGCCTTTACGAATTTGTAAAGGGCCGCGAATGGTTGCCTACTGCGCGCCCCGTTGTGCAGATGGGCATACTGCCGTTGATACTCGGCACACTTATGGTGAGCCTTGGTGCCATATTGCTGGCCCTACCATTCGGCTTGGTTACTGCTATATACATGGCAGAGATAGCGCACCCGGTGTGGCGTAGGATAATGAAGCCTGTGATAGAGTTGCTGGCGGGGATTCCCAGTGTTGTGTTTGGTTTCTTTGGTCTTATAGTAATAGTACCAATGGTGCAGAAAGTTTGTCATATAGATGTGGGTGAAACCGCACTTGCCGGTAGCATAGTACTCGGCATTATGGCGCTTCCAACCATCATATCTATTGCCGAAGATGCCATAAGGAATGTACCCAACAACATGCGCGAAGCAAGCCTGGCGTTGGGCGCAACTCAGTGGCAGACAATTCGAAGCGTGGTGATACCCTATGCTAAATCGGGTATATGGGCCGGTATCATTCTGGGTGTGGGCCGCGCCGTGGGCGAGACAATGGCGGTGTTGATGGTTACCGGAAATGCATCCAACATGCCAACGACTTTTCTACAACCCGTGCGCACCATACCCGCAACCATTGCGGCTGAACTCGGCGAGACATCGGCTGGTGGATTGCACTACAGTGCATTGTTCGCATTGGGTTGTGTACTGTTCCTTATGACAATGGTGCTGAACGTTTATGTACAGGTGGCGTTAAAAAAGAAAAGTAAGTAGAGATGGCAGACACCAAAAGAATCAAGCAAAGCATTTACTTCTGGATCTTCAGGGCAATGAGCATGATGGTTGTGTTCATACTTGTTGCTATTCTCTATTTCATTGTGTCGCGCGGCATAGGCGTTATCAATTGGGACTTCCTTACCAAGTCGCCCGAAGAGGGTATGGTAAAGGGCGGTATATTCCCTGCAATAGTAGGCACTTTGGTGCTCATAGCGGGTAGCCTCATATTCGCTTTCCCGGTGGGCGTGTTCTCAGCCATTTACCTGAATGAATACATGAAGAAAGGAAGAGTGAAGAGTTTCCTGCAGCTTATGACCAACAACCTGGCCGGTGTTCCGTCGGTAGTGTTCGGTTTGTTTGGTATGGCGCTCTTCGTGAACAAACTGAAGTTCGGTGATTCGATATTAGCAGGTTCACTCACATTGGGTCTCCTGGTATTGCCGGTCATCATACGCACTACCGAAGAAGCACTAAAGGCAGTTGACGATAACTACCGACTGGCCAGCTATGCGATGGGTGCCAGCAAATTGTACACTATCAAGAAAGTTATATTGCCTATAGCACTACCCGATATCATTACAGGTCTTATTCTCTCCATAGGCCGCGTGTCCGGCGAAACAGCCCCGATACTTTTTACAGTAGCTGCCTACTTCCTGCCGAAGCTGCCGCACAGCATCTTCGATCAGGTGATGGCACTACCCTACCATCTGTATGTACTGGCCACAAGCGGAACAAATATTGAAAAGGCGCGGCCGGTTGCATTTGGTACGGCACTGGTGCTGGTGATGATAGTGCTGTTCACAAATATTATAGCAAATGTTGTTAGGGCATACTACAACAAAAAATACAAGAAATAATGGCGCAGATAGAAACGAAGGATCTCAACTTTTACTACGGACAGGCACAGGCACTCAGGAACATCAATATTGCGATGGAGAAAAACTCTGTCACTGCGTTCATTGGTCCGTCGGGTTGCGGTAAGTCTACCTTGCTCAGGTTGTTCAACAGGATGAATGATCTGATAGATGGCAGCCGAATAGAAGGTAATGTGATGATAGAAGGCGCCGACATTTACGCGCGCAATGTGAATGTGGAAGACCTGCGCAAAAAGGTGGGTATGGTATTTCAGAAACCCAATCCATTTCCGAAGAGCATTTTCGAGAATGTTGCATATGGTCTGAGAGTGAATGGCGTATCATCCCGCTCTGAGATAGAGGGAATAGTAGAGGCGTCGTTACAAAGCGCGGCGTTATGGAGCGAGGTTAAAGACAAACTGAACAAGAGCGCACTGCAATTGTCGGGCGGTCAGCAGCAGAGGTTATGCATAGCCCGGGCACTGGCTGTAGCTCCATCCATCTTGCTTATGGACGAACCTGCTTCAGCGCTCGACCCCATTTCTACTTCTAAAATTGAGGAGTTGATCTTCGAGCTGAAGAAACAATACACAATAGTGATAGTGACACACAGCATGCAGCAGGCTGCCCGTGTGAGCGACAGAACAGCATTCTTCTACATGGGAGTGATGGTAGAATTTGACGACACCACCACAATATTTACCAACCCGAAAGAAGAAAGAACATTAAATTACGTTACCGGACGATTCGGATAAAGGACAGTAAATCCGGAAAACACCACATCGTTCAAACAAAAAAGTAATTCAACATGACACACTTAGAGCAGGTTCTCGGCGATCTTAAAGCTGATGTGCAGGAAATGGCAGCATTGGTGCAAAGCCAATTGAAAAAAAGCAGGTCTGCGCTCATTGACTTCGACAAGACATTGGCCAAAGAAGTTCTTCACACTGAGCGACGTGTTAATGCAATGGAATTGAAGATCGACAAACTGTGCGAGAACATAGTGGCATTATACAATCCGGTGGCCAACGACATGCGCACTGTATTTGCCTATTTCAAGATCAATTCTCACCTGGAGCGCATGGGCGACTATGCCAAGAACATAGCATACAATGTCATAGAGCTGCCCGAGCCTTACAGCAAGGTGCTAATGGAGAAACTGGATCTCGACAAGATGTTTCATATCGCCAACGAAATGATCAACGAGAATGTTGTGGCGCTTATGACATCCAATCCGGCTTCGGCACACGAGGTGTTTGAAATGGACACCCAACTGAATCACATGCACAATACAGGCATTGATATCATTGTGGAAGAGATCAGGACGAACACAGACAAAACAAGGTCATTGCTGGAACTGGCATCTATCGTGAGGAGGTTGGAGCGTGTGGGCGACTATAACACCAATATTGCCGAAGAGATCATTTTCTGTTTTGAGGCGCTTGTGCTAAAACATAAAAATACCGGCACCAGTAATGACTGATGCCGGTAAAATAAAATCTCTAATACGTCATATCAGAGTTTATTGGTAAGCATGACGCTCATGATCTTGTCTTCCCATTCCTGCGGACTCTCAGAATAACCTGCGGAACTCATAGCCTTGATCCACAACTTGGGGTTGTCGTTGTTCTTTAGCTTTTTATAAAACTTCTTGCGCGATATCATATCGCAAAAATCTATGTAAGAAGCGTATTCGTTGTCGTATTGTTTGTAGCGGCTTTTGTTGCCGTTATGGTTCACATACTGATTCTTACCTACAATACCGAAGTGGTTATTCAGCACCTTGGCCACCGGCCCTGCGCCACCCGAAGATTCTACGGCGGCTACTGCCAGTATCACCGACGCGGGAATACCGTAATGCTCACCCAGAATGGTAGCAAAAAGTCTGTGGTCAGTAATGTACTTTTTGTTCT
The DNA here is from genome assembly GCA_964652995.1 of uncultured Flavipsychrobacter sp. Taxonomy (GTDB): domain Bacteria; phylum Bacteroidota; class Bacteroidia; order Chitinophagales; family Chitinophagaceae; genus Nemorincola. Next base: position 32,590 of record CAZZCR010000030.1, on the reverse strand, counting down.
GCGCATTGGCAGTGAAACCAACCGCGAGCAAAGCAAGAACTAAGAAGTTCCTTTTAAATTTCCGGTTTATCACAATCATATCGCTACAGTTTAAAAGTCGGATGCAAATGTAACGATTTTTTGAATAGGTTGTGTGGGTAAAGTGTTAAAATCTATAAAACACAACTATTCAAATGTATAGCAGCCTGATTACCTGCGCTTGCTATGTTGCTTGCTTCGGTCTCGGTTGATCTGCAAACGGCCGCTTTTGTCCCTCGAATAGAAGATGTAGCCGGCAGAAACGCAGAAACTATAGCTTTTTATTTTGGTATTATCGTCAGGTCCCGGGTAGGCGTTCAGGATCCCCATTTGCGAGCGCAGACGTAGGAACAGCCCTTGTGTGATCTGGTAACCTACGTTGATGCCGGCACCGAAGTCTATGGGTTTGTATTGGTCGCCCACCTTTGAGCCGAGCAGGAGGTCGGCGCGCGAACTGATGCTACCGGAGTGGAGATATACATTGCCATCGGTATGAACCGCGAAATAAGGTCCTGCACCCAGAAACACGCGGTTCCTGCCCAGCATGCCTATTTTGTATTGCAGGTACAAGGGTACTTCCAGCGAGCTGAAAGTGTACTGCTGATAACCGCCCGGAATATTGGTGCGGTAACCGGAGGTGACATAAAACAAGCCGGGCTGAAAAAACAGATTGTCGGTCAGGGCCATATCGGCCATGGCACCGATGCGGCCGCCATTTCTGAATTCGGTGCCTTTCGTCACACCTTGCCATACCACATTATAATTGGATGAGTTGAAACCCAGTTCAACTCCATAACCCATTTGTGCGCGGCCGGCAACTCCCAGAGATAGGATAGAAGCGGCAAGAAGGACGATCTTTTTCATAGATGTTGTGTTTTATGACCAATACAAATGTAACAGAAAAAGCCGGTGCTGCTATAGCAGACCTGCCTCGGCTGCTAATTGTCTGCTCTTGTTGTTTTGGTATCGTTTGTCGCCGATCAGTCCTACCCATCTGATGCCCCTTATCGCATTCGTCAGGAAAATCTCGTCGGCATCCAGAAGGTCGGCTTCTGTGATAGGTTGTTCCAAAATACCGGTAACTGTATGTAGCAGGTGCCGCCGCAGTACGCCGGCAATACAACCTTCGGTGAGTGGAGGAGTAATGATGTGACTGCCCTTTAAAATAAACAGATTTGCAATGACACTTTCTATCACTCTGCCATGCTGATTCACTATAAGGGAGTCATTCCACTTATTTGCCTTGGCATGTCGGCCGGCCATCGCATACACCAGTGCGTTGCTCGACTTCAGATCGCTAAAGGCATCGGCACTCTTAACCGAATCCGTGTAAGTACCAACCACTAATCCGTTTATGTTGAAGGAAATGGCATCCGGTTCCAATGGGTAACACTCGATAACGTATTGAGGAGCCACATCATCGGGACCAAAAACACCGCCACTACCGGCAAACACTTGCAGGCGCACCCGGCACAACGGCAACAGTTGGTTCTTTTCCACTGTTCGGTGCACTTCTTTCAGCAGAAATGTGCTGTCGAACCGTCGGGGAATGGCAAAATGAAGCCTGCGCATGCCATCGGCCAGGCGCTCCATATGGTATTGCATATGCCGTACAAGACCATGTTGCACCAGCATGGTCTCGAACAGACCAACCCCATACCTGAATGCGCTGTTATCGGGATGAATGGATGCCTCTGTCGCCGGAACTAACCTGCCATTTACGTTGCTGAACCTCAAAAGATACTGAATAATGATTTGATAGTAGTAAAGTTAGTGCTTAGTTAAATATGACCGCGATAATACTGTTTATAGACCCATATTTGTTGCCACTGATGAACCATGCACCGATTGTTTTTACATTTGCATAATGTTCAATTCCAGGCAAGGCGGCTTCTCTCAGATGCCCACCATCGTTAAGAACATCATCATCATAAATGTTCTGTTTTTTCTGGCGCAAAATGTGCTGGGAGACAAAGGAGATATGTACCTGGCGCTGCACTATTGGGATTCTCCCTACTTCAAATGGTGGCAGTTAATCACGCACATGTTCATGCACGCCAGCTTCGCACATATTTTCTTCAATATGTTCGCGCTCTGGATGTTCGGTTCCATACTGGAGAATGTGTTCGGCCCTAAGCGCTTCCTTATGTTCTACCTTATTACAGGTGTTGGAGCAGCCTTGTGTCATCTTTCGGTATTAGGTTTTGAGTTTCACCAGATCAATACCGCTTTTGTACATTATCAGGAAAACCCCACGATCGGCGGCTACACTCAGTTTTTGAAAGATACACCGTTCTCTGACGATGTTTTTTCCCGCATCCGCACTTTTTGGTTGCAGAATCCCGGTTGTGCCGATTGTGCACAGCAGTCCATTCAGCTCATTCAACAGAAGTATACCGTCCTGGTCAATGAGGCTACTGTAGGCGCATCGGGTGCCGTGTTCGGCTTGTTGTTCGCGTTCGGCTACCTGTTCCCCGAAATGGAGCTCATGCTCATTTTCCCGCCCATGCCCATAAAGGCCAAGTGGTTTGTAGCCATATATGCCGCTATAGAGTTGTTTTCAGGTATTCAGAATTCCGCCGGCGATAACATTGCGCATTTCGCGCATCTGGGAGGTATGTTGTTTGCGTTCATCATGTTACGCATCTGGAATACCAGGCGCATGCGCTGGTAAGTGATGCCTCTCGGATAATATTCTCTATTTTCGCCCTGCCGATAGAAAAATCAGCTACTCATTCGCTAATTTTACATTATAAATGACCGTTTGCGCCGCAAATCGTCGTTCGTGTTTTAATACAACCTACGAAATACCTACAATGGCTATACTCCGTTTCAGAGTTTATTGGGAAGAAGACGATCAGACTTACCGGGATATCGAGATCCAGGGCAACCAGACTTTTATGGACATGCACCAGTGCATTGTGAAAGCATTTGAGTTTGACGGAAAGCATTCCGCTTCCTTTTATGAAAGCAATGAAAAATGGCAGCGCGGTCGCGAACTGAATTCAGAAGTGCTGGTGAACAAAAAAGATGCACCCGCACTGTCTATGATCAAGACGCCGGTGTCGGCGCTCATCAGCCTGCCCGATCAGAAGTTTGTGTACGTGTATGACCCTGCACGCAAGTGGACATTCCTGGTAGAGTTGATAGGTGTGAGCAAGGAAGAGGTGTACCGCAGGGTATATCCGTTTGTGCTGCGCAAAGAGGGAATTGCACCCGCTCAGTATGGCATAAAGGGTGTTGCCGCGGATAAGATCATGGAGATAGAGGAGAAATACGACCTGGGTGCTGATGAAATGGCCGAAGGATTTGGCGACGAGGGAGAAGGCGAGAGTGAGAGCACCGAAGAAACGTACACCGAAGATAGCGGCAGCGATTTTTAACAAGCAAGTTTCAAATTAGTTATATACCCTGCTGCAGCCTACCTGTAAGCAGGGTATATTGTAAGGCCCATACAAGTGCAGAAGAGTAAAACAGTCTATGTCGTAGCCGGACCCACCGCGGTGGGCAAGACAGCTGTGTCCATAGCACTGGCACAACGGCTTGGTACCAGTATAATATCGGCCGATAGCAGGCAATGCTACAAGGGTATGACCATAGGCACAGCAAAACCCGATGCCACCGAGCTGGCCGCTGTGCCGCATTACTTCATAGACTCGCACGAGGTCACGCAGACCCTCACCGCTGCCGATTATGAAACACTTGCACTTGGCTATATAGACCAGGTATTGCAGCAACACGATACTGCTGTGGTGTGTGGTGGTACCGGTCTGTATATAAATGCGCTGTGCCATGGCCTGGATGAGATGCCGGCGACAGATTCGGCACTGGCTAAAACCGTTGAAGATACCTACGCTGCAAATGGTATTGAATGGCTGCAAAAAGCCGTAGAGGACGAAGACCCCGCTTTTTATGCTTCGGGAGAGATACAGAACCCGGCACGTATGATACGGGCTTTAGCGTTTGTGCGCACCACCGGCACCAGCATCACTCAATACAGAACGCAAAGCCGAAAACGACGACCCTTCCGCATTGTGAAGGTGGCATTGGAACTGCCGAGGGAGATACTTTACGACCGCATCAACAGGCGTGTTGATGCCATGATGGAGCAAGGTCTTGAAAGCGAGGTGCGCGCGATGTTGCCATACCGCCACCTTAAGAACTTACAGACAGTAGGCTACGCGGAGCTGTTCGAGTACTTCGATGGAAAATGCACACTGAACGAGGCGATAGAAAAAATAAAACAACACAGCCGCAACTACGCCAAGCGTCAGCTGACATGGTTCAGGAAGGACCCCGAGATGCACTGGCTGCGACCTGATGATGCCACAATTGTGGAGCAGATAATGGCGTTGTAGATCAGTGGTTGGTGCTGAGTACTTTGGTAGTATTCATAACGCTTGCGTTCCTCAAATGTGCATTCAAGGCGAGTTTCAATTTATATGGTCGGTTAAATGCTTCCTGTGATACTTTGAACAGAACCGCTAAAGTTCTGATCACCTCTTTCGACATTCCTTTTTTGTAATGAAGAATATCTGAGACAAGCCCTTTGCTGACACCTAACGAAGAGGCAAGTTCTGTAGCGTTCATACTTTGTTCGGTCATAAGAGATTTGAGCAGGCTCACCGGATCGACCGTACTGAATGAGTTATGCTCTTCATCCCATTTCTCAATTAGGAATGAGAGTAATTCTATCTCATCTTGTTGTTCCTTCTTTTTATTGGCAAGGTCAGTAAGTTCTTCCAATGCAGCACAATATTCGTTGTATTGCTTTTTCGTCTTTATCACCTTATACTTCAGCGTTTCCATTTCTTCCTGATTAATATTGGTTAACCGTATACTGTTTATTAGATGCGCAAATTTTCGTGTACTCAGCATGAGTGCCTATCCAGCAAACAAATAGGTGCACCTGTCGTTTTCCAAATGCGTATTTACAGATTATCCGGTAATTGTTGCCACCTATATTGAAAACAACCCTGTTGCTGCCATTGCCGATCAGGTCTGCTGTTCGGAATGTAGAAAGAATATCTTCCGGATCTTGCCAGTCAACAAAGCGGATGATATTCAACCACATGTTGAAGGGTATCCTGCTGCCTGCATGGCGGGCGCAATACTCCTCTAACGATTGCTTTTTTATGAGGTGTACTTTCATGGTGGTAAAACAAAGATAAAAAGAAAAGTTCACAAAACGTGAACTACCCCCGGCTACTGAACTAACGATGCTCTCACCTAAAATCGTTAATTTGCTACTTTATGTCATGTTTGCTATCCCCGCAAAGGGTAGCAAAAACCGATTGTTTATGAAGAAAAATCTGTTCGTTACCCTCGCGCTGTTATTGGGCGCAACGCTATCATACGCCCACGGTGGCAACCCATGTGCCGACAAAAAGAAGCGCGCTGCACGTGCCGCCGCCAAGACCACAATGGCCGATCCCGGAGAGGCCGACTACGATATAAAACACCTGCGCTTCGATCTCAGCGTTACAGATACTTCTATTTACATAAATCCCTCTTGCCTTACTACAACGGCGCAGGTTACCGCATCCTCTATGACAGACTATGTCTTTGAGCTGGCAAACACATTTGTCATCGATTCGGCAAAGGTCAACGGAGCGACACTGCCGGTGACAGGTACGTCTTCTGTGCGCCGCATCACGCTACCTGCTGCACTCACATCGGGCAGCATGTTCACTGCAAAGATCTGGTACCATGGCATGCCGCCCACCGGAACCGGTTTCTTCAACGGCATCACACATGACATATCGGGTGGAGGCACCCATATGGTATACACGGTAAGCGACCCGTGGGTGGCACTCAACTGGTGGCCTTGCAAACAGTCTGTAAACGACCAGGCCGATTCCGTAGATATGTTTGTGACCGTGCCGCAGAACGTGGTTGACGGCAGCAACGGCCGACTCGTAAATGTAGACATGACCACCACACCGGGTTACTGGACCTACCACTGGAAAACTAACTACCCTATTGATTACTACCTCATCTCTATTGCCGTTGCAAAATACTCAGAGTTTCGCTCTACGCTCCATTTCACAGGTAGCCCCGATACGATGCTCATTCAGAATTTCCTGATGGATACCGCAACATTCAATCCACTCTATAAAGCCAATTTTGACAGCGTGGGTCTCATGATCGACTATTTCTCATCACTGTTCGGTCGTTATCCTTTCTGGCAAGAAAAATACGGCATGTGCTTTACTACGCTCGGTGGTGGTATGGAACACCAGACAATGACCACTATTGGTGTAACCAATACGGCCACCATTGCACACGAACTGATGCACCAATGGTTTGGCGACCATGTTACCTACCGGACCTGGGGTGACATGTGGCTGAGCGAAGGTTTCGCAACATTTAGTGAGCAACTATATTATGCGAAATTCTGGAGCACCGAAAAAGCGCGCACTTATCGTCTTTCTCAATTGAACAGAGCGCTTACGCAAGCGTGTGGCCGCAGCTATATCACCGACACAACCACCAGCGATAGTCTCTTCACCGTGAACCAGTATCAGAAGGCAGCTATATACATCAACACACTCCGCTACATGGCGCCCGAAGACAGCCTGTTCTTCAAGGTGCTGCGCCAATACCAGGCAACACACAGCTTTGGCAATGCCTCTACTGCCGATTTCAAAGCTATAGCCGAGAGCGTTTACGGTTTCAACCTCGATACTTTTTTCAATCAGTGGATATATGGTCGCGGTTATCCCATTTATCGCGCCACATGGAACCAGGTGGGCAGCACCGTATATGTGAAGCTGATGCAATCGCAGTCTTGTTCCACCTATACCAACCATTTCAGCACTCCGGTAGAGGTGCATCTGAGAGCCGGTACTATTGATACATTTATCAAAGTGTACAATAGCATAGACACTCAGGTATTTTCTTTCGACTGGGCGCAGACGGTGACCAATGTTTACCTTAACACCAACGTATGGACGTTGATGCGCGTGTTGGGAACAGTAACCAAGGACGCTACACTATCAACAGGAAGCATAGACCGCGGCAACTACCGCATTCAGCCTAATCCCGCAAGGCAATACTGGCAGATAGACAACTTGCCTGAAGAAACTGCACTCGCCTTGGTGGACATGACCGGCCGAGTATTGTGGCAAGGTCGCAGCACAGGATCAACCATGCAGATACCCGCTGAAAAACTGGCTACCGGAAATTATGTGTTGCAGCTATCCGGTGCGGTCTCTGATCATGTGAAGTTGACACATTGGTAACCCGGGTAAGCCTCCGCATGAACAACCACATCCTCAACGACCTGATACAGTTCACCATAGACATAAGTGGTGACGAAAGCGACCACTATGATCTGAATACAGACATTGAGAAGCACATAGGCATCACGGGAGACGACGCAGCTGATTACATGCTGGCCTTCAGCAAACGCTACAACGTGGATATGTCGGAATTCGACTTCGATCAACACTTTGACCCCGAGGGCGCCGGCTGGCTCTTTCTTGATTCGATCAACCATCATAAGACACCGGTAACGATTGGACTGTTATTGCAGGTGATAGAGAGAAAGAAATGGTTGCCTTTAGATCCGGTCTGATGATCGTTTTCATGCAGCGGGTTTTATCAAATATTCCTTAATTTCAAGAACAGTATTAATATAGATTACCATGAAATTCAGCGCCATAATACTCATGATTTTGTTCATTGCGTTTTCTAATATTTCGAATGCGCAAAAGATCATTACGATTGCCGGCAATGGTTCTGGCGGCATGTCAGGTAATGGAGGGAAAGCAAACCAGGCGACTTTTAATAGTCCGACCGGCTCAGCGCAGGACGCTGAAGGAAACGTATATATTGCAGACAATTTTAACCATGTTGTTCGCAAGATCGACAGATCGGGGATAATCAGAATTTTTGCGGGAACAGGGCAGAAAGGATATTCCGGAGATAATGGCAAGGCTGTTCTTGCGCAGTTATATGAACCTAATGATGTCAAGGTCGACCGCTCCGGAAACGTCTATATAGTCGACCAGAGAAATAACGTTATCAGAAAAGTATCACAAAAAGGAATTATTTCGACGGTGGCAGGAACAGGAACAGGAGGATTCTCCGGAGATGGAGGGCCTGCCACTAATGCAAAGTTGTTCATCCCCACGTCCCTCGCAATTGACACGAATGGAGTAATATTCATCGCAGATGCCGGAAATGAACGAATAAGACGAATTGATGTAACAGGCACTATTTCAACCTACGTAGGGAATGGAACCAAAGGAAACTCTGGTGATGGTAAAGAAGCAATAAATGCGTCAATTTCGTATGTAAATGGAATTGCTGTTGACAGAACAGGAGCATTAATATTTGCTCAGAAGGATAACAATGTGATTCGCAAAGTGAATTCGAAGGGGCGCATTTTTGCGTTTGCAGGTACCGGCAAGCAAGGATATTCAGGCGATGGTGGTCCAGCAATAAATGCTGAATTTAATAGCCCATACGGGGTTGCAATTGATGAGGAGGGTAACGTTTATGTGTCTGATAACGGAAATGGTAGAATTCGAAAAATAAGCAAAAAGGGTACCATTACAACTATTGCCGGAAATGGCAAAAGTGGTAATGGAAAAGGTACAGACCCAATGGAAATGTCATTCAACAATCCAACTTTTCTTGATATTACGAAAGAGGGCGATCTGCTTATTGCTGATCGCGGTAATAACAAGATCAGGAAATTGTTGCTTTGCCCGGATCTCAACGTTTCGCCGCCCAACGGACTATCGGTAAGGCAAGGGGAGACGATCCAGCTGCCTGCGGTAGTAAAAGGAGGACATTGGTCAACAAGCAGCGACGGTGTTTTTATCTCACCTACCGGCTTGCTAAAAGGTATTACTGCCGGTCCGGCAATACTATCATTCAGCTCCCCGGAAATTCCGTATTGTGAGGTTGTTGTATTTCAGGGGAAAATTGAAGTGTTGCCATAGAGCAGACATAAGCACTACGTCTCTGGAACGTCCGGGCCGGGTCTCTTTGCGTGGCTGTGAGCGCAGCTGGGATCCGGCGGTGTTTCATTCGAAGCTCGCCTAAATGAATCATTCGCTCCTATCTCCCCATCATACCCCGTTTTCTGCAGTACCATAGAAATTTCATTTCGTTACCCCCGCCGGCGTGTATAACTTTAATACATGAGCACAGGAAAAATCGTGGGGCAAGTAACAGTTATACATTACGAAACGAGGTATTTATTTTTTATGCCGCATTTTACTTCTCACTTGTGGGAAGTAAGTGAGAAGTTTTTGCGCAGTTTTTGGGAAGTAAAACTGGGCAATTTTGCTTCACTGAATTGATTATCAATACAGGTGTGCACAACAAAAATTTCGGCGGGAAAGTGAGAAGCCGCCAAACGTAAGCAAAGTCACTATGTATAACCGAAGTCTCTACTCTTTTTCTGCAGCGCCATTATTGATCCACATGCAGTACCTCCTTTCTGTACGAATATCTCATCTGCCTCTACTCAACGCAGTACAGACGTAAAGACGTCCAGATCTGCAACATTGCTTCCGCCCGTTCACGCTCTCCCCCGCTTTTATTCCTACTTTTGCCCCTCATTTTTTCCCATCTGATGTCTGCCGCCTTTGAAATAGATACTTCCAATTCTGTCTTTCAGAAGGCACTGGCATTTGTGACAGACACACAGGAAAATCTGTTCCTCACCGGTAAGGCCGGTACGGGTAAGACCACCTTCCTGCGCTACATACGCGGTCTGGGCAAAAAGCAGATGGCCATAGTAGCCCCCACAGGTGTTGCCGCGATGAATGCCGGCGGCGAGACGATACACTCATTTCTGCAGTTGCCATTGGGGCCTTTTTTGCCGGGCAATAGCGGCGGTTTCGGCAAGCACCGCGAGGGCACCGAAGACAAACATTCGCTACTGGCAAACCTGAAACTGCGCGATACCAAGATCAAACTACTGCGCCGGCTGGAACTGCTGGTGATAGATGAAGTGAGCATGGTGCGTGCCGATGTCATGGATGCCATAGACCTTGTATTGCGCCATGTGCGCAACAATTATCTGTTCCCGTTTGGCGGGGTACAGATGTTGTTTATTGGCGACGCTTTTCAGTTGCCACCGGTAGCACGTGAGGAGGAATGGGGTATTCTGCGCGAATATTATGCAAGTCCTTACTTCTTTGATTCGCACGTTTTGCGGCAATACCCGCCCGTGTACATAGAGCTGAAAAAGATCTACCGCCAGAAAGAACAGACATTCATTGACATACTGAATCGGGTGCGTTGCGGCGATGTGTCGTTGCAGGACATAGCCACGCTGAACGAACGCTACATGCCTGAGCCACCCCGAGGCGAGGGCCATATAGTGTTGTGTACACACAACCATATTGCCGATGACATCAATACGCGCGAACTTTCGCTGCTGGACGGTACCACGCACAAATTTGAAGCCACTACCACCGGCGAGATCAACGCGCGAAACATACCGGCCGAGCAGGTGCTGCAACTGAAACGGGGTGCACAGGTGATGTTCATTAAAAACGATCTGCAGACACCGCGACGCTACTACAACGGCAAGATCGGCACTGTGGCGGATGTGAACTCCTCAGGCATATGGGTTGCGTTCGAAGGTGTGGAAGAGCGCGTGCAGGTGCCGCTGGAGAAATGGCGTAATGTGCGCTACACACTCGACAGGCAGGCATCGCGCATCACCGAAGAAGAGGTAGGCAGCTTCACCCAGTTTCCACTGAGACTGGCGTGGGCTGTTACTGTGCACAAAAGCCAGGGCCTCACACTCGACAAGGCTATCCTCGATATCAACCGCTCGTTTGCGCCCGGCCAGGCCTATGTGGCACTCAGCCGCTGCACTACTTTACAGGGCATAGTATTGCGTAGCCCGCTGGTGAACGACAACATCATGGTAGATCCGCGTGTCATTGAATTTGCGCGCAGCGAGCAGGAAGAAGACGAACTGCAACACCTGCTCGATGATGGCGCCCGTCGCGCGGCATCGCTGCAATTGCAGAAGGTATTTTCATTTACCGATATGATAGCCACTATTACAGCACTACGCCCCGACATTGCCAAAAGAAAAACAGGACCCAAAGAACAGAATATGCTGCTGATGGACAAGGTGCTGACGGGTCTGCATAAAGCACAGGACACGGCTACCAAATTCGGACGACAGATAGATCAGCTTACCGCCGAACGCCGCGATGACGAGCTGCAGCAGCGCAAGAAGGCTGCTGTTACTTATTTCTGCAAAGAAGTATTGTCGCCGCTGCTCCTATTGGTTGAAGCACATTTTAAAGTGCTGGATGAACATCCTAAGGTCGCCAAACAGACACGTACATTCAAAGAGATGAAAACGCTGTTGCAGACAAAGGAGCTTGATCTGCTGGAACTATTGCCCGCCGTTGGCTGATCATTTTCCGTTAAGTACCATCAGGTAATCCACTATCACCTTCGCTACATTGGTATCTACCGGCGCGCCATACTTCTCTACCATCTTATGCACTTCCGCCTCCCAGGTGGCGCGCGGAAAACGAGGCTGTGCAGTGATATACTTCAGCGAGTGACAAATGCCGCAGTACGACTGGAACTCGTTTTTGCCAGGTCCGTCGGGCAGAGCTACATCTTCAGGCACAATGGTCATTTCTGTTACCGATCCGTTCTGCGTGATTGTGTGTCGCGGTGCCGCCGGTAATGGTGGTGGTGCCGCCGGCTCCTTAGTACCACAGCCATACCCAGCGGCAACAATGCTGAAAAGTATCAACAAACCGAATGTTTTGCGATGCGCCATGGGTCTATTTTGCAGTTATAGTGATACGTTCTATGAAACCACGTGCATAGCCGCTGCGGTTCCACTGTTTGTCGGGTTGTGTATATCCTTTGGCATCTGTGGCACGCACACACAAGTGGTGACTGCCCGCCTTGGGTGTCCAGTTATACTTCCACCTGCGCCACGAGTACTTGTCTATCTCAGGGTTCAGCGTTGCAGCGTTCCAGGTGCGGCCACTGTCGGTAGATATATCCACCCTTGCTATGCTCGACCCGTCATTGAACACCAGACCCTCCATTGACAGCGGTTCCCCTGCTTTCACTTCCTTGCCCTCATACGGATCTACAAATATCGAGTGTAGTCTGATGGCGGTAAGCGGAACAGTCTCTTTTGCAAGCTTGTCGGGTTGCTCACTCATAGATGGGTCCTTGGTGATGCGGTATGCTTTCTCCATCCAGAACCCTTTAAACTTCTCAGTGTTGACGTCAATATTACCCAGCGCGCCCACCCAGTAAGATGCATACCAACCCGGCACTACCAGCTTCAGCGGAAAGCCGTTGAGCATGGGAATGGGTTCACCGTTCATTTCATAGGCTATCAGAACATTGCTGTCGAGCGCGTGCGCGGTGGAAAGCGATTTTGAATATGCCGCTGTGCCCGGTAAAACGGGTTTATCCATACCGCTGAAAGCCACATCTACCGCACCCGGTTTCAGGCCGGCCATGCGCAGCACATCGCGCAGGCGCACACCCTTCCATTTGGCGTTACCCATGGCACCATTGCCCCACTGGCTACCCGGCACCTTGGGGTCGAATGTGGACCGCGAATTACCCGAGCAGATACAAAGGGCCACCATACTATCAGCGGGAAACTTAGTGCGCAGATCGTTCATAGAAAGTGCCAGTGGCGTATTTACGGCACCTTGCACCCTCAGCCGGAACGTATCGATATCTATGCGGGTAACGATCTGCGAAAGATGCCACCGAACAAAGAAGTACTCATTCGGTGTAATATCGTTCTTAAAGACCTGTAGCGGCGTCTCCAGTTGCGGTGCCCTGTCGGTAAGCAGCCGCATGGGTGCCTTTTGGGGGTAGCTCACCATACCGGCAACAGGCACATCCTTCATTATGTAAGGATTGGGCGGATAGTCGCACCCGGCAGATGCCAAAAGCAATACGCCCACTGTCGTTATGTAAAAAAATATGCGTTTCAATCAGGAATGAGTGTGTGCTCCGCTTAGGGAAATTCGCATAAATTTAACCAATAATTATTTACATAGTCGTTCATCCCAAACAGTTCCTAATGAAACTACTCCATATCATCCCCGCAGCAGCCATCATTATCATTGCCGCTTCCTGCGGTGGTGGCGACAATGCCGGCAGGAATCCCTACCAGACAGGCGAAACCGCAACTGCCGATGCCAAGTCGGGCGAAAGCATTTACAAAACCAACTGCGCCTCTTGCCACATGGCAAGTGGTGAGGGCATAGACAAGGTTTATCCCCCGCTTGCTTCTTCCGACTACCTCAAAGACAAGACCAAGACAATACATCAGGTCATCCATGGCAGCAGCGGCGAGATAGTAGTGAACGGCAAAACCTACAATAACACCATGCCCGCGCAACAGCTGAACGATGAAGAAGTAGCGGCAGTGCTCACCTACGTATATGCTTGTTGGGACAATGGAGGGGCCACCGTAACGGCCGACGAAGTGAAAGCGGTAAGAGCGGCAAAATAGTGCCCGGTTCTCTATTGGTCTTTCTTCTTCTTCATCAGCATGTCCGTCCACTTGCCGTCCATGAACGGGCGCTCTATGAAGTAATAGAAAACCGCACTGAACAGCAACACCGGTACCAGCAGCAGGCCCAGCTGAAACAGCATATTGACAAGGTAGCTATCCCCTACCTTCAACCCCATCGTGTACCTGCCGAAAAAGGAGATGATGGTATAGTGCACCAGATAAACAGAGTAGCACATGCCGCCTATTATTGGTATCGCGCCCAAGCTGAATACTCTTTTGATCAGGTCGTTCTTTAATACAGCATAATAGAACAGCGCTATTGCAAACGGGAATAGCACACGGCTTATAAACAGGATATCGGGACGTACAGGCGCGCCATGTTCCTTTATGGGCAGGTACAGTATCGCTATCAACGAACCGATTGCCACCGGTATCATCCATGCCCTGTTGAATAGCGCAGCCATAGCGCCACTCACATAAAGATCGGCCAGTAGAATACCCATCAGGAAATACTGCACAAAGCCATATAACGTAAGCAAGCCCTCCTGTGCCGGCCACACCTGTTGCAGCCATACCATGAAAATGGTCACCAGCACTATCAGCAACCTCCTGGCCACAACCGGCAGGGTCAGTACCCTGAACAGTAGCGGAGCCAGAATGTAGAACTGTATCTCTATCTCCAGCGACCACGCCACCACTGTCAGCAACGGTGTATGATGAAAAATGAACCCGTGTGCATATGCCAGCGATGCCGCCCAGCTGGGCAGCAACTCAGCTGCCGGCCGCACATGCATCAGCAACTGCAATACCAGCAACCCCGTCATCGCAATGATGTAGGGCGGCTCCAGGCGTGTCACGCGGCGCAGGTAATACTTCTTCAGTTGCACCTTCTTTTCGCCACCTATGTACTGCTTGGCAAACGGCAGGCACAAGATGAAGCCGCTCAGTACAAAGAACAATTCCACTCCGCGGTCGCCATTGGCAAGCAGGGTATCAAGCAGCGGATAGTTATTGCGGTCGGCATATACAGTGGCCGACTTGGCTATGAAATAGCCGTGCGCATGAAAAAAAATGACGAGGATAATAGCCAGAAAACGAATGCCATCTATTTCGGGAAAGTATAACTGATTACTCGTTATACGTCTTAGTTTGTTGTAGATATTGATGGCCATTGTAATATTCGGGTGGCTGCCGGGCTTTGAAAGCCTTTGTCAGCGGGGCAAATGTAAAAAGTATAAATTATAATCTACACTTATCAGATGGATATCATCTGAAGTATTATGCGCCTAAGCCCTTATTTTTGCCACCTGATGGATCAGAAGACACTACTCGAAACCGTGACCGACCTTATTGTGCAGAACAACGAGTTACACACCCGTTGGCTGAACAGCCTGTCTATGATGGAGAATACCGGTGCCCGCAAGATCTCTCATTACGAAGACCCCGTGCACAGCGACATCACTGTGCTGAAGCATGCCGCCGAAGAAGCGCGCCATGCCTACTACCTGAAAAAACTGATAGGTCGGCTGGACGAAGCCGCCTGCCCCGACTATACCTTTCCCCACCTGCTGGCGCCCATAGAGACACATCACTACCTCAACCGCCTCGACGTGGAGGCTAGCCGCTATCTCAAAAACAAACACGGCCTCACCGGCCGTGCCCTCATGCATGGTGCCTACCTGTTGGTCACCTATTCTATAGAGGTGCGGGCAGATATGCTCTATGGCATTTATCAAGATGCGCTCACCCGTTATAACTCCCGGGTGAATGTGAAGTCCATCATAGCCGAAGAGGAAGGACACCTGGCCGAGATGCAACGTATGCTCGTGAGCTTCCGCCCCGACTGGCAGCAGCTCGCCGCCGATGTCATAGCCATAGAAGACGCCCTGTTCACCACATGGGCAAAAGCGGTCCATGCTGCCGTTGCCTGATTCATAGCTACAATAGCCTACCTTTAGGTAGCGGGCCCACCAATATTAATTTTGTGTGAAACCTGCATTAACCACCCTTTCAGGCATATCTTCAGCCTTTATTGAACATATTTTTGCCATCCGATATAAACATCGGAGAATCAGCAGAGTACCATGCACAGACAAACGAAACAAACCATCGTTCGCGACCTTAGTTGGCTGGCCTTCAATGCCCGCGTGCTGCAGGAGGCCAGTGATGCTACCAATCATATACACGACAGGCTGCGCTTTCTGGGCATCTTCTCCAACAACCTCGATGAGTTCTTCAGGGTGCGGGTGGCAACACTCAACAAAATGGTGCGTCTGGGCAAAACATCGCGCATGCATCTGGAAGCGAATCCTGAAAAGATACTGCGCAAGATCCAGCAAACGGTGATAGTGCAGCAGCAAGAGTTCGACAGCACCTATGCTGATGTGATCCGCGAGATGGAGAAGCAACACATCTTTATCAAGAACGAGAAACAACTGAATGACGAGCAGCGGGTGTTTGTGACCAACTACTTCGAGCAGAATGTACGCACGCAGATCATTCCGCTCATGATAGAGTCTATACCGCATTTGCCGCTGCTGCGCGATAAGTCTATCTATCTGGCATGTGTACTGGGCAAGGCCGGCGATGCCATGAGCCAGCGCTACGCCCTCATAGAGATACCCACCCGTGTGCTACCCCGCTTTGTCATTCTGCCACCAACCGAAAAAGGCGAGAAGGACATCATGCTGCTCGAGGACATCATCAGGTTCAATCTGCCCATGCTGTTCGCACCGTTCGGGTTCGATAGGTTTATGGCGCATATCATAAAGGTGACACGCGATGCCGAACTGGAGATAGACAACGACGTGAATACCAACCTCATAGACGAACTGCAGCAGGGCCTCAAGAACCGCAAGAAAGGCCGCGCCACCCGCTTTGTCTATGACCGGCAGATAGACGCAGGCCTGCTGCGCTACCTGGTGAAACGCCTGGGTCTCACCAAAAAAGACAACCTCATACCCGGTGGCCGCATACACAACTTCAAAGACTTCATCGACTTTCCATCGTCCATATTCAAGAACCTGAACAAGCGGCCTGCGCCATTCGTTCACCCGTTGCTGAAGCAACCATGCCGCATCATGGATGTGCTCGAAAAGCGAGATGTGATGCTGCACCTACCCTACCACTCATTCGACTCCGTCATCGATCTGCTGCGCGAGGCAGCTATCGACCCCTTTGTGCAAAGCATCCGCATAGCGCTGTATAGGGTGGCCAAAGATTCCAAGATCATCAACGCCCTCATCAATGCCGTGCGCAATGGCAAGGACGTGACCGTGGTGCTGGAACTGCGCGCCCGCTTCGACGAAGAAGCCAACATGCGCTGGAAGGCCTACCTGGAAGAAGAAGGTGTGAAGGTGGTGCTGGGCGTACCCAACATGAAGGTACATGC
Organism: uncultured Flavipsychrobacter sp.; assembly: GCA_964652995.1. GTDB lineage: Bacteria > Bacteroidota > Bacteroidia > Chitinophagales > Chitinophagaceae > Nemorincola. The sequence goes on along the minus strand of CAZZCR010000030.1, from coordinate 15,680 downwards.
CAAGATCTGCGTCATCAAGAAGCGCGAGTTCAACCGCACTATACAATACGGCTTTGTAAGCACCGGCAACCTCAACGAGAATACCGCTAAGTATTATGGCGACCATACATTGCTCACAACCAACCGTACCATCATTGCAGACATCAACCGCATCTTCGACTATGTAGAGAACCCCATCCGTAAGGAGGGTTCGCTGAAGGCCTGCAAGACATTACCGGTATCTCCGTTCAATATGCGGAAGGTGATGCTGGCCGGGCTTACCAAACAAATGAGGTTTGCCGCAAAGAAGAAACCGGCAGCTGCCATCATCAAACTCAACAGCCTGGTAGACCAGGTGCTTATAGATAAGATACACCTCGCCGCCAAGACCGGGGTTCATGTGCAGATGGTGATACGCGGTATCTGCTGCGCCCACACTTCGCAAAAATCGTACAAGGGTTCGTTGAGGGCCATCAGCATCATAGACGACTATCTGGAACATGCACGGGTAATGGTCTTTGGCACCGGTGCCGACAGACAGGTGTTCATCTCCTCGGCCGACTGGATGGTGCGCAACCTCGACCACCGTGTAGAGGCCGCTTGCCCCGTATTTGACAAAGTGATACAGGACGAGTTGGTGGAAATTCTTAACATACAGCTTGCAGAGAACGTGAAAGGGCGTATCTTAGATAACGAACAAAGCAACACCTATGTGCAGCGGGAGAAGAATGAGCCAATGGTCCGATCGCAGGAGGCTATCTATAAGTATTTACGGAATAAAACCTACGAATAATGGTTCTTGCGGCAATTGATATAGGATCAAATGCCGCCCGCCTGCTCATCAGCGAAACGTCGGTGTATAAGGATGGTACTGTTGACTATACCAAGCTGTGCCTGCTGCGCATTCCCCTGCGCCTCGGTTTCGACGTGTTCGACAAGGGGTTCATCTCCGACGAACGTAAACGTCGACTGATAGAAACCCTGAAAGCTTACAAGATATTGCTGGGTGTATATAATGTAGAAGCCTACAAGGCTTTTGCCACATCGGCCATGCGCGATGCCACCAACGGCCCCGAGATACTCACCGAGATAATGGATCAGACCGGCATCCGTGTCGAGATCATCACCGGTCAGCAGGAGGCCGCTATACTATACGAAACACATATTGCCGAGCGCCTGGGCAGCAACAAGTCTTATCTCTACATTGACGTGGGTGGTGGCAGCACAGAGATCTCGCTGTTTGCCAAGGGGCAGACCGTCTTTAAAGAGTCTTTCAATATTGGCACCATCCGCATGCTGCGCGACAAGGTGACCGAAGAACAGTGGGACCGCATGAAGTGGTATATAAAAACCTATACCCGCGGATACCAACCGGTAGAGGCCATAGGCACGGGCGGCAACATCAACAAGATCTTCTCCATATCCAAGCGCAAAGAGGGCAAGCCCCTGTCGCTGGAACTGCTGAAAGACTATTACAAAGAACTGAGCAGCGCCACCATGGAAGAACGCAAACACCTGTACCAGTTTCGCGATGACCGTGCCGATGTGATAGTACCCGCCTTGCAGATCTATACTTCTATTATGCGCTGGGCCGAGGCCGATGAAATATACGTACCGAAAGTGGGCCTGGCCGATGGTCTGATAAAGGTGCTGTATAACGAGCGCAAGTAACGTGGTTATACATTATTGCTTTAATTACCTATTGCTGCCTCCCACATTTACGCAAAAAATTTCCGTCCCGTCCGTCCCGTTATCGGGATCGCTCACGGAATAAAATTGTGCCAACGTGCTGAAATTCCGCCGGGTCCCTGCTCCGCTCGCGGCCACACGAGGAGACCCGGCTGGGACGTTACTGGCTATTTTATTTTTTTCACATAATTCTTGCCATGCTTATCCAAAAAGGTTAAATGGTAACAATTAGTAGAAAAGGAAATCGAAAAAGTCATTGTATCCATTACTTCAAGGGTTGTCTTATCATCAAAAAAATCAGTTACATCTATTCGTTTTTCAAGTGGGCCCCAAAGACGATAGGTTTCAAAAGTATATCTGGTATTTGAGTTCATAGCACCGCCATAAGTATATCTTCTCACCTCATATTTATTTTTCTCCAAGTCTGTAAAGTGAAACTTTATATCGCTTTCAAAGTCTTGAGAAGCATAAATAGAAAATGGGAAAGTAATTAAAGAAAAAACTGCCATTAGTCCGATTAAGAGATAGCCGACCACTCGGATAACGTTTAGAATCAATGACTTATATACGTTGCTTGAAAAGAGCAACAAACAAAGCCACAAATACGAAACGCCTAAAATAGAATAATCAATATGATCACCACGTAAAGAGCAACCAGAATAATATGCTACTAAATAAATAACCAAGAAGGGACAAGCTAATATTATGTACCGGATCATTCTTTTGGACCCAAAGTAGTGCCGCAAAAATAATGCCATTATCGGAAAGCCGATAAAAGTCACTGCAAACAAATAAAACGAATAAGGAAGTTCAAGTAGAGTTTTCAAGCCACTCAAAAATAAACGATTTCAGACGACCTTGGCAAGAATTCGCAGGGTTATGTAGGTGTAGCCAGAATTACGTCCCAGCAGGGTCTCCTCGTGTGGCCGTGAGCGCAGCAGGGACCCGGCGGCACCAATTGAAGAACCCTGCCATTGTTTGTATTGATTCACCGCGCATTCTGGTGTTTCCAATCATTTACATGTTGCGGCTCGTAAAGCCATGGGCGTCCCAATTCATAAAATCTTGCCGAACTGTGCACATAATCGGTCATGTCGGCAACTAACGACCATTTCTTGTTCATTGGGTTGGAATGAATGTAATCCAGTTTTTGTTGAATGAACGCATACGTCTCACACAGCTTGATATCAGAAGAGTCTTCAAACACGACATGCCTTTGACCCTTGTTCCTGTCAGACTGCAATACGCCACTTCCTAATACCGACTGTAATCCTGCATCTTCCATTTGCTGTATCCTACTCACAATTCCATAGGCCATAAATCTTTTACCATTCCCCCCCACTGTATTGATGCTGTTTTTGCAGGTAATGTATCCCACAAGAACGTGCACGTGGTTTGGCATTATTACATACCCCAGAATACTATGACCATTCGCCTTCAACGCATCAAACCATTTGTACACAAGGTCATAAGTGTTGGTTATTCTGAACAAAGGAATCCACTTGAAGTTAGTAAACGTAATGAAGTAGATACCCGTGTCAAAAGAATGAGGATTTTTTACCGGCATGATACTGAAAATAAGAAAGTATCATCAATGAAAGGTATTGCTCATGGAATAAATTTGTGCCAACGTGCTGAAATACCGCCGGGTCCCTGCTACGCTCATGGCTATGCGAGGAGACCCGGCTGGGACGTTTAACGGGATTGTTCACAGAAGGAAATTGTGCCAGCGTACTGAAATACCGCCGGGTCCCTGCTACGCTCACGGCCACGCGAGGGGACCCGGCTGGAACGTTAGGGGTACATCGTGCCACCGGCAATTGTGTTACGGTTTGATCTCAATTACTGTACCCACAGGGGTATGATCGAAAAGGTCGTCGAGTTCAGCATTGGTGATGGCAATGCAACCGGCAGTCCAGTCTGCCAGGTGTTGAAAACGGCCTATGAAACCGAGACCATTTTGCAGGCCATGTATTTTAATAGCTCCGCCGGGTAATTTGCCCAGTCGTTCAGCATTTGCTTTGTCTAGGTCATTAGGGTAACTGACGCCAAGATTTTTGTGATACCTACTTTGTGTGGACTTATCGTTTATATAATAAATGCCCTCAGGAGTTCTCTTGTCGCCTTCGAACTGTTTGTGGCCAACAGGATTGCCGCCAAGAGCGATCGTGTATGTTACCAGTATTGTATCGTGAGCATACACTTCCATTTTGCGAACAGATTTGCGAACTATAATTTTTGTGACAAGCTTACCCGATGGAATTTTCTCAATAGGATACAAACTGTACGACAACAGGCCACATACAAGTAAGATAGGAAGGAGATATCTCATTTTAATATTGTCTGGTGAAGTGTCTCAGAGAACGATGGCCGCATCCGGCGGCATATACAGTGTAAATATACATCCCCGGTGCTATACCATTCGCACACTGTAGCCTGCTGTATAAAATGGCGTTAAGTACAGTAAGAGAAAAGCATGCGTCTCAGCCGGGTCTCCTCGCGTGGCCGAGAGCGCAGCCGGGACCCGGCGACATCAATTGAAGAACGCTGCCATAGTCAGTATTGATTCACGTCCTCCCTCAACACAAAATGGAAATCTGTGGAATCTGCGCAATCCCACTTATCTGTGAATCAGACAATTTTTGAACATGCTTACGTCTCAGCCGGGTCTCCTTGCGTGGCCGCGAGCACAGCCGGGACCCGGCGACATCAATTGAATTAAGCTGCCATCGTTTGTATCAATTCACCTCAGCCCCCAACACAAAATGCAATCTGTGGAATCTGAGCAATCCCACCTATCTGTGATTCAGACAATTTTTGATCATGCTCAGTGCTGGCGAACGGTATCGTTTATGGTGTGGACCTTGTAAGTGAGGAAGGTAATTATAGAAACGAGTTCATCGGTAGTGACGCGGGTCTCCGGCAGGGCGCGTTCGTGGTCCGCATTATCCAGGCGGATACCATAACCGGCTAGCTTATCGGCAGGGAAAATGGGTATGTGTTCCCGACGGCCTTTTTTAGTGTTGTGGCAGCGCGCGCAGTTCTCCTCATACAAAGCCTTGCCCTTTTGCCAGTCGCGCATATATTGCTCGCGCACAGTTGTGCTCATCTCCGCCGGAAAACTGTAGTTCACCACATGTCGGCGGGTAGCGCACGAAGCGGCTATGAGTAATAATATTATTGCTGTGTAGGTTTTTGCGTTCATATGTCAATATATGCCCCCCGGCACACGGGCATTCAGTTCTTTGCTGCGGGAACGGGGAAGTGATACCGGCGGAGTAGCCGGCGGAATAGCCGGCGGAATATCTTCGTTGAGTGTGTTGAGAAAAGAGATGATCGCGTTCTTCTCATAAACAGAGAGATGTAATGAGTCGGGCGAAAGGGTCTGGTTGGGTACATTTAACCCGTGTCCGGCACCGCCGCCTGCGTCATAGAAGTCGATCACCTGCATCAGCGTGCTGAAAACGCCATTGTGCATGTAGGGGGCTGTGCGGGCAATGTTGCGCAGGGTTCCCGTGCGGAAAGCGCGGTGTGTCTCCGGGGCAGGGTTCACACCATAGCGACCTGTATCGGCACTCAGTGCAGTATAGAGTGTATCGGCAGGTGTGCCAAGCACTTCAAATTCGGAGCCGATATACGGTGGCTTCACACCGTTGAACAGGGGCAAAAAATGGCAAGTGCCGCATTGTGCCTTGCCCATAAAGAGATTAAAACCCTGTTGGGCGGCAGGGGTAAGTGGGCGTTGTTTGTTCATAGCCGAGTCGAACAGCGAATACCCGTTACTGAACGACGAGTAGTAGGTAGTAATAGCGGAGATGATGTGGTCTTCTGAAACGGAATTGTATGCGGGTGTGGCATCCAATAGTTTGCTGAAGATCCGTTTATAGTCGGCACATTGCAAAACGCGTGTGGTTATGTCGGTGCGTGTGCAGCCCATTTCGGCAGGGTTGGTGATAACGCCTGTAGCTTGCTGCAGCAGGGTATAGTGGCTGCCATCGGCCATAAGCAGATGATTGAACTGACTATTGACGAGCGAAGGTGTGTTGCGCGGCAAACGCTCTTGACCGTTGAGGTGCAGGGCTGTTTGTACGGATGTATCGGTAAAACACTGTTGCGGTTTGTGGCAAGACGCGCAGGCTCGTTTTCCATTGGCCGACAGGAGCGGATCGAAGAACAACATGCGACCGACATTTTCAATGGCAGCAAGCGTGGCGGTATCATCTACCCGAAGAAAAACACCCTTCGTGTTCTGGCCATTATAAAGACGTTTGTCGAAAATGGAGGAAGCCTGCTTGTTCAGGGCGTAGTCGAGTAAGTTATGACTGATGACGCGGTGTTGAAGGATCAACTGTTGATTAATAGTGTAGAGTGGATTTACGTAGTTGCGGATGAAGGTGTAATGATCGAACTGATGGGTAGAAGCAGGTTGTTGTGAAACAAACAGCCGCATACTGTCGAATAGCCGGCAGTAGTTTGCCGGCAGCGCCTGCGCCGGGAATGCCTGCGCAAAAGTAATATAGGTAAGCGCGGTCTCGTTAAGCAGGTGATGCAACTCGGGTATGGCGCTATTTGCATCGGGGCACTCGAAACCGGTAGTATAGATAGCAGCGAGATTCAGCAGCAACAGACGGTTGCATAGGTAGAAGTGGTGATAGGTGGATAGCTGTGTGGTGATGGAATCATGGGTGAAAATCGCTGAGGCGTCGATGGCTTCTTTAACAAGGCGCAGCAGTGTGTCCCGATTGGGCGCTGGGTCGTGCAGGTGTTGCCAGGCAAGTGTAAATCCTGCACCTGTTCGTCTGTAAGGCTTTTCAAATTTTTCAAACACCTCGGTCTCCCACTCTACCGGCAGCGGGCCATTGATGTGCTTGTATGCCAGCGGTTCCAGGTAGCGCAGCCAGAAGTCGGCCGCCTTCATTTTGAAGCGCGCGCGGGTTATTGCCGAGTCGATGCGTGCAATGTCTGTGGTATCGGAGAGGTCGGCGGTCGAGATGATCTGATGGAGTTCTTCAGCTGCCGACCGTAGCGCGTTTACTTTGTTCAGATAATGGGTGGAATAGACCGGTGGTGTGCCGCTGCGCGAGCAAATGCACAATAAGGCGGTGGCTACCACCAGCAACACTACTACGGTTCTTTTTATATGCCCGCTACCCATCGCTCGAAGGAAAACAGACTGCGAAGGTATCGGGGCTGTGTTGCACCATTGTTACGGCAACTTAACGGGAATGTTATGTGGCAGTGGTTTCATAGGACGATGTCTGGTTGATCCCGGTGTTCCGCAGGGGATCTGGAACAGAGAATACACACCGTTCTGTGAACGAGTTCATTTTGCCAACGCCAAATGTCTTTCTTACTGCATCAAGGCAAAAGAACAGCGAAAGAAAATTCTGTCATACCCCCAAAATCGCACTATCATAGATTTTTGTCCTTGCACATTAATCTGAATTGGCAGAAATTTATGTAGCGGAAGATCGGCTATGTGTTTTGTACCTAAAATTCAGGATCACCATATTTGTGTGTAAACCTTTTTCAGGACTAACCGCTTCTCACCTACCTGTCGGCAGGCAAACACTGAGAAGCAAGTGCGCTCCCGAAAGCATTCGGGATGGGAAGCAAGTGAGAAGTTTTCCTGCCTGCCGACTAGGCAGGTGCGCAGAAGTGAGAAGTTTTTGCGCAGTTTTGCCAGTCCCGAAAGCATTCGGGACGAAGCAAAACTTCCCACACACCCATTGATAATCAATGAAAATTGCCTGAAATGCGCACCTGCCTAGTCGGCAGGCAGGGAAACAAAAAAAAATTGCGCAGGGTGAGAAGCAAACTGTACCCACTCCGGCCGAAAGGAGCGTCGGCGCACGCAGTATAGATGTGCAGAATCATTAACTTTGTTCCACACATCACACAAGGGGTTTTATGCAGGCATATCTGGATCTGGTTCAGCACATATTGGATACGGGCGTAGAAAAAAGCGACCGTACAGGCACAGGCACCATCAGCTGTTTCGGGTATCAGATGCGATTTGATCTGCAGGAAGGTTTCCCGATGGTGACCACCAAGAAGCTGCACCTGCGGTCTATAATACATGAGTTGCTCTGGTTTCTGAAGGGAGACACCAATATTGCCTACCTGAAAGAGCACGGAGTGAGCATATGGGACGAATGGGCGGATGAGCACGGAGACCTGGGTCCGGTATATGGCCACCAATGGCGCAGCTGGACGGGTGCAGACGGAAAGACGTATGACCAGATAAAGGATGTGCTGCACCAGTTAAAGACGAACCCCGACAGCCGCCGCATGATAGTGAACGCCTGGAATGTGGCCGACCTGCCGAAGATGAAGCTGAGTCCGTGCCATGCCCTGTTCCAGTTTTATGTGGCGAACGGCCGCTTGTCGTGCCAGCTATACCAGCGCAGCGCGGACGTGTTTTTGGGTGTCCCTTTTAACATAGCGTCTTATGCCCTGCTGACCATGATGATGGCGCAGGTGTGCGGACTGCAACCGGGTGAGTTTGTACACACCTTCGGGGATGTGCACCTGTATAGCAACCATGTGGACCAGGCGAAGCTGCAACTGACACGCAAACCGTTCCCGCTGCCCAAAATGAAGCTGAACCCGGACGTAAAAGTCCTTTTCGACTTCAAATACGAGGATTTTACGCTGGAGGGGTATGAAAGTCACCCGGCTATAAAGGCGCCTGTGGCGGTGTAGAGAAATGGCGACTAAATAATTTGTTATTTAGAACATCATTTTTTTAGTTTTAGAATAATAGCAATATTTTTGCACCAAACTAAACTTACGACAATGAAAAAACACTTTCTTTTACTGGCAGGCGCAGCAGTGATACTGGCGTCTTGCGGCGGTGAGAACAAAACCGAAGACGCAGGCCAGTCACAAGCACAGATCGACTCTGCAGTGAATGCACAGGTTGCAGCTAAAGAGGCAGAAATGGCTCGTGTACAGGACTCTACACTGAAAGCAATGGAAGCTGAAAAAGCTGCTGCTGATTCTGCTGCTGCTGCTGAAGAAGCTAAGAAAGCCGGTGGTAAGAAATCTACCAAGAAGACTACCAAGGCTACACCACCAGCTTCTCCAACAACTCCGCCGCCGCCGCCGCCACCACCACCGGCTCAGGGAGGTCTGAAAGGCCGTTCTGACAAGGCTCAGGAAAGCGGAACACCTGCAACTCAGTCTAAACCATCTGGTGGAGGTCTGAGGGGTCGTTCAGATCAGTCTCAAGGTCAGAAATAATCTAAAACAATAATATTAATAAGGGCTGTTCCTAAAAAGGAGCAGCCCTTATTATTTGGGGGCCAGTGCAGAAGTTTTGATCTTACAGCCACGAACAGCCACAAAAAAAGAAGGGCGCCAAAGGCGCCCTTCAATATCCAAAAGGAGAAGCAATAATTACTGCTTAGCCATGTTTGTGAAAGTGTAGATGTTTGTTTCTGTGCTGTTCTTTTCAGTAAGCGTGATAGAACATACAGTAGCACTTACATTACCAGTACCGGTGTAAGTATAACCGTTAGCAGTTGTAGAAGTTACAGTGAAAACAGAACCTGTAGATTTGATGTCAGACAGAGTGATAGGCAGTGTAACTACCGGTGCACTTGTGTTGTCTTTAAGAACGATCTCCATTTTAGTGAGGTCTGTACCTACTGTAGAGAAAGAAGCCCTCCAGCCAGTGTAAGTGTTTGCAGGAGTTGCGTTGTCGGTACCGTTGCCGATGTATGTGTTAACGTAAGTAGTCCTGTAGATAGTTTCGCAGTTAGTACCACCAACACCAGTTGGACAAGTACAAGCACCAGCGTTACAAGTACCGCCGTTCTGGCAAACTACGTCTTTACACTCATCTTTTGTGCAAGATGTGTACAATACTGCGCCAAATGCGCTTACAGTCAGGAATGCACTCAGGGCGATGTTTTTGATCGATTTCATATCCGGTTTTTTTAGTTAAGTGAATTTATTTGTGCAAATGTAAGATGAATTTCTGAAGAAAACGGCTATGTGAGCCATCTAATAACAAAAATAGGGCTGATAAGATGGGGGGTGCTAATTCCATGTGCCGGAAAAGTTGCGGATAACGGAAGCGGAACTTTTGATGGAGTAGGTCCAGGTGATATGTGAGGATGTGTGGTCGTAAATGCCCCGTCCGCTTACGAGGTAACCATCGTGGTCGGGTTCCTGAAGGGGTATATTAATAGTGTCGCGGATGACGGTTGCCAGCACAGGTGATGAAAAGAAGCCCTCCCACAGACCCACTACCAAAACTGAAGTGATGGCGCCGGAGCCTGCGGAAATGGTTGAAGAATAATCGTATGTGGTGGCAGTGGCAGGTACGTCCTTATCTACCGCATGCCAAACTTTTATGAATTTTGCACGGGAGATGGTCTCGCATGAAACTCCTTCATACCCGTCGGGGCAAATGCAGGAGCCGTCTACACAAGTGCCACCGTTGGCGCAGGAAACAGTGCGGCAGGGATCGTAGGTTTCGCAATAAGTGCCGTAGTAGCCGGTGGGGCAGGCGCATTTGCCATCGGTACAGGTGCCGCCATTGAGGCAGGTGACTTTCTTGCATGGGTCGGATGTACGTTCGCAGTAGGTGCCTTCGAACCCGGTGGGACAGATGCAGCGGCCATTGTTGCATGCGCCGCCATTAATACAATTGATGCCCCCGCAAGGGTCTTTCTTAGTGCAAGAAGTGTAAATGATACATATGAAGCCAATGATGGTGAGTACGATGCCAAAGATGACCGGTCTGATATTTTTCATGGAGTGGTGAAGTTTGTAATGTAACAAACATACGAATCGTTTGTTATTTTGCTGCCTGAAAGCCAGTAACACTACCTGCCCACCGAGCAATGAGACACGCCCTTTTACGACTATTACTGATACTGACTCCTTTTGTGAGTGCCGGGGCGAGCGGATACACGTATGACTATACAGACAATTGCGCCAAGGCTTATAACCATTTTCTGGCATTGCGGCTGAAGGAGGGGCATACATTGATACAGCACGAATTGAAAGCGGACCCGAAAAACCTGATGGCGGCCTATATAGCCGACTACGAGGACTGCATATTGCTGCTGGTGAACTGCAACGTCGAGGATTACAAGAAGCGGGCTGAGGGAATGGACAGGAGGCTGACACTGCTGGAGAGCGGGGACGCGTCTTCGCCGTGGTACAGGTTCTGTAACTCGGGTATGTATCTGCACAGAGCTATTGTGAACGTGCGCTTTGGAGAGCAGTATAAAGCCGCTATGAACTTCAGGCGGTCGTTTGCGTTGCTAAAGGAGAATCAGCGATTGTATCCGGCATTTGAGTACAATACTATAATAGCAGGTCTGCAGGAAGCGGTTGTGGGTTCGTTGCCGGGCAGCTATAAGTGGCTGGCATCGGTGTTTGGTATGAAGGGCAGTGTGCGTAAGGGCACAGAAAGACTGGGTGCATTTGTGAGCAGCCACAACGCCACACAACCGTTGTATACTGAAACGATGTTGTATTATCTGTATGCACGGTTTTACCTGCTTGCAGAACAGCAGGAAGTATGGTCGATATTGACGAGTCCAAAATTCAGTACGACAGATAACCTGCTGCATGTGTTTGTGAAGAGCAATATAGCATTGGATCACCGCCACTCTGACGAAGCGATAGAGACGTTGAGGGCAGCCACAAGCGAAGAGGGGTATGCCAACTATCCGGTATTTGACTATCAGTATGGGATGGCATTGCTGACGAAATGCGACACGACGTGTGTGCGTTATTTTGAGCGGTATCTAACGAACAACAAGAGCGATATCTTCATTAAAGACGCCTGGCAGCGCATGGCTTTTGCGTGGTATGTGGCAGGCATGAGCGGCCGTGCGGAATATTGCAGGAAGCAGATACTGAGCCAGGGCACGGCGAGGCTTGATCCGGATAAGCAGGCGCAACGATTTGCTGAATCGGGGTTGTGGCCGAACCGAACGTTGCTGCAAGCGAGGCTGCTGATAGAAGGCGGGTACTATGAGAAGGCGCTGGGATTGCTGCAACGGATAGGTAAGGCGGATATGCAGACTCAGCCCGACAAGGCTGAGTACAGCTTCAGGCTGGGGCGTGTATATGAGGAACTGGCGAAGCGACCAGGAAGTGGATTCAAGTATTCGGACGCACTGACCCAATACCGGGATGCCATGAAGGAAGGAAAAGACAGAAGTGAGCAATTTGCCGCAAGGGCAGCGCTGCACGTAGGCAAGATATATGAACTGCTGGGGATGAACAAGGAGGCAACACTGGCCTACCATGAATGCCTGGATATGCCCTCGCACGATTTTCAGAACTCGATAGACCAGCAGGCAAAGTCTGGGTTGAACAGGATAGAGTGGAAAGAAAAGGGAGGCAAGGAATAACCCCAAGACACATGTGCAATTGACGTAATTATTGCAGTAAAATTGGTGAGGTTTCCGTCAATAATTTTTACCTGTTCAAAGTGATCTGTGTTTAATACATATGCGATTGACAATGCAGTGTTGACGTAGAAAAAAGTTTCCCAAAATTTATTGTGATAGTGCTGAAAATGCTGTGTGATATGACCGCGGTGTCATGTGACGGAATCTCGTTTTTGCGATACGGTATAGCCGGTGGAATTTTGGGGCATGAAAGAGGGGATGAGGGAAGCAGATACCCGGGAGTTGGCGAGGATACTGTATACAGAAGGATATAAGACGGTGACAGAGATAGCGGAGACGCTAAAGGTGACTGTGCAAGAAGTAGCTGACTGGGTGGATGGCGGAGGATGGGCTGAAGTGAGGCGATCGATGGCGGGATCGAAGCAGGAGCAACTGAAGCGGCTGTATGAGATGGTGGAGCAGATAAACGTGAGGATGGTGACGGGAGACGAGCAATCATCGAAAGACATAGACCTGCTGATGAAGTATGTGGGTATGATAGGAAAACTGGAGAGCGAAGACAATTTGTACCGAACAATAGAAATGGCTGAAGACTTCTTGAAGTGGCTATACAAGAAAGACAGAAAACAGGCGCAACACTATGTAACGATCTATGACAACTATATAAAGGAACTGACCGCCCGCCAGCCCCTATAAACCTATTGCATGCAATACAGTGCATGTCACCATGAAAACAAGAAGATGAGTGTGAAGAGTGAACGACTGCTGCAATGGCAGCGGCTGACGCAGCAGATAACCAATGAGACACTGACCGATGAAAACGAGACAAAAGAGGAAATTGCGAAAAGAGTGAAGCGACTGGAACGAGATCCTGAAGCGTGGTTCGGGTATTATTTTCCGTCTTTCAGTTATGCGAAGCCAGCTGTGTTTCACAAAGAGTCGACGAGCAGGGTGCTGCAACATGAGGAGTGGATGGAGGTGCGCATGTGGAGCCGCGAACTAGCCAAGAGCACACGCACGATGATGGAGGTACTTTTTCTGGTGCTGGTGGGACATAACGTTCGCGAAAAAGGGAAACGACAGAAAAGGAAGATCAAAAAGAAACGCTGTGTGCTGCTGGTAAGTAATAGTCTGGACAACGCAACAAGAGGTCTGATGCCCTACCGAGCGAACCTGGAATTCAACAAAAGATTGCTGCAGGATTACGGAGAACAGAAGGGTGGTATGATGTGGACGGCTGGAGAGTTTGTGACTTCGACGGGAATATCGTTCAGGGCGGTGGGTGTGGGCCAGAGCCCCCGTGGGATGCGGAATGAAGAGGTGCGGCCGGATGTGTTGATTTTTGACGATGTAGATACAGATTCGGATTGCCTGAACCCCGAACTGGTGGCACAGAAATGGCGCTGGATAGAGGAAGCGGCAATAGGGACGCGGTCGGTGTCGGCGGCGACGACCATTATCTTTTGCGGTAACAGGATATCGATGGATTCGTGCATACAAAGAGCAACTGAAATAGCAGATCACACAGAGATCGTGAACATAAGGGATGAAGCGGGGCGATCGGTTTGGATGGAGAAGAACAGCGAAGGCGACATTGACAGAGTGCTGAGCCAGAAGAGTTATGCGGCGCAGCAGAAAGAGTACTTTAATAATCCGGTGACGGAGGGTGCTGTGTTCGGGTCGCTACCGTATAAGGCAGTGTTGCCGATGAGTGAGTATGAGTTGCTGGTGTGTTATACGGATCCGTCGTACACGACAACCGGCGACTACAAGGCAACCGTGCTGGTGGGAAAGTGGTGTAACGAGTTTCATGTGATCAAGTGCTTTGTGGCAAGGGCGACCACGCCTGAGATGATAGAGTGGCACTATAGGATGATGGACGAAGTGGGAGGGGCAACCTGTTGCTACCTGATGGAGGACGTGTTTCTGCAGGATATGCTGATAAAACAAGTGAATGAAGCGGGAGTGCAAAGAGGAAGACATGTGCCCATAATGCAGGACAAGAGAAAGAAAGGTAACAAGTATATGCGTATAGAAAGTCTGCTGGAGCCACTGCTGAGGAACGGAGACCTATACTTTAATGAAGCGGAGCGAGATAACCCTCACATGAAAACGCTGGAGCAGCAATTTATCTCGTTCGGGCCGGGAAGCAGGGCAAATGATGATGGCCCGGATGCTGTGGAGGGTGCGGTGTGGCAGTTGATATCGCGGACGAAAACAGCGAGTGAGCTGAAAGGCATCATGTATGGCGCAAGGGTAAATGAAAAGAGATTCTGATGACAGATAACAGCTGAGGAAAAAGGGAAAAAAGAAAAGATGAAAATTATGACCTTTGTGATATACCCATAAATAAAACCGGACGATGAGGAAGTTACTTCTTGCAACAATACTTATGCTGTGCACACTGGCAGGATATGGTCAACAAAAGGATAAGGACGACCGAAAAGAGGCGACAGAGGAGCGGAAGGCAGCGAATAAGGACAGGGTGGACTATACGGTGTTCAGGCGGCAGATACTGACGCTTACCGAGTTCAGTGATGAGCGAAGGAAACTGGCTCAGCTGAAGAGCGACGGCAAGGGCATTGGTAAGATCTATGCCGTTGTGGATTCGACCAATGAGCAGCCGGATGATAAATTTCTGAAGGGGTATATTCAGCTGTTGATGGGAGACAATACCGCGAATGTATATGAACTGACATTTGACAGGAACCTGAAGCGGATAATACTGGTGCGCCCAACAGGAGAACAACTGGAAGTGGAGAAAGCGACACCGGCAAGTCGCAGACCAACGGCAGCGAAACCACCACTAAAGACCAAGCCCAAGAAGAAGACCGGAGATGATGACGAAGAAGAAGAGGCTGACGAAGAAGAAGCTGAAGAAACCGAAAAGCCGGTAAGAGGGAAGAAGAAAGAAAAAGAGGACGAAGAATAACCAAAACAATAAGTAACCTATAGACCATGCCAATCATTACACCAACTGAACTGGATACACATTTGTATCCGGAAGTGATGGCCGCGTTGACGCGGGACGACAATACCATTCTGAGCAGAGCTATAACAGCCGCGGAGCAGGAAGTGAAACTATATCTGGGAAAATTTGACCTGACAGCACTATTCGGGACGGAGAGTGAAGCACCGGCTGTGGACGATGCGTTACTGAAACAACTGGTAAAAGATGTAGCGTGCTGGCATTTGCTGCGCCTATCTAACAACGGCACAGAAATCTCTGTATTCAGGACGGCTTATCAGGATGCCTTAAGTACGCTGAAGAACATCATGACGGGTCAGGCTATGCCCGCGGGGTGGCCATACGCGGGACCAGCGACAACTGAACTTACAGACGGCAATGCTGTGAACTGGGGCAGCAACGAGCGCAGAAACAACCACTATTGACGATCAGACGAAAAGCCAGTCGCCGAAGTGTTTGTACAGGAACAGGACGAGAGCGGCTACCGTGTATAGAATGAGCGTAGTGTGGCTGTGGTTCTTTTTTGCATCCTTTGCTACAGTCTGTGCGTTTGGGGTGAGCCAATAAGTGACACCGATGAATAGAAAAACTGTAGCAAAAGAGATGGGGAAGCGGAAGAACATCAGCGCCGCTTCCAACGAAACCGTGTGGGCTACTATTCC
>CAZZCR010000029.1:0-64055 GCA_964652995.1 uncultured Flavipsychrobacter sp. | reverse complement strand
GAAGGGCGGTCAGAATTTGGCACAACTATCCACCAAATGGATACCAGGATAGACCATGGTGATATCCTTTTTCAGAATCGCTTCCATATAAAAGAGGACTGGTGGGTCGATGATCTTTACAACGCAACGTTTGATGCCTCCCTCAATCTGTTTCGCCAGACACTGAAACACCTGGTGACCGGAAACTACAAGCCGGTGCCGCAGCAGTCGCTTCTGTCGAAATATGGCACAAGTCTGCACATGCGCAGCGAAATGGCAGAATTGAAGAAAATAGACCTTTCGTGGCCATCGGAAAAGATAGAAAGACACATCCGGGCCACGTCTATGCCGGGCTTTGAGCCACCATACTGCGTTATCGGCACCGAAAAAGTCTATTTCACCAGAAAACGGGAAGTTTAGCTCTTTTTCTCGTCGATCGTAACCCTGCGCGAATTACCAAAGCCTACATAAAGATACAAGTAGATCATTCTCGACAGGCGCATCAGGTAAGGCTGTGCTATCAGTACGACGACTGTACTTGTCAGCAAATAGTACCACACGCTGTTGTCTTTGTAGGAAAGTCCGAAGATAGGCCAGTACCAGCAGAGATTAAGGAAAAACAATATCATTGTAAGCGCGTAGTTGATGCCTCCACCGTTGTTACGCTCTGATTTGAACTTTTGCCCGCACACCTCGCACTCTTCTTTCAGTTCCACCAGCTGATTCATCGGAAACATGCTCCTGTGAATAAAAACATGAGTCTTCCGGCAACTGGGACATTTCATTGTGAACATGGCCGGCAACATTCCTGGCCTTGATTGTTCCTTTCCCATACCGCAAAATTAATTTTTTTCCGGGCAAGTACCTGTTTAAGAATACCGACCTTACGCAATGCGGGTACAATGCAGTTCACAAGAACCAAATTCACTGCTACCGGATCAGTTTATGATCGGGCATTTTTAACACTATGACTGATGTTTTTTGCCCTACATTTATGTCGGAAAGAAAACTATGAGAATACAACGTGCGGCGCCCGTAAATGAGCTTCTTGCCAAACTTATTTTCCTCATCCTGCCAACTTCTGTGGTGGGTTACTTCCTGTTGCAGCAGCTCAACGAGTACTATACAATTCTACAGAATGACGCGTTCATGCAGGCTGTTTACATGGGTTCAGGAATGGCACTGAGTGCATTATTCTACTCATTCAGGTTCCGATTCCTTCCTACGTTTACCTTACTCATACTGGCCATGTACACACTGTACACCGGTCTGGACAAATACGAGAGTGGCGAATTCGATGCGTTTTTTATTGCGAGGCAGTTTCAGGTTGCATGCATACTGTTTGGATCCGGCTGGCTAATGGGTTGGGGCTTCCTGCGTTTAAGATATTGGTCTGTGGTCATTGCGACACTGGCGCTGACCGGGTGTGTGCTTGTGATTGCAAAGGGCAATATCGAAACCGTACCCGGCTTGCTGCAAACATTTGCACCTGCGCTACTTTACAGCATCTACATAGTTTTTACTTCAGAACAGATATATAACTACAAGGATAAGACAGCCCGTTTCTGGTGGTTTCTCAGCCGCCGTTTAGCAATCTTCCTGCTTATAGCATCAGCTTTTTTGGGAGGCATCATTTGGTGGCAAATGGGCGACATTCAAGCAACCGTTGACAACTACGGTGGCAAAGGTCAGCAGGGAAAGAACAGCATGCTCAATAAGAATAAAGACAATACGTTCGACCTCAAGGATTATTCGCGCCTGAGCGGTGCATTGGGACGAAGTAACGAATTGCTTTTTTGCGCGCATATCGACAACTTCTTTCCCAACACTGACGTTCCCAATCCGCTCTACCTAACTGCTTTCTATTACACCCGATTCGATACTGCTACTGAAACCTTCGAGCGAGACTCAACAATTCCATTCAACGACCTCTTTGAGCCTGACCCGTCAAAGATCCCGTTGTTCAATACCCGATACGATTCATCAGTGATCAGAAACAGCATGGGAGAAAAATTGAGGCAGACGGTGGAAGTGGAGATCTACTGTAAGACCTTATCTCCTGCCACCTACCTCGCTCCGAACGTCGGCTATTTCGTTCAACCCATTACCATAGAAAAAGATTTCAGAGATCAGTTCCGTTATGCCTATCGCACAAAGAGCTACGTTTCCGCTTTGAATAGCGCATATTTCATATACAACGTACAGAATCCTGAAGTAAAGAAGTTCCAGGAAATGCGGTTCGAGGTACTAAGAAAGATACCGGACTATGAGGGTGTGGACGGAAAATTCATGGCATATTATACCCGTATGCCGGCGGACAAGAAATTCAGCTCCATCAGCGAACTTGCACACAAAATTACCGACACAGCCCACACGCCTGTAGACAAGGTTCTGGCTATCCGCAATTACTTCCTTTCGAAAGACGAAAACGGCAAAATGCTGTATGAATACACCGACAACCCCGGAATTCCGGATCTGCCAAACGCATCAAAATTGATGTATTTCCTGAATGATAATCACAAAGGCTATTGTGCATATTTCGCCGGGGCTACACTTTTCATGTTGCGTTCGCTGGGCATTCCATCTCGTATTGCTGTGGGCTTCCTCACAGAAGAACGTAGCGACAAAAACAAAGGATGGTATTGGTATTACGCCAATCAAGCGCACGCATGGGTGCAAGTTTACTTCCCGGGCTATGGCTGGCTCGATTTTGACACTACTGTGGGCAACGACGGCGAAAATCGCACTACTCCTCAGCCGGACGGTACACCTCCCATGCAACCACCCAAGGCGTGGCTGGCTGCAGAAGGAGTAGTGGTGGACGTGGACACCTTAAAAAAGGCATTAAAAATGTCTGTAAAGCAGTTCGTATTTCACGACAATGAATACAAGCCAGCTAAGGGCACAGAGATGACGCTGGACATGAAGGTGGCTGTTGTTTACAAGGACAGTATCGCTATTCCGCTCCGGAACATAAAAGCGGGCGATGCTGGCACTGCCGTGTCGTACTCTGAGGAATTGAAACGAATGGAAGTGAAGAACGGCGAGAGTGCTGGTGATCTGGTGAAACGACTTCCTGTGACTATCCCAACGGACGAAGTGTATCTGAAACGTACTGACCTTTCACCCAAGCAGGAAAAACAACAAACACCGATGACAGAAACCGAAATACCGGTTAAAAAGGTCCTTTTATCTGCATTGTTCACACTGGCAGCAATCATTTTTGCCCTATTGGCATTACCGGGCATCATCTTGCAATATTATTTGCTGCGTTTCCGAAATGCAAATGCAGCAACCAACAAACCATATTGGGCTTTCCGCGCAGCGACCTATTACCTTCACATGTGTGGCATCATACGCGGATCGTTAACTCCCCTGCAATATGCCCGTGAAGTAGTTGATACCAAAATGGGTACTGACATGACTTCCTTTATGAATATGTACCTGAAAAAGAAATACGCCAAACAGGAGCTGTCAACAAATGAGCAACAGAAGGTCGCCCAATTCCTTACGCCGTTCATCGCGTCGGTTCGGGAAAAGGTACCTGTATCAACCCGAATGATTGGTTTCCTTAATCCAGTGCGTTGTGCTTCATTTTTTGTCAGCCCGGAAAACGAACAGAGATAAAATAGATGTGTCAGAAAGGCGTTCCAGAATACCGGTCTCCTTTTACACTGAAATCATGCTGGAATTCGGCAAAGTCGCTTGAAGTAAATACCGTTCATGTCACAAATTTTCACAAAACAATAGCATTTGTAAGCCATAGGGTTATTCCTATCTTTGTCACACTTTGAAAACCGTCTGCAAAGGTGGTGGAGGTTTGTATTGTTTTTATTTTTTTAAACCAACTTATATGTTCAAAAGCACGGGCCTGATGGCTGCTTTTTTCCTTCTGTTACCCTTTCTTGCCACCGCGCAATCATCAAACGGTACAATCAAAGGCTTCGTTTATGATAAGAAGACCGGCGAACCGATGATCTACACCAACGTTTCTGTTGTAAACGCGAAAACCGGAGTACAGACCGATGTAAACGGATATTTTTCCATATCACTTCCTGCCGGTAGCTACCGGTTATTGGTAACAACCATTGGCTACGATAGCAGCGTAACAGATGTAAATCTTTTGCCTGAAGCCATCGTAAGCAGGAAAATCATGCTGACCCGCCAGGAGGTGGAACTTAAAGGTATTGAGGTATCGGGAAGAAAGACCGAGAAGATGACCCACATAAACACCGGCGTTACCACCGTTACTCCAAGGCAACTAAAAATGCTGCCGAGTGCAGGTGGCGAACCTGACGTTGCTCAGTACCTGCAAGTAATACCGGGCGTGGTTTTCACAGGCGATCAGGGTGGTCAGCTCTACATTCGTGGTGGCGCTCCTTCACAGGTAGGCATCTATCTCGACGGTGTGACAATCTACAACCCGTTTCACTCTATCGGCCTTTTCTCTGTGTTCGAAACTGAGGCGATCAAAAACGTGGACGTATATACCGCAGGGTTCAATGCCCAATATGGCAATCGCACGGCGGCCATTGTCGATGTTCACACGCGCGACGGTAACAAGAATAAACTGTCGGGTCTGGTATCAGCATCTCCCATCATGTCGCGTGTGATGCTTGAGGGGCCACTGGTGAAGTCAAAAAAAGATAATGGATCAGGCGTTACCTTCCTTGTTACCGGCAAACAAAGTTATATTGACCAAACAACGAAAGCAATCTACTCAGGCTTGAGCGATCAACTGAAGAACGGACTGCCCTTCCAGTTCCGCGATCTTTACGGCAAGGTGACAATCAACGGTGACAACGGCTCAAAATTGAATGTATTTGGCTTCAATTTTGACGATAGAGCTAACCTGCTCAATGACACAACCGGCGCTAAGGTGGCCGATTATAAATGGAAAACCACCGGCGGTGGGGCTACATTCGTTGTTTCTCCGTCAAACACATCCGCACTCATTGACGGTAAGTTCGCCTATTCGAATTACGACATATCTCTAGACAAGGTCAACACCGGTCTGAACGACACTACGCCTAGCACCAGTAAGATCGGCGGATTCGAAGCAGCTATCAATTTCACGTATTTCCTTCAGGATTATAGCCAGCTCAAATACGGTGTGGAAGTGAATGGTATCAACACTTCGCTTACATACAAAATTGCCGACGGCGTCACCACTACGCAAGATCGTCAAAGTACCATTGCTTCGCTTTACTTCATGTACAGGCACAATTTCAGCAGCAAGTTCATATTTGAGCCAAGTCTCAGGACGCAGTACTACTCTGAGATAAGTAAATTCTCTCCTGAACCCCGCCTAGGAATCAAATACAATATCTCCGAAAGTGTTCGTTTCAAGAGTGCTGCGGGTATCTATTCCCAAAACATAATGAGTACTAAATCTGACATTGACATCGTCAATCTGTTTACCGGCTTCTTAATGAGCCCTGACCAACAGTACAAAGATGCCAACGGAGATTTTGTGAAATCAACCTTGCAGAAATCGTACCACCTTGTTGCCGGTGTTGAAGTTGACGTGCAGCGCGTGGAGCTGAACGCCGAACCATGGGTAAAGTACTTTCCACAAGTGAATGAACTGAACAGAAATAAGAGTGCGCTGGTTGCAGGCGACCCTGACTTTGCTGCGTCCAATGGAATGGCGGGTGGTATCGATCTATCGGCAAAATATAGTCACGACCGCGTGTACCTGTGGGTAGCTATGGGTTACCAAAAGGTCACTTATACCGGCGTTGACTCTAAAGGCCAGAAGCAGACCTACCCCACTCCGTTCGATACCCGTTACAACTCAAACGTGGTAGCATCATACACTGCCGGCAAGAAAAAAGACTGGGAACTATCTACCCGTTTCAATTTCAGGGCGCCATTCCCATTCACACAAACGCAGGGATACTATGAGAATGCCAGCATGACCAGCCAAGGCATGGCAACCAATCCGCTGGTACAAAACGGAAATTATGGTGTGCTCTACTCAGACATCATCAATGGTGGTCGCCTTTCCTACTTCCATCGTCTGGACATATCTGCCAAAAAGAAATTTACGATCAGCGAGCGCTCGAAGCTGGAAGCAACTGCTGCCATCACAAACGTTTACAATAGGCAAAATATCTTCTATGTCGACCGTATAACAAACGAAAAAAAGTACCAGTTGCCATTCTTCCCGAGTGCCAATTTAACCTGGAGTTTCTAAAGATAGCTACATGAAGTTGAATCGTAGAAAACCGTCATTGCGAACACTTTCCTGCATCACAGCAGCCTTTTTGCCTGTGTTGGTGCACGGTCAGGTCCATATATCGGCACAGCCCGAAAACAGCATTCCTGCCCTTTCCACAGAATTACATAAACAGGGACATCACGCTGTTTCGGCCCAAACGGCAAGGCAACTTCAGATTACGGAAAATGCCCGGGTGCAACTCAATAATCCCGCCGATCTCGATCGGGCTGCCTACAACCGTGCCATGGCGGGCCTCATAGCAGACCGTAAAGACGGAATAGAATATGCTGAAAAGGTAATGAATGAGACCCCCAATCCGGCATACAACCAACGGATCGGATATGAACTGGCACATTACTATTTCAAAAAGGACAAGTACGCTGATGCCATCAATTACTATGAGATGGTGGGCATACATAATCTTGATAATGATGAAACCGGCGATCAAAAATTTGAGTTGGCATATTGCTACTTCAACAACAAACAGTTCGACAAAGCGAAACCTCTGTTTGCCGCTATCAAAAGCATAAAAGACAATAAGTATTTCATGGCAGGCAATTATTATTATGGCCTGCTGTGCTATAACGAGAATAAATACGACGAAGCCTTGTCGGCATTCGAGATTGTGAAGAATGACAGAGATTACCGAGCTGTTGTTCCATATTACATTGCAGAGATCTATTATTTCAAGGGCGACAAGGGCACAGCATTGGCAATGGCCGACACGCTAATAAACAAGAAGGAAAAAAGTTTCTACGACAAGGAACTCCATCTTTTGGCTGCTCAATGCCATTTTGAAGCTCAGAAATATGCCCAGGCAAAACCGTATTTCGACTATTATTACGAACATGCGGAAAAGATCCGTAAGGAAGACCTCTACGAAATAGCTTACTGTCATTACCGACTCGACAACTGGAAGAGTGCGATAGTGAAGTTCAGGATGCTGAGTGATACCCGAGACTCTATGGGCCAGACATCAATGTACCTTCTAGGCGACTGCTACCTGAAGACCGGCGACCGGGCAAGTGCCCGAAACGCGTTCGGCATCTGCGCCGACATGAACTTCAACAAAAGTTTGCAGGAGGCAGCAATGATCCTGTATGGTCGGTTGAGCTACGAAACCGGCAATACCGATGAAGCACTACGACAGCTGAAGACGTTGCTGGAAGTATATCCGAATTCCGAGCATAAGGATGAGGCCCAAACATTACTTTCCGGTCTTACGATGAAGACGGGAAATTATGAAGAAGCGTTAGAAAGGTTGCAAGGCGTGCGCACAAAAGATAATAACTACTGGAGCGTATACCAAAAGGCAGCGTATGGATATGGTGTTCAGTTGTACAGAAATGGCGAAATGAAGAAAGCTGAAGAGTATTTTGCACTATCGCTGCAAAATCCCCTCAATTCAGAGTACGAACGTGCTGCCTATTTCTGGCGCGCTGAAGCGGCATATCAGCTACATCACTACACAGATGCTATAAACTATGCTCAGAACTTCATCAGCCGAATGGGCAATATGGCCGTTATTGAACGTCTTAGTCCGCAATCTACCATACAGCATGCCTACCTCACCATGGGCTATTCGGCCTTGGAAACAGGCAACTACATTGCCGCGCAGGACTTCTTCAATCAGGCGCAACTGGCACGCTCGGGCGACAGACATACGGGCAACGTGGCATTGCTGCTTGAAGCAGATGCTGTATTCCTGCAAAAGAACTATACTAAAGCAATTTCATTATATGAACGTATCATAGCCGGCGGGGGCACCGATGTTGACTACGCCAAATTCCAGAAAGCGATCCTGCTGGGACTAACCAATCGACAGAATGATAAGATCGTTTTACTCCAGTCTCTTACCAAGGTAAAGCCAGCGTCTCTTTACGCAGGTAATGCCCAATACGAGATCGCTCTCACGCATATGGAAATGGAGCACTACAAAGATGCCCTTGCAGCCCTTAAAGTCATTACAGAATCGGAAAGCGACAAAGGCATAGCTCCTAAAGCATGGTTGAAGACTGCTTACATTTACCAACAGCAGAACGAGAACAAAAAAGCGATCGAAGCCTACCGTAAGATCGTCCTGAATTATCCCGGAGCCGAAGAACGACTCCCGGCGTTGGATGCACTCAAGAATCTGTACATACAGACAAACCAGCCTGAGCAGTACACACAACTCCTGAAAGAAGGCAACCTGCCTTCGTCTGATAATAGCATACTTGACTCGACCTACTACTCAGCTGCGGAAGCTCAATTCGCTGCAGAAAAATGGAATGATGCCCGTGATGGGTTCGCAAATTATCTGAACATTTATCCGAACGGAGTATTCGCAACCAAGGCGCACTTCTATCTGGGAGAAAGTAATTACAAGTTGCGACGGAATGCGGAAGCCCTCACCGAATACGAAGCGGTACTTGCAACACCTTGGAATGACTTCTCAGAAATAAGTGCACGTCGTGCAGCAACTATTGCTATGGATCTGCGCAAATATGAGGAGGCATACAGGATATTTACTGCCATGCGCAACAATTCTACCGACGAGTACGCCAAGGAAACCATATATCGTGGCTTGATGAAAAGTGGTTTTATGCTGGGTAAACAGGAAGAGGCAGGGCGCTATGCCGATTCATTATTGGCAATGGGAGGGGTTTCCACTGAAGGAGCTACAGACGCTAAATACGTGAAAGCCCGCTCGCTGCAACTCTCCGACCGCGACAATGAGGCGATTGACGCATTCAAACTGCTTGCTGGAAACAAAAGTGGTGACATTGCCGCTGAGTCGAGGTATAGGATCGCTGAAATCCTGCTGAAACAAGACAAACTCAATGAAGCAGAAGAAGCGGCAAACGAGACAGTTAAATTATCGGCCGGCAACGACAATTGGGTAGGAAAAGCATACATCCTTCTTGCTGATATACTGTTGAAACAGAAAGACTACTTCAACGCTAAGGCACTGCTGCAAAGCATCGTAAAAAACACAAAAGTTCAGGAACTGAAGGTGGAAGCCGCAAAAAAACTGGACGAAGTGAAGAAAGCCGAAAAAAGTTCAAGCAAATTATCTGACGAAAAATAGATCACTTATGAGGGTTAGACCTTTTATCATACTTGCTTCTGCGTTTAGTGGCCTTCAGGCCCATGCACAGCGCCTGGCACCCGGTAGCGATACGGTCCTCAAAGGATCTACGATCGAGGTGATCCAGTCATATAAACCAAGGGTAAAACAAAGCCCCAAACCAGAATGGAAGCCGCAATTGCCACCAATGGATACAACGCGTCCTTCTTTCAAGACTGATGTACCTCAGCAAACACTGTTCTATTCTTACTACTCACCACCACTGCGTCCGCTTGCGTTAGGTAAGAATCTGAACGAGCTTCCTTATCAGAATTATGTGAATGCAGGTGGTGGCAATCTTTCTACGATCTATCTCGATGCCGGAATTGGTAGTATTAAGAAAGATAACTACGAAACAGGTATACATCTGCACCACATATCGCAAAAAGGCAATATCGTGCACCAGCAGTCGTCACTTTCAGGGGTAGAAGCTGCTGGTAGTCTCCACAACGAAAAGGGAGATTTCAATGCATCACTTTCCGGTTCACACAATAGGTATTACCAATATGGCTACGACCACGTTCTTCATAACTACGGTAACGAAACCGTAAGTCAGGCATATACGGCTGTTCGTCTGGAGGGAGATATGATCAATCGCAAAGACACTGCTTCCCGAATTGATTATCAACCCAGTATAAAAGCTACTTATTACGGAGCAAAGTTCAACACCTCTGAAATAAGCGCGAGTTTTTACGCCCCGGTTGTCTATAAATTGAATAAGTCACTGGATCTGAGAGCAAATGTTGCAGGTGCCATTGCCAGCTATAATTCAGCCGGAACAACAATCGCAAACAATTATGTATTAGCTGCTCCGGGTATAGGCATGCAGTTCAACGAATACTACAGCGCTCACGCTCTGGCAGGGTTCGCTTACGGCAAAGGTGGAAGCACCTACTTCCTGCCCAATGCGGAAGTGGCGTTCACCATGCGCGATTACCTTTTCCGCCTCAGCGTAGGTTACAAGGCCGACCTAAGGCAAAACACCTATGAGCAGATGACAATGGAGAATCCCTTTATGGTGAGCTCCTATCGTGTTGTTCAGACCAAACGCGATGAGATCTTCGCGGCAGTTCAGGGTAGCCTTGGTAACCACTTCAGCTATTCGGCACGCGGCAGCTGGTGGAACTATTTCGATCTGCCGACATTCTTAAACGACACCGGCGATAACCGCACGTTCTACGCATTATACCAGAATGTGAAAGCCGTATCTGCACAGGCTTCAGCCCGTTACCAGGATGCCAACAAATGGTCCGCGGGTCTTACAGCCGAGTGGTATTATTTTTACAGCAGCACCGATACTAAAGTATGGCATACACCATCCGTCAACATTAAAGGTGACTTCCAGATGGCTGTTACCAGGAAACTTGACGTTTCGTTCTTCGGCATAGTGATGGGAGGAATTAAGGCGAGAGACATTGCCGGTAACACTATCGATCTGAAAACCATTGCTGATATGGGTGTTGGCGGCGAATACAAACTTATCCCTCGTTTATCCGCCTTTGTTCAGTTCAATAATATTTTGAACAGTAAATACCAGCGCTGGATGGGCTATCAGGTATATGGCTTCAATGTTTACGGCGGTTTGCGATTGAAATTCTAAAGAAAAATACTACTTTCATCGGGTAAATGGACATAGCAAGGTACATCGGATTATATTTACTGAAAAACCAATACTGTTACGTACACGGTATCGGCAACATGGAATTGAAAAAAGTGCGTTCAACTCACGATGGCTCAGCCCTTACGCCGCCGTCTTATGAAGTGCACGTTACACCCGGAGGTTCCATAGACGATAATCTTGCTAATTTTATTGCTACAAACGAACAGGTCAGTATCTCCAAGGCAGCGAATACGCTCAGGGAATTCAGCATTCAGGTGCGGAAGGATATTGCTGATGGAAAGGAGGTTGTTATTCCCAATATAGGCAAGTTTATTGAAGAAGGAGGTAAGGTCAAATTTATTACCGACGCTCACTTCAAATACACGCCGGCAAGTCTGCCAACAATCAAGAATAGCAAACAATTGGATGAGCAGAATAGTAAATTGGCCCATAAACCATCTTACCCGCCACCCGCAAAAGCAGACTCCATCAATTGGAATATGGTTATTATAGTCGTGGTGCTTTTACTTATTCTGGGTGGGGCGGCGTACTTCATTTACGATTACACAAAAAGCACCGAAACAGAAGCAACTACTTCTCCTGTCATAGATACACCGGTACAACAACCTGCGGTAGTTCTGCCGGACACATTGGCAACACCTAAGACAGATACGGTAGACAGCGGCGCTGTAGCAATGCCTGTTGATTCAACTACAACCAGCGATTTCCGTATAATTATCGGCAATTATCATACCCGCGAACGTGCTGAAAAACGTGTAACCAATTTGACGCTTAACGGGAATAAAGTTGAAATGATCCAACAGGACTCAACGAACTTCAATGTGATAACCAAGACCAACTGCAGGGTCATAGATACTGCGCATGTCAAAGATTCGCTGAGAAGGATGTTTGGGTACGAACAAGTACGCATCGTCAAATAGATTGCCGACAATCCAAACGGTTCCTGCTATGAACAGACAGAATCTTAGAGTTATCGTCACAGGAACCACAGGTATGGTTGGCGAGGGCGTACTGAACGAATGTCTGAACAGTGCCGACGTGGCCGAGGTACTTATCATCAACCGCCGGACGTTAGGCCTCTCCCACCCCAAATTGAAAGAGATCATCCATCCCGATTTCTACAACCTGGAACCGATAGCTGAACAATTGAGCGAATATGATGCCTGTTTCTTCTGTCTGGGCGTATCATCTGTTGGAATGAAAGCAGACGACTATTACAAGGCAACTTATACGCTTACACTTCATGTAGCAGGGGTTCTCAGCCGCGTAAATACCGATATGACTTTCTGCTATGTTTCGGGTGCAGGCACCGACGAGACTGAATCGGGCAGAAGTGGCTGGGCACGGGTAAAGGGCAAAACAGAAAATGACCTGGCAAAATTGCCTTTTCGTAAAACGTTCGCTTTCCGGCCCGGTTTCATAAAACCTACACCAGGACTTACCCGCTCACACAGCTTCTATAAGTACGTAAACTGGATGTTCCCTATAGGCAGGGCCGTTTATCCTAAGGCTTTCTGCACCATGAAGGAATTGGGTATGGCTATGATAAATGTGGCAAAAAACGGATACAGCAAACGAATCATTGAAGGCAGCGACATAATTGCCTTGGGGCATCAGTAATACGATCAGGCCTTCTGCAACAATATGTTGGCAGTAGCAACAATCCCCTCCTCTCGCCCTATAAAACTAAGCTGCTCAGTAGTCGTTGCTTTAATGGAAACATCATCAGGAGAAACATCCAGAATACCTGCAATGGCATTTCGCATATCATCAACATACTTGCGGATCTTGGGAGCCTGAAGCAAGATCGTGCTATCGATATTCACAAGCTTATATCCTTTGTCCTGCACCAATTGGTAAGATCGCTTGAGCAATAACTTGGAATCAATGCCTTTATATGCGGGATCGGTATCAGGGAAATGCTGGCCTATATCGCCCAGGCTGAGTGCTCCCAGCAGTGCATCACAAATCGCGTGCAGAAGCACATCAGCATCCGAATGTCCTAAAGCACCTTTTGCGTGCGGAATATGAATGCCCCCCAACCAAAACTCACGTCCTTCTACCAATTTATGAAAGTCAATACCCTGCCCTATCCTGTACATTCTGATCTGTTTTTTTAGATTGTTTTTAAACTGCCAGCAGTGCCTGCCATGCCTTGTCCACCTCACCCGCATCTATAGACACTTTTGCATACCTGTGTAGTGCCTCAACCATACTCTCCGGATCGCTCTTATACATATCAAGTATGCCTTTGATCCGCTTATCGTGGTTAGCAGGATCTATTGCAGGAATAGCTGTGCTGTTTCCAAGAATACCAAGGTGGTTGCCGGTAAGGATCCTACTATTCCTAACTGATTCAGGCAATGCATCGATACCAACGCCCACAGCTATGTTGGGTTTAGGTACCTCAAACAAAGCACTACCTGAGGCACGGCAATAATAATCGCCTCCCATGCGTGCCACCAGATCTATCTTGTTAGGATCTATCTTTCCATCAGCGTCAAGTATTGCATCGTCAATATGCATGCACAACACCTCACAGATCACCAGATTTCCTGCACCGCCATCTTCGCCTGTTTCCACTATTTTCAACACCTTACACTCCAACTGCACCGGCGACTCCTTTACCCTGAATGGCCCCACCATTTCAGAAGGAACAGGCGTAAATCCTGCCTTCTCAAACTCGCTCACCCCTTTCGGAAACTCGCAGCTTGCCAGACTCATCTGTTGAACAATGTTATAGTTCACCACATTGATGACTACCTCATTCGTTGCATAAGCATTTTCGAGGGTATGCTTAATAGTATTATCGCGAACCCTGCGAGCAGGAGAAAAGATAACAATTGGTGGCTTTGAACCGAATACGTTAAAGAAGCTGAACGGAGATAGATTCGGCCTGCCATCACGGTCAATAGTACTTGCAAAACAAATGGGGCGCGGAGCTATTGAACTGAGCAGATAGCTGTGTAACAATGAGGTCTTTATCTCTCCCGGAACGATCTTCATAAAAACATGGCTTTTATACAGCCGCTATATGTGCAAGATACGGGGATAAATGCAACTGCACAAACCCCCGTATCCGATTTATAATAGTGTTGTTGAACAAGTATTTACCTCA
Organism: uncultured Flavipsychrobacter sp.; assembly: GCA_964652995.1. GTDB lineage: Bacteria > Bacteroidota > Bacteroidia > Chitinophagales > Chitinophagaceae > Nemorincola. Next base: position 50,005 of record CAZZCR010000029.1, on the reverse strand, counting down.
TCCTCAATTATCAGATCAGGCTTACACTCCTATTCACAAATTCAGTAAGATCGGCCCCGGTAAGCATACCCTGAGACAGCATTGCAAGGTCAAATGCCTGCTTCGCTAATCTGCCCTGATCTTCTCCGCCGGCAGCCAGTATCTTGCTGATGAGCTTGTGGTTGCTGTTCACGCTCACGTTATAACTATCCGGAATGGAACCATAGAAACTCATTCCGCCACCCAGCGCCGACATGTCTTTCATCCTGCGCATAAACTCATCCATTGTTACTGTTACCGGCAATTCATCCGGCCCCAGCGCTTCCACTTTTACGGTCATGTTCGGCTTATTAATTGCCTGCTCGAAAATGGTCTTAACGCTGTTTGTTTGCTCCTCGTTTAGTATCGACTCAATCTTTTCCTCCTTTTCTATCAGTTTCTCCACTACATCGGCATCAACACGCTTCATGCTGATCTTCTCTAGTTTACGCTCCAGAGTATGGATAAAGTGGGTGTCTATCGGAGAGTTCATCAACAGTACGTCATAACCCTTACGATTGGCACTCTGTATAAAAGAATCCTGCTTGGCCGGGTCATTAGTGTAGAGATATACCAGATTTCCGTTCTTGTCTTTTTGCAGCAGTTCGGTCTTCTCCTGATATTCAGAGAAAGTGAAGTGTTCATTTTTAGTATTTGACAACAACACAAAATCCTTCGCCCTGTCGTAGAATTTATCTTCACTGATCATGCCATACTTCACAAACAACCCTATGTCGGCCCACTTGCTTTCATAGCTTTTGCGGTCGGCTTTGAATAGTTCAGCAAGCTTGTCCGCTACCTTCTTGCTAATGTGGCTATTGATCTTCTTAACGTTTCCATCGGCTTGCAGGAAGCTACGGGAAACATTCAATGGTATATCCGGTGAATCGATAACGCCATGCAACAGCATCAGGAAGTCAGGGACTATATCTTTCACCTCGTCGGTGATGAACACCTGACGCGAGAATAATTTGATCTTATTGCGCTGTAACTCAAAGTCGTTCTTCACCTTGGGGAAGTACAGCACACCCGTAAGGGTGAACGGATAATCAACATTCAAATGGATCCAGAACAGAGGCTCCTCGCTCATCGGATACAATTCTCTGTAAAACTTCAGATAATCCTCATCGGTAAGGTCCGCCGGAGCCTTGGTCCAGATAGGGGTAGTGTCGTTAATTATATTGTCTACCTCTTTCTCTTTAGGCTTTTTGTCAGTGCTATCCTCTTCCTCTGTAGTTGTGTCTTCGTAATCGTACTCCTTTTTCGTACCAAACTTGATAGGCACAGGCAAGAAGCGGCAATATTTGTCAAGAATTGTCTGCAGCCTATGCTCGTCCAAAAACTCGTCAGAATCAGCATTTACATGCAGAATAATATCTGTGCCCCTCGTTGACCTGCTTCCCTCAGATATCTCAAACTCTGTGCTGCCATCACATATCCAACGGGCAGGCGCTGACCCATCCTGATAGCTGAGCGTCTGTATCTCAACCTGATCTGCAACCATGAACGCAGAATAGAATCCGAGACCGAATTTCCCGATCAGCTCATTAGCGTCTTTTGCGTCCTTAAACTTCTCCACAAACTCCTCGGCACCTGAAAAAGCGATCTGATTGATATACTTCTTGATCTCGTCCGCCGTCATACCGATACCATTGTCTGATATCGTTATGGTGCGTGCCTCTTTATCGAACGCAACTTCAACCAGCGGTGCACCAATCTCACCCTGATACTGCCCCAGTGAGGATAAACGCTTCACCTTTTGTACAGCGTCAACCGCGTTTGAAACAAGTTCACGCAGGAAGATCTCGTTATCAGAATAGAGGAACTTCTTGATAATCGGAAAAATGTTCTCGGTATGGATGGAAATACTGCCTTTCTCTTGCATATATTTTGGTTTTTTATTTTGTAATACCTTTAGCAACTTACATTCCAATCGACCAAACGGTGACAGATTGTCAGAAAATCCCAAATTCATCGTTCAGCCGAATTCCACCATCGAAAAAATGACAGAATTCGATCAAAACATACGACATGACAGGATTTAAAAAAGACTGGTCGCACTATAATGTGCGACCAGTCATATCACAAAAACTACAACCTAATTAATGAATGATCACGAGTTTAACGTTTGAAGACGAGGCACCGTCTGTCACTCTTACGAAATAGATTCCGTCATTGAGTGCTGAGGTGTTCATTTCCATTGTGTGCTCACCTGAATTCAGTGTTTTTTCAACAACCGGCATTACCTCACGACCACTGATATCAGTGACAGAAACTGTAATAGTTGCTTGTTCACGCAGAGATACAGCGATCATTGCTGAATTACCTGCAGGATTCGGGAACACCTTCATCGATGTTGCTGAAGCAAGCGTACCAATACCCGTTGTTGCAACACCTGTACCGGCTACTGCAAAGTCATAGTTCGACTCGTCACCATCGGTGTTTACTATGGTCACCTTACCTGTACGCACACCAGCAGCAGTTGGCTTGAACTGTATAACAAATGCCTGGCTACCACCTGCAGCCACACTTACTGGGAACGATGGTGCACCGTACAATGTGAATTCTGATGCATTTGTACCCGTGAGGTTAATATCAGATACATTCAGAATACCCAATCCTTTGTTCTCGATCATAAATGATTTCTGAACGTAGTTGTCAAGATTCACCGGACCAAAATCGGTAAAGTTGGCCACACCCGGTGTAGCATCGCCATCAGCAATGTCAACGCCATTTCCTTTTACGTTGATTTCAGGAACACCGAGTGTAGTACCCTGCAACAGGAAATTGTAGGTAGCTTCGTCTGCATCGTTGCTGAGTATATTCATAACCGCTGTGCGAGTGCCAACAGTAGTCGCTGCAAACTGCACTGAAATGGTTACCGAATCATTAGGAGCAATTGACATAGGGATCGATGGAGCCACCACTACGGTGAACTCAGCTGCGCCTGCAAAAGCAATAGACGTCACGTTCAACGGACCAACACCCTTGTTCTGGATCACGAAAGTTTTGATCGCATTAGCACCCAGGTTCAGTGTACCGAAGTCGGTATTATTGGTTGTCCCTGCGGTAACATCGCCATCAGCAATATTAATACCGTTGCCTTTTACGTTTATCTCAGGCATTGCAACACCTAAGCCTTGGATAGCAAAATTGTATGGATTTTCGTCAACATCGTTGCTGGAGATATTGAATGTAGCAGGCCTCACACCGCCGGCAGATGGAGAGAATCTCACCGTAACGATCTGCGTGTCGCCGGGTGCAATTGACAACGGAAATGACGGACCACTCACTATCGAGAACTCAGCTGCGGAACTACCGCTGAATGACATACCGGTAACTGTGAGTGTACCAAGGCCGGTATTCTGCACCACAAAATTGCGCGTGCTGGTCGAGCCTGTATTTACAGTACCGAAGTCTGTATTGTTTGCCGTACCGGCTGTAACGTCACCATCTATTATAGATATACCATTACCCTTTACGTTGATCTCTGGCAGATGTTGACCCGTACCGCTAACTGCAAAGTCAAAGATTGCCTCATCAGCATCGTTTGTAATTACATTCATTGTTGCATTACGAACACCACCTGTTGACGGAGTAAATGTTGCTGTAAGCGTATAACTGTTGCCTGCTGCGATCGTCAACGGGAATGAAGGCGCACCTGTCAATGTGTAGTTGGACGCAGCTGAACCAGTGAAATTGACACCAGAAACAACCAAATTGCCATAACCGCTGTTCGTAACAACGAATGTATTGGCTGTACTATTGCCTACGATCACTGTTCCAAAATCTGTATTGTCGGAAACGCCCGGTGTCACGTCACCATCAACAATTGCTGTACCTGCTCCGGCAATATTAACTTCAGGTGAATCAACACCAATGCCCGCGATAGAAACGTTGTACATAGCCTCGGTGACGTCGCTGTTCGCAATATCCAAGGAAGCTACACGAGAACCGCCTGCAGAAGGAGTGAAACGAACACTGATGGTCTGACTACCACCGGCAGCTACAGTAAACGGAGTTACCGGAGCACCAACGAACGCAAAGTCTGCACTGTTTGTACCGGAAATTGCAAGTGAATTCACTGTAAGAGCGCCGGCACCGTTGTTCTTGATAACAAATGACTTCACTGTGTTAGTACCGGTATAGATACTGCCGAAGTGAGTATTGTCAGTAACAGACGGACTGTTGTCGCCATCTACGATAGATACACTATTTCCGGTCAAGTCTGCCTCTGGCGCGGCATTGTACGTGTCCGGGTTGAACATCATTAACATCTGGCCACCGTCAACCAATTCACCAGGAATAAAATAGTGCGCCTGATCAACTACTAAAAAGTTACCTGGTCCGAGTATACGTTCCATATCGATAACGCCGGATGCTTCTTCGTCCTGTGTGAGGTAGTTGGCCCCACCCGGAAGGAATCGTGTTGAATCGTGCGAAGCGATAAGCTTCAGATCATCTGTAGCAATTGTGTACTGCCATGTCTTGCCCAAATGACTGACGTTTCCTGCGTCTTCCTGCATGATAATATGTCCGTAATTGTCAATAGCTATATTATCCAGCATCTTTTGTCCTTCTGTACCATCCAACATGGCCGTAATAGTGCCACCCAACATTGGCTTGCGGGCATCGTTAAAACGCAAACGCCACAAACGGCTTGGCGATGAGAACGAATTGGTCGTAACAAAATAAAAGTCATTAGGATTCTGCGGATCCCAAGCGCAATCTTCAGGACGAAGGAAGTTGGTTACTCCTGCTGAGTTGCTAGCATTATTAATAGCCACGCCTGTCATATTCTGAACATTACCGAGATCGGCCAACGCGAAAGTGGTTCCTGCAGCCGGAACAGAAGAACTCGACTCTGTTGTCATTCCGCTTACAGCAACACCATAAAGGCGACCATTCGTAAGCCCTGCTTTTTCAACGTCGGTACCGATACTAGATTTAGTTCCTACATATACATAAACCTGACCGGGTGTCGCATCGTCTGTCCCTATTACAACAGTAGTATCACTTGGCAATGGACTTGCAACAGAATTCTCCCATGAGAACTTGCCCAAACGTGGCAGTTCATATGAAACTCCCGCAGCAGAACCGGTGATGATGTGGCCAAACGCTCTACCTTCAGATCCTGACTCCTCGCCGTTCATAAAAATTCGCTCCAGTGTGCCTTTTCCTGTTGCAGCATTGTAGAATGCTGATACTTCGGGAAGGTCCGCTGAACAGAAGCGGCTTAAAGCAGCCAGTGGTGAAGTAAATGAGGCATTGTATGTAATGTAGCTCGATGTTACCGGATTCCACAAATTCACATTCTGCATCATATCACTTCCACTCAGCACCGCGAGGTCCGACTTGCGTACGGTCCACTTAGAAACGAACGCACCTTTCTGCCCATGAGCCCGGTTTACACCCGACAAATTATTGATCTCATGACCGATTACAACCGTAAATGTGCCATCGCCATTGTCAAAAGCACCGGTACCATCAACCAGTCCACATAATCTGTATCCGCCAACAGCGTCACCCACTGTCAGCATTGAAGTCAAAGAAACACCCGGTGCGGCCGGAACGATGTATGGAGTGCCTGCTGTGGAAGGACCCGTTATACCCATTGACAAAGCCAGAGATGGCGCCACCAATGAATTGAGCTTGTTCGTCCCCTGAAGCCTGTAGCTGATCATATGACTCAAATTACCTGTAGCAGTAGCAATACCATTTTCCAATGGTGAATACTGCCCGTAATCGTTATCGTTTCCGATCACGATCGTACTGTCGTTAATTATGGCTAGGCACTCTGTCTTATCAAGTGCCGGGTCCCATCCGATACCGTTTATATCCATAAACAGTGTCTTCTTCACAGGTACTACACCATTCGCTGCAAGCCCGGCTGAATCTACCAAAGCCTCGAGTGTTGAGCCACCATAAAGCGCGGAAGACACTACTGACGCTGCGCTGATGTTGATCTTGTACACTCGTTTCACATCGGTTGTTCCCCTCAATGCTGCTTCAATCACCAAAAACGTGGTGTCGTTTATAGCCGCCATATCTCCCATTTTCCAGTCACGAAGGCGTATCTGATTAGAACCAGATGCACCAATGATACCGTCGTTCAGGTATACAAACATCCTCGTTGCGTTGGTAACAGGATCAATTTCCAATATCCTGTGCACACGGCTGTTCTCGCCAACTGTTTTGGTCGGATACAACAGCGGACTTTGAATGATCGCGTAAACTTTTCCGTTAGGGGCAATTGTTATACCTTCGAAACCCCGGTTGTTCTTCCTGTATTTAAAGCAGGTATCTATCTGCACATCTATCGACTGTGCTCCTACCTGACCGGCATATGGAGTATATCGCTTCTGAACGACACCATTCTGATCCAGTTTCCAGATGGTCGGACCACCCTCTTCACACAACCAGAAGTTGCCGCTTGCATCAACCGCAATACCTTCGCAATCGATACCCCAAATGTCCTTGGCCGTTGTTTTTGCGGCAAAGTTCAGGCAGTTCTGTACAGTATCGGTGCTGGCAACTTCTGTTGCAGTGCTCCCAAAACCGGTTGGGTTAATGATGCCTGAAGCAGTTGTTCCGCCCGGACGTTTGATAGAGATTGTTTGCAATATCTGTACCGAATCTCCGTTGAGGCGTACCCTATGGATCTTGGGTGCATAGCTCGGGAACGAGTATATCTTATCATACGTTGGTGCACAGCCTGATGGATTTGCATTAGCCGCATCAATATTCACACCGCGGTCCGAACAAACCCAGAACTCCTTTCCGTTTGTGTTGGGAACGTAATAGGCTCCGGAAAAACCACCTTCCCTGAAATTGATACCCTGAAAAGTACCTATCGGGGCTGAGGTGTAGTTTTTAAAGTCCTGCAAAATGGATATCTGCGCTTGCAGATCTCCGGCGGGTAGCAGCAGCCCGGCTGCGATAGCAGCTAACATTGTGTTGAGTTTTAGTTTCATACGCACTTCATTAAAGATTTGCGACAAAACTATCGGCACAGCATTGCCTTATCGTTACACCCGGGTTACGACATTTTTACGCTAATGTAACCGGAATGAACACTTATTGTTACCACAACATCACGTAACCTCAATACCATATTGATGCAACAGCCCAGGCAAACCTGCAAGGGAGAAGCGCGCTTTCTTCAATCTGTTGCGCTCCGGATCTATCGAATAATTGAAGGCAGTGGTCAGGTCAGCACCTTGAAGATCAGTATTATCAAATGTAGCGCCCAAAAAGTCGCAGTCTGAAAAAAACGCACCCTGTAAGTTTGTCTCAGTCAGATCTGTATCACACATGCGGCAATTCTCAAACCGTGTATTTTTCAATTTTGCCCGGAAGAAAGACGAATTATCCAACACACAGTTGCTGAAATGTACCTTCAACGCAAAATCACTGCACAGGTCGAAACGCATACCCAACATCTTGCAATTGTTGAATGTTATGTCCTGAAGTGCTGTTCCGTTCAAGTCGACAAGACTGAGATTGCAGCTCTTGAACCGGCACTCGATAAAGCGGATCCCGGCTAATGATAGTCCCGAAAAGTCGCAGGAGACGAATTCGCAGCCATCGTATTCGCGCACCAACCCGGTTGATTTAAAGTCGGTTTTCTCAAACGTTCCGCCTATGCTATTGTCATTACTCATTATTAATATCACATTTACTTTCGCCCCTACAAATGATGATAAGGTGAGTTATTCAAAATACTGAACGAACGGTAAACCTGTTCAGCCACTATGAGCCGCACCAGCTGATGAGGAAAAACCAGACCCGATAATGACCATGTCTGTCGGGCACGGCTCTTCACCTCTTCACTCACACCAAATGCTCCGCCAATCAATATAACCAGTGTCTTTACACCCTGATTCATAAACTGTTGCATTTGCTGGCTCCACTGCACCGAATTTAGCTGTTTGCCCCGCTCGTCGAGTAACACCAGAAAGTGATTGGAGGTAAGTCGCTTCAGGATCATCTCCTCCTCTACCTGTTTGGTGCGGGTCACATCTGTTGTCGCCATTTTCTTGGGTGGCTGCAAAACAACCAATTCAATGCTGTTCCATGGCTGGGTCTTCTTGAAATAGTAATTCACGCCTTCTTCTATAAACGAGTCGTTTTCTTTACCCAAAGACCATATTTCGATGTGCATGCGGCTTGATTGATGCGTAAAAATAGGCTTTAGCACACAATGTATCAGCGCACACAATCATGGCACCGCATGCACAACCAGAAAAAATATCTGTCAGCGTCAAAAAACTGTTTTGTAAAACAAAACTGTTCTCTTATCTTTGCAGTCCGAAAAACGGAATGGCCTTGTAGCTCAACTGAATAGAGCATTTGACTACGGATCAAAAGGTTTCAGGTTTGAATCCTGACAAGGTCACACAGTACAGTAAAGGGTTTCAGGCAACTGAAGCCCTTTTTCTTTTTTGCCATTTCAAAACAATTTCAAAACAAACGGCTTTCAAATCAATTTTCCAACACTTCAGGCACCGCCATTACAGACAGGCATTACACCGCCCAGAACTACACACCAAAGATTTTTTGTACATCCTATACGTGCGTAGTGATAGTGGAAAAATCTTCAAAACAAAATAAACAGGTCATTCTTTGCCCTCTGTTAGGTTCCTGTAGGCGAACTTATCTTTGCCACTATACCCGCCATTAACTACCCTGCTGGCTGAAATAGCATTGTTTCGTTTCTGTATGTGCTCCTTTACGCTATGGCAAACTGAAGTAAGCATTACTACCTCTATATCTCTGAATTTCGCCTTTAACGCTGAAATGGCTTGCCGCCTAGCCTTATTGTAGTAAAGGTCAATATCTGTAATCGGGTCTTCTTTTATACCCTGCCAAATTTTCCCGTCTATGTCTGTAACCGTTATTCTGTAAAATGGCATGGAACAAAACTAAACAGGGAAAGCTCCAGAGGAATAGCTGCCAGTCAATTTGTGGATAAATTGCTAAATTGCACATTCTAGACTCCTAGTGTTATTAAGAGATAATATCTGATTCAAAAACCAAAGCACAGTAAAAAACTACTTTAAGGGAAACGACCTTTTATTTTAGTCTATTTTTTTATTTTAAACATAAGTTGTAGCATTGTGTTAAACTCCAAAACAGTGAACTTTATACCATTGGAATTTTCTGTTGTGTTTGTTGGTTTTGACTTTAAAACGTCATCTATTTCGGACAGCGCACTAATCGATAATGAAATAATTCAGAGCGATGAAGAAATAAACTACCCTCTTTATTCCATAGTTGCGAATAATGCAAGGGTTCCATTGAAAAACGGCATTTCTTTTGAATTATCCCCATTAACCCCATTCACTGCACCAGACATACCGACAACTCAAAGGCTTGCAATACGAGGAAAACATGACAATATTAATTTTATAAGTCATGCAGCAAGCAAATTATTGCATAGCTTTCTTGATCGCCCTAAAATCAACAACATCGGAATTAACTTCAGCTTCGAATTGATCGAGATAAACAATATTGATCATTTGTTCAACAATTCAGTTCTTGAAAATCACGGTGAGTATCAAACCCATCAAATATCCCTCTATAAAAAAGATCAAGACGGCAATACTGTAACAATTGTATTGCAGTTGAACCTAGTGACTCGTGACAAAATTAGGGCGAACTTTAACTTTAATTCAATTCATAAGTCCCAAGAATTAACGGAAATTGATATTAACTTTGCACAAAGAATAAGACGACATTTATCGGAAGCCGAATCAATAATTAATGATTTCAATGCAAGCTGACGTTTCAAACACACAATATTACGAGTCCCTCACAAGGGAATTTGAATTGGAAGATTCATGTGGGCTTTATTCGTTTTCGAATAATATTCATTGGACTTCGAATATAAAAAGCAGCAAAAAGGCGGAATTAAGAAAGTTAAAGGAAAATGCAATTGCCGCAATTAAAAAACAACAGCAAGTTATTCAAGATGAAATCACTTTTGACCAAGGTAAAATATCACGCTATATAATAAACATCATCAATCAATTTGGACTCTATCACATTAGCAAGTTTAATGCGTCTCTAACTGCGTCCGATAGCATATATTTCACCTTATGTTTTGAAAACGAAAATAGATATAAGATTGAGATTTTCTTCGATTCAATTGAAAGTTTCGAAACTTGTGACGAAGTGGTGCTGCACGTATATGAAAATGAAACTAAATTGCACACCTACTTTGGAAACATAAATGACATCTACACTATCATTCATAAGAATCAAGCTAGGAAACCGTCAAAATCAACGTACTACCCGTTTCAAGAATCGACTCAAACGGCGATACCCTCGATATTTGGTACCGAAACCTTTTTGCAAAGTACGTAGGACGTTTAATGCAGACCATTATTTGTGCAGAGGCGTAAGAAGCAATATTCCACTCCTCGATGAACATGGGAATTTGAGTCCGTTAGCAATTGAAATTAAACGTTTACCTGGGTATTCTACCAATAAAATTCCTGATAGCAAATCATGCGATACCCAAATTGCATTTGCATCACATTGCAAATCCAAATACAACCGAAATTGGCATGGAAAGAAAAGAGGGATTTATCCATCTAGGCTAGATTATACTTTAGACCTTAATGGAAAACAATTTTTTATTCCAATTCGACTGATAGACAATTATTCTGAAGCCATCAGTACTGCCGCTAAGCCTGTTCAAACAAAACATTTCCGTGTAAAAGTTGTCCATAAACCTACATGGACTAACTATTCGCATTGTGAACTTTTCATCTTTGACGTTAGCACTGGCAATGAAATTAGATACGAGAGTAAAGGTTGGAGACATGCTGTACTTTCCTCAATTCGAGATAAAGTGCAGGAAATTGCTAGGACTCAAATCTCTAACGCCACTGCAAAATGAACCACCCGATTAATCAAATTGTGCCTATTTCGGTGTTGAACGCATGAAGTTGGGTTTCTAGACTATCTTGCTTCGAATACTGATAGCCAGCTTTTTGCAACAAAATTCTAAATAGCCTAACGCACGGTTGAGCTAGCAATATTCCAAACGCTGCACAAATCCCCTACCCCCGCCTAGTACCTTTGCTGTTTATCCCTGCCACTATTGAGGCAAATAAGCGTTTTGGTATGCCTGCTGCGCTCCATCGCATAGCATCGGCATGGCTGTATTGCCTGAATAGCTTTTCCTGCTGTATCGAGGTCTTTGATCGCTTACCCCTATATGTTGCATTAACCCGCTTTTGTTCGCCCTCAAATAGCCGCTTATCCAGCCCCCAGTACTTTGTGTTGTGCTTATCCAGTTTTGAACATTGTTGCAGGGGGTAATATATCCTATCACTATAAGCCTGCCTGCATTTCCATCTTTGCGAACCATACGCCATATAAAGTACTCGGCACCTTAACCCAGTGGTTGGGCAAATGAAATAGTACACTACACCCTTTCCCAAATTTGAGGGCACCGAATCAATATACACCCTGTAGCAGTGATCTACTTTTGTACCTGTGCCCCTGTAGTGTATGGTGTAAGTCAGTTCAATATACTTTTCATCTGGGGAATTATTGGCACATATCATTATCGAACCGCCCCCGCTCCATGTCAGGGTACTATACCGCCTGCCATCTCTGGGGAATAACCCCTTTTTAAGCAGGTAGGTAAGTTCTATTCGCTTGCACTCTGTGGTAATTAACGCTCCTGTGTATTTCCGTCCCATGTTCCTATACCTACGTGCGTGCGTGAGGGAATAACCTAAATCATTAGCAAGATGTAAACCTTTCCCCTATGCCGCTATGAATCCGTGATTTTCTAAAAGGTCAATACACACTTCTTTTGCATCGATTGCAAGTAACCCCCGCTTTTTATACTCTTGCCATAACTGGGGCTGGGCTTCCACTGGCAATTCTTTTTCATTTAGAAACTCGGCTTTAAACTGGGCTTTAAGTTCAAACTTTCCCTTAACCGTAATTCTGAAGTATTTAAAAACAGTCTGCAATTCGGTAGTCATTATTCGTTTGGCTTTATTCAAGTCTTTCAAAGGAACTATTATTTCATCGTGCACAGTGCAAAAGACAATACCCGAATCAATTAAAGCCCGCCATACTTTACGCATAACCTGCACTTCAGTTGATTGTAAAAGCCATGCAAGGTTCCCATGTATCTTTCCTTTGGGGTTATTGGGGTTATAGGTGCTTTTGTATGCGTTTACCCAATTCACCCAATTTGCGTTACCAAAATTTTCAGCCAGTTCGTTATCTGGCACACCAAACGCAATTTTAAAAAAGTACTTCTTTGCGCTGTCCCTGTCAGGCAATCCCGCTCTGGTTTGCAACATCTGGTAAATGTCTTTCCCGCTATTTATCCAGCTACTAAAATCATTATCACCGATTTGTTTCTCCAGTATATTACCCAGTAAAGTCGGCTGCATTTGCACCACGTCTAAAGCTGCGGTTTCCAACCCACCTAACAACAAAAGTGGTCTGTGTTCTTTGTAAAGGCTACTTACTGGGGTGTGCACCCTGCCAGCGTAATCATCTACAGTAAAAAACACATCAATATAATTCGCTTTGTGCTTCAGAAATAAGGCAAAATAATCGGTGGTTTCAACACCTGCTGGCAATGATACTATTTGCAGATAATCTCGCATTTTAAGTGTGTAATAGCCATAATTATCACTATTAGGCTTCAATAGTGATATGTCAATAGCACCCTGCCTTAACGCCCTGTATTTGTGTGCCTTTCCTGTTTTGTCAATTTCTATTTCCCCAGCATCAACCAGCTTTTGCAACTCCATATTCTTATTAAATTTTGGATATGGGAAAAATCGCTCGGAAATAACCGTACTACTTACATAAACAAACGCTTTGTAGCTTACTTCAACACCTTTCAACCGTTGCTGGAAAAACTGCTGGGTGCGAATGAAAATAACAAATTGTTCCGCATTGCTCATAATTCAAAATTTAGTTTGTTAGTTTGTTACAAACTGAAAAACAAAGCGTTCTAGTTTGTTAGTTTGTGGGGGAGTATATGTTACTCCCCACAACAAACTGAATCATTGATTGAATACATAATAGCATTTTTTTTGAGTCCTCTTGAGATCTTTACGTACTCCTTATTCGTCCAGTGCGCAATAAACTCCCTAGCTATCTTGTCTGTAATTTTTCCTTTATCCTTTAGCAGTAGGCATATTTGAACTTTCAGGGTGCCATTATTCATTGTTTCTACGTTGCTAAATACTTCCTTCACAACATCTTTGTGCTCTGGTTCACTAAGTGAACCAACCCCAAACTTTACTTTGCCTTTCCCGCCACCTGACATTTCAGGCTGAAAATCTTGTACAAATAATGGCAAGCCGCCCTTATCCCATCTTATTGCTACGGTTTCAAATGGCATACCCCTTGCCGCCCTACATTCAACTATCGTCATTGCTTTATCGTTAAGGTTCACTTCACAGGCAATTTCAATTTCACACTTTTGCCCCGCAATTGTGCCAACGTGAGCACGGGCATTTTTATCTCCTTTGTTTTGGTGCAATACACCAGCAATATGAATATTGTACTTTGAACATAGACTTAAAATATGCGTGATTAGTGCATGCCCTTCTTTTGCGTCCATAAAATCTTCCATTAGGTCTACCAACCCATCGATAACTACAATTCTAATTTCTGGGTCACGTTCCAATGCAGCATCCAACATTTTTAGCCTATCACTTGGTGAATGTTCCCTAAAGTCAGAATACTCAAGGTTAGGACTCCTTGCAACACCCGCAATTCTTAAAATCAGCTTCATAGTGCGTGCTGCATAGGACGCTCCCTGCTCATTGTCAATAAACAGAACTTTACCTGTATCACTCGCCCGCTCAAATCGCACCTTATCAATTGACTGATCTGGTGCAATAAACGAAGCTATTGCCATCCCCAAAACTGTAGTTTTCTTAGATTTTGCTTTCCCTTGCCAAAGTGAAAATGACTTCTTTGTCATTATCGGCTTTTTGTCCTCTCCATTAACCAGATATACTAGCGGAATTGGGTCTGGGTAGTCTTTCGACTGATCTAAAATCGACCTGCTAAACATATCCCAGTAGTCGGGTGGCTTGTTGGGGTTTTGCGGTGGTGTTACGTCTTTAAAGAAACCCTCATTTGAATCGCTAATGTCGCTACTACCTATTTGTTGACTTTGAAATTCCTTATCTTTGCCCTGCAAATTATCTGGGCTATTCGTATGGTTCGCCTCCATCGTTTAGCCCTTTTTTTTGTTATGCAAATAGGTGTCAACTTCATTGGCTGTTTCAGCAACTGTTTTCCTTCGCCCAGCTTTCAGCCATGTATCTATTTCAGACTTCAGGAAATACAGCTTTTTGCCCCGCCTGTGGCAAGGTATCTGCCTGTGGTGAACCCAGCCATACACAGTGGCACTTACAGGCTTATCGGGCAAATAAAGGCATAATTCAGCTAGGTTTAGCCACGCCTCATTTCCTGGCTCTGTGTTTGTTTGTCGCTCGGCTAGCATCCTTTGTATGCTATCCAGTTTTTCCATTACCTGAACTACCGCTTCTGGTAATGTTTCAAATGTTACTTTCTCCATTGCTTTCAAATTTTAAGCAATGGTAAAAGGTGGTTTCGGTGGTTAAAAAAGTGGTTTCGGTGGTTTCGGTGGACACCGCTATTTTACTGGTGTTTTCATAGTAAAATATTTATACAAATTGCACTTGGTAAAGCGGTCTTTTGGCAACTCGTCACGCTGAAATTTCGAAATATTCTGTTGTGCAAAATACAAATACTCATAACAAAGATCATCTTGCTTTAACGCCTTGTAAATCGAATTTAAAATCCAACCAAATGCCTTTTTGCTCAAATCTCGATTAACCCTAATTGTACCCGTATTTGAGGGAAACTTACCTGTTTCAAAATAGCGTTGTAATGCGGCAACTAGCTTGTCATAGTCATGTGGGATTTTATCTTTTACTTCTCCTAAAAAGTCCTCAATTGTCGATAATATAAAATTGTTCGTTTCTGGAACTTCCACCCCATCCTCCAAAACATTTTCACGCACTATTTCACTGCCTGTTTTGGGGTTCTGCAACTCAAACAGGGCATCTTTCAGCTTTAAAAGAAAATTACGCTTTGCAGCCAGTAAAGAAGTAAATAAGTTAATAAATTCATCGTCTATTCGCTTTCCGTTTCGCTCTGTCCAGTTTGTAATTTTCAACCGCCCACCCAGCAAATATTTAGTGTGAATTTTATTTAACCCATTCATAAAATACTGATCAAATTCTACACCCGTCAACAGTAACTTATCGGCTTTATAAAGACTTAAATCAGCCCTCCAATTTTTTACCAAAGCAAAACACTCATTTTCTTTTTCAACTGCCTGACAAATCCGATCATAATATGCAGCCTTGTTAAAACCAACTGGCAAAGAATATAACTCTAATAGTTCTTCGCTAAATATTTTCTCTTCTCTCTGAATATTAAACCCTCTGACACCAACTATTCTATTACCCCTAAAACTGAATGTAAGTTCCTTAAAGTGACTTTCAACCCTATTTTGAACTGGCACACTAGAATCCGTGCTAGTGTCCCCCGTTTCTTCAACCCTGTTTATCTGGCTTTCAAAATAGTCGTAAATACTCACCAGTCTCATGTAGATCATAAATGCAATATTGAACCTACTTACCTCTTTACTTTGCCGTATTATGGTAATGTAGGGCTCTAGCGCATAAAAATTAATCTCGCTATTGCGCATCTCTACCAGCAATTTCAGTTTGTGTAAAAATTCAAGTTTGCTGTTAATCGCATTAAACGAATTTTGCAGTTTTTTAGGTCGTGTTTTACTTGCCTGAAGTTGCTTTGCAATTTCGTTCCTTTCAGCATCTATTTTAATTAGGTGCTCATTGTGGTTGAACCTTAAATTGCGGTAAAGCATTTGATAATGAAACGCCTCAAATGGTTCCTTTACCAGTGTTTGCAGAATTGGAACATTGTCATTCAATAGCCTATTAATTTCTATTTCTTTGAAATGACAATAACCAGTTTGTATAAAATGAAAAACTAGGTTTTTCTGCCTTAAATTAATTCGGTCGCTTATTGCCTTTGAATCACGCTGAAATTTCACCCTGTTGTCATGATACAGATCAGACAATTCAAAAAGGCTATCCAAATCAAATTCAGTATTTAATACCTCAGCCCATACTTTTTCCTTCGCTTCATTAAACTTTGCTTCATCTTGCTCGAATAACAAATTCTCCCAAACAAAACAGGTATCAATTGCCTTTCGATATTTTGAAATAGCTTGTTCCATTCCCAGAATAATTGCACGTTACATAAAATCCACCTTATCAATTTCCTTCATAATGTGGTCTTTTATCGCAAATACCTCAATAATAAAACAACTCCATTGATATCTGTGTGCAAGCAGTGCTCATTACCTTATTAGTATTTGTTGGAAACAGAAATCTTAGAAATCGTCTGCTTTTGCCTTCATGTGGGCTTTCAAAGACTTAATTAGTTGTTTACTTTGAACATAGCAATCACCCTTTACATTTTCCCAAATCTTTGGGTAGGTAGTGCGTGGTGCATCGCCATCTAAAGGCTTGCTAATTGTAGAAGATGTTGCGCCACCATAAGCATCATGGGTAATAATGTCAGTAGCAATAAAATCTGTAAGATCTATCTTATAACGCCCATCCTTTACAGTGATAGTTATAGTGTACTTCACATAAAAAGTTGACGATCCAATAAGGGCTCCCATACTGGACTGTGAACTCATAACACCTTTGCCAACTATCTTTCCAGCTTCTTTATCACTCATTTGAATCACGGACTTTGCATCGTTGAAAGATTGCGCTACCCATTCATTAGCTTTTGTAAATAGTTTGCTTTGCGTGCCGTCAACGGTATCTACCCTATGAAACTCAAAAGGACTTGGATAGTCTGCATCTTTCACGTAACGTCCCGTTACACAGGAAGTAATCATTAATGTTACCAAACAAAAGAATGATAAAACGTATTTCATTATATAAACGATTGAAGTTATGAAGTGTATTGGTGGTCAACACGACATTAAAAACAAATAAAACATATAATTGAATTGCTAATGTCATTTATTCTCCCCCATCACCTTTTTTGCTAGGGTTTCCATGTTCCATTATTCTGTCAATTTCCTCTTTTTCGACCCCCTGAATAATCAGCATTTTAGCGAGTAATCTGATTTGCTTTATTGCAAGTCTGTTTTGTGTTTCCAAACCCTCTATTATTCTGCTGATACCAAATATCCAGCGAGTAATATATACCCCAACAATGAAGAATACGATTAAAAGAATTAAATAAGTAAATTCAAACATAGCGATAAAATTTCCTGAAAAATACTCAAAGAATCTAACAAAAGAAATATTCTCATTGAAACGTAATCCTACAACTAAAAGGCTGTAAGCAGTTTGGCTATCTCCTTTTTACTATCGTCCTCAAAGCCTGCCAGATAGTTTTGAGTGGTCTTTACATTGCTGTGCCCCAGTGCCTCACTAATAAAGCTGGTATTAACCCCGCTACGCTGCAAAATAGTGGCAAAGCTGTGCCTAGCTGCATAGGTGGTAACACCTATCGGCAATTCCAATGCTTTTGCAACCTCTTTCATGTTATCATTAATAACGTGGGTTGCCTGCTGTATCAATTGCCTTTCTCTGGCTGCTGTTAGTTTAGGTTCCAGTATCGGGAAAAGGTATGTTTCAGAATCCTTTCTTTTGTTACCCCATTTCTTAATTATCCGTTCCACGTCTTCAGTAATTGCAACCCTTATCGGTTCCACTACCCTTTTCGTTTTTGCAGTTTTCGCCCTTTCAAATTCAATTATATCCCCCTTTATGTTGCCATATCTTAGCAGGCACATATCTTTTACATTCATTCCGTTGCATAGGTACAGGAATAGCCACAAATCTTTAGCCTTTTCTATGTGTGGCTGGTCGGCTGGCACATAGTTGTAAATGGCTTTAATGTCGTTTATAGTAAGTGCTTTTTTGGTGTTTACGGCTGTTGGTATCTCATATTTCCTCTTGCCAAACGGATAATATTCTTTTATAATTAATCCATCGGAAATGGCAAGGTTAAATATTGTCCGCAATGATCTAAGGTAAATACCCACTGTGGTAACGCTCTTACCCTTGCCCAGCATCCACCTTTCATATTTCCTTAGAAAGTCTGGTGTTATGTCGGCAAACTTTACCCCAGCGTGAAAATCATTGATACTCTTTTTTGAATATTCATAGGTAACTTTTGTGCCTAGCTGTTCCATTTCCTCTAGCTTTTCAATGTAGGCATCAAAGGCACCAGATACAGAATCCTTTGAACCCCTATTTGAGAAATACAGCTTTTCAAAGCCTGCAAACGTAAATACAGGCATATCGGCAATAATGCTGGCTGCTTTGTTTTCAAATGCCTGCAACTTCAGTGCTATGTCTTTATACTCACCTCTGGGTTTTTCGCCCATCGCTTTTGTAAAATCTGTTTCAGTTAAAGAAATGCCAGTCTGATAGTATAAAGACTTTCTGTCAAATGTCACTCGCACCTTTACAGAATGTGTACCGTCTGCTTTTGGGTGGTATTTATCAAAGAATATTGCTGTAGTGGCTTTCATATTGTGTTGCCGTTTTGCTGTGTTTCAAAACAATTTCAAAACAAAATTACTAAATAAACAGATAAGATCAATAAACAAATTGCTACCTTTATCTAATGAAAAGCAATACAGTAAAGCATCACACTAATATTATTGCATTTTTACTATTTGTTTGTTTTGCTATATTTTTTGACTACGGATCAAAAGGTTTCAGGTTTGAATCCTGACAAGGTCACCACTTAACGGAAAAAGGCTTCAGCAATGGAGCCTTTTTTATTTTCGGCATTTCATACCTAACTAGGAATGATGCTTGGGACCCGTTAAAATGCCCGAGCAACTTTTCAATTACTTTTTCTTTCAGTGCACCCATGGGTAAATCCGCTTCTCACTTCCCACTATTTTTTCTTCAACTCGGTAGTCGCCGGCCGATTTTAATTAAGAAATTGATTATCAACATAATAAAAGGAAAATCAAGAACATTTTGCTTCCTACCGAACACTTTGTTGCAGGCAAAACTGCGCAAAAACTGCGCACTTGCTTCCTCCCGAATGCTTTCGGGACAGGCAAAAACTGCGCACCTGCTTCCCATATCGTGCGCAAAACTGCGCACTCAATACATTGAAAAAAATTACATATTACGCTAATGAGTTCGTTTTCTTGATTCTTACATCAAGTTACGACTGCACTCAAACTTCGCAAAGAGAAATATCTATGATAGTACGTTTTGTGTAGTGTCATAGAAATTTCCAGTACTTATCCTGATACCGGTATGAAAAAAAATTACGCAACCTGCAGCGGAATAATCTGATCGAACACACCAAAAAATATCAGGCGCAAACCAATGTGCTACTATTACGGACATCGGCGTCAAATACTAGATTAACCCAAATCATATTAAAGTTGGACGCCTATCAGGGAAACTCTACAGTGACTATTCGTTTAAAAACTAAACAACAAACCCCAAACATATTTGCATGCCTGATTATATTCTAAGGATAGGTTATAGTAAAGTTGTTTTTCTTTAAATATTCAAGATCCACTTTCACCTTCTTCAGAAGCCCTCTGTTGGTGCCGCTTATCTGCTGCCACCCAATAGCTTTAACAGTATCGAGACTAAAAATAAAGTAGTAATCAGGGCGGCCTCCCGAAAAATAATTTTCCCAACACTGTGATAGTCCGGGATTGTCAAAATCGCTAGCTCCTGGCAATATAAGGCCTCTATTTTCATCAGGATAGGCCGCCCCGTTTTTTGTCCAAATTGTATCCGGTGAATCTTCTGCAATCCAATTTATTGCAATCGCGGAATTATTCTTTATAATTATTTTTTCGTGACTCCCTTCGGGACAATTGCTATTTCTCCTGCAAGAAGACGCCTTGCATAAGAAAAAGATAAACACCAAAATGAGATACAGACCGATGTCAACAGTTCTCTTCTTAGTCATATTTTTTATTTTGTAAAAGTTGGGAAAAGGACCAATGCAACAACGTATGTGTTTATGTTCTAAGGATAGGTTATCGTAAAGTTGTTTTTCTTTAAATAATCAAGATCCACTTTCACCTTCTTCAGCAGTCCTCTGTTTGTGCCACTAATCTGTTCCCACCCAATAGCTTTAACAGTATCGTGACTAAATATGAAGTAGTGATGTGGGTAGCTTTCCATGTAGTAGTTTTCCCAACATTGGGAAAGTCCGGGTTTATCAAAATCGCTAGATCCGGGCAATACTAAAAATCTATCTTCATCAGAAAAGGCACCATTGTTTGTCCAAATTGTATCCGGTGAATCTTCTGCAATCCAATTTATTGCAATCGCGGAATTATTCTGAATAATTAATTGATCATGACTCCCTTCAGGACAATTCTTATTTCTCCTGCAAGAAGACGCCTTGCATAAGAAAAAGATAAACACGAAAATGAGATACAGACCCATGTCAACAGTTCTCTTCTTAGTCATAATTATAAGTTTGCAACATTTGAATAAAAACTTCCAAATAAATCAGGGTACCGTCCAAACAGTTACCACTAATCTCACTTTGATTAATAAATCCCGAATAATTTCAAAAAGAAAAACAGTATTTGCCGCTGTACATATCCAAAAACCGAAAGCACATGCCTAGGAGATTGAAAATGGAAACGGGTGCACAAGTGATCTATCCTAATTTCCTAGACCTGTCCATGGTGCAGAACACCAGAAACACAACAAAATTCAGAATGCCGGCTATCATTGTTGCGTTAGCATTTCCAACTTGCTCGAGCTTCATTAAAGCCCCCATAAAAATCAGAATATTTGCTGCGATCAGGAAATGATACTTAAATTTTGACATGGTAATGTTTTTACGGTTTACGGAATAAGAAGAAAAGGTTTTTAAAGTTATTCAATTATAGACAACAATCAAAAAGCAGGCAGTGAAAAAACAGGGTTGGAGCGGTGTCTCAGACAAAATCGATCCTATGGACTACCCTATTTATATTTTTACTCTTTTCGAATTATGTGCAAATACAAACATTGTTGTGTGCCATCCAAAAATTTCGCAATTGCATAAAATGAGATTTTGCATCTTCAGCACTCACCATGTACCTTTAATACGCACACCAAGCGAGGGTCGCGTAATTAAGTTTCACCGACGCGAAATGGGGTAATGACAATGATTCAGCGGTCTTTGCAAACAACAATGCAGTATTTCTGCACTTAAAGAAAATCATCCACATGAAGAGCAAACAAGAGATAGTAACCAATTGGCTGCCACGGTATACGGGCAAAACACCTGAGGAATTTGGCAAGTATATTTTACTCTGCAACTTCAGTAAGTATGTAAACATGTTTGCCGAGATGCATGGTGTACCTGTAAGTGGCCTAGACAAACCCATGCAGTGTGCCACCGCCGGAGACATCACGATACTGAACTTTGGCATGGGCAGCCCGGGGGCGGCGACGGTAATGGATCTTTTATCGGCTATATCGCCGAAAGCTGTGCTATTTCTGGGCAAGTGTGGCGGACTGAAAAAGAACAATGCAGTGGGCGATCTGATACTTCCGATCGCAGCAATAAGGGGCGATGGTACCAGCAACGATTATTTTCCACCGGAGGTGCCTGCCCTGCACTCGTTCGCGTTGCAGAAAGCCATTTCCACTACCATACGCGACTATTCGCTCGACTACTGGACAGGTACAGTGTACACTACCAACCGACGGGTATGGGAACATGACGAAGAGTTTAAGGAATACCTTGTGAAAGTGCGCGCCATGGCAATAGACATGGAGACTGCCACGATATTCACCACAGGCTTCTTCAATAAGATACCTACGGGGGCACTGCTACTGGTATCGGACCAACCGATGACGCCGGAAGGAGTGAAAACAGCTGAGAGCGATGTACTGGTGACGAAGGACTATGTGAGCACACACCTGAGAATAGGGATAGATTCACTGAAGCAAATGATCAACAATGGCCAAACAGTGCGCCACCTAAGGTTCTGACTGAATAAAAAAGAAAGACCCGCCTCGTGCGGGTCTTTCGCAATAAACGTTGCTCTTTTATTACTTTACTATCACCAGGCGCGACTGTAGCTTCTTGCCGTCTTTGCCGGCAAACAACACTGTGTATACACCTGCTGAAAGATCATTAGTAGTGATCTCTACATGAGCATCGGTGCATGCTGTGGTGCGTACTACCCTTCCCATGATATCTATGATATTTACGGTACCGGAAACCTGACGCATACCTGCAAACTCAATATTTACCAAGTTTGAGGCAGGGTTGGGGAAAACATCCATAGAAACCTGCATCTCATCGAGTTCGGTTACAGCAGCAACCGGAGGGATACCTGTATAGAAATACTGAGTGAAGCCGCAACCAAAGTCGTGACCGTAAGTGCCTGAAGTAGTGTAACCGTTCATAGGCAGGTTGCTGTTGGTAGACAGTTTCTTTACGAGGCAGTATCCGCCGGTGACACTGGCCCACCAGTTGAGGCCATCGCAACCAAGATCGTTGATCTCGAAGCGGTAGCAGCCGGGTGTGAGTGTAACGGTATCGAGATAGAGTGTGCTAGCCGCAAGATTGCTGCGCTGCTTGACCACGACATTGCTTGAATTGTAGATCTTCCAGCTTGACTGGCTGAAACCTGCATAGGTAGCAGCATTTGTCTTGAACTGAATGCGGAAAACACTATCCCACTTGGGAGACGGGCGGAAACGCGACCTCATGTAGTTGTTGCTGCTGTCGGCATCCTCGGCACCATTCACGGTTTTGATGCGAACGATGAACGAACGGGCAGCAGTATCGCCGGCGAGCGTGTGCAGCTCGGCCATGTCAGGCAGTACCACATCGGTCATAGACAACGGGTTAAGCATACCAGACCAAGTGTGTGTCTGCATTGTGCCACCTTCTACGCCATACTCAAACGTCAGCAGATTCACCACACTACCACCACGGTTCTTCACGGTAATTGTAGGTGTGCTACATATAGGGTTGTCACGGAAGTGGTTCTCGTCAATGGTTGGAGATATAATGTCTTCCACCGACGCATCGCGTAATTTATTGAACGGTCCGTGATAGATGACGTGAGCCTCTGTAGAGTAACTACCTAATCCGCCACCGTGACTTATGAACGAGTCGAACACAATACGAACGTTAAAAGGACTACCTGCTGTAACGCCGGGCAAGTTGTGGTAAATAGGATCTACCCTATCGCCGGGACACCAGTTAGCACGGTCGTATACCCATGTGCCTGACTGAGGATATAGGTGGTTCAGACCGCAATTGTCGCGCCAGATCGCTTTTGTAGCAATGGGGTTATTATTGAGGGCAACAGTGTAGTTCTTAGAGTAGAACTCGCAGCAACCGCTATCGTCACTGCCGTGGCCTGTGATGCTAAACTTGAGGTCAGCAGACTGGGTACCGGTTGGTGCGGTGAGGTTCACAACAGGGAATTTCGTATTGATACTAGTTGCCCCGCCATAACCGTAGCTACCACGGTAAATGCGATTGATGCCGGTAACAGGCCTGTCGGGCATACCCTCTACGAACGCGAATCGGATGTTGCCGGTGAAACCACCTGAATAACCGGAGTAATTGATGCGGATAGTGGCCGTACCCTGCAGCTTGGATGCATAGTCGGTCACATCATACACATAGCGTTGTTTCCATGCCCAAGGGGTTCTTGGCGCGCCTGCATTTGCATAGGGAGTGATGAGTCGGCTTAATTCGAGCGAATCGCCACCGGGCGTCATCAGAAAGTTGGTCACGGTGTAGTCCCAATCGCCACAGTATGTAGGGCTACCCGGGCAAACGTATTTGCCCAATGTGAAGATCATGTACACATTGCGGTAGGAGCCTCCTGTGGGAAACGTGACAGTTTTGTCATAGTTGCCATACCAAGACAATGTGTCCATATTGGCTTGTACCCAGGTGGTATCACCGGCAGCGGCCTTAGCTCCATAACCGGCAAAAAGAAAACAGATCAGGTAAAGATACTTTCTCATTTAACGAAAATTAACAATGAACAACAAAGATAACCAATGACACATGACAAACACCTTTTACGATTCTTATTACAATCAATTTACACTCATTTCTCACAATACAATTCTCCTCCATTCAATTATATTGCAGTACAAGATGTTAAACAAGCAATTCAGAACGTATTTACAAGTACCTTTGCAGACTCAAAATAGAAATTTATACTATGCCTGGTTTTACGGTAGCAATTGTGGGAAGGCCGAATGTTGGAAAATCAACACTCTTTAATCGTTTGTTGGAACAACGCAAAGCAATTGTGGATGACCAGAGCGGTGTGACCCGCGACCGCCAGTACGGCATCGCCGACTGGAACGGGAAAGTTTTCAACGTAATAGACACGGGAGGGTTCGTTTCGCGCTCAGAAGATGTATTTGAGCGTGAGATACGCAAACAGGTGCATATTGCAGTTGACGAAGCGGACCTGATACTATTTGTGTGCGATGCCATTACGGGAATCACTACCCAGGACGAAGATATGGCAGACGTGCTGCGCCGTTCAACCAAGCCTGTTTTGCTGGTGGTGAACAAAGTGGACAATAGCGAAAGACTCTTACAGGCATCAGAGTTCTACTCTCTGGGGTTTGAAAAGACATTCTTCCTTTCTTCGATATCCGGAAGCGGATCGGGTGAAGTGCTGGACGAGGTGGCCGAATGCATCACCGAAGAAGCCGACCCGATCGCAACTGACAAAGACGGTAATCCGCTGCCAAAATTCGCGATAATAGGTCAGCCAAATGCCGGCAAGTCTACCCTACTTAACGCGTTGGTGAACCAGGAACGCACCATCGTATCTGACATTGCCGGCACAACACGCGACACCATTCATACCCACTACAAATTGTTTGGTAAAGAGTTTGTTCTGATAGATACGGCGGGAATCCGAAAGAAAAAGAACGTTCATGAAGATCTGGAGTTCTATTCGGTGATCCGTGCCATAAAGGCGATGGATGAATCGGACGTGTGTATGCTGCTGATAGATGCCAAAAACGGTCTTACAGCGCAGGATGTAAGCATTTTCAGTCTGGCGACCCGTAAGGGTAAGGGCGTGGTGCTGCTTGTGAACAAATGGGACCTGGTAGAAAAAGAGACAAACACCGCGCGTGACTTTGAGAAAGAGATAAAAAAGAAACTGGAGCCATTTACTGATGTTCCTGTGATCTTCATATCAGCGTCGGAGAAGACCCGCATATTTCAAGGAATGGAAAAAGCACTGGAGGTTTACGAGAACCGCTCTAAACGAGTACCTACTTCAGAGCTGAACGACGTGATGCTGAAAGAGATAGAGCGCTTTCCGCCACCAATGGCGCGTGGCTATGCCGTGAAGATCAAGTTTGTGCAGCAGGTGCCTACCGTAGTTCCATCGTTCGCGTTCTATTCGAACCACCCCGACGCGGTGAAAGAATCTTACCGCAACTTCCTTGAGAATAAACTGCGCAGCCATTTCAATTTCTGTGGTGTGCCGGTGCGTATTTTCATCAGGAAAAAGTAATAAATTAAGCATAGATATAAGTATCTCAATTAATGAAGACAAGAACACTCAAGGCCGACAAGGTCAATATCATAACACTGGGCTGCTCTAAAAATATGGTGGACAGTGAGGCACTTGGCGGTCAATTGCTGGCCAATGGTATTGACGTGACGCATGAAAACCGCAAACCCGACCACAATATTGTGGTCGTGAATACTTGTGGTTTCATTGACAAGGCGAAGGAAGAGAGTGTAAATACGATTTTGCAGCAAGTGGAGTTGAAACGCAGGGGCAAACTGGATAAAGTTTTCGTGACTGGGTGCCTGAGTGAGCGTTACAGGGAGAATCTGCTGGATGAGATACCGGAAGTGGATGCATGGTTCGGGACCATGGAGTTGCCTTTGATACTGAAACAATTTAATGCAGATTACAAGGCAGAACTGGTTGGTGAGCGCCTATTGGCCACACCCAAGCACTATGCGTACCTGAAAATATCGGAAGGCTGTAACAGGACTTGTTCGTTCTGCGCTATACCGCTGATGCGTGGCGGACATGTGTCTAAAACAATTGAAGAGGTAGTTGCAGAAGCAAAACGACTGGTGAGCATGGGTGTGAAGGAGATCATGCTGATCGCTCAGGAGTTGACCTACTATGGCCTGGACATATACAAAAAACGTGCTCTGCCAGATCTGCTCAAATACCTTTCGGACATAGAGGGACTGCACTGGATAAGGCTGCATTATGCGTACCCATCCAAGTTCCCGATGGAGATACTGGATGTGATGCGCGAGCGTGAAAACATCTGTAACTATCTGGACATGCCGCTTCAGCATATCTCTGACAATATGCTGAAGGCAATGAAACGCCAGATAACCCGCGCCGAGATAACCGACCTGATCGCAGGAATCCGCGACAGGGTGCCGGGTATCTGTATCCGGACAACGCTAATTGCGGGCTTCCCCGGTGAAACGCGCGATGATGTAGAAGACCTGAAACAGTTTCTTGTTGACACCCGTCTGGACCGTGTTGGTATCTTCACTTATTCTCACGAAGAGAACACGAGTGCATTTGAGCTTGCTGATACATTATCGAGCGAGGAAAAGGAAGCAAGGGCACAGGAGATCATGGAAGTGCAGCAGGAGATCTCGTACGAGATCAACCAGGAGAAAGTTGGAAAGACCTTTAAAGTGATCGTAGATAAGAAAGAAGCCGGGCGCTACCTTGCACGTACGGAATTTGACAGTGTGGAGGTTGATAATGAAGTGGTGATCACGAGTAAAAAGGCATTGCCAATAGGTGACTTTGTGAACGTAAAGATCACAAAGGCGTTTGATTACGATCTGGAAGGAGAAGTTATCGCCTGATAATCGGCAATACTAATACGGCATCACATCAGCTGAACGAGCTCCTGCCACGTGCTGACGTTGGTGTCTTTGCCCATGAGACCAGCCAGCTCCTTCCGCACATCGGCCGCAGACCGTCCCTGAGCGCGCATGTATTGGATAGAGGTTGCACCAGCCGACTTTGACATTTTGCCCCCCACCCCATCTTCGATCAACTGATGATGGTGAAATGTAGCCTCAGCGAAGGAATGATGTCCGGCTACCTGTGCAAGAAAAATCTGTGCCAGTGTGGAATGCCAGAGATCAGCACCACGAACTATCAAATCGACACCAAAGTGGACGTCATCGCCGACGGATGTAAGTTGATACGCAGGCATTCCGTCCCTTTTCCGCACGATGAAGTCCTTCATATCGCCGGGCAAGGCTTCGGTAACGATACCATCGGTAAGTGTATTGACGGAGATAATACGATCGTCGGTGCGAAGCCTCCATGTTACGTGGGGGGCATCGAGCGGAATGTTGCGATGCCTGCAGGTGCCGGGATAAATACCATCAGGGCTTTGGCGCCAGACATCGGCGCGTGAGCAGGTGCATCCAAACACAAGACCTTTTTGCCGCAAGGTTTCCAGCAGCGCATTGTATACCGGCATTCTGTGGACCTGAGACCATTCGGCCTCATATTCTGCAATGTCGCGTGGGCCTACCTGCCACGGCAGATCAAGAAAATTCAACGTGTCGAATATGTCCTGAACGTACCGGAGTTCCATTCGTTCCCTGTCGCGGTCATCTATGCGCAGCAGTACTTTCGCGTTATATTGATCGGCCAAATGGGCCGTAATGGCGAATGACAGTATGTTGCCGATATGGAGAAACCCACTGGGCGTAGGTGCATACCGGGTGAGCGCAAAAGAACGGTTGTTGGGTAGTGACAGCATAAATGAAGTCTAACCGTTTGTTTGGTTATTCGATCTCGCGCTTTCCGGACAAAAGGTATATTACCGCCATGCGAACAGCGACTCCGTTTTCAACCTGATCGAGAATGATGGACTGCTTAGAGTCGGCGACATCAGAGTTCAATTCCACCCCCCTGTTGATGGGACCGGGGTGCATGATGACGATATCTTTCTGCAAGCTATCGAGCATGGAACGGTTTACTCCGTAATAGAGCGCATATTCACGCAGCGTAGAGAACAAAGGCTTGTGCTGCCTTTCGAGCTGAATGCGCAACACGTTTGCCACGTCGCACCATTCGAGGGCCTTTTTGAGGTTGTGTTCAACCCGCACGCCGAGGTCGGTAATGTGTTTCGGGATAAGTGTAGGAGGGCCGGCCACCATGACCTTGGCGCCCAACTTATTGAGGCAGTAAATGTTACTTAATGCCACGCGCGAGTGCATGATGTCACCAATGATGGTGATGTGCTTACCCTTGAGGTCTCCTACACGTTCTCTCATTGAATATGCATCCAACAAAGCCTGTGTAGGATGCTCGTTGATACCGTCGCCGGCGTTCACGATACTTGCATTGATATGATCGGCAAGAAACCATGGTGCACCGCTTGCCGAGTGACGCATAACCACCATATCGACCTTCATGGCAAGAATGTTCTTGACTGTATCGATCAATGTTTCGCCCTTTGAAACAGAGGATCCGGAAGCTGAAAAATTGACAACATCGGCTCCGAGGCGTTTTTCAGCCAACTCGAAAGAGAGACGGGTGCGGGTGGAGTTTTCGAAGAAGATATTGGCAACTGTGGTATCGCGGAGGGATGGCACCTTTTTTATGGGGCGTTGCAATACCTGTTTGAAGTTATCGGCTGTCTTTAAAATGAGCCTGATATCTTCAGCGTTCAGTTCTTTGATCCCTAAAAGGTGTTTTACCGACAACATGTTTATTTTCCTGTATTAAAGATTCAACTCAAAAAATTCGTTTGACCTATGCTTTGGTCAGCAACACCACTTCATCCTTTCCGTCCTGTTCTTTCCAATTTACTTTGACCTTCTGTGTCAATATTGTATCAACTGTGTAGCCAGTATAATCGGGATGTATGGGCAGTTCTCTGCTAAACCTACGGTCAACCAAAACGAGCAACTCTACTCGTTCGGGCCTGCCAAAGTCGATCAACGCATCCATGGCCGACCGAATGGTGCGGCCTGTGTAAAGGACGTCGTCGACGAGGATGACATTCTTTTTTTCAACACTGAACGGTATGTCTGTTACAGAAGGTATCTGGATATCTGAAGAAGAGTGTACATCGTCTCTGTAGAAAGTGATGTCCAGCTTTCCATAAGCGATCTCTTTTTTTCTTGTGATCTCTTTTACCATTTTGACAATGCGGTCGGAGAGAAAAACACCGCGCGGCTGTATACCGATGATGACGGTGTTTTGAAAATCGATATGATTTTCGACCAGCTGATGCGCGAGCCGCTGCAAAGTGAGATCAAGTTGTGCGTTATTTAGCAGGGTCTTCAACGGCAAGTTATTTAACCCCAAAAATAGTCAACCGCACTCTAATTTCGTAATAAAGGCAGATAAAAACTGTAGAAGCGGTTGCTTGTAAGTTTGGTGTAAACAGGAAACTGAAATTATTAAGGGAAAAATATCTCCGGATAAAAACTTGTGCATACCTAATTCGGTAATTTTGCAAACAACTTCCGCAACGCCATACCGGCAACACCAACAGAGCCTACCAATGCAAAAGCTGAACGACTTTTTTGAGAACTACGCATCCGCGCTGGAGAGATATGACACCAAAAGCCTCGCCTATATGTATAACATACCGTGCACTATGTTATCGGACGAGGCAACGACTGTTTTTAACGATGCAGGTAAACTAGAAGGGTTCTTTAATAAGGGAGCAAGTTTTTACCGTCAATTCGGCATAGCACACGTGCGGCACGAAATTTGGACAAAACGACACCTGTCAGACAGGATCGCTACGGTGAAAGTGAACTGGCAATTTTTTGATGCGCTGAACGCCCCGATATACAATTGTGACTATCAGTACACCATAAAACTTGACAAGAATAACCATTGGCGCATCATTCTTTCCGTATCAATAAATGAAAAAAAGAATATGGAGGAGTGGCAGGCCCGGATGAAAACAGAACTGGTGAACCGATTCGGGTAGATCAGCTTTCTGGCTATTGGGCAATATCGGGGAACAATATCGGGATTTCGGGCACATTACCACTATTAATGGACAAAAAATCGCTTCGTAAGCGTTTTCAGGATGCTGTTTTTTGTTGGAAAGTGAAGTTTCCTTTTTTGGCTATTATGATTACATTTGCAGTCCATATAAAACTAAATTCTTCATGGCTACTACAGCAGACATGCGCAACGGGTTAATCATTAAACTCGACGGAAACCTTTACTCAGTTGTTGAATTCGGACAAAATAAGACTGCTCGTGCAGCAGCGAAAGTGTGGGCGAAACTGAAAGGCGTGGACAACAACAGGTCGATAGAGCATACCTGGAACTCAGGCGATAACATTTTCCCGGTGCGTGTAGAAAAGCGCAACTACCAATTTCTTTATAAGGACGATTCGGGCTTCAACCTGATGGATAACAATACATTTGAGCAGATTGCACTTGGCGAAAACATGATCGACCGTCCCGAACTGTACAAAGACGGACAGGAGTGTTTTGTTATCTTCAATACAGAAACGGAAACGCCGATGAGTGTAGAATTGCCACCAAGTGTAAACCTGCGTATAACTTACTCAGAACCAGGCGTTAAAGGCGACACTGCAACCCGTGCTATGAAGGCTGCGACTCTGGAAACCGGTGCAACGGTGATGGTTCCGCTGTTTGTGGAAACAGATGAATTGATCAAGATCGACACGCGCACCGGTAGCTATGTTGAGCGGGTGAAATAAGTTTGGGATTTTTATTGAATAATAATACATCATTACATCTACTATAAAAACATTATACATGGAGTATAAGCAGATCCAAGAGCTGATCAAAACAATAAACAAGTCAAACATCAGCGAACTGAGCATTGAAGAAGGTGATTTCAAGATCACTATCAAGCAGGATTTTTCAGGCCAGCCTCAATATATGGTGGCACAAGCTCCTATGCCGATGCCTATTCAGGTAGCAGCACCTGCACCTCAGGCGGCTGTTGCTGCTCCGGCACCTGCTGCTCCGGCTGCGAAATCTGCGGCTGACGCTTCAACGGGCAATCAGATAACTATCAAGTCGCCGATGATCGGCACCTTCTATCGCAGCCCATCACCAGACAAACCAGTATTTGTAAATGTGGGTGATGAAGTGAAAAAAGGTCAGGTACTTTGTATCATTGAGGCAATGAAACTTTTCAATGAAATAGAGTGTGAAATGAACTGCAGGATCGTTAAAGTGCTTGCAGATGATTCAAGCCCTGTAGAGTACGACCAACCATTATTCATAGTAGAGCCAATTTAATATTACTCTTCGGAGTGATCCGAAGATCAACATTAGAAATGGCCTTTATGAGGCCATTTTTAGTACAAAAAAATATTAATTTATTTAATTAAATCACAAGAAAGTGTTTAAAAAAATATTAATAGCTAACCGTGGAGAAATAGCCTTGCGCATCATAAGGACGTGCAGGGAAATGGGCATCCGTACTGTTGCAGTGTATTCTACTGCTGACAAAGAGAGCCTTCACGTTCGTTTTGCTGACGAGGCGGTGTGCATCGGTAAACCACAGAGTTCTGAATCATACCTGAATATTCAGCACATAATGGCGGCAGCGGAAATAACGAATGCTGACGCTATCCATCCGGGTTATGGATTTCTTGCTGAGAATGCTGCTTTTGCTGAGATCTGTGCTCAGTATAAGATCAAATTCATCGGCCCAACTCCGGCGATGATCAATTCGATGGGCGACAAGATCACGGCGAAAGAAACGATGATCAAGGCGGGTGTACCGGTAATTCCGGGTTCTGAGGGTTTGATAGAGAGTGTTGAAGTTGCAAAAAAATGGGCTGAGAAGATCGGTTATCCTGTGATCATTAAGGCTACAGCAGGTGGTGGTGGTAAGGGAATGCGGGTGATATGGGAAGAGAGCGAAATGGAGAATTCCTTCAACAATGCAAAAATGGAGGCAAAGGCCTCGTTTAAAAACGATGGCATATACATGGAGAAATTCGTGGAAGAGCCTCGTCATATTGAGATACAGGTAGCCGGCGACCAGTTCGGTACCGTATGTCACCTGAGTGAGCGCGATTGCTCTATCCAGCGTCGCCACCAAAAGCTGGTTGAAGAATCGCCGTCACCATTTATGACTGACGACCTTCGCCAGCGCATGGGTGAGGCTGCCATCAAAGCGGCATCGGCGATCAATTATGAAAGCGTCGGAACGATCGAGTTCCTGGTTGATAAACACAGGAATTTCTACTTTATGGAGATGAACACCCGTATCCAGGTTGAGCACGGAGTGACTGAGGAAGTTATCAGCTACGACCTTATCAAGGAGCAGATCAAGATAGCTGCCGGGGTTGCAATCAGCGGTAAGAACTATGAGCCTAAGATACATGCAATTGAATGCCGTATCAATGCTGAAGATCCATATAATGATTTCCGTCCATGTCCTGGCAAAATCACTACGTTACATACACCAGGTGGCCATGGTGTTCGCGTTGATTCTCACATCTATGCCGGCTACACTATTCCGCCTTACTACGACTCAATGATCGCGAAAGTGATAGCTGTGGCGCAGACGCGCGAAGAAGCCATCAATACAATGGAGCGCGCACTGAGCGAGTACGTGATCGAGGGGGTAAAAACGACCATTCCATTCCATTTGCAATTGATGCGTAATGAGGACTTCAGGAAGGGTAATTTCACTACCAAATTCATTGAATCGTTCAAACTTGTTTAAAAACATAAAAAGGCAGCAGGCACATTTCTGCTGCCCGAAACAATTCAGAATAACAAATATTTCACTTTCGCAGCATGAAAAAAACATTGTTGATAACGGGAGGTGCGGGGTTCATCGGATCGCATGTGGTGCGGTTGTTTGTAACCAAGTACCCGGACTATAAGATCGTCAATCTCGACGCACTAACCTATGCAGGTAATCTGGAAAACCTGAAGGATATACAAGATGCGCCAAACTACATATTTGAGAAGGCCGACATTACCGACGAGGCAACAATAAACAGCATTTTTGCCAAGTATAATTTCGACGGGGTGATACACCTGGCTGCCGAAAGTCATGTAGACCGTTCGATCATCGATCCGAATGCGTTCATCCGCACGAATGTGATGGGAACTGCAAATCTGCTTAATGCGGCCCGAACCTTGTGGAAAGACAACATGGAAGGCAAACGCTTTTATCACGTTTCTACGGATGAAGTCTATGGTTCACTGGGAGAAGAGGGATTCTTCCTTGAGACGACTCCTTACGATCCTCAATCACCTTATTCAGCGTCTAAAGCCGCCTCTGACCACTTTGTACGCGCCTATGGAAATACTTACCACATGCCGTTCGTGATCACGAACTGTTCCAACAATTATGGTCCTAACCACTTCCCCGAAAAACTGATTCCTTTGTTCATCAACAATATCCGCAACAACAAGCCATTGCCTGTTTATGGTGACGGAAAATACACCCGTGACTGGTTGTATGTTGTGGACCATGCCCGTGCTATTGACATGGTATTCCACGGTGGAAGGAATGGAGAAACGTACAACATCGGCGGATTCAATGAGTGGCAGAATATTGAGTTGGTGAAACTCATGTGCCGTGAGATGGATAAGCGACTTGGTCGCGAGGAAGGTGAATCTGAGAAGCTGATCAGCTACATTAAAGATCGTCCAGGTCATGACCGTCGCTATGCTATAGACGCTTCGAAGATCAATAAGGAGCTTGGCTGGTATCCGTCAGTTACTTTTGAAGAGGGATTGAGGATAACAATCGACTGGTATATGGCCAACGAAGAATGGCTGAACCATGTTACATCGGGCGACTACAAAAACTATTACGAAACACAATACACACACAGATAATGAAAGGGATCATACTTGCAGGTGGATCGGGCACCAGGCTATACCCGCTGACCATTGCCGTTAGCAAGCAGCTCATGCCTGTTTACGACAAACCAATGATCTATTATCCTTTGTCCACGCTTATGCTGGCAGGGATAAATGAGATCCTGATCATTACTACACCTGAGGATCAGCCGGCATTCAAGAAGTTGCTGGGCGACGGTAGCCAGATCGGTTGCAGGTTTGAATATGTGGTGCAGCCAAAGCCAGAAGGACTGGCGCAGGCTTTCATACTAGGTGCTGATTTCATAGGCAAGGATCCTGCTGCGCTGGTACTTGGCGACAATATCTTCTATGGTTCAGGCATGGGTACATTATTGCGTAAAAAAGCCACTCCGGATGGTGCGGTTGTATTTGCGTATCAGGTGCATGACCCTGAGCGATATGGTGTTGTAGAATTTGATAAAGATTTTAAGGCGCTTAGTATAGAAGAAAAACCAGCCAACCCGAAATCAAATTACGCAGTACCAGGTCTTTACTTCTATGACAATGATGTTGTAGCTATCGCCAAATCGATCAAGCCTTCACACAGGGGGGAACTGGAAATTACTGACGTGAACAGGGTATACCTGGAGAAAGGAAAACTTGAAGTGGGCGTGCTGGACCGTGGTACTGCATGGTTGGACACCGGCACATTCGATTCCCTTATAGAAGCCGGTGAGTTCATAGAAGTGATCGAAAAACGTCAGGGACTGAAAATAGGATGTATTGAAGAGATCGCCTACCGAAATGGCTGGATCAATGACGAACAAATGGAAAAACTATCAGCTATCTACATGAAAAGCGGGTATGGTCTTTACCTGAAAAAACTTATAGGACAACGATAGAATATCTGATAAAATAATAATGGTGGTTGCTTCTTTTAAAGAATCAACCACCATTTTGTTTGTATCTGTATCAGTTCTCAATAAGAGGTAACCCGATTAGTCTAAAACCTGGCGAGGCTTTTGGCAATTATCCCTACGCACTCATCGATCTGTTCGCGGGTGATGAGTAGCGGTGGTGCAAAACGAATGCGGTCGCCATGTGTAGGTTTTGCCAACAATCCGTTTTCTTTCATTTCAATGCACATTTCCCAAGCGGCCTCTTTGTTCGGATGATCTACCACAATTGCGTTGAACAGACCTTTGCCCCTTACCAGAGAGATCGCGGGGTGATTCAACGCCGTCAGCCTTTCGCGTAAGTATGTGCCCTGAACTGCCGAGTTATCACTCATTTTTTCATCAACGAGTACCTGAAGCGCCGTCATTGCAACTGCACAGGCCAGTGGATTTCCACCGTATGTAGAACCGTGATCGCCCGGCTTGATCGTAAGCATGATCTCGTCATCTGCAAGCACAGCCGAAACGGGCATAGTTCCACCAGAAAGTGCCTTGCCCAACATCAATATGTCGGGGCGAACATTCTCGTGATCGCAAGCAAGCATTTTGCCTGTGCGCGAAAGGCCGGTCTGTATCTCATCGGCCATCAACAATACATTGGCTTCGCGGCACATTGCTGCAGCCGTAGAGAGGTAGCCATCGTTTGGCACAACAACACCTGCTTCACCCTGAATGGGCTCAACAAGAAACGCAACAACATTGGGATCGGCCAAAGCAACCTGCAATGCAGGGATATCGTTGTATGGAATAACCTCGTAACCCGGATTGAAAGGTCCAAAATCGCGGCGGGAGTCATTGTCAGTACTAAAAGAAATCACATTGATGGTGCGACCATGAAAGTTGTTGGAACACACAATGATCTTCGCTTTGTCTGCCGGAACACCTTTTACCTGATATCCCCATCTTCTGGCCAATTTCAAACCAGTTTCTACGGCCTCTACACCTGTGTTCATGGGTAATACCTTGTCGTACCCAAAGAACTTAGTGATGAACTCCGCAAATTCTCCAAGCTTGTTGTTGTGAAATGCACGCGATGTAAGGGTGAGATCCTGCGCCTGTTGCAGAAACGCTTCCATGATGCGCGGATGGCAGTGACCCTGATTGATGGCGGAATAGCCCGACAGGAAGTCGTAATAACGGCGGTCATCAACATCCCACACAAACACCCCCCTACCCTTTTTTAAAACAACCGGCAACGGATGATAATTGTGCGCACCATATTTATCCTCCAATTCGAGGTAATGGCGTGTATTTTCGGATACTGAACTAACTGCATGCATAATGCAAAATTAGGGTATTTAGTCAGATATAGTCGGCCAGTATCGAACTTGCTGATAGGGACATGTACAAATCGTTTGATTTGGAGTTCTTTCGTTTGAATTTTGTACTAATTTGCCCCCAAAACCATACTATGAAAAAGATAGGGATACTGGGTTCAGGAATTGTGGCACGTACACTGGGAAACGGATTTTTGAAATACGGCCATGAGGTGATGCTGGGAACCCGTGAAGAGGGCAAACTAAACGAATGGAAACAAAACGGTGGTAACAATGCCCATGTTGGAACGTTTGAAAACGCTGCAAAGTTCGGAGATATTATTGTCCTTGCGGTGAAAGGAGACGCTGCGGCCGATGCGATAGACCTGGCGGGGCCGCAAAACCTGCATTGGAAAACAGTAATTGACACAACGAATCCCATCGCTAACTCGGCACCTGAAAATGGTGTGCTGAAGTTCTTCACTGATTTTGAAGAATCTCTGATGGAGTCATTGCAGGAACGATTCCCGGAAGTACATTTTGTAAAATCATTCAGCTGTGTTGGTAATGCCTATATGGTGGATCCAAAACTTGAGGAAAGGCCAACCATGTTCATATGCGGAAATAACGCTCATTCGAAAGAAGAGGTGAAGGAAATACTTATACAATTTGGCTGGGATATTGAGGATCTGGGAAAAGACACTGCTGCACGAGCCATTGAGCCGCTATGTATGTTATGGTGTATACCCGGATTTCTAGGAGGCAAATGGAATCATGCATTCCGTTTGGTAAGAGGGTAATATCACCTTGGTCCCAATTCTATCACTTCACAATCGCGCATACCCGTACCATCAACGACAAAGCGGATCAGCGTGCGCACCTTGTGCCAACCATGTTTGCCGGCAGCACCCGGATTCATGTGCAGACATTTGAGCTTATCATCGTAAATAACTTTGAGGATATGGGAGTGACCGCTGATGAATAATTGCGTGGGGACTGTACTCAGCTCGGCTTTTGCAATATTCGTATAACGAGAGGGATATCCACCTATATGAATCATAAGAACATTAACCCCTTCGCAGGTAAACCGCAATTTTTCTGAGAATTCGCTGCGTATATCATGTCCATCGATATTACCATACACTCCTTTAAGCGGTTTGAACGCTTGTAGCTTTTCAGCAACACCGGTTCCAAAATCGCCTGCATGCCAAATTTCGTCGCACCTGTCGAAGTGCTTAAAAACAGCATCATCAAGAAAACCATGTGTATCAGAGATGAGGCCGATCCGGGTCATATATTGTGTATAGAAGGAGTTATTAAATCAATTTTGAAAGACACGCTAAAGATAAGAGTTCTTCCATATCAGCAGCATGCGCAAAATGACTCATAATCAGCAACCAATAACAGGCAGGGAAAATTATCAAAAAAGCGACGTGGGTATTTTGTCAGCATAAATTTATATTTTTAATAAAAAGAAGATCAATTGAAAATACTCGTAACGGCAATAATCTGCGTAATTTCTTTTTCAGTTGCCACGGCCCAGAAACAGCCCAAAGTATATTTCGGGGCATTTGGGCAAGTAAACGGAGAAGGTGCACCTAAATCATTCACATCTACACGTGCGGCACTACTGGAAAATACCCGATTGAAATACAGTGAGGGATGTACAATCTTGGGATATACTGTTTCTGTACTGCCGAGGGGAGGCGGTTTGAAGGGGCCGATGGCAGCATGTACTCCATCGTTTCCGGAGCGGGTAAAAAGCAGGATCGTAGAGTTGGGAACGGACGCTATTGTATATGTGGAGAATCTCAGGTTGTTGTGTAATGACATGCCAGTGGAAGTTCCTCCATTTACGATAAAGTACGAACAATAACCAGCCGATAATATTAGTGACAAAAACAGGTTGTGCTATGCCGGCTCCATTTCGCCTGCATATCGCTGTTCAATTTCGATAAGGATATTTCTTATCTCGTCGATACTGTCGGTAGATACAAGTCGATTCCTGTATTCTTTGACATGCGACAATCCTTTCAAATAACTTGCGTAGTGGCGTCTCATTTCGAGAATGCCGGCTTTGTTCCCTTTCCAGCTCACTGAGCCATCGAGATGTTTGCGACAAGCATCTAAACGTTCAGCCACTGTTGGCGGAGGTAGGATCTCGCCGGTATCCATATAATGTTTGATCTCTCTGAAGATCCAGGGATATCCTATAGCCGCACGACCGATCATAATACCGTCTACGCCATACCTATTCTTATACTCGAGCGCTTTTTCAGGAGAGTCAATATCACCATTTCCGAATATGGGAATATGGACACGAGGGTTATTCTTTATCTTACCGATCAACGTCCAGTCCGCTTCCCCCTTGTACAATTGCATTCGGGTGCGGCCATGAATAGAAATAGCCTGAACGCCTATATCCTGCATTCGTTCTACTACTTCTTCAATGTTCTTTGTGTCATTATCCCATCCAAGACGGGTTTTGATAGTAACCGGCAATTTTGTTTCACGGATACAAGCACTTGTGAGACGTACCATGAGATCGATGTCTTTGAGTACGGCAGCCCCTGCACCTTTACAAACCACCTTTTTTACAGGGCATCCGAAATTGATATCGAGAAGATCAGGGTTAGTAGCATCCACTATTTTCGCCGACATAGCCATAGCATCTTCATCTCCGCCAAAGATCTGAATACCTATAGGCTTTTCGTAGTCGAAAATATCAAGCTTTTGCCTGCTCTTTATTGCATCTCTTATGAGCCCTTCGGACGAGATGAACTCGGTGTACATGAGATCGGCACCATGTTCTTTGCAAACCGCACGAAATGGTGGATCACTAACATCCTCCATGGGAGCAAGCAACAAAGGAAATTCCCCCAACTCAATATTCGCGATCTTTACCATATAGCGGGCGCAAAGTTACGGGAAAAGGGCCATTTGCATAAAAAAGGTCAAACTACCAGCGTGCAAGCAGGTAGTTTGACTGATAGTATTATCAAATGAAAGTGCTATGCTGCCCAGATAGGCGCAGGAACCGGCTGTACTTCCCGTACCATTGAGAAGAGCAGCCCACCATTAACCAGTTCGACGGGTTGAAGATCCTTTACTGCAAGCATACGCCAATAAATAGTGCGTCCGTGCCTGTCAATAAATGTAGCTTCTTCGCCTAGCCCGGAATTACGGGCCTGGATTACGGCCTCTTCTTCATTTTCGGCGAATACAAGCCGCCATTGTTCTTCGTATTGGTCGGTATGCTGACCATCGCATTCTATACGGTAAACGATCTGTGCTGTGAAAGACTTCATAGAATTGTGTGTTGTTTTATAGATTGGTGATGGTAATTAATATGACTTAATTTCAATGCTACCAAAGTTGCAAGCGCCTTGAAGAATGAGTTTCTTTTTAATGTCGCTTGTTTGGCCCGTGTATATCATTCGCTCATCTTCCACACTCCCCATCGACGGAACTATATTATTCTGGATCTCCCAATGCGCCGGCACAATAAGCTCAACGCCGCCAAATGTGACCCGACAATCGAGCACGATCTGTTCGTCAGTGAAATCTGCCTGCGTAAGGTTGATCTCACTGCCTCCGAAAGTGACCGACACATTCCCGCCTTTAAAATCTTTTGTAGTCACAATTTCTTTACGGCCACCAAAAACGATATCTACCATCAATTTATTGTCATTCGTAATTTGGGAATTAATGACTGACTGAGGGTAACATTTACTTTTTCGTTTTGGCCGAAATGCAATCATCAAGCCCATCACCACCAACATGAGTGGCCAAACCAGGTGTTTGGACGACCGTCCCATAACCTCAAATTGAGGTATAGCATTTGCGAGACCGATCGCAATAAGTATCCACCAGCTATTATTCCGGAAGTTATTTTTGACACCAATCATCACACCTATAATGATGAGGATAACCGGAAACGAAAAATGAATAAAAGAAGGTAAAAGGCCAAGTGCTTTCAATAACAGCCCGATTCCAACCAGCGATAGGGCAATTCCAAAAAAGACCCTGTTTGCCGGATTACTACTTCCATTGCCGTAATTCCCATAACCGTTATTATAGCGTTTCATGTTCCTGTCTCAATTTTCTGGAACGAATGTAGCTACACCGTTGTCGGCAGAAAATCTGAATTAGGTAAGGAATTCATGAAAGGCGGTGAAAGTGGTAAATTGGTCGGTGAATGATTTACAATTCAGGCAACTTAATAATTATGTACACGAAATAGCACCTAACAAAATGGCATGATAATCTAAAAGTGCTACATCTTAGTCCCGGTGAACTTTTCCATAGTTGCAGATGTGGCAGAAGAGATACCGTCGGATCGAATCACATTCTTTATCGTAAGTAGCAAAATTCGCAGATCGAGCAGGAAACCGATATGACTAACGTACCAAAGGTCAAACTCGAATTTCTGCTCCCAACTTATTGCATTTCTGCCATTGACCTGAGCCCAACCGGTAATACCGGGCTTTACGTCGTGCCTGTGCTTTTGCCGGTCATTGTACAATGGCAAATACTCGACCAGGAGCGGCCTCGGCCCAACAATGCTCATATCGCCTTTAATAACATTCAGAAGTTGAGGGATTTCATCAAGCGACGTTTTCCGTACAAACTTCCCAATTGGCGTTAGGCGTTTGTCGTCGGGCAGGAGAACACCGTTGGCATCCCTTCGATCGTTCATGGTTTTGAACTTAATGACCCGGAATATCTTTTCATCTCTACCGGGACGCAACTGGAAAAAAAATGGTTTTCCCGAATTTGCCATAGCCAACAAAACGACCACTGTGAGAAAAACCGGCAACAACACGATAAATGCAACCGATGCTACAAAAACATCGAGAAAGGGCTTGAGAAACTTGACGTAGAAACTATCGTGCATCAGGAAAATGTTGGGCGAAGGTAACAAATAGGGTTAAAAGGAACGACTGTGGCCACAACCAGTGAAATGGTAATAAAAAATTTGGTACGATTGCAAAAATCACTACATTTGCGTTCCTAAACAGCAAAAGGGGATATAAAAATATGCTTATTATCGACTCAAAAGATTGCGAAAACATCGACAAAGCGCTGAAAAAGTACAAAAAAAAGTACGAAAAATCACGCACTCTCAACCAACTTCGTGACCGTCAATCATTCACGAAGCCATCAATCAGGCGTCGTACTGAAGTTTTGAAAGCGGTTTACCGTCTTCAGATGGAAACAGGAGCACTGGATGCATAATTCAGTCACTGGCGAGTTTCGCTCGTAACAGAGTTCTAAAAATAAATTTGCACCCGCAATTGTAAGTTCGTAAATTTACAATTGCGGGTTTACTATGTTTGATGAAAGACTAAGTGACTTTTTACATCATCTGAGGTTTGAGAAACGATACTCACCTCACACCCTTCTCTCTTACGAGAACGACCTGCGGGCGTTCCGAGATTATCTCACTATAACTTACGGGATCGAAACAACGTCAGCTGTCTCTCATTTTCATGTCAGAGGTTGGTTATCCTCATTGAAAGATGAGAAAATGGCGGTTACCAGCATTAACAGAAAAATGTCTAGTCTAAGCGCTTTTTTTAAATATCTGATGCGCAAAGGACTCAGTGACAATAACCCTGTTAGAAAACTGCACAGCCAGAAACGACCGGAACGATTGCCGGTGGCTCTGAAAGAATCCGAATCAACATTCTTACTGGAGGAGGTTCAGTTCTCTGAGGGATTTGAAGGCAATACCGAACGTTTGATATGCGAATTGCTTTACGCAACAGGTATGCGTAGAAACGAATTGCAGCAGTTGAAAGAAAGTGATGTAGAATGGGGGCTGAGACAGGTTAGAATTTTAGGAAAGGGGAACAAAGAGCGTCTGGTGCCGGTGAGTGAAACTTTACTGGATTCACTAAGAGATTACATTAAAGAAAAAGGCACTCAAGAAAACGTTAATACTGAGTATTTACTGC
The DNA here is from genome assembly GCA_964652995.1 of uncultured Flavipsychrobacter sp. GTDB lineage: Bacteria > Bacteroidota > Bacteroidia > Chitinophagales > Chitinophagaceae > Nemorincola. The sequence continues at coordinate 7,920 of CAZZCR010000029.1, read as the reverse complement.
AACTTACCAATGGAAAACCGTTGTATCCTAACTATATTTACAGAACAGTAAAGCGGTATTTGACCATGAGCACTACTATGAAAAAGAAGAGTCCGCACGTGTTACGACACTCTTTTGCCACTCATCTTTTGAATAATGGCGCGAACATACAAGCTATAAAAGAACTGTTGGGACACAGCAGCCTGGCAGCTACGCAAATATATACAAACACAAATATTGAAAAATTAAAAGAAATCCATAGACAAAATCATCCGAGAGGGTGATGTTTTTTTAACCAATTAAATTTCAGATCATGAATGTACAGATCCAGACAGTGCATTTTAATGCCGACAGCAAATTGCTGGAACATGTGAATGCTAAAATTGAGAAATTAAAGACTTTCCACGACAAGATAATCGGGGCTGAAGTTTACCTGAGATTAGATAACATGTCTCATCAGGTGCGCGACAAAGTTGCTGAGATTAAAGTGTACGTTCCTAAGCACTCCTATTTTGTGAAACATCAAAGCAAAACTTTTGAGCAATCTTTTGATCTGGCGTTCGATTCTCTGGTTAACCAAGTAAAGCGCAAGAAAGAAAAGCAAATGTCACAACATTAATTTTTAGTATAATGTTTATATAAAAAGGCAATAGCATATCGCTATTGCCTTTTTATATGTCTTAAATCAATGTTGATAGAAATCGCAATACAAGTCTAACACAATGAAGAAAATCTACGCCACTATATAGGATTTAGTTACCTAAACCTATGAGAATGAATAATGTGCCGCGACAAAGTGTTTAAATTTTGGCTGAAGATTTTTTCTAATTTTTCAGCAAAACATAGAACATATTGAGACATACTTTAGGTATATTTGTAGGCTTAGATTACATAAATTAATTTATTTGTAAATATATATCATTGTGAAGAAGTACATTCTTGTAGTATTAGTCTGTATTTGGTCGACAGTTTCTGTTTTTGCTCAAACTACAGTATCATTTGCAACGGGAGGAACGCCTGTTTGGGCTGCACCGTGGGTAACGGCCGGTAGTACATCGGCCGTTGGCACACACGTACAATTAACGCCACCTTCAGGAAGCCAAAACGGGCGTATATATACGAGCACTCCTATAACCTTGACAGGATGCGGATCGTTCACCGCAGAATTTGAGTTTCAGGTTATACCCAGCTCTTCGGCATGGGCAATAGCTGATGGAATTGCATTTTGGATACTTAGTCCATTAACCGGTTTCGTTGGAGGTGGTGGAATTGGTCTTCCTACAAACCCGAACGGCCTTGTTCTTGTATTGGACAACTATGACAATGATGGGGCACCAAATGACCCGCTAATATCGCTTTATGGGTACCCAACAGGATTTACGGGAACTTATGTTGAGGGAAATACGACAAACAGGATCGGTGCACTTGCAAACCAGGTATTTGTGACAGACGGCGGCTGGCACCATGTGAAACTGACTTATGCCGGCGGACAGGTGAAAGTATATTTCAATTACAGTGCTATTCCATCGATCACCGGTACTTTTGCAATCACGTCCACATCGTTGTATTTTGGTTTTTGCGCATCGACAGGTGGCGCCTGGAGTACGCAAAGTATCAGGAACTGTGTGATCACATTTGATAATACCAGCCCGATAAGTGGCCCCAACGTAGTTTGTTTATCAACAACACCGACTTTCACTGACTCGACAGCGGGTGGTACGTGGAGTAGTTCGACGCCAGCTGTCGGCACTATTGCAAGCACCGGCGTTTTTACTCCGATAAGTGCGGGAACGACTACAATCTCTTATACCTACGCAGGCGGGTCTTGTGTAGCTACAAAGGTAGTTACAGTTGATGCTACAACCCTGCCGGCAATCTCTGGCCCTAGTCCTCTATGTTCTAGCAACACAGGAACGTACACGAATGCAATCACAGGGGGCACATGGAGTTCAAGTAGTGCGATTGTCGCGACGATAGGGTCAGCGAGCGGAATACTGACACCGGTAAAATCGGGTAATGTAACGATTACTTATACGGGACCGTCGGGGTGTTACATTACAAAAGCAGTGACAATCAACACTGCGCCGCCGCCCTTATCTATTTCGCCGGCTCCTGCACAGGTATGCGACAACGGGTCACTTACATTAACCGCATCCGGAGCAAGTACATATAACCTCTTCCCACCACAGAGTTGGGAAAACGGTGTCCCGACAACGCCCGGTGTTCCTGTAGACGGATGGTCTTATGTTGGTACGCCTCCTTCATCATGGTATAGAGAACTTGGTGCTACCGCGGTGAATCCTGCCATTGGCAGTTCGATGTCGGGCAACTATGTGGCTAATTTCCGATCGAGAAGTCTGGCATCGGGTACAACGGGATATCTGATGTCTCCACCATTCAGTATGGTAGGTGTTACATCCGCTACTCTTTCGCTGTGGGTATACAGGGACGCAACAGCAGCCTACAATACCGCAACCTACAACTCTGAATACATCTACGTCTACCTATCGAGTACAACAGGTGGTACGGGGGTGGTAGGATATATACCCAGGCGAATAGGTGCGCCTATAACAGGTTCTCTGTCCGGCACCTCGACGCCAACAACATCAGGATGGTACCAGTACACGTACACGATCCCGGGGACTGTAACCGGGAGCGGAAACTACTTTTACATATACGGGCAAAGTGCTAATGGGAACAATATATACCTTGATAGTGTGACGCTTACTGGGACAATTGGTCCGCCAACTTGGTCACCAAATACTTACCTGTTTAATGATGCGGCATTCACGACAGCCTATTCCGGTTCAGCATTGAATCCGGTATATATGCACCCGACGGGAATAACAAGTCCATCGACTATTACTTATACCGCAACGTTAAGCAATGGTACTTGTACCTCAACAGGAACAAGCGTAGTGACCATGAACCCAAACCCTGCACCAATCACGGGGCTTTCAACCATCTGTGTGAGTTCATCGGTAACATTGAGCAGCACAACGGCGGGTGGAAGCTGGACAAGCAGTAATACCGGAGTAGCCACGATCGGTTCGGCTAGTGGTATCATTACGGGTGTTGCACCCGGCACTACGATGGTCACATACGCGTTCGGCGGCTGTTTTGATACGGCTATTGTCACTGTCGTTGCATCACCAGGCGCTATAACGGGAATACCTACTGCATGTCTTGGTTCGACTACTACCCTATCAAATCCAACGGCGGGTGGTACGTGGAGCAGCTCTAATACAGCAGTGGGCACCGTCAATCCAACGACGGGTATTGTGACCGGAATATCGCTGGGCACTACGACGATAACCTATGGTATTGCGACCTGTTTTTCGACAATGACAGTTACGGTTAACCCGTATCCTTCGACAATTACAGGGTCACTTGGTGTGTGCGTGGGATCTACCACAGCTTTGAGTAGTTCACCGTCGGGAGGATTCTGGTTCACGAGTGCACCGGGCGTTGCAACAGTGGGAGTAACTACAGGCATTGTGACGGGTGTTTCAGCTGGAACAGCATTAATTTCATATAGGGTTGGAGGTTGTGCGAGAATTACGACGGTTAATGTTGTTACTACTCCGGGTCCTATCACCGGCTCACTTACAACCTGTGTGGGTTCTACAACAACGCTGTCACACGCAACCCCAAGTGGTACGTGGACCAGCAGCACACCAGGTGTGGCGACAGTTGGATCTTCTACAGGGATTGTAACAGGGATAGCGACCGGCACAAGTCGCATAACCTATTCTGTGGGAACAGGTTGCTTCACAACGTCTGTAGTAACCGTAACTGCGGCACCAGCCGCACCAACCGGCACATTGAGTTTGTGTGTTGGGCAGACAAGCTCACTTTCCCATGGAACTGCAGGTGGCACCTGGGGTATGGCCTGCCCTACTATTGCTACTGTTGGCATTTCTACTGGACTTGTCACAGCCGTTGGAGCCGGTACTTGTACCGTTACCTACACGCTGCCTTCAGGCTGTATCGCTACTGCAGTGGCTACAGTCAACGGAGCACCGGGAGCAATAACCGGAACACTCTCTTTGTGTCAGGGAGCTTCAGCTACGCTCAGTAGCGCTACCCCATCCGGCACATGGACATCGGGCACCGGTACGGTCGCTTCGATCGATCTGTCAACCGGTACCTGGACCGCACTTACCGGCGGTACTTCGACCATTACTTACACTGCACCAACAGGATGTATCACTACTGCTGATGTGACTGTGAATCTCGCTCCGGCGGCCATCACAGGTCCTTCCTCGGTTTGTATCAGCCAAACGATAACGCTTGCCAGCGCTTCACCAGCCGGTGCATGGAGCAGTTCTGATCCTACGGTAGCAACTGTATCCGGCACAGGTGATGTGTTCGGGGTGGCAGTAGGTACGGCAGATATCACTTATGCTTTGGGCTCAGGTTGTTTTGTCACTAAAACAATTACTGTTAATCCCGGCCCTTCTGCCATAACCGGACCACTGGCTATGTGCGTAGGTGCATGTAATACTTATACCGTTTCAACTACGGGTGGTACCTGGAGCAGCAGTACTCCATCGGTAGGCGCTATGCTTAGTCCCGGTTACCTCTGTGGTTCTTCGGCAGGTACTACTACCATCACCTACCTCGTAGGTGCAACAGGTTGCTTCTCTACACTAAACGTAACAGTGAACACATTGCCGGGTACAATAGGTGGTACGCTTACGGCTTGTGTTGGTCAGTGTAATACTCTGACCAACTCGGCAGGCGGCGGTACATGGAGCAGCAGCAACCCGGCTGTGGCCACGATTGACGCTACCACAGGTCTGTTCTGCGGTGTGGCTTCAGGTACAAGCACTATTACTTATTCGCTTGGCTCAGGCTGCATCACAACCACAATAGTTACTGTAAATGCCCTTCCGGGTGCTATCAGTGGTTCGCTCAGTCTCTGTCAGGGCGGAACAACAACAATTTCAAGTACACCAGGCGGCGGCACATGGCTCAGTGACAACCCGACCACTGCGTCTATAGGCGTGGGTACGGGCATCATCACCACAGGTGCAACGTCAGGTACTGCAACTATATCTTATACATTGAGTAGCGGCTGCCGCAGAACAGCAGTGGTAACTGTGAATCCGCTGCCTACTGCCATCACGGGCACTACCAGCATTTGTGCTGGTCAGTGCACTACGCTGAACAGTACGCCTGCAGGTGGTACATGGAGCAGCGTATCGGCTGCGGTAGGAACCATTAACCCGGCTACAGGCGTATTCTGCGGCGTGGGTGCAGGTACTACAACAGTTTCTTACACATTGAGTACAGGTTGTGCACGTACCACAGTAATGCTGGTGAACGGACTACCAACATCGATCACACCGGCAAGTGCACAAGTTTGTGAGGGCAGCACGATCACCATGACAGGCTCTCCTTCAGGTGGTACATGGAGTGCTTCCTGCCCAGCCATCGGCACCATAGCAACAGGATCGGGCACTTATGCAGGCATCAGTGCAGGTACTTGTAACGTGACCTATACGCTCGCTTCAGGTTGTTCACTCGTATCATCACCGATCACCGTTAACCCGCTTCCGGGTGCAATCACAGGTGTGCTTTCCGTGTGTGTGGGACAAACCACTACCGTGAGCTGCACTCCGGCAACAGGTACCTGGTCTATCTCAGGAACTACTGCAAGTATCGGAAGCACTACAGGTGTGATCAACGGCATCATCAACGGTACAGCAACTATCACTTATACTTTGCCAACCGGCTGTCGCAAAACAGCTATCGTGACTATCAATGCGCTACCGGGCCTCATAACAGGTGCAGCCAACGTATGTGTAGGCGGAACAACAACTCTCAGCTGTACTCCAGCCGGCGGAACATGGACAATGTCAGGTTCTGCAGCAACTATCGGTCTGACAACTGGTATCGTATCAGGCATTTCAGCAGGCACTGCCGATGTTACCTACACTGCAGGTGCAGGATGTTTCAGTACACGTACAATAACAGTAAATCCGTTGCCGACAGCTATCACAGGTACACCTACAACATGTGTGGGTCAGTGTACAACACTGGGTAGCGCTACACCGGGTGGTACATGGAGCAGTAGTGCTCCGGCTATCGGTTCTATCAACACTGCTACAACATCGCTCTGCGGTGTTACAGCAGGCACAACAATTGTGAGCTACACATTACCAACAACTTGCCGTGTTACACAGATCGTAACCGTATATGCTTTGCCATCTGCGATCGGCGGTTCACTGCAGGTATGTCAGGGCGCAACCGGAACATTGACCACTACAACACCGGGCGGCACATGGGCTTCATCAAACCCTGCGGTTGGAACGGTTGACGCAATGACCGGAGCTATTACAGGTATCTCAACGGGCACTACCACTGTAACATACACGCTGGGCACAGGGTGCTCGGTATTTGCAGTGGTAACTGTAAATAATCTACCTGCGATAATCGGAGGAAGTGCACAGGTATGTGAAGGTCAAACGATAACATTGACGAACACAACACCTTCAGGCACATGGAGCACCAGCACGCCAACAGTGGCAACGATAGGAAGTACGACAGGAATTGTAACAGGTGTAATTCCAGGAACTGCAACGATTAGCTATAGTCTATCAACAGGATGTAGCAGTACAGTGGTCGTGACTGTCCATGCTTTACCTACCACAATAACAGGACCAAGTCCAATGTGGGTATGTGAGAACGGAACCATAACAGTAAGTAGTACGCCGGGAACAGGCACATGGAGCAGCCCTGATCCAAATGTAAGTGTTGACCCATCAACAGGCGTGGTAACTGGTATTGCTGCAGGAACTGCAACTATTGTGCGTACAATTGGCATAGGCTGCGTGCGTACAACAACAGTTACTGTGAACCCGCAACCGGCTACCATCACAGGGAACCTGAACGTTTGTATCGGTTTGACTCAAACACTGGCAACTGTGAGCACAAGTGGCACATGGAGCAGCAGTAACCTTTCTGTAGCTCCTGTCGATGCAGCGGGTGTTGTTTCTGGTTTGGCTTTAGGAACTGCAAACATTTCTTATACACTCGCCGTGACCGGCTGTACACGTTCAGTGATGGCTACAGTGCAGCCGCTGCCTACAACAATTACAGGTAGCGCAGGTTTCTGTAACCTGAGTTCAACTATGTATCTGAGCAGCCCAGGCGGTGGTACATGGACCAGCGACGACACAACCATCCTTACTATCGATCCCGTTTCAGGTCTCGCAACCGGAGTAAACGTGGACACTGCAACCATAACTTATACATTGCCTACCGGCTGTAAAACAACTAAAGACGTATTCCTCATCCTCGCTCCTTATCCGATCACAGGCCCAAGCGACATGTGTTTAGGTCAGGCAAGGACGCTCAGCAACGTTATCTCCGGCGGTGTCTGGAGCAGTAGCAACCCGGGAATTGCACCGATAGACCCGGCAACAGGGATTGTGATAGGAAGCACTCTGGGTGTAGCAACCATTACTTATGTTCTCTCAACCGGTTGTTTATCAACATACGCAGTTACAGTAAACCCGATACCTGTAGGAACAATAGGTCCGATTCAGGTGTGTGTTGGTAATACTGCGAACTATAGTAACTCAACTCCGGGTGGTACATGGAGCAGCAGCGACACAACAAAAGCAACTATCAATGTCGGCACCGGCGTCATTACAGCACTATCTCAAGGCGTGGTTACCGTAACCTATACTTTAGGTTCAGGATGTAACGCGATGTTTACTGTTACAGTGAATCCTCTCCCTGACACAATTACAGGACCGAATCAGGTATGTGAAGGTAGTTCGGTTACGGTTGCTACAACATCAACGGGTGGTCTATGGAGCTCGCACGATCCGGGCGTGGCTGACGTAGGAGCACTGACAGGCCTTGTAACGGGTATGTCAGCAATGACACCTGGTGTGCTGGGTACAGGTGTTACCATTATCACCTACA